>NZ_PWAA01000036.1 GCF_003031585.1 Thalassobius sp. I31.1
ACGTTAACAAAACAGGTGGGTCAATTTTAAATGATCATAACCCACCTAAGTGGGTCACTTTTGCATGCCAATTCACAATGTGCGCAAAGGGGATGCGCTTGATTTCTGTGTGAAGGAACTGCGCCCTGTCCTGAACGGGATGAACAAGGATCTGCGCCATGTGATGGGTGAAGACTTTGCGCGTAATGGCGACGTAACTGATATTATCATCTATGCAATCGGCAAGGATCTGGTGCGTCGGGCGGTTCTGCTTGTTGAGCTGCGCAACATTCCCTTTGATCAGCAGCGGGATATTCTCTTTTACATCTGTGACCGGATCCCGAACTTTATGAAGGGCGCGATGGATAAGACCGGGAACGGCGCTTATCTGGCTGAGAAAGCTGTGCAGCGCTACGGCGACAAGATCATTGAGGTGCATTTCTCTGCTGAATGGTATCGGCAGGAAATGCCCGCATATATTGAGGCTTTCTCTGACAAGACTGTACTGCTGCCCCGACATGATGACGTGCTGCAGGATCACCAGGCCTTGCAATATGTTGATGGTCTGATCCGGGTGCCGAAAGATTTCCGCTTTAAAGGATCTGATGGTTTCAACCGCCATGGCGACAGCGCAGTTGCTGCAGCACTTGGCTGGTTTGCCAGTCGCCAGCCTTTTTCCGAATACGATTACCAGAGCATCCATGAACTGAACGATGATGATGACGACTGGGATGATGAGACATGGCGCGGTTTCCGCCGCCGCCATTGAACAGACAGGTGACACAATGCCCGAAGAAACCCGCACCAGCAATTCCGTGATCGGCCCTGATGGCTTGCCGATTAAGTACAGCCTCCTGACTGAAGAACAGGCAGCGCCGACCACAACAGGTGTACGCTCCCCATGGGTGACGGGGCTTGCCGAAAACCTTGATCCAGCGAAACTGGCAAAGCTCCTGAAGGCTGCAGATGCCGGAGACAACCAGGACTTCCTGACCCTTGCTGAGGAAATGGAAGAACGTGACGGGCACTACTCAGCCGTGCTGGGGCAACGCAAGCGGGCTGTTTCAGGGATTGAACCTGTGGTTACGCCTGCCAGTGATGATCAGTTTGACAAAGATGTTTCCGCAAGCGTCGGGGATCTTGTCGCGAACCCAATGTTTGCGGACATGGTGGATGATCTTCTGGACGGAATTGCCAAAGGGTATTCCGTTGTCGAAAACATGTGGCAGTTTGGGGATGCTAAATGGGAACCGGAAAACTACCTGCACCGGGATCCGCGCCACTTCCAGTTTGAAAAAGAAACCGGGCGCGAGCTGCGCCTGCGCGATGATGAAGATGCGGAAGGCAACACCCCGCCATAGATCCCGCCCACGATGATCGCAGGGAACCCCATAGGCCAAAGCGCGCGACGCATGGCAGTGAACCGCTGACCCCAGTCTTCGCGTGGCAGAACCGGGATGTCGTGACGGTATGCGTAGAACATGCAGTACATGGAAAACAGCACAACGATCAGAAGGCCCGGAACGATACCCGCAATGAACAGCTGGGAAATTGAGGTGCCGGAAACCACACCATAAATGATCATGCCGATCGACGGTGGGATCAGATAGGCAAGGTCAGCGGCATTCACGATCAGACCAATGGTGAAACTGTCGCTATAGCCGGATTTCAGCATACGCGGACGCATGGCACCACCAACGGCAACCACAGTCGCCTGTGTGGAACCGCAGACCGCACCAAACAGCGCACAGGCAGAGGTTACGGAAATCGCAAGGCCACCTTTGATGTGGCCCATGAAGCTCATGACCACGTCAATCAGACGGTTCGCGGAATGGCCCCGGGTGATAATGTCAGCGGCCAGAATGAACATCGGCACAGCGATAAGGGCTGCGGGTTTTACGCCCCCGATCATCTGCTGGATCAGGATCTGCAGGCTCAGATCCGGGAAGTAGACCAGAAAACCCAGAACCGCCGCAGAGATCAGCGGCATTTTCATGGGGAAGCCACAGAGCAGCAACACGACCATGATAATCAGCATAAATTCGGTCATTTTGCGGACTCCTCTTCAGAGTTTTCCTCATGGCGGCGAATGGCTGCGGCTGTTTCCGGGTCCTCGTAACTGTCGATCTCAAGATAAGAGACGTAGAGCTCTTCCTCAGCGAAGTTCAGGTTTCGAAGCGCCGTCAGCAGATACTGGAAGGATGCCAGCACCAGCCCGACCACAACCCAGACATAAGTGAGGTAAAGCGGCAGTTGCAGGGCAGGGGTGATCCGGCCGCGGCTTGCGACTTTCTGAACATATTCAAATGCATACCAGGCAAGTATTGCCATCATCACGGATGTCACCGCGGCGATCACCACCATCAGACCCTTGCGGATTTTCGGCGGCAGCGCGTCATAGATTGCGGACATGCGGATATGGATACCTTTGCGGGTGGCATAGCCAAGCCCCATGAAGGTCACCAGGATAATCAGAAACTCGTTCAGTTCTTCAGAAAAATAGATGGACTGGTTGAACACATAGCGGCCAAAGACATTGGCGATTGTGTTCACGGCCATCAGGATAACGCCCCAGCTCAGGATCCAGATTTCAACACGGCCGATGGCGGCGTCAATCTTACCCAGGAAGCCAAAGGGCACGGCTTCAGGCTTTTGCATTGGTTTTTACCTTTTGGCATGTCCCGCGCGCAGGAGGGAGAGAGAAGTGCGCGCGGGACTGTTTCGGGATCAGTTGGCTGCGAGTTCGGCGCTGAGCGCGTCGAGCAGTTCCTGACCACGGTCACCTGCAGTTTCCACATAGGCTGCCGCAGTGTCGCCAGAACGCGCACGGAAAATGTCACGCTCTTCTTCTGTCAGAACAACAAGGCTGATGTCAGGCTTGGCTTCCTTGATGGTGTCCAGGCGTGCCTGGTTGAAGTCGGTCACAACGCCGTCGATGAAACCCGTCATATCCGCCATGGTGGAACGTACAAGTTCCTGACGATCAACGGACAGGGTTTCGAACCAGTCGGAACCGGCTACAACAGTTGTCACAAGCTCTTGCTCGCCAGCCCAGATCAGGTGGGAGGTTACTTCGTAGAACTTCATTTCCTAGATGGTCGGGATCGGGTTGACCTGACCGTCAATCGCACCCAGCTGCAGTGCGCCGAAGACTTCGCCGAATGGCAGTGGTGTGGGGCTTGCGCCCATGTTGTTGTAAGTTTCCACCAGGATCGGGGACACCATGACGCGCATTTTGAAGTTCTCAAAATCGTCCGGGTTGCGGATTTCGCGGTTTGTTGTCCAAACCTGTGGGCCCTCAGAATACATGGTCATCACTTCCAGGCCACGCTGGCGGAAGTCGTTGTTCAGTTCACCATAAATGGTTTCAGAACCAGACAGAATATCGGAAATCGCAGCAGGATCTGAAGGCAGCAGGTATGGCAGCAGGAAAACCTGGCTTTCCGGAACAATTGTGCCCAGGTTGCCAATGGATACGTTTGTGAAGTTGATGATGCCATCAGCAGCCTGTTCAACAGTTTCTGTTGGTGTGCCGAGCGTGCCCATTGGGTACACAGTCACGGTGACGTCGCCGTTTGTTGCGGCTTCGATGCGTGATTTGAATTCTTGTGCGTAGGCATCCATGATGGAACCCGGGATCTCTTCGATCGCGAATTTCCAGTCTTCCGCAAATGCAGAAGCAGGTGCCAGTGCAAGCAGGGCTGCCGCAGCGGTGGATTTGAGGTGTTTCAGATTGAATGTCATTTGGTTTCCTCCCCATTTCATTCAGATTCGTTCCTGAACAGGACAGCAGAGGGAGTTACATTAAAAAATACGAATATGTTTACATTCACATAAAAATTTTTCATGTAATGAGGTGAGACTACGGAAGCCGGAGGTGCCCCATTGAAACTGTTGAGAAATAACCTGCTGGAGACCTTTGTAAGCGTTGTTGAATGTGGTGGGTTTTCTGACGCCCAATTCGCCCTGGGGATCACGCAATCTGCCATCAGTATCCGAATTCGCGATCTGGAAACTGCGCTGGGCTATCGTGTTTGCGAACGTGGGCGCGGGGGATTTCGCCTGACGGAACGTGGCGAAGTTGCTTATGAAAAAGCACGTGATATTCTGCGATCAGCGCGGGATTTTGATGCGGAACTGCTGGAACTGCGCAACGCGGTGACGGGCGTTTTGCGCATTGGCGTTGTGGATGCTGTCAGCAGTCTGCCAAACCTGCCGATTGTGAAAACGCTGCAGAAATTCCTGTCCCGTCCCAATGAGGTGCAGCTTGAAATTGTCGTCGCATCGCCCACCCAGCTGACGCAGGATTTGATTTCCGGTGATTTAAGCGTGGCGATTGCCCCGTTTCGCAATCAGGTGGCAGACCTGAGTTACACAACACTTTGTGAGGAAGATCACCGTCTTTACTGCGGTGCGGCGCATCCATTGTTTGAGGTGGCGAACCGGGGGATCGGTCTGGATCGCATTGCGCGCTATCCGCTGTGCCAGCGGTCCTACGATATTATGGTGCCGGCGGATCTGGGCGCGCCTGAACCCCGCGCAACCGTTGCCAATATGGAAGCCATGGCGATGCTGATTGAAAGCGGTCACTACCTGGGGGCTTTGCCGGTTCACTTTGCCCAGCGATGGCTGGCGCAGGATCAGTTTCGGGAGCTGGACCATCCGGGCTTGCGCTGGTGTTCCACGTTCAGTCTTGCGACCCGACGGTCACAGGTGCAACGCAGGGCGGTTGAGCTGTTTGTTGAGGATATTCTGGAGATCATGCAGGGCAGGGGGCAATGATGCCGTCTGCTTCATGTTTTGTATCATGAGGAAGTTTTGGAGCGGGTGAAGAGATTCGAACTCTCGACATTTACCTTGGCAAGGTAACGCTCTACCCCTGAGCTACACCCGCATCCGTTATCAAAAGTCAGCCATCATACACCGGGTAAGTGAACGATGGAGCGGGTGAAGAGATTCGAACTCTCGACATTTACCTTGGCAAGGTAACGCTCTACCCCTGAGCTACACCCGCATCCGTTATCAAAAGTCAGCCATCATACACCGGGTAAGTGAACGATGGAGCGGGTGAAGAGATTCGAACTCTCGACATTTACCTTGGCAAGGTAACGCTCTACCCCTGAGCTACACCCGCATCCTTTCGATGGGCCTGATCTAGTGAACCTGCCCCGGGCCTGCAAGTGGAAAATGCAGGAAAAGGGCAGATTTTTTGTAAAACGCTGTCTGAATACCGTGTGATCAGAAGATCGCGTGGGCAATATTGGCAATTGCTGCGAAGGTCAGCATGGCGAAGGTCAGGATCATGCCGTTTTTGCGCAGCGGGACGATTTGGGGATCGGCGGCCAGGCCATGCGCATGCATCACCCGCCCGGCAACAAGCATGATCCCCAGAATGTGGCACACCCACAGCGGTGCCCCCTGCAGTTCGGCCATCAGCAGAAGGATCAGCCCTATGGGCGCGTATTCGACGAAGTTCGCATGCACGCGGATGCGTTTGTTCAGCAGGCTGTCGTCGCCATCGCCCAGGGAAACCTTCGCGCTCTGGCGACGGAAAATGACCTGAAAGCTGAGGTAGACAAGAAACAGGGCGAGAATGCCTGCATAAAGCGGGGTGACGGTTGGGATGATCATGGTCTGTCCTGTTGCATTATATATATCAAGAAAGGGACCACAGCAGAGACATATACGCAAGGTATATGCTGCCGGGGCCCCGGGATTTGAAAGCCTGATGAGGGTTACGTGAGGTCAGGATTCCTGTGCCCCCCATCAGACAGGTGTATTTTTGTGGGCTATTTGTCGATCTGACGTGCAGTGCCACTGACCCGAACGCTGTCGCCCGGTTTCCCTGTCACTTCTATATGCAGCAGGGAGGGCTGGCCCATGTCTTCGCCCTGACGGATGGTGAAACTGCCGCCTCCCTCAAGCCCGGGCCAGTTCAGATCTACAAGCGCCCCGGCCAGGGCCGCAGCGGCGGCACCGGTTGCCGGGTCTTCCACCACGCCGCCAATGGCAAACGCGTTGCGGGCGTGGATCAGATCCGGGGTTTCCACATAAAGCAGGCTGATGGTGATCAGGTTCTCACGTTCCATCAGCGCCTTGCCCTGGTCAAAATCATAAGCCATCTGTGCCAGCTTTGCGCGTGAATTCAGGGCAAGGATCGCGTGTCTGTTCCCGGCAAACCCAAGACGTGAGGGCAGTTGAGGATCAAGATCTGCCGTGCTCAGACCAAAGAGCGCAAGCAAATCCGTCAACAGGGCATCCTTCAGGGGTTCAGACCAGGTGCCCGGGGATTGCAGTGTGGCCTGCCAGCCGTTTTCTGACGGTTGCGCCGTGACTGAAATCTGCGCCTGCGCAAGGTCCAGCTGATATTCTCCGGCACCGCAGTTTTCGCCCAGCACCGCACCAAGGGCAACGGTTGCATGCCCGCAGAAGGGCACTTCATCTTCGGGTGAATAGTAACGCACGGTCCAACGCGCGCCCTGAGGTGCGGCAAATGCTGTTTCGGAATAGCCAAGTTCTGCGGCGATCCGCTGCATTTCTGCCTGGGTGGGCAAAGCATCCCCCAGGACCACCCCGGCAGGGTTTCCTCCCTGATCTTCATGCGCAAAGGCGGCAATCCGGCCCGGGTTCGTTGCGGTCGCAGTAAAGTCAGTCATTTGTTTTCCCCTTTGGTGAAATGGTGTATCAAGCATATGGTGATCGTTTTTAGTAACGGAAATGAATATTTTACCTAAATTGCATCAATATTTGTGATGGTTCCTGGGTGCTTCCACCTGTAGATCACATCAGATTGGCAGATATATTCACCGGTTCAGAAAGCGCTTTCCTATTCACAGGAATCCGTCTATACGCGCGACTTCACGTGGGGCTACAGCCTTGGAGGAGTCCCACCCTTATATATATTGGAGAATATCAAATGGCTGGACAGATTCCTGATCTTATCGCCACGGAACGTACGGGGACAGGCAAGGGCGCCGCTCGTCAGGCACGTCGCGATGGCCTGGTACCTGGTGTTGTATACGGCGGTGGCGAAGAGCCAATCGCAATCAACGTACCGTTCAACGACCTGCTGAAGCGCCTGAAGCAAGGCCGCTTCCTTTCCACGCTTTTCAACCTGAAAGTTGAAGGCCAGGAAGACGTTCGTGTGATCTGCCGTAACGTACAGCGTGACGTTGTAAAAGATCTGCCAACACACCTTGACCTGATGCGCCTGCGCCGGACGTCCAAAGTTAAACTGTATATCCCAGTTGAATTTGTGAACGAAGAAGAAGCACCTGGCATCAAAAAAGGCGGCGTTCTGACTGTTGTTCGTAATGAAGTTGAACTGCTGGTAACTGCTGGTGACATCCCTGAGAAACTGGTTGTAGACATGACCGGTCTGGATGTTGGCGACACAATCAACATTTCTTCTGTTGATCTGCCTGCTGGCGCCAAGCCAACCATCGATCGTGACTTTGTTGTTGCAAACATCTCTGCACCTTCCGGCCTGCGTTCTTCCGAGAACGAAGCTGACGAAGAAGCTGGTGAAGAAGCAGCTGCAGAAGAGTAATCTTCGCACATCGCTGATCAAAAGAACGCGGTACCAACGGGTGCCGCGTTTTTTGTTGTCTGTGGACCATGGGCGGTTATGCTGACGCCGAATTGGTTATTTTATATATGTAGTTGGTAAAGTGATCTGCGGGTGACGTCTGAAGATCGCGCATTTTGTGGATAGAGAAATTCTGGAAAAAATGAGGCCCGTGCCCTTGAGCTAGAAAGACCAAAATTATGGCTGTTAACTTGAGCACCACGCTTGACCCGAAGTTTGTGCATAAGGTGCTGCTGCAGATCTGTGATCCGGCGGATGATGCGCGGATTGATGCGGGCAGGGATTGGCTGCATTCGCAGAAAATTGCGGCATTAGAAGAAACCAGAGATGGTTATCTGGTGGCCTTCCGCAGTGCTGAACGCCCCTGGAGGGCAGAGTTTCTGCCACAAAAGCTGCGCCTGTATGATGTGGATGAACTGCCAGATTTTGTTCCTTGGTTTCCCGGGGGTGGCAATGATTATTGCAAAGCGCAAATGGTCAGCCCGCGTCTGAAATCGCTGATCGCAGCGCATCAAAGCGACAAGGACGGCTGGCAGTTCTTCCCGGTTGAGGTTCTGAACAAAGACGACACACTTTATGGAACATATTACATCTGGGGCGTGCATCGAATTGTGGATGCGATTGACGAAACATCTGAGGGGATGAAAACCGTTGCCGGGCCGGTGGATGGGCGGCATAGGTGGACTTTTACTGGCGCAAAAGGGCCTGAGCGTCTGAAATTGAAGAAACCTGTGATTGACGGGTTGAATGCCTGGATCGATTTCCGGTTTCAGCCGGGCGCACAGGTGTTCGTGTCAGATGCTCTGATGCAGGCCATGCAGGATGCCGGGATCAGTTTTGTGGATTTTGATACGAGATGGTCAGAAATCTGACTGTAGTCTGGCATCTGACGTTTACAGCAGATGCCAGACTTATCTGGTGTTCTATCAGCTCTCGCTCAGAACGGTTTCAAAACCTTCAAACTGCGGGTGGCCCATGATCGGGGACACGCCTTTGCGTTTGCCGGCGTTTTTATGGGCGTCGCGGAACTGCTGGGACTTGGTCCAGGCCTCAAAATCATCCTTGCTGTCCCAGATCACATGGCTGGAATACAGCGTGTGATCTTCGCCCTCAGGGCCTTTGAGCAGACGGAATTCCTGAAACCCCTGCATTTCTTTCAGGCGGCCTTCGCGGCTTTTCCAGATGTTTTCAAACTCAGCTTCCGCACCTTCGCGGATTTTAAAGCGGTTCATTGCGATATAGCTCATGTCGCGTCCTTTCGTATGTTTCACGAAAATCGCTGGCACATCGCTGGCTGTTTCGGGCGCAATCTGCACCGCAATCGGGGGAATGTCACGTGCAAAAGCCTGTCTGCGACGAATATTCAGGCCCTTGTTCAGGCCCCGGGAAGGCGACCGTTCAGGCGCTTATATTCAAACACCTCCTGGCGGTCGATCCACTCATAACGTGTGTCTTCGGGCAGGGGCGCCCAAAACAGCGTGCCGCCATAGCGCCAGGGATCCAGGATGATACCTTCCTGCAGGGTTTCACCAACGGCGCCCAGGATGACGGTGCTGTGTTCCAGGCGGATATTATCGGCATTGGCAATCGCACGGTGCATGATCAGGGTCTGGAAGTTCTCTTGCGCCAGGCGGGCCTGAAGCGCATCCGCCCATTGGTAACACAGCCCCATGTCACGCAGGCCGGCATTGACCTTGGTGTTGTGGATGATGGCGGGATCCGTCACATTCCAGTCGCGCCGCAGTTGCAGGGGATATTCAACAGAGATGCGTGCAGCACGGGCGGCTTCCTGTGGATCAACGGAAACATCCATTGCCATGATTTCCTGCGTCAGGGCCATGATTTCTGCTTTGAAATCAGCCGGATCTTTACTGCCGGGCTGCACGCCACAGGCGGTGACCAGCATCAGCAGGGACAGTTTGATCAGCAGGATAAGATGTTTCACGGCAATCTCCTTTCCGGCCTGATACCCTGTCGCGGCGGAAAGGTAAATTCACACAAATGCGACCTGTTCCTGGCGCAAACAGAAGGGCGGGATTTTGCCCATGCGCGAGCGTGAGAGAAAGAGGAGGAACCCCCATGGATCAGGTCCCAACAATCGATATTGCCCCGCTGTTTTCCGGTACGGGGCGCACGGAATGTGTTGCCGAAATCGGTCGCGCCTGCCGCGAGATCGGTTTTTTGTCGATCAGTGGCACGGGCGTGGATCCTGAACGTGCGCCTGCGCTGCGTGAAGAAATCCGTGCGTTGTTTGACCTGCCTGAGGAACGTAAGTTCGCGGGTGCCATCACGCGGGACAATTACCGCGGTTTTATCCCCTTTGGTTTGTTCACCGCGAATGATGGTACCGGCAAGGCCGATAACTATGAAGGGTTTAAGCTGCACTGGGAGTGCGCGCCGGATGATCCCGTGGTGGCGGAATGCCCGCTGTATGGGCCGAACCTCTGGCCAGAAGAATTGCCGAACTTGCGGGATCTGACGTTGCAATACTGGGCTGAACTGGATCGTGTCAGCGGGGCGCTGCTGGGGGCGATTGAGGAAAGCCTGGGGTTGGACTCTGGTGCAATTACCAGCCTGTTTGAAAAGCCCATGACCAATATGACGATGCTGCACTATCCGCCCCAGGCCCCGGATGAAAAGGGCTTTGGTATTCATCCGCATAAAGACACAGACGCGCTGACGATTATTTCACCTGACCCTGTGGGCGGGCTTGAAGTGATCACCAAAGGTGGCGGCTGGCACGAAGTTTCCTGCCCTGAGGGCGGTTTCGTGGTCAATATCGGTGACATGCTGGAGCTTTGGTCCGGTGGGCAGCTGGTTTCAACCCCGCATCGGGTGATTAACCGGTCTGGCAAAGATCGCATTTCTTTCCCTTTCTTCATGGTGCCGCGTCACGATGTGGTGGTGAAGCCTCTGGTTCCTGCGCGTGAGGGATTCGATCGGCCGGAGGTGCATACCGGTCACTGGTCTGCGGAAACATGGCGCACGAACTGGCCGGATGAAGTGGCGGATGAGGATACACCAGAGCTTGGTACCATCCACGCCTGATGATTGGATTGGCCGCCTCCGGCGTGATCAGCATCCCCTTGACGAGAGAGACGCACCGGGGTTGTTCACTAGAAAACTAGAAAACTAGAAAACTAGAAAACTAGAAAACTAGAAAACTAGAAAACTAGAAAACTAGAAAACTAG
>NZ_PWAA01000037.1 GCF_003031585.1 Thalassobius sp. I31.1
ATCAGACGGCCGACCCTGCGATGGCCAACACAGAACCCAAGCTCTTTCAGTTCTTCAGTCATTCGAGGCCGTCCATAGCTGCCAGGAGATAGACGGTGCTGTTCTCTGATGTGTGCCAACAAAATCATATCGTCACGTTGGCCCCTCTCATGCTTGTAAACAAGCACTGCCGGGCAGTGGTTGGCTCATGGGGCGCGATCGCCAGGCCCGCAGGCCCCGCGATGTCACCTTCAAAACGCGGCATAAAACTTCGATGGGGAAGGCCTTCTTCATCCTATCAATAAACGCAAATCTCATTGCTTTTGACTCGCAAAGAAGGCCGTCGCTTTTTTTAAGATTTCGCGCTCCTGCTTGAGAACCGCATTTTCTTTGCGAAGCCGTTCAACCTCGCGCACGAGATCTGCATCAGGAAGTGACGCATCTTCAGTATCCTGCGCGACTTTAATCCATTTGTTCAGCGTGGAAACGCCCATCCCTAAATCAGACGCAACCTGACGTCGTGTCAAACCGCTCGTTAAAGCAATGCGCACCGCATCACGCTTGAATTCTTCGCTGTGTCCGTTTGCCATTTCCGTTCTCCTTTTCGGCAAAATACCAAGTTAAAGGAACGGAACAAATACGGGACAAGTTCAAACTAATACGGATGCCATCAAGCCCATTCAAAAAGGATTTTGCGACATACCAAGTATCCCCAATGAGTACCGAAACCGCGCCAATATCCATGACATCAACCCGAACGGCGACAGTTCGATCCGGAGCATTTAGAAACGCGCCTCTGAGTTCTGGGCACGAATAGTATAGTCCAGCGACACGAACGCCATTTCCGCGAAGCGTTCTCTCTAAGCGCTCGCCGAATGCACTTCGGCGGACGTGTGGTGTAGGTGGTGGCGTCACACCATAACGACTAGAAAGTGTGCGCCAGCGATTTGCTGGTGTGTCCCCGTCTAACCCCTCGTGTTCAGTCTGATGATACACATCCACGACGTAGTGAACAAAGATGGCGGTCAGCATGTCATCGGTCAGTACAGCGGACGCTTCTGCATCATAATCACCACGTTCCTGCGAGCTTGAGAATGTCCGCCCCGGCAACAATGGCATCAAGTCGCTCGCAAACCTCCCAAATACGCGCTCGATTACGCCTCGCAAGTGGGGCAAACCAGCCAGAGGCCTTATTGCCCATCCCGCCACATCGGACACCGCTGCCTCAAATGCATCACTTGCATATGAGGCCCCATTATCAGACGCAACACACTCCAACCCACCATACTGATCCCAGCTAAATTTAGCCCCAACGGCCTTCGCAAAATCAGACTTGTCTCGAGTTATCATTTCGATAACTCGAATGGCTTCATCATGTGATGGTTCAGATGCCACCCTCATTCCCACGATACAACGCGTCGCGCAGTCGATGGCCACATAAAGCCATCGTCTGGTTCTTGGAAATGCCGCTTGCTCTTGTTTGGAAAGGTTTTTCCATATGCCTGAATTCACAGCAAGACTACGAAGGTCAACTTTCCACTCATCAATTTCGACCCGTTCCAGAGGGTACTGAACATCGACCCCGGCCTCGAACAATGCAAATTTTCGCTTTGCTTTCGCGACGCCCTCGCGCGCGCAACACACAACAAACGGCGATAGCCTCTCAAGCTCGCGATAGATCGTACTCCTTGATGGTACCCACAGTTCAGGTTCACCGGTTTCGAGTCGCTTTTTATTCTCGCGCTCAAAGGCTCTACGCGTACGGCTGACAATTTTCTTTTTGGAAGGCCTCTGAAGGTCAAGAAACCCTTGAATGCACCCAAGTAGCAATGTCCGAGATATGGGACATGATTTTGTGTTCCAGTTTCCTGACTTATGTGACTGCAACACCAGCGCAACTGGATCACGCTCCGCTTCAATGTAGGTCCGATGCCACCACATCAGCGATTTTGGGCATGGTGACTTTCTAAAGGTCAGGAGTTTTCCGGCCTGTGCTTGCGTTCCGTGGATTTGCTGAGCTTCCTCAAAGGAATTCACCTCACATGCCATTTCCTGAAGAAATGGGCGAATTGATGCCTCAGTTTTTACCAACCTACCCGCTTCATACCTCCAATCTAATGCTTCGCACCATTTCTGCCGCCAAAGCGCCTTGGACACCGCCTTTGGAGAAAAGTCGGACAGCTTGCGCTCACCTGCAATGGATCGAACAACTGCCTTGCCCTGGGAACGTCCTCTCCTGACATGCTGCAACCGCTCAGCGGTCATTACCTCTTGCAGCTCCGCATGAGTGTAACAAATCTCGCTATTGGCACTCCCATCGGCATCAACAAAGCAAACGGAATTCGCCGTATTATCTATGAGATGGTAAGCAACTCCATCTATGTAAACCAGGTCGTCATGTTCAAATCGGAAACGGTGCGCCATCATCCATCCCCCAAGATAACTTGAGAGGTGTAGTCCACACTCACCGACTCGGTTAGCAACAAACGACCTTCCGCGATTGCCCTGAGCAAGGCACGGTATCCTCGACCAAGCAGGCCGGTTTTACGCACCAGGTTTTCGATGGTTGTCGGGAAATTCACTTCCGAAATTGCGGCTGCAACGGCTTCATCTGCCAGAGGGTCAACCATGCGCTTGGCCTGAAAACAGCGACCCGCATTTAATGTTGCTGATCTACTCAGGTCCTTCTCTGTGACCAGCACAACCTCATCTGCAAACCCGGGTGGGACCTGCTGTGCAATTTCTTGCAGCTCTTCGAAAAAGTTCCCAGCTTTGGCGCGAAATGATGACTTTACCGCCACAGCAATTTTCCAACCACACCGCTTGGTGATCAGGAAGTCAAATGTGTGAGATTTTATGCATCCTCTACTATCGCGGTATGATACTGCCGGTGGCTGCTCCCAAACATCGACGACATCGTCTCTCGATAGTATCTGGAGCAAAGTCCGCAATTCCGTCAAGCTCTCGATTGCAAATTTTTGCCCTTCCAGTGTTACCAGCCCTCGGCAACTGGCGCAAGACCGCATTGGAATTTTCCGCGTTGCCCGGCTGGGCAAAGGCGGTTTGAATAGATGGTTTTCTGTGTGGTTCATCGTTGTGATCCCCGTTCTTTGACAAAATGAGATCGTTCGCGGCCAGAGAACTGACCGCGTCGACCTTGACTTCTGGATCACGAAAAGGGAAAATCAGAATATCGGATATCAAACGATACCTAATTTGACGGCTTCCCTAGAGTTACAGCTCTTTGGGGGCCGTTATCCGTTCTAGGATCCGGGTTGGCTTTCTGCCTCCTTTTGGTTGTTGCGATTGTTTTGATTTTGCTTATATCTGTCAGGAAATAGCAGCTCAGGCTCTGTATTTAGCTTTTCTGCCAGAGCTTTCTGAATCCTGTGGCTGGTCCGATATCCTTGGCTAACAGTCGTAACACTGGATGGCGAAACACCGATCTCGCGGGCCAACGCTGAAATCCCTGATCCCAAAATGCGAAGCCTAGCTTTCAATATTTCATGTAGTTCAAGATCAACATTCACGACCAAATGCCTCATAAGCTATATTTTTGGTCTAACGCTATTTCGGCGATCGCGCAGACACTCACCCAACATTTAGTCAAAAACGAATCGGCGAATCAACCCCAATAAATCACCTAAACCATTGTTTTTATTTATTTCATTTGTAATTAGATTGATTGAAGCGCTGGAATTTCTGAAACGTAACGGTCTTGTATATGTTTGCTCGCATTGCGCTCGTGATGTTGGACTTCGTCGAGATTAGCGGGGCAGATCAAACCGATTATTACAGAGTAGGTTATGTTTCGCAGTCGTGGCGAAAAACACCGAGGGCGGAAACCGGGCCTTCGCTGCGGACGCGAAACTTACAATGAAATTGAGGAAAGCAGTCCTTCATAACCGACTAATACTAAATGGAAACCTACGCCCGGACCATGAAGATCTATCCTCCGCAGCTTGCGGTCTCTGGTGCGAAGCAAAGGTTGTTCAGCACTCGTTAGATGGCCGCAGGGGGCAATTCAATGAGTATATGCGATTTCGGCCTCTTTCTCCGGATTCTCAATAGGGTCGAGCACCAGCAGCAATCGTGTTTCGCCGGTGTCAGCAATCGGGGGGGGAGCGATGCAACAGGCCCGAAAGAGGAGTTTCAGGCCAGCCTGTGCCGCGCATGATAATCGGAGATCCGAGCGGCACAGTCATGACTTGCTCGGGATCATGGCCGTCCTCAGAAAGGCCATACTGCGTACCAGTGCCACGATAGGTACAGACCAGTCGGGCGGTCACAGCATCGACATGGAACTTGCGACAAGCATTGGAGTTGATCACGTCAAATCGCAGCCTCAGGTATGCGCTGCTCATGACGCTCGCAAAAATGGATGCCAGCGCAGAGGCATCTTCGATCAAAAGGTTGCGCTCTGAACAATCCGGCGTCCCGCACTGGCGTGTAACATCGAGCAGCGCGTCACAAACAGCCTCTGGTCGTAAGACCATCCGCGCCTTTGGCAATTGATCGGGCGGCAACTTATCGATCCAGTTCTGGAAGTGCGGAAGCGGTTTGCGCTGCCAGATCGTTGCTGCGCAGTTTGGCTGGTGAATGGCAGTCAGACTTGCGGGGGAGGTTGCAAGCGCCACACAGTCGTCGAGTGCAGGGATTTTGTCGAGGATCATTGGGCGGTCTCTGGCGATTGGTAGGGCAGCGATGAATGATGCAGGACAATTCGTAGAATACCGGTTTCGTCTTTTTTGTAGCCAAAGCTTTTGTCGACCGTGGTGATGGATCCATCCTTACTGGTCAGCTTGACCCAACCCATCCACATGGCGAGATCGCCTTGGATAAAGGCCGCTGAGGGGATGCTTTCCATTGCGCGCCAACCCATGATCGCAAAGCCGTTGTCGAGCGGATATTCTTTGGAGTGCCCACAGAAATAGGCTAAGGCCCCCGCCTTGGTCGGGCGGAAGGTTTGTTCACCACTGGCCATGGTCGGTTTGAACAGGACCGGCCCGAGGTCGTAGCCATAATAGCTGTCGATATTGGCAGAAGCAACTTCGCGGGCAGCTTCGATGCCGCCTTCCTCAAATGCTTTGGATATGGTGATTTTTCCGTTGCCCCAGGTGGTGAGAGCTTGCAGGATTTCGTCTTGGGTAATTTGCAAGAGATGTTCCTTTTTATCTGTTCCATTCGGTCGCGTTTGCAGAGAGCTCGGAGCCATTTGATCGAGCGCCGCCATCAGCCTTGCCGACCAGGGGATTGCGCCTCTGCGACCAGTGCCTGCACGGCTTCGTCCATTGACAGTGTCTGGGTTTTGTCGGTCCCGTGGCGGCGGATGGTCACGCTGCGTTCTTCGGCCTCCCGCCCGCCAAGCGCGATCTGCACCGGAACCTTCTGCAAGGCGTGTTCTCGCACTTTGTAGCCGATCTTTTCGTTGCGCAGATCGATCTCTACCCGCAGCCCGGCGGCTTTCAACGCCGCGGCGACCTCTGTGGCCCAGTCGTCTGCAGCGCTTGTCACTGTGGCCACAACCGCCTGCACTGGGGCCAGCCATAGCGGCAGATGACCCGCGTAGTGTTCAATCAAAATACCCGTGAATCGTTCCAGCGAGCCAAAAAGTGCCCGGTGCAACATGACCGGCGCCAGCTTGTCGCCCGAAGGGGCAACATAGGTCGTGCCGAACCGTTCCGGCAGGTTGAAGTCCACCTGAAGCGTCCCACATTGCCAGTCTCGCCCGATGGCGTCGCGCAGGACATACTCCAGTTTCGGCCCGTAAAATGCGCCTTCTCCTTCAAAGATCGTATAGGGATGCCCCGCTTGATCCAGGGCTGTGCGCAGCGCCTCCTCTGCGCGATCCCAGCTCTCATCACTGCCGATGCGGTTCTCGGGGCGGGTCGACAGTTTGATCCGCACGTCGTCAAATCCGAAGTCACGGTAGATGGACAGGACCAGATCGTTGATCTTCAGGCACTCCTCGGTCAGCTGATCGGGCGTGCAATAGATATGGGCGTCATCCTGGGTGAAGCTGCGTACGCGCAGCAATCCATGCAAAGCCCCCGAAGGCTCATAGCGATGCACCTTTCCGAATTCGGCGATTTTGAGCGGCAGGTCGCGATAGCTTTTGGTTCCTTGCCCGTAGATCAACATATGGCCAGGGCAATTCATCGGCTTCAGGGCGTAGTCGCGGTCATCTTCGGTTTTTGCCAGAAACATGTTCTGGCGATAGTTCTGCCAATGGCCAGAAGTTTCCCAGAGTGCGCGATCCATGATATCGGGGGAGTTTACCTCGATATAGCCTGCCTCTTCTTGCCGGTCGCGCATATAACCGATCAGCGTTTGAAATAAACGCCAACCCTTCGCCTGCCAAAAGACAGAGCCAGGCGCGACCTCTTCAAAGTGAAACAGGTTCATTTCTCGGCCCAGCTTACGGTGATCGCGCTTCTCTGCCTCGGCCATCATCGTCATATGGTCGTCAAGCGCAGCTTTGTCGGCAAAGGCGATGCCATAGATGCGACTGAGCATTTGATTGTTGCTGTCACCGCGCCAATAGGCTCCAGCCACGCGGGTCAGCTTAAAGGCGCTGCCCGCATCACCAGTGTTGCGCATATGGGGCCCCCGGCACAGATCCAGCCAATCACCCTGACGATAGACCTTGACTGCCTCGCCCTCGGGGATCGTCTCAAGCAGGGACAGCTTGTAAGGCTCATCGACGGCTTCAAAGTGCTGCCGGGCCTCCTCGCGGGACCACTCTTCGCAGGTGAAGGGCGTCTTACTGGCGATGATCTGGCGCATCTTTTTCTCAATAACGGGCAGATCTTCAGGCGTAAACGGCGTGTCGCGTTCGAAATCATAGTAGAATCCATGCGGGATAGCGGGGCCAATGGCCGTTTTGGTACCCGGCCAGAGCGCCTGCACTGCTTCGGCCAAAATATGAGCAAGGTCATGGCGGATCAGCTCCAGCGTGCGCGGATCATCGCGTGACATCAGTTCCACCGTAGCCCCATCGAGGAGGGGTGCAGACAGATCGATGACATCGCCATCGACAACCGCCGCCACCGTGCGCTTGGCGAGGCTGGGGCTGATGGCAGCGGCAAGATCGGTGGCAGTGCTGGAAGGGTCAAGCGCGCGGGCCGCGCCATCGGGCAGGCTAATGGTGATCACTTTGAAGTCTTTCTTTTGTGGGGCAGTGCACCGGATCGTAGCCGCGGCCTCCCAAAGGGTTACAGCGGGCAAGGCGCCAGAGCGTTAGCCATGTCCCGCGCAGCGGCCCATGTCTCTCCAGCGCCTCGATGGCATAGGCGGAACAGGTGGGATGAAACCGGCAGGCATGGTCCAACCAGGGTGATAGAAACAGGCGATTGCCACGCACAGGCGGGATCAGTAGCCATATAGAAAAGGCTCCGATCGGGCCGTGGCTGACCTGTGGCGCAGCAGGGCGCTTTGATTGGGTGCAGCATTTCGGCATGGCTCAGAAGGGCATCTCAATGGTTTCGACCATCATGCCACCGGGCAGGTCTTGCGATGCGGTGTCTTCTTTGGGTTGCAACAAAAGCATTTCAAGACTGGCCTGCAGATCTGCCTGCTCCATGTCCCGCGCGATGACGACGACACGGCTGATTGTGTCTTGGCCCGACCAGTTCTTTATTGGAACGGGTGCCTCAAAGATGTGCTGCACCCCGTGAAAGACAAATGGATACAGCAGCCCTTCAACATGCAAAATACCCTTCATGCGCAAGATGTTCGGGCCTTTGAGTGCGATCAGCGTATCCAGCCAGAAGTCAAAAACATCCGCCGAAATTGGCTCTGTCACCTCGATCGATGCAGAATTGATCCGATGATCATGATGGGCCACTGGCAGCGACGGGCTGAAGGCCGCAGGAACTGCGGAAGTTGTTGCGAATCCCGAAAGCCCTGCCAGCGGATCGTGCTTGTCCATTTGCGCGGCCATCCCCAGCCAATTGTCCACCTCCGATGACGTCACGTCTGTCTGCATGGCGGACAGGCCAAAAAGTACTCCCAATGGGACGCTCCCATGGTCTGCATAAATGCGCCGAGCCGAGCCGTTGATCCTCTCCAACCGGGTCTCGAACCGGGACAGATCAAAAGGTTCGACAAGATCTGTTTTTGACAGGATCAGTACGTCGGCCATAGCGACCTGGTGAACCGCTTCGAACTGCTGATCGAGCGTTTTCATTCCTGTTGCAGCATCGGCCAGTGTCACCACTCCGTCTAGCCGAAACGCCTGGGCGATCTGATAGTCCGTCGCAAGCGTGTGGACGATGGGGCCTGGATCAGCGATGCCGCTGGTTTCAATCACGACACGGTCGAAATCAACCTTTCCCGCAGCGCGTTTGTCGATCAAAACCGTAAGCGTTTTGGCCAGGTCGCTCAGGATCGCACAGCACAGACAGCCGGATTGCAGCAATACGGTTTCCTCAGTCGCCTCTTCGATCAAGTCGTGGTCGAGACCCACATCACCGAATTCATTTATGATGACAGCAACCCGACCGGCCTCCGGATCGCGGATCAGGTGGTTGAGTAGCGTTGTCTTTCCTGCACCCAAGAACCCCGTCAACAAGGTGACGGGAGCGCGGTTGTCCATTGTTTCCATATTGGTGCGCGCCTCAAAAAGTATCTGCTTTCAGTTATAATATGTTATGATATAACATAACTAATTACAAGAGGATCACAATGACACAATTGAATTTTTTACCCCGTCAAACCGTGGAGCAGGTTGAAGAAAGTACCGATCTCGCCCCTCGGTTTGGCGGAGATGGCCTTCTGCCCTGTATCACCACCAATGCCGTCACCGGTGAGGTGCTGATGCTCGGCTGGATGAACGCCAAATCCTTCTGCTTGACCATCGAAACCGGTGAGGCACATTACTTCAGCCGCGCACGGCAGGCGCTTTGGCACAAAGGCGCCACTTCAGGTCTGGTCCAGAAGGTGGTTGAAGCGCGCATCGATGATGATCAAGATGCCCTGTGGTTACGCGTCGATGTTACCGGATCCGGCGCATCTTGCCACGTTGGCTATCATTCCTGTTTCTATCGGGCGATACCGCATGGTGCAGAGGCCGGAGATCCACTGACTTTTGTTGAAAAACAAAAGACGTTTGATCCGATGGCTGTCTATGGCGATGTGCCAAACCCAACCCAACTCTAATTTGTATGTATCTCGACCTTGTGGGGACAAACTCTCGCGGTTGTGCTTGGCTTGTTCCTCCACTCAGGTTTCGGTCTCCGTGACATGGCTGCTCCAAGCAGATACAGTGATAGTTTATAGGCGATATACTAGAACGCAATCTTATGCAGGCCGCAAAGACCTCGTGGCACACACAACGCATCAAGCGGCTGGTCAAGGGAGTATTTCCGCAGCAGTGTGGCCTGCCTCATCTCGGTCCGCGAGACTGTTTGCACCGCCCCGTACTGCGCTGAACTGCAACCGAGGTTTGCGTGATGAACCTGAGATTCTACGAAACACGTTTTACCATCCACAAGCCTGTTCCATCTGTGTCATATTCCGACATCGTCGAGATTCTTTGAGTGACGATCAAGTCACCACAATGCTGAAAGATGCACGAATGGCCGCAATGCGAAAGCCGCAGCGCAGCGTTCAAATAGCTCGTGGACGGCAACTGTGGGCCGTCCATGTCGGGGGAAGAGCCCCCCGAAGTGAAAATGCCACGACCGATCTAATGGCGATAGTGAGCCCAAACTGTCAAATGTTGCGCGATGCGCAAACTCCGGCAATGGGCAGAAAGCGACTTTTGAAATGATACTCGACAACCCACATCGGGCCTTGCCGATCGAGGACTTCGCTACAGTGCCGCTTAACCAAAGCCACCGTTGGTGATCTGCCTCTCATATTTAGTCAGTGAATCTACGTTATGCGGACATGTCGAACTCGGAATTCCGTCCTTGCTAGCGTTGCATCAGAGATATGTAGGCTTGGACTTGCCACGTTTAAGTTCCGATCCTTGTGCTCATTTATGCGGCCTTTCTTTCGAATGCCAAGGGGCTTTTGT
>NZ_PWAA01000038.1 GCF_003031585.1 Thalassobius sp. I31.1
TGTCCGTTTGCCATTTCCGTTCTCCTTTTCGGCAAAATACCAAGTTAAAGGAACGGAACAAATACGGGACAAGTCCACCTTGCGTGTGCCCTAGATGTAGACCCCCAAGCGCTCCTGGCTCAAAGAGGTAAATCATGACCTTACCGGAAACCGATCGCCAAACGGCTAACCCGATCGGACGCATTATGTGTTTTGAAACCGATGTCGAAATCGGCCTGCTGTACCAATGGGACAACGGTGAAACTCAGATCAGGTTGTATTCCGATTGGGATATCGAACCGACGGCGGATGAATTTGAGAGGATCTCTTGACAGTCATTCCAAATTATTGCCTCCCCTCATCCAACACCCGCAAATAAGTCTCACTGGCCTGCTTCACCTCATCAAATACCTCGCTGCGTTGAGCATCCTGACAGCGAAAATAGCGTTCCGCATCGCCGAAATACGTCTCCATATCCCGGCGTAACAGATCCGCGTAAACACGGATAATCGCAGGCGTGTTCGCTCAGTTCTATATGCTGCCGCGAACGCGCTACTCATGCGAACGATGGCAAATTTCCAGATTAAATCCTAGGACATGCGTCTGATGCGCAGCAAGGGACGTCGCCGCGCGGTTGTTGCTGTTGCACGAAAATTAGTCGTCTCAATGCATCGTATGTGGATAGATGGCACCGAGTTCCGTCAGAATAAGGTAGGAGGTATGGCATGATGTAAAACGCCAATACTCCTCTCATTCTTTCCAAGAAAGCCATTGCCGGGCGACGGGACATCCGTGAAACAACCCCCACAATGAAACCGAGAATGGCCGTGAGACCCTACAAGTAAGCCCCATAACAAGTGAGGAATTGCCTTCATTCGGTGAATTCATTATAATTGACAAAAATAGTCACGTATAATTTAAGGCCATCGCGGCGACTCACTTTTTGTCGCTATATATTCCTTAGGAGAGACCCATGAATGTCAGTAAACTGACGCGGGGTCTTTGCTCCGCTGCCGCAGCAACGACGTTGATTTTCGCGTCCGCCACGATCGCCACCGCAGAGACAATTACCGTAACCGATGTCGCCGGGCGCACCGTCGAAGTCGAAAAAGATCCACAGCGTATTGTGCTGGGCGAAGGGCGCATGATTTATTCCGTCGCGCTTTTGGACAATGAAAACCCTTTTGCGCGTGTCGTTGGCTGGAAAGACGACATGATTAACTATGACCCGGATGCGTATCGCAAGTATTTGGCGGCCTTCCCAGGTGCCGGGGATATCCCCAACTTTGGCAGCCCGTATTCCGATGAATGGAACCTTGAAGCCGTGATTTCCTTGGGCACAGAAGTTGTGTTCATGAATCTTGGCAACCTGCTGAAGGCGCAAGAAAGCGGCATCATCGACAAGCTGGAAGAAGCTGGCGTCGCGACCGTGTTTGTAGATTTCCGTCAAGACCCGACCGCCAACACCGTGCCAAGCATCCAACTGCTGGGGCGTATTTTTGACAAACGTGACGAAGCGGATGCGTTCAGCGACTATTATCAAGAACAGATGAAGCTGATCTATTCGCGCGTCAATTCTATCCCGGTAGACGACCGTCCGATTGTCTTTATCGAGAACGCAGCCGGATATAACCCCAACAAATGTTGCACCACATATGGCGCGGCCAATCTTGGGCGTTTGGTCGATCTGGCGGGCGGTCGCAACTGGGGTTCTATGCGGTTCCCGGGTTTCAAAACGGATGTCAGCCTGGAAGCCTTGTTCGCGGATGACCCGGATGTGATTATCGGCACAGGCGCCAATTGGTCCGAAGCCAACCCAGCAACCACCGCCGTTCTTTTTGGGTATGAAGCTGACCAAGCAGCGGTGCAGGCCCGGATTTCGGCCTTGGCGGCGCGCGAAGGTTGGCCGGAGCTGTCTGCCGTGAAAAACGGTCGTTTCCATTCCGTGTATCACCAGTTCTACAACAGCCCTTACCATTTCGTTGCGATGCAAGCTTTCGCGAAATGGCTGCACCCAGAACTGTTCGCGGATCTTGATCCAGAGGCCACGATGGTTGAATTGCATGACCGCTTTTTGCCGATTGAATATTCTGGCGTGTTCTGGGGTTCACTGCAATCTGACGGTTGATCTTCAAGCATTCCACGGCCCTGCCTCATGGTGGGGCCGTTCCTTTTGCAGGACATTTTCATGACATTACAAACCGATACCGCATTGATGCGCCGAGCCTATACATCACAGGTCAGTCGACGCTGCTTGATGTTAGTGCTTGTTGCCATCTTATTACTCGCCAGTTTTTTGGTCGATATCTCAACTGGGCCTGGGCATTACCCACTATCGACAGTCATAGATGTGTTTCTTGACCCACTATCACATGGCGTGCGTTTGAAAGTGATTGTCTGGGACTATCGTTTGCCTGTTGCTGTAACTGCCGTTCTTGTTGGTGCGTTATTGGCCGTTGCTGGGGCACAAATGCAGACCATTTTGAACAACCCGCTGGCTGAACCTTTCACCCTTGGTGTTTCGGCGGCTGCGAGCTTTGGCGCATCCCTGGCAATCGTCATGGGCATCAGCGTTGTCCCCGTGATTGGAGGGCTACTCGTGACCACAAATGCCTTTGTATTCTCGCTTCTGACCTGTGGCTTCATCCTGTTCGCCACCCGCCTCAAGGGCGTCGGATCAGAAACCATGATCTTATTTGGCATTGCAATATTTTTTACGTTCTCTGCCCTGTTATCACTGATGCAGTACTGGGCGTCTGAGGATCAAATCTCGCGTATTGTCTTTTGGATGATGGGATCACTGTCACGCGCAAGTTGGGAAAAAATCACCCTCGGTACGTTATTGTTGTGCATCGCCATTCCGTTCAGCTTACTACGCACTTGGCCCATGACGGCATTACGTATGGGCGAGGCCACCGCCGAAAGCATGGGTGTGAACGTTGCCCGCCTTCGGGTCGAGATGTTGATTTGCGTGTCATTTCTTGCCGCCACTGCCGTATCTTTCGTCGGCACGGTGGGGTTTATAGGTCTTGTTGGCCCACACATAGCACGTCTCCTCGTCGGTGAAGATCAACGCTTTTTCGTGCCCTTATCCGCATTGGTCGGCGCGTTGGTCTTGTCACTCACATCCGTGATTTCAAAATCCATCACGCCGGGGATCATCTATCCCATTGGCATCATTACATCATTGATCGGCGTGCCTGTATTCGTGTCGATCATCCTCAGTACCCGCCGGGAGCGCCTGTCATGACTTTAAATGTTAAAAATCTCGTCGCCGGTTATGGCAGCCGAATGATTTTGAATGATGTGTCGATCCCAGACATCAAACCCGGTGCGTTTGTGGGGCTGATTGGGCCGAATGCATCTGGTAAATCCACTCTGTTCAAAACCCTATCTGGTCTTGTCCCTGCGAAAGCCGGAACCGTTTTTCTGGGGGGTGAAGATATCACACACATGCGCCGTCAAGTTCGTGCGAAACGTATCGCCTATATGCCTCAAGCCTTTGGCTGCAACGCGATCTTAAGTGTCTTTGAAAGTGTTCTTCTGGCGTTGAAACAAACCACCGGTTGGCGTGTGAAGTCGGATAATTTGGATCAAGTGTCTGACACATTGGCAGTACTGAAATTGGGCCATCTGGCAGATCGTGGCATTGCAGATCTTAGCGGTGGGCAAGCGCAGATGGTTGCCGTGGCACAAACCTTGGTGCGGCAACCTGATGTGATCTTGCTGGATGAACCCACCAGTGCGTTGGACCTTCATCACCAACTTTCAATCATGGCTTCCGTGAAAAACGAAACTAAACTGCGTAAACCCGTGGTGATGGCGGCATTGCATGACCTTAATCTAGCTGCAAAATTCTGTGATCGTTTGGTACTATTACGGGACGGCAGGATCCTTGCAGACGGAGCCCCCGAAGACATCCTAGCACTTTCAGAGATTGGTGAAACTTACGGGGTCGCAACCGATCTGGAATACACCAAACGCGGGGACTTATACGTTGACGCAAGGTTGCGGGCGTGAAGGAAATAGCAGGAAAAACTTTGATCTCAACGAAGAGATCCGCGCCTATTGGTCCGCCCGTGCGGCAACATTTGACGACAGTGCCTCTCATAAAATAGAGGACAGATTTGGCAAACATGCCCCCGCTTCTATGTGATGCTGAAAACCTGATCCCCCTTGCTGACGACAGCTTCGATTTTGTAACCGCGCGGCACCTCGCATGGACATTAAACAACCCCGCTGCGGCCTATGTTGAGTGGTTTCGCGTACTTAAACCTGGCGGGCGTTTACTAATCAATGATGGGGATTGGATGTCGCCCTATGAACACCGCCCGCGCATGGGCGCATTCTGCTGACGCAGGCCATCCGCCAGCCAGACCAAGCAGAATGGCACAATCCACCCGATACGCCTTGGCCGGTTGCGGCGACACCAAAGCGAAGAGCGCAGCCAAGATCATGCCAATGCCGTTTCTGTGAATTGCAAAAGACATTGCAACCTCCATAAGTTCCCAAAATTATAACATTGAAACTGCTGTCATGATGGTCGTGCAATCAAGAGTGGTGGTCCTGCAAAATTGTTTTGTGGAATATATTCCGTAGAGGCACCCTGATGTTTTGGCTGAAGCGAAGCCATGATTTTAAGGGAACGTATTGGTCAAAATATCCAGAATCTAAGACATTCCAGAAACCTAAGCCAAGAAGAACTGTCACTCATTGCCGAAGTGGATCGAAGCTATATCAGCAAGATTGAACTGGCCCGGAACTCGGCTTCTGCAGATAAGCTCGAGCAGATTGCGCATGCCCTTGGGGTTGATCCGCAAGAGCTCCTGGATCCGCGAGGTAAACCATGACAATTCCCAAGAACGCTCGCGAAACCGCTGCCCCAATCGGGCGCAATTTTTGCTTTGAAACTGGGGAAGAAATTGGCCTGTTGTATCAGTGGAGCAACGGTGAAACGCAAGTCACGCTGTATTCTGATTGGGATGTGGAACACGCTATGTCTGAGTTCGAAAGCCAAGAATAGCGGCTATTCGCTTCTCCCGTCCTCAAAGTCAGTCAGTCGCTACGACGTCTCACAAACGTCCCAGCTATGTAGCTATAGAATAGTACTCACCGGTACATATCTACGTAAGTCATAACCGGCATTTTGATCTGATACGATGCGGATCGAGGGTGTATCTGCAAGACCGCTGATCGACATTTCTGATCCATCCTCCAGATGGATGTTTAATGTACCCTCATCAAATGAAATCGATGCGCTGTCCAAATCTGTCGTGCCCAGGCTAATGGTCAGGTCACGCGCTCGGTTGATGTGAACTTGGTCCTGACCATCACCACCTTCAAAGCGCAGCAGGGCCATATCGGCGTCGATATTAATCACGTCATTCCCTGAGCCGCCGGAAATATTCAGATTACCATCAGCGCCATGGGCGCGGGCGTTGATAACATCGTTACCCTCGCCGCCCCGAATATGCGCGTTTTGCCGAACATCAACTGTCAATGCGTCATTTCCTGCGCCACCAGAAACGCTATCGGCAGACCTCGCCGTCACTGAAATGGCATCTGCGCCATCATCACCATTGACATTGAACACACGATCACCCTGTAGGGTCATCGCGTCATTTCCCGCCCCACCATGTACATTTGATATGTAATGGGCGGCGATGCTAATCGCGTCTGCGCCGGTGCCACCATATACATTGCGGACTACTGAGCTGGCAATCGCGATGGCATCATTGCCAGCCCCCCCTTCAATATTTGCAACAAACATCGCGTCAATTGCCGCGCGGTCATCACCGGTTCCGGCGTCAACACCGACGACCCGCTGACTGGCGAGTGTCAGCGCATCGTTTCCGTCCCCCGCATTAATGCCAAGAGGCATCGCGCTCATAGCGGTGACATCTTTTTTCGACGCATCCCCGGTGTTTATCGTAAGGGTGTCATCGCCGTCTGTTCCAGTGAGCTGACTACTCATGCGAACAACACCGCTTTCGTAAATCTCGACCTCGGCCTCATAGGCCCAGCCCGATGATGCCTGCATGATCCCTCCGCCAGGTATATTCCCCATGACGGCATGCACCGAAGTTCCTTGCAAGCGGGCCAGAGCCTTGGCCATGCCTACGGCCTTTTCCAAAAACCGACTGATCGTACCAGAGTTGTCTGTTGCGGTAGCATGGCTTGGGCCAAAGAATAGTTCATCAACCCCAGCCTCTAGGCGTGGTTTTTGTGTGGTGGCAACGGACACCTCATGTCGCTGCACAGATGCCCCGCCATCACTGATTTCAGAACGCTGTGTCATTGCTTGAACCAGCAGAGTATTCGCGGTGGAGAGGGAGCTAATCATGACGTTATCCAACAATTATCGCTTGTGCAGTAAATCTGACACCATTTGGGTTTAGTCTTCATGAAACGCGTCGAAAAAATACATCAAATCAGACACATTAAAATCTGCACGCGTGACCACCTTGGTTTGAGGAAGATATTCCACTAAATAGCTTTTGCAGCATTGATATGACGACAATTCACAAAGCCGCTATTGATTGCAATATTATAATTACGCATTGATCAGATAGCCCATGAGGGGCTGACAGGTCATCGCGTTGACACGCAAGGCCTGACCTATGAACTTAATGCAAGACGCCCCGAATGTTGTTAGCGAAGACGGGCTGCGCGCGCTGCTCGCTGAAGATCATTCAGTGGATGTCGTCTGCCGCACCACGCCCACAAGAACCTCTGCCCAATGGTCCGGTGTTTGGACCGTGCATTGCGTGTCACCCGATGGGGAGATGCGCCGCTTACTGGTTACGTCGCGCAACAATATGGTGGCGCGAGAGTTCAAGACGATCAACGGCTTGGTCAGCTTCCTTGCCGGTATCGAACTCACCACGGTATCGATCCCGATGTTGGAAGGGAAAGTCACTTCGCACAAGCTGGACAACGCCAGCTAAGATTACCTTGCTGCTTGCCCTGACTGGGGCGAATGCGGCATTGGCAGAGGGTTTCGTCCTGTCGTTTCAGCCGGATGGGCGGCTAACCTCAACGACGCCGCAACTAGGCTTTGCGCAAACTTATGTGGATGGCATTGGCCAACGCAGGCCTGAGCCGGTTGTGTATACTCCAAATGTCGGACCTGAGCCAACGCGCCCCAGCCGCGCCATCCCCGGCCCGGAAATCCTTTCTGCTATCCAAGAAACCGCTCAGCGCTACGGTGGGCACAGCGCGCTGCGCCGTGCTGGCCTGAGCGTTTCCGACTGGCAGATCCTATTCCAGGCCAATATCGAGATTGAAAGCGCCTATCGCCCATTGGCCCGTAGCCCTGTTGGTGCAATCGGCCTTGGCCAGCTGATGCCTGCAACGGCTGCGCAGCTGAACGTCGATCCTCATGACTGGCGCGCCAATCTGGATGGTTCTGCGCGTTACCTTCTGATGATGCTTGCGCAGTTCGGCACGCCCGAACTTGCCCTTGCCGCCTATAACGCTGGCCCCGATGCGGTCACGCGCCATGGCGGCATCCCCCCTTACCGAGAAACCCAAAACCACGTCCGCCGCGTCATGGCGGTCGTGGAAAGATTGAGCGGAGCCTCCTGATGCGATTGAACTTACGGACATTTCTGACACTGACCTTGGCAAGCCTGATGTTTGCCAATCCGGCGCTGGCACAGAGCATTGATTTATCGCCTGTGCAAAACCTGCTGCAGGGCATTGTTGATACGATCACCGGCCCCTTGGGAATTGTCATCGGCACGCTTGCCCTGATTGGCGTATTCCTGTCGTGGCTCTTTGGCATTCTGGACTTCCGGCAGGCGCTCTGGGTGCTTGTTGCCATTGCTGGCATCGCCGCAGCCCCCACCATCGTCACCGCCATCTGGGGCGCGTAATCCAAATGGCCGCGCAAACCCGTCTCTTCCTTGGCCTAATCCGCCCGCCGAAGCTTATCGGCCTGCCGATTATGTATGCCATGGTCTGGCTCTTCGGGTTTGTACTGGTGTTTTTGTGGGTGCAGAGCTGGCCAATCATCATTCTGGCAGGCCTTGCGTACCCTGCGCTGTGG
Source organism: Thalassobius sp. I31.1 (assembly GCF_003031585.1). Lineage (GTDB taxonomy): Bacteria > Pseudomonadota > Alphaproteobacteria > Rhodobacterales > Rhodobacteraceae > Halocynthiibacter. Next base: position 8,030 of record NZ_PWAA01000038.1, read on the forward strand.
AAGGCGGCAGATTGGGATCCGGCGTTTCTTGAAGTGGTTGTGACCGCCCTGCAGGAAACGCCGCCAACAGCCAATCGCAAGATCCACGGGGGTGACAGCTATGCCCCGTGATGAAACTGGCCTGCCGGATTGGTCCAGCCGAGAACGCCCCATGGCGAGCATGTTGCCCTATGTGTCGCTGGTTGATGACGTGACCATCCGCACGCGTGGCAACGCCCTGTTTCAGTGCATCCGCCTTGACGGTGTGAACAGCATGACCAGCGATGATGTGCATCTGGAGAAGATCCGAGCGCTCTTTGCCGCGATCATCTCGCAGATCGGGCCGGAGTACAGTTTCTATGTGCACAAGGTCTCGAAAGCGATTGAAACCAGCTTGCCACCACTGTTGGGCGATAGTTTCGCCACTTTGGTCGATCAGCGCTGGCAGAGCGCAATGCAGGACGCAGGGCTACGCGACAAAACCCTCACGCTGACGGTGCTCAAGCGCCCACCTGTTGGGGCACGGTTGCGCCTACGGCGTTCAGATTCAATCGCGCGCCTCAAATCGCAGACAACAAAATGGACTTGTCCCGTATTTGTTCCGTTCCTTTAACTTGGTATTTTGCCGAAAAGGAGAACGGAAATGGCAAACGGACA
>NZ_PWAA01000039.1 GCF_003031585.1 Thalassobius sp. I31.1
TACAAAAGCCCCTTGGCATTCGAAAGAAAGGCCGCATAAATGAGCACAAGGATCGGAACTTAAACGTGGCAAGTCCAGACACGTCCCAACAAATGACGGTGCACTCGCCACCTCAAACTGGACGGCTTTGCAGCAGCAACTTCCCTTTAACATTCTGGTCTCCTGTTATCTGGACTGCAGTCATCACAGGTTTTCTAGGCAAAATAAATATGGCATGCTGACAGCGTTGTGGCAGCATCAAACAGGAGCATAGCTTTGCGCAAGGCGGAACGATTATTCGAAATCGTGCAACTTCTGCGTCGCGAGAACGGGCCAATGTCGGCTCAGAGCATCGCGCAAGAATTGGGATCATCCAAACGATCCGTCTATCGCGACGTTGCGGCGCTGATGGCGCAGGATGTCCCTATTCGCGGAGAGGCCGGGGTTGGGTACGTCCTTGAAAAGGGGTTCGACATGCCCCCGCTCATGCTGACATCGGATGAACTGGATGCCGTCGTGCTGGGCGCGCATTGGGTGGCCAGCCGGGGAGAACCTGATTTGGCAAAAGCCGCGTTGAACCTTCTAGCCAAGATCGAAGCGGTTGTCCCTGAGAGATTGCGTGGACATGTGTTGGAGCCAGTCACAAGTGTGGCCCCTGTTGTGCCCGCGTCTGAAGGTGTCAATTCTTCGGTGCTGAGGAACGCTATTCGAATGCGCCGCAAGATGACGCTGCATTACGAAGACGATAATGGCGCGCGGACCAGCCGCGTCATCTGGCCGATCCTGCTTGGATACCGTGACACAGGCCGCATTCTCGCAGCATGGTGCGAACTTCGGGCGGGGTTTCGTTACTTCCGCACAGACCGCATGATTTCAGCGGACACGCTAAAGCAACGGATACCGGAAAACGCACTGGCCCTCCGTGCACGCTGGCGCGCCGCGATGGATCAAGAGCGGGCAAGCTACGAGAAACAACTCCGAGAAGATGGCTAACGGTTTCCACGACACGCAGCTTCGCGAAAGCGGTCACTGGTGCACATTGCAGCATCGGTTGAACTGGGCTCTAAGCCGACTTGCGGCGGCGCAGCAACACATTTTGCCCCGGCAGTCTGGAAATCACGCAGATTTTGCCTCGACGTTTGACGGCACCCAGCCCAAAGTGGAAGTTGGCGTTTACCACCTTGGGGGAATAGCAGACCTTCGCGGCATAATTCACGACGACCCACATTGGTGAGGGATGCCTTTGCCAAATCAGCCTACCGGAACACCCGTGCCCAGTTTTTAGCCGGCACGTTTGTCAGATCACCCGCGAGGATCAGAGCATCAGCATTCTCAATAATATCCTGCAGCGCACACATATTAACCGGGCACAGGGCGAAGCGGCGGAAGCTGTCATAATGCAGGTCACCAAGGACCACGATTTTACCGTTATGGTACGGAATTGTATGGTAATTCATGATGTGACCTCAGTTCAATGGTGGGCGGTTGGCAAGGGTCTGAGCGCGGTCCAGCATGCGGCTGACGGTGCGCAAGCTCAGCTCGGAACTTCTGATCGCGCCACAGTCAAAAATATCCATCAACGCCCCCAGCGCAGGGTCTGGCAGGCTACGGCGCCTCCCTTCGATCTCGGCAAAATCGCGCAGCTGATCCGGGGTCAGGCCTGGCAGATCCAGCACAACACATCGACTTTGCAGCGGCCTCGGCAGGCCATTCCGGCTGTTCGCCGTCATCACCCAATTCGCCCAGGACATGTCAAATCTGATCTGGAAATACGGGCATTCCCAGGCCTGCGCCGTCATGCGCTCCAACAAGGGCAACAGCGCATCTGTCAATGTGTGACGGGATCCTTGCGTTGATGTCACCTCTCCTGCTTTTTCCACCTCATCGATGATCACAAGTGGCCCGGCGTGCTGTTCCGACAAGACGGTGTGAACCAGCTTCCCAGGCGAAGCACTGCCCCAGCCTTTCTGCGTTCCGACCAGGGCAAAGGATCCCGGCTCTCCCGTGGCTTCAAGCGTGGTGGTGGGCACAGCCAGATGGTGTGCCAGGCGCCGGGCCCAATGGCTTTTGCCGATACCGGGCGGGCCGACCAGAACCAGCGGATTGAACCGCAACCCCGGCAAACCCTCCCGGGCAGAGGCGCGCAACCCATGCCAGACCTCTTCGGTTGCGCGCGCCATCCAGGGCATCTCAGCATGCAAGGCAGCCGCGATCTCATCCGCCTCATGTTCCGTCGCAATCCGGGACACAGGCAAGCCACCGCGCAATGGGGCCAATTTGGCTTTTGCATCAGAGTTCAGGTGGGCCATGCCGGATTTATTTCCCAGCAGCTCCAGATAACGCAAAGTCCGGCGCTCAATCTTGAGGCGGTCAGGCTTTTCGATCAATTCGCGCCAGTTGGGGATTTTATGCGGATTGAGCTTCACGGCCTCCAGGTTGTTGTCCTGCTTTAACGCCCGCAGTGTCCGCAGGAACATCTGCAACCGATTTTCAACGGTGTGAACGCTTGGGATCTCGCCAATGAACCTGATGGGGCTGACGGGGATCAGAGTGGTGGAACGAGTCAAAACAGAATCCTTTCAAAGCCAGGCAAGCCTGCCCGGCGCATGGCCATGACCCAGATGAGGGCGGCTGATGGGTATGAAAGGTTCCGGAACCTGTGGGTTTTTTAGAGAATTTTTGCACCACCAATGCAAGTGGTCGGCTGAAATGTAGTCAAACGCTGTCAACGCTTCAGCGTTAAAAATCAAAACACCTAAGGCATTGAAAATAAACAAAACCACTGGCGATAAAATCGCCAGTGGTCATTTGATGTGTGTGTAGTGGTCAAAAAATACCCCTAAGTGGCCAAGTTATGGTGTGTCTCACAACTCTGCCTTTGTCACGTCTCACATAAACCTTCCATATCTCAGTCAGTAGAACGTTGATTTTGTTGAGTTTGGCCGTTTGCGAGCCAGATTGAAGTTTCCTTTTTTCCACAAAAAACTTCATTTGCAAGATTCGCGAATCTTCAAGTGCCAAGGAGCTATCAAATTGCAGAGGGCTTGAAATGCCCAAAGGGCCAAGCGCTCCCTAAGTCACTAGCAACTTTGACTTTACGTGACTGGCGTCAGCGCTTGCAGGACAGGCTTTCCGCAACCGAGGTGCACTAACTTTTTGAACCCTCTTAAAATAGGTAGCGTAGCTGAAGATGCTTTCAAAAACATGGAATCCTACAACGGACATTGAATGTCAGAACGGGGGGACACTACCTTTTTGGGATCATCAATTACATTCGACATCAGTCGAAATGTAAGGTTGCCTTTACATCCAGTAGCTCAACGCATATGTAAAGGTAACCTTACAATTGGATGCATCAATGTCACAATACTCAAAACTAATGCTATCAGCTGCGATCGCTGTAGAAATTGCCTACCTCGTCTTTTTTATCTTGATGACCGATGGCCTTACGCTCGGATCCCGCAGTCCAAGGTTCATGAGCTTTTCAGTCCTTGGGTTTCTGGCCACAGTAGCTGCCGTGGTTCTTGCCCAACAGTTACTGAGCAAACCAGCTACACGCCACGTCCCCGATGAGCGAGAAGAGCTAGTAGATACAACATCCGAGAAATTTGGAGGGAGAATACTCGAGGCGGGTGTCTTTGCGGTTGCTGCCTTGGCAATTTATGAAGCGGCCTTGGGACCTCACAGCCTGGGAAGTTATAGTTTGACGCGATCAGAAGGCATTGTGTTTGCGATGATCACGATCAGTTCTCTTGCCGCGGTCGCTCGTATGATCTTGGCGATTGTACAGGATCTGCGCGAATGAGATCCTCAAAAGTGATCTCCCGTGTTCGGACCTATCGCGAAGCAGAACCGTTTGAAACACAACAGTCACTTGCCGATGATTTGGGTGTTTCACGGCAAACAATTATCGCGATTGAAAGCGGGCGTTACTCCCCCTCTCTTGATCTCGCTTTACGTATCGCGCGGCACTTTCATCTTTCAGTCGAAGAGGTATTTGCCCTCGATGACGCCCCTGAGAATGACCAATGAGAACAAGGATCAATTCGATGTTTTTAGCTCAGTCCTCGTTGGGGAAAAACCAGTGGTGGCGGTATGCTGCAACCATGATCACAACCCTTGCATTTTTTGTAGCAGGTCATGTTCCGTTATTTTTTATTGTCACTTATTACGCCGAAAAAGGGAGCTTTAGCGATGCAGATCTTGACCGATTGCTCGCGACCGGTGGTCTTGATCAAATTGGTGTAAATTCGAACCTTGCCCTTATCGTCATGTTGGTTCCCTTTGCTTGTGCGCTGATTGCTCTTTTGCTGTGCATCCGTTTCCTACACAATCGTCCTGTTCGCTCAGTCCTGACCAGTCGGCGAAGATTTGATCTCAAGCGTGTTGGTGTTGCAGCGCTGCTCTGGTTTGTGGTCGCGGGTGGCATAGTGCTTTGGGTGATCCCAGGCGAATTGCTCACATATCAATTTACACTCAACAGCTTTCTGCCGCTATTATTGATTGCGATGTTGCTCCTGCCACTGCAAGTCGTCGCCGAAGAAATCCTGTTTCGCGGCTATTTGTTGCAAGGCCTATCACGTTTCTTCGTTCTCCCGATATGGCCGCTTGTGATTGTGACCTTCGCCTTTGCAGCAGTTCACATATCCAATCCCGAGTTTCAGAATGGCTTCATATTCATAGCTCCGGTCTATCTGGTGCTTAGTCTCTTTTTTGGGGTGCTCGCGATACTTGATGGTGGGCTAGAACTGCCAATTGGCGCTCACTTGGCCAATAATTTATTCGCGGCACTTATTTTAAGTACTTCTGACGGCGCGATGAACACAGCATCGATCTTCCAAACGCAGGTCTCTGATGTTGTAAAACATCTTTGGTCACTCCTCTTGGCTGCTCCAGTTGTATTGTGCGTATTGCAACTAAAGTACCGGTTTGACTGGGCAACACTGGTGCGTACAGAGATCCAATTGAGGTCATCAACATGACAATTCCACGGAATGGAAGCAGGGTAGAGAGTACGGCCCCGAAGTCAGACTGGCAGGCAATTATTGCTGTATTCTTAGTTGGGGTTGCTGGCGCTGTACAAGTTGGCCGTATCGCGCCGGTAATTCCCGCAATTCAGCAAGAATTCCAACTTGACCTCTTCACGATTGGATGGATCGTGTCGCTCATCACGTTGGCATCTGCGTGCTTTGGTCTGCTTGCAGGCTTCTGGGTCGTTCAAGGTGGGTTGCGTAAATCCGTGGTTATCGGAGCGCTTGTGATGGGCGTCTGTTCGGTCGCCGCAGCACTTTCAACGTCGGTGTCAATGCTGATCGGTGCCCGGGTTATTGAAGGGTTTGGATATTTGGCGATTGTCGTCGCAGCACCAACACTTATCGCACGAGAGGCAAGTCAAAAAGATGCACCGTTTGCACTTGCACTGTGGGGGACATTTTTCACCTTAGGGCTTAGTTTAGCGGCCTTTGCTGGTGGTGCGATATCAGAACTTATCGGTTGGCATGGCTGGTTCATGACAACCGCCGGTCTTGTTCTTTTGTCGGCTTTAGCGGCTCTGGTTTCTGTTCCAAAAAGCGCAAGATCATCCGATGCCGACCTGAACCTTCGAACCACATTTTTCAAGATGCCACCTGCATCTTGGCTTCTTGGCGGTGCATTCCTTGGCCTCACTTTACTTACGCTTGCGATCCTCAGTTTACTGCCGACATTTCTTGTGCAGGAGCATGGTTTCGCCCCAAGCTCTGCTGGAAGCGTCACCGGTGGTGTGGCGCTTGCGAGCATCGTCGGAAGCCTCTGCTACGGTTTTCTGGCCAGTCGGCTTCCCGAAATTGTCATTGCACTTGCCGCATCCATCGCTTTGACTGCCGCAACCTTTCCGGTATTCGCCACAACTGCATCGTTACATCAGATCATCCCATTCGCTGCAGTCGCGATCTTCATGTCAGGTATTCTCGTTGCGCAAACATTTTCTACCGTTCCAAAGGTTGCGGGGTCACCCAAGCTTATCGGGCCCAGCAATGGGCTAATCGCGCAACTTGGGAGCGTTGGTGCATTGGCAGGCCCACCAATGGTTGGCGCACTGATCTCAGTCGCGGACTGGAATGCCATACCAATCCTTGTCGCTGGGTTCACCATGTCTTTTGCGATTTTGTTCACTCTTGCTCTGAAGTCCCACAATGCCTCACTGCGAATGACATGATGCAAAACAAATAGCGCTCAGAATGCAGCAAACGCCGCTGAGTTCATGATAGATGGCTCAAACCATATTGACATTATAAACGTCAATATGACATCAATAGCGTCATGACTGATCCAGAAAAACTCTATAAACTCATTTGGCTGTCCCGCCCTTTGATGCAATCCGCTGAGGCAGCGGTTGAGCACGGCTTAGATGGCATTGGATTAACGGTCAGGGGCCGCGCCGTTCTTGAAGTTCTTTTGACTGAAGATGAAGCCACTGTCCCCGATATTGCCCAAAAGTTAGAGATTAAACGGCAATATGTTCAGCTGATGGTAAATGAAACTCTCACCGACGGTCTGACGCTCAAGCGCGAAAACCCACGCCATAAGCGATCCGCCCTTATTGCTTTGACACAAAAGGGACGAGCGTTGATCGAAGATGTTGTACGGCGCGAAATGGTGTTGGTCAGATCAGTTGGGGTGGGTTTAGACACCGCTGATATCAAAACGGCTCTTAAAGTCATCACGACGCTTACTGAAAATCTCAAAAAGGCGATAGGAAATGGCTGACATGACTTGGATTATACTTGGCATGACCCTCCTTGGTGTAACCATTTGGTTTGGGAATGGCATCAGACGAATCGGTGCCGTCAGTTCGGGGGATCCCATCGGTGACCAATCTGGGATAGCTTTTCTGATGATCGATCTGCAAACCGTTTTTTGGGAGGCGGGCATGTTCACCGAAGCCATGAAGGCCGAAGCTAAGACGCAGATATTGGCTGAGTTGGATGCCGCCAAATCAAATAAAATACCAATCATTGCAGTGTGCCAAGAGTGGTCTATCCCTTCTACAAAAGCTGTCGCGAGACTGTTGATGAAGGGGCAAGCAGTTGCAGGCACGCCCGGCACAGAGGTTGCGGCACCATTCAATGGCCTTGCAGATCACGTTATAGTGAAACGCGTTCAGGATGCGTTTGAAACCAAAGAGCTCGACGAGCTTCTTAAGCAACTTGGCGTCGGTCAACTTCGTATCGTTGGTCTTGATACGAATTACTGCGTCGCCAAGACAGCGCTCGCCGCCCGCCAGCGAGGGTACGATGTTGAAATCGTCAGACGCGGCGTTTTGTCTGCTGATCCAAAAACTGCTAAGAAGACACTCAGTATGCTGCACGAAAATCAGGTGAAGCTTCGGTGAACCAAATCAATTTACAGTATGAAGTCATCAGTACAGTCGCAGCGTATTCACAGATTGTCCGCGTTGCAGCTTTTAAAGATACATACCGTGACTATTACTTCACTTCAAGTTTCCAACCTTGTAATTGGGCCTGCCCTCACGACATGCAATTTCTAGAAATCTTATAAATTACAAGTTATTTGGAGCAACTATTCAGGATTGCCGTCCTTGAGGAGTTGCCAGCTTTCCACACCTAGGCCGATAGCAACACGGCAAGTGTTATCCAGAGAGATATTCTGTTCTGATCGCTCCACAATGCTCAGATAAGTCCGATTGAGGCCAGTGACTGGCTGTAAGGCCCATGTTGACCGATGCTGCACTGTGCATGAACGTCTGCGATCAGCCGCATAACTTGTGTTTGTTGTCGGAAATACGATATCGAATTGTAGTGCTTGGACTTGCCACGTTTAAGTTCCGATCCTTGTGCTCATTTATGCGGCCTTTCTTTCGAATGCCAAGGGGCTTTTGT
>NZ_PWAA01000040.1 GCF_003031585.1 Thalassobius sp. I31.1
TACAAAAGCCCCTTGGCATTCGAAAGAAAGGCCGCATAAATGAGCACAAGGATCGGAACTTAAACGTGGCAAGTCCACTGCCTCTATATGGCCAAGGCCTATCTGCAAAGCGAACCAGAGCTGGCGGATTCTGTCAGGATGGAACATGTACTGGACGAAATCGCCAACGAAGAGATCGAGGTGCAGCGCCAGCGCCACGTTGAAACCGATGGTGAGAAAGGCGCGACCCATGGATAAGTCGCGTATTGTCCTTGGGGTCATCAGCTTTGCCATGTTGGGTGCGGTTCTCGGCTATGTGTTGGCGTCGGCATTTCTGACGTTCCGCTGGTTCGGTGTTGGTGCAGTTATCGACTTCCTGATGCTTGTGCAGGGATATTCTGATCTGCGGATTTCACACGCCAATGACATGCGGATTGTCCATCTGATCATTGGCATTTGCACCGGCGCGGGCGTTCTGCTCAGCGCAGTTCTGATGAATGACGCTCTGACCAGATTTGGCGAAACCCACTGGCAAACGCTCTCTGAAATGAAACGCAGCTGTTTCTTCGGCCATCCAGGCCATGGCTTCATCCTCGGAAAAATGGGCACCCCGAAAGGCGGTAGGCCCCTAATCATGTCCAAAGTGTTCCCCCATGCTCTGATCGTGGCCCCAACCGGGCGCGGCAAAACCACCGGCTTTGTGATCCCGAACTTGCTGACCTATCAGGGCAGTGCGGTGGTGCTGGATGTGAAAGGCGAGAACTTTGACGCCACATCCCGCCACCGAGCGGCACAAGGTGACAAGGTCTTTCGCTTTGCCCCGACGGACTGGAAAGATGGTCGATCCCATCGGTACAATCCGCTACTGCGTATTGCCGGGCTGGAGAATGTTGACCGGCAGCAAATGGAACTGCAGCTACTGGCCAGCCTGTTCTTGCAGGCCGATGATAGGGTGCAGGGATTGCTGGATGGAGGCATTGATCTGTTTGTCGCGGCGGGTATGCTGGCGTTTGAGCGTAAGCGCCCCACCTTGGGCGAGATCTATCGCATCACGGCATCCGGCGGTGACAAGCAGAAAGAATACCGTCGCCGCGCGGATGAGGTGCTAAACCCAGCTGCCAAGCTGATCTTCATGCGTATGGCGTCCACCAACAACGATACGCTGACCTCTTATCTTTCGCTGCTGATGACTTCGGGCCTCAAGCAATGGTCAAACCCTGCCATTGATCGCGCAACGGCCACATCTGACTTTGATTTTGCCGAGATCCGCAAAACACCACTTTCGGTCTATCTGGTGGTCGAGCCCTTGATGGTCAAACCACTGGCCCCGCTGATCCGTCTGTTCTTCTCAGATCTTCTGGCGACCCTTCAGGATCATGAGCCAGGTGAAGATGAGCCGTGGCCGGTGATGATTATGCTCGATGAATTCAACCGTCTTGGTAAAATGCCGATTGTGACCGACAGCATTGAAACCTTGCGATCTTACCGCGCCAATCTGGCGATTGTGACGCAGACCATTCCCGCGCTTGATGAAATCTATGGTGAAAACGCCCGTCGCGCATTGCAGGGGAATGCAGGCATCAAACTCTATCTGACCCCGTCTGATGAAAAGACCATAGAAGAGTTGAGCAAGGCCGTTGGTAAAACCACCAAACGCGTGGTGACACGGTCTCGGTCGGTTGGCCGCAATCCCTTTGCTGGTCGCAGTATGTCGGAACGAACCGAAGAAACGGCGTTGCTGCCGGAAGATGAGGCGCGGCGCATGGATCTGGATGACATCGTCCTTGTGGTCGATGCACAGATGCCGGTCAGGGCGAAGCGGATCAAGTATTATGAAGATCGGTTCTTCAAAGGGATATTTGACAAGCAATCTGGGGACTTGCCGTATCCGTCAGCATCGGATCAGATGCGTGGTCTGCAGGGGCAAATCCACGCGTTGGATCAGAAGATTGGGTCGCTGCAAATGTCCTCTGGTAAGAAAGAAAAACCCGCCAGGCGCTTTGAAATAGATGCGCTAGCTGCTGAAGATGCCGGTGTAGACCCGCAACCAGTGCCAGCCGTCGAAGCCTATCAGGACGCATCAGCACGGGTCGATCAATTTATGGAGCGTGCGGCAGATGGATGATGTCAATGCCTCCTTTTCACTGCTGCCACGCGTATGGCTGCTTTACCCTGCATATGGGGCGGACAGCCGGGACGACGCGTGCTTTTTCCAAATCAGAATGATCAGTGCAGTGGCAATGCTCTGCGCAACCGCGAATACGATCATTGCGCTCAGAAGCCCAAACCTGTCCGCTAGAATTCCGCTGGCGATGACAGGCAGTGAAAACCCAACGTAGGCATAGACAAACAGACCTGCCGTTGCGCGCGCCCGGTCATATGGCGCGCGCAGCGAAACTTCAGCGAGCGAGGCAAGGTAGGTAAACCCGTAGCTGGCGGAACTCGTGATGCAGGTTCCCAAAAGAACGAGGATCAAAAGCTTCAGCCAAACCCCGGCCAGTAGCACGAGGAACCCCAATGGGATCAGGACAAAGCCAAGCACCAAAGCCTGTTCGTTGGTCATACGACGCGCAATCGGCTGACACAGAAACCCGACGAAGATTGCGAGAAAAATAACCAGCCCGGTCCAGCCGCCCAGGTCATTCGCAGCCAGTTCTAGCGGCACAACAGCAATGGTCATGCCAGTGGTGGACCATGCGAGGGCCATTGCTGCGCCGAACACCCATGTGCCTGCCGGAAACACCGGGAGGCGCAGGAGAGAGACAGGACGGGGGCTATCCACGCGCGGCAGAGCCAGAGCTGTCATCGCAAGGACGGGCGCAATGACAAATAAGACGATGTAACTGACAGGCAGCAATGTCGGGCCTTGGAATCCCAAGCTTATCCCTGTCGCAAATGCTCCACCACCGAAGCCGAGAGATGTGGCCGAGGTCACGATCAATGCAGCCGTTTTTGCCCGATCCGCGCCGAGGATTTCTGTCATATAGGCGGTTCCAGCGGTTGTCGCGAGACCGGTTCCTACCCCAAGCATCAATCGGGCGATCACAAGGCTGGTCCAACTGGGCAATTGCACGAGGAGAGCTGTCGCTGCGGCCCCGAGGATCAAAGCGAGAGCAATGGGAACCCGTCTGCCAATCCGGTCGGACAACCCACCCAGCAGCAGCAATGTTGGCATCAACCCGCCCACATACGCCGCGAAAGCAATGGTTACGGCCGTTGCCCCAACATCGCTTTGTGCTGCATAGGCATCATAGAGCGGAGCCTGAAGGTTTACGGCGAAGGTGACGGTGAACAGACCAAGTGCAAGCAATGAGATGGGGATCAGTTTGGGCATAGGGGGACCTCGGAGGTTGACATGGATCCGCAATGCCATGATGACTGATGCATGACAATTTTTCTATTGTACTAGGTACAGCCCATTGAAGAAGAAACCCCGATACCTGCGTTTGGCGGACACGCTGTCCGCCGCGATCCGCGAAGGAAAGTTGGCCCCCGGAACAAAGTTGCCGACGCATCGTGCCTTTGCCGAGCAATGCAATGTGGCTCTGGCGACGGCAACGCGAGTTTACAAAGAGTTAGAGCGGCGCGCCGAGGTCGTGGGGGAGGCAGGGCGCGGTACATTCGTGCGTGATCTGGGTCTGCCGCCGACGCTTGGCGTTCATCAAACCGATGCGAAGGGCCAAATTGATCTTGTGTTCAATATGCCTGGTGGCGCAGGTGACGCAGACATGCTCCGGGCTGGGCTTCGACGATTGTCATCCGCTGGCGATCTCGAAGCCATGTTGCGTTACCAGCCACATGGCGGGCGCACGCACGAACGCCGGGTCATTGCCGAAAGCCTCAAACCCTCCCTTGGTTCAGTCTCTCCTGAAAATTTGCTGATAACCTCTGGCGGTCAGCATGGCCTCGCGACCATCGCTTTCGGTGTGCTCCAGAGAGGTGAGGCCATCGCCGCCGACACTTTGACCTACCCCGGTTTCAAATCAGTTGCGGCCCTTCAGGGATTGGACGTCGTTCCGGTGGAGGGAGCGGATGGGATCATGGACCCGGACGCGTTGGACAGACAGTGCCGGACGCGCAAACTGCGGGCAGTTTACCTCATGCCCACCGTGCATAATCCGCTGGGGGCGGTCATGAGTTTGGCCACACGGCAGCGCATTGTCAAAGTTGCACAGGCACACGACCTTCTCATCATCGAGGATGGGGCCTACGCGTTTCTGGAAAGTGATCCGCCGACGAGCTTCATCGAACTTGTACCCGAGCGAACAATTCATGTCGGAGGCTTTTCCAAGAGCCTCGCGACAGGGCTGCGCCTTGGTTATCTCGTGACCCCGTCGCAGCATATTCCCAGCCTTCTTGAGGCAATCAGGGCAACGACATGGAATGCCCCAGCAGTGATTTCCGGTCTTGTTACGAGTTGGATTGAAGATGGAACATTGGCTAAATCCAAAGACGACCGCAAACGAGACGGCGCAGAACGCCAGGCAATCTGCCGAACGTCATTGCCGAACTTGTCGCTCAGCGCCCACCCCAACGCCGGTTTTTCCTGGGTCTGGCTTGGAAACGGAGTGCGCGCCGAGCCGATTATCGCTGCATTGAAAAAGCGAGAGATTTCGGCATCCGCTGCGGAGCCCTTCGCGACAACAACCGCCGTCCCACAAGCTTTGCGTCTTGCTTTTGGTGGTATTCCGAAGGCTGATTTACAGAGAGTTCTTGAAACGGTTCGCCTCACGATAGAAGAGATAGCGCAATAAAACCGCTTAGCCTTTCGTGTAAGACGTCAGACGAAATTGACTTTTCCGTCATAAACTGACCCAAATTCTCAGAACAGATATAGCAGACCTTCGTGCTGAATGTAGCGAAAGAGGGAAAAGAGCCCATTTTACCATTTTTCTGCCTTGCGGCCAAAGTCCGCTTTGCAGAATTCGTTTATTCATTCCTCCGTCTCAGAAATCCGACCCACCCACAAACTCAATCTGTCAAACCAATAGGCTCACTGGCCTGCAATTGTTTGCTTTGGGATGCCATTTAGTGTGGCCTCTGCACTTAACCCGTTCGTCTTTCGAGACGAACGGGTCGTTCGGTGCTAACGGTTATTCACGAATGCGCCATTCTAGTGGGCCGTCATTTTGGCTGCTATCTCTGCACCGCTCATCTCGGCTAGGAAATATGTTGGCCAATTGGTAACTTCTGTTAGCAATTCGGCACGGTCATCGCCCCAATAAAGGTGATAATGATCAACTTTGGTCGGCACGATTTCATGATCGCTGAACTGGATAAACTGAGGTGCAGTTTCGTCGCCGCCCGATTTTTCAAAAATGAAGCGTACACCTTGATTGCCGGATTCGTAGGTCAAAATCTCATATCCATCGTCCGCGTACTGCCCCTGCACAGGCTGGCCATCTCGAAAGAAGGTAACGCTGGAGCCATCAATCAAAATACGCTCAACATCTGTTTTGTAACCAACCTCGTAGTATGCACGGTACTCCTCAGCCGTCTTTTCGCCACTTTCAGCCTTGTGTTCCATCACAGCATCCAAAGTGCCGTCTTGTAAGAGTGGGTAAAGAGACTGCCAATCAGCGGCCCAGTCAGAAAGGCTACGGACTTGAATTTCAGCCTCGTTGATCAAAGATGGTCCGTCGTCCTTGTGTTCGTGTGTATGGGTCTCGGTCTCCGCTGAATTTGCCGTTGTTTGGGCGATTGACTGCGTCGAAAATACGATCAGCGCACTAGTTGCGATGGCGCAGGCTTGTTTAAAGATTGTCTGTTGCATGCGAGGTTTCCAGCTTTGTTGATGTGAATGTTATACTATAACATTTATGCACTATCTTTTTCAAATTTATTTGGCAAGACGCACTGGCATCGAACCGGCAAGATTGGGCCTGATCCTCTCTGAGCACTTGAAAGCGGTTATTGACGTTGCCGGGACAAAAGGCGGGTTTGTCCGCTCAGCCGACCTCGACACAAACTACGGTGAAGGTCCGTTTTGAGGCAGGAGTGCTTGACGTTTGGGTTAATATTTCATGACATAGCCCACTGAACTGATTCAGAAAATCCAAGGCTTCGAGCCAAAGGTTTGTGACATTCGACATTTCGTATTGCCGATCCGACATTCGTACAGAGCACAGCAGCGGTCAAAGTGGCTGCTACCGTTTAAAAACACTGAATTTGCAAAACTTTACCTCAACCGCTTCGCCCGATCTGCCATCCTCTGCGCTAGTGCCGCTGCCCCAGCTCCCGCCTGCCGGATCCCGGCCCCTGCCAGTTCGGCATTTGACCGTGTCCCGAACCGCGCCCGTGCTTTGGACCCTCGGGTTCCTACCAACCCCTTCGCAAAACCCATCGGCCCGGTCATGCTCGGCGGCCCCGCCATCAGGAAGTTCCCTGAGATCGTGCGCACGATGAGCGGCGTTGCGATGATCATACCACCGGCAAGGAACATCATCATGAAGAAGGGCACCAGCGCGCCGACATTGCTGGCCCCGGATGGATCGCCAAGCTCGCCCATCAGTGAGCGACCCATTCCGATGACCGTCGAGAACACGCCTGCAATCACCAACGGATAGAGCGCGTAGGAGACGGTGGCTGACAGCCAGCGGTGGAAGTAATCCTTGCTGACATCAAAGAGTGAGAGGGCAATCATGATGGGCGCGATACCGATCATGAAGGAGATCATGATTTTTGCAAAGATGAGGATAAGGCCGCAGAGCGCACCGATCACGCCAAGAAGAAACGCCCCAATCGCGCCAATCATCGCTCCGGCCATCCAGTGCATATTGTCACCAGCGGCGTTCAGGTAGTTGCCAAACTCCTCAATCAGATCATCAAACGCCCCCGCAAAATACCCAGCACCAGCACCCCCGCCGCCCAAGCTGGCCACCATGCCACCGGCCAGGTGATCAAGTGGACTTGCCACGTTTAAGTTCCGATCCTTGTGCTCATTTATGCGGCCTTTCTTTCGAATGCCAAGGGGCTTTTGTA
>NZ_PWAA01000041.1 GCF_003031585.1 Thalassobius sp. I31.1
AGAAAACTAGAAAACTAGAAAACTAGAAAACTAGAAAACTAGAAAACTAGAAAACTAGAAAACTAGAAAACTAGAAATGCCTGCACAGAACATAGTGATAGTCGGTTGCTCGGGTGGTGGAGGACTTCCCTGGATGAATCTGACCACAGAGGGTCGCAGCCGGTACGTGACATTCAAAGGGCAAGCGCCTAGAACCATGACCAACACAGGAGAAAGCAATGCAGCTGTTTGTTGGACTTGGTAACCCCGGCACGAAATACGCCCGCAATCGTCATAATATCGGGTTTATGGCGCTGGATGAGATTGCGTCAGATCACGGGTTTGCCCCCTGGCGCAGTAAGTTTCAGGGGCAGGTGTCTGAAGGGAGTCTGGGCCGTGAAAAGGTGATCCTGCTGAAGCCTGAAACTTTTATGAACCTGTCCGGTCAGTCCGTGGGCGAAGCCATGCGATTTTACAAGCTGACGGCTGAGGACGTGACGGTGTTTCACGATGAATTAGATCTCGCGCCGGGTAAGCTGAAGGTCAAACAAGGGGGCGGGCATGCGGGGCACAATGGGCTGCGTTCCATGCATCAGCATATTACTGAAGCCTATCGTCGTGTGCGTATGGGCATCGGGCATCCTGGCCATAAAGACCGTGTCTCGGGGTATGTGCTGCATGATTTCGCCAAAGCGGATGAGACCTGGTTGGATGATCTGTTGCGCGGCTGTTCGGACGGCGCGGCGCACCTGGCAGAGGGCGACAATGCGAAATTTATGAACGCCGTGGGTCTGGGTATGAAGCCGCCAGTGAAGAAAGAACCCAAAGCCAAACCGCCGCAGGGCGCGACGGCGCAGCCCAAATCCGTTGACGAAGACACACGCAATCCGTTGCAGAAGCTTATGGATAAGTTCTCATGAAACTGCGCGAGGCTTTCCTGTCGCAGGCTGCGAGCAACCGGTCACTGGGGTCACCTTTTACGGCGCGGGTGCTGGAGGTTCTGGCGGAAAGCTTCACGCCGGGCACATCACTTGCGGATCGCTTGCTGACCTGGGAGGCGGAGGACATTGGGCCCGGCGGCGCGTCATTGCCTTTGCGGGTTCTCGGGGGGCTGCACGCGCTTGTTCTGCTGGGGAAGGATGCGGGATTAACATCGGTCTACCCACCGGCAGCAGCCCCGGCAGATGAGGTATTGCAACGCGCGATCCAGATGGCATTGCAAGCCCATGAAGGTTTCCTTAATGACTGGATCAACACCGCCCCGCAGACCAATGAAGTGCGCCGTTCCGCCGCGATGATTGCCGCCGGGCACTATCTGCAGGCGCGTTTTGACCTGCCGGTTGAAACCTACGAGTTGGGCGCAAGCGGCGGGCTGAACCTGCATTGGGATCAATATGCACTGCAGCATCCGGGCGGGCAGGCGGGGGCTGCGGAACCCGCTCTGATGCTGATGCCGGATTGGGACGGTGATGGGTTGCCTGCTGAAGCACCGACTGTGATCGCCCGTCAGGGTGTTGACCTGAACCCGCTTGACCCTTCTGATCCGGATGATGCCCTGCGCCTGATGGCGTTCCTCTGGGCGGATCAGCCTGAACGGATGGAGCGCACCCGTGCGGCCATGTCAGTGGCTGAAACCCGGGTGGATGCCGGCGATGCAAGCGCCTGGCTGGAAGGAAAGCTGACCGATCTTACGCCGGGCCGGTTGCATCTGGTTTATCACACCGTCGCCTGGCAATATTTCCCACAGGACACCAAAGACCGCTGCCTGACGGCGATGCGCAATGCGGGGGCGACGGCGGAAACCCCACTTGCACGTCTGTCGATGGAGGCGGATGATCTGTCAGGTCCGGCCGGGCAGGGGGCGGCGCTGACTCTGACGTTATGGCCAGGGGAAGTTGAGGTGCCTCTTGGACGGCTTGATTTCCACGGTCGCTGGATCCGCTGGGCGCCGGGACTAAGCTGACCCCGCGTCAGAATTGCCAGCGCCTCTCTGACATGTTCTCATTCCGCAAGGGGAGAGACACTATGAAACGTATTCTGAAAATGATCCTGAAAACTATCCTTGTTCTGGCTGTCATTGCTGTGGCTCTGGGCATCTGGAAACGCGAAGAACTGGCGCGGCTGAATGCAGTGCTGACCTTGTTTGACGAGGACCGGATCGTGCAGAATTTCAGCCATATGGATGCGGCTTTTCTGGCGCGTGATGTTGCGCGTGGTGATGGGCCGGTGTCGGACCTGCCTGTCGGGGCTGATATGGTTCTTCCGCCTTCTGTCGCTCCCTGGATTGAGGAACGCAGTGTCACAGCCCTTCTGGTGATGAAGGGCGGCGAAATCCGTTCAGAGGCCTATTTCCTGGGCACAGGTTCCGGTGATATGCGTATCTCCTGGTCTGTCGCCAAAAGCTTTCTCTCTGCGTTGATTGGCATTCTGCATCATGATGGCACAATTCCGGATCTGGATGCGCCGGTGACGCAATATGTGCCAACGCTGGCTGGCACAGCCTATGAAGGCGCGACGATCCGCAATGTTCTGAACATGGCGTCAGGTGTGCAGTTCGATGAAGACTACCTCGCGTTTTTCTCTGACATTAACAAAATGGGCCGCGAGATTGCGTTGGGCGGGTCGCTGGATGATTTTGCGGCGGGTCTGGAAGTTCAGGAACATTCACCGGGCGAGATCTGGCAATATGTTTCCATCGATACCCATGTGATTGGCATGGTCATCCGTGGGGCGAGCGGGCGCGAGATCCCTGATCTGCTAAGCGAAAAGATCATCGCGCCGCTGGGCTTCCAAAGCACGCCATATTATCTGACGGATGGGGATGGCACGAGCTTTGTTCTTGGTGGGCTCAACATGCCAACCCGGGATTATGCGCGCTTTGGTCTGATGTTTGCGAATGGCGGCCGCTGGAATGGTGAACAGATTGTGCCTGCGGAATGGATTGCGGCCTCAACCGCACCTTCGGCCCCGACTGCGCCGGGTGAAATCGGTTATGGGTTTCAGTGGTGGGTGCCCGCGGATGCAGAACCGGGCGAATACATGGCCCGGGGCGTTTATGGGCAGTACATCTATATCAACACTGCAAAAGACATGGTGATCGCTACGAATGCCGCGGACCGGAAGTTCCGGCAGGACGGCGTGGCGGAACAGAACGTTGCGATTTTCCGTGAAATCACGGCTTCTCTGGACTGAGGCACAGATCATGAAACGACAAGGCCCGCTGACCCATCTGAAGATCGTTGAATTCGCAGGGATCGGTCCCGCACCTTACGGGGCGATGCTGCTGGCGGATCTGGGTGCGCAGATCATCCGTATAGATCGCCCCGGTGGCTATCCGGCACTTGCGGATGGGCTGGACTTGTCAGCGATGGATGCGGCATCGGTCTGCAACCGGTCCCGTGATCTGATCCGGCTGGATCTGAAATCAGAAGGGGGCCGCGCCACGGTTCTGCGTCTGATATCTGAGGCCGATGCCGTGATCGAAGCCTACCGTCCCGGCACGATGGAAAAACTGGGCCTTGGGCCTGATGTCTGTCTGCAAGCCAACCCGAAACTTGCCTATGTCCGTATGACAGGCTGGGGACAGAGCGGCCCTATGGCGCAGATGGCGGGGCATGATATGAACTATCTGGGTCTGTCTGGTGCCTTGTCGCTGTTCAATCGTGATGGTGCCGCCACACAGGGCATCCCGCCGCTGGTGGGCGACATGGGCGGTGGGGCGATGTTCATGGTTCTGGGGCTTTTGGCGGCTGTGATGCAGGCCCGTGCCGGTGGGACAGGGCAGGTTGTGGATGCGGCGATTGTTGATGGATCTGCCAGCCTCTTTGCGCTTCTTTCCGGCCTGAATGCCATGGGGCAGCATGATTACAGCGCCGGGAATAATCCGCTGGATGGCGGGCGGCATTTCTATCGAACTTATATCTGTGCCGATGGTGAGTATGTGGTTGTCGGTGCGATTGAAGGCGCGTTTCGCAAGGTTCTGCTGGAACGGCTGGACCTGCTGTCTGATCCCGACCTGACCCGCCCGACAACGAAGAACGAAGCGATTTGCGTCGCGAAGCTGTCCGGCATCTTTGCAGGCCAGCCGCGTCAGCATTGGGTTGATCTGTTTCAGGACACAGACGGTTGCGTGACGTCGGTGCTTTCTGTGTCGGAAGCGGCAAATGCCCCACACAACCAGGCCCGCAACCTGTTTGAAACACTTGATGATGTCATTCAGCCCGCCCCCGCCCCAAGGTTTAGCGAAACGCCAGGCGTGATCTCATCCCCGCCGGTGGTGGCGAATAAAAACGCCCCGCATGCACTGGGGGACTGGGGGTTTTCTGCGGCTGAGATTGAAACACTGATCACCGGGAAGGTGCTTGAAGCTGCCCCCTGATCAACGGTATGACGCTGGGGAAACAATTTTATCGAGGGGTTCACATGTCAGAGGCAAATCAACACGCAGGCAAACCCTGCATTCTGTGCTGCGCGATTACGGGGTCTGTCCCGACCCAGGCTGACAACCCCGCTGTGCCGATCACCGTGTCTGAGCAAGTCGAAAGCAGTCATGCCGCGGTTGAGGCGGGCGCATCCATCATTCACGCCCATGTGCGCAATGAAGGCGGCACGCCAAGTTCTGATCCGGAACGTTTTGCACGTCTGAAAGAGGGTCTTGAAAAACATTGCCCCGGCGTTGTGATCCAGTTCTCAACCGGTGGCCGTTCTGGTGCGGGCAAAGACCGTGGCGGTATGTTGCCATTGCGTCCAGATATGGCGTCTTTGTCTGTGGGATCTAACAACTTTCCGACCCGTGTTTATGAGAATGCCCCGGATCTGATCACCTGGCTGTCCTCTGAGATGCAGAAATATGAGATCACGCCTGAGATTGAGGCTTTTGATCTGTCCCACATCCTGCAGGCCATCCGTTATCACGAGGCAGGCAATCTGTTTGGCACGCTTTATGTGCAGTTCGTGATGGGCGTGAAAAACGCCATGCCGGTCGATAAGGAAGTGTTTGATTTCTATCGCCACACCATGGAAACCCGCGCCCCTGGCGCACCCTGGTGTGCCGCAGGCGTTGGCCCTGGCCAGATCCTTGTGAATGAATGGGCGATTGCCGCAGGTGGTCACACCCGTGCAGGCCTTGAGGATAACATTCGTCTGGATAAACAGACACTTGCCCCAAGCAACGCGGCGCTGATTAAACGTGCAGCAGATCTCTGTGAGAAATATGAGCGCCCTGTGGCAACCCCCGCCCAGACCCGCGAAATCCTGGGCCTGCGCCCGGCCGGCTGATGGACAGGTGAACCTTACGCAGGGCCGGGGCATTCCCGGCCTTGTGCGTTCAGAACATGAATAAAAGAGCAAGCAGAACCACAAGACTACCCAGGATCATAAATCCGGGACGTTTGATGTGGGGCGGTTCAAAGGCCAGGCAGATCGCGGCTGATATGAAAAAGACTACCAGCCAGAACAGAGATGCGACCAGGAAGTACCCCTGTGTCACCACAGATGACGTCAGTGCCCCGAAATAATACCCGGCATCGCCTGGACGGATTGTCTCGGTTCCCGAAAGATGGTTGAGCCGATTTACAAATATCAGAAAAATTACGGCTACAAACGGGCGTCGAAAAATAGTCACCAATGAGAACCTTTTATACGATAGAGAAATCGTAGCAGTTTCAGACATCTCGTCAAGGTGGGGGATGTGTGTGAAGTTTCGGCTTGAAGCAGTTTCATGCTTTGCGCCATAACGCGTTTGCAGGCCCCGTGGCTCAACTGGATAGAGCAGCCCCCTCCTAAGGGGCAGGTTGCAGGTTCGAATCCTGCCGGGATCGCCAAACCTGCCAATAAATACAAAGACTTACGAACAATCACAAAGTGCTCTGTGCAAGATCATGCAGGATTTTGCGGCTTTTGTCCGCGAACAGGCAAAGAACATCGCTACAAAACGTCTACAGCCCGATCAGCCGTACAAGATTCTTTGGAGTTCCCATAAACAGAAAAATCCCGGCTCGGCGGCAACCGAAACCGGGATCAATTCGATAGTAAAAGCCTCCAGCTTTCTTGGACTTCATAACATCCTGAGAGACCGCTCGTCCAGTGGCGAGGTGCGGCAATGCCACGACACCTTACCCACAACGGCTTGCCTGAAGGCATGACGCGCTGGCAGTTCTTTGGGCTGATTGAGGCTGCACGCCAACAGCTCGGCCTCAGTAAGGGTGCAATCGCCTATCTGAAGGTCGCGATTTCAAACACGATGGATGAGGATTTTGCAGCAGGCAGGATTTGCAGCTTCTGGACCTCAGTCACAAAGATCGCCGCACGAGCGAGGCTAGACCGGCGGCAGGTTGCGCGGATCGAGGCATGGCTTATTGAAAATGGTTTTCTCATCAAGACAGCCTCAGATCACAGCCGTCGTGGTGGATCGCGTAAAGATGGCAAGATTGGGCATGAGTTCGGCATCAATCTTGCACCATTGATTTCGCGCGCCGCCGAGATTCAGGCTGCCGCACGGAAAGCTGCATTCGAGGAAGCGGAGGCCGAACGGCTTCGCAGCAGGATCAAAACGCTGTTTGGGGACATCCGTAGACTATGCTTCGAAGGTGCGATGGAGGCCGCTCAGGAGGTCCTGCCCAATCGTCGTCCTTCGACCATTCAAAGCTACGAACGACTGCAGCAGGTGGCCGAAGCGCTGGAAGCTGTCTGGGAGGATTTTTCCGCGCAGATCGGTGGGCGTGAAAAGTCCCACCAGTGCGACATTTCACCCGCACTCAATACAAGTAAGGAAAATATCAATAAAACCAGTATACCTGAGAAACGGCATGATGCTCAGCCGCTCCGTACAACGCCTGCGCAAGTAGCGCTGCTAGCGAGCGAGCCGCTGCGAGAGATTGGACTTGCCACGTTTAAGTTCCGATCCTTGTGCTCATTTATGCGGCCTTTCTTTCGAATGCCAAGGGGCTTTTG
>NZ_PWAA01000042.1 GCF_003031585.1 Thalassobius sp. I31.1
TGTCCGTTTGCCATTTCCGTTCTCCTTTTCGGCAAAATACCAAGTTAAAGGAACGGAACAAATACGGGACAAGTCCAAAGAGCTTAACTCTAAAAAAGATGGTACTCCGCTTGAAGAGAAGGAAGTCAGGCGGTTGTGGATGTTCTTCATGATTGATGTGGCGACACGAATGCCTCTGGCATGGCTCCTTTCAGAAACAGCAGATAGTGATCATCATAAAAAGCTGTTGCGGATGGCAATGCGGGATAAATCCCGTGAAAAAGTCCGTTATGACTGCAAGCGGGATCCTGCTCCACCTGTTCACCTGACACTGACAAATGCTGACAACGGCACCGCGACCCGCAATTCCGCCGTGTATGCCAGCCAGTTGGGCATGGGCACGATTGTTAAAACAGGGCGCACATACAATTCCACGGATAACACATATGCTGAGCGGCCATTTGGAACCATGCAGTGGAAAGTACTTAATTTTCTGGATGGATATGTTGGGAGTAAACCAGGCGAATTGAACGGCTATGATGGTCAGAAAAACGCCAGATTTACCCCAAATGATTTGACGGGTATCATCACGCGCTTTTGGGTCGATGAATATCCATATACACCGCACAATGGCACGGGAATGCATGGCGCCACCCCATGGCAAAAGTTCGAAGAAGTCATGGATCTTTCTGAAGGCATTAATGCGCCGTCGTCTGAACAGCTGCGTATTCATCTTGGTGAAAGCAAAGAAGTGTCAACGACATCTGAGGGCGTGAAGATTTTCAATATTCCATATAACTCGACCGCACTTCAGAAATTTGCTGGTGGAGAGTCAAAGAAAGTTACCGTGTTGTTAAACCCTGACGACCTACGCAAGGTTAGCATCGTGAGTGAGGAAACCACTGACGTCATTACAGCGCATTTAACGATGACGACCTTTGCAGATCTGTCTTTGGCAGAGGCCGTCGATGATATGCGCAAAGCAATTGAAGACAATCCCCAAAAACGTCAGCTGCATGAACAACACCTGAGAGAAGCGCGTAGGCGGCGTGCCCGGGAAAGTGGTTTCTTTCCGGATTCAACTCTTCCGAGTTCCTATGAAAGGATCGACAGAATTCGTGAGAAGGCGGAAGAAATAGCGCATGTGGAATTCGTTTCACTACCGCGGTCCGGGCCAACATCCGCGCCAGGAAGCATCATGGACAGAAGCGCAGATACGCCCCCCAGTGAAGTCACATTGCCGCCGTCAGAGTATTCGGAAAATGTGGCCGACGTCACTGAAGCCGTGGACTCACTGCCCAAACCTGAAACGCCGCAACAGGCCGAAAAACCAAATGCGGATGCTGTGGAACCCATGTTCGCACCTATTAAAAAGAGCAAGCTATGAGCAGATTTGTAAATGAAGCATATCGGAATGCAGCAGCCAGGAATGGCAGTCGTCTATATCCACTGGGCCGGGCGGAAAAATTGATAAAGGAATTTGGACGCGTATTCGGCACCCATCTGGGTCATCTTGCGTCCGGGGGGCATTTCGAAGCCGATGGTCTGCTGATTACAGGCCAGTCTGGCAGTGGAAAAACCACGGAAATCAGGTCACTTATTAAAGGGTTCAATGAAGATGAAGTGGCGTTGCCGAATGGGAAATCTGCACGCTTCGCCGAATGCTCTCTGAAGGGTATCAGCACCTGGAAGGATCTGGGGCAAAGCTCTGCAAAAGCAATTGGGTATCCGATTAACCCGAAGGCACGTCTCAGTCAGGGCCAGATCTGGGATGTCGTGATCAGGGAAGCAAAGCTTGCTGGTGTCGTGGGCATTCACTTTGACGAGGTCCAGCACATGTTCAGAGGGAAGAATGATGAGGCAATCCTGGCTCTGTTGGATTCCTTCAAAGGATTGATGAAAAACCATGACTGGCCTTTGATGTTGATCTTCTCCGGGGTGCCGGAATTAGATGGGTACATTAAACGGGAACCTCAGGTTTACAGCCGTTTAACGACCTTGCCATTTGACGATATTGAACCTGAGACCGACCGTCATATCGTACATGAAATCGTTGGTAGTTACGGGCATGTTTCAGATTTGGAAATCGTCACAGATCTGATGACACTGGATTTCCTGGATCGTTTGATAACTGCAGGGGCGTATCGTTGGGGATTGGTCATCAAGCTGGTAAAGCTGGCAACAGCCGCTGCACAGGATGCCGGTTCATCTCAATTAACGAGAGATCATTTCGTTGATGTCTGGGTGAACAAGACCAGGGTTTCCAGAGTCGCAACGCCGTTCCTTCACAGCGGATATGACACCATGTACCGCAAAGAGAACCCGTTCATTCTGGCGTTCACCGAATAAGATCCTTTAAAATTCAAAACCTTACACCCGCATCAGTGATGCGGGCTTTTTTGTGTGTGCCCGACGGGCAATAAGGCTGCAAAAAAGATTCAAAAAAAATTGCGCAAACTTTTGCTTTCGTGCGCAGATTATTGCTTTTTTGCGGTTTTGAGTGTCTCTTAAGTATTTGATTTAATATGAAAAATTAGAAGGTCAGTATCACATGTTTTTCGTACTGCGCAGACAATTCCTTTCGTTGTCACAATTGTAAAGAACACCCGTACAAAACCCGTAAAGGTGAAGAACTCGCAAACGCAAACGCAAACGCGGAGGCCAGTGGCCTCCGCGCGCAATGATGACTGTGGGTTTATCCCACGTGGAATTATTGCGGCTTATTCAAGCTCCACCAGCAGATCTTTTGCGTCGATCTGGCCACCGGCTGCGATATGCAAGGCTTTCACCACCGCGTCGCGTTCTGCGTGAATGCCGGTTTCCATCTTCATGGCTTCTATCGTCAGCAGAAGATCACCTTCTTTCACTTCCTGACCCTGGGTCACAGCAACAGAGGCCACGACACCCGGCATTGGCGCGCCAATGTGGTTGGCATTGCCTTCCTCTGCCTTCGGACGGCTCACGGTGGTTGCTTTCACCATGCGGTTCGGGACACGGATCACGCGGGGCTGACCATTGAGTTCAAAGAAGACCTTCACTTCGCCGTTCTCATCGGTCTCACCCACAGCTTGCAGACGAATTTCCAGAACTTTACCAGGATCGATTTCTGCCGCGATTTCCTCGCCTGGTTCCATCCCATAGAAGAAGGTGCGGGTCGGCAGGGTGCGCACAGGGCCATAGGTCCGGTGACGACCCATGTAATCCAGGAAGACTTTTGGGTACATCAGGTAGCCCATCAGATCTTCACCGTCACATTTGTAACCTTCCAGCGTGCCGCAAAGCTCAAGACGGGTGGCTTCCAGATCAACTGGTTCCATATCCGCACCAGGCCGCGCTGTTGAAGCAGCTTCGCCTTTCAGAACTTTGTTGACGATACCCGCAGGGAAACCACCCGGAGGCTGGCCAAGGTTGCCGCGCATCATGTCCACAACGCTGTCAGGGAAGGCTACGTCAGTGTCGGCGCTTTCCACTTCATCACGGGTCAGGTTCTGGGACACCATCATCAGGGCCATGTCGCCCACCACTTTGGAAGATGGCGTCACCTTCACGATGTCACCAAACATCTGGTTCACATCCGCATAGGTGTTCGCGACCTCGGGCCAGCGTTCTTCCAGGCCAAGGCTGCGCGCCTGGGCTTTGAGATTGGTGAACTGACCACCGGGCATTTCGTGCAGGTAAACCTCGGACGCAGGGGCGGCAAGGCCGCTTTCAAACGCCACGTATTGCGCCCGTACATGTTCCCAGTAGGTGGACAGATCGCGCACAACCTCGATGTCGATACCTGTGTCACGTTCGGTGTGGCGCAGGCCTTCGACGATGGAACCAAGGCAAGGCTGCGATGTGCCACCAGAGAACGCATCCATTGCCGCATCCACAGCGTCAACACCCGCATCAGCAGCGGCCAGAATGGTCGCGCCAGCAATGCCAGATGTGTCATGGGTGTGGAAGTGGATCGGCAGACCGACTTCTTCTTTCAGAGCTTTCACAAGCACCCGTGCAGCGGCTGGCTTTAGCAGCCCCGCCATGTCTTTCAGGCCCAGAACATGCGCACCAGCGGCTTCCAGTTCTTTCGCCATATTGACGTAATATTGCAGGTCATATTTGGACCGGTTCGGGTCCAGAATATCACCAGTGTAACAGATCGTGCCTTCGCAAACCTTGTTGTTTTCAACAACCGCGTCCATCGCAACACGCATGTTTTCAACCCAGTTCAGGCTGTCAAACACGCGGAAGACATCAACGCCGGTTTCAGCGGCTTGCTTCACAAAACCCTGAACCACATTGTCAGGATAGTTTGTGTAACCCACACCGTTTGACGCGCGCAGCAGCATCTGGGTCATCAGGTTTGGCATTTTGACGCGCAGATCACGCAGACGCTGCCATGGGCATTCTTGAAGGAAGCGGTAAGCAACATCAAAGGTCGCACCACCCCAGCATTCCACAGAGAACAGCTGTGGCATGCGTGACGCATAGGCAGGCGCCGCTTTGATCATATCAATCGAACGCATACGTGTCGCCAGCAGAGACTGGTGGCCGTCACGCATAGTGGTGTCGGTCAGCAACAGCTGCTTTTGCGCTTTCATCCAGTCGGCAACCGCCTGCGGGCCTTTGTCTTCCAGAAGATTGCGGGAGCCGGGCTGAATATCCAGCGTCGCCATTGGCGCTTTTGGCGCAGAAATCGCTGCATCCGGTTCCGGGCGACCTTCGGTTTCCGGGTGGCCGTTCACGGTGATGTCCGCGATGTAGTTCAGAACCTTGGTGCCACGGTCGCGACGTTTCTTGAAGCTGAACAGACCAGGGGTCTCATCAATGAACTTGGTGGTGTATGTGTCATCCAAAAACGTCGGATGCTTCAGCAGGTTATCCACGAACGCGATGTTGGTGGAGACGCCGCGAATACGGAATTCACGCAGGGCGCGGTCCATACGGGCAATCGCCGCTGCAGGCGTCTGCGCATGTGCAGTCACTTTGGTCAGCAGGCTGTCATAGTAACGCGTGATCACGCCGCCCGCATACGCGGTGCCGCCATCCAGGCGAATGCCCATGCCGGTTGCGGAACGATACGCCGTGATACGGCCATAGTCCGGGATAAAGTTGTTCTGCGGATCTTCCGTGGTGATCCGGGTTTGCAGCGCGTGGCCGTTCAGGCGCACGTCGTCCTGGCTGGCTTTGCCGGTAGCGTCCGCAATAGTCGCACCTTCGGCAATGCGGATCTGGGACTGTACGATGTCGATGCCGGTGACTTCCTCGGTCACGGTGTGTTCCACCTGGACGCGCGGGTTTACTTCGATAAAGTAGAACTTGCCGCTTTCCATATCCATCAGGAATTCGACCGTCCCTGCACATTCATAGTTCACGTGCTTACAGATCTTATAGCC
Source organism: Thalassobius sp. I31.1 (assembly GCF_003031585.1). Lineage (GTDB taxonomy): Bacteria > Pseudomonadota > Alphaproteobacteria > Rhodobacterales > Rhodobacteraceae > Halocynthiibacter. Next base: position 5,358 of record NZ_PWAA01000042.1, read on the forward strand.
CAGCTCACAGATTTCCTGGCGCTGTTCTTCGGTCAGATAGGGGGCCGGAGCACGTTCCACGACTTTCTGGTTGCGGCGCTGAACGGAACAGTCGCGTTCAAACAGGTGATACATGCCGCCGTGTTTGTCGCCGAGGATTTGCACTTCAACGTGACGGGCACGGATGATCATCTTTTCCAGATAACCTTCGCCGTTGCCAAAGGCAGCTTCCGCTTCGCGGCGGCCCTCAAGAACTTTTTCCTCAACCTCATCTTCAGAGAAGATCGGACGCATCCCGCGTCCGCCACCGCCCCAGGAGGCTTTCAGCATCAGAGGATAGCCAACTTCGGCAGCTTCCTTGCGGATCGCATCCATGTCGTCACCCAGAACTTCGGTCGCTGGGATCACAGGAACGCCGGCTTCGACAGCCACACGGCGCGCAGATGCTTTGTCACCGAGCGCACGCATGGTGGCGGCTTTCGGACCGATGAAGGTGATACCTGCTTCTTCGCAAGCGTCCACAAAGTCGGGGTTTTCCGACAGCAGGCCGTAACCGGGGTGGATCGCATCTGCGCCGGACATTTTGGCGACGCGGATGATTTCCTCAATCGACAGGTAAGCGGCAACCGGGCCCATACCTTCACCGATGCGGTAAGCTTCATCCGCTTTAAAGCGATGCAGGCCAAGCTTGTCTTCTTCGGCAAAGACAGCAACGGTCTTTTTGCCCATTTCATTGGCGGCCCGCATAATACGGATGGCGATTTCACCGCGGTTTGCGATCAGAATTTTGTTGAATTCGGGCATGAGGCTGGTCTCCCTGAGATCTGCTGACGAGGGGAGCTTTGCAAATGCTGCACCGCAGCACAAGAGACTCACCCCGCTTTGTGAGGTTTCTGTAACATTTTGTTCGTGATCCGGCCTCGCATTGCGACAGGATGACATAAAAAAGCGAACCCGTGCATTTTCTTGCGGAACAATCTGCGAACACTTCTTTTCAAAGCGTAAAGATCCGTCTAGTTTCACCTACATGAATGATTTTGACGAATTCGACGCCTTTGAGGCCGCTGCAGCCCCATCAAGTGTACCGCTGAGTCAGCGGGCGATGGCCGCGCGCCCGACGCCTTATCTGGATGAACTGAACCCGGCGCAGCGCGAAGCGGTGGAACGTCTGGATGGGCCTGTATTGATGCTCGCGGGGGCGGGCACGGGCAAAACCAAGGCGCTGACGGCGCGGATCGCACATCTTATCAACACGGGTCGCGCGCGCCCTGATGAAATCCTTGCGGTGACATTCACCAATAAAGCTGCCCGGGAAATGAAGAACCGTGTGGGCGGATATCTGGGCCATGGCGGTGATTCCATGCGCTGGATGGGCACGTTTCACGCGATCTGTGTGAAACTGTTGCGCCGCCATGCGGAACTGGTTGGTCTGAAATCAAATTTCTCGATCCTGGATACGGATGATGTAAAACGCCTGCTGCGTCAGTTGATTGAAGCGGCGGGTCTTGACCGCAAACGCTGGCCGGAACGTGAGCTGGCGAATGTGATTGATGCCTGGAAAAACCGCGCCTGGACGCCCGAAACTCTGTCATCTGGCGAGGCTTCGGCGTTCAATGGCATGGGCGCTGCGATTTATAAGCAATATCAACAACGCCTGCGCGAGCTGAACGCCTGCGATTTCGGCGATCTTCTGATGCATATGGTGACGATTTTCCAGAAACATGATGATGTGCTGGCGCAATATCACCGCTGGTTCCGCTATGTGCTGGTGGACGAATATCAGGATACGAACGTCGCGCAGTATCTCTGGCTGCGTCTGTTGGCCCAGGGGCATAAGAATATTTGCTGTGTCGGCGATGATGACCAGTCGATCTATGGCTGGCGGGGCGCAGAAGTTGGCAACATCCTGAAGTTTGAAAAAGATTTCCCCGGGGCCCATGTGGTGCGGCTGGAGCAAAACTATCGTTCCACCCCGCATATTCTGGCAGCGGCCTCTGCGGTGATTGCTGGCAATGAGAACCGCCTTGGCAAAGAATTGTGGACCGAACGCAAAGACGGCGAGAAAGTGCGCCTGATGGGTCACTGGGACGGCGATGAAGAAGCGCGCTGGATCGGCGAAGAAATTGAAGCAAACCAGCGTGGCACACGCGGGGCAGGTCCGCGCAGCCTGGAAGATATGGCGATCCTTGTGCGGGCGTCGCATCAGATGCGCGCTTTTGAAGATCGCTTCCTGTCCATTGGCCTGCCGTACCGCGTGATTGGTGGCCCGCGTTTCTATGAACGCATGGAAATCCGCGATGCCATGGCCTATTTCCGTGTTGTCACCCAGCCCGACGATGATCTGGCGTTTGAACGCATTGTGAATACGCCGAAGCGCGGTGTCGGGGATAAAGCGCTGCAGAATATTCAGGTCTGTGCGCGTCAGAATTCAGTTTCCCTGCTGGAAGCCACGCGTCTTTTGTTGGGCGCGGGTGATATCAAAGGCAAGGCGAAGGGTGAGTTGACGAAGCTGATGGACAGCTTTGATCGCTGGCGTGGGCTTGCACAGCCCGGGCGCGTGTCCCAGGTGATTGATGATCAGGATGACGATCTGTTTGAGGATTTCTCTGAACCTGAAACCACTACGCAGGTCAGCCATATTGAACTGGCCGAAGCGATCCTGGATGAATCCGGCTACACCGCCATGTGGCAGAAGGATAAAACGCCGGAAGCCCCTGGACGGCTTGAAAACCTGAAAGAACTTGTGAAGGCGCTTGAGAGTTTTGAGAACCTGCAGGGGTTCCTCGAACATGTCGCGCTGATCATGGAAAACGATTCCGCGGAATCTGAGGAAAAGCTGACGATCATGACCCTGCACGCCGCCAAAGGCCTGGAATATCCCGTGGTTTTCCTGCCCGGCTGGGAAGAAGGTCTGTTCCCAAGCCAGCGTTCTATGGATGAAAGCGGCGTGAAGGGGCTGGAAGAAGAACGGCGTCTGGCCTACGTCGGCATCACCCGCGCGGAAGAACTTTGCTATATCACTTTCGCAGGCAACCGTCGGGTCTATGGTCAATGGCAAAGTCAGCTGCCAGGGCGTTTCATTGATGAGTTGCCTGAACTGCATGTGGAGGTTCTGTCCTCTGCAGAAGCAGGTATGGGGCGGTCAACCGGGTTTGGCGGGTTTGACGATTTTGGTGGGGGATCCACTGTCAGCACCATGCAGAAACGCGCGATGGATGCGGATGGTTGGGACACGCCGGGTTATAAACGTATGCAGGCACGTCAGGCCGCTGGCCCGCGGACAGCAGTTACGCCGAAACGAAAGCGCGCCAATATGATGGTGGATGGTGATGCACAAGAGCTGTTTCGCCCGGGGGATCGTATCTTCCAGACGAAATTTGGTTACGGCACCGTGATGGAAGCCACCGGGGATACGCTGGATGTGGAATTCGACAAAGCCGGTGCCAAAAAGGTGAAGGCGGGTTTCGTTGTGGCGGCAGACCGCGCGGGCGACGTACCGTTTTAAGAGGTATGGGGCGGTTCCTTCTCCGCCCCGTTGATCCGGGAAGGATTAAAGCAGTCCTTTGATCACCGGCACCAGTGTCAGGATCAGCAGCGCAGCCATTGTCAGATTAAACGCACGCAGACGGGCGGGGCTTTGCAGCCAGCGACGGATCTGTGTTCCCATCCAGGCCCAGGTACTGACAGATGGCAGGTTGGTGCAGCTGAAGGCGACGGCGACCAGAAGGGATGTCATCCAGAGGGGGGCGGTGCTGGCTTCGGGGCCATAGTTGGTCTGCGCGGTGATACCCATGTAAATGGCCTTGGGGTTAACCCACTGAAAAGCAGCCGCTTGCAGGAATGTGAAAGGCCTGGCGCCATCCTTTGGTTTGCCCGGTGCGCTCGCGGTGGCGATTTTATACGAGAGATACACAAGGTAGACAGAGCAGATCGCCGTCAGGATCAATTTCAACATTGGGAAAGTTTTGAAGATCTGTAGCAATCCGAGCCCAAGGATAAAAACCATAAACCCGTGCCCAAGCGAAATCCCGGCCATATGTGGCAGGGATCGGCGGAAGCCGTAATTTGCACCGGATGCCATCAGCATCAGATTGTTCGGGCCGGGGGTGATGGAGCTGACAAAAGCGAAGATGATCAGGGCGGGAAGAAAGTCGAAAGTCATAAGTCTTGTCCTTGTTGCCCGATGATCATTGCGCAAAATCTGCGCAATCAAGCGCCTTTCTTGTTTGATATTTGTGTATATTTGTAATTATTATCAGCTATGGATCATAAATCAGATGAAATATTGCGCATTCTGTCGCGCGAGGGGCGGGTCGCAAACACTGAGCTGGCGGAACGTGTGGCGCTTTCCCCTTCCGCCTGTTTGCGACGTGTGCAGGAAATGGAACGCCAGGGCGTGATCAAAGGTTACCGCGCGGTGGTCGATCGCGAAAAGACCGGGGCAGGGTTTGCCTGTTACGTGTTGGTCGGACTGGCCGATCATTCGAAACAGGCCCAGGCCGGATTTGAACAGGCCATCGCTGCGGCGCGTGAGGTTCGGGAATGCCACAATATCGCCGGGGCGCATGAATACTTGTTGCGGGTTGAGACAGCAGATCTGCAAAGCTACAAGCATTTCCATACGGAAATTCTGGGCACGATCAAAGGTGTGGCGTCCATCAGCAGCCTGGTTGTGATGGGAAGTTCAAAAGATGAACGGGCGTAATGCTCTGGGAGCGCGGGGCTATGGCATGTCTACACGACGCATCTGGTAAAAACGCCGGATTGCATTTATCTGCTTAATTCTTCTGGCGGTGTAAACAGGTGTGACAATAAACATGGAAAGGCCGATCAAAAACCAGGTTGAAAGCCAGGTTCCGGATCCGGGCACAGGCACAAGTTCATCTAATAATCCGCTCAGCGCGCAGATAAACAAGCCTTGAACTGAAATGAACAAAGGGACTTGCAATTGTGGGGCGGAAGTGTTCGGGCGTTTTAGCCCTGCCTGGCTTTCTGCATTAATGCTCAGGTCTCCGATAGCCAGCAGAATATATTCGGCATCACTCAGGTGGGTCCAGACGGTTGGCTGTTTACGATAGCTGCCGTTGATGACCAGGCCTTTAATTACGGATTCAAAAACGGCGGTGGTGCCATGTGCCTGAATCTTTGCCATCCGCAGGGGCAACTCTTCAAAGGGTGCTATCACCATTTCCGGCGCCCAGTGTCCGGGGATTTGCAGGGGCAAAGCCTTTGATCCTGCCTGGTCAAGTTGGCGCATTGTACAGTGAATGGCTTCACTTGCTATGATGTGAATACGGGCTTTTTGCGTCAATGGGTTGGCGAACTGAAGTGGGTCGGTTTGCAGGTGCAGCTTGGCGATGCGTACGGCCTCTTTGTTGCGGTTCAGGCCATAGTACACAAATATATAGCCGTACAGTGGGGCCAGAAGGACTGCGGTGAGAATGAGCGCAACATGGCCTGTGATAAGGAGGACGCCCAGCATGAATGAAGTAACCAGCAGGAAAAGGCCCAGAGCTGCACGCACAGACAAGAGTTGAGCATAAATGTCTATCCGGCGTTGGTGCAAAGCATCCCGGACCCAGGCGTTTTCTGCGTCAGATAGTGGCTGGTCTGCGTGGATCAGATCGGGGTTGTTCAAAGGGTGCAGTGGGGGCGGAAGATTGTAAGTATAGCGAACCATGAAATCTAACCTGAAATAACAAATCTAACCTGAAATATAAAGGGCGGGAACATGTCCCGCCCTTTATTGTTTATCCAGCGAAGGTGATCAACCCGAAGAAGATCACCGCGGACAGGATCGCTGCGGCTGGGACCGTGATGACCCAGGCGGCGATGATTGTCATGAAGTGTGAACGACGTACCAGTTTGCGACGTGCGCGTTCCTCGCGTGTCAGCGCAGGGCGATCAGGCATTTCGCGGCGGGCTTTTTTCAGGCGACGTTCTGCATCCCATTCGCGGAAGAAACCCACACCAAACACACCACCAACGGCAATATGCGTGGAGCTGACGGGCAGGCCAAGCCAGCTGGCGACAATCACAGTGATCGCAGCAGACAAAGCGACACAATAGGCACGCATAGGGTTCAGCTTGGTGATCTGACCGCCAACCATGCGGATCAGTTTCGGGCCAAACAGGAACAGACCAAAGGAAATCCCCAGTGCCCCAATCACCATCACCCAAATAGGGATGCTGACGGCGGCAGTGAAATCACCGGATTGCGATGCCTGAACGATTGCAGCCAGTGGACCAACCGCGTTGGCAACATCGTTTGCGCCATGGGCAAAGCTGAGCATGGCCGCGGATACGATCAGTGGGATTGCGAACAAAACCTTCAGAGATTTGTTGCGGTTTTCCAGGCCCTCAGATTGCTTTTTGATCACAGGGATCATGATTGCCCAGGTTGCGGCACCAAGGGCCAGACCGATCAGAAGGGAGGTTTGCAGATCAATCTTGATGATCTTCTTAAGGCCCTTCACCGACAGATAAGCTGCAAATGCACCGGCCATAATAGCAACCAGCACAGGCACCCATTTGCGTGCCGCTGCGATTTTGTCGTCCTGATAGATGATGCGGGATTTGATCAAAGCCAGGAAGCCAGCTGCAATCAAACCACCCAACACAGGTGAGATCACCCAGCTGGCTGCGATTTTACCCATGGTCGGCCAGTTTACGGCTGCGAAACCTGCAGCGGCAATCCCTGCGCCCATCACACCACCAACCACGGAATGTGTGGTGGATACCGGTGCGCCAACCCAGGTGGCAAGGTTCACCCAAAGCGCCGCGGCCAATAGGGCTGCCATCATCGCCCAGATGAAGGTGGATGCATCGCCCATGCTTTCAGGTGCAATAATGCCCTTGGCGATGGTAGAAACAACATCACCACCTGCGATCAAAGCGCCAGCACTTTCAAAGATAACAGCGATCAGAATTGCGCCGCCCATGGTCAGGGCATTTGCCCCCACGGCCGGACCCATATTGTTGGCAACGTCATTTGCGCCAATGTTCAGTGCCATATAGGCACCAAAACAAGCTGCAATCACAACAATGGCGGTGTTGCCCCCGTCTGTTCCGAAGAACAGAACGGCAAACAGGCCGGCCAGCATGATGAAGACAAAGGCCAGGCCGGGACCAACCAGGGGGCGGGTCATATAGCCGGTGGCGCTTTCAAGATTGGAATAACGGGCCAGATCGCGATCCAGCGTTTCAAGATGACGGGCGTCATCACTCTTTTGGTCACCCATGAGAAAATCCTCGCAAAACTCAGGGCCGTTATTCACGTCTGAGCGCATGGTGCAAGGATTCTGTCATGAATCTGTTACAAATTGTCGTGGATGTTACAGAATAAAAAAACGGCGGCGCCCGGGAGGAGGAGTGGGCGCCGCCGTTATTATAAACCCGGACTAAAGGGAGGAGGCGTCCGGGTTATGAGACCATCCGCGCAAAGGGAGGAGAAGCGCATCTGGTCTTTTAGATCAGGCCAAGGGAGGAAGGCCTTCACTTTACGTTGCACCGGTTGGTGCGAAAAATTGCGACCGCTTTGGGGAGGAAATCAAAGAAGTCGCGCAGTCAGGGTTAAGGGAGGAGAAAACCCTGACCGTATCTCTTAGTGGCCGTAAACAGATTCACGTGCGATGGCAGGGATGCCGGCACGGGAAAGGCCCAGGTCTGCCAGCTCGCGGCTGGACAGTTTGTTCAGTTCGCGTACAGTTTGTTTGTACAGGCGACGGTTCGCAAAGCCCTCAGCGATACGGGCAGTAAAGCCCTGGATGCCAGAGGTCGCGTTTGCGGAGAATACTGTTGTGTTAGCGTATGCCATGATCTTTTCCTTCGTGGTTGGGCGGCACCGGATTGTGTCCGCCGCTTGGTGTTGATGGGAAAATAGGGTTTCGCTGCGAATGCACAACTGGCCAAATCATCAATGCCGCTATGCAGCAAATGCATGGCTAATGACCTGAACGTAAAGGTGATGTAACAAAGCCGCGCAGTGGCAGTATCAAACGGTGGTAAAGCGCTGTTTTCCAGGGCAAAAGGTTACAAAGAAGACATATCCCTGAGGAGGGCCTCACCCGATGAGTGATCAAAAAACGATTCTTGCAGAACTTGCGCGCGTTCAACTGCCCGATGGTGGCAATCTGGTGAGTCGCGATCTTATTCGTGCCCTGTCCGTTGACGCAGGGCAGGTGCGCTTTGTGATTGAGGCGGATGATGCCGATATGGCCGCAAAGATGGAACCGATCCGGAAAGCGGCGGAAGATCTGGTGAAAGCACTGCCCGGTGTGGATGTGGCATCTGTGGTGCTGACGGCCCATGGCCCGGCTGCACCTGCGAAATCTCAGACGCCACCAGATCTGAAGATCGGTCGTCATCCGACAAAGCAGGATGGCCCTGCTGGTGTGCCCGGCGTTGATCACATTATTGTCGTGGCCTCTGGTAAAGGCGGCGTGGGGAAATCCACTGTTTCGTCAAACCTTGCCGTGGCTCTGGCAAAGCAGGGGCGTAAAGTTGGCTTGCTTGATGCTGATATCTACGGCCCGTCGCAGCCGCGCATGATGGGGGTGAACAAACGCCCCGCCAGCCCGGACGGTAAAACCATCATCCCGCTGCAGGCCCATGGGGTAACAGTGATGTCCATCGGCCTGATGGTGGAAGAAGATAAAGCCATTGTCTGGCGGGGCCCGATGTTGATGGGCGCGCTGCAACAGATGCTGGGGCAGGTGGAGTGGGGTAAGCTTGATGTGCTGATCCTCGATTTGCCGCCAGGTACCGGTGATGTGCAGCTGACCTTGTGCCAGAAAACCAAACTTGACGGTGCGGTTGTGGTGTCCACGCCGCAGGATGTAGCGTTGCTGGATGCGCGTCGGGCGCTGGATATGTTCGACACATTGAACACACCGGTGATTGGTCTGGTTGAAAACATGTCGGCCTTCCATTGTCCGAACTGTGGCCATGAAAGCCATATCTTCGGTCATGGCGGCGTGAGGGATGAGGCTGCGAAAATCGGTGTGCCCTTCCTTGGGGCGCTGCCGATTGATCTGGATACGCGTCTGGCTGGTGACAGCGGTACGCCGGTTGCAGCCGGCGATGGCCCTGCGGCGCAGGCCTATGCCGAGTTGGCAGCAAAGCTGATCGCGGCAGATACAGCCTGAATCGATCCGGCCTTGTGAGGCTGGCAGGCATTGGGCAATAGTTATGGGAATTCATGGGCGCGCCGGTTTCTGACCGGCGCGTTTGCTTTGGGAATGCATGGGAAGTCTGTCGGAAATCACGAAAATCCACGTATTTTTTGGTTTGCGGGGAAGGTTTGGGAAAATTTTGGGCAAACATGGGAAAAAACTTAGCCACTACATCTGGTGTGTTGTGATCGGATGTTTCGCCACAATCTGTGTTTCCTGGGGGCTTTTTTACTGATTTTGGCGATTTTTTGCCTTGTGCCCCATCTATGGGACCGTAAAAAACTATTGATTTCCATAAATTCCCATGGCATCCCTAATGGCAGATGGACGGGAATTAAGGGGCAGCAAGACCCCATGAACACCAAGAGCAGGTTTCATACAGGCGCTCGTTTCATCGAAAAACAAGAGATCCGGCGCGTGAGCGAGCAGACATCCCCCGATGGCACGCGTAGCTGGGCTTCCCCACAAAGTGGGAATCAGAGCGGCAGGTTGAGCAGTGGCAGCAGCTCAACCTGCCGTTTTACTTCAGGGGGCAGATTTTTGACCGATTGCGGTCAGGGGACATTTAAACAGGAGCCGCAACAGTGGTCCGCAGGTTCAGAGGCGAAAGCCACCATAAGGTGGATACGAAGGGCAGGGTGTCTATCCCGGCCTCTTTTCGCCGTGTGCTTGAATCAGGGGATCCGAACTGGACTGAAGGCCTGAACCCTGAACTTGTAATCGTTTATGGTTCTGACAAACGTCAGTACCTGGAATGTTTCACCATGGAAGCGATTGATGATGTGGAACGCCGCATCGAAAAGCTGCCCCGTGGTGACAAGCGTCGCAAAGCCTTGCAGCGTCTTTATAACACACAATCGATCCTGACGTCTGTTGATGAAACCGGCCGTCTCGTGCTGTCTGCAAAGCTGCGCGACAAGCTTGATCTGGCAGGCATGGCATTTTTTGCCGGGAACGGTGACACGTTTGAGATCTGGAAGCCTGAGACATATGATGTCGAGATGGATGCGGATCTGGAAGCTGATGATGATTTTGATCCGGAGGCCGATGCCTCGGTCTATCTGGATGGTGAAGAGGGGCTGTAAACCATGAGTGACACCCCGGAAAAGAAACCACATATTCCCGTATTATTAAGACCGCTTTTAAAGGCGGTTTCTCCTGTTTCAGGTGTCTGGCTGGATGGTACTTTCGGCGCGGGTGGTTATACGCGTGGCCTGCTTGAAGAGGGTGCGGATTGTGTGATCGGCGTGGATCGCGATCCGCTGGCGTTTGAAATGGCTGCACCCTGGGCCGGGGAATACGGTGATCGCCTGCGCATGGTGCCGGGTAACTTTGCGGATATGGATGCGCTTGCCGGCGAATTGCTGGACGGTGTTGTGCTGGATCTTGGCGTGTCTTCCATGCAGCTGGATCTTGCGGAACGTGGCTTTTCCTTCATGAAAGATGGCCCGCTTGATATGCGCATGAGCCAGGATGGCGTGTCTGCGGCGGATGTGGTGAATTCCGCATCCGAGGCGGTGCTTGCGGATATTCTGTTTCAATACGGCGAAGAACGCCAGTCGCGTAAGATTGCCAAAGCGATCATCGCGGCGCGGGCTGAGGCACCCTTTGAAAGCACGCTGCAGCTGGCGGATCTGATTGAAAACACCCTGCCGCGCACAAAGCCCGGGCAAAGCCATGCGGCGACCCGCAGCTTTCAGGCCCTGCGCATTGCAGTGAATGATGAATTCGGCGCGCTGATTGCCGGGCTTGAGGCGGCCGAACGCGCGCTGAAACCTGGCGGGCAGCTGGCGGTTGTGACCTTCCATTCGCTGGAAGACCGCGTGGTGAAACGGTTCCTTGCGGCGCGTTGTTCCGCAGGTGGTGGTGGCAGTCGCCATGCGCCGCAGACGGCGGATCGTAACCCGGAATTTACCCAGAAAATGCGCCGCGCGATCGGCCCGGATGATCAGGAACTGGAAGAAAACCCCCGTTCCCGCTCCGCACGGCTGCGGGTTGCAGAACGCACAGATGCAGTGCCTTCGCCCTTTGATCGCAAAGGAATGGGTCTGCCGAAACTCACGCTGGACGGAGGTGTGGTCTGATGCGCAGTATTATGTTCCTGCTGACAGGTCTTGTGGTGATTGGTCTGGCCTTCTGGGCTTACCGCGAAAACTATCGCACCCAGGAAGTTGCCCGCGAAATCCGTACTTTGCAGCTTGAGATCGCGGAAACCCGGGGCGCTCTGGCTATTCTGAATGCGGAATGGGCTTATCTGAACCGCCCGGATCGTCTGCGTAATCTGGCCGAGCTGAACTTTGACAGCCTGGGGCTTTTGCCAATGAATGGCGGTCACTTTGTACAAGTTGATCAGGTCGCATGGCCGGCACCGGTCAGTGTGTTTGCGCAAATTGAAAACCCTGTGGAAGTGCGGGGCATTCTGGATGATGCACAAGGGGTAAGCGAATGATCCGCACGCCTCTTCGCCCGCTTGCGCGTATTCTATCCGCCCGGGAGCAGGGCGAAAATCCGGACCGGATTGAACGCGATAATATTCGTGCGCGTCATGACGACATGCAGGGAAAGGCCCGGCAGCGTGCTGAAGGTCGGCTTCTTGTCTTGTCCGTTCTGTTTTTGGCGGCGTTTTCCGCTGTCGGCCTGCGTATGGGATCGATTTCGGTTTCTGCGCCGCAGGAACCCAGATCCGGCGGCGGCGGGGATAACATCCTGGCACAGCGGGCTGATATTACAGACCGCAACGGTCATATCCTTGCGACCAATATTGCGACCTATGCGCTTTATGCCCACCCGCAGCAGATGATTGACCCTGTCGGGGCTGCTGCGCGTCTGGCTGAAATTTTTCCAGAGCTGGATCACGAACAGATCCTGCGTCAGTTCACCGGCGAGCGGAAGTTCGTCTGGGTGCGTCAGAAGCTCAGCCCGGAACAGCGCCAGGCGGTGCATGACATTGGCGAACCCGGCCTGCTGTTTGGTCCACGCGAAATGCGGCTTTACCCGAATGGTGCGCTTGCAGCCCATGTGATGGGCGGGGCGTCTTTCGGGCGCGAAGGGGTAAATTCTGCCGAGGTGATCGGTGTCGCGGGCGTTGAACAGGTCTTTGATGAAACCCTGCGCGATCCGGCCAACAATGGCGCACCGCTGGTGCTTTCTCTGGATATGACCGTACAGGCAGTTGCAGAAGAAGTGCTGGATGGTGGCATGCAACTGATGAGCGCAAAGGGCGCGTCGTCAGTTCTGATGGACATCCATACCGGCGAAGTGATTTCTGTTGTTTCCCTGCCGGATTTTGACCCGAACGAACGTCCGCGCCCCCTGACCGAAGGGGATCAGTCCGACAGCCCGCTGTTCAACCGTGCGGTGCAGGGTGTGTATGAACTTGGTTCGACCTACAAGCTTTTTGCTCTGGCGCAGGGCATTGAAGAAGGTCTGATCAACGCGAACACGATGATTGATACCCAGGGACCGATGCAATGGGGCCGGTTTAAAATCCGTGATTTCCATGACTACGGCCCGCAGCTGACGGCAACAGATGTTCTGGTGAAGTCATCCAACATTGGCACGGCGCGCATTGCCCTGATGTTTGGCGGTGAACGCCAGCGCGCTTTTCTGGCCAGCATGGGTCTGACAGAACCTTCACCGCTTGAGATTATTGAGGCGTCCGGCAGCCAGCCTTTGCTGCCGCCGAACTGGTCTGAACTGTCTACGATGACGATTTCTTATGGTCACGGCATCAGCGCCAGCCCAATGCACCTGGCTGCGGCCTATGCAACGATGGTCAATGGCGGTACCCGTGTGACACCAACGCTTTTGCGCCAGGACAATGCACAAACCGGGCCGCGCGTGATTTCAGAGCAAACTTCGCGTATCGCTGTAGATATGCTGCGCCAGGTGGTAACACGGGGTACGGCAAGCTTTGGCGATGTGGAAGGTTATGAAGTGGGCGGTAAGACCGGTTCCGCCGATAAACCGCGCCCGAACGGCGGATATTATGATGATAAGGTGATTTCGACCTTTGCATCTGTTTTCCCGGCCTCTGACCCGCAATATGTTCTGATCGTAACCCTGGATGAACCATCCATCGAAGGCCTTGGCGAAGTGCGCCGCACCGCAGGCTGGACAGCTGTACCGGTTGCGGCAGAGATGACACGCCGCGTTGCGCCGCTGCTTGGTCTGCGTCCTCAGATTGAAACTCCTGCCCTGACTGCGGTAACACTCAGCAGTAACTAAGTGGTGACAGAATCAATAGCGCAGGGGTGCAAAGCGTATGGGACAGACATCAGGAAATTTGGGCCCTGTGCCCGCGCCAAGGCCGCTTTCTGAATTCGGACTTCATGCACGTGGGGACTGGGATGTTCAGATCACCGGTGTGTCTGTAGATTCCCGTGAAGTCAAAACCGGTCATCTCTTTGCGGCACTTCCAGGTGTGAAAGCCCATGGTGCTGAATTTATTCAATATGCTTTGCGTATGGGCGCGGCTGCAATCCTGACGGACCCTCAGGGTGCTGAAATTGCAGCGAAAGATCTGGCAAGCTATCCTGAAGTTGCCGTCGTCGTCGTGGAAGAACCCCGTGCGGCGCTGGCGTATACATCGGCGCTGTGGTTCGGTGGACAGCCGGAAATCATGGTGGCGGCAACCGGCACAAATGGGAAAACATCCGTTGCGACGTTCACCCGTCAGATCTGGGAAGAACTGGGCCTTGCGGCAGTGAACTTCGGCACCACCGGTGTTGAGGGGGCAGTGATCGCACCTCTGAACCATACAACGCCTGAACCCATCACCCTGCACCGCCTGCTGGCAAAACTGAAAGCCGAAGGCATCACCCATGCCGCGATGGAAGCATCTTCCCATGGCCTGGCACAATATCGCCTGGATGGTGTGCGTCTGATGGCGGCGGCGTTTACGAATTTCAGCCAGGATCATCTGGACTACCACAAAGACTTTGACGACTATTTCAACGCCAAAGCCGGGTTGTTTGACCGGGTTCTGGCGGATGAAGGCACCGCAGTGATCAACACGGATGATCCTCGTGGCAAAGATATGCAGGCCATTGCTGAGGCTCGCGGTCATCGCATCCTGACCATTGGCCATGGGGATTGTGATATGCGGATCATGGGACAGCGCTATGATGCAACCGGGCAGGATTTACTGTTTGAATTCATGGGCGAAAATCACCATGCGCGTCTGAACCTGATCGGGGGCTTTCAGGCGGAAAACATCCTTGCTGCTTCGGGCCTTGTGATTGGCACGGGTATTGAGCCGCAAGAGGTGTTCCAGACCCTGCCACATCTGACAACTGTACGTGGCCGGATGCAGCTGGCTGCAACTCGTGCCAATGGCGCACCGGTATTTGTCGATTATTCCCACACGCCTGAGGCCGTCGCGACAGCGCTGAAAGCACTGCGCCCGCATGTGATGGGCAAGATCGTGGTGCTGGTGGGGGCCGGCGGTGATCGTGATACAACGAAACGTCCCCTGATGGGGCGTGCGGCTTGTGAAAATGCCGATGTGGTCTTTGTGACCGATGACAACCCACGCTCTGAGGATCCTGCGGTGATCCGTGCGGCTGTTATGGCTGGCTGTGCGGAAGTTGAAGGCATCACTGCCGTTGAAGTTGGCGACCGGGCCGAAGCCATCCTGCGCGGTGTTGATGCACTGGGACCGGGCGATGCTTTGCTGATCTGCGGAAAGGGCCATGAAACCGGCCAGGTCGTGGGCGATCAGGTGTTGCCATTTGATGATTGCGAACAGGCAAGCGTGGCTGTGGCGGCGCTGGAAGGGCGTCTGACATGAGCTTGTGGACTGCGAAAGACGCTGCGCGCGCGACGGGCGGCCAGGCGATTGGTGACTGGTCCGTGTCCGGTATTTCGATTGATACCCGCAGCATTCAGAAGGGGGATCTCTTTGTTGCCCTGAAGGCCGCGCGCGACGGGCATGATTTTGTCGCGCAGGCGCTTGAAAAAGGTGCAGGTGCCGCCCTTGTCAGCCGGATACCGGAAGGAGTGTCTGAAGATGCTCCTTTGTTGCTGGTCAATGATGTGCTGACTGCGCTTGAGGATCTGGGCCGCGCGGGGCGTGCGCGTTTTCAGGGGCGTGTGGTGGCGATCACAGGTTCGGTTGGAAAAACATCGACCAAGGAAATGCTGCGCGAAGTGCTTGGCCGTCAGGGACAGGTGCATGCGGCTGAAGCTTCCTTTAACAATCACTGGGGCGTGCCGATTACGCTGGCCCGCATGCCTGTGGATGCGGATTATGCCGTGATTGAAATCGGGATGAACCATCCGGGTGAGATCGCACCGCTTGCAAAAATGGCCCGTCCGCATGTTGCGATGATCACGACAATTGCGCCTGCACATCTTGAGGCCTTCGAGAATATCGAAGGTATTGCGCGGGAAAAAGCCGCAATCTTTGAAGGGCTTGAACCTGGCGGTGTCGCTGTATTGCCCGGAGATCTGGAAACCAGTGACATTCTGAAAGCCGGGCAGATCAATCCCGTATTATTTGGCGAAGGCGATCAGCCCTGGCAGGTGAAGACCGTGCAGCTGAGCGCCGGACAAACCGTGATCACGGCTGTGATCCCGGCGGGCGATCTGGTGTTTAAGCTGGATTGCGCAGGGCGGCATTTCGCCCGCAATGCAATCGGTGCGCTTGGCGCGGTGGATGCACTTGGCGCAGATGCAAGTATCGCAGCCCAGGATATGATGCGCTGGCAGCCTCCGGGAGGGCGTGGTCAACGTGAAATTATCCGCCTTGATCCGGTTCAGGACGCGGAAATCGTGTTGCTGGATGGCGCCTTTAACGCCAACCCTGCATCTATGGCGGCAGCACTTGAGGTGCTGGCTTCTGAGAAAGCTGCAAAACGCCGGATTGCCGTTTTGGGCGATATGCTGGAACTTGGTCCGACTGAGATTGAAGATCACCGTGCTGTTGCCGATCTGGCCGCGTTGCAAGAGATTGACCTTGTGCATTGCGTCGGGCCACGGATGAAGGCGCTTTGGGATGTGTTGCCTGCACGCCAGCGTGGCGAATATGACGAAGCTGCAGAGGATCTTACCTCTCGTGTGCATAATCTGTTGCGCCCGGGTGACGCTGTGCTGGTAAAAGGCTCCAAAGGTATAAAAGTCAGCCTTGTGGTTGACGCTTTGCGCCGGCTGGGCGATGTCCGCCCCGGATCAGAGATCGCATCAGATGCTGCGCAACAGGAAGGACAGGGTTAAATGCTGTATTGGTTAACAGGGCTTTCAGACGGCGGGGATTTCTTCAACCTCTTCCGTTATATCACCTTCCGGGCAGGTGGTGCGTTCTTCACGGCACTGATCTTTGGCTTTCTCTTTGGTCGTCCCCTGATCAATCTGCTGCGTCGTAAGCAATCCAACGGTCAGCCCATTCGCGAAGATGGCCCGCAAAGCCACCTGGAAACCAAGAAAGGCACGCCAACCATGGGCGGTGTTCTGATCCTTGGTGCGCTTTTGCTGGCGACGATCCTTTGGGCGCGACTTGATAATGGTTTTGTCTGGATGGTGATGTTTGTCACCGCTGGCTTTGGTCTGATTGGCTTCGCAGATGATTATGCGAAAGTCAGCAAAAATAATGTGGCTGGTGTGTCTGGTACGATCCGTCTGGGGTTGGGCTTTGCCATTGCTGCGACTGCAGGTTTCTGGGCGCAGTACCTGCATCCCGATCCGCTGGCAGGTCAGCTGGCGTTGCCGGTGTTCAAAGATACGCTGATCAATCTGGGTTGGTTCTTTGTTCCATTTGCGATGATTGTGATTGTCGGTTCGGCCAATGCGGTGAACCTGACGGATGGTCTTGATGGGCTGGCGATTATGCCGGTGATGATTGCGGCCGGTGCGCTGGGTGTGATTGCCTATGCGGTGGGCCGTGTGGATTTCACTGAATATCTTGATGTGCATTATGTGCCGGGCACGGGCGAGCTGTTGATCTTTGTTGCTGCACTTTTTGGCGGTGGTTTGGGCTTCCTCTGGTACAACGCCCCGCCTGCTGCGGTCTTCATGGGCGATACCGGGTCTCTGGCGCTTGGCGGGGCTCTGGGGTCTGCTGCAGTTGCAACCAAGCACGAACTGGTCTGGGCTGTGATTGGCGGGCTGTTTGTGGTTGAGGCGCTGTCTGTGATTATTCAGGTTCTGTATTATAAACGCACTGGAAAACGAGTGTTCCTGATGGCCCCGATTCACCACCACTTTGAGAAAAAAGGTTGGGCAGAACCACAGATTGTGATCCGTTTCTGGATCATCGCGCTGATACTGGCGCTGATTGGTCTGGCAACGCTGAAAGTGCGTTAAAACTGCGACAGGGACAGGGGGCTCTGCCCCCGTCCTTTCAGGACTCCCCCGGAGTATTTGTAGCAAGATGAAGAGGGCTGAGGCCCTGACAGGAGAGCGCGATGATACCAGTTCAGGGATATGAGGGCCGCAAGGTTGGTGTTCTGGGGCTGGGCCGTTCGGGCCTTGCCGCGGCTGCGGCGCTTGAAGCGGGTGGTGCTGAGGCGCTTTTGTGGGATGACAGTCAGGAAGCGCGCGATGCGGCGGAAGGCAAAGGGTTTACGGTTGCGAAACTGACCCGGGATATGGATGAGCTGGCGGCATTGATTGTGTCTCCGGGCATCCCGCATCTTTACCCTGCGCCCAATCCGGTGATTGAAGCTGCCCTACGCGCCGGTGTGCCTGTGGACAATGACATCGGGCTGTTCTTCCGGTCTTTCGCGACATCTGAATGGTCTGAGCTGGATGTGACACCGAAAGTCATTGCAGTTACCGGATCCAATGGGAAATCCACAACATCCGCCCTGATCCACCATTGTCTTGCAGTCGCTGGAAAGCCCTGTCAGCTGGCGGGCAATATCGGGCGTGGCGTGCTGGATATTGATCCGGCGCATGATGGCGAAGTTGTTGTGCTGGAACTGTCGTCTTACCAGACGGACCTGGCGCGCAGCCTGACGCCTGACGTGGCGGTCTTTACCAACCTTTCTGAGGACCACCTGGATCGCCATGCGGGTATGGGGGGCTATTTCGCCGCCAAGCGCCGGTTGTTTGCCGAAGGCGGGCCGGATCGCGCGGTGATTGGTGTGGATGAGGCAGAGGGGCTTTATCTGGCCAATCAGCTGTCTGAGGGGATGGCGGATGATCAGGTGATCGGGGTTTCTGTTACGGGAAAAGTCGGCGGCATGGGCTGGAATGTCACGGCGAAGAAAGGGTTCCTGGCGGAACGTCGCAAGGGTAAACAGATCGGTTCCATTGATTTGCGCGAAATGCGCGGTTTGCCGGGACGTCACAACCATCAGAACGCCTGTGCGGCCTATGCGGCATTGCGATCCCTGGGGATTGCGCCCCGTGTTATTGAAAAGGGTTTTGAAAGCTTTGGCGGGCTGCCGCATCGTTCGCAACATCTGGGCGAAAAAAATGGCGTGACTTTTGTGAATGACAGCAAGGCCACCAATGTCGACAGTGCTGCCCAGGCGCTGCAGGCTTTCCAGAATATCCGTTGGATTGCCGGAGGGCTTGGTAAGGAAGGCGGTATTTCATCGCTGGTGCCCCATCTGGACAGCGTGAAGAAAGCCTATCTGATCGGCCATTCCGCCCGTGATTTTGCGCTTGAGATTGGCGATACAGATTATGCGATCTGTGACGTGATGGAACGCGCGGTGGAACAGGCGTTTGAAGAGGCAGAGCCAGGTGACACCATCCTTCTGGCCCCGGCTGCAGCCAGTTTCGATCAATACCCGAATTTTGAGCTGCGCGGGGATGCTTTTGCAGCTGAGGTGCAGAAAATTCTGCAGGGTCAGGTCTGCTGAGCTGATCCGGTAGAAGGTGGTTGGTTGGAATGTCACAGGTATCTAAGTTAATCCACAAAGTCTGGAAGGCTAATACGACTGAAGTTCAGGAAATGTTTTCGGATGTGTCTGAACCAAGACGTAGTTTTTCCAGGCCAGAAACTCCGGTCAGAGTTTTGCCCGGCCTTATTGGCGCATCTTCCGTCACTCTGACTGGCAAGATTGCTGAGTTTTATGCTTGCGTAAACGGAGGCACGAATGTGGTCGCTGCTGAACGTTGGGCGTCTGTAGCTGAAATGTCCGGGGATTTTCTGTCCGTATGGGACGATGTCGCGCGCTTTGAATACGGCTTACGGGGACGCCCCGATGACTGGAAGATGACGCGTCAGGATTGGTTCAGGGATCATCGTTTTGATTTTGAAGCCCTCTGCGATTATCTGGAACTGGAGAAAATCGAGGATTTCCCTACGCAGTCGGCGTTAGTTCTGTTTGGTTATGATCTCGTGGAACTGGCACATCGGAAAAGCTATCTGTATTTTCCGGATGCAAGGGGGTCTGAGCCGGTAATTTTTAGTATGTGGGATCACAGTGGTGAACCCTATCCGAATATAACTGAATATCTCGAGCGGAGCTGCCCGGTCTGGTGACGGTCGCTGTTGGGATTACATCCGGTTCAGGCTGGTGCTGCATTAATCATATCCGCCGCTTTCTCAGCGATCATGATCACCGGGGATGCTGTGTTGCCAGAGACGATCTTTGGCATGACAGAGGCATCAATTACACGCAGCCTGTGAATGCCATGCACGCGCAACTGATCATCGACCACGGCCATACTGTCCGATCCCATTTTACAGGTGCCTGTCGGGTGGAAGATGGTCGTTGCAAGGTTGCCTGCTTCTCGTAGCAGATCATCATATGAGGCGATCTGCGGACCGGGCAGGTATTCTTCCGGGGTGAAGGGCTTCAGGGTCTCGGCCTGCATGATCTCGCGGGCTTGCTGTACTGCTTTCACGGCGACGTGTTTGTCACGCTCAGCGGACAGGTAATTGAGCTTAATCTCAGGTTGCTTCGCAGGATCCTGGCTGGTGGCGTGGGTTGAGCCAACACTTTCGGGGCGCAGGTTGCAGACGGAAACGGTGATGGCCGGGAAAGGGTGGAGGGGATCGCCAAGCTTGTCACACGACAAGGGTTGCACGTGGTATTCCAGATCTGGCGTCGCGACAGTTTCATCTGATTTTGTGAACATGCCAAACTGGCTGGGCGCCATAGAAAGCGGACCTGAACGTTTCAGGGCATATTGCGCGCCCATCATGATTTTGCCCAGGATGCTGTTTGATTTCTCATTCAGGGTTTTGGTGTTGTGGACTTTGAACACCGTGCGGATCTGCAGGTGATCCTGCAGGTTTTCACCAACGCCGGGGCTTTCATGTTGCACGGTGACACCAAGGTCCGACAGCACATCCGCGCGACCAATGCCAGAGAGTTCAAGGATCTTTGGCGAATTGATTGCCCCTGCGGCCAGCAGAACTTCACGTCCGGCCGTTGCGGTTTTCAGAATGCCGTTCTCACGCCAGGTCACACCGGTTGCCCGTTTGCCGTCCAGCACTACAGTTTCAGTATGTGCGCCGGTGATCACCCGCAGATTTTCACGCCCCTCAGCCGGGTGCAGGAAGGCGCGCGCGGTGGACCAGCGCTGACCGTTGTTCTGGTTCACTTCAAAGAAGCCGGAGCCCTCATTATTGCCATCGTTAAAATCAGCGCGAGGCTGAATGTTGAATTCACGCGCACCTTCCTGAAAGGCTTTCAGAATATCCCATTCAAGGCGTTGGGTCGTGACTTTCCATTCTCCGCCCGCTCCATGCTGATCACTGTGACCGGCATGATGATCTTCAGAGCGCTTGAAATACGGCAGAAGATCATCCCAGCCCCAGCCTATGTTACCCATCTGTGCCCAAGTGTCATAATCCGCCGCCTGGCCACGCATGTAGATCATGCCATTGATAGAGGTGCAGCCGCCCAGAACCTTGCCGCGTGGATAGTTAAGGGCGCGGCCATTCAGCCCTGCCTCTGGCGTGGTTTTCATCATCCAGTCGGTACGGGGATTGCCCATGCAATAGAGATAGCCCACGGGAATATGAATCCAGTGCCAACTGTCACGCCCCCCGGCTTCCAGAAGCAGCACACGGTTTTTTGGATCCTCAGACAGTCGGTTTGCCAGCACACAGCCTGCGGTGCCCGCACCTGCGATGATGTAATCATATGTGCCTTCATGCTGCGCCATCTGCATCCCTCCGGTTTTTCTTTCTCATAGCAACGCATGCACATGAATGACCAGCGTGCCGCCACGTTCTTTCAGCGCGCGATGCCTGGCCCGGATCCGGCCTTGCACTTATATCCGGCGTGTCTGTTTGAGAATGGCAAAAGAAGGGTCGGCAAAGCAATCATCCAGCAGGCCGTCTGCTGGCAGCATTTTGGGATTGGGGGGGAGGTGTTCAAAACAATCCGGATCCCCGTTTTTCAGAACCTTTGTTTCAACCGGTGGCGGGGCTGCTTCATTCAGTGAGGCGCGGCGGCAGAAGATCTCTTCTTCGCTCATTTCAGGTAACGAAGATTAACATAATGTAACAGCTTGCGTGAAACCAGAGAGTGATTTCACATTTCTTTAGTGAATCTGAAACGTGAAAGATTCCTGCGGCAGGGAAAACCCCCATGAACACGGGGACACTGCAATATGCTGCACATCAATGCACTGACAAAACGTTTTGGCGATAAAACCGCGGTGGACGCCGCAAGCTTTCAGGTCGATAAACCGATGATGATCGGGATTATAGGCGCATCCGGCGCGGGGAAATCCACGCTTTTACGGATGCTGAACCGACTGACGCCTGCCACGGAAGGCAGTGTCGAATTTGAGGGCCGCGATGTGCTTGGCCTGAAGGGGCGCGACAAGCGCAACTGGCAAAGCCAATGCGCGATGATCTTTCAGCAATTCAATCTTGTGCCGCGTATGGATGTGGTGGCGAATGTGCTGCACGGCACGCTGAACCGACATTCCACCATGCGCACGCTGTTTAACCTCTATCCAGAGGCCGATATTCACCGCGCCATTGATATTCTGGAACGCCTGGGCATTGCGGAAAATGCTGCGAAACGGGCCGAGGCCCTGTCTGGCGGGCAACAGCAGCGTGTGGCGATTGCGCGTGCGCTGATGCAAGACCCGAAGATCATTCTTGCAGATGAACCGATTGCCAGCCTTGACCCTATGAATGCTGTGATCGTGATGGATGCCCTGCGCCGCATCCATGAAGAAGATGGCCGCATGGTCATCGCCAACCTGCACACACTTGATACCGCGCGCCGCTACTGTGACCGTGTGATTGGTATGCGTCTGGGAAAGATCGTTTTTGACGGAACCCCAGACCAGCTGACCACCGGCGTTGCGCGGGACATCTATGGCGCGGGGGCGGACTTCTCGGAAGAAGCCACCTCCACCGCCATAGAACACCCTGAGAAGCCACTGCCTGAAAGCCTGCAACTGGCCTGACGCAGCCCGCTTAACCCGCCCCATAACCGAACATCCGGGGCATCTACAGAGAGAGACGTACCATGAAAAAACTGATTGCTGCCGTTCTGGCAACATCCGCGCTGACTGCACCGGTTATGGCGCAGGAAATTACCGGGTTTAACATTGGCCTGCTGGGTGGTGAAAACGCACAGGACCGTCTGAACAACAACGAATGTCTGCGTGCTCAGGCGGAAGAATTGCTGGGCGTGCCTGTGAAACTGTTCGCCCCTGCTGATTATAACGGCGTGATCCAGGGCCTGCTGGGCGGCACCATTGATATGGCCTGGCTGGGCGCTTCCGGTTACGCGAAAACCTATCTGTCCGACCCTGAAGCGGTTGAGCCGATCCTTGTGAAAGTGAACAACGACGGTGGCTATGGCTACTATTCCATCGGTTTCGCACGTGCAGACAGCGGCATCACAAATCTGGACGACATGGCGGGCAAGACCTTTGCCTTTGGTGACCCGAACTCCACGTCTGGTTACCTGATCCCATCCATTGAGATCCCCGCCGCGGGTTACCCAATGGAAGAAGGTGCGGAGTACTTCGGTGACATCGCATTTTCCGGCGGTCACGAGCAAACCATCGTTGGCGTATATAACGGTGACTTTGACGGTGGCGTGACCTGGGCGGATGGCCTTGGCGAATGGGAAGATGGCTTCAACTCCGGCGCGCTGCGTCGTGCGGTGGATGCCGGTCTTGTGGACATGAATGAACTGGTTCAGATCTGGCAGTCCGCGCCGATCCCTGAAGGTCCGATTGTTCTGCGCTCCGCCCTGCCAGAGGATGTGAAAGTTCAGATGACAGCCCTGATGGCCGCTATGCCTGCGATGGATCCGGAATGCGCATATGGCGTTCTGTCCGGTGAGGCAAAAGGCCTGATGCCAATCGGTCACGAAGCTTATGAAGTGATCATCGAAGCACGCCGCCTGAAGTCTAACTAAGATGCAAAACGCCCCCGGTCTGGGTCTCAGACCGGGGGTTTGCACGACAAGAGGGAATGACATGCCTTATCCCATGTATCTTCCCGCTGAAAATTCCGGGGACAATAAAATGGTTGATCAAAGCGCAGGTGGCATCATGCCCACGGCGGCGATCCGGGGTGCCTATCTGGCGCAGAACCGGCGCAAACGTCTGTATGGTGGTGTACTGCTGGTATTCTTTGTGGCGCTGATGGCCGGTGGCTTTGACCTTGCCGATGCACGCAATGCCGGCGGGTTCTGGAACGGGATCACCCATGTTTTTGATTTCCCCGCTGAGGTTCTGGGCGAAGCTGCCGGTAAGCTGCATGAGCTGCCCGCGCATTTTGTAACCTTCCTGCCAGCCTTGATTGAAACCGTGAATATTGCCGGGGCCTCAACCCTTGTGGGGGCGATGATGGCTTTGGTATTTTCCCTGCTGGCAACCCGTGGCCTTGCGCTTTGGCCCCGTGCGATCCCGCTGTTTCGCCGCCTGATGGATGTCATGCGCGCCGTGCCTGAAATCGTGATTGCGCTGGTTCTGATCTTTATCCTCGGCGGCGGGCCCGTGCCCGCAATGATCGCGATTGCGTTCCACACCGCTGGCGCATTGGGAAAACTGTTTTCCGAGGTCAATGAGAACGCCGATCTGAAGCCGGTTGATGGCCTGGCCTCTGTTGGTGGCAATTGGTCACAACGCATGTTGTTTGGCGTCGTGCCGCAGGTGGCCCCGAATTACCTGTCCTATATGCTGCTGCGCTTTGAAATTAACATCCGGGCCTCTGCCATTCTGGGTTTCGTTGGTGCCGGCGGCATTGGTTATGAGCTTAAGAACGCCATGTCCTGGGGGCAGGGCAAATATGACGAAGCCGCCGCAATCTTCCTTCTGCTTTTCGCAACCATCGTCGTGGTCGATCAGGCCTCTGGCGTGATCCGCAACCGCCTTTCAGCAACAGAGGTGCACTGATGACTGCCCTGACCATGGATCACCGCATTGCCGCTTCTGCGCGGATGCAGAAAAAACGCCTGTTTGCCTTTGGGATCCCCGCGCTTATATTCGTATATCTGGCCTATATCTTTATCAGCTTTGATGTAGGGGGGCTGTATCACCGCGCGGATATCGACAATGCCCGCACGCTTGTTGCTGACAGCTACAGCTATAAAACCCATGTGGCGCGCGACAATCGTTCCGGCGAGGTCAGTGTCGCGATTGAAGGGGAACGCAAGGGCACATATCCCGAAGGTTCCAGCCCGGATTGGGTGACCCTGGGCGATGAAACAGTTGTAGATCTGGGTGCAGGCCATATCGTGACCTATGCGGGAACGCAGGTCAGCTATGACATCCCCGGCTATGGCCTTGTGACAGCGGACCCCGGCCGCAATGGTGTACAGGCCGAATTTCCTGCGGGTGAGCTGCCGGAGTGGATCAATGCATCCAAAAACCGTGTGACCATCACAACTGAGGCCGGGCGTCTGACCATCACCCGCAATCGCACCGAAGTGCTGCGCTATTTCACCGGGTGGGAGCTGTTCTTTTTCACGCTCGACAGCCCGTTTCACGGTAAAGACCTGGGTGAAATGATTGGCCTGGCGTTTTCTTCTGATCGTCTGGTGGAAGGTCAAAGCAATATCGCCGCCATGGCCGATCAGTTTCTGAACAATAAGATGTGGCAGCATGCTTCGGTCTTCTGGGCGATCTTTGAAACCATTCTGATGGCCTTCCTTGGCACATTTGGTGCGGCGATCATTTCCCTGCCGCTGGCCTTTATGGCCGCCAAAAACTTTACACCGCTCAGGTCCGTACGCTTTGGCTTCCGCCGGGTGTTTGACTTCCTGCGCGGCGTGGATGGGCTGATCTGGACAATCATTCTGTCGCGGGCATTTGGTCCTGGCCCTCTGACCGGCGCCCTTGCGATCCTGCTGACGGACACCGGCAGCTTTGGCAAGATGTTCTCTGAGGCGCTGGAAAACGTCGATAAGAAACAGATCGAAGGTGTGGCCTCTACCGGTGCGAAACCTTTGCAGCGTTATCGTTTTGGTGTGATTCCGCAGTTGACTCCGGTGCTGCTGTCTCAGGTGCTGTATTACCTCGAAAGCAACACTCGCTCCGCAACAATCATCGGTGCGATCACCGGCGGCGGTATCGGTCTTTTGCTGACCCAGGCCATGGTCACGCAGAAGGACTGGGAAGAGGTCAGCTATTACATCATCCTGATCCTCTTGATGGTGATGATGATGGACTGGCTGTCCGGCATCCTGCGCCGCAAGCTGATTAAGGGCGATGGTGGGGGACACTGATGTTATCTGATGAGAAACCCCTGCTGCATGGCGACGTGCAGCAGGCGAACAGCAGCTTCGGGCGATACACCGAAGTCGGCCCCGGCAGCGTCGTTCTGAATTCTGAGCTGGGTGACTATAGCTACTGTGGCCCCAATTGTGACATCGCCAACACAAGCATCGGCAAGTTCAGCAATATCGCAAGCAACGTGCGCATCGGTCCAACAGACCACCCTATGCATACAGCGTCTTTGCATCATTTTATGTATCGTTCGTCCTGGTATTGGGATGATGCAGAGGATGACACAGCGTTCTTTGCAGCCCGTAGCGCGCGTCGTGCCTTTATTGGCCATGACACCTGGATCGGTCACGGCGCGATCATAAAACCCGACGTGACAATAGGTCATGGTGCCGTGATTGCAGCTGGCGCAATCGTCACCAAAGATGTTGCACCCTATACAATCGTTGGCGGAGTAACCGCACGGCTGATCCGTGAGCGTCTGCCACGCGATATTGCAGAACGCCTGATGGATTTGGCCTGGTGGGACTGGCCGCATGACGAAATCAGAGCAGCTCTGAATGACTTTCGGGCGCTTTCTGCTGGCAGTTTTTTGGATAAATACCAATCCTGACGCCAGGCTTGCGGCGTTCTTCCAGGCAAAACTGCAAAATCTGAATTCACCTGCTTTCTTACTAACCGTATAAATTCAGTCGGTTATATTGCTTCACTAAATTTTTAACAAAAGAACTCTGAGAAAAACGGGGATTTCTCAGGTGCATAAAGGCTTGTTTAAGAGGTCGGTCAAAGAATGCACCTGTAATCAGTACCCCGGCCGAACTGCATTTCGCGGGCCTTTCCGAACCACGGGCAGCCGGGATTCTGAATGATTTCATTACTTATAGACGGATTGTCTGGCGAGGCTGAGCATGAGCAACAGTATCAAAATGTTTCTGACGGGTGTTGGCGGGAAAATAGCGATTGTTATGGTGGTGCTAACCGCACTGACAGCAGCTTCAATCGGGATTGGCTATTTTGCCTCTGATCGGGTTAGTCAACGCCTTGAATTGATGAGCCGGCAGGATCTGCCGGAATTAGAACACTCGATAAGCCTGATTGCGATGAACAGCGCGATGCAGGAAACGCTCAACGGTCTGCTGGTTGCTGAAAATGCGGATACCCTGCGGGTAGCAGCTGCTGGTCTGAACCAGATCCGGAATGAGATTCAGGCTTTGGAAGAGGTTAGTGGCGTCGATACCCACGGATCGACGGGGGAGCTTTCGGAAGCTGAACTGGTCTCGCAGAAATTCACGCAAGCGCTAAGTCGATTTGAAAGTCTGATAACAATTCGTGAACAGGAATTTGCAAATCTTACGGAAATTGAACAAGCCGTCACGCAGTTGCGTGAGCTGAGTAAATCTGCCTCGGGGATGCTTAGTCAGCGGTCTGATGTTGTCTATTTCGAAGTGGTTGTTGCCGGACGCCGGACGGCATTGGCCGTAAATGAAACGCTGCATCGTATTGTTGAACAGGACTTTCGCGACATTCGTCTGAGCCTGGAAATTGATGGTGAAATTAACCTGATTGCCGGGGTTGTATTGGCCCTTCCCGGAATCGAAACGGACAGTATGACATCCGTGCTGAAAGAGATGGGGCGCGGTGCACTGGCCAATCTTGAAAAACACCTTGAAGAGGCTGGAGAGGTTGAAATCCTGGCTGACATTCTGCCCGACCTTAACCGGCTTGCAGCGCTTTTCGGAACTCAGTTAAATTCTGTTGAGGGGTTTGGTCTGGATGTCAGTGACCTGATTTATGACACCCGTGAAGAAATAGATGCTGTTTTGAGAATGACAATTGGCGTTCTTCTGGCGGGGCTTGAAGAACGGGTGGAACAGGCGGCCACTGAAAATCAGGATGCAGTGCAGGCGCTTATGTCTGATCAGGTTAGCGCGATCCGGGAACTGGCGACGCTGGATGCGCTGGTGAACAGATTGGTCGGGATTGCATTTGAAGTTGCCGTGGCCGGAACTGCAGAGGAGCTTGCTGAAACCACGTCCCGTCTCGCAGCTGAAACGGCAACTTTGCGTCGGCTTTCACGTGCTCTGCCCGAAGAAATGAATCAGGTTATGCAGGATATCCTGGTGATTTCTGGTACAGAACAAGGGTTGCCAAAACTGCGTGATAACGTTCTTGTCTGGCGCAGTGATGCCGAGTATGCTGCTCAGCAGGTTGCTATGGATGTTCGGGAGATTACGCGCCTGACGCAAGTAGAGGGAAGCGCTGCACTTGATCAGATCGTAGCTGCGCAAAGTGAATTGGGCAGTCTTCAGGACGAAGTACGCCTTGATCTGATTATGATCGCAATCGCAGCAATAATCGTGATTGTTCCGGTGCAGTTCCTGACATGGTTTACAATTATACGCCCCATGCGAACTGTCAGCCGGGCAACGCTCTCCCTGGCGGGAGGAGATTTGTCTGCCACAGATCATTTGGCATTTCGCAGAGGTGAGGTAGGCGAAATGACACGTGCTTTGCAGGTTTTCAGAGACAATATTGTTGAAAACAACAGCCTCAAAGAAGAGGAAATGAAAGAGCATGCACGCCGTGTCGAAGCCGAGAAAGCTGCCCAGGCCGAGAAACTTGCGCGAGAAAATGAGCAGCGCCAACGTCAGCAGAAACGAGAAGAGCAGGAACGTGAGCGTCGGGAATCCGAACTGAAGCGTGAAAATGAGTTGCGTGAGAAGGCAGCAGCTGTGGAGCAACGTCAACGCGAAGAACAGGATCTTCTGGTGTCAACGCTGGCAGACGGGCTTACCAAACTGGCCAGTGGTGATCTCAGCGCCAAAATCACACAAAAATTCCCAGCGGCTTACGAACAGTTACGGGAGGATTTTAACCGTACCGCTGAGGCCCTGGAGGAGATTATTGGCACAATCGCGAATTCGGTCGGTACTATATCCGGAGACAGTACAGAAATCGCAAACTCAGCCAGCGAACTTTCCACCCGGACAGAGCAATCGGTAGAAATGTTGTTGCAGACTTCTGCCGCGATTGAGCAGATGACAATTTCAGTGCAGTCAGCATCCAAGGGTGCTGAACAGGCCGATGCCAAAGTGCTTGACGCGAGGGCCGAAGCTGAAAAAAGCGGCGAAATTGTAAGTGAAGCGTCTATCGCAATGGGCGAAATCGAAAGTTCTTCTGATGCAATTTCACAGATTATCTCGGTAATTGAAGGCATCGCTTTCCAGACCAATTTGCTGGCGTTGAATGCTGGCGTTGAAGCTGCCCGTGCCGGCGATGCTGGCCGCGGTTTTGCTGTTGTGGCATCAGAAGTACGTGCGCTGGCGCAAAGGTCATCAGAAGCCGCGCATGAAATTGAGGAACTGATTACCAAAAGCAGTGAGCAGGTCAAAAAAGGTGTTCAGCTTGTTGCCAGAGCCGGGCGTGCCCTCGAAGGGATTTCCTATTCTGTCGTGGAAGTGTCTTCCCATGTAACGGATATTGCCACTTCAGCGAAAGAGCAGGCGCAGGGAATTGGGGAGGTAAATGTTGCAGTCACCAAACTGGAAGGTTTTGCGCAGCAAAATGCCGCAATGTTTGAGGAAACAACGGCGGCCAGTCACTCTCTCAAACAGGAAGCCAGCACACTTTCGCATATTGTTGCCAAATTTGAAGGTGGGGGCACAGCGCAAGTTGCCAGCTCTGGCAATGAGAGCGATGACACAACTACTCCGTCCCCGGTTGAGGAAGGTGAAAGTGTCGAACATATCAGTGCCGGGGACAGAGATGTGGAAGGCATCATGGATCCAAAGCTAGGCGGTACTTCTGAAGCAGATGGCTGGTTTGAGGTCGGAGAGGCAGACAGTGCTTCTGAAGATGTTTTTTCTGCAAATAAGAACGGGCTGACAGGATAAGCGCTGATCAGCGGCCGGAGGTGTGATTTCAGAAGTTGTTCCCTTGCGTCGCCTGCATCAAAGCTTGCTTTCAGCCGGTAAAGGAGTTTCAATCCCTGAAAGGCAGGAAAATGCCTGAAAAAGGGAGAAACAGAT
Source organism: Thalassobius sp. I31.1 (assembly GCF_003031585.1). Lineage (GTDB taxonomy): Bacteria > Pseudomonadota > Alphaproteobacteria > Rhodobacterales > Rhodobacteraceae > Halocynthiibacter. Next base: position 35,146 of record NZ_PWAA01000042.1, read on the forward strand.
GAAAAGTATTTTGGGAAAAACTGCGATTGTTGCGCTGACTGTTGCATTCGCCTCGGAGGCTGCTGCAACAGAATGGAATGTATCGGTCTGGGGCAAGCGCCGTGCTTTTACCGAACACGTTGAACGCCTTGCAGAGCTCGTTTCTGAGAAAACCAACGGCGAATTCACGATGAACATCAGCTATGGTGGCCTGTCCAAGAACCGCGAAAATCTGGATGGAATTTCTATTGGTGCTTTTGAAATGGCGCAGTTCTGTGCCGGTTATCACCGCGATAAAAACCCGACCATCACCGTGCTGGAACTGCCTTTCCTGGGCGTGAATACGCTGGCAGAAGAAGTGGCCGTTTCACATGCTGTATATGGGCACCCTGCCGTGCAGGCGGATCTGGCACGCTGGAACGCACGTCTTCTGATGACATCACCAATGCCGCAATATAATATCGTTGGCACCGGTGAGGCGCGTGACGAGTTGGGCGAATTTGACGGTATGCGCGTGCGTGCAACCGGTGGCATAGGTAAAGCTTTTGAAGCGGTTGGCGGTGTCCCGACCTCTGTGACCGCAACGGAGGCTTATAATGCTATGGAAAGCGGTGTTGTCGATACCGTCGCCTTTGCGCAGCATGCGCACCTGGCTTTCCGCACCATTGATATCGCCGACTGGTGGACTGAAAACCTGAACCCCGGCACCGTGAACTGCCCGGTGGTTGTAAATACAGATGCCTATGATGCGCTGTCTGACAGTGAACGCGAAGCGCTGGACAGTTCCGTGGATGAGGCAATCGCGCATTATCTTGAAAACTACGGTGAGCTTCTGGCGCGCTGGGATGGAATCCTTGAAGAAAAGGGTGTCGAACGCGTGACACTGTCTGAGGACGAACTGGCACAGTTCCGCGCAACCGCTGCGGACCCGATCCGCGAACAGTGGATTACAGATATGTCTGCACAGGGTATTCCTGCGCAGGAACTTTATGATCTTGTGCAATCTACACTGGCGGCACAGCGCAACTAATTCCTGAAAATCTGCCCTCCGGTCACACACCGGGGGGCTTTCTCTGCATAGGGAGGGGGCCATGGCGGGCAACAGTGCCGTGCGCGAAGATGACTCATTGCTCAGTCGTCTGGATCGTAAACTTCTGAAACTTGAAACTATTCTGGCGTTGATCAGTGGGCTGGCGGTGTTTTCACTGATGATCTTTGCGGTTGTCTCTGTCACCGGACGCAATGCGATCAATCAGCCACTGCCGGGATATGTCGACTGGATTGAACAGGTTTTACCTGTGATCGCATTTATGGGCGTTGCCTATACACAGCGCCATGGTGGCCATATTCGCATGGATATTGTTATTGGCCTGCTGAAAGGGCGCGCGCTGTGGCTGGCTGAGATTATCACGGTTCTGGCTATGTTGATCCTGATGATCTTTCTGGTCTGGGGCAGCTGGGCCCATTTTGACCGCAGCTTTGATTTCGCCGCCCCAATGTGGAGCCGGGACAGTTCTATTGATATTGGCATTCCGCTATGGCCTGCCAAACTGCTTGCACCTGTGGCGTTTACGGTGTTGTGCCTGCGTCTGGTCCTGCAGCTCTGGGGATATACACGGGCGTTTATCACCAACGATCCGGCACCCGTTGCTGTGCCACTGATCCAGAGCGCAGCCGAGCAGGCACAGGAAGAAGCGCTGCACGTCAGCGATCTGAACACAGGCAAAGGGCAATAAATATGGAACCTATTACCATTGGCCTGATTGTTTCGGCTGTGATGCTTCTGATGGTTGTTCTGGGCATGCGCGTTGCGTTCGCGGCGGGGCTTGCGGGCTTTCTCGGGTTGATCTGGATCTTCTGGGCGAAGAAAAATTACGGTATTGATGATTTCGGCTGGGCGCTGACAGTGGCTGCGAAAACCGCCGGACAGGTGCCGCATTCCAAGGTGACGACGCAGGCGCTTTCCCTGATCCCGACCTTTATCCTGATCGGCTATCTGGCCTATTACGCCGGGCTGACGCAGGCCTTGTTTGAGGCGGCGAAACGCTGGATCGCATGGGTGCCGGGCGGGCTGGCGGTGTCGACTATCTTTGCGACAGCTGGCTTTGCGGCGGTGTCCGGGGCTTCTGTTGCGACGGCGGCTGTATTTGCGCGGATTGCCATCCCGGAAATGCTGAAAATCGGGTATGACAAGAAATTCGCAGCGGGTGTGGTTGCTGCGGGCGGTACGCTTGCCAGTCTGATCCCGCCCTCTGCCATCCTTGTGATTTATGCGATTATTGTGGAACAGGATGTGGGGAAACTGTTGCTGGCGGGTTTCCTGCCAGGGGTGTTTTCCGCGATTGTTTACGGTGCACTGATCATCGGTATGGCCATGATGATCAAAGGGTTTGGTCCACCGGTGAAGGGCTTCACCTGGAAGGAACGGTTTGAATCCCTGCCACCAGCATTGCCAATCCTGGTCGTCGTCGCGACGATTATTCTTTTCGTTTACAACCCTTTCGGGGGAGATGCCTGGGGCACACCAACGGAAGGCGGGGCGATTGGGGCCTTTGTGGTTTTCTGTATGGCGCTCTGGCGCGGGATGCGCTGGCCGCAGCTGAAAGATGCTTTGCTTGAAACGGCAAAACTGTCGGTCATGATCTTCACCATCATCTGGGGTGTGTTGATCTATGTGCGCTTCCTGGGGTTTGCTGATCTGCCGGGCGCGTTCTCTGACTGGATCACCGGGCTGGAACAATCCCCGATGCTGACGCTGGTCTTCATTCTGCTGGCCTATGCTGTGCTGGGGATGTTTATGGATGCGATCGGCATGCTGCTTTTGACATTGCCGGTGGTTTATCCTGCGGTCATGGCGCTGAATGGCGGCGAGTTCGTATCCGCCGCAGACAGTACCTTCGGCATGTCCGGCCCAATGTGTGCGATCTGGTTCGGGATCCTTGTGGTGAAGATGGCTGAATTCTGCCTGATTACACCGCCCATTGGCCTGAACTGCTTTGTCGTGGCCGGTGTGCGCGATGATCTGAGCGTCCAGGATGTTTTCAAAGGCGTGACCCCGTTTTTCATCGCGGATGCGGTGACAATCGCGCTTTTGGTTGCGTTTCCGATGATCGTGCTCTGGTTGCCAATGCAGGCTGTGGGCTGACGCACAAAATTGCGGCTTGCGCCAGGTGGGGCAGGCCGCGTATTGGGGGCGCAGGAAACGGACGAGCGACCATGACTGCATTTACCCCCACGCCTGAGAATACACGTCAGCTGCGCGATGCCTATGGCCGCTTTGCGACCGGCGTCTGCATCGTGACCACCCGCACAGATAGTGGGCCGGTCGGGATGACTGTGAACAGTTTCTCTTCGGTGTCTCTTGATCCGGCTCTGGTGCTTTGGTGTCCGATGAAGGGATCCGAACGCACGGCGTCTTTCACAGGTGCCAGCCATTTTGCCATTCACGTGTTGCGCGAAGATCAGGGCGATCTGGCCATGGCATTTGCCAAAAATGGTGATGCGTTCGCCGGGCTGGATATCGTTGAGGGAATGGGTGGTGTACCACTTCTGCCTGACTGCTGCGCACGGTTTGAATGTGAGGCAGCGGGTCAGCATGAAGCCGGAGATCACCTGATCCAGGTTGGCCAGGTTCTGCGGGCAGAGTTCAATAGTGAATTTGCGCCACTGATTTTCGCCGGTGGTGCTTTCGGCGGTTTCAACGCAGTCTGACCGGCGCGTTTTACTTTGCCCTGAAACGGCCAAGGATATGGGGGCAGTGCCCCCATATGTTTAGCTTTCGGATCGTTTTGGCAGCACCCAATCCGGACGCGCAAAATGGCAGGTATAGCCGTTCGGGTTCTTTTCCAGGTAATCCTGGTGATAGTCTTCTGCCGCCCAGAATTCACGGACAGGCACAACGTCAGTCACGACTTTCCCGGGCCAGAGGTCAGAGGCATCCACATCGGCAATCGTATCAATTGCACAGGCCTTCTGATCTTCATCGACATAGAAGATGGCAGAGCGATAGCTTGTGCCCAGATCATTCCCCTGACGGTTTACCGTGGTCGGATCATGGATCTGGAAGAAGAATTCCAGAAGCTTGCGAAAGCTGGTCTTTGCAGGATCATAGGTGATCTCGATCCCTTCGGCATGGGTGCCGTGATCCTTATAGGTCGCATTAGGCACATCGCCGCCCGTATAACCGACGCGGGTGGTAACAACCCCATCCATGCGGCGGATCAGGTCTTCCATGCCCCAGAAACAGCCCCCGGCCAGTACTGCGCGCTCTAAGCTCATGATGTTTCTCCCTCAAACAGATGTGCGTATTCGCCATAGCCTTCTGCTTCCAGATCTGCCAGCGCAATAAAACGCATGGAGGCAGAATTGATGCAATAGCGCAGCCCGCCCTGGTCAGCAGGACCATCCGGGAAGACATGGCCCAGGTGGGTGTCACCATGGGTGGACCGTACTTCTGTGCGGATCATGCCGTGGGTTGTGTCATGCAGTTCCTGCACATGGGTATCTTCCACAGGTTTTGTGAAGCTTGGCCAACCGCAACCGGAATCGAATTTATCCATAGAGGTAAACAGAGGCTCACCAGAGACAATATCGACATAAAGCCCTGTCGCTTTGTTTTTGTCCAATACGCCTGTGAAGGGGCGTTCGGTGCCGTTTTCCTGTGTCACACGGAATTCTTCCGCGCTGAGGCGGGCGATGGCGTCGGGGTCTTTGTGGTAACGTGTCATGGCGCTCCTTTCGATGTTGAATGGAATATGGGCAGCGCGTCAGGCTTTGTCCATGAAAGTTACAGAGGATGATTTTCTTGTGAAAACCGCGCGAGGTCGGTGACAAGCGGGATTGGCGGGCGTAGATAGAGAATATGGATAAGAAACAAGCTATAACCGCCTTTGGCGCGCTAAGCCAGGAAAGCCGGCTGGATGTTTTCCGCCGTCTGGTGCAGGCAGGAAATCAGGGCATGTTGTCCGGGGAAATCGCCACCGCGCTCGGGCAGAAACAGAACACGGCCTCTGTGAATTTGTCGATCCTGCTGCGCGCCGGACTGATCCGCAATGAACGGGACGGGCGAACTGTCCGGTACTTTGCAGATTTTGAGGGTGTCGGTGGGCTGCTTGGCTATCTGATGGAAGATTGCTGTGGCGGGCAGGCAGACCAATGCCGCCCACTGATTGATCAGGTGATGACCGGGCGCGGCTGCTAAGCCTTCGGGCGCGCGGCTTTTTCTGCAATGCCGGAGGTGCCTTCGCGCCGGTCAAGTTCGGCCAGAACGCTTTCAAACTTCACGCCTGACGCCTGCAGCATCACCAGCAGATGGTAAAGAACATCGGCTGCTTCTGCAGTCAGGTTTGTTGTGTCGCCTTTGACAGAAGCGATGATGGCTTCCACGGCTTCTTCACCGAATTTCTCGGCACATTTCTCAGGGCCCTTCGCCAGAAGCTTTGCGGTCCAGGAACTGTCCGGATCCGCATTCGCACGGCTGGCGATGGTTTCTGCAAGGCGGGAAAGCGTGTGCATGGGTTACTCCAGTCGCATCGGGATACCCGCATTGGCCATATGTTCCTTGGCCTCGCGGATGGTGTAATCGCCAAAGTGGAAGATAGACGCTGCAAGCACCGCAGATGCGCCGCCTTCTGTCACGCCTTCAACCAGGTGATCCAGGGTGCCGACACCGCCGGAAGCGATCACAGGCACATTGACAGAATCTGAAATGGCACGGGTCAGGGGCAGGTTAAAGCCAGCACGGGTGCCGTCACGATCCATTGAGGTCAGCAGGATTTCACCTGCACCTTTCGCTACCATGGTTTTCGCGAAATCCACCGCATCAATGCCCGTTTCCTTGCGTCCGCCATGGGTGAAGATTTCCCATTTGCCCGGTGCAACGGTTTTGGCGTCAATCGCCACAACGATGCACTGGCTGCCGAATTGATTTGCGGCTTCTGAGACAGCATCAGGGTTGGCGACTGCGGCAGAGTTAAAAGAGACCTTATCCGCACCCGCCAGCAGCAGATCGCGCACATCCTGTGCGGTACGCACGCCGCCACCGATCGTCAGGGGCACATAGCATTGTTCTGCGGTGCGTCGTGCCACATCAAACATCGTGCCACGGTTTTCATGGGTGGCTTTGATGTCGAGAAAGCAGATTTCATCCGCGCCGGCCGCATCATAGGCGCGTGCGCTTTCTACAGGGTCGCCTGCATCAATCAGGTCAACGAAGTTCACACCTTTTACGACACGACCTTCAGCCACATCAAGACATGGGATAATCCGGGTTTTCAGCACAGCACGCCCCTCATTGTTCGCGCATGGTTTTAGAGGCAGGCGGGGGCAATGAAAAGCTTAAACAAGCAGTCGCGATGTATTGACCGTCGGGGTGAGGCGGGCTGTCGGGCCATAGCTGCCATTATGGCTGCGCAGTTCCGGGAAAATACCCAGCAGTTCATCACGCTGTGCCCCGGGCAAAAGCCCTTTGGCAAGCTGCCCGGCGTGCAGGCTTTCAGTTGGGGCATTCTCGGCCGTGACGATTTCGTGCTGATCAAAAAGAAGGTGGATATATGTGACCTGATCAGCATCCTGATCAACGTAAATCGTATCATGATTGATCAGCGCCTTTGCCGGAACCAGGATTTCGACCTCACCAAACAAGAGTTGCGCTTTCCAGCCGGTAATCAGCATACGATGCTGCGGAGAGACACGCATATCCCGGTTGGGAATTCCTGGCGCGATACTGTCTTTCTGAATGTAGATCGGGTTGTGCTGCGGGCTTGCCGCCAGGAATGACGTGCCCAAGGTACGTTTGCAAACCCAGCGCAGTGGTTGCGGCCCGCGATCCCGTGTCAGCACCAGATCCCCTGCAACCAATGCCTCAACTGCCCTGTCGCCATAGGGTGTTGCAATCAGACACCCGGGCGTGAAGCAAGGGATCAGGCCTTCTTCAAAGCCAATGACACCAACGACTTCATCAATATGACCGGTTTCTGTGTCATCAGATTGTTCTTCCTGAATATGGACGTCAGTGGAAGAGCTTGTCAGGTTACTGAGGGCAACCCGGGCGGTATCGCCACCATTGATGGTTTGCGTATCGGCAATGTAAACGCCATTTGTGAACGTCGTGCCCATATTCACAGTATCTGCGTTGTGGTTCACACCGCCCTGGGTGAGGGAAACCCCTGAGTTGCCTGTGTTGTTTCCCCCGGCTTCGATTGCAATCCAGCCAATGGTTTCTGAACCGTGGTCGTCGTTTTCTGCTTCTTCTTCCTGGAGGCTGAGATTAAAGCCTGTGGTCGTTATCCCGCTGGGATCACTATCAACTGCAATTGTGTCATTGTTTGACATAACCGATGTCAGAACGGTCGGCGTGGAAGAGAAGGTTGAACCAAATGAAACCGGTGTGCTGCCTGTTCCGTCTGCTGTTGTGGTGCCTGCGGTGACAGTTCTGCCATCCGGCAGCGTGTGTGTGTCAGCAGAAATGGCGACCCAGTTGATGGTTTCTACAGCAGGATGCGCACCATCCAGATATTCCCATTCTTCAATAATAAAGCTGAAACCGGTTTCGTCGCTGTCCGTGATCCGGATGGTATAGGGATCGCCACCGTTTTGGGTCCCGCTGATGACAATCACCGGGTCAGTAATATTCTCTGTGAAATCGACACGAATAGGAACTGGCACCAGAGGAGGGGTGCCAGGGATTGCATCCTGGGCCGTGTCGAGGCTGCCTGCTTCGCCAATTGCCATATTGTTCTGCGCGTATTTGTTTTTGTTTTGATTAATCTACAACAAATACGCAGCAGGGGGAATCCCCTGAGATTATAAATGGTAAACAGGGATAGCTGAGCCCTGAATTAGCCCTTCAGGACATCCAGTGCCGCTTTCAGGTCAATGGCACCATCATAGAGCGCGCGACCGGAAATGGCGCCGTTCAGATCTGCACCGCAGGATTTCAGCGCGCGCAGGTCTTCGAGAGAACTGACACCGCCAGAGGCGATCACCGGGATTGAAACGGCGCGGGCCAGATCTGCGGTGGCTTCGACATTCACGCCTTTCATCGCGCCATCGCGCAGGATGTCGGTGTAAATAATCGCGCAAACGCCTGCATCTTCAAAGGATTTTGCAAGGTCGGTGACCATGACGTCGGTTTCCTCAGCCCAGCCTTTGGTGGCCACTTTGCCGTTGCGCGCATCAATGCCCACGGCAACTTTGCCTGGAAATTCCTTTGCGGCTTCGCGCACGAGATCAGGGTTTTCAACGGCAACTGTGCCCAGGATTACACGCGCCAGGCCCTTGTCGATCCAGCGTTCAATTGTCGCCATATCCCGGATGCCGCCACCCAGCTGGGCGGGGGTTTTTGTTTGTTTCAGGATCTCTTCTACGGGGGCAGCGTTCACGGGTTCACCGGCAAAAGCTCCATTAAGATCAACAAGATGCAGCCATTCACAGCCTGCGTTCACGAACTCCATCGCCTGGGCTGCGGGGTTGTCGTTGAACACGGTTTCCTGTTCCATATCCCCATGGACAAGGCGCACGGCGCGGCCGTCTTTGAGGTCGATAGCGGGGTAAAGGATCATGGGGAACTCCTGACTGATTCAGCGTGCTTTTGCCATGATGTGCGCCCGTTTGCAAAGAGCCTGTGGTCGCAGCTTCACCTGAGGTAAGTCTGGACAGAACACAGGATTGCCCGCCATCATGGCGAAAACTTAAAAGGGAGAGATGTTATGAAGAAGATTGCACTGGCTGCACTGGGCCTTGTTGCTATGGCGGGAGCTGCGATGGCCGACCCGATCCACGGCACCTGGCAGACCATTCCGGATGACAATGGTCACTATGGTCATATCGAAATTTCTGCTTGCGGATCAGCGGTTTGCGGAACGCTTGTGCGGGCATATGACAGCGCGGGTACGCAGCTTGAGACGGACAATGTCGGCAAGCGCCTTGTCTGGGATATGGAAAATACCGGTGACGGAAATTACGACAATGGCAAGGTGTACAGCCCGGATCGCGACAAGACCTATAACGGCGATATGCAGTTGTCTGGCAACAGTCTGACTGTGCGTGGCTGTGTCTTTGGGATCTGTCGTTCCGGTGGCACCTGGAGCCGCGTGAACTGATTTAAGTCTGGCCGTCGTGGGGGCGCTGCCCCCACACCCCCGGAGTATTTCAGGCAAGATGAAAAGGGCCGGAATACCCTATGCACAAAGCATGCACATTATATGCACATGTTATGCATATCAGGCGGGCGGCGGATTAAGCCGCCCTTCATTTTTTGTTAAGGCTTCCAGGTCAGGAAATTGCCGATCAGGCGCAGGCCTGTGTGCTGGCTTTTTTCCGGGTGGAACTGCATGCCAATCATATTGTCGCGTGCGATAATCGCGGTGACATTGCCGCCGTAATCCACATGGGCAAGCTGATCCTGCGCGTTGGTCACGTCAAAGCGGAAGCTGTGCACGAAGTAGGCGTGATCACCGGATTTAATGCCATCGAGCACAGCATGTTCCTGGTGCAGCACCAGATCATTCCAGCCCATATGCGGGACTTTCATCGCGGGGTCAGACGGGGTGATGTCCACAACTTCGCCTTTGATCCAGTCAAGGCCTGGCGTGTCTTCATATTCGCGACCGATGCTGGCCATCAGCTGCATGCCGACGCAGATGCCAAGGAAAGGACGCCCATCGCGGATGACGGCCTGTTCCATGGCTTCGCAGATCGCGGTGTGATCCACCAGTTCCTGGCGGCAGGCCGGGAAGGCGCCGTCACCTGGCAGAACCAGGCGGTCGGCGCGTGCGATTGTATCGGCGTCTGAGGTCACGATGACGTCACCGGCGTTTACCTCGCCCGCCATGCGCTGGAACGCTTTTTCTGCGGAGTGCAGATTGCCGGAACCGTAGTCAATAATAGCCGTCAGCACTTAGAGAGCCCCTTTGGTCGAAGGAATAGCATCGGCCTTGCGCGGATCGGTTTCCACAGCGATGCGCAGGGCGCGGGCCACGGCTTTGAATGCGGCCTCAACAATATGGTGGCTGTTGAACCCGTGGATCTGGTCGATGTGCAGGGTGATGCCGCCGTGCGTCGCAAAGGCTGTGAAGAACTCACGCACGAGTTCGGTGTCAAAATTGCCGATCTTCTGGGTTGGCACATCAACATTCCAGACAAGGAACGGACGTGCGGAGAGATCCAGCGCACAACGCACCTGGGCGTCATCCATCGGCAGATGACATTCGCCGTAACGACGGATGCCTTTCTTATCGCCAAGCGCCTGTGTCAGGGCCTGGCCCAGGGCAATGCCTACGTCTTCGACGGTGTGGTGGTCGTCGATATGCAGATCACCTGTGGCGCGCACGGTGATGTCGATCAGGGAGTGGCGGGCCAGCTGATCCAGCATATGGTCAAAGAAACCCACGCCGGTTTTCATGTCATAGACGCCGGTGCCGTCGAGGTTCAGTTCGACAGAAATATCGGTTTCATTGGTTTTACGGGTCACGGTTGCTGTGCGCATGGCGGGCCTCATCAGGTAAACTTAACTGCTTATAGGGGGCGGGGGCGGAATTTCCAATATGCTCAATTGCCCATTGTGCGGGTGCGGCGATCTGTGCGAAATTCCGGGCAACTTATAACGGGAGAGATCCATGACTAATCTGGTTTTTGTGCAGCTGCGCTGTCGTCCGGGCACGACCTATAAAGTGGCGGAACAGATCCTGCTGAAGGAAGTGCATTCAGAGCTTTATTCCACCTCAGGCGATTATGATCTGATCATGAAGCTGTATGTGCCTGAAGGCGAGGACACCGGGAAATTCATCAACGGCATCCTCGCAGATGTGACGGAACTTGAACGGTCCCTGACCACGATGACCTTTAAGGCGTTTTAAGCCGGGTCAGGTTGCGGGTGAGCAGGGTGATCAGGAAGATCCCTGCCGCCACACATATGATTGTCGGGCCAGCTGGTGTGTTGGTCTGGGCGGAAATGTAGATTCCCCCGACACCAGAGAGCGCACCAATGCCTGCGGCCATGGCGGCCATGGCTTCTGGCGTGCGGGCCCATGGGCGGGCGGCGGATGCCGGGATGATCAGAAGCGCGCCGATCAGCAATGCGCCGACCACTTTGATTGCAACGGCCACAACCAGGGCCAGCGCGAGGGTCAGGATCAGTTCTTCGCGTTTTGGATTGATGTTGCTGGCATAGGCCAGATCCGGGGAGAGGGTTGCTGTCAGAAGCTTTTGCCAGCGCCAGATCAGCAAGACCGCTATCAGCACAGTGCCGGACCAGATCAGGGCGAGGTCAGATTTGCCCACGGCCAGGATTTCACCGAAAAGCCAGGCCGACAGATCAATGCGGATGCCCTGAAGCAGGGAAACAATGACAAGGCCAAGGGCCAGGGCCGTATGGGCCAGCACGCCGAGGATGCTGTCATGGCCCAGCTGACGGCCCGCGAGCGTGGACAGCAGCAGCGCCATGATCAGAGAAATGCCAAGTACACCGGTCAGCGCTGAAGTACCAAGCGCCAGGGCAAGGGCGACGCCAAGGATGGCGGCATGGGCGATGGCGTCACCGAAATAGGCCAGCCTGCGCCAGACGACAAAACAGCCAAGAAGCCCTGCCGCGATGCCGGTTCCAAGCGCTGCAAGGGCGGCGCGGATAATAAAATCATCAAGCATCTTCAGTCTCTTCCAGCGGGTGGTTGCAATCCGGGCCATGGGGGTGGCTGTGGTCGTGCTGGTGGCGGTAAAGCGCCAGCGCACCCTGGGTTCCAGACCCGAACAGCGCCCGGTATTCCGGGGCAGAGGCCACGATATCCGGCGTGCCGTGGCAGCAGACATGGCCGTTCAGGCAGATCACCCGATCAGAGCTGGCCATCACCACATGCAGTTCATGGCTGACCATCAGAATGGCGCAGTTTGTTTCTGCGCGCAGGGTTTCGATGCGGCGATAAAAGGCGGCGGATCCGGGTTGATCCAGGCCGGTGGTGGGTTCGTCCAGCATCAGAAGATCGGGTTTTTCCAGCAAAGCACGCGCCAGAACCACACGCTGAAACTGCCCGCCGGACAGATCCGCGATCTGGCGTTTTTCCAGTTTCTCGGCACCTGCGGATGCAAGCGCTGCGCGAATATCCGTCAGGCTGCGCCGTTTGGGCAGGGACAGAAACCGCGCTGCCGTCATCGGCAGGCTGGGATCAATGCGCAGGTTTTGCGGCACATAGCCAATGCGCAGGCCGTCACGGCGTTTCAGGCTGCCAGAGGTGATATCTGCCGCACCGGTAATGGCCCGCAGAAGCGATGTTTTGCCCGACCCGTTGGGGCCGACGACGGTGACGATTTCACCGGGGGCAATATAGAAATCCACATTGCGCAGGGCAGGGGTGCTGCCGGCGCGCACGGTGATGTCGCGCGCCTCGATCAGATTGCTCATGTGGTTTTGACTTCCTGACAGCTGGGGCAGGTGCCTTCGACTTCAATCACTGCGGTGTTGATGGAAAAGCCCATTTTTTCAGCGGCGCGGCCAAGGTCGCCCGTCACAGGGGAGGCCGGGATTTCAGCAACCATGTCACAATCTGAACAGATCATGAAAGCCGGGTTGTGGTCTTCGCCCGGGTGCATACAGGCGGTCCAGGCGTTGAGCTTTTCAACCTTATGCGCAAAGCCATTGCTTTGCAGGAAATCCAGTGCGCGATACACAACAGGGGGCTGGCTGCCCAGGCCTTCCGCCGCAAGAGTTGGCAGAATATCGTAAGCGCCCAGGGCTTTATGCCCTTCCAGCAGCAGTTCCAGAACCCGGCGGCGCACCGGGGTCAGTTGCAGTTTATGGGCTGCACAGTGATCCTCTGCCGCTTTGATAGAGGTGGCGACACAGGTGCCGTGATCGTGTTTTTCGAATCCGGTGCTCATAGGGGGCTTTCGCATGTTTTGGCTTGCGATGTTATAATGTATCATATAGGGGGTGGCGTCAAATGTAATATTATAACATGAGAGCCCCATGCTGAAACATCTTCCTGTTGCTGCTTTGATTGCCTGCGCCACCCCGGCTTTTGCTGAGGTTCCGCAGGTTGTGACCGATATTGCACCGCTGCACTCTATCACCGCGCGCGTGATGCAGGGCGTGGGGGAACCGGCGGTTCTGCTGCCACCGGGTGCGGATCCGCACCATTATTCTATGCGCCCGTCTGAAGCGCAGTTGTTGCAGGATGCGGATCTGGTTCTGAGCGTGGGCGCGGGGCTAACCCCCTGGCTGGAAGATGTGACCGAAGATCTGGCGCCGGATGCGGTGGAAATGATCTGGGCGGAATTGCCCGGTGTGACCCTGATTGAGATCACCGGCGCGCATGGCGAAGGTGAAGCGCATGAACATGAGGATGCACATGACGCGCATGCTGACCATCACGATGATCATGCCGAAGAAGCACATGATGAAGGTGGGCATGAGGATCATGCTGACGAAGAAGGTCATGATGATCATGCAGGGCATGGGGATCACAGCGATGACCCACATGTCTGGCTGAATCCGGACAATGCCTCTGTTGTGGCCCGTGCGATTGCTGTTCAACTTGGGGAAATGGATGCAGAGAATGCGGCGCTTTATACGCAGAATGCCGAAGCTTTCGCCGCAGATATGGATGCGTTAAGCGCAGAATTTGAAGGTCAGTTGTCCGGGTCGACGGGCGCACATATCGTTACCCATGACGCCTATGCCTATTTCGAAACCCGCTTTGGCCAGCGTTCGGTTGGTGCCGTGACCGATTCTCATGCGGCGGAACCAGGTGCGGCCCATATCCGTGAGATCCAGGAGCTGGTGGCGGAACATGATGTGGCCTGCGTTATCGTAGAGCCAGCCTATAATCCGGGTCTGCTGGCCGCGGTGTTTGAAGGGCGTGCCTATGAGATCGTGGTTGCGGACCCTTTGGGGGCTGAACATGAACCGGGTGCCGGATTGTATCCTGCCCTGCTGAAGGATCTGGGCGCAGCACTGGCGCGCTGCACAAAGTAAACTTGCAAAGTAAACTTGCAAAATGTTCCTGATATGTTCATGTTGTGGGCATGTCGGAACATCTGCCCAATCAACCGGGACAGAGGCTTGCGCGCGGCATTTGCCGTGCGTTCGCGTCTCTGGGCTGGGAAACGCTGCTGGAATATGTGCCAACGCGCGGATTGCGGGTGGATGTGATCGCGCTTGGCCCAAAGGGCGAGATTGCGATTGTGGAATGTAAATCCGGAATTGAGGATTTCCGTGCAGACCAGAAATGGCAGGGCTATCTGCCCTGGTGTGACCGGTTTTACTGGGCGGTGGAGGCGGTTTTCCGGTGGATGTTCTGCCGGATGGAACAGGGTTGATCATTGCAGATGCCTATGGCGGTGAGATCATCCGCGAAGCCCCGGAAATAAAACTGCCCGCCGCAAGACGGAGGGCAGTGACCTTAGATTTCGCACGCATTGCCGCGCGCAGGGATCGCAGATATCGCGATCCGGATGTCAGACATCTGGAAGGTTAAAGCTTACTTTCCTGTCTGTTGTTCAACACCGGCGGCAGCGGCCAGAATCTCTTCCGCGATCTCACGGGCTTCTTCGGGATCAAAATCCATTGGCAGTTCAATCCCGTCGCCTTCAATATAGATCCGTACCATGCCTTCATCGGTCGGGCCGATCTGAAGATTTGCGGTAATTTCACTTGGTGTATTGATGCCCATGGCGCGATTGCTCCTTAATTTGTTGTGTCGGGACTATCCTGTGTGGCAGCGGATGACAAGGGAATGCGGGTTTTGGGGTAGAGGAAGACCTGGGCGGGATGTCGGGCAAAAGAGATGCATTTTTCCGCATTCCGGCCCTTGCAATCCCCAGACTGCTCGGCTAAATCAGCGCCAGTGCCGCCTTAGCTCAGTAGGTTAGAGCGCCTGATTGTGGATCAGGAGGTCCCCCGTTCGAGCCGGGGAGGTGGTACCACTCCCATATATCATTGTTATCTGGCTTTCCTATCGAATGCTTCAATTCGGGGGCCAGCTTTACTCTGTGGATCTACTGTGTTTGGCTGCACATGTTCCTGATCAGGCGGCGGATTGGCGTAACGCTGTTCTGCAAGCTGTCAAAACAGTTTGATTGTTTCTTTCTGCCGGGCAATTCGGGCAGTTTCGGTAAAGGTGGTGACAAGCGATGACATCAAATTCCATTCAAACCTGGGTAAAGTCGGCTTTCATGGCTGTGATCGCCCTGCTGTTTTCTGTTTGGCCGGCTGTTTCTGATGGGCTGAGTTTTCACGAGGTGACGGGCCGGACAATCGACATGACGGAAGAGGTGCCGGACGGACAGATGCTTGTGCCTGGAAGCGAGGACGCCAACGACATTTATATTGTGCGGGTTGATACTATTTTGCCGCAGGGCGCTTTTGCAGATGCTTATGCCAGCCTGGATCAAAATGGCGCCCCGGGTATAACCGTGGAATTTACGCCAGAAGCTTCTGCTGTATTTTCCCGGTATACGGCTGATAATGTCGGGAAGACTGTCGCCATTATTTTTGACGGTGAAGTTCTTACCGCGCCCCGGATTATGTCCGAAATTATCAGCAGTGTGGCTTTGATCACCGGCAGTTTTACCACGGAAGAGGCTGTAAATATTGCGGAGGAAATTAAATCTGGTGCAGATTTTCAGGACTAGAATCCTGTTTTCAGAACATCAGCGAGGCGCCCCATTGGATCAGCCGTCCGAGGTTGGTGCTGGTTTCTTCGGGGAAATAGTAAAAGCTTGTGCCAAGCAGCAGAAGCACCACCCATTTGTTGATCAGCAGGCGCAGAAGCAGGAAAAACATGGAACCTCTCACAGGGCGTTTTGACAGCGGAGTCATACGATGGATCTATTGCCCCGGCGTGGCTTCTGTGGCAAGAGGATCATAACGAAACCAGACGAATGAGTTTAGTTATGTCAGATTATGCCACCCGCCGTACAATGATGGTCGACACGCAGGTGCGCCCGTCTGATGTCACCAAGTTTCCAATCATTGATGCGATGCTGAAGGTTGAACGTGAAAACTACGTTCCCGAAGGGCAGCGTGATGCCGCTTATGCCGACCGTGAAGTGGTTTTGGCACCGGGCCGTGTTGTCACAGAACCGCGCACATTTGCCAAAATGCTGGACGCGCTGAACATTCAGCCGGATGAACTGGTGCTGAACCTGGGCTGTGGTCTTGGGTATTCCGCAGCGATTCTGGCACGTATTTCTGATGCGGTTGTGGCCGTGGAAGACCTGGATGGTATGGCGGACGAAGCGCAGAGCATGCTGAGTGCAGCGGGCGCAGACAATGCGGCGATCATGGAAGGTCCGCTGGCGGAAGGCGCAGCAAAGCACGGGCCATATGACGTGATCCTGATCGAAGGCGGCGTTGCGCAGATCCCGGCCATCATTGCGGATCAGCTGGCAGAAGGTGGCCGTATTGGTGCGACCTTTATGGACGGCGTGCTGGGCACCATGCGGATCGGTCAGAAAATTGACGGAACCATTGACTGGCGCGATATGTTCAACGCGACCGCCCCGGTTTTGCCGGGCTTTGAAGCGAACGTGGGCTTTACGCTGTAAAAACGCAAAACGGGATGTGCATCAGCGCAGCTTTACCCGGACGACAGAAAATCCCAGATCTGCGTATCACTACATATGCAGATCATTGGTGTAACAGGAGACAGGGCATGGGCATCGCATTTCGCAGGCTGAGCATTTCAGCATTGGCAGCAGTTTCGGTTCTTGCCGCATTGCCGGCAAAGGCAGAAACCCTCGCGGATGCGCTTGTATCTGCTTATGAGAATTCTGGCTTGTTGGAGCAGAACCGGGCAACATTGCGGGCTGCGGATGAAGGGGTGGCACAGGCTGTTGCGCGTCTGCGTCCGGTTGTAAGTTATACCATTGCAAGCCAGCGGAATTACAGTAACGGTGACATCTCCGGCCGTTTCACGGAAACTGCGCACATTGATTTCAGTCTGCCGATCTATCAGTTTGGTCGGGGAAATCTTGCTGTTGAGGTGCAGAAAGAAACCGTTCTGGCAACCCGTGATGCGCTGACAGGCGTAGAACAGCAGGTGCTGCTGCGTGCGGTGTCAGCCTATATGAATGTGCGTCGTGATTTGCAGTCTGTGGATCTCAGCAACAATCAGGTCCGTCTGATTTCAGAAGAACTGCGCGCTGCGCGAGATCGATTTGATGTTGGTGAAATTACGCGTACAGATGTGTCTCAGGCGGAAGCCAGTCTTGCGCTGGCGCGGGCAAACCTGGCCGCACGTGAAGGCAGTCTCGCGGTTTCTCGCGAAGAATATCGGGCCGTTGTTGGCCGATATCCGTCTTCTCTGGCACGTGCACCGCGCGCGCCTTCTGCGGCTGCGGATATGCGTGCCGCGGTTAACATCGCGCGGCAAAACCATCCCGATCTTAAGGGCGCGCAGCGTCAGGTCACAATCAGTGAATTGTCCCTGATGTCAACGGAACGCCAGATGTTGCCAAGCGTTAATCTGACTGCGCGAACCGGTGTGGTTGAAAATGATCGCGATCTGACCGGGAATATCGGTGTCAGCGTTACAGGGCCGATCTATCAGGGTGGGCAGCTGAAATCACTGCAGCGTCAGTCTATGGCTCAACGGGATGCATCCCGCGCCAATCTTTTGCTCACCGGTCAGCGCATTGAACAGAATGTTGCAAACGCATGGTCACAGCTCCGCGTCTCTCAGGCGCAGATTACGGCGAGCAACCGGGCGATTACCGCGTCCCGGGCAGCCTGGGAGGGGGTGCGTGAAGAGGCCCGTCTTGGTGCACGAACAACACTGGATGTCCTTGATGCTGAACAAAACCTGCTTGATGCGCGCACCAATCTTGCCTCTGCGCAGGCGGATGCGCAGATTGCAGCCTATACGCTTTTGTCAAGCATGGGGCTTTTGACGGCTGAACATCTGAACCTTGGTGTTCAGACCTATGATCCGGCCGACTATTATAACGCTGTATCGGGTGCCCCGTTGGGGGCTGCGACCAGCGAACAGGGCGAACGTCTGGACAATCTGCTGCGTTCGATTGCCGGGGGTGGGAACAACTGATCTGGTGATCGTGAAAAAGATATAAACAGGTGATCCGGCTTTCGCGGTTAGAATTTTACCTGTCTGTTGTGTGAAGATGGTGCAGGGCGTATATTACCCCTCACCATCTTTTGTTTTCCGGATGTCGTAACCATAGGATCAGTCAATGTCAGAACCCGTTTCCAAGGCCGAAGTTGAAGATGTTTTATCGTCTATCCGTAAACTTGTTTCGGATGACAACACTTCGGTTGAAGCGGTTGCCCCGGCGCCTGTGACGCCGGTGCTGATTACGCCCGAAGTTTCTGTAAATCATGAGGAAAATGCGCCTGTGGACCAGGGTGTTCTGGTTCCTGATGTGGCGGAACGCACAGCGGATGTGTCATGGAGCAGCGGATTTGTGGTCGCTGAGGATCAGGTTGTTGAAGAAAGTCAGGCTGCTGAAATGCACGCAGGGATTGCATCTGTGGCTGAGGTAGAATCAGTTCAGGTTGAAGAGCCGGTGTCGGCCGGGTTTGAATCGGATTTGACCGAAGGCTCTGCCATCTCTGCCGGAGATGACGCATTGGATGAAGGTCCTGCTGTCGATTTTGAGGCCCTTGCCGAAGCCCCATTGGCAGAATTTGCGACCACAGATGCGACAGCTGTTGTGGCTGCTTTCAAACTTCTGGAAGACAAGGCTGCACATATGGAAGCTGCGATTTCCGACCAGGATGATGACTGGGAAACCGATGGGACAGAGCTTGCGGATCTGGCTGTTGAGAAGTTTTCTGATTTCAACGTAACCCCGAAGGCTGAGACTGCGGATATTTATGTTTTGGGACAACACGAAGCGGTTACTGTTGCGCCGCTTCTTTTGCGGGAACAGGAAGAGGTCACAGCGACTGAGGAACCCGTTCCGGCACCATTTCTGCTGACGACAGCTGCCCTTGTCGCGCGGGAAGATATTGTACTGGGGGCTGGTTCTATTACCCCGGCAGAACTGTCTGTTGATACAAACACCGCACCCGCAGTTGTGCAAAGCACTGAAACCCGGGATGAATTGAATCCGGAAGACATCGGGACTGAAGAACAGGTTGCTGCCGATATCGCCGCTTTTGTGGATCGTAAGATCCCCGATGTGCAGGACGTAGACAATCAAGAACACGCTGTGGATGTTGATGAGACGCAGGTGGTTGATTTGCCTTCTGCTGAAGAGGTCGAGGACGAACTTTCGGAAGCTTTGCTGGCGGCCATGCCATCAGATTCGCCTGATGTCGCAACTTCCGGGGTGACGGAGGTCGGGGATCTGGCTGAAGGTTCTGACGAACTGTCCGTTCTTGGCGACACTGAGGTGTCTCCGGTTGCGGAGGAACAGTCTGTGTCGGAAAACAGTGCGGTTGAGGATTTTGTTGTAACAAATACAGAAGCCCGGGTGGAACAGCAGGAAGATGCGGAACCCACCCCTGAATTCACAACACCGGCGCCTGAGGACCGTGTCGAAGACCTGTCTGTCACTGAGGACGTAACAGAAACCAGTGCGGAACATGTCGCTGCTGATGAGGAAACTGATCAGGGTGAGGCGCTCATTTCGGCAATGGATGAAGATAAGCTGCGTGATCTGGTTGCGGATGTGGTGCGCCAGGAGTTGCGCGGGGCACTTGGGGAACGGATCACGCGGAATATGCGCAAGATGGTTCGTCGCGAGATCTACCGCACAGTGTCCTCACGCGATTTCGAAAGCTGATGACTGTCGCGTAAAATCGTTTACATTTCAGAGAACCCCGATCAGGATATCCTGACGGGGTTTTTCTTTGGTACAGAGAAGGGCAGTGATGAACACACCCACACATCTGCTGATCGGTCTTGCGGCCTGTGGCAAAGCCCATGCCCCGCGCGTCAACCTTGCGGCGGCCATCGGGGCGCTGATGCCGGATCTGTCCCTGTATCTGCTGTCCATTCACGCCATCTGGTGGCGTGGGGTATCGCCGCAGATTGTGTTTGATGAATATTATTTCTCAGATGCCTGGCAGGCTGTGTTTCAGGTGGACAACAGTTTTGTCCTCTGGGGCGGGCTTCTGATTTTTGCTTTCTGGCGCGGGCCGATCTGGTTGCGGGCCTTTGCCGGGGCAGGGTTTCTGCACCTTTGTTTTGATTTCCCTTTCCACAATGACGATGCCCGGGCGCAGTTCTGGCCGCTGACGGATTGGGTGTTTCACAGTCCTCTCAGCTATTGGGATGTGGATCATCACGGGGGATGGGTGGCCCTGGCAGAGCTTGGGCTTGTCGTGCTGCTGCTGGGGATTCTCTGGCGGCGTCATCATGGGATGCTTGGCCGTATCGGCCTGGGGCTGACAGCGGCCAGCGTCATCCTGCCCGCCGTGATCTTCAGCGCATTGTAGGCACAGGGTCGGCCAGAAGAAAAACGCGCCCGGATCAGGCGCGTTTCACAAAACTTTCAATCTCAGCGGTTAAACAGCGCTTAAGCTGCTTCGGCCTGCTGGTTGCGGCGTTCACTTTCCTCACGGGACAGAGCCACGGAGGTCCGGACACCTTTGCCCACGAATTCCATCAGGCCGCCCACAACGCGTTCGTTCGGGTCAATACCGGCGCAGGACAGAACTTCGCGTCCATCGCGGGAACGTGCCCAGCGCGCGATTTGCTCAGGGCCGTTACCGTATTTTTTGTCGTCAGCAATAGCGTCGTCCAGCGCTGCCAGAACCACAGCGGCAAACAGCTTTTTAGCGCGGTTGCCCTGTTCATTGTTAAACGCTGAACCATCAACGAAATCAAGCATCTCGCCGTCCTTTATATTTTTGCTCTTGTGCTTAGAAGCGTGACGTCCAATATGGCGTAATTCTTACTGATTCGGTGTTGCTATCTCGGAATGGTAGCTATGCGCGCTGTGCATGGCTTATTGAGGCATTTACACCGCAGGAATATTCGCACCGGACACCGGCTTGTCAGCTTCGGGTCATCTATATATAGGTTCCGGTCAGATCCGATCAAGATTTATCAGGAATTTACCCATGCCCAAGATCAACGGAAACGAAATTCGCCCCGGCAATGTGCTGGAACATAACGATGGTCTCTGGGCCGCTGTTAAGGTCGATCACGTGAAACCTGGTAAGGGCGGTGCCTTTGCTCAGGTGGAAATGAAGAACCTGCGCAACGGATCCAAGCTGAACGAACGCTTCCGGTCTGCTGACAAAGTGGAACGTGTGCGTCTGGAGCAGAAAGACCAGCAGTTCCTGTATGAAGATGATGGCATGCTGATCTTTATGGATACCGAAACCTATGAGCAGAACCAGATCCCGTCTGACCTGCTGGGCGAACGCCGCCCGTTTCTGCAGGACGGTATGACCATCGTGGTGGAATTCTATGATACCGAAGCACTGAACGCGACTGTGCCGCAGAAAGTGACCTGTAAGGTTGTTGAGACAGAGCCCGTTGTGAAAGGCCAGACAGCCGCGAATAGCTTTAAGCCGGCGATCCTTGATAACGGCGTGAAGGTCATGGTGCCGCCATTCGTGGGCCAGGATGAAGACATCGTGGTGAACACAGAATCCATGGAATATTCTGAGCGCGCGTAAGTCGTGAGATAAAGCAAAATGAGAAAAGGCGCCGCTTCGGGCGTCTTTTTATTTGGCTAGCGTTACGCTTGCGGCGCCTGCGAGCATACCGTCTTTGGCACGGTCGAAACGCAGATAGGCAATCGCCTGATCTCCCGCGCGGCTGTGCAGTGTGCCGACGGGTTTACCATTAAGGGTGATTTCTGTGCCGGGTTCTGCACTGCCTGTGACCGTCACGCGTGCCAGGCCTTTGCGCAATTCGGTTTTATATTTCATCCGGGCGACGATTTCCTGGCCAATGAAACAGCCTTTTTTGAAATCGACCCCGTTGAGGCGTTCAAAGCCTGCCTCAAGAATGTAGGTATCCGGGGTCAGCTCGATCCCGGTTTCGGGGATCAGATGTTCTACGCGCAGGGCGGTCTGATCCGGGGCCGGGGAAAGGCCTTTTGCATCACCAAAGCTGCGCCAGCCTAGGGATGTGTGGCGGGGGTCCGTGTCCGCGCCGTCCGGGCGTTCGCCCGTGCCGCATAGCACGGCCAGATCTGTTTCCTCAAACTGCACATCAGCGCGCAGGCGATACATGGTCAGCCGTTGTAAAAGACCCGGGGCCAGGCTGTCTGCCACATCAATCAGCAGGTGATCTGTTTCGGATTTTACAAAGAAATCTGCCAGATATTTGCCTTGCGGGGTCAGAAGGGCCGTATAGATAAGCCCGTGGTCCGCGATGGTGTTGGTCACAAGTCCCTGAAGGAAGCTGAGGCGTTCCGCCCCGGTGACACGGATCACGCGACGTTCAGGCAGGTAATATGTGGTCATGGTCGGCCCCCGGGCTTTTCTTCAGTCACAGGCAGGATATAAGTCATCTGATGGGAAAGAAAACAGTCTCTCTTGAACTCTCTGTGATTATTCCGGTGCTGAACGGTGCGGAGGATCTGGCGCGTTGTCTGGCGCAGCTGGACGGCGTGGCGCAGGTGATTGTGTCAGATGGGGGATCTGAAGATGAAAGCCAGGTGATTGCGGGGGCGTCCGGGGCGCATCTTGTGACAGGGCTGCCGGGACGTGGCGGGCAGCTGAAACGCGGGGCGGACATTGCAGAGATGCCCTGGCTTTTGTTCCTGCATGTGGATTCGCAGCTGCCAGCGGATTGGTGTGATCAGGTTGCGGGACATATCGCCACCAGTTCTGCGCCCGCCGCCTTTCATCTGCGTTTTGATGCACCGGGCTGGCAGGCACGTTTTGTGGCGGGCTGGGCCAATCTGCGCAGCCGCCTGTTTAACCTGCCTTATGGCGATCAGGCATTGCTGATTTCGCGGGACGCCTATGATCAGGCAGGCGGATTTGATGATATTCCTCTGATGGAGGATGTGGCGCTGGTGCGGCGATTGCCGCGGGTGACTTTGCTGCCGGGGGCGATCACGACCAGTGCGCAACGATATACCCGGCAGGGGTGGTTTACCCGGGGGCGACGAAACCTGTGGCTGTTGTTGCGTTATGTCTGCGGGGCGCGTCCAGAGGATCTGGCACGGGCTTACCGGCGGAAGTGAAGCGGGGGCCAGCCCCCGCACCCCCGGAGTATTTCCAGAAGGTGAAAGGAAGCGAGGAGCGCCCGTCAGGGAGCGATGAGCAGCGGTTAATTTTCAGGCGATTTTGACTGCAATGCCCAGAGACCGGCGTAAATGCCGTTTTGGGCCAGCAGGTCTTTATGTGTGCCTTCTTCGGCAACCCGGCCCTGATCCATCACAACGATTTTATCGGCGTTGCGGATGGTAGACAGGCGGTGGGCGATCACAAGCGTTGTGCGGCCTTCAGAGAGCGTTTCAATCGCGGCCTGCACCAGGGATTCGGATTTCGTATCAAGGGCAGAGGTCGCCTCATCCAGCAGCAGCACGGGGGCGTTGCGCAAAAGCGCACGGGCAATGGCGATGCGCTGGCGCTGGCCGCCAGACAGGTTTGCACCCCGTGGCCCGGCCGGGCTGTTCAGGCCTTCGGGCAGGCTGTTCACAAAATCAGACACATTGGCGGCATCCAGTGCGCGCGAGAGGGTGGTTTCATCCACATCCTCAAACCCGGGCATGATGTTTTCACGCAGGGTTTCATCAAACAGAAGCGCATCCTGGGCCACAGAGGAAAACCGCGCGCGCAGATCCTCCAGTGACAATGCGCGAATATCGGTGCCGCCCAGGGTGACCTGACCTGCATCCGGATCAGACATGCGGGTCAGCACGTTAAAGACGGTGCTTTTGCCCGCCCCGGAAGATCCGACAAAGGCGGTGGTTTTGCCGGCCTCTGCCACGCAGCTCAACCCGCGCAGGGCGGGCAGGGCGCCGTAGGACAACTCCACATTCTCAAAGCAGATTTCTGTGCCTGCATCGGTGGTTTGTGTGACCGGAGACGCAGGCGACGTGATAGATGGTTTTGTGTCAAACAGCCGGTAAAGACGTTCAAGGCTGGCAGCCGCAACCTGCCACTGGCCTGTGGCACCGCCCAGACGACGCAAAGGCTGAAAGGTCAGGGACATGGCGGTGAAGAACGTCATGAACTGGCCAACGGTTTTTTCACCGGCAATGATTTCCTGGCCGCCCACCATAAGGACGGCGAAGAAACCAATACCTGTTACGATATCAATCATCGAGGGGATGGTGGCCTGGCTTGCTGCGGTTTTCACCTCGGCTGTTACAATCCGGTCAATGATCCCGCGGAACCGGCTGACCTGATAGGTTTCCATCTGGTTCAGCTTAATTGCCTGAATACCGTGAAAGACCTCATCCAGCCGGGTGGATCGTTTGCCTGCTTCTTCCCGCAGGTGGCGGGTTTTGCGGCGGATGTAGCGTTGCAGGGCGGCAGTGGGCAGGATCAGCAGGGGGACGGCGACCACGGCAACAAGTGTCCAGACCGGATCTGTGGTAATGGCCACAAAGAACAGACCAAAAAGCGAAAAGAAATCGCGGCCGACGCCCTGAATGACCACACGCCAGACGCTTTGCACCTGAACCGTGTCCCCCTGAATGCGTTCCATCAGAGAACCGGGTGGGTTTTTGTGGAAAAACTGGCTGTCGAGGTTCAGGATGTGATCCAGAAGATCCACCTGCATATCGGTAGAGGACCGCATTGAAATTTTTGCAAGCAGGGTTTTGCTGAGGATTTCTGATATGCCGCGCATACAAAACAGCCCCATGATCACGCCGCCAATCCACCAGATTGCATCCGCATCCCCGCCGACAAAGACATTGTCAAACATCGGTTCCAGCATTTTGGCCAGGATCGCCAGTGACGCCCCGTTGATCAGCATAAATACCGCAACAACCGCCAGTGACAGGCGGTGTGAGCGCAGATAATCACGCCAGAGACGGGCAAAAAGCGTGCGGGAAGAATAGTCACCCGCGGTATCCGGGGTGTCGTTCACTGAGGACTGAAGGGAGGTATCGGTCACGGTTTTTCCTGTCTCGTGCATTCCCTCTGATGTAGCCCGTCCCGCTGGCGCGCGCAAGAACACCGCAGTTCTACGGTGATTGACCTGCGGCTTTCCTCTCCATAACCATAATGCAAAAGAAACAGGGAAGTGCAGGCGCAACATGTCCGATCAGAACATATCACTGGCCGCTGGCCGTCATTATCTGGCCATTCCGGGACCATCAGTCATGCCGGACCGCGTGCTGAATGCGATGCATGTGGCTGCGCCCAATATCTACACCGGGCCATTGCTTGATATGATGGATGGTCTTGTGGCCGATCTGAAAGCGGTTGCGTGCACAAAGCACCACGTGGCGATCTATGTGTCGAACGGCCATGGCGGCTGGGAGGCGTCACTGGCGAACACTGTTGCGCCGGGTGAAAAAGTTCTGGTGCTGGTGAACGGCATGTTTGGCCAGGGTTGGGCGAACCATGCCATGGGGCTGGGCCTTGATGTGGAGGTTATGGATTTCGGCAAACGCGCGGCCTGGGATTTTGATAAGATCGCAGATCGACTGAACACGGATCAGGGACAGATCAAAGCCATCCTCTGCGCCCATGTGGATACCTCAACATCATATAAAAACGACCTGCAGCGCCTGCGTCAGGTGATGGATCAGGCCGGGCATCAGGCGCTTTTGCTGGCGGATTGTATTGCCTCTATGGGCTGTGATCGGTTTGAAATGGATGCCTGGGGTGTCGATGTTGCGATTTCCTCCAGCCAGAAAGGGCTGATGACTCCTCCGGGGCTGGGGCTTGTCTGGTTCAATGATAAAGCGGCGGAACGTCAGAAAATCCTGAAACAGGTCTCACCCTACTGGAACTGGGCGCCACGTGCGAACCCGGAAGGGTTTTACCAGTATTTCAACGGCACCGCGCCGACGCACCACCTGCTGGGCCTGCGCGAAGCCCTGACAATGCTTGTGCATGAGGAATGCATTGAAAACGCCTGGGCGCGTCATGAGATCCTGGCCCGTGCGGTCTGGGCTGCTTGTGACGCCTGGGGGCAGGGTGGGCCTGTGGAAATGCAGGTGCCGGAGGCGCAGGATCGCGGTCATGCCGTCACGGGTGTCAGCATTGGTGCGCCCAATGGTACAAAGTTGCGCGACTGGCTGAGCGAAAATCTGGGCGTGACCCTGGGCATTGGCCTTGGCATCGTGTCCCCGGATGATCCGGACTGGCACGGACATTTCCGCATTGGCCATATGGGCCATGTGAACGCGCATATGGTGCTGGGCACGCTGGGTGCGATTGATACGGGACTGAAGGCGCTGGGCATTCCCCATGGCGATGGCGCGCTGACGGCCGCAAGTCGCATCTGTGCGGGGCAGGACTAGGTTTACTTTCTGCTGGATCTCAAATATCCGATTATTAAAGTCAGATATTTGGGGCCGCTATGAAACACCTTTTGCTTTCCACTCTTCTGGCCTTAACAGCCACGGCAACATGCGCTGAAGACCTGCCACAGGGTATGGCCGGGGCGGATGTGGTTTTTCTGGGGGAAATTCACGACAATCCGCATCACCATGCCCGCCAGGCGGATCTGACAGCTGCATTGCAGCCTGCAGCGATTGTTTTTGAAATGCTGACGCCGGAACAGGCCGCGCTTGCGTCGGATGAAATGCGTCAGGATCTGACGGCGCTTGAGATTGCTCTGGATTGGGAAAACACAGGTTGGCCGGATTTTGCCATGTATGGCCCGTTGTTTCAGGTCGCGCCAGAGGCCCGGATCTATGGGGCTGCCGTTTTGCGCGAAGAAGCCTCGCGCGTGATGTCAGAAGGTGCAGCGGTGGTCTTTGGGCCGGATGCGGGGGAATATGGCCTGGATCAGCCTTTGCCGGAAACACAGCAACAGGCCCGGGAAGAGGCGCAGCTTGCGGCCCATTGTGATGCGATGCCGATGGAAATGATGGGTATGATGGTTGATTTTCAGCGTCTGCGGGATGCAAGCCTTGCCCGCGTTGCCCATCAGGCCTTCACAGAAACCGGTGGGCCGGTTGTGGTGATCACCGGCAATGGCCACGCCCGAATGGATCACGGCGCGCCTTATGTTCTGACGCAGGCGGATAGCACAGTGAAACAGTATAGTTTTGGTCAGTACGAACTTGAGGCAGGCGAAAGGGCCGCAGTACAGTTCGTCAGCTGGGAGATCACAGAGGCCATCGAGCGCCCCGATCCTTGTGAGGCTTTTGCAGGTAATTAAGATTGCGAATCTGATCGTGCCTTCTATCCTTCTGACAAAACGCAGGAGGATAACATGCGCGCCATCACTTATGATCGTTTCGGACCGGCATTTGAGGTTCTGACCCTGACTGATCTGCCTGTGCCGACTGTGGCCCCGGGCGAGGTTCTGGTGCGTCTGACAACCTCTGGCGTGAACCCATCAGACATTCGTGCCCGTGCCGGTGGGCGTCCGGGTGTGGCAAAGCCGCCGTTTCCGCAGATCATCCCGCATAGTGACGGGGCGGGCGTGATCGAGGCCGTGGGCGAAGGTGTGGATGCGGCGCGTATCGGTCAGCGTGTCTGGGTCTGGAATGGTCAGTGGCAGCGGGCTTTTGGCACGGCGGCGGACTATATCACTTTGCCGACAGAGCAGGCGGTGGAATTGTCGGACCACATCAGTTTTGAGGAAGGCGCAATTCTGGGCATCCCGGGCCTGACAGCGGTGCATGCGGTGCTGGGCGGCGGTTCAGTTGCAGGCAAGATCGTGTTGATCAGCGGTGGCGCGGGCACGGTCGGGCGGATTGCAGTGCAGGTGGCGAAAGCATCTGGTGCGTGGGTGTTGACCACGGCCCGTCCGGCGGCGCATGAGGATCTGAAAGCCCTTGGGGCAGAGGTGTTTGATTACAGCGCGCACGATCTGGCAGAACAGATCCTGGCCGTGACAGATGGCGTACCGGTTGACCGTATTGTTGAGGTGGAGTTCGGCAAAAACGTTGAAACAAACGCGCAGGTGATTGCGGAACGCGGCACAATCGCGGCCTTTGGTTCGGCCCTTGATATGGCCCCGGTGATGCCCTTTTATCCCTTGATGTTTAAGGCGGTGAACATTGATCTGGTGCTGGTCTATCTGCTGGCCGCGGCGGAACGTCAGGCGGCGATTACGAACCTGACGGATCTGCTTGAACGTAAGGCGCTGGATCTGCGGATTGCGGATGTCATACCTCTGGAAGATTGCGCCCGCGGCCATGATCTGATCGCAAGCGGCGCGCGCGCGGGATCTGTGGTTCTGACGATTTAAACCCTGGCGGCCTGCAGGGCTGCTGGCAGAGCTTTTGCAAAGAGATCCAGTTCGGCCTTCGGCCCGGCAGAGACACGAATGCAGCGGTTCTGAGGATCAGAAAAAGGCATGCGAATGAAGATGCCTGCTTTGCCAAGTTCGGACACAATACGGGCAGCGAAAGCCCCGTCACGCCCACAATCAATTGCGACGAAATTTGTGGCAGAGGGAAGGGCGGTCAGGCCGTTTTCTGCCGCGATTTCGCCGATGCGGATGCGGGCCTCTGCGATCTGTGCAAGCGTTTGTGTCAGGTGAGGCTGATCGTTTAAGGCTGCCAGCGCCCCGGCCTGAGCAGAGCGGTTCATGCCGAAATGATTGCGGATTTTGTTGAAGGCGGAAATGATTTTCGGCGTGGAAATCCCATAGCCCACGCGCGCGCCTGCCATGCCGTAAGCTTTTGAAAAGGTGCGGAAGCGGATCACGCGGGCATCTGTTGTGTCAATGGCGGGGGCTGTGCCTTCCGGGGCAAATTCCACATAGGCTTCGTCCAGCACCAGCAGCGCGCCTTCGGGGACATTGTCGATCATCTGCTGAATGGTCGCGGCGGAATGCCATGTGCCCATCGGGTTGTCCGGGTTGGCGATGTAGATCAGCTTTGCTTTGACCTCACGGGCCTTTTCGATCAGCGCCAGCGGGTCTTCATGATCACCTTGGTAGGGCACTTTGTGCAGCGCACCGCCGAAGCCCGCGACGTGGTAGTTGAAAGTGGGATATGCGCCCTCTGACGTCACCACCGCATCACCTGCATTTATGAACAGCCGGACAAGATAGCCCAGAAGCCCGTCGATGCCTTCGCCGATCATGATGTTGTCCGGGGCGATCCCGTGGCGGGCCGCCAGGGCCTGGCGCAGGTCGTGGCTTTCCGGATCGGCGTATTTCCAGATCTCAGTGGTCTCTGCCTGCATCGCGGCAATGGCCTTGGGTGAGGGGCCGAACCCAAGTTCATTCGCACCCAGCCGGGCGTCAAAGGCTGCGCCACGTGTGCGTTCCTGCGCTTCGGGGCCGACAAAGGGCACAGAGGCGGGCAGGGTGGCGGCAAGCGGGGTGAGGCGGGGATCGGTGGTGTCAGTCATACCGCCAGATAACCTTGCCGGTGCATCCGGGGCAAGGGTTGAAAATGTGCAAATTGTGACTACATGAGAATCATTCGCAACAACGCAACGGGTGAGGCATGAAATTGACGAGACGTGGATTTTTGGTGACCGCAGCGGCGGCAACTACCGCGCGGGTCGTGCCCCAGATCGCGGCGCGCACAGGCGGTAAACGCGTTCTGACGCTGGTCTATGACAAAGGCATGGGGTCTATGCGCGCTGTCGAGCGTCTGGTGTACTGACGCATAAAGTGGGGGCCAGCCCCCACGCCCCCGGAGTATTTCTGGCAAGATGAAAAAAAACGCCCGGTTGAGGCCGGGCGTTCTGAGGTTCATTTGGGCTGGTTTAGCCGATTTCTTTCAGGCGGGTGAGGGCAGCGTTAATGGTCGCTTCTTCCTCTTCCCGCAGGGCCAGATTTTCGCGGGTCTCGGCCACAACTTCGGC
Source organism: Thalassobius sp. I31.1 (assembly GCF_003031585.1). Taxonomy (GTDB): domain Bacteria; phylum Pseudomonadota; class Alphaproteobacteria; order Rhodobacterales; family Rhodobacteraceae; genus Halocynthiibacter. The sequence goes on from NZ_PWAA01000042.1 coordinate 64,952, forward strand.
AGGGGCGCTGTCCGCGAATTTCGGGTTCTTCAAACGGCCGCGCAGACCGCCCAATTCCTTCGCAAGCTTTTGCAGGCCCTTTTCAAGACGGGCGATTTCCGCATCCACATCAATGATATCGGCCAGCGGCAAAGCAAATGTACCGCCATCCACAGGCACAGGGCTTGCGCCTTTCGGCAGGTCGGCCATTTCCGTGATGCTGTCGATCCGGGCGAGCTTTTTGATCATCACCTCATTGTTCGCAAGCGCCGTGCGGCCTTTGTCATCAAGGTTTTGCAGGATCACCGGGATTTTCAGGCCGGCGGGTACACGCATCTGCGCACGGGCAGAACGGATACCGTCGATCAGGGAAATCACCCAGTTCATTTCGCGGTCGGCATCTGCATCCACGAGATCTGCGGAAAGTTCCGGCCAGTCGGCGTGGATCACAGGTTTTGTGCGATCCGCCGTCAGACCCCAGAGCTCTTCCGTGATGAACGGCATGATCGGGTGCAACATGATCAGCGCCTGATCAATGGTCCAGGCCAGTGTCGCTTTGGTTTCCGCGATCAGGGCTGCGTCATCGCCGCCAAGCAGGGGTTTTGAGAACTCGATATACCAGTCGCACAGCTTCCCGCGTGTGAAAGCGTACAGCGCCTGGGCTGCGTCATTGAAACGGAAGCTGTCAAAGGCTTCATTCACCTCGGCCTGCACTTTCGCGACTTCACCGATGATCCATTTGTTCAGGGCCGCGGTGGTGGCGGGCGGTTGGGCGGAGGGTGTGTAATCGGCGTAGGCTTCGACGTGGGTCAGGGCGAAAGAGACCGAATTCCACAGTTTCGTCCCAAAGTTACGATAGCCCTGGATGCGGGCTGTATCCAGCTTCAACGTACCGCCCAGGGACGCCATGGCAGCAGAGGCAAAACGCAGGGCATCCGCGCCGTATTCGTCGATCAGTTCCAGCGGATCAATGACGTTGCCGACGGATTTGGACATTTTCTTGCCCTTAGAGTCGCGGACAAGACCGTGCAGGTAAACCGTATCAAACGGGTTCTGGCCGACAACCGCCTGCTGCATCATCATCATACGGGCCACCCAGAAGAACAGGATATCCTGGCCGGTGATCAGCGTGGAGGTCGGGAAATAAGTGCTATATTCCGGGGTGTCTTCGGGCCAGCCCAGGGTGCCGATGGGCCAGAGACCGGAGGAGAACCAGGTGTCGAGCACGTCGGGGTCGCGCCAGAGAGGATAGACGAGCTTTCCTTGCTCGTTTGCATTCTGAACTGCGGTGACTGCTTCTCGAACATCAGACACGAATACAAACTCAGCTGCGCCCAGTTCTAAGTTGTTTTCGAGAATTTGAATGTAGGCTTGTGCCTCTTTGGAAACTGCGGCTTCATCCGTCGCGCAAAAGCTAATTTGCTCCGCGCCTATTGCGCCTGTGGCGTCGGTGAAAAACTCAGCTCCATACCCTGCATCTCCAGGCAAATCATAGTCGATGTGGTCGGACATCTTTAGCCCATACCAAACCGGGATCTGGTGGCCCCACCAGAGCTGGCGGGAGATGCACCAGGGCTCAATGTTATCCAGCCAGTGGTAGTAAACTTTTTCACCGCTCTCCGGCAGGATCTGCACATCGCCATTGCGCACAGCATCCAGCGCCGGGCCGACGATTTTCTCGGCGTCCACAAACCACTGATCGGTCAGCATGGGTTCGATCACGACTTTGGAACGATCACCAAAGGGCTGCATGATTGGTTTGTTTTCGACATAGGCGACGGTCTCAGTGACCTGTACCTTATTGCCGTCTTCGTCCTTTTCTTCACGCGTGACTTCATGCATCACGGCGAGGCCCTCAGATGTAATCTGATCAACCACGGCCTTGCGGGCCTCAAAACGATCCAGACCGCGCAGTTCTTCCGGCACAAGGTTGATTGCGTCGGCTTGGTTTTCCGTCAGGGTCTTCTGCCCCTTTGACACGGCCATGGCGATGGTTGCGGCTTCTTCGTAAGAATCCCCATCCGCCCGCATCGCGCCACGTGTGTCCATCAGACGATACATCGGAATGCCACCGCGTTTCGCGACCTGGTAGTCGTTGAAGTCATGCGCGCCGGTGATTTTCACGGCACCAGATCCAAAGTTCTTATCCGGGTATTCATCGGTGATGATTGGGATCAGGCGGCGGTGTTCTTTCGGACCAACCGGGATCTCACACAGTTTGCCAACGATGGGCGCGTAACGTTCATCTGACGGGTGCACCGCAACAGCACCATCACCCAGCATGGTTTCAGGGCGCGTGGTGGCGATGGAGATGTAGTCGCGCTCTTCTTCAAGCGTCACATTCCCGTCTTCATCTTTCTCGATGTAAGTATAAGTGACACCGTCAGCCAGCGGGTATTTGAAGTGCCACATGTGACCGGGGGTTTCGATGTTTTCGACCTCTAGGTCAGAAATCGCGGTTTCAAAATGCGGGTCCCAGTTCACCAGACGTTTGCCGCGATAGATCAGGCCCTTGTTGTACATATCAACAAAGACTTTGATCACAGCGTCATGGAAGTTGGGGGCACCTTTGCCAAGGTCGGGATCACCTTGCGCGCCACCCATGGTGAAGGCTTCGCGGGACCAGTCGGCGGATGCACCAAGGCGTTTCAGCTGACCAATGATGTTGCCGCGGGATTTGACTTTCTGCTGCCAGACACGATCGAGGAATTTTTCACGGCCCATTTCGCGGCGGGTTTCTTCGCCGTTGGCGGCCATTTCGCGTTCTGTCACCATCTGGGTCGCGATGCCTGCATGGTCGGTGCCGGGTTGCCAGAGAACATCAAAGCCCTGCATGCGTTTCCAGCGGATCAGGATATCCTGCAGGGTGTTGTTGAACGCATGCCCCATGTGCAGAGCACCGGTCACGTTGGGCGGCGGGATCATGATGGTGTAAGGATCGGCACCGTCGCGTTTGTTTGCGCCCGCTTTGAAAGCGCCATCCGCTTCCCATTTCGCGTAGATTTCTGCTTCGCGTTTGCCCGCGTCAAAGTTCTTTTCCATCGCCATATCAGGCCATCCCGCTGTCACTGAATTCCGTTTTGCCCGGTCTAAAGCAGGGGCGTGTAAAGGGCAATGGGGTGCGGTGGCCTTGCCGGGCCTGTCGCCTGCCTGTCGGCGCGTCTGACGAGAGTGGCTTTTGTTAACGCTGTTGTGTCAGGCTGAGGCAGACCGGGGAAGGCGTGATCACGGGATCGTTTATGGATTATGACCTGTGCAATGCTGATATAATAAAGGTATGCTGACCTTAGATGAAAAGGATGATTGGATCGCAGATGCGCCTGTTGCGCCATATATCAGATTGGTTCCGCCCCTCCGCCTGGCGCAGTGAAGCGCCTGCGGTTGCACGGCGGGGCGCGGTCAATCACGTGGTGATCCTTGATGGGACGATGTCATCCCTGCATCCTGAATGTCATACCAATGCTGCGATCACTTATAAACTGATGCAGGAACGCACACCGGCCAGCGATATGACCCTGTTTTACGGCGCGGGTGTGCAGTGGAAATCCTGGCGCGATACGGCGGATGTGATCCGGGGCCGGGGGATTAACCGGCAGATCCGGGCAGCTTACGGGCATCTTGCATCAAAATACCGGCCTGGCGACAAGATTTTTCTGTTTGGCTATTCGCGCGGGGCTTTTGCCGTGCGCTCGCTTGCGGGCGTGATTGACCGGATTGGTCTTTTGCGTGCGTCAGAGGCGACAGAGCGTAATATCCGTCAGGCATATCGCCATTATGAATGTTCGCCGGGGTCTGAGATGGCAAAGACCTTTGCCCGCTTGCATTGTCATGAGGAACCCGTTGAAGTTGAGATGATTGGTGTCTGGGATACAGTGAAGGCGCTGGGCTTCCGTGCGCCGCTGATCTGGCGGTTTGTGCCGGATGCTTATGAGTTCCACAACCACACGCTGGGGGCATCGGTGCGCCATGGCTATCAGGCGCTGGCGCTGGATGAAACGCGGCAGGCCTTTGCGCCGGTGCTTTGGGATACGCCGGGGGACTGGCAGGGCAATGTGGAACAGATGTGGTTTAAGGGCGCGCATGGCGATATTGGCGGGCAGCTTGGTGGGCGTGAAGAAAGCCGGGGCTTGTCCAATATTCCGCTGATCTGGGTGCTGGACCGGGCAGAGGCGCTGGGCCTGCAATTTCCTGAAGGCTGGCGCAGTCGATTTCCGCGTGACGCAGATGCACATGCTGTCGGGTCTTACCGGGGCTGGGGGATGTTGTTTCTGAACCGTCGTCGCCGTCTGGTCGGGCGGGATGTGTCAGAGGTTCTGCATGACACAGTTGTAGGCCATAAGCCTGCCGCACGTATTTTGCGGGCGGATCTGGCGGAGCAGATCCTGGGGGAAACATCAGAGGTGCGTACCTCTGATGGGCCGCGCATCCGGGATGTTTTGCCGCCGGAGCATGGCAAGACAGTCACCCCGGGCGAGTAACTTCAGGCCTTCATGATAATGCAGGTGGTGGAACCCGTGGCGTAGAGTTTGCCATCTTTAACGCCGCGCAATTCCCCGCGTGAAATTCCGGTGGAGCGGCCCGCGTGCTGCACCTCGCCCACGGCTTCGACTTCGGTGCCAGGCGGGATGCCCCGGTTGATGTTTATCTTATATTCCAGGGTGGTGTAGATGGACCCTTTCGGAACCTTCGTCATCACCGCACAGGCCATGCAGCTGTCAAGAATTGTCCCATACCAGCCGCCATGCACCGTGGACATCGGATTGGTGACGTTGAATTCCGGAGTGCCGCGGAATATCACTCGCCCGTCTTCCACCGCATGCAGATGAAACCCCATGGTTTGCCCGATGGGTGGGCCGGAGAGTTTCCCGGCAAGAATATCCTGCATGAATTCCAGCCCGGATCGCGTCATCAGATCGTCAGATGTTGGCATTTCAGCGGGGGATGGGGCGATGAATGGGGGCATGGTCTGTCCTGTCTGTTTGTCTGGAAGAGGCCATGCGCGAACATAGCAAGCAAGTGTGACGCTGCGGCGCGAGGGGTGGCTCCCGCCCCTTTGACAACAGCAAAGCTGTCGTAAAAGCGTTGGGGGTGGCGCGCTGCGCGCGCGGCTGGCATGGTGTGGCAGAGGTCACAGGAACGTTGAGATGACAGATCAGGACAGGGCAGAGTTTGATCGCAGAGGCTGGCTTATGTTGCGTGGCATGGTTGCGCCAGATGATGTGGCGCGGCTGTGCAAGGCTGCGAAGCTTGCGGGGAAGCCCGGTGCGCGTGAGGTGCTGGATGGCGATCTGGCACGGGCTGTGCAGGCCAGCGGGGTCATTGAAAACCTGCAGCAGATCTGGCCTGGGATGCAACTGGTGCGGCTGGTGTTTTTTGACAAATCTCCCGCCGCCAACTGGGGTGTGCCCTGGCATCAGGACCGGGTGATTTCTGTTGCGGGTCGCGCGGATGTGGCGGGATATACGAACTGGTCGCGCAAGGGCGGCACCTGGCATGTGGAGCCGCCGGAGGATCTTTTGCAGCAGATGTTATTCGTGCGCCTGCATCTGGATGACAACCTGGCTGAAAACGGTGCCATGCAGATTGTGCCGGGGACGCATCAACAGGGGAAAATCCCGGCGGATGCGGCAGAGGCCGTGGCATTACAGGATAAACCACAGGTGATGGAGGCGCGGGCCGGGGATGTGCTGGTTCTGAAGATGCTGACCCTGCATGGGTCATCGCCCGCACACATCCCGACACGCCGTCGGGTGTTGCGTCTGGATTTCGCGCCTTTTGATCTGCCGGAACCGCTTGCCTGGGCGTGAATTGAAACATCGCAGAATTTTTGCGCGCGCCGTCAGGTCAGGCGACTTTTTCCAGTTTCAGTTCCGGTTCAATCCCCAGGGCGCGACAGCAATCGCGGGTCAGGTCCGGGGTGTTGAGCGTGTAGAAATGCAGATCATTCACGCCACCATCCAGCAGGTCTGAACACAGTTCGCTACATTGTGCGAGCGCCAGCAGATCGTGGCAATCATCCCGCGCAGCATTGTCATAGGCCTGGGCAATATTGGTGGGGATTGAAGTGCCGCATTGCTGCGCAAAGTTGCGTGCGCCCTTCCAGTTTTCGATCGGCAGAATGCCGGGGATGATGCGAGTGCCGTCAATCCCTGCGGCCTGACAGGCATCGCGGAAGCGGAAGAATGTTTCAGCCTCAAAGAAGAACTGCGTGATCGCGCTTGTCGCACCGGCTTCAAACTTACGTTTCAGCCAGGCGATGTTCTGCGCCATATCTGTGCTTTCCGGGTGAGCTTCGGGATAGGCCCCGACGCGGATGTTGAACTCGCCCACGTCAGCCAGGCCTTCGATCAGCGCAACAGAACTGCCAAACCCATCCGGGCGCGGGCTAAAGGCACCACCACCGGGCATATCCCCGCGCAGGGCGACGATGTCTTTCACCCCGGCCTTTGCATAGGTCTGCGCAATCTCCAGGGTTTCCTCCCGGCTGGCGTCAACGCAGGTCAGATGCGCCGCCACACTCAACCCTGTTGATGTGCCGATGGTTGTCACCGCTTCATGGGTCAGCTGGCGTGTGGTGCCGCCCGCGCCGTAGGTAACAGACACAAAACCCGGGGCGAGGGGGGCCAGCGCCTGCACCGTGTCCCAGAGCCGGAAAGAGGCTGCGAGCGATCTGGGCGGGAAGAATTCAAAAGAAATATTCGGGCGTGTCATGACATCTGTCCTTGTTGCGGCTTGTCCCTGTGATCGCAGCCGGGTTACAGTGAATCAATTTCATAATTCTAAAGATCAATATGAGGATCACTTGAATTGCATATCGAGCTTCGCCATCTGCGTACGATCAAAGCCATTCATGAGGCCGGAGGGCTTGCGCGTGCTGCGGGTGTGATGAACATCACCCAAAGCGCGCTGTCGCATCAGATCAAAGGGCTTGAAGATCAGGTCGGGGTGGAGCTTTTTGTCCGCCGCACCAAGCCGTTGCGCCTGTCTTCTGCCGGGTTCCGTTTGTTGCGTCTGGCCGAAAAGATTTTGCCCGAAATTGCCGCAACGGAAGAGGAATTCCTGGGGCTGCACGCGGGGCGTCACGGGCGTCTGCATATTGCGATTGAATGCCACGCCTGTTTTGAATGGCTGCTGCCGGTGCTGGAAGAATTCCGCAAAGCCTGGCCTGATGTGGATGTGGATATCCGTCCGGGGCTGGCGTTTGATGCGCTTCCCGCGCTGGGCCGTGAGGATGTGGATCTGGTGATTTCATCCGATCCGGAAAACCTGCCGGGTGTCGAATTCAAACCGCTTTTTGATTATGAACCTCTGATGGTCGCCTCGGCCACACATCCGCTGGCCGAAAAAGAATGGGTTGAGGCAGAGGATTTTCGCACTGAAACCCTGCTGACCTACCCGGTTGATCGCACGCGGCTGGACGTTTTCACCGGGCTGCTGACCCCTGCAAAGGTCGAACCCCGCACAGTGCGTCAGGTGGAATTAACCGCGATGATGCTTTTGCTGGTGGCCTCCGGGCGCGGTGTCGCCGTGCTGCCCGACTGGGTTCTGCGGGAAGTGCGCTATAACCCCGATTACATCACCCGTTCCCTGACACAGGACGGCGTGACGAAGCGCCTGTACGCAGCTGTGAGATCCGAGGACGCCAGCCAGCCCTTCATGGCCCACCTCATTCGCCTGGCCCGTCAGGAACCGGTGAAATTGCAGCGGGGGATGGAGAGGTGAACCGGCCAATCATGAATTCAATTTGGTGTTCGCCTGTGCTATGAGGATGACTGGATCCAGTTTTTGAAATGAAAGAGATTATGGGACTTCTTAATATATTCCGAAAGAAAGAGAATAATGTGCAGAATGGGGCCGGAGTTTACCTGACTGCGCAGCTGAATGCACGAATACAACCAGTTGATCGAGGAGATCAGTTTGAGGATCCGCTGCACGACAAGCTTCAGACTGCTGGCTTGGGTGAAGTTACCGGAGGCGGTACCCAGTTGGCGGAAGACCCGGATGGGATTGCTTACTGTGATGTAGAGTTTCTCATTAACGATCCGACAGAAGAGAACCTCGCGCAGATCGTTGCCTTCCTAGAAGAATTGGGCGCGCCGCGTGGATCGATCCTCAAAGGGGTTCCTGGTAAGGCAGATATAGAATTCGGAACGTCAGAAGGCCTGGCCTTGTTTTTAAATGGAACCGACCTGCCTTCGGAGGTCTACCAGAATGCAGACGTCAATGAGACAATTTCCAATTGCAACGCATTGATGGAAGGCATCGGTATGATGTTGGGGCATTGGCAGGGCAATAAAGAAACGGCGCTTTATTTCTATGGCAGCAGTTTTCAAAAGATGGAGATCGCAATAGCCGAGCATATTCTGAAGGACCCGTTATGTGAGAAATCTCGGATTGTGCAGATTGCCTGACATGGTACGCTTATTCTGACGCAGGCGTGTTGATTGAGACATGTTCTCTCATATCCGACACCACAGCGTCGCATTTGCGCGATATCGGGTCGCGCGGCTCTTTCCCTGATCTTTCGTTTCGGGGCAGATTAAGCGTAACATTCTGACAGAGAGAGTCGTACCCATGAAAACACAGGTCAAAGCCCTTGTTGTCGGTGGCGGTGCCATCGGGACTTCCATTGCCTATCACCTTGCCAAAGCGGGCTGGGATGATGTGATGCTGATTGAACGCGACGAGCTGACTTCCGGCTCCACCTGGCACGCCGCTGGCCTGCTGCCGCTGTTCAACATGTCCTATGCGACAACACACATCCACAAATATTCCGTGGATTTCTACAAGCAGCTGGAAGAAGAAACCGGCCTGAATGCGGGTTTTGCTGTGGTAGGCAACCTGCGTATGGCGCAGACAGATGAGCGTATGGATGAATATATGCTCTATGCCTCCACTGCGGAAACCTGCGATGTGGATTACGAGTGGCTGACACCTGATCAGATCAAAGAACGCTGGCCGCTGATCGAAACCGAAGACCTGAAAGGTGCGATTTATCACACCGAGGATGGTTACATTAACCCGGCCGATGTGACGCAGGCGATGGCCAAAGGTGCCCGTCAGCGCGGTGTTGATATCGTGCGTAAGATGCAGGCGGATGAATTCCACTGGAACGGCACCCACTGGGAAGTGACCTGCACCAAGATGGTGGAACAGGGCGGCAACCTTGTGCCATCCGACGAAAAGGTTGTGATCACTGCAGAACATGTTGTGACCGCATCCGGCAACCACGCACAGCGCACCGCGAAACAGTTGGGCATCAAAATGCCGGCAATCCCTGTGGAACACACATTCATCGTCATGGACAAAGATCCAGAGCTGGTGAAATGGCGCGAGGCCGGCAACCCTGAACATCCTGTTGTGCGTGACGCGGATAAAGAATCCTATGCCCGTGAAGAACGCGGCGGCTGGATCCTTGGTATTTACGAACACGGCGCACCGGCGCGTTTTGAATATGGCGTGCCTGACAGCTTCCGTGCGGATCTGTTCCCGCTGGATCTGGATCGCATCGCAGAACAATATATGGCGATGACCGAACGCGTGCCTTCCTGTGCGGAATCCGGCCTGAAAGACGACTTCAACGGCCCGATCTGCTACACCCCTGACGGCAACCCGCTGGTGGGTCCGGCGCCGGGCCTGCGCAACATGTGGCTGGCGGAAGGTTTCTCCTTCGGGATCACCGCAGCTGGCGGCACAGGCTATTACCTGGCGCAGATGATGGTCGATGGCGAAGCTGAAATCGACATGGCAAGCCTTGATCCGAAGCGCTATTCTTCCAACTGGATGACCACTGAATTTGCGGCGCGTAAGAACGAAGAATGCTATGAGCACGTTTACATCCTGCACCACCCGGATGAAGAACGCCCGGCCTGTCGCCCACTGCGGACTTCCCCTGCGTTTGACCGCCAGGCGGCAAAAGGTGCACAATTTGGTTGGGTTAACGGCTGGGAACGTCCGAACTATTACGGGCCACTTGATGCACCTTCCAACTTTGATGAAGAAGCACGTTCTTTCCGCCGCGGTGGCTGGTGGCAGCATGCTGTGGATGAAGCAAAAGCGATCCGTGAAGGCGTTGGCCTGATCGACGCAACCGCCTTTACCAAACACGTTGTCAAAGGCCCGGGTGCAACACAGTTCCTTGACTGGTTCACCTGTAACAAACTGCCAAAAATCGGCCGTATCAACCTGACGTATGCGCTGACATCCGCAGGCACCACACGCACCGAATACACCATCGTGCGTAATGGCGAGGATAACTATTACCTGGTGTCTGCCGGTGCCTGGACGGAATATGACGCTGACTTCCTGCGCAAAGCTGCGGAAGATAAGATGGAAGAATTCGGCTACATCGAAATTCAGGACGTCACCACGCAATGGGGTGTTCTGGCGATTGCCGGGCCGAAATCCCGGGATGTGCTTAAGGAAGTCATCAAAGATGCCGATCCGGAAACCGCGCTGTCCAACAAGCGTTTCCCATGGCTGTCTGCCCGTCAGATCGAACTGGGCATGTGTCCGGTGAATGCGATCCGTGTGGCATATACCGGTGAACTTGGCTGGGAACTTCACCACCCGATCGAGATGCAGAACTATCTCTGGGATCTACTGGTCGAAGCGGGTGAGAAACACGGCATGAAACTGGTTGGTTCCCGCGCCCAGAACTGGCTGCGTCAGGAGAAATCCTACCGCGCGTTCGGCACTGAACTTGGCCGGGATGCGACCCCTGCAGAAGCAGATCTGCCGCGCTTTATTGACCTGGAAAAAGATTTCCACGGGAAAGACAAGATGGTGGAAACCGGTGTGCGTTTCAAATGCTGCACCCTGCTGATTGATGGCCCGTCTGATGCGGATCCATGGGGCCGTGAGGTTCTGTATACACCTGATGGCGAACGCGTGGGCCGTCTGACATCTGGCGGCTACTCCGTGGCCTTTGAAAAGAGCATCGGCATGGGCTACGTGAAGCCGGAACAGGCGGTGCCGGGCACCAAGCTGAAGGTGAAAATGTTCGATCAGCTCTGGGATGCAGAAGTGACTGTGGACAGCCCATATGACCCGAAGAACGAAACCATCCGTGTGAACGGCTGATAGCGGCGTGGGGGCCAGCCCCCCCCCGGGGATATTTCCTGAGACAAAATAACAAAGCCCCTGCAGAAATGCGGGGGCTTTATTTGTGTCACAGCATGAGAGATTGCATCGGCTGTTCAGGCTGCTTCGTTACAGTACTCTGTGCAGAACAGGCTTTTCTGAGATTTCTTATGACAGAATATTTTTCAGACCTTTCCCGCAATTGCAATGTTGCTATTTGTTTTTCAGTGGTGGTTCTGCCCACAGCGATGCATGCGCAGCAGTCTCTTTATCATCAGCCTGGCTTTACCTCTCCCAGTGGCAATATTTTGTGTTACCCGCAAAGCTGGCACCAGAACGACGAGACGGATGGCGTGACCTGCCTGATTTTTGAAGCAAAATGGCAGGCCCCGGTGGCTCTGCCTGATTGCGGGGTGGATGAAACCAATGCGTTTTTTCTTGGTCGCTCAGGCCCGGCGCAGGGGGAGCTTGCCTGTCATGGCGATATTTTCTGGCCCTATACGCAGGAGGTTCTTGAATATGGTCATCAGGCAGAAATTGAAGGGGTGACATGCTTTTCTGAAACCAGTGGCATGCGCTGTGAAAACCAGGAAGGGTATTATTTCGGCCTGTACCGGAGAGGCTATGAAACCGGCAAGTGACGCGCGGCCAGCGGACAGTGGTCAGATATCCTGCGCCCGGGCGGCGGCGGTGATGGCATCCTGGAAACCACTTTCACGCACACGTTGTTCCGTCAGGGCATTCATGCCGCAATCTTCCGAAATCTGATATTGCATCTGCGCCGGCAGGGTCAGTTCTGCGATGTGGCGTTGGGCTTGCATCAGGTCAGTACGGCTGGTGAACCCGGCTTTTGCGACTGCGGCGGTTTCCAGCAACATCACATCCACAAGTTCCGGCCCGCCAATGTTTTGCCATTGATCCAGAATACAGGCACCTGCCAGTCTGAAATCATCATCCCAGGACAGATCGGGCAGGGGCAGGTCAGCGCGCATCTGATCGGAAATGGATTGAAGGATCATTGTGCCTAAAGCTTCGGAGATGGCTTCGAACTGCTCAAGCCGCGTATCGGCCTGCGCGGACACCGGTGATAGTATCATCGCGATGATGACGCCAGCTGAAGGGATACTAAATTTCATAACGGTCACCTTTTCACACCACTTAAGACAACCCTAGGTGGTGTTGAATGGTTTGGCAAATGGAGAATTGTAAGAAATAAATGACATCGTTAAACGTCGGTTCGGAAAGCAAAAAGCGGAGACCCACCATGGCCATTTGGCGACCACATCAGAACATCAGGGTGAAGGCGCTTGGGCTGCATTGGCGCGCAGGCGGGCTTTTGGCGGCTGAAGTGCATGATGATTCAGGTGCTTTGAAAGGCGTGCGGCCCATGGGGGGCACAGTTGAATTCGGCGAAACCTGGCAAGAGACATTGCACCGCGAGTTCCGCGAAGAGCTTGACGTGCATGTTGTGATCCAAAGCGGGCCTTTGGTTCTGGAGAACATCTATGAACACGAAGGGCAAACCGGGCATGAAATCCTATTTGTTGCAGACGTAAAGTTCCCCTCTGGCGCTTTTGTGGATCAGGACGTGATCAAATTCTCTGAGGACAAGGGTCAGATCTGCACCGCGCGCTGGTTTGCGCCGGAAGATCTGAAAAGTCAGGGAATTGCGTTATTCCCTGCCGGGCTGTCTGACCATCTCAGAGCCGGTTGGGGGCAATCCGGGTGATGACGGTGTTGTCGATTTCTGGTGCCCGTCCGGTGATCAGATCGGCCACCAGCTGCCCTGTCGCGGGTGAGCTTTGCATGCCATAGCCGCCCTGACCGGCGCACCAGAAGAAACCGGGCGCCTGCCGGTCAAACCCAAGAACCAGATTGCGATCCGGGGCAAAGCTGCGCAGGCCCGCCCAGTTTGAAATCACACGGGTGACGTCTTCGGTGACGACTTCCTGATAGCTGGCGATGCCTTCCGCAAGTGTCATGTCATCGGCCCAGGCGTCATGGGGATCAACCGGGTCTTCATCCGCAGGTGAGATAATCAGCGCGCCTGCGTCCGGTTTTGCATACCATGTTTCACCAGGACCAAAGAGCATCGGCCAGGATGACACATCCAGGCCACCTGGCGCGGGAATGCGGGCGACAGAGCGGCGGTAGGGTTGAACCGGAATATCCTGGGCCCCGGCCATGTGTGCAATCTGACTGGCCCAGGCCCCGGCGGCATTCACCACCACATCGGCAGCGTAACTTTCGCCACCGGCAATCACCTGCCAGCGGCCATCCACGTGCCACACGTTTTCCACCCGCGCATTGGTGACGATCTGCCCGCCATGAGCGCGCATCAACCTTGTGTAACTCTGCATCAGCAGATCAGTGTCAATATCCTGCGCGTCATCTGCATGGGCGAAACGTGTCAGGTGATTTGTGTTCAGGATGGGAACACGGGCGAGGGCGTCTTCTGCGCTGATTTCGGACAGCTGCATGGTCTTAAGGTCGTTTTCAAAAGCCGCATTGTCATCGCGTGACCCAAGCAACATAAACCCGCGCGGTGACAGAAAACCGCCGTCGTGATGTTCCAGGAACGCCTTGCTGGCCTTGTTCAGGGCGATGGTGGTTTCCTGCCCGTATTTTTCTTCAAACAGTGCCGCAGACCGGCCGGATGTGTGATAGCCAGTGGCGCTTTCGGCCTCGAGTACAGTGACTGAAGCATAGGACGCGAGGTGGGCCGCGGCAGACAGTCCGGCGACCCCGCCACCAACAATGAGAATATCCTGTTTCATGAGTGTCAGAGTGACATGCAAGGATAAGATTTCAAGTGGAATTCCTGACTGTGGCTGTCTTCCGTACGGGCAGAGAATTGCAAATTCAGGTGCCGTGGTTTTCCCCGGCGCAAAATACACAAAAAACGCACCCGGTATGTTCCGGATGCGATGTGATCTGCTGTCTTCTGACAGGTTTACAGTTTCTCTACGGTCACTTTTTCGTTGCTGTAAAAGGCGATGTGTCCGGCAATCTCCGCCACATTTTCATGCGGGGTTTCATAGCTCCAGGCTGCATCTTCAATCACAGTGCTTTTGGTCTGGATTGAATAGTAACGCGCATCACCCTTATGCGGGCAGTGGCTGGTGGTGTCACTGTCATCAAGAAATGCTGTGGCGATGTCGGCAGCCGGGAAATAGATCACCGGATCCATGTCGCCTTCCTGCAGGATCATGGCCGCACGGCTTTCCCCGAGAATTGCCCCGCCAGCCCGCACAGTGCAGAGGCTGCCTGCGGGAGAGATCGTAATTTCTGTGGTCATAAGTGTCTTCATCCTGCGGCGTATATAGGTGGCGCTTGTAACAGAAATGTTTCTGCGCACGCCAGTGTGACGTTACAGCGGTGCGCAGGCTTTTCGCAGCCAGTTTTGCGTCGCTTCAGTCACCACATCCGCCAGAAGTTCATATGTTTTCGCATGATAGGCGTCCAGCCAGGCCTTTTCATCGCCCGACAGCATCTCTGTGACAATCAGATTGCGATCAATCGGCGTGAAGGCCAGAGTTTCGAAATCGAGCATATCACGCGCGTCTGCACCAGGCAGATCACCTGCGGTCTGAACCGCGACGAGGTTTTCGATGCGGATGCCAAACGCACCTTCGCGGTAGTAGCCCGGTTCATTTGACAGGATCATACCGGGTTCAAGCGGGATGTCAGAAACCCTGGAAATCCGCGCGGGCCCTTCATGGACCGACAGAAACGCCCCAACACCGTGGCCTGTGCCATGATCAAAATCATGCCCGGCCAACCAGATCGGATAGCGTGCGATCGGGTCCAGATCACGGCCAGACAACCCACGTGGCCAACGGGCACGCGACAAGGCAATCATCCCCTGAAGAACGCGGGTGAAACATTGTTTTTCATCCAGACCGACTTCGCCCACGGCTATCGTACGGGTGATGTCGGTGGTGCCGTCCTTATATTGCCCACCGCTGTCGATCAGAAAGAGCTGGCCCTGTTCAATCGGCAGGTTCGTATCCTCGGTCACACGATAATGGCAGATCGGCGCATGAGGGCCGGTGGCGGAAATCGTCTCAAAGCTGATATCAAACAGCGCATTGGTCGCCCGGCGGAAACCTTCCAGTTTCTGCGCCACAGCAACCTCGCTCAGTCCGCCCTTCGGGGCCTCTTCATGCAGCCAACACAGGAACTCTGCCATGGCCGCGCCATCCCGCAGATGGGCCGCGCGCATGCCTGCAAGTTCCGTGTCATTCTTGATGGCTTTCGGCAGAATGCAGGGATCCGGGTTGCGGGAGATCTCACAACCAGCAGCCTGAAGGACGGAGGACACTGCAAAAGGTGCCGTCACAGGATCAACGCGCACAGTGCCTGTAAGCTGTGTCAGGGCCTGGGGAAAATCACCTTGCGGATGGCAGGTAATGTCTGCCCCCAGATGGTCAGAAATGCCTGCGGTTTTTGCCGGGTCAATGAACAGATCAGCACGCCCGTCCGCATGCAGGATCAACAGGCTTTGCACCACCGGGTTATGGGCGACATCATGCCCCCGGATATTCAGCAGCCAGCAGATTGAATCCGGCAGAGTAATCACAGCATGATCTTCCCCCGCATCCCGCAGGGCCTGCGCCATACGTGCACGTTTCTCTGCGTGGCTTTCGCCTGCAAATTCAACCGGATGGACAAAGGCAGGCACGCGCGGCACCTCTGGCTGATCCTCCCAGATCGCATCCACAAGATTCTGGCACGGGCGCAGAGACCGCCCGGTTTTCGCAAGCCGCGCATCGGTTTTTTCAACATCCGCAACCGTGTGCAGCCAGGGATCAAATCCGATCACAGCACCTGAGGGCGCATGTTCATTCAACCAGTCCCCCGCCTGGTTTTTCGGCCAGGCAACGGGGGTGAAATGCGCAAGATCCACCTGGCTTTTCACCTGAACGGTATAGCGACCGTCAATAAAAACGCCTGCGCTGTTTTCCAACGCCACACAAAACCCGGCAGACCCCTGAAACCCGCTCAACCAGCCCAGACGCGCATCGCGTGCGGCCACATATTCGCCCTGATGCACATCCGCGCGCGGCACGATGAAACCCTGAAGGTTCTCGGCAACCATCTGCGCGCGCAGGGCCTTCAGACGGGCCGGGCCTTTTTGTGGTTCTGAACGGGTTTCATAGCTCTGGAACATGCGCGCCTCATTTAGGTTAATCTGGTGCGGAGGTTCATACAGTTGAAGGGGTTTGTCTATGGGGAAATGTTGCACCCGCAACTGAACAGGGCGCCCAGATGTCTGTTGCCGGTTTTCTGGTTTCTGGTGACACTTCCCCTAAGGCAGCACGCAGAAAGTCCAAAACCTATACGGCTTGTTTTTCCACCTCAATCAGCAGGCCATCCTCAAGCTTCACCACCCGATCCATTTTTGCTGCCAGCTCATGGTTGTGGGTCGCAATCAGCGCCGCCATACCAGTATCGCGTGTGATGCCCAGCAACGTGTCAAACATCTGATCCGCAGTCACAGGGTCCAGGCTGCCTGTCGGTTCATCTGCCAGCAGAAGCTGCGGCGCATTGGCCATGGCCCGGCAAAACGCCACGCGCTGTTGCTGACCGCCAGACAATTCCGCCGGGCGGTGGTGCATGCGTTCACCGATGCCAACCTGTGTCAGCAGATCCTCAGCACGTTGTTTTGCGGCTTTCTCAGCAGCGCCATTCGCCAGCTGTGGCAGCACAACATTTTCCAGCGCGGAAAATTCCGGCAGCAGATGGTGCGACTGATAGATAAACCCGATCTGGTTGCGACGCGCGCGGGTGCGCTTGCTGTCAGACGCGGCAGAGAGGGACTGACCGTTCAGGCAAACTTCGCCCTTCGTGGCCTGATCCAACAATCCGGCCACATGCAGCAGCGTCGATTTCCCCGCGCCCGAAGGCGCGATCAGGGCAACAATTTCGCCACGTTCAATCGTAAGATCCGCGCCTTTCAGCACAGAAACCTCAATCGCTTTGCCCGGGTTGTAGGTTTTCTCAACCCCGCGCAGTTCCAGTACCGGATCAGTCATTGTTCAGAGCCTCCACCGGGTTCATACGCGCCGCGCGGCGGGCCGGGAAAATAGTGATGCCAAAGGACAGGAACAGCGACAGACCAACAGCCTTCAGCACATCCTGCCATTCCAGTTCCGCAGGCAGACGATAGATCCCCCGCACGGATGCGTCCCAGGTCTGGCCGCCGGATGCGCCGTTGATAAAGGCAAGGATACTGTCGAAATATGTCGCAAAGAGACAGCCCAGGATCACCCCAAACGCTGTGCCAATCACGCCAACCAGCGATCCGCAGATAAAGAACACCCGCATGACGGATCCCTCAGACAGTCCCATGGTGCGCAGTATGCCGATGTCGCGGGTCTTGTTCTTCACCAGCATCACCAGACCGGAAATAATGTTGAGCGAGGCGATCAGCACAAGGATGCTCATCAGGACAAACATCACCGTGTCTTCAATCGCCAATGCGTTCAGGAAGCCGGAAGATGAATCCCGCCAGGTCCAGAGCAACGTGCCCTCACCACCCGCCGCCAGCAAAGGCAGGGTCAGCGCGTCAATGCCTTCGGGATCTTCCACGAAAACCTCAATCTCATCGGCCACGCCTTCGCTGTTAACGAAGCTCTGTGCTTCTGCGAAAGGCATATAAATCCGTGTTTTATCAATCAGATACCGCCCGGACTGAAAGATATGCACGACCTCATAAGTGTTGATGCGCGGGCTTGTACCACCAAAGGGGCTTTTGACGCCATTGGGGGAAATCAGCTTGATACGATCCCCGACCAGAAGGCCGAGTTCACGGGCCACCTGAATGCCAACTGACACACCTTCATCAAAACGTGCCAGATCCCCACGTGATGTTTCCGTATTGGCAATGCGTGGGATCGTCAGGATGTCTTCCGCACGGATGCCGTAAACTTCGACACCTGCGTTATTGTCGCCATTGTTCGCCATAACCTGATTGCGCACCAGAGGGGCCGCGCGGGTGACGCCAGGCACCTGACGAATGTCTTCCGCGCGGGCTTCAAAATCCGGCATGGCATTGGTCAGCAGCCCGTTTTCATTGACTTCGCTTTGTTTATACACGGTCACATGGGCATTTGCGCCAAGGATTGTGTCGACAAATTCGTTGCGAAAGCCGGTGCGCACGGCCAGCGTAATAATCAGCGCAGCCACTGCCAGCATAATGCCAATGAGGGAAATCCAGGTCATGGTACTGACCCCGCCTTCCGCCTTGCGCGCCCGCAGGTAACGCCATGCGATCATCCATTCAAAACGTGAAAACGGGCGGGTTGATCCGGCCATGACTGCTCCTGTCTTTGTTGGGTGGAACATGGGCCGCAACCCCTGAAAGATCAAGCGCTATGTCTTGTAGACGACCGTTATCGGCGCATCACAGCCAGCGCCGGAACGGCAGGCGAATAAGTGCCATAAAGGCCAAAAGCAAAGCCCAGCCCGCAAGGAAGCCAGCCCCGGCAAATCCTGCCCCTTCCATGGTCAGGGGTAACCCCGGGCGGAAGGCCTGTGAGGTGGCTGTGATCAGTTCCGCATCGCCAAACCGCCAGCTCGCCGCGGCCCGGCCCCAGGCGGATTGTGTTTTTAGGGCTTCCAGATCGCCACGCAGGCCGGTGAAGCGTGTGATGGTTGCCTGCATGTCTTCACGGCGGCGTTCCAGAAACGCTGTGCCCTGCATCTGATCAAGCGCGGCTTCGCGGCTTAACCCTTCGGCCACGGCAGAGGCATCAAAATCCGCAACCACCTGTTCCAGGGCCTCAACAGCGCCGCCCAGGCGCTGCAGATATTGTTGGGAAAACTCGGGGAACTGCGAAAATCCCGCAGCGCCTGTCAGCCCACCTGCAAATGCAATGACACGTAAAAACATCTTAAACCCCAAAGAAAAATGCGGCGCCTGGGCACCGCATTTCAGATCTTACAGATTGGCGTAGATCGCGATGATCTTGTTGATCGCGGCCTCCGGCGTCATCTCTTCGCTTTCGCCGGTTTTGCGGCTGGTCACTTCAACCACACCGTTTTTCAACCCGCGCGGGCCAACCGTGATGCGCCATGGCAAACCGATCAGATCCATAGTCGCGAATTTGCCGCCGGCACGTTCCTTGCGGTCATCATACAGCGGCTCAAGCCCCGCTTTGGTCAATGCCGCATAAAGATCTTCACAGGCTGCATCGGCTTCGTCATCACCCTGCTTCAGGTTGACGATACCACAATGGAACGGTGTCACGCCTTCGGGCCAGATGATGCCTTTATCGTCGTGGGATGCCTCAATGATCGCGCCGAGAAGGCGGGAGACACCAATGCCGTGGGAACCCATATGCACAGGCACCTGATTCTGGTTCTCATCCACCACTTTCGCGCCCATGCTTTCAGAATATTTGGTGCCGAAATAGAAGATCTGGCCAACCTCGATGCCACGCGCGGAACGACGACGTTCCTCAGGCACCTCGTTAAAGATCGCCTCATCATGGGTTTCGTCGGTGCGGGCATAACGGGTGGTGAATTCTTCCAAAATCGCCTGGCACTGTGCTTTGTCGTCAAAATCAACGTCGCGCTGACCCAGTTTGATGTCGGTCACTTCAGAATCGTAGAAGACCTCGGATTCACCGGTTTCGGCCAGCACCAGGAACTCATGGGTGTAGTCGCCACCAATCGGGCCACCGTCCGCACGCATCGGGATCGCCTGCAGGCCCATACGTTCATAGGTGCGCAGGTATGTCACCAGGTGGCGGTTGTAAGCATGCAGCGCATCTTCTTTGGTCAGGTCAAAGTTATAACCATCCTTCATCAGGAATTCACGACCCCGCATCACGCCAAAGCGCGGGCGGCGTTCATCGCGGAACTTCCACTGGATCTGATACATGGTCAGCGGCAGATCTTTGTAGCTGTTCACATGGGACCGGAATGTATCTGTGATCTGCTCTTCGTTGGTCGGGCCATACAGCATATCGCGGCCGTGACGATCGGTCAGACGCAGCATTTCATCGCCGTAATCATCATAACGACCGGATTCACGCCAGAGATCAGCAGACTGAACGGTTGGCATCAGCATCGGCATGTGACCTGCCTTCTGCTGTTCCTCATGCACAATGTTTTCAAGCTTGCGCAGAATCTTAAAGCCCAGCGGCAGCCAGGAATAGATCCCGGCGCTGGCCTGTTTGATCATGCCGGCACGCAGCATATAGCGGTGGCTGACAATCGCGGCTTCAGCCGGGTTTTCTTTGAGAACGGGCAGGAAATAACGGCTGAGGCGCATGGTCTCTCTCTGTCTTATAAGGTTTCCCCTGCTTTATGGCATTGCGGGGATGCGGGCAAGAGAGAGCATTTGTTGTATCCCTGTCAGGCACAGAATATATCACAGGATGTATTCTGTTCCGGTTTTTGGTGGTTTTATATGTTTCGTTCTTTCTGTTTTTCCTTCCTGATGATGACAAGCGGCGCAGCAGCCTGCGAAAATCCAACGGATGTTCTGACCCGCAATCCTGTTCCTTCGGAAGAACGCGCCGCGTATGAAGCCCGCGTAGATAACTGCCTTACGTTTTTACTGAGCAAGTTCCCGGAGGACAGGCATGCCTTCATCCGCGACGCGTTTCTCGATTTTGCGTTCAATGGTGGTGACGTCGCAACTGTCCGGAAGATGATGGCGCAGGATGCTGAGCTGACTGCACGGTATGAACTGCCTGAACTGACGGCACGCGCTGCGGATCGCGGACATTTGGAAATGGTGAGGTTTCTGCTGACGCAAGGGGCCGCGCCCGACGGAGAACCACACCGTCTGAGCCCACTTATGCTGGCAATTCACCAAGGACATACAGAGGTGGTGCGAACTCTGCTGGAGGCAGGCGCGACACGCCCACCGGACCACAATCTTTTGGAAGAAGCCATGCGCACGGTCGATAAAAGCCACGCTGATCTGGTGCAGCTTCTGATCAACGCGGGTGAAGATCCAGGGGAACCAGATTCGGACGGAGCCCCTCTGATCCACGCCGCTGCACAAAGAGGTGATTTCAGAACGGTGCAGGTATTGTTACAGGTCGGGGTGCTGGTAGATGTACTGAATCAACAGGGCAGAACGCTTCTGGAAACTGCATCAGAGCATTTCAGATCTCTCCCGGCCATACCCGCGCTACTGGTCGGTGGTGCCTCCCGGATGGATGAAGCCCTTGATCGTGCAGGGCTGAGACATGCCCCTCTGACAAAGGCCTATTTACAAGCACAGGGAAATCCCGCAGCGCAACAAGCAATCCTTGATCAGGCACTCATAGAATTTGTGCAACGCAGAAGATCTGAGGCTTACTTCCTGCTTGATGCAGGCGCAGACCCGAATGCGTTTTCAGGGGAGTTCAACATTTTTAACGCCTTGCTCTGCGCACCGGAGCTTGGACATCATCTTATGGATCACGGGGCCAACCCGGATCTTGCACGCATCAATGGCGAACCTCCGGGTTGGATTGAAGATTGTCTCTATTTTGACGAAGAGATCGCGATCGACTATGTGCGCAGACTCGGCTTTTGGGAAGACTAGCGCGCAAGCTTTACCGCCCTTCGGGATAATCCACCGCTGGCTTTGAGGAAAAGATCACAACTCCCTGCACAGATGGCCGGGCGCGGCCGCCTTTTTCCTCGGCGGCAAGCTGGTCGAAGATCTCCTGCGCGCGGGGGCTGTGGCCGGGCACATTGAGGGGGGCGGATGGCATGTCTTCATGCACATCAGTGCGAACAGGGGGGAAAGCCCGCTGCCCGTCGACAGAGGGATCAGCCGACGCATTCGCCCCGGATACGCCCAGGGTCAGGACCGCCATCATCGCAACTTTTCGCATAACCATCTTCATCTGCACACCTCATTCACCTGAAGGGACAATTTACCCGCTCCCTTTGAGTCGTCTTAATTCTGTTACATTCTATCTGGGCTTCATCATCACAGTTTCCACCCTGCGGGAATGCACAAACACGTGTGCCTGCGTTGGTTGCATAGCGGATATGCGCTGGGTGCAAGGGCCGACTAAGGAACCCGGACCAGAAAGCCCGGGTATATTGTCAGCCATATCCTGATGGCTGACGATGTCAGCTGTGTTCTTCCGCCGCGGTTTCTGCCAGGGCATCGTTGAAGGCATGCAGGGCGTCGACCTCAAAGAGCGCACCCCAGAGTTCGGGGGGTTGGTCTTCGCCGCCAAGGGTCACAACCGGGATGAAATCCGCGCCGGAAGTGCCAAAGATCGGCATCGCAGCTTCAAGGGTTGCATTGCCGTCGACATAAATGCCTTGTTCCACAAGCTCCCAACAGGCTTCCTCAGATGCGGCATGTGGGTGTTTATCTGTGCGCATCACATCGGCCACTGAGAAGGTCGCAAGCAGCCAGGCCTGAGGCCCCGCAGCAAGGTGGATATTGCGGTGTTCCAGTTGCGTGAGAAAGAAACTGCGATCAACCAGGCGGCTGGCAAGTGCTGTGGACAGGGACACGGCGACCATCACAGCAAGGCCGGTCTGCCAGTCACCGGTCAGTTCAAACACGATCAGGGTTGTGGAAATCGGTGCGCCCAGAACGGCGGCGGCAACAGCGCCCATCCCCGCAAGCGCATAAAGGGTTTCTTCGCCGGACACAGAAGGAAAGATGCTGGTCGCAACCATACCGAAGGCAAGGCCTGTCATTGCCCCGATCATCAGCGAAGGTGAGAAGATCCCGCCGCCCATGCGCCCGCCAAAGGTGATCGCAACCGCAATACATTTCAGGACGACAAAGAGGATCGCCTGCAGAAACAGCAGCTGTCCCGTCAGTGCGGCGGATGTGGTTTCATAGCCAACCCCGATGATATGCGGGAACCAGACCGCGAGAATGCCCAGCAGCAACCCGGAAATGCCCGGGCGCAGCCAGCCGGGTATGTTCCAGCGGGCCTGCAGCAGGTTGCCGGCTTTCTCGGCGAAGAAAACCGAACGCATGAAGATCGCGGCGACAAGGCCGGAGATAATCCCAAGGATCAGGAATGCAGGCAGCTCAATATAAAACTGCATCTCATTGTTCTGTTTCAGAACGAATTCGGTCACATTGCCAAATTGCAGGCGGCTGACCACCGTGCCCGCGACAGAGGCAATCACAATCGGCGCAAATGCATGCACGGCGAAATGGCGCAGAACGACTTCAAGTGCAAACAGCGCGCCGGCAATCGGGGCGTTAAAGCTGGCAGAAACGGCCCCGGCCACGGCGCAGCCCAACAGATCGCGCCCGGTGATGCCGGATGCATTGATGCGGTTTGAAACCCAGGTGGAAATCACACCCGCAAGATGCACAACAGGGCCTTCGCGCCCGGAAGATCCGCCAGTAGAGAGCGTCACGATGGAGGCCAGCGCCGATCCGATCCCGGCGCGTTGTTCCACCCGACCTTTGTGAAGCGCAGAGCCTTCGATCACATCGGCAACAGATCGTGCCCGCCCATCAGGCGTCAGCCAATGCAGGATACAGCCGGTGATCAGACCTCCGACCACCGGAATTGTGACGATCCAATACCAGGCCAATGCGCTGAGGTAAGAATGCAGGGTCCGACTGTCATCCGCGCCATAAACAGCGGTTTGCAGCCATTCAATCGCGTTGCGAAAGCCAAGGGCGGCAAAACCGGCCCCGATCCCGACGGTCAGCGCGATAAACCAGAACTGGACTTCGCCCGGGCCCTTTTCCTTCAGAACATTCCAGGCCTTGTCCAGATCCTGCATATTTTTGCGGATCAGCGATTTCACATAAGCTGACATCATCTGCCGTATTGCGCCCTTTTGCCTCTGGGGTTCTCGCGCCCATGGGCGTAAAACCATAGCGCAGAGGTCTTAACCATTTCTTCCTGTCCTTCCCTGCCTGCCATGTCTGAGGTGTAAAATGAAAGCCAAAACCGCCATTTCCGCGTTGAAATCCGTGTTATCTGAACGCATCAGCACATCTGAAGCCGATCGTAACAACCATGGCGGCAGCGAGACCTGGTTTGCACCTGCACCGCCTGACGTGGTGGTTTATCCGGAAACGACGGATGAAGTGGCTGAGATCGTGAAAATCTGCGCGGCCCATGATCTGCCGGTGATCGGTTACGGCGCAGGGACATCGCTTGAGGGGCATACATCTGCGGTAAAGGGTGGGGTCTGTGTGGATTTTTCCCGCATGAACAAAGTGTTGCAGGTAAATGATCAGGATCTCTCTGTGCGCGTGCAACCGGGCATTACACGCGAAGACCTGAACCAGGAACTGCGCGCAACCGGGCTGATGTTTCCCGTGGATCCGGGGGCGAATGCGTCGATTGGGGGCATGGCCTCGACGCGCGCCAGTGGCACAACGGCGGTGCGCTATGGCACCATGCGCGACAATGTTCTTGCGATGGAAGTTGTCCTGGCCGACGGGCGTATCATCCGCACGGGCACAGGCGCGCGCAAATCAGCATCGGGCTATGATTTGACGGCCCTGTTTTGCGGGGCAGAGGGCACGCTGGGCTTGATCTCTGAGCTGACCCTGCGCCTGCATGGCCAGCCTGAGGCAACAGCCGCCGCCGTTTGCGCTTTCCCCGATATGGACGCGGCGGTGAATGCGGTGATCATGACGGTGCAATGCGCGATCCCCATGGCGCGGATCGAATTTCTCGACAGCCTCGCTGTTGAGGCCGTGAACAAAGATGCTGACATGGGGCTGCCGGTGCAGCCGCATCTGCTGGTGGAATTTCACGGATCAGAGGCGGGGGTTGCGGAACAGGCAGAACGTTTTGGCGAGGTGATCGCAGATTTCGGGGCCAGCGGGTTTGACTGGTCGGCAAAACCCGAGGATCGCTCGCGTCTCTGGGCGATGCGTCACCGGGCCTATTACGCCTGTCTGGGTCTGCGTCCGGGGAAGACGGCGGTGGTCACAGATGTCTGCGTGCCCGTGTCGCGGCTGGCAGAGGCCGTGACTTATGCGCGCGAAGCGATTGACGCGGCCGGCCTGACCGCCCCGATCCTGGGCCATGTGGGAGATGGAAACTTCCACGCGATCCTGTTGATTGATCCCGAGAATGGGGAAGAACTGGCCCGTGCCAAAGTTGTGTCGCATCAGATGGTGGAACAGGCCCTGTCTATGGGCGGGACTGCAACAGGCGAACATGGGATTGGCATGGGGAAGATGGATCTTCTGGTGCAGGAACATGGCGCAGGCGTTGACGTGATGCGGGCAATGAAACAAGCGCTGGACCCAAAAGGGATCATGAACCCGGGCAAAATGTTCAGCTAATCCTTTGTGTTGCTGCAATGATCTGGTTTAAGCTGACAAAGCATTAGATTTTTTTTACGGGTAAAGGGTTAATTATGGGGCCAGTTCTTATGTCTCTTCTGATCGGTGTCGGTTTTGCCGGGCTGATGGATTTATTTTCAAATGACGATGATACGCCGCCAGAGGGCGAAAACCTGATATATGACGGTAGTGACATCCTGCACGGGACAGAGGGGGATGACACACTCACAGCTGACGATCAGGATCCGGATATTGATTCCCCAGACACCGTCTATCTTTTGGGGGGAGACGATACTGTTGAGCTTGGAAGGGACGGACCTGGGGCGGTTGAAATATTCGGTGGTGCCGGAGACGACAGCATGCATGTTTTCTCGGTCACTGGTCTGTATGGCGAGGAAGGCAATGATACGCTGACATCCTATAGTGGCTCCAGTCTTTATGGCGGTGAAGGTGATGACGTGCTGCAACATACATCCGGGGGCGGCGATTATTCGGATCAGGTCTCAGGCGGGGATGGGAACGACACCATTATCCTGAACAGCTACTTCGGCAGTGGAATGGAATCTGATGCTGGCAATGTATCCGTGAGCGGCGGCAGTGGGGCAGACCATTTTGAAGTGAACCTTGAACTGGAGAGGAACTCTCTGGAGGAAGATGAGGGGACAGCGGGGGAACCACTTTACTTCAGTGACTTTGTGCCCGGAGAGGACACTCTGGAAGTGAATATTTCCCGTAGTTCAGGACAGGAGGACCGGGAAATGCAGTTTGCAGAACTCAGACATCGAACGGATGGGGATCAGGATATTACCGAATTGGCGATGCGATTTGATGGTGCGACTGACACAAGTGACGCCTGGGTGAAGCTCAGATTTGCGGGGCATCTTGATCTGACACTGGCTGACATCCGGATCAATCAGGTCTGAATGATGTGATCATGATCAATGAAGTGCTTCGGCATCGAGATGTTTTCCGTTGATATAGATGGGATCCCCGAACAGGGTGTGTGCTATAGGCTGGCGTTGGTTCTGCATGGGATCACGAACCCCGATGTTTCTGAGTTGATAATCAACAATCATGTAGTTGGCTTCCACACAGGCAAAACGCTGCAGTTCTGCGGCGTATTTCATTTCAGCAGATCAGATTGCCTTCGTGCGTCAAAAGCATCTGTTAAAGCTTCGACATTATTGTTATAAATACGCATCATGAAACTTACGCAGGTCTGCCTGCGCATTCTATGTCTTCCAAAAGTCACCGTAAGCTCCGTAAGCGCGCAGATTTTCCGCGCGTCTGGGATCTGTCCCGCCGATCTGTCTGGTCCGCGCTGCGCTATGCGCGGGGCCCGCTTGAAAACTTGCCACTGCCGGACAGTGATGGCGTTCCGACGAATGTCTTTGACTGGCCGATGCCAGTCAGGCCCGGGATGTATCTGGATGATGATCTGATCCGGGCGATTGTGAATGTGCTAAGGATGCCAGCCAGGTCACAGATGTATCGTTTGTATGAAATCCTGCTTCAGCCCTGGTTTCTCCGGGAACCTGAAGTGACTGCAGATCGCCTGCGTCGGCATCCCGCCGTTGCACCGGAACCTCTGGCACGACTGTCAAAGTTTCTCATATACAACGCGCCAGATCGACATGCGGTGCTTTATGGGCTCTCCTGGCTCAGTCTGTGTCAGGACCCGGAAGCAGAAGAGCTGGCCGGGTTTCTCGGGCAGCATGAATTTTTCATGACAGAAGCGATTCCTGCCCTACAGGAAAACGCCGCCGATCCGGAAATTGCGATCTGGGGGCTGGCGCAACAACTGAAAAGCTATGGGCGTATCAGGACGGTAAATCTTTTATTGAAAACGGATAAACCCGAGATAATGAAGTGGCTGCTGCTGGAAGGGTTCCGCAACCGGATTGCGCATGAATATCTTTCCCTACAGGTTGCCCTGGCCGGGGATCTGATAAGCGCCTTGCGCAATCCTGGCGTTGAGCATGCTCTGATTGATGCTGCAACCGACATTTTTCTGGCATTCTTTGACGGCGGGCTCACGATGGGGTGGTCCGGCTATCCTGACGGGGAGGAGGCATTTGCGCTCTGGCTGGAACATGTCGGGAAAACACTGGATGAGAAACAACACCGCCTGGTTGAACAGATGTGTGTTTACTTGAAGGAAAAACGGCGCATTCCAGATGTCCTGCCATGGAGCGATCAGGCGGTTGCTGAAACGTTAAAACGTTGTGAGGCCCTATTGGCGTAAGGGAAAAAGCAGTCAGGGGCCGTATGGCCCCTGAGATCACCTTGCTTTTTTGATGCCCATGATACGCGCACGGGCGCGGGGATCGGCGTCAAACAGGGCGGCCAGTTGTTCGGTCATGGCCCCGGCCAGCTGTTCCACATCGGTGATTGTTACCGCGCGGTCATAATAACGGGTCACGTCATGGCCGATGCCGATGGCAAGTAGTTCCACTGCGCGGCGTTTCTCAACCATGGCGATCACATCGCGCAGGTGTTTTTCCAGATAATTCGCCGGGTTCACAGACAGGGTGCTGTCATCCACCGGTGCGCCATCAGAAATCACCATCAGGATCTTGCGCGCCTCAGGACGGGCCACCATACGGCGGTGGGCCCATTCCAGCGCCTCACCGTCGATGTTTTCTTTCAGCAGGCCTTCTTTCATCATCAGACCCAGGTTCGGGCGGGACCGGCGCATCGGCGCGTCGGCTGACTTATAGATGATATGGCGCAGGTCATTCAGACGGCCGGGCTGTTCCGGACGGCCCTCTGCCAGCCATTTTTCACGGGACTGTCCGCCCTTCCAGGCGCGGGTGGTGAAACCAAGGATTTCAACCTTCACCTGGCAACGTTCCAGCGTACGGGCAAGCACATCTGCACAGATCGCAGCAATGGAAATCGGACGCCCGCGCATAGAGCCGGAGTTATCCAGCAGCAGGGTCACAACCGTGTCTTTAAATTCAGTGTCCTGTTCCATCTTGAAGGACAGGGGCGTTGTTGGTGAAACCACCACACGGGCCAGACGGCCGGCATCCAGCACACCTTCTTCCAGGTCAAATTCCCAGGACCGGTTCTGTTGGGCCTGTAGGCGGCGTAGCAATTTGTTGGCCAGCCGTGACACGGCACCTTTCAGCGGCTCAAGCTGCTGATCCAGATAAGCGCGCAGACGTTCAAGTTCCTGTTGCTCAGCCAGATCTTCGGCGCGGACCTCTTCGTCAAATTCGGTCTCAAAAACATTGTAATCCGGGTCAGCTTCAGAGGCCGGGGCAGGGGCCGGCGGTTCCATCGGGGCATCGCCTTCGGGCAGCTCAGCTTCATCGCCTTCTTCCTGATCGGCCATATCGTCAATCGAGACCTGGGCCTCGGTTGCGTCCATGCTATCGTCCTGGCTTTGCTCTGGCTGGGCTTCGGCTTCTTCCTGGTTTTCCTGGTCGCCCTGGCTGTCTTGTTCCTGTTCTTCTTCGCCGTCTTCCTGGGCTTCGTCATCAGATTCGTCATCTTCCGAATCCGGGTCATCGCCCAGCTGATCACCATAGCCCAGGTCTTCGATCATCTGACGGGCGAATTTGGCAAAGCTTGCCTGATCTTTCAGAGCGTCCTGGAGGCTTGCCAGCGTGCCGCCGGTCATGCCTTCAATGTAATCCTGCCAGAGGGTTTTCACATTTGCAGCGCTTTCCGGCAGGTCCCGTCCGGTGGCAAGTTCCCGCACCAGATACCCCGCAGCCGTGGCCAGAGGTGCCTGAGCGCGGTCGGTGATTTCGCCGTAGCCTTTTGATTTGGCCTCTGCTTCCAGCTTTACGTCGATGTTGGAGAGCGCGCCGGGCATTTCACGGGCGCCCATCGCTTCGCAGCGGGCGTCTTCCATGGCGGTGTAAAGATCACGCGCCATCTGGCCCTGGGGCAGATAGCGGTTGTGGGTGGTGGCATTATGGTGACGGTGGCGCATGGCCAGGGCGTCGGCGGTGCCCCGCGCCATCAGAACCTCATCCCGTGTCATACGGCGAGTGACCTGGGGCAGGCGGATGGTATCTGCCGTCTTACCCGCCGGATCAACCGTATAGGTCACGTTCAGATCCGTGTCATTGGCCATGGTTTTGGTGGCCTCAGCCAGGGCCTTTTTGAACGGATCAGCAGGGTTGTTGTTCGGTTTGCTCATAGTGCCAGCCTAACGGTTTTCAAAGTGACCTTGCAACAGGGCGGCGCCTGACCCTGGGTGGGTGCAAAGCGCCCTCCCGTGGGGAGGGTCGGGCGCTGCCCGGGCAAGCCGGGCAGAACAAATCACCTGGGCGTTTAACCCATTGCCGCAGATGCAGCGCTTTCCGGCAGTTCTTCGTCGAAGCAACGCTGATAGAATTCAGCCACAGTCTGACGTTCAAGTTCGTCACATTTGTTCAGGAAGGACAGGCGGAACGCATAGCCGACGTTGCGGAAAATCTGGGCGTTCTGGGCCCAGTTGATTACGGTACGCGGGCTCATCACAGTCGACAGATCGCCGTTCATGAATGCGGTACGGGTCAGGTCAGCAACAGTCACCATCTGTGACACGGTCTTGCGACCGCTTTCGGTGTTATAGACCGGGTTCTTCGCCACAACGATATTGGCTTCGGCGTCATGAGACAGATAGTTCAGGGTGGCAACAAGGGACCAGCGGTCCATCTGCGCCTGGTTGATCTGCTGTGTGCCGTGGTAGAGGCCGGTGGTGTCACCCAGACCTACAGTGTTTGCAGTGGCAAACAGGCGGAAGTTCGGGTTTGGTGTGATGATTTCGTTCTGATCCAGAAGGGTCAGCTTGCCATCGGTTTCCAGAACACGCTGAATCACGAACATCACATCTGCGCGACCGGCATCATATTCATCAAAGATGATCGCGACATTGTTGCGCAGAGCCCATGGCAGGATGCCTTCGTGGAATTCAGTGACCTGCTTGCCATCAACCAGTTTGATCGCGTCTTTACCGATCAGATCGATCCGGGAAATGTGGCTGTCAAGGTTCACACGAACAGCGGGCCAGTTCAGACGGGCTGCAACCTGTTCGATGTGGGTGGATTTACCCGTGCCGTGATAGCCCTGGATCATAACGCGGCGGTTATAAGCAAAACCAGCAAGAATCGCGAGGGTGGTGTCCGGATCAAACTTATAAGTCGGATCGATTTCAGGCACACGATCGGACCGCTCAGCAAAGCCTTTAACGACCATATCCGTGTCGATGCCAAAAACGTCGCGTACGGAAATTTCTTCGGTTGGTTTTACATCAGTCGTCATAATCGTATCCGTCTCCAGAAGGGTCTGGTCTGTGGCTGTCTCCGTGCGGCCAGATTGACGCGCCCGGGGGTGAATTCTGGCCATAAGGGCCTGTTTTGTTGGCTCGCACACCTGTCACAGGGGCGCTTTCCCGCTTTGGTGCCCGAATTTCCGGGCTTTCGCAAGGGGAGCAGAGCAGCTTATTTCTCATAGCCGTATTTTCACGGTGCGCGCGTCTGAATGCGTCTTTGCGCCGGGTCGTTTACGTCAGGTTCGTGCGGGTCAGTTCCCAGGCAGTTCCATCGTGGTGTTCCGGCTGCCTTTGACATATTGCAGACTGTTCTGTCCGATCGCCTGAATACGTCCGCCATCAATGCGATCCCCCACTTCCACGCGGCGATAGCGGCCATTGCGGGTGCGCATCAATGCACGTCTTGTGCCGCCGGTGTTATAGATGCCGACAAGGGAAAGACGGTTCAGTCGGATCGCATTGCGGATCGTGGCCTGGCTGGCGACGGATGCGCTGCTTGGGATGCTGGGGCTGGAAGAACGCGCACCGGAAGAAGAGCTGCTGGCAGAGGCTGTGGAGGCGGTGCCACCGCTGTTGCTGCTTTGGGTTTGGGCTGCATCGCGGGCGGCCTGCGCAGCCGCGACGACGGCGGCAAAATCATTCGGACGTGTTGAAGGGACGATGGACGTCGCCACGGCAAATTCGGTTGGGGCCAGATCCACATCCGGCGCGCTCTGGGCGGATTCAGGGCGCAGTTCAGGTTTGCGCTGCGCCAGTTCCGCGCGGGTCAGCCCGCCGTAGATGTTGCGTTCATGGTTCTGGATCAGATCAGTTGGACGCAAACGTGGTTTAAAGCCTGCAAAGTCGGGCTGTTCTTCGGCTTCTTCCGTTGCAGCTTCTGCATCGGTTTCCGTTGTCGTTGGCTCATCCGTTGGACGTGGGGGGATCAGATAATCCGGCCGTCCGGCAAAGATCCGGATACCTTCGGCGTTTTCTGTCCCTTCCGGGGTTGGAACGACCAGCCCCAGTTCATTTACAGCAAAAACCGTGCCGGGGGTGGCAGGGTTGTTAATCTGTGGCATAGGCCCGCCGGCGGTGCCCGTATTCAGGATGGGCAGAGCCAGAGCATCAAAGGATGGTGTGGCCGGGTCATGGGAGGGGATGTAAAGATTTCCAGCCCCTCGGGTGCCCGCTGCTGCGGTTGAAACATCCACGCGGCCATTGGCATTATCAGTTTGCCCTACATCCGGCGGCAGGATCCAGATTTCATTCTCAGCGTAGAAGTCTTCTGCATCTTCCTGTGTCGGGATAACCGGGGCAGGTTGTTCTGTTTCAACGGCCTGAACCGGCGTTTCCGTTGCTGTTTCGGTCTCTGCGTCGGTTGTGGCGACTTCTTCAGCTACCGGTGTGGGCGTTGATGGCGCAGATTGACTGAGCCACAGGGCCGCCAATACACCGGCTGCGATGGCGCCACCGCCCAGCAGGGCAATTTTACCCATGCCTGGCCCGGACTTGTCCGGTTCTGGCTGCAAAGATTGCACACCGGCAAGCGCGATGGCCTCTTGTTTTTCCTCATGCGCCTGATCTGGTTTCTCAGTCTCAGTCTCAGTCTCAGTCTCAGTCTCAGTCTCAGTCTCAGTGGCGGAGGGGGCGTCCGATACGATTGCTTCTGCCGGAATGGTGGCAAGTGTTTTCACTGGCGTTGATGCCGCGTCCATTTCTGGTGTGACGATAACAAGGGGCTGGTCTTCACGCTCAATATAGTCCTCATCCAGCATAAAGCCCGCAGCACAGGGGGCTTCGCCAAAGAAAAGTTCGCGTGTAAAGCCGGATCCGTTTTCTGGCACAGCAGCAAAAGACACCGGGTTAAAGCGGTGTTCCGTCGCGAAAGATTCGGCTTCTGTCAGGGTTTCCCGGGCAATTGCGGCAATATGCAACGTGTCGCCATCCCGCTGCCAGTCCAGCGCGAGATCCTGAATGTCATAAGGTGTCAGACCTTCAAGGGAGGTTTCAACAAATTTGCGTTCTTCGCTGCGGCTGTTCAGCGGGTCCGGGCTGGTCGCTGATGTATAGAGTATCTGTGTGTCAGGAATGATCAGCTTGCAGATCACGGCACCGGGTTCAAGTGCGGCGGCTTTGTCACGCATGTCTGAAAGCTGCTGCGCGAACTCAGAGCTTTCTGGCTGCGCTTCCGCGATGACCTGCCAGCCCCCGGAAACGCGGTGCAGCAAAAGAATGCCGCTATGGGTCAGGTTCAGCGCAAATCCGGGTTTCATGGAACGTCCCGTCCTGTGGTCGTCTATAATGTTGCGACTGTCCTACCGCAGAAAACCGCCAGGTAAAAGACAACCGGAAAAAAATGCCAGGAAACTGCCCCCGGCATGCGTCATAAGAACATGAAAGCTATGACGAAAGGAATTAAGATGCGTTTTCTGACGATGATGACGGCGGCAATTTGCCTGGCGGGCAGTACAGTTGTGGCTGTGGCCGAAAATGCCGCACCCCGGGTGATCACTGTGCAGGGGGAAGGGCAGGTTTCTGTGGTGCCGGATATGGCGCAGGTGGGCATCGGGGTTGAAACCCGCGCCGCCAATGCCGCCGATGCCATGGCAGGCACGTCTGAGAAGATGGCAGCGCTGATGGCGGTGGCCACAGAGGCCGGGGTCGAGGCGCGAGATCAGCAGACCAGCAACCTCAACCTGCACACCGATTTGCGCCATACAAGCGGGAATGCGCCCCAGGTCGTGGGTTATGTTGCAACCAATATGCTGACCATCCGCCTGCGGGATCTCGATAGTGCGCCGCAGATCCTGGATCAGCTTATCTCTGCCGGGGCGAACCAGTTGCATGGGGTGCGGTTCACTGTGCAGGATCCGAAACCTCATCTGGATGAGGCGCGCCAGTTGGCGGTGGCTGATGCCCTGGCCAAAGCCGCGCTTTATGCCCAGGCGGCAGGTGTGGAAACCGGGAATGTGCTGCGCATTGAAGAACCACAAAGCGGTGGCGGGGGTGCCTATCCGATGGCGCGTATGGAAATGGCGGCGTCTGCCGGCGTTCCGGTGGCTGCGGGTGAACAGAATATCTCAGCCAGTATCAACCTCGTGATTGAAATCGCGGACTGACAAAAGAAAAGGGCGCCTCCGGGGCGCCCTTTCATTTATGCTTTGTCTTTGAAGTTCCGGCTGGCCTTGATCGTATCCCAGGCCCAGACAACTTCCTGCAGGCGTTCTTCATCAGAACGATCGCCGCCGTTCAGATCCGGATGCAGAATCTTGATCAGCTTCTTATAAGCCTTGCGGATCTCAGCTTTGGCCCAGTGATCTTTTGCTTCCAGAACCTCAATCGCTTTGCGTTCCGATGGCGGCAGTTTGCGGGTGCTGCCGGTGATGGATTTGCCCGGGTTGCGGGTCGCGTTTTCACCCAGAACCTGATGCGGGTCATCAACGCCCAGCCGTTCCCAGGCGCGCTGTTCATCGGACTTGCGAATAGGTTTGGTCGGACGGCCACCAACGCGATCAGATTGAATCTGTTCGTCGATCTCTTCTTCAGTGGCCCCGTCAAAGAAGTTCCACTTCAGGTTAAATTCTTTCACATGGTCCTTACAGAACCAGAGATATTCATCCAGATGATCTGGCGAGCGGGGCGCGCGATACTGGCCTGCTTCTTCACAACCCGGATGTTCACATACCCGTTTGGAGGTTTCGAACGCGCCGGACATGCCGCGCTTGCCGCGCGGGTTTTTCTTTTTTGCCGAGCTCACCGACATATCGAACCCGAATGGGTCATCTTTCTTCATGATCCGTATTCCTTCTTGCGCCATCGATCCTGTTGCAGACGGCACCTTTCCGACTCAGACGCAAGAGTTTAGACCAAACTCAGCCGGATAGAAGGGGGCGAACGAAAAAAATGAGTGTTGCCAGTGAAATTCATCAACGCCTGACGAAGGCGTTTACACCTGAAAAGCTTGAGGTTGTGAACGAAAGCCATTTGCATGCAGGACATGCGGGGGATGACGGATCGGGCGAAAGCCACTTCCGCGTGGTGATCGTTGCAGCCGATTTTGCCGGGAAGACACGCATCGCGCGTCACCGGGCTGTTCATGCTGCGATGGGGCCAGATCTGATCGCGCGTATTCATGCGCTGGCGTTAGATATTTCTGCGCCATAAACAAAAAGCCACCTGGCGATGTCAGGTGGCTTTTTGATGTGATCTGCGCAGTGATTATTCTGCGTCTGCCTTCTTATTCTCAACAGGGCTTTCGTCGCGTTTGGCCAATTCCATGGCTTCGTCAGCCAGGGCTTCTGCCGAGGGCGCGTCCTCTTTTGTGGTGGTTTCCGCCGGAACCGGGGCCTGAACGCGGCGCAGGACCGGCGTGTCTGGCAGGTCGGCTTCGCTTTCCGCAGCGGCGGGTGCAGATTCGTCCGCGATCTCGCGGGCAAAGACCAGCATATTCATATATTGGGTGGATTTCTTACCCATCGCACTGCGGCTGTCGCAGGGCAGGGTATCGCTGCGCTGATATTGCCAGCCTTCAGCACCCAGTTCGTTCATCACTTCCATCAGGGCAGAGGCGAATCGCGCATCGGTGCCGCGGACACCTTTGGCCTTGATTCCACGTGTGGGGGCTGGGACGACTTTATATTCAAAGGCAGACATTGATTTCTCCGGCAGTGTGCAGCTTCGCCGGGCTATCACATGACAAAGGGAACTGTCTAAGGAAACGACAGCAAAATGTTTGCGAAATCTGATTTGTTGCGATGAGAACGCATCCTGAGGCAGGGAAGAGGAAACAATCCGGGAGCGCTGACGCAACCTCAGAATCAAGATGTGTGGGAAATCCGGAGTTCTGAAGTTGCTTCGGCCAGGACAGGGCCTTCAGCGTCAAACCATACGAATGTGGTTGCGCCCAAACAAACAGGCGCAACCACGAATGTGATGACTTAACTCGTAAACACAGTACTGATAACACTCACCGCTACTGTAGAATCTTTATGCCATAGCACCGCGTGGCGGCGCATACCCCAGATTGGGTAAAAGGTTTATAATTCGCTAATTATGGTCGCCACCCGGAAGGGGGGCGTTTATCCGACGACAGAGAACAGGCCTGTGTTGATCCCGGACCCTTCCAATCTGAACAGCACTTCAAAGTAATTGTGGCCGTGCCCGAAAAACGGGCACGACCACAGAAAAGACGATATTACTCATAAACACAGCACTGTTAACACTCACCGCTACTGCCCCTTGATATTGCCATGACTCGGCTTTCCGGCGCGTACCCCATATGGGGTAAAGTTGCGGGTTTTATCTGAACTGGCCAATCTTTTTCAGCACTTTGTCCCAGTGGCTGTAAATCAACAGCTGTCCGGCACCTTCAATAAGTTCATAGCTGACCCAGGGATGATCCTGGAAGAAGGGTTCAATGATCTCCATCGTGGCCTGGCCATCCAGTGTGCCATTGATGAAATGT
Organism: Thalassobius sp. I31.1; assembly: GCF_003031585.1. Lineage (GTDB taxonomy): Bacteria > Pseudomonadota > Alphaproteobacteria > Rhodobacterales > Rhodobacteraceae > Halocynthiibacter. Next base: position 100,988 of record NZ_PWAA01000042.1, read on the forward strand.
ACGGGCAGCTTACCTTCGAGGGCGCAGAATTCGGCATGCCAGCCCCTTATTTCCTCGGAAATTGTCCGTGTGAAAGCCTTGTGGGCGGAATGTGTGTCTGACAGGCAGATCTGAATGCCTGTTGTCACAGCTTCCCAGATTTCCGGGTCGTTGAACTGTTCCTTATCCGCCGGTGAACGATGGTAGACATGTTCCAGGAATTTACGTTGCCCGTATTTGCGCGCCATAAGAAAGCCGGTTTTGACTGTGAAGGTCAGCAGATGCGGCGTGTAGCGTGCGCAAACCAGAAGGAAACGCTGCCAGAGATCCATGTGATCATATTCCCCTGGAGAATCAGGGGGCGGCGTACCCGCAACCGCAATCAGGCTTTGCATGACGCCCGGGTAATACTTTTCGATATGGGCGGCGAAACGCACATCCGCGCACAGCGAGACCACATGGCATTTTTCGATGCTTTCGGCCTTCAGTACATGCATGATGTCATCCACAACGCCGCGGGTGAAATCGGTTTTGTCAGGCAGCGGGCTGCTGTTGCCATAACCCGCCCGAATGGGGGTTATGATGCGAATCCCGGCCTTCCGGGCAGCTTGTTCACCGGATTTGGGCCAGCGGGACATGCCGATTTCAACATGAAGGTGAATGACTGGGACGCCATTTGGGTCGCCCCAGGTCAGATAATCCAGCCGTCTCCCGTCCGGGGTGTTGATTGTATGCAGTTTTGCGGCACCGGAAGCGTCCGGATTACCTGTGTAACCCCGGCTCCAGGCCTCTGTTGTCTGCTGGCCCGTTACAGCAAAGCCGGTCATATCCATCATGGAAAGAATAAGGCGGATCAGTTCCACCTGAGATCGCGTTTCTGTTTTTGCCAGAATGGATTTGATCTGGGCGCGAATGGTATCGACAGATCGCCCGCGCTGTTCCGCAATATCTTTGATTGAACAGCATTCAATCAGCATACGTACGATTTCAACTTCGGTTTGGGTGAAGCTGAATGCTTCTGTCAGGATGCCGTCAAACGCAGGGGGCCATGCCAGTTCTGAGGTCGCAACAACAAGGCACTGGGCGCCATCCTGCAGTGTGCGACGCCGGATGTGGAACACGATGAAATGCCCGCAGTCTGAAGATCGCACACGGAAGAGCGATATGTTTGAACCGCGTCCGGCCAGCATATTCCGCATTTGTTTCAGAAGGTTGGGCAGGTCATCCTGGTCTACAGGCAAAGCCGCAGCCGGTGCACCTTCAGTGACGCCAAGTGACGCTTGCGCCCCGGAATTTGCGGTGCCGATCGTCAGATCGCTGTCGATCAGGAAAGCCGCTGCCATGTCGAAATATTCGATCAGGGTCTGGCGTTCATTCGGGGGTTCCAGCGTATTGGCATAGCGTTCGAGAAACCGGTCAGCACGGGCAATATGTTCTTCCATCGCACTGTCATTCAACAGCACGATTTTCTGCTGATCCGCAGTCGCACGCAATGGATTGACCAATGTATTCCATTGCTCAAGCATTTCAGAAGCGCGCCCGGGGTCCATGGCTACTTCATACAATCGATCGATCAGCACATCGCGACCGCGTTCAGGCGGGGCGGTTGTGCCGTTTTTTGTCTTACTCACTATGTCCACACTTCCGATAAGCATCGAAATTTGCTGCGGGCCTGTCCTGCCACGCTGCATTTTTTGTTTATCAGGGAAACAATTTTATCGAAAGTTAAACTCTGAACAATGCGGTTCACTGTTGTCAGAGAGCCATAAGAGTTCTGTGCAAAAAAGAAGAGCTGGCAACCTGTGATTGCCAGCTCTTGGTATTGATACTCTTTGGAAGGCTTACAGCCCCAGTTTTTTGCTGACCAGTTGGTTCACCACGGCAGGATTCGCTTTACCACCGGTTGCTTTCATCACCTGACCAACAAACCAGCCCGCGAGTTTTGGGTTCGCCTGGGCTTTTTCAACCTGGGCGGGGTTGGCCGCGATGATTTCATCGACAGCAGCTTCAATCGCGCCAGTGTCTGTCACCTGCTTCATACCGCGGGCTTCAACGATCTCTGCCGGATCACCACCTTCGGTATAGACGATTTCAAACAGATCTTTTGCGATCTTGCCGGAAATATCACCCTTTTTGATCAGGGCAATGATGCCACCCAGCTGCGCCGGATCAACAGGGCTGTCCTGAATGGTTTTGTCGTCTTTCTTCAGGCGTCCGAACAATTCATTGATCACCCAGTTCGCCGCCAGCTTGCCGTCGCCGGCTTTGGCGACTTCTTCAAAGAAGTTCGCGTTTTCAACTTCGGCGGTCAGCACGGACGCATCATAATCAGACAGGCCAAAATCACCCATGAAACGGATTTTCTTAGCATCTGGCAGTTCTGGCAAAGTCGCCGCGATGTCATCTACCCAGCCCTGTTCAATTTCCAGGGGCAGCAGGTCAGGGCAGGGGAAATAGCGGTAATCATGCGCTTCTTCTTTGGAACGCATGGAACGGGTTTCGTTTTTGTCCGGATCGTACAGGCGGGTTTCCTGATCGATCTTGCCGCCGTCTTCGATAATCGCAATCTGACGGTTGGCTTCGACCATGATTGCCGCCTGTATGAACCGCATAGAGTTCATGTTTTTGATTTCGCAGCGGGTGCCGAGATGACCAAAATCACCGGTTTCCATGAATTTTTCGTACTGGCCGGGCTTACAGACGGACACGTTCACGTCTGCACGCATGTTGCCGTTCTGCATGTTGCCGTCACATGTGCCAAGATAACGCAGGATCTGGCGCAGTTTGCCAACAAATGCAGCGGCTTCTTCCGGGCTGCGAATGTCCGGGCGTGACACGATTTCCATCAGGGCAACGCCTGTGCGGTTCAGGTCCACAAAGGACATGGTCGGGTCCATGTCGTGGATGGATTTACCGGCGTCCTGTTCCATGTGGATGCGTTCAATGCGCACGTTGCGCGCCACGCCTTCTTCCAGTTCCACCAGAACTTCGCCCTCACCGACAATCGGGTGATACAGCTGAGAAATCTGATAGCCCTGGGGCAGATCCGGGTAGAAATAGTTCTTACGGTCAAAGGCTGATTTCAGGTTGATTTCAGCTTTCAGACCAAGGCCTGTACGCACCGCTTGTTCAATGCAGTATTCGTTGATCACAGGCAGCATGCCCGGCATGGCCGCGTCAACAAAAGCCACGTTGGAATTGGGTTCATTGCCGAATTTGGTGGACGCGCCGGAAAACAGCTTTGCTTCGCTGCTGATCTGCGCGTGGATTTCCATCCCGATCACAAGTTCCCAATCATCGCGCATACCAGCGATCACTTTGGGTTTCGGGGCTTTGTAGGTAAGATCAAGCATTCGGTCCGGGCCTCTTAATACGTTACGCTTCTTCTATGTCAGCCAGGCTCCGGGGGCAAGAGCCCGCGCAGAGTGGGACAGACTGTAATCGGGGGTTGCCCCATTCGGTGTGGGCGTAAAAGATGTCACCCTGTGTGGAACGTGGATCATGGGGTGAATATGCGTAAATCAATGACTTTTGCAGCTTGTCTGTTTCTGGCGGCCTGCGGCGGTGGAGATGAACCTGTGTCACGTGAGACACCAGCAGGCTTACCAGACCTGCGCTGGAGCCACCTGGCACAGGGAGATACCTGGAGCCGGGCCTCTCTGGCGGCGATTGAAAATCATGGTCAGGCACTGGTGCAGATGGTACCAGGTGATGCCGCTGTATGGTGTCCGGATTATGAAAATCAGACCTCTGAGGGGCGGGCGGCCTTCTGGGCCGGGCTGTTGTCAACGCTTGCCAAACATGAAAGCACCTGGAACCCGCAGGCTGTCGGTGGCGGAGGGCGCTGGTTTGGGCTGGTGCAGATCACGCCTGCGACTGCGCGGGGCTATGGATGTGAGGCCCGCACCGGTGAAGCCCTGAAAGACGGTGAAGCCAACCTGTCCTGCGCGGTTCGCATCATCGCCCATACCGCTGTGCGCGACGGGGTGGTGTCTGAGGGCTGGCGCGGTGTTGCTGCCGATTGGGGACCGTTTCATTCGCAGCGCAAGCGCGAAGATATGATCGCCTGGAGCCGCGCACAGCCTTATTGCAGCTGACGCGTGAGGTCAGCGAATGTGGAAGGCGCGTTTGACATCTTCAAGCGCGTCTTTCTGATTGTCGCTTAATCCGTTTCCGGCAGTGGCAATTGCACCAAGGATATCCATCAGCGGTTCAAAGCTATCGCCGCCATTCAGCTTGAACAATTTGCGTGAGATCCGCGCAACGGCTTGTCCGGGCGTGCCACATTCTCCGACAAACCAATGGCCCAGAACAGTCAGTTCAGCCGCATCTTTTTGCGGCAGGGTAAGACTGCGGGAAAGTCCGCCTTCCAGTGCCATGCGCTGCTCAGAGGTCGGCAGTTCATCCAGTTCAAGGAAAGCGGCGGCAAGGGCTGCAACCGCAACATCCGGGTCTTCAATCGATTCCACCGGATGAATGTTTGCGCGGCGTCTGAACCCAAATCGCCGTGCCGCCAGACGTACATCATTGGCCGCATTGGCCAGATCGCCTGCGATATCGACGGTATTCCTTGCGCGGTTGAACCAGAAGTAAGCGACCGTGGCAGCACTGATAAGGGCAAGAAGAATGGGCATAATATATCCTGATTTCAAGAAATGTATCAGAAAACTGCCCGATCAGCCCAACCGGTGCAAGGCCATAATATCGAGGTCCGTTACTCATACCCTGCCGGTGGCCTGAGGCGATTTGCGCAAATCGACTGGCAGACTCAGACCTAGCCTACTTGATAACCATACGGACACTCTCTTTTAAACAAAACAATTTCACTCTTATGCAATCAACCTATGCGAAACCATTTGCACGCTTAAGGGGAAAGGTGCTGCATTTTTCCCGCTTTGATTTTCAGGCTTTCAGGATCCGCGTCACCATTTCCCCCAGGTTCCGGCTAAGGTCCGGAGTTGTGTTGATACGCTTCAGTGCCGCACAGGCCTTTGCCTGACGATCGGCGTCATAGCGTTTCCAGGTTTCATAACCCGTGGACATGCGGGCGGAAATCTGGCCGTTGACCGGATCAAGTTTAATCAGCCAGTCTGCCAGAAGGTTGTACCCACTGCCATCCGCCTGATGGAAACCGGCGTGATGCATCATCATTGCCCCAAAGACCGCACGGAAACGGTTCGGGTTCTTCCAGTTGAAATCGGCATCCTCAGACAGGCGTTTTGCGGTGGCGACACAGTTTTCCGGGCTGGCATAGCTGACCTGCAGGCCAAACCATTTATCCATGACCAGGCGATCATGCTGCCATTGTTCACGGAAGGCTGCCAGTTCATCGGTGCCCTTTTCCACGGACAACAGACAGGCAAGCGCGGACAGTTGCTCCGTCATATTGCCCGCCGCCGTATAGGCCGCCTTGGCCGCCGCGCCGCCGTCGATTTGTGACAGATAAGCCAGGGCCACGCCATGCAATGCGCGTTTACCAGCGTGTTCCGCATCCGGTGAATAGGGGCCAGGTGTTGCCATTTCTGCCAACAAACGCGGCCAGACGTCCTGCAGATGTTGGGCGATTGCCTGTTTCAGAGTCTGATGGGCGCGCCAGATTTTATCCGGGTCCGGCGTGATACCGCGGGCGGCCAGGGTTGCGGCGATATCATCCTGGGCTGGCAGGCCAAGGGCCAGGGCGCGGAAGGCGGGATCAAGGCTGTGATCACGAGCAACAGTGGCCATGCCATCAAGCAACCCCTGATCCGGCGTGCCGCCCTGTGTCATAGCAATCAGGCAGTCTTTTGCCAGCGCCTGGCCCGCTTCCCATTTGTTGAACGGGTCAGTGTCATGGGCCAGCAGGAAGGCCTGTTCTTCTGCCGAAGTTTTGCGTTCCAGCACCACAGGGGCCGAGAACCCGCGCAGGATGGATGGTACGGGTTTCGCGCTAAGGCCTTCAAAGGAAAAGCTTTGTGTCGCTTCTGTCATCTCAAGGATCTGCGTTGGCAGAACCTCTTCGCCTTTCGGGCTTAGCAAACCTACAGCGATCGGAATCACACGCGCAGGTTTGTCATCCTGTCCCGGCGTTGGCGCGGTTTCCTGGGTGAAGGTCAGTGTATAGGTGCCATTGTCAAAGCTGTCGGTCACCTTCACATGCGGCGTGCCTGCATCGGTATACCAGCGCTTGAACTGGGTCAGGTCGCGGCCTGTTGCATCTTCAAACACCTGCAACCAGTCTTCAATCGTCGCAGCGTCCCCGTCATGCCGGTCAAAGTAAAGATCCAGCGCTTTTTTGTAACCCGCGTCGCCCACCAGATGCTTTAGCATATTGATCACCTCAGCGCCTTTTTCATAGACGGTGACGGTGTAAAAGTTATTGATTTCAACGAAGTGGTCCGGACGCGGCGGATGCGCCAGCGGGCCTGAATCTTCGCGGAACTGGCGGCTGCGCAGGGTGACAACATCGTTAATGCGTTTGACCGCATGGCCGCGCATATCGCCTGTAAACTGCTGGTCGCGGAAGACGGTCAGACCTTCCTTCAGGCACAGCTGAAACCAGTCACGACAGGTGATGCGGTTGCCGGTCCAGTTGTGGAAATATTCATGGGCGATGATCGCTTCGATCCGCTCAAAGTTCGCATCGGTTGAGGTTTCGGGGCTGGCCAGCACGACGGCGGAGTTGAAGATGTTCAGACCCTTGTTTTCCATCGCGCCCATGTTGAAGTCGTCAACGGCAACAATGTTAAAGATATCAAGGTCATACTCGCGTCCGTAGACCTCTTCATCCCAGGTCATGGACTTCTTCAGCGCGTCCATCCCAAAGGCACATTTGCCTTCATCGCCAGGGCGCACCCAGAGGTTCAGTTCAACATTGCGGCCGGACATGGTTTTAAAGCTGCCCGGATAGTTGCGAAGATCACCGGCGACCAGGGCAAAAAGATAGGCAGGTTTGGGCCATGGATCGTGCCATTCGGCCCAGCCGTCACCACTGTCCACAGGGTTGCCGTTTGACAGAAGAACGGGGTTATCTCCTTCAATTCTAACGGTAAATACAGACATCACATCCGGGCGATCCGGGTAGAAGGTGATGTTGCGGAACCCTTCGGCTTCGCATTGGGTGCAATACATGCCGTTTGACATATAAAGCCCTTCCAGCGCTGTGTTGCCCTGTGGGTCAATTTCGACCTCGCATTCCCAGGTGAACGCTGCATCCGGCACGTCACAACGCAACCCGCCTTTGACCAGATCAGGCGTCACATCCGCACCGTCGATCCTGGCACATTGCAACTTAAGCCCTTCACCATGCAGAAAAAAATCACGGGACGGGCTGTCAGGGTTTGGCGCAAAGCGAATGCGGGAGATCACGCGGGTTGTCGTCGGGGCCAGCTTAAATGTCAGATGCACATCTTCCACGATAAAGCCAAAAGGCGTGTAATCTGAAAGGTAAATGGTTTCCTGAATGGTCATGATGTGCTCCTGCAAAGTTACAGAATTTGTAGCGCATCCATGGGGCAGGGCAAGGGGCGAATATCATATGCACAAAGCATGCACATGTTATGCACAACTTATGCATATCGGGCGTGCGGTGGGTGGAAGGAAATGTTAGGGTGATTTGCAAGGCATTTGAAACAGAAACCTTTGAGGATATTCACGGGCTATGGACTATACATATCCAATAAATTTAGTCGGCGCAGAAGAAGAGGGCAACAGCGGGGAAGTTGTGCCCCGTCATGGTGAATATATTGGGACCTGGTCATTCTCGAAGAATGAAGCGCAAGAGACCAGCGTGTTCGAGTTTGTCGCAGACGGCGAGACAGGGGTACGGTTCTCAGAGGATGTGCCGTTTCTCGACAGCGGGAGTTTGATGGGGTTAGCCATGAGCCGACTTTGCGGCTTTATTCGTGAATGGCATGAAGAAAAAGAAAAATCTGAGGGACATCACTTCCCGCTATAGCTCAGCTTCGCTTGCATCGGGCTGAGTGTTTGCCAACTGCATTTTCCTCGTTGCCTTGAAAAAGACGAATGTCTGGGGCAATTATCAAATCCGTCAGGAAAGCTTTTCGCTGCGTCATTGGTAAAATGATCTGACCATTGGATTGTCTCGCAGAGGAAACTTTCGTATCAATTCGGGGAATTGTGAAATCCTGAGGAAACCTCCCATGCCCGCATCTTCCAAGTCCACATATATCGAGAAATCCGGCCTGAAGGTCGACAGTCAGGTTGTTGAGTTTATCGAAGGCAATGCGCTGCCGGGCACCGGTGTGGCGGCGGATGATTTCTGGACGGGCATGTCTGATCTGGTCAATGGCTTTGGTGATGAAAACCGTGCGCTTCTGGCGAAACGGACAGAGATCCAGGGGCAGATTGATGCCTGGTATAAAGAACAGGGCGATGCGGCGCTGGATCCTGCGGCCCAGGAAGCCTTCCTGCGTGAGATCGGTTATCTGGTGCCTGAGGGCGCAGATTTCGCGATTGAAACCACGAATACCGACCCCGAGATTGCGAAGGTTGCGGGGGCACAGCTTGTGGTGCCGGTGATGAATGCGCGCTATGCGCTGAACGCGGCGAATGCCCGTTGGGGCAGCCTGTATGACGCGCTGTATGGCACGGATGCGCTGGGCGATTTGCCAACAGGCAAGGGCTATGATGCGGAACGCGGCGGGCGTGTGATTGCCTGGGGTAAGGCGTTTCTGGATGATGCTGTGCCTCTGGCAAGCGGATCCTGGGCGGATGTGTCTGCGATCAAAGCGGGCGCGGATCTGACCCCGGCGCTGAAGGATGCTTCGGGCTATGCGGGTTACATTGGTGCTGCAGATGCGCCGACTGCGATTGTTCTGAAAAACAACGGCTTGCATGTGATCATTGATATTGATGCAAGCACGCCTGTGGGGGCTGCGGACCCGGCGGGCATTTCTGACATCCGCATGGAAAGCGCCATGTCCGCGATCATGGATTGCGAAGATTCCGTGGCTGCGGTGGATGCCGAAGATAAGGTTCTGGCCTGGGGCAATTGGCTGGGTCTGATGCGCGGTGATCTGACGGAAGAGATCAAAAAGGGTGACAAAGTCTTCACCCGCGCCCTGAACCCGGATCTTGAGGTCACTACGCCTGCGGGCGGATCTGAAACCCTGAAAGGCCGCGCGCTGTTGCTGGTGCGCAATGTGGGTCATCTGATGACCAACCCGGCCGTGTTGGATGCCGAAGGTCGTGAGGCGGGCGAGGGCTTCCTTGACGCGATGGTGACGGTTCTGGGATCCATGCATGATCTGGCGCGCGAAGGCGGGAACTCGGTCCATGGCTCTGTATATGTGGTGAAGCCAAAGATGCACGGACCGGAAGAAGTCGCCTTCACCGACCGTATTTTCACCCATGTGGAAAAGGTCCTGGGCCTGCCGCAGAACACCGTGAAGATCGGGATTATGGATGAGGAACGCCGCACCTCCGCCAACCTGAAAGAATGTATCCGTGCTGCAAAATCGCGGGTTGCTTTCATCAACACAGGCTTCCTTGATCGCACCGGCGATGAGATCCACACCGCCATGGAAGCGGGCCCGATGATCCGCAAAGGTGATATGAAAGCAGCACCCTGGATCGCATCCTATGAAGATCGCAACGTTGATATTGGTCTGGCCTGTGGTCTGTCCGGTAAGGCGCAGATCGGCAAGGGCATGTGGGCGATGCCGGATCGTATGAAAGAGATGTTGGATGTGAAGATCGGCCACCCGAAATCCGGCGCGAACTGTGCCTGGGTGCCATCCCCAACTGCTGCGACCCTACATGCCACGCATTATCACAAAGTGGATGTTTTCGCGCTTCAGGCGGATCTGATCAAGGGCGGTCCGCGCGGCACATTGTCTGATCTTCTCAGCGTGCCTGTGGCGCGTGGTCAGAACTGGTCACCGGAAGACATCCGCGAGGAAATCGAAAACAACGCCCAGGGTATTCTGGGGTATGTTGTGCGCTGGGTGGATGCCGGTGTGGGTTGTTCCAAAGTGCCGGATATTCACGATGTTGGCCTGATGGAAGACCGCGCGACCTGCCGGATTTCATCGCAGGCTATGGCGAACTGGTTGCACCACGGTGTGATCACGGAAGATGAAGCCATGGCGGCAATGCGCAAGATGGCGGCGATTGTCGACGGGCAGAACGTGGATGATCCAGGCTATAAGGCAATGGCACCCGGTTATGATACGGTCGCGTTTAAGGCGGCCTGTGATCTGGTGTTTAAGGGGCGCGTGCAGCCATCCGGCTATACGGAACCTGTGTTGCATGCCCGCCGTCTTGAGGCGAAAGCAGAAGGATAAGACATGACTGAAATTACAATGGATCAGGCGCAGACCATGATGAAAGTCGCGCTGGAAAAAGGCCGCGAGATGGGGCTGAAGCCGCTCTCTGTGGTGGTGTTGGATGCGGGCGGACACGTGAAAGCATTCCTGCGCGAAGACGGTGCGGCCCCTGGTCGTTTCCCCATCGCCCATGGCAAGGCTTATGGTGCCGTGATGCTGGGCATGGCAGGCACAGCCCAAATGGCGCGCGCCGAACAACAGGCGTACTTCATGGCAGCGGTGAACGGTGTTTACGGTGGCCAGGTTGTGCCTGTGCCTGGCGGTGTGCTGGTGCGTGATGCGGATGGTGCCGTGATCGGTGCAGTTGGCCTGACCGGTGACACATCCGACAATGACGCGATTGCGGCGAAGGCCGGGATTGAGGCCGCAGGTCTGACTGCGGAAATCTGATCCGCACTTAATAATACCTTTAAAACGCACAGGTCACGTAGCGGACTTGTGCGTTTTTGCGTTGTGAAACCTCTCGACCCACTCAGGCGCACAGGTTAGATTGACGGGCAATTCACATGCCTCAGGAGAGAGATCTTGCGCCCGGTCATCGGTATCATTTCCAATTTTTACGAACTGAACGATCAATATCCGGTCTATTCCGCCGGAACCATGAACACCGAGGCCATTGCCCGTGTCTCCGGCTGTATTCCCCTGATTGTGCCCGCAATTCCGGATTACGCCAGCGTTGAAGACCTGATGGCGCATTTTGATGGGTTTGTGCTGACCGGTGGGCGCCCGAATGTGCATCCTGAAGAATACGGCCATGAAGAAACCGAAGCTCACGGCGAATTTGACCGCAACCGCGACCGCCTGGTGCTGCCGCTGGTACGCGCCTGTGTTGAGGCCGGGCAGCCGGTGATGGGGATCTGCCGGGGGTTTCAGGAAGTGAACGTCGCCATGGGCGGCACGCTGCACCCGGAAATCCGCGAACTTGAGGGCCGTCAGAACCACCGTATGCCGCCCGATGGCACTTTGGAAGAAAAGTTCGAGCTGCGCCATGAAGTGGAAGTTTCTGAGGGCGGCCCGTTTCATAGCATGTTTGGTGCAAAACGGGTTCTGACCAATACGCTGCACGGCCAGGGCATCTGCCAGCCCGGCCCGCGCATTGTGATTGACGGGCGCGCGGATGACGGCACGCCGGAAGCGATCTATGTGCAGGACGCCCCCGGTTTCACTATGTCTGTGCAATGGCATCCTGAATGGAACACAGAAAACGATCCGGTCTCAAAACCCCTGTTCGAAGCCTTTGGGGATGCGGCGCGTGCGTTCAAATCCGGGCGGGTGGCATAATCTTTATTGACGGTATCCGGGGCAAACGGTTTTTCTGACGATACAGTCATGGATGCAGCGCCCGGAGGTGGAATCTGCACATAGATCAATCTTTGTATTGATGCTTTGAATGTAATAGCCGCAAATATGCCCAGGACAAAGGTGCCAAAGGCGATTGCTGTGGTGGCAATTGTCCAGCCGCCTAGTTTCTTGAGTGTTTGTAGCATTGCGGCCGATACTCCCGGCTGTGAATGCCCGGCAGGCTACAGAGTAGAAGTAACCTCTGCAACTTCATCTTGCCCTAAATACTCCGGGGGAGTCAGCGCAGCTGACGGGGGATGGCCCCCTTCGATTTTTCGTGAAAAATCAGGCGCGCGATGCGTGGGGTGGGATACTCTGGCACGCGAAGCGTGCCCGGCCCAACAGGTATCGCCCATAAGGGCGTAAACCTGGCGGGAGCACTCCCTCCCGCCAGGCACAATGTCAGTATTTGAAATCAAACACCTTGTTCAGCGGCAGCTCACGGGCACGGGTGCCGGTGAGGTCGTACAAAGCATTGGCAAGGGCGGGTGCAATTGGTGGCGTGCCGGGTTCACCTGCGCCGCCAAGATGTTTCTGACCTTCAAGGATCGCAACCTCCACCTCTGGCATTGTATGCATGCGGGTGGCGTCAAAATCCGGGAAGTTGAACTGTTCGACCTCCCCGCCAGAGAAGGTGATTTCTTCATAGATCGCCGCTGACAGACCATAGACCATGCCGCCGAACATCTGGGCCTCGATGATCGATGGATCAAGCGCCGTGCCCATGTCACAGGCAATCCAGACCTTATTCACGTGAATGCCACTGTCCTGCTGCACGACTTCCACCACCTGGGCGACAGGCGTGCCAAAGCTGTAAGCAAAGCCCACGCCGCGCCCGACACCTTCCGGTGTGGTGCCGGTCCAGCCGGACATTTCGCGCACTTTTTCAAGGCAGGCTGCCCCTTCGGGAAATTCCTCACGCATGTGCTGCAGGCGGAATTCCAGCGGGTCAACCCCGGCCGCAATCGCCATTTCATCCATAAATGAATCCTGGAAGAACGCATTGAACGAAGCCGCAACAGAACGCCAGGCCCCGACAGGCACATCCACATCCGCGTGATAGCCGCGCACCCGGTGGTTTTCGATCGCGTAAGGGGCGTTAAACAGCGCATCCACATGGCCTTTGTCCGGACCGCCTGCTTCGAAATCCATCCAGCGTTTCATGATCTGAACCGTGGTGGATTGGGCGGACACCTGACCATCCAGCAGCACCGCGCGACCATCCTGCACAGCGCCCTTCATGCGGGCCAGCGCACCGGGACGGTAGAAATCATGGCGCATGTCTTCTTCGCGTGACCAGGTCAGCATGACCGGCGTGTCGGGCATCAGTTTCGCCAGGCGTGCGGCATAAACCGTGTAGTCAAATTCACCACGTCGCCCAAAGCCACCGCCCAGGTAAGGCGTGTGCAAAGTGACGTTTTCTTCCGCAAGCCCCACTTCGGTTGCCGCGTGCTGACGGTGCAGCATTGGTCCCTGGTTGCCGGACCAGATTTCCAGGTGATCGCCTGTGTAAAGCGCGGTTGTGTTCAGAGGTTCCATCGCCGCGTGGGCGAGATAGGGCACCTTATAGCTGGCCTCAACAGGGGTGCTGCCTTCGGGGGCACCAGCTTCTGCATCGCCATCGTCGCGCATGGTGGAGTTTGGCTCTGTGTCAAACCCCTGTTCAATGCGGGCAAAGATCTGATCGGTTTCGTTCGGGTAGTTCGCGGCACCCCAGGTGATCTCCACGGCTTCCGCCGCCTGCATCGCTATCCAGGTGTTGTTGGCGACCACAGCAATCGCGTCGCCCAGGCCATAGACGCCTTCGACACCGGGCATGGTCAGGGCGGCGGCCGCATCAAAACTGGTCATGCCGCTGCGGCGTGGATTGGCGCGCAGGGCGGCGAATTTCAGACCTTCGGGACGCACATCCATGCCGTATTCTGCGGTGCCCGTGGCTTTGGCAGCCATATCCACACGGGGCATGTTTTTACCGATGTATTTCCATTCGGATGCCGGGCGCAGTTCGGGTTCAGACAGATCCATCTGGCCTGCTTCTGCTGCCAGTTCAGTATAGGCAAGCGCTGTGCCATCCGGTGCAATTACCTGGCCGTTTTCGGTTTTCAGATCGGCTTTGGTAACGCCCAGGCGCGCGCTTGCGGCGTCTTTCAGTGCTTCGCGGGCAGAGGCACCGGCTAGGCGCATCTCGGTAAACCCGTCTTTCATCGCGGATGAGCCACCGGTCACCTGCATGTTCAGAACTTTGCCAAGCACGCCCAGGGTTTCGCCAAGGGCGTGAGCGAAATCACCACGATCATAACCTTTGCCAGGCAGAACCTCGCCCAGAAGGGCGCTGTTGTAATAGGCTTGTGCAGGCTGGCCCTGCAGCACTTTTACGTCTTCAAGCCGTACATCCAGTTCTTCTGCAATCAGCGCCGCAAGGGTCGTGCGCGATCCCTGACCCATTTCCACGTGTTTTGCGATCAGCGTTATGCCGTTCTGATCAATCATCACGAATGGATTAAAGGCCGCGCCGCCTTCTGGTGTTGTCAGGGGGTTTTCAGCCGGGCGGCTGACATACCATGCGCCAAAGGCGGCACCCCCAACAATGGCGGCGGAGCCGATCAGGAACGTCCGGCGGGCGATTTTTTTGAAATTGGCCATGGATCAGCCTCCGATCTTGCTGGCGGCGTCATGGATGGCGGCGCGAATGCGGGGGTAGGTGCCACAACGGCAGAGATTGCCCTGCATGGCGTCGTCAATATCCTGGTCTGTCGGCTGTGGATTTTCTGCCAGCAAACTTGCCGCCTGCATAATCTGGCCAGACTGACACCAGCCACATTGTGCCACCTGATGATCAACCCAGGCCTGCTGCAGCACGGCCATATCGTCCGGTGTGCCAAGGCCTTCGATTGTGGTGACTTCGCCCCAGATATCGCCCAGACGCACCTGGCAGCTGCGTTGGGCTTCGCCATCAATATGCACGGTGCAGGCACCACAGGCAGAAACACCACAGCCAAACTTGGTGCCGGTCATGTTGAATTCATCCCGCAGCACCCAGAGCAGGGGCACATCTTCGGGCAGATCGGTTTCAAGTGTCTTGCCGTTTACAGTCAGTCGGGTGGCCATTGCTTCCTCCGGTTCAGCTTTCTGACAATATTGCCGCAAAGTGTCAGTGTGTCAATTGACATTTTTTGTTAAAACTGTCAGAGGTGGGGCATGACGACTGAGATCCCGAATATTCCCCGTGCCCAAAGCCTTGATCCAAAGGTGAAATCCATTCTTGAGGCCGCTTTCACCTGTTTCATGAATTACGGGGTGCAGCGCACATCTATGGCGGATATCGCGAAGGCTGCGGGCATGTCCCGTCCGGCATTATATCTGCATTTTCCGAATAAAGACGCGATCCTTGAGGCCTTGATTTCCGGCTATTTTACCCAGGCTGCGGCCGACATGGCTGATGCTTTGCGTCAGGCCGGGAGTGCTGCGGATTGCCTGTTGGCTGCCATGCTGGCCAAGGATGGTGAGGTGATCGAAAAGATGATGCTGACGCCTCATGGGCCGGAACTTCTGGATCTGAAACAGACCGTTGCCCGTGAGGTTGTCGCCGCGGGTGAGGATCAGATGCGGGCGGTGTTTGCTGTCTGGGTGAAGGAAGGTGTTGCAGCGGGAAGCCTTACGCTTGCGCGCACATCCGGAACGGCGGAAGGCTTTGCCAATACGTTGTTGCTGGCATTGCTGGGGCTGAAGGCCGGATTCACAACCATTGAAACTTACCGCGAAGGGCAGCGTGTGCTGGCTGAAAGCTTTGGCGCGATGATTGAAGCCTGAGGACGTGGGGGCCAGCCCCCACACCCCCGGAGTATTTGTGGAAGGTGAAATGGGTTGGTGCTTTCTTAACCCATTTTTGTTCATCAAATATCCCGGGGGAGTCAGCGCAGCTGACGGGGGCTGGCCCCCTGACCCTTACAGATCTGTGCGCAGGTGCCAGAGTTCCGGGAAGATTTCCACATCCAGCATTTTGCGCAGGTAAGACGTGCCAGAGGTGCCGCCGGTGCCGCGCTTGAAGCCGATGATACGTTCCACCGTTGTCACATGGTTGAAACGCCAGCGGCGGAAGTAATCTTCAAAATCCACAAGCTTTTCTGCCAGTTCATAAAGCTCCCAGTATTTCTGTGGGTCTTTATAGACAATGGCCCAGGCTTCTTTGACCGCATCGGATGGCTGATACATTTGCGTCAGATCGCGTTCCAGCACCGAGCAAGGGACGGCTATGCCTGAGGCGGCGAGGGCGCGCAGGGCGACATCGTAAAGCGAGGGTTGTGTCAGCTCGTTGCGCAACGGCGTGACATATTCTTTGCGGTGTTCATGCGGTTTCAGCATGGCGGGGTTGCGGTTGCCGACCATGAATTCCACCAGGCGATATTGCCAGGACTGAAAACCCGAACTTTGCCCCAGGGTTTCGCGGAAGGTTGTGTAGTCTGACGGGGTCATTGTGCGCAGCACATCCCATGCGGAATTCAGCTGTTCAAAGATCCGTGCCACACGCGACAGCATCTTAAACGCCGGGCGGGTGTCGCCTGCCAGCAGCAGGTTTCGCGCCGCCTGAAGTTCGTGGATGGCAAGGCGCATCCATAACTCGGACGTCTGATGCTGGATAATGAACAGCATCTCATCATGGGCGTCAGATATGGGGTTCTGGGCGTTCAGGATCGGATCAAGAGACAGGTAATCGGAATAAGACATCCGCCCGTCAAAGCGCATTTCTGCACCATCATCTTCGGGGTTAAAGGGGCATTTTGCGTCGGTCATTCTGGCCTCACAGGGCAAGCGACATGCGGAAGCGTTCGATTTCCACACCATCGCGGGTAATGGTTTCCGGGGTCACAACCTGCCAGCCGTTCTTTTTAAAGAACGGGCGGGCAAGATGGCTGGCCTCGGTGGTGAGCTGGGTTAAACCAGCCCCACGCGCCCATTCAAGCAAGAGGTCATAGAGATTTTGCGCCAGACCGCGACCCATCCAGCCGGGCCGCACAAAGGCACGATCCAGGTGGCCGTTTCGTTCCATCGCCATGAAGCCTTCAATCCGTCCCGCGCCGTCAGGATGTTCAGCCACGAAGGCAACCATATCAAGCATCTTATCCGGGGTCTCAGGGGTGAAACCATCCGCGGGTGCCCAGGCGGCCCGTTGTTCAGGCGTATAAGCCCGGGCTGCGCCTGTGCGGACGGCCTCAAAGAAGACATCGTAACAGGCAAGGCGATCCTCCGGATGATAGGGGCGCAGGGTGAATTCAGGTGACATGGATAACTGTAACACAGTTTTTCAGGGGTAAAGACAGCGAAAACCGAGCGCCGCTGCCTTTGTTGTTCGGCGGAATGCGGATCAGCGCAGCCAGATCGCACCGCTTTCACAGAGCGAACGACAATCGCTGGCGTCACGGCCCAGGTCTTCGAAGTTCAGGATGCTGTGCATCGCGGAACCTGTGAAACGCGGATCGTCACATGCACCATCGTTGGAGAAGTTCCCCGCGTCAGTACCGAAGTTGACTTCTGCACACATCGCTGCCGGGAATTCGTCCTGTGTCCGGTTCACACGGATCTGCCCAATTTCGAACAGGTGGCGGCAGTCGCTGGCGTCTGTTCCGTTGTTGTCGGAATCTGTTGAGGTAGCGACACCCCAGCCGATGAAGCGGCTGTCGTCACATTCCCAGTCACCGGTGTAAGGGCCGGAATCATCACCAAAATCTACAGTCGACAACAGTTGCGCTGATGGCGGAAGCCCAGCAGCTTTTGGTGATTCTGCCAGAGCCGGCGCAGAAAGAACTGCGGTAAGGAACACACAGGAAACAAGTTTTTGAATAGACATGGTTTTCTCGTTCTGTTGGAATATACAAGCCCATAAGAGAACATGCTGCGCAGACGGGTTCAACCGCTTTGTTCACGCAGATGTTATCTCGATGTTCTCAGGGTGTTTTTTTATGTCACGCGGTTGCGGATCTTATATTCCGGCTGATCCCAAAGGTCGTTCTCCATCACGTCTTTCAGGATAGAAACGGCTTGTGTCACATCGCTTTCGTCAATGTAAAGCGGGGTGAAACCAAAGCGGATAATATCCGGGGCGCGGAAGTCACCGATCACGTTGCGGGCAATCATGGCCTGCATGATGGCGTAACCTTCCGGATGCGCGAAGGACACCTGACTGCCGCGATCATCGGCATTGCGGGGAGAGGCGAGTTTCAGCGTCGGGCAGCTTTCTTCAACGCCTGCGATGAATTGTTCACATAGCGCGATGGATGCTTTGCGGATGTCATGAATGTCCACCTGATCCCAGATGTCCATTGAGGCTTCCAGCGCCGCCAGTTGCAGGATGGGCGGGGTGCCGACGCGCATACGTTCAATCCCGGCACCGGGGCGGTAATCCAGATCAAAGGCGAAAGGCGCATCATGGCCCAGCCAGCCGGACAGGGCCGGGCGGGCCACATCCTGGTGACGCGGGGCGACATAGATAAACGCCGGGCCGCCGGGGCCGGAGTTCAGGTATTTATAGGTACAACCGACAGCGAAATCCGCGTTGCAGCCGGCCAGGTCGACGGGCAGGGCACCGGCAGAATGGGCAAGATCCCAGATGGTGATAATGCCAAGCGCCTGGGCTTTTTCCGTCAGGGCTTTCATATCATGTTTACGGCCGGTGCGGTAATCGATCTCTGTCAGCATGAGAACGGCGATGTCTTCTGACAGGGCGGCTTCAACGGCCTCAGGATTAACCGTGCGCACCTCGTAATCCGCGCCCATGGTTTTGCACAGACCATCCGCCATATAAAGATCGGTCGGGAAGTTGCCATTGTCGGACAGCACAACTTTGCGCCCGGGGTTCATTTCAAGGGCAGAGGCCACCGCCTGATAGACTTTGATCGACAGGGTGTCGCCCATGACAACGGACCCTTTTTCCGCCCCGATCAACCGCCCGATACGATCACCAATATCGGTGGGTTTTGCCATCCAGCCCGCTTTGTTCCAGCCGGTGATCAGCATGTCGCCCCATTCATCGGTAATGGTGCGTTCGACTTTCACAGCGGTCGCCCAGGGCATGGCCCCCAGGGAATTGCCGTCCAGATAAATCATGTCCTCAGGAATGTGGAACATGGCTTTGGTTTTTGCAAAATCAGACATCAGACTTCCCCTGGCCGGGCGATGGCCCGTGCACGCAATTGTTTTATGTATGAAACATATTTATGCGCCAGATAGCAAGCCTCTGCTTATTTTTCGGCTTTTGCCCTGGAGGGGTATAAAAGTATATCTGGATCGCCCCGGGAGGAAGCGCAATCCCAGTGGGGAAAATGCGACAATTTTCCCCGCAGAAACGCGCCGCGTAACATCCTCACAATTGTGTCAGGCTGTTGTGAAATATTGTTACCCACGTTAAGCATGCCGGGACTGAAAAATGTCGCTGTGAGGAACTATCTTGTCGCAGAGATGATTTTTCCGGAAAGTTGCAGGAATAGGGGAACAGGTTTGAAAATCGGAGCACCAAAGGAAACATTTGCCGGGGAAGCGCGCGTTGCCATGACGCCGGATTCGGCAAAACAATTGCAGAAGCTGGGCTATGACTGCGCCATTGAAAGCGGCGCGGGCGAGGCGGCGGGCTTTTCCAACGCAATGTATAAAGAGGCGGGCGTTGAGGTTCTGAAAACCGGCGCGGCGCTGTTTAAAGCCTGTGATATCGTCGCCAAAGTGCGCCAGCCGGACGCGACCGAGCTGAAACGCCTGGATAAAGGTCAGACGCTGATTTCCTTCTTTAACCCTGCGGCCAACGACGAGGGTATGGAAGCGGCGAAAGCCAAAGGCGCAAATGTGATTGCCATGGAAATGGTGCCACGTATTTCGCGCGCCCAGAAGATGGATGCGCTGTCGTCCATGGCGAACATCGCGGGTTATCGTGCGGTGATTGAGGCTGGCAACAACTTTGGCCGCTTCTTTACCGGTCAGATCACCGCTGCTGGTAAGGTGCCGCCAGCAAAGGTTCTGGTTGTTGGCGCTGGCGTGGCTGGCCTGGCTGCGATCGGCACATCGACCAGCCTTGGTGCGATCACATTGGCGTTTGACGTGCGACCGGAAGTTGCTGAACAAGTCGAAAGCATGGGCGCTGAGTTTGTTTACCTCGATTTTGAGGAAGAACAGGCGGATGGTGCATCCTCTGGCGGTTATGCTTCTGTTTCCAGCCCTGAATTCCGCGAAGCACAGCTTGCGAAATTCCGGGAGCTGGCGCCTGAGGTGGATATCGTGATCACCACAGCCCTGATCCCGAACCGCGAAGCGCCAGAGCTGTGGACCGAAGAAATGGTTCAGGCGATGAGGCCCGGTTCTGTGATCGTCGATCTGGCGGCGGAAAAAGGCGGCAACTGTAAGCTGACCGTGATGGATGAGAAAATCGTCACCGACAATGGTGTGACCATTGTGGGCTATACCGATTTCCCATCGCGCATGGCAGCGCAGGCGTCGACCCTTTATGCGACCAATATTCGCCACATGATGACTGACCTGACCCCTGAAAAAGACGGTCAGATCAATCACGATATGGAAGACGACGTGATCCGCGGCGCAACTGTGACGTTTGAAGGTGAAATCACCTTCCCGCCGCCCCCGCCAAAGGTGCAGGCGATTGCAGCGCAGCCCAAGGTCGAGGTCAAAGAACTGACGCCGGAAGAAAAGCGTGCAGAAGAAGTTGCGGCGTTTAAGAAAGAGACCCGTAATCAGGTGACCCTGATCGGGGTTGGTGCGGCGTTCCTGCTGGCGGTTGGGCTTGTAGCACCGGCCAGCTTTATGCAGCATTTCATCGTGTTCGTTCTGTCCGTCTTCATCGGATTCCAGGTGATCTGGGGCGTGGCGCACAGCTTGCACACACCTTTGATGGCGGTGACAAATGCGATTTCCTCCATCGTGATCCTTGGGGCCATGACACAGATCGGATCGGGATCCTTCCTTGTGATCCTTCTGTCGGCACTTGCGGTCTTCATGTGCGGGATCAACATTTTCGGTGGCTTTATGGTGACACGGCGCATGCTCGCCATGTTCCAGAAATCTTAAGGGGGCCGGATATATGGATTACGGTTTTACAACAGCGGCTTATGTTGTCGCGGCGGTTCTTTTCATTCTCTCCCTTGGCGGCTTGTCCAGCCAGGAAAGTGCGAAGCGTGCGATCTGGTACGGCATTGTCGGCATGGCACTGGCGGTGTTTGCAACGCTGGTTGGCCCGGGTTCCGGCCTGTGGTTGCTGACGATCATCCTGATCGCAGCCGGCGCAGTGATTGGCTGGCAATTGGCCAACAAAGTGCAGATGACACAGATGCCGGAACTGGTGGCGGCGATGCATTCGCTTGTTGGCCTGGCAGCGGTGTTCATTGGCTATAATGCGCATATTGAGCTGGGCAATGTGATGTCTATGGGCGCAGCTGACAAGGCTGGTCTCGAAGGTTTTGCGGCGCTTTTGGCGAAGAAATCCGGCGTTGAGATCGCCATCCTGCGGGTGGAGCTTTTCCTGGGTGTCTTCATTGGTGCAGTGACTTTCACAGGGTCTGTCGTGGCTTATGGCAAACTGGCAGGCAAAGTGAATTCCAAGGCGGAGAAACTGCCCGGTGGTCACATGTTGAATGCAGCGTCAGCAGGCCTGAGCCTGCTGACGCTGATCTGGTATTTCAACACAGGCGGTTTCTTCCCGCTGTTCCTGATGACACTGGCGGCGCTGTTCATCGGCTACCACCTGATCATGGGCATTGGCGGCGCGGATATGCCGGTTGTTGTGTCTATGCTGAACAGCTATTCCGGTTGGGCTGCGGCGGCGATTGGTTTCAGCCTTGGCAACGATTTGCTGATCGTGGTTGGTGCGCTTGTGGGTTCCTCTGGTGCGATCCTGTCTTACATCATGTGTAAGGCGATGAACCGGTCTTTCATCTCTGTGATCCTGGGCGGCTTTGGCGGCACCACGGGCCCTGCGATGGAAGTTGAAGGCGAACAGATCGCGATTGAAGCGGACGGTGTTGCCTCTGCTTTGGAAGACGCGGACAGCGTGATCATCATTCCGGGGTACGGTATGGCGGTTGCCCAGGCACAGCAGAATGTGGCGGAACTGACCCGTCGTCTGCGGGCCAAAGGCAAGAACGTGCGCTTTGCGATCCACCCGGTTGCCGGGCGTCTGCCAGGCCATATGAACGTGCTGCTGGCGGAAGCCAAAGTGCCCTATGACATCGTGATGGAGATGGATGAAATCAACGATGACTTCCCGGAAACCGACGTGGCGATTGTGATTGGCTCCAATGATATCGTGAACCCGGCGGCCCAGGAAGACCCGAACTCCCCAATCGCGGGTATGCCGGTTCTGGAGTGCTGGAAGGCGAAACAGGTGTTTGTGTCTAAACGTGGCCAGGGCACCGGCTATTCCGGCATCGAGAACCCGCTGTTCTTCAAGGAAAACACCCGGATGTTTTATGGTGATGCAAAGGCAAGCCTGGATCAGCTTCTGACCATGATCAGCTGACGCATCAGAGATGCTGACAAAAGAAAAGGCCCGCGATTTCGCGGGCCTTTTTGTGTTTTGCCTGGGCGGACTATTGTGCGGGGGCTTCTGTGGCGGTTTCGGCCTCAGTGGTTGGTGCTTCCGGTGTTGCGTCCGCTTCCGGTGCGACATCCAGCACATCATTGGCTGCACCAGCCACGCCGTTTTCAAGGCTCAGGCCCAGTTCTTTGCCAAGCGCCTGCATCGCGGGCATCTGAAGCGCCATGCCAAGCACAGAGTCGAGCGCCTGGTTCACCGGGGTGCCGCCTGATGCAGCGCCGCCATTGCCGGTTGCCGCATTGCCCATGCCCGCCGAGAAACCTTGTGCGCATCGCAGTGGTTTCCGTTTTCGGCATGATCAGGGCGACCTGATTGGCGATGATACGTGTCACCGCCAATGCGGGCAGCAGTGCCGCAAACACAGCAAGGGATGTGAACAGGGAAACCCCCAGCACAGCCATTGCGATGCTTTGGATGATCAGGCCGGACAGGCCGAACATCGTCAGAAAGGACACAAGCCAGATCAGGAAGGGCACATCCTGAATGCCAAGCCAGCCCAGGAAACCAGAAGGTGCAGCGGCCATTTCAGCCATATCCGCATCCACATCCGGGGCATCCAGATCAATATCCATATCAGTGGACAAATCAAAATCTGTATCTACATCAATGTCAGGCCCTTCGCCGCCCATGCCCAGAAAACTGCCGCCGATAAGCGACATGAGAATTTCCAGAATGAACAGGCCGGCAGTCACAGCCAGAGCAATAGCAAACGGCCAGGAGTTCGGAGCGAGAAATGTTTCGATCACTGGTGTCCTTTCGAGTTATATATAGGTATGATTTTCAATTTGTTTAGATATATATATGCAAAAACATGACAAAACCATAAAATAAGTTGCTATTTGTTGCTTCTTCGTTAGTTTTATATGGTGAAACAACGAATGAGCCCTGCATGCCAGATTTTATCCAGCGCCGGCGCCTGGCCCGTATCCTTGACCGGGCTGCTGCCAGACTGACAGATGTTGAAATGCCGGAAAAGGGCTGGATCGCGACGATGCGGCTGGCGCTTGGCATGTCTGCGGAACAGGTTGCGCTGCGTAAAGGTGTCAGCCGGAATGCGGTCTATCAGGCAGAACGCAGCGAAAAAGACGGTGCGGTGTCACTGAAGCAGATGGAAAACCTGGCCAAAGCCATGGGCGGGCGTTTCGTCTATGCGATTGTGCCGGATGAACCGGTGGAACAGCTGAAATACAAACAGGCCAGGCGCAATGCAAAACGTGCTGCGGGGGAAGATCCGGGGTTTGCAAGGCTGTCCAAAGAGGATCAGCAGGACTGGATTGACGATTTGGCAGCGCAGCAGTTGCACGACATGCCATCAGATTTCTGGGCTGACTGACGGCGACTTGTCCTGACGTCGCCTTTGACTTTCCGCGGGTCACACGGGAAGCTGGCCTATGACTGATATTCTGAAAATGGGCCAGGCGATCCTGGCATTGCAGCCATTCAGCAAATCTTTGGGTGCGGAACTGACGGAACTTGGTGACGGAAAAGCCGTGATTGAGCTGCCTTTGCAAGAGGATCACAAACAACAACATGGATTCGCCCATGGCGGTGTGGTCAGCTATCTGGCGGACAATGCGCTGACCTTTGCAGCGGGATCGTTGCTGGGCGACGTGTTGACGCTTGAAATGAAGATCAACTACACCCGTCCCGCCAAAGGTGCGCTTTTGATCAGTCGTGCTCAGGTTTTAAGCCATGGGAAACGGCAGGCGGTTTGTGAAGCAAAAGTCTATGCCGTTGAAAACGGAGAAGAAAAGATCTGTGCGATTGCCCAGGGTACGGTGATGCCGGCTTCCTGAAGCCGCTATATGATCTGCCTCGAAATTAGTCGGTATACTGTGGTATTCTGTAACATGCTGAAAAATAAGTAAAAACATCTTTACCTGCTTTGATTTTGCAGTTTAGCGTCCGCCTGAAGGGCCCCGGAGAGCGTGGGGCACAAGGGGACAGGACATGACTGCAATCACCGATCACCAGGACCGATATGCGCTGACGAATGAGCTGCACGCGCGGCCCTTTCCAACGCTGGGAACGGGGGCGACGGCGCTTTATCTGGCGGTGAAACGCCCGGCAGATGCGGCACGACGGGATCGCCAGGCGGATCTTGATCATCTGCTGGCCCTGTTGGATCATTTCGGCGCAGATCACCCGCGCCCCGGGGCCACCCATTATTCCGGGCGCATCGGCGGCCATGGCATCAAATGGGAAAGCCACACGGAATTTGTGAGCTACACCCTGTTTGTTGAAGGGAAAGTACCGGATGGCGACGGGTTTGGTCTGTTTCCCGAGAAATGGCTGAAAGAGATGCCGGGGGTGCGCCTGACGTCGGCGATGATCCGGGTGGTCGAGAAACCGCAGGATAAAGCAAAGCTTGCGCGTATCCTGAAGGAAGATTTCGTACCCGAAAGCCTGGCTGTCAGCAATGTTCTGGATGGGGCGGCGATCATTGCCGGTGATTTCCGCATAGATGCCCGTGGTCAGATGAATTTCCAGGTGATCAGCGCGGCGCAGACCGGATCCCAGCGCATTGGCCGGATTGTGCAGCGTCTATGTGAGATTGAAACCTATAAAGCGATGTCGATGCTGGGGTATCGGCGCGCGAAAGATGTGCAGCGTCAGTTGGGCAATATTGATATGCGCCTGAACCGGTTGATTGACCGTATGAACGGGGCAGAACCCGAAGCGGTTCTGGCGGCGCTGTTGCCTCTGACGGCGGAACTTGAAGCATTATCTGCCCAATCGGCGTTCCGCTTTTCCGGCACGCGGGCCTATAGTTCGCTTGTGGCAGATCGGATCATGGTGCTGCGGGAACGACGCGTGGGCGGGCGGCAAACCTTTGAGGAATTCATGGCGCGCCGGTTTGAACCGACGATGCGGACCTCAGAGGCGGTTGAAGCACAATTGCAGAATATCTCTGCCCGGGCGTTTCGCGCTGCGGAACTATTGCGCACACGGGTGGAAGTCGAACGTTCGGCGCAGAACCAGCAGTTGCTGGAAAGTATGGATCGCCGTGCGGATCAGCAGTTGCATCTGCAAAAGACGGTGGAAGGGCTGTCCGTGGTGGCGATCAGTTATTATGCCGTGAATCTTGCGACTTATGCGGTTTACCCATTGGCGAAATTTGCGGGGCTGTCGAAAGCCACGCTGACCGCGCTTCTGATCCCGCCGGTGATTGGTGCCGTGTGGTTGACCGTACGGCGGATCAGAAACGCGTTTCACTGAGATCAGAACTGCGCCAGGGCCATTGCGCTTAACCAGAGGCCAACCCCAAAGACCAGATGGGTCATCAGGCTTTTTACGCGGGCTTTGCCGGGGGAGGGCGTGGGGGCGGTTGCGATCCCCGCGCCAAAGGCCGGCTGCATGATCAGGAAGGGAAATCCGACCGTCAGCAATCCAAAAATGATGGGGGGTGTTGGCGTGGGCTGCATGATCCAGGTGGTTCCGGCGAATATGCCAAATGCGGCGGCAAAGATCACGCCAATCGCATAGTGCAGAAGCCAGCCAAGCGGCCGTTCACCCTGTTGATACGGCGCGGCAGTGATGGGATTATGAAACCAGATCCCGTGCCGCATGTGCAGAACCCAACGACCGACCAGCGCGAAATCGAGCGAAGGAACCCCAAACGCACGGCGTAGGGTCAAGGCCCAGAGATCCATGATCAGTGTCGCACCAATTCCGATGAGGGCGTATTGGAAAAAAGGAATGTAACTTTCCATCAGGGGGGCCTTTCTGTTGCCTCTTTATCTGAGAACATGCAGTCTGCCACTTGAAGTTAGCTTGAGGTCAAGGGTGAAAGATCTGGATATTGGAGAGGTGTCAGAACAGACGGGTTTGTCTGCGGCGACACTGCGTTATTATGAAGCGAAACAGCTGATCAGCCCATCCGGGCGCAAAGGGCTGCGGCGGCTTTATGATCCCTCCGTTCTGCAAATGCTGTCGCTGATATTGCTTGGGAAAAAGGCGGGGTTTTCGCTGGATGAGATCCGTGTATTTGTCTGTCCCGGGGGAGAAAGCGATATTCCCGCCGAGGCGTTGCTTTCGAAAGCCGATGAGATTGATCAGCGGATTACAGAACTGACAGCCCTGCGGGACGGGTTGCGCCATGTGGCGCAATGCAGCGCGCCGTCTCACGCCAGTTGTCCGAAGTTTCAGAGAATGACTAAGATTGCTTTGGCGCGCCTGGGGCAGGGGGCGTCCCAGGATATGCAGAAAAAACGCCGCACAAAGTAAAATGGCCCGTGCATTTCTGCCGGGCCATTCTGTTCTGAGGTCGCCGGAATTTTTCAAAAATTCCGGGACGGTTTCTTTGAAAGAAACCGGGACTTAGCGCCCGCGGATCCGTGGATCCAGAGCATCGCGCAGACCATCGCCGATATAGTTCACCGACAGAACCGTCAGTGAGATTGCAAGGCCTGGATAAATCACGCGTTCCGGATAGCTCACGAGGAAGTCGGTGCTATCATAAAGCAAACGCCCCCAGGTCGGGAAATCCGGTGGGAAGCCCAGGCCCAGGAAAGACAGCGCAGATTCCGTGATGATCGCATTCGCAATGCCAAGGGTCGCAGACACCATGATCGGTGACATGACATTTGGCAGTACATGGCGCATGATCATCTTGCTGTTGTTGGTCCCAATGGAACGCGCCGCCAGTACGAATTCACGCTCTTTGATCGCCAGAACATCACCACGTACAATCCGGGCTGTTGGCATCCAGCTTGTGATCCCGATGGCTGAGACCATCAGAATGAACGCCCCCATTTCCGGACCAAAACTGGAGTTCAGCGCGTCGCGGAACAGCATGAACATCACCAGCAGCAGTGGCAGCAGAGGCAAGGCCAGGAAAAGATCGGTCAGGCGCATGAGAATGCCGTCGAGCTTTTTGAAAAAGCCTGCCATCACGCCGACAAGTGTGCCGACAAACAGCGCCAGAAGCATCGCGGTCACGCCAACAGCCAGGGACACCTGACCGCCTTTGATCACACGTGCCAGGTTATCCCGGCCCAGCTGGTCGGTGCCCAGAGGGTGGGACCAGTAGACCTTCAGCCCGGTTTCAGCCTTCATCGAGGTCGGATCAGACAGACATGTCCAGATCATGCCCCAGTCCTGCGAGAAACAGGATGTGATGGCACGGGCGTTCTTTGCACGGATGTCGATATAGGTCGCATCCGTCGACCAGAGCCATGGCCCCAGCACAATGCCGAAGACGATCAGCAGAAAGACGAAAGCCCCGATCATCGCGCCACGGTGGGTGCGGAACTGTCCCCAGACATCCCACCACTGGCTGCGCGATGCGCTTGCGGCGATGTCCTGTTCGGTTACGGTTTTATCAGTCATAACGGATCCTCGGATCAAGCACGCCGTAGAGAACATCGGCAATCAGGTTAAAGAGAATGATCAGAACAGCGAAGATCACAGTCAGGGTTTGTACCATCGGAATATCATTGGCCTGAATGGCGGTGATCAG
This sequence comes from Thalassobius sp. I31.1, assembly GCF_003031585.1. GTDB lineage: Bacteria > Pseudomonadota > Alphaproteobacteria > Rhodobacterales > Rhodobacteraceae > Halocynthiibacter. Next base: position 128,682 of record NZ_PWAA01000042.1, read on the forward strand.
AAGCTGACCAAGGCCGTTCACCTTAAACACCTGTTCGGTGATGATCGCGCCACCAAACACCTGAGGCACACCCAGGGCAATCACGGTTACAACCGGGATCATGGAGTTGCGCAGCACATGCACAAGAACCACGGCTTTTTCACCAAGGCCCTTGGCCCGGGCGGTGCGCACATAGTCCTGGTTCAGGTTGTCCAGCATAGACGCCCGCATGAACCGGCTGATCTGGGCGGCGTTATACAGCGCCAGCACAGACACGGGCAGAACCATCTGCTTGGCTTGTTTGACAAAGTTTGCCCAGCTGTTGACCACCAGGGTCGTGTCATAGATCGACGGGAACCAGCCAAGGTTCACAGAGAAGATCACAATCAGCAGAACACCGGTAAAGAAGGTCGGAACAGAGAAACCCACCATAGAGATGAACGTCCCGAGCTGATCAAACCAGCTGTATTGGCGATAGGCCGAGATAATCCCGATCGGGAGCGCGATCAGCGTGCCGACCACATAACCCAGACCAACCACCCAGAGGGTCTGAGGAATACGCTGCCAGACGATATCCATCACGGGAGAACGGCTCTGGAAAGAGATAATCCGTTGTTGATCGCCATAGGTGTTCAGACCAGTGAGCTGTTCGATGGTGTACATCGGTTCAACCCAGAAGAAGGCATAGAACCATTTTACAAAGCGGACCAGCGGGTTCTGCCCAAGACCAAGGGATTCACGGATCTGTGCTTTCACTTCGGCAGGGATCGACAAAGGCAGACTTGCCGTCGGATCACCTGGTGCAAGTGCAAGCAACATGAAGATAACGAAGGAGATGAAGAACAACGTCAGCACGGATATGCCCGAGCGACGAATGATAAAGTTGAGCATTGAGCAAGCCTCAGGATGCGCGTTCCAGGTAAGATTTGCCCCGCGCAGGGCGGGGCAAATCCGTTCTGTCGTGTCAGGCAGCGCAGCTACCTGTAACGGGATCAGCCGTCAACACGATGCCAGTCAGCGGCATTCCAGAGTTCAGAGTCCCAGGTGTTCAGGATAACGCCACCCAGGGTGTTTGCATGTGCAGATACACGACCACGGTCCACCAGTGGGATGATCACATATTCCTGCATCAGCATGTCGTTCATGGCTTTCGCCAGACGCGCACGTTCGTTCAGATCACCGGTTGTTGCCATTTCAGCAACCAGCGCATCATATTCCTCGGAACAGAAGCGTGGCATGTTGTTGCCCTGCCACTGTGTCTCAGGACGTGGTGCCTGTGAACATTCCCAGTTCGCCATGTATGACTCAGGGTCTGTACCGTCGAAGTTGTTCGCGTACATTTCAACGTCAGCAAAGAACTTCTGGAAGGTGTCGTTAGACGCAGGGTCGCCGCCGAAGAATACAGATGCGTCGATGTTGCGCAGTTCGGTTTCAACACCGATTTCAGCCCACCACTGTTTGATCAGCGCCTGGAAATCCTGGCGAACAGCGTTTGTGGATGTCTGGTACAGCATGGAAAGACGAACACCGTCTTTTGCACGTACACCGTCAGAACCCATTTCCCAGCCAGCTTCGTCCAGCAGAGCGTTTGCCGCAGCGATGTCTTGTACAAGGCATGCGTCGTTTGCTGTGGATTTGTAGATGGCAGGTGCCGGCAGAACGTTACAGGTCGGGCGACCGGCAGTGCCGTAACCGATTTCAACCAGCAGGTCGCGGTCGATTGCCATGGACAGGGCCTGACGCACATTGATGTCGGACAGGAACGGGTGTGCATTGTCAGCAGTACCGCGACGATCACCAAGATCAGCAGAAACGTCGGTCTGGTTGACCATGATGCGTTCTACCAGGGTACCAAATGCAGACACAACAGTGCCTTTGCCCGCAGAAGCCATTTCAGCAAGTACATCTGGTGCCAGCTGCAGGTTCCAGGCGTAGTCGAATTCGCCGGTCGCCAGAACTGCACGGCCAGCGTCAGTTGCGGATCCGCCACCCTTCAGGGTCACAGTCGCAAATGCCGGCTTAGATGCATCGCGGTAGTTTTCGTTTGCAGCCAGCGACACAACGTCATTGGAACGGAATTCAGTCACTGTGAAAGGACCGGTGCCGATTGGCTGGAAGTTTGCGTCTGTACACTCAGGCGCTTTCGCACCGAGACAGTCAGCAAACTGAGCGGCCTGAATGATCGGCGCCTGTGCACCAACAAACGGACCATATGGGAAAGGCTTGGATACGCCGAAATGCACGGTCACGGTGCGATCATCGATGATTTCAACATCGGTCACATCGTTGTATTTTTCACCCTGCGCACAGCCGCCACCTTCAGCAGTACAATACTGCCAGGAGAAACGAACATCCTCAGAGGTCACAGGCGTGCCGTCAGACCAAAGCAGGCCCTCTTTCAGGGTCCATGTGATGGAAGTCAGGTCTTCAGAAACGCCACCGTTTTCAACGGTTGGTACAGATTCTGCGAGCCACGGCACCATGGTGCCTTCTTCGTTGTAACGTGCGAGCGGTTCAATCACGAGGCTTGCAGCCTCAAGTTCTTTTGTGCCGCCGGACAGATACGGGTTCATGCCGGATGGGGCCTGCCAATAGATAATATTGACGTGGCCGTCTGCACCACGTTCCGCCATGGCCGCAGGGGCCATTGCAAAAGCAGCTGCAGCGCCCAGAAGGGTTGCCTTGAAGTTCATTCTTCTCTCCTTGTTGGTGATCCCCGTTTTTCCGGTGATCAAAGTCCCTTTTGTCATCAGTCGTTATTATCAGTCCGACCGTTCACCGGCCTGTTCACTGCTGAGACAAGTGCGCTCAGTTCAGACAATCCGGCGGCGAAATGCAAGCGTATTGCCAAAAATTACCGATATTTGCGGCAAACCCCACAGCAAACGCAATAAATTAACGGGGCAGGCGGCGGTAGCGATATAAACTGTCGTGGGCGCAAAATCCGTTACGTAGCGTCAGATTGTTAGCGCTCGCGTTTCGCCCCCTGGAATCGATTCTGTTTTTCCCGGCTTCCCGGGGGATTTCGCGACAAATGAAGTTTCTGTGAATGTGTTACTTGTTTGACAGGGGCGCAATCCGGCGCGTAGCTTCGCTGTCAAAACCTGATAATAAGACAATCCCGGGGGGGAATAATTCATGCTGGATAAGCCGCTTGTCGACATTCAGAATCTGCGTGTGGAATTTGAAACATCCAACGGGATCGTTGTGGGCGTTGAAGATGTATCCTTTAACGTAAAACCCGGCGAAACCCTTTGTATTGTTGGTGAATCCGGATCCGGTAAATCTGTGTCTTCCCTGTCCCTCATGCGGCTTGTGGAATTTGGCGGTGGTGAGATTGCCGGCGGTTCCCTGAAGTTTGATCGCGGGGATAAAGGTGAGGTTGCGGTTGAGGATGCTGATTCTGAACTGATGCGTCAGATCCGCGGCAATGAGATCGCGATGATCTTCCAGGAACCAATGACAGCCCTGAACCCGGTGTTCACCATCGGCCGTCAGCTGACCGAAGGTCTGCGCATTCACAAAGGCATGACCAAAGCCGAAGCAAAAGAACGCGCGATTGAACTGTTGAAACAGGTGCGCATTCCGGAACCGGAACGCCGCTTTGACCAATACCCACATGAACTGTCCGGCGGTATGCGCCAGCGTGTGGTGATCGCGATTGCCATGGCCTGTGAGCCAAAGCTTCTGATCGCCGATGAACCGACCACTGCACTTGATGTGACCATTCAGGCTGAAATTCTGGCCCTGATTGACCGTCTGAAACGTGAAAACGATATGGCGGTGATCTTCATCACCCACGATATGGCGGTTGTGGCCCAGATGGCCGACCGCGTGCTGGTGATGTTCCGCGGCAATATGGTGGAAGAGGGCACCGCTGCGGAAATCTTTGAAAACCCGAAAGAAGATTACACCAAAGCCCTGCTGGCCGCTGTGCCGCGTCTTGGTGAAATGAAGGGCAAAGACCGCCCGGAACCTATGCGTCTGATTGGTCAGCCCGCGCCCGAAGTGCCGGATGCGCCGGTTGTTGAACCCAAGCCACTGCTTGAGGTGAAAAACCTGATCACCCGCTTCCCGGTGAAAAAGGGCATCATCCAGAAAGTCGTGGCCAATGTGCATGCGGTGGAAGATGTCAGCTTTACCATCAAGGCCGGTCAGACTGTTTCACTTGTGGGCGAATCCGGTTGTGGTAAATCCACTGTGGGCCGTTCGATCCTGCGTCTGGTGGAACCAACATCCGGTTCGGTGACCATGGAAGGCAAGGATATCCTCAGCCTGTCCCCGGAAGAAATGCGTTTGGAACGCCGCGATATGCAGATGATCTTTCAGGATCCCTTTGCATCCCTGAACCCGCAGGTGCGCCTGTTTGATCAGGTGGCGGAACCGCTGCGCAATTATAACATCTGTTCCGGATCTGAGCTGGAAGACCGGGTTGCGAATCTGTTTGACCGCGTGCAGCTGCCGCGTACCTTCATGCGCCGTTACCCGCATGAAATGTCCGGCGGTCAGCGTCAGCGGGTGGCGATTGCCCGTGCCCTTGCCCTGAACCCGAAGCTGATCATCGCGGATGAGGCGGTTTCTGCGCTGGACGTATCTGTGCAGGCCGAGGTTCTGAACCTGATGATGGAACTGCAGGCCGAACTGGGTCTGGCCTTCCTGTTTATCTCGCACGACATGGCGGTTGTGGAACGGGTCAGCCATATCACGGCTGTGATGTATCTGGGCCGGATCGTGGAAATTGGGCCACGTGCGCAGGTGTTTGAAAACCCGCAGCACGCCTATACCAAATCCCTGATGTCTGCGGTGCCTGTGGCAGATCCGAACAATAAGATGATCGGGAAAGAGCTGAACTTTAAGCCAATCCCAAGCCCGATCTTCCCGGTCAGCCATACCGCAGGTCCGTCTGAATACGACCAGATCGGCCCGGATCACTTCATCCTGAAGGGTGACTGGTACTGATATCTGCGCCGGGGAAGTTCACGATGACTACGTTATTTCCCCGGTATAGCAGCCCTGCTGTAAACACTGTAAGCCAGATGCAACCACTGCCGGAATATGTCCGGCAGATGGAAGCACTGCGCCTTCAACCTGCAAAGAAAACGGAACGACGATGAGTATGGACCTTTCCGCCCTTGAGATCATGACAAAGCTGATCTCTTTCCCGACCGTCAGCCGCGACAGCAATCTGGATCTGATCGACTGGGTGGAAAGTTACCTGACTTCCCATGGCATTCAATCCACCCGCGTGCCCAACCCGGAAGGCAATAAATCCGCGATTTATGCTTCTGTCGGCCCCGATGCGCCCGGCGGTGTTGTTCTGTCCGGTCACACCGATGTTGTACCCGTGGATGGTCAGGACTGGTCCAGCGATCCCTGGACTGTGACCGAACGCGATGGCCGCTATTACGGGCGTGGCACCTGTGACATGAAAGGCTTTGACGCCATCGCGCTTTGGGCGATGGGGCAGGCGGCGAAATTGCATGCGGATGGCAAGCTGAAGAAACCCCTGCAGGTGGCTCTGTCGTATGACGAAGAAATCGGCTGCACCGGCGCCCCGCCCATGATCGCGCATATGGTGGCGAACACGGATATTCCCCGCGCAGAAGCTGCAATCATTGGTGAACCTTCCACTATGCAGGCCGTGACCGGCCATAAGGGCGGTTTTGGCTGGGATGTGCATGTGAAGGGCTTTGAGGTGCATTCATCGCTGATGCACACCGGCGTGTCTGCAATCCTGGAAAGCGCGAAGATCCTGACCTGGATTAACGAAACCAACGCAGAGCTTGCTGCCAAAACACCCACAGCCATTGCCGCGATGTTTGAACCACCCTTCACCACCGTGCATTCCGGCACGATTGAGGGCGGGACTGCTGGAAATATCACCGCTGCGGATTGCCGCTTTGATCTGGATTTCCGCATTGTTGCGGATGAGGACCGGGCCCAATGGGAAGCGCGCCTGATGCCGTTTATTGCGGAACTGGATGCGGAACTGAAAGCCCGTCACCCGGAAGCAGGCGTGATCATGAATGAAGATTTCGCCCTGCCACCTCTGCGCCCGGAAGAAGATGGCGCGTCGGAAACACTGGTGCGGTCGATCACCGGGGATAACGCTGGCCACGTCGTGTCTTACGGCACCGAGGCCGGGCAATTCCAGGAAGGCGGATATTCCAGCGTGGTCTGTGGCCCGGGCGACATTGCGCAAGCGCATCAGCCGGATGAATTCATTGAGATTTCCGAATTTAACGCGGGCGTTCGGTTCCAGGAACGTCTGCTTGAACGTCTGTGTGAAGGATAAACCCCATGCCGGTTAAAAACCGTTTTGCTGAAATGCACGAAGAAATCACCGGCTGGCGACGCCACCTGCACGCCCATCCGGAACTGATGTATGATGTGCATGAAACCGCAGCTTTTGTGGTAGAACGCCTGAAGGAATTCGGCGTTGACGAAATCACGCCAGGGGTTGGCAAAACCGGTGTTGTTGCCCTGATCAAAGGCAAGAGCGATACAAAAGGCCGTGTCGTCGGGATGCGCGCAGATATGGATGCGCTGCCGATTGAAGAAGCGACCGGGCTTGATTATGCCTCAACCGTTCCTGGCAAAATGCACGCCTGTGGCCATGACGGCCATACCTCGATCCTGCTGGGGGCTGCGAAGTATCTGGCCGAGACCCGCAATTTCGACGGCACCGTCGCCCTGATCTTCCAGCCCGCGGAAGAAGGCGGGGCAGGCGGGCTGGCCATGTGCCAGGATGGCATGATGGACCGCTGGAACATTCAGGAAGTCTACGGCCTGCACAACGCACCGGGCATTCCTGTCGGTGAATTTGCCATGCGCCCCGGTGCGCTTCTGGCGTCTTCCGATGAATTCAAAATCACCGTCACCGGCAAAGGTGGCCATGCGGCGGAACCGGCGCTGGCGATTGATACAACCCTTGTGGCGGCACAGATTGTTGTGACACTGCAAAGCATTGTCGCGCGTAACGTTGATCCGCTGAAACGCGTTGTTCTGACTGTGGGCACCTTCAACACCGACAGCGCCGCCAGCAATGTCATCGCGCATGAAGTCGTGATGGAAGGCACGGTGCGCACGCTGGACAGTGAATATCGCACGATCTGTGAAGAACGGGTGAAACGCGTGGCGATGGATACAGCATCCGTCTTTGGTGCAGTGGCGAAGGTCGAATGGACGCCAGGTTATCCCGTGACGTTCAACACCGAAGCTGAAACCGCCTATGCCGCAGAAGCCGCCCGAGCCGTATCCGCGAAGGTGGACGATAAAACAGATCCGATCATGCCGTCGGAGGATTTCGCCTATATGCTGGAAGAACGTCCCGGCGCCTATATCTTCCTTGGCAATGGTGACACGCAGATGTGCCATCACCCGGAATATCAGTTTGACGACGAGGCGATCCCCTTTGGCAGCGCCTGGTTTGTGGAACTGGCCGAACGACGAATGCCGCTTGGTTGACCCATGAATTGCGGGTCAGTCGGGGAGGCTGACCCTTTTGAAAGAGAAGGAAAAGAAATATGCCTCCTAAGAACCGATTTGCTGAACTGCAAAGTGAAATCACCGGCTGGCGCCGCCACATTCACGAGAACCCGGAACTGCTGTTTGACTGCCACGAAACAGCCGCTTTTGTCGAAGCCCGCCTGAAGGAATTCGGCGTCGACAGCATTGAAACCGGCGTGGCACAGACCGGCGTTGTTGCTGTGATCAAAGGCAAGACCAACACCACCGGCAAGACGATTGCTTTGCGTGCGGATATGGATGCGCTGCCGATCTTTGAAGATACGGGTCTGGCATATGCTTCCAAAACCCCTGGCAAGATGCATGCCTGTGGCCATGACGGGCACACGGCGATGCTGCTGGGGGCTGCGAAATACCTGTCTGAAACCCGCAATTTTGATGGCACCTGTGTGCTGTTGTTCCAGCCCGCTGAAGAAGGCGGTGGCGGTGGCGGCGTCATGGTGGATGAAGGTGTCTTTGACAAATATAAGATCGACGAAGTTTACGGCATGCACAACTGGCCGGGCAAACCCGTGGGTGAATTTGCGATCCGTCCGGGCGCGTTTTTTGCCGCGGCAGATCAGTTCCAGATCACTGTCAAAGGCCTTGGCGGCCATGCGGCGAAACCGCATGAATGTATCGATACAACTGTGATGGCGTCCCATATGGTGATTGCGCTGCAATCCATTGCGTCGCGCACCGTGGATCCTGTGAAACAGGTTGTGGTCTCTGTCACCAGCTTTGAAACAGAAAGCAAGGCGCACAACGTGATCCCTGAAACCGTGACCCTGCGCGGCACGGTGCGTACGCTGGACAGCGACGTTCAGGACAAGGTTGAAGCCCGCTTTAAGGCGATCTGCGAAGGCACTGCGGCGACCTATGGTGGCTCTGTTGATGTGAATTATATGCGCGGCTATCCGGTTATGGTGAACGCGGAAGAGCAGACGAAATTCGCCGCTGACGTGGCGCGCTCTGTTTCTGGTTCTGTCGATGACAATGCCGATCTGATCATGGGCGGTGAAGATTTCGCCTTTATGTCGCAAGCCCGCCCGGGCGCCTATATTCTGGTTGGCAACGGCGAAGACGGCGCCATGGTGCATCACCCGAAATATAACTTTAACGACGAAACCCTGCCGGCCGGCTGTTCCTGGTATGCAGAGATCGTTGAAAAAGGCATGCCTGCGGCTTAATTGCTGGCGCAAATCAGACAGAGATGTCGCGGGGAAACAATTTCCGCTTCACCTTTCTGAAAATACTCATTTCTACGGCAGCGCCTGGTCGCTGCCGTATTTTCGTTACCTGACCCGGTTAAAAGCGCGCTAAAACAGGAGCCCGCATCATGATCCCATCCGCTTTCGCAAAACCCGGCCGTTTCTTTCGCGGCAATCTGCACACCCATTCCAACATGTCTGACGGGGCGATTTCGCCAGAAGAGGTCTGCCGCCGTTACAAGGCAGAGGGCTATGATTTCATCTCTCTGACGGATCACTTTGTTGGCCTGTTCAACTTCCCTATCGCGGATACGGTGCCCTTCCGGGATGATGAATTCACGACGCTTCTCGGGGCAGAGCTGCATTCCGGCGCGCAGGAAAACGGCGATCTCTGGCATATTGTGGCGGTGGGTCTGCCTGCGGATTTCGCACCGGCAAAGACCAAGTTCTTTGTCGCGGAAGAGGATCAGGAAACCGGCCCGGAAATCGCACAGCGTGCGGTGGATGCAGGGGCCTTTGTCGCCATCGCCCACCCGGAATGGTCCGGTCTGACGAATGATGACGCCATGTCCGTGACTGCCGCCCATGCGGTGGAAGGCTATAACCACAGCTGTATGGTGGATGCCGCCCGCCCGGATGGGTTCCACACGCTGGATGTGATGTTGATGAAGGGGCGGCGGGTCAATGTGATTGCCACCGATGACGCACATTTCGCGGACCCCGATGCCTTTGGTGGCTGGGTTATGGTGAAGGCCGAGAAAAACGATCCGGATCAACTGCTTGAGGCGCTGAAAGCCGGTGATTTCTATTCCTCACAGGGGCCGGAAATTCATCATATTGAGGTGAAGGATAAAAAGATCCATGTGGAATGTTCTGCCGCGTATCGCGTGGTCGTGCAGGGGCGTGGTTGTAAAGCGCATGCGATCTGGGGCGAAAGCATGACGAAGGCAGAAATGCCTCTGAACGAGATGGGAAAATCCCCCTGGTTCCGTGTGACGATTGTGGATCGCGCCGGGAAAATGACCTGGTCTAACCCGATCTGGCTGGACTAAGCCGCTCATCCGCCCTTGCGGGCCTCTTCGCTGAAGAGCGTCCGTCAGGGAGCGATGAAGCACTCAGCCGCCGGTATGGCTCATGTGGCGGGTCATTTTGCCTGCCACATCCTGGCGGGAATAATCAAAATCATGACCTTTGGGTTTCAGCCCGATGGCAGCGCGAATGGCGGCGTTCAGAGGCTCATTGCTGTTGGTATCCGCACGCAGAGCGTTGCGCAGGTCACTTTTACCTTCCTGGCCAAGGCATGTGTAAATCTCACCCGTACAAGTCACGCGCACACGGTTGCAGCTTTCGCAGAAATTATGAGACAGAGGCGTGATAAAGCCGATTTTCTGACCGGTTTCCTCAACCCGCACGTAACGCGCAGGGCCGCCGGACCGTTCCGACAGGTCGGTCAGCGTAAAGCGTTCTGCCAGATCATTGCGCAGATCCTTCAGGGACCAGAACTGACCAAGACGGGCCGCGTTTTCAATATCTTCGCCCATGGGCATAACCTCGATAAAGGTCAGATCCATGTCACGTTCTGCGCAGAATTGGGTCAGATCAAAGAGTTCACTGTCGTTGAACCCTTTCACCGCAACCGCATTCAGTTTCACCCGCAACCCGGCGTCTTGCGCTGCCTCAATGCCCTTCAACACCTGGGGCAGGCGGCCCCAGCGGGTGATATCTGCGAATTTATCGTTGTCCAGCGTATCAAGCGATACATTCACCCGACGCACGCCTGCATCATAAAGCGGCTGCGCAAACCGGGCGAGCTGGGATCCGTTTGTCGTCAGGGTCAGTTCTTTCAGCGCACCGCTGTCCAGATGGCGTGACATGCCTTCAAAGAAGGTCATAATGCCTTTGCGTACAAGGGGTTCACCGCCGGTGATGCGCAGTTTCTCAACACCCATATCGATGAAGGCAGTACAAAGACGATCCAGTTCCTCAAGGGTCAGAAGTTCCACCTTGGGCAGGAATGTCATATGTTCAGACATGCAGTAAACACAGCGGAAATCGCAACGGTCTGTTACGGAAAGGCGCAGGTAATTCACCCGGCGCTGGAAGGGATCGATCAGTAGGTCGCTGGCTGTATCTGGCTGTGTCATGAGTCTTATGTAAGCATGCAGGGCAAGGGCGGCAAGTTCAACCACGACGCGGAAACCGCAATAACAGACAATTGACAGTTTTTGTTGCAGAGGGCAGAGTAAATGAACGCTTGTTCAATTCAGGTGAGGGGAGAGGAACACATGACATATATGCAGGCTGACCGACGGCTGAAATATCCGGGGGACTGGGCGAAATCCCTGGCTGAGTTTTCCTGGGATGTACCCGAGAATTTTAATATCGCAGAAGCCTGCGTTTCACGTCATGCAGTGGCCACCCCGAATGCAACTGCGCTGATCCACATTCATGAGGACGGCAGTCAGGAAATCTGGAGTTATGCGCAGCTGGAAGAGGCCTGCAATCGCATGGCCAATGTCTTTCGCGCGCAGGGTGTTCAGCAGGGGGACCGGGTTGCGATCATCCTGTCGCAATGCCCCGAAGCCCTGATCAGCCATTTTGCGGCCTACAAACTGGGTGCCGTGGCTTTGCCTCTGTTTGCTTTGTTTGGTCCGGATGCGCTGGAATATCGCCTGTCGGACAGTGGGGCGCGGGTCGCTGTGACCTCGGCTGAGACGCTGGAGCATCTGGAAGCGATTGAGGGTGATTTGCCGGAACTTCAGGCGGTTTTTTGCGTCGATGAAACCGACTTTGATGTGCTGGACTTTCAGGAAGAGCTGGAGGGGGCAGATTCAGCGCCTGTGTCCGTGGCAACCTCTGCCGATGATCCGGCGTGTCTGATCTATACATCCGGCACAACAGGATCGCCCAAGGGGGCATTGCATGCCCATCGCTACCTGATCGGGCATTTGCCATCGGTTGAGATGTTTTATGATTTCTTCCCCCATGAAGGCGACATCTGCTGGACGCCTGCGGACTGGGCCTGGATCGGGGCCCTGATGGATCTGGCGATGCCTGCGCTGTATTTTGGCCTGCCGCTGGTCAGTCATCGGATGCGGAAATTTACGCCTGCCGGGACGTATGATCTGATCCGGGCGACGGGGGCAAATGTGATGTTCCTGCCGCCGACTGCGCTGAAGATGATGCGGAAGGAAGATGTGCCTGCGGGCCTTGGTGTGCGGGTGATTTCGTCGGGTGGTGAAAGCTTGAGCGCGGACCTGATTTCCTGGGCGAAAGACGTGTTTGGTGCAGATGTGAATGAAATGTATGGCCAGACGGAATGTAACCTGGTGGCGGGGTCTATCCGCAGTGCCGGCATCACGCGCGAGGGTTGGATCGGCACGGCGGTGCCCGGGCATGAGCTGGCGATTATCAGCGAGGATGGCGCGCCCGTGGCGGATGGTGAGGTGGGTGAGATCTGCGTGAAAGCCCCCGATCCGGTGATGATGCTGCGTTATTGGAATAAGCCGGAAGAAACCGCAGAGAAATTCCGGGATGGCTGGCTGCGGACGGGGGATCTTGGCGTGAAGGACGGCGAATGGATCCGCTTTGCGTCCCGTTCAGATGATGTGATTTCCTCGGCCGGGTATCGCATTGGCCCATCAGAGATTGAGGATTGTCTGACAGGGCATGCGGATGTGATCATGGCTGCGGTGATTGGCGTCCCGGATGAGATCCGTGGCCAGGCAGTGAAGGCTTTTGTTGTATTGCGCGAGGGGGCGGAATGGGACGGGCTGGAACGCGCACTGATTGACCGTGTGAAATCCCACGTCAGCCCACATGTTGCGCCGAAGGTGATTGAGCGGCGTGAAAGCCTGCCGATGACGGCGACGGGGAAGATCCTGCGCCGTGCTTTGCGTGAGGATTGAGAACGCAGGCCGGGGGCCAGCCCCCGGACCCCCGGGATATTTAAGCTGAAAAGAAAGCAAGTCTGTTCGCCTCGCAGAACCGCTTTCGTCTGGTGTCTGGCAGCATCAGAATGGACGCCCCTGCACAAAATCATCCCAGTATTTCGGTAAGATGAAAGCATCATTAATAATGTAATAGTGAGCTGCAATAAGGACGTCCTGGTCTTTCCCGTCGGGAAACAACTTTCGAAAAGATCGGACGACATCCTGCATGGTAAATGTGTCGACGCCCCAGATGTGTTTTTTGTCATTGTATTCCAGGTATCTGTCATCACATTCGCGATATGGATCTGCTTTTACGACCAGAACGTCATTTGCGATGTGGCCTGAATCTTCGATGTGAAAGGCAAGTAGGTCATCGCCGTCGATCTGCTCACATGATGTCAGGTATTCCATGAATGACATTGGCCGGTAACTGAATATCTTTGGATGATCTATCTGCATGCAGCGCTCTTTTCTTCTCTGGGTGCAGTATATTGGTTTGGATATTCACTGTCGATGTAAGCAAGGCGCATAGATCTTGCCGGTGCAGAGATGTCTCTGCCCGGTTGTCATACGTTGTTTAAGTATGGAAGTGATGCCGGTTGGTAATGTGGCGGCGCCGCCCATACGGAGGGTGAGACCGGGGGTGCTAACCCCGGTGAGGAAGCTTATATCCGCCCTGTTTTAAGGGGCCTCTGTTCCGTTGTGGTTCCCCGGCTGTGTCTGGCCGGGGATAATCGCGATTGGGGGAATGATGCGGGAAACCCGTTAAGGAAGTGAAGGGGCTGCGCGCGCAGCCTTACTTCAGGCGTTTTTCCACGTCTTTGCGCAGGGAGGGGCGCAGGGTTTCGCCATGCGCTGCAAGAGTGGTTTTTACCCGCTCTGCGTCATGTTTTACCAGCGCGATGAGCCAGTTGGTGGCGGCTTTTTGTGTGGCCCAGGTGGTGTCGGCCATATAGGTCGCCGCCCATGTCAGGGCCTCGGTGCGGATGGCTTCGTCCACCTCTTTGAGGTTGTTCAGTTTGGCCCAGGGCAGGGTTGCGTCAAGGGCTGCGCATTTGGTCCAGAGATCTTCGGATTCAGCCCAGGCGCGCACGGCTTCAATGCGGGACGGATCCGCGACAAGGCGTTTCTGCACGGCGGTTGCGACGAGATCGGCGATGGCCTGGCAATCGATCTGCGTGACCCAGGATTGCAGCAGGGACCAGGCCTGATCATCCGGGCACAGCCGGGCTTGTGTCAGCAGTTTTGCGGCAGCCACGCGGCCTTCAAACACATCACTGTCCCAAAGGGCGCGGGCCAGGTCTACGCGATCTTCCACAGACATCTGATCACGCCAGGCTTTCTGTGCTGCATCAATCGCTGCATTGGGCACGCCAAGATACACGCGTTCGGCTTTGTGAAACGCCTGCATCTGGGCATCTTTGCCCGCGACCACATGGGGCACGAGTTCTTTCAGGGCGTCATCTGCAGTCATCATTCTACGGTCACCGATTTTGCGAGGTTGCGGGGTTGGTCCACGTCAGTGCCTTTGGCAATCGCGGTGTGATAGGCCAGAAGTTGTGCAGGCACGGCATAAAGGATAGGCGCGATAAACGGATCGCATGGCGGCATGGTGATGAGGTTTTCAACGCCATCCCCGCCGACACGTGCACCCTGGGCGTCCGTGATCAGGGTGATACGGCCACCACGGGCCATGACTTCCTGGACGTTGGAAATGGTCTTATCAAACAGCGGGTCGGTCGGGGCCATAACAACCACCGGCACGCTTTCGTCAATCAGGGCAATCGGGCCGTGTTTGAGTTCACCAGAGGCATAGCCTTCCGCATGGATATAGCTGAGTTCTTTCAGTTTCAGCGCGCCTTCCAGTGCCAGCGGATACAGCGGACCACGGCCAAGGAACAGGACGTCACGGGCAAGGGATGCTTTGTGGGCGGCGTCTTTTATGCTGTCTTCAATCGCAAGCGACTGGTTGATCAACCCGGGCAGGCTGCGTAGGTGCGCAAGCTTTTCTGCAAGGCCCGCATCATCCAATTCACCACGGTCATGGGCGGCTTTCAGGGCGAGGCTGGCGAGTACAACCAGCTTACAGGTGAAGGCTTTGGTGGATGCCACAGAGATTTCGGCACCAGCCATAATGGGCAGGATCAGATCACTTTCGCGCGCAAGTGAGCTTTCTGGCACGTTGACCACCGCGACGATCTTATCAGCTTTGCCCTGGGCGTATTTCAGCGCGGCCAGGGTGTCGGCGGTTTCGCCGGATTGGCTGGCAAAGATTGCAAGTGTACCATCTGGCAGGGGCGGTTCGCGGTAACGGAATTCAGACGCGATATCGACTTCGACCGGCAGGCGGGCGATCTGTTCGAACCAGTATTTCGCCGTCAGACAGGCCAGATAGGCGGTGCCGCAGGCGACCATGGTCACGCGGGAAATGTCTTTAAAGTCCGGGGTTTCAGCGGGCAGGTTTAACCCGCTTTCCGGTGCGTAATGGGACAGAGCTTCGCCCAGCACGGTTGGCTGTTCAAAGATCTCTTTCGCCATGAAATGCTTGTGCCCGCCTTTTTCAACGCGGGTGGCGTCAAGATTGATACGCTGCATCTTGCGGTTCGCGAGCGTGCCGTTTACGTCCCGGATCTCAAGGCTGTTGCGGGTCAGAACGGCGAAGTCGCCTTCTTCCAGATAGGTCACATCTGCGGTCATCGGGGCCAGGGCAAACGCATCGGACCCGACAAACATTTCGCCTTCGCCATGGCCGATTGCCAGAGGGGAACCCATACGGGTCGCAACCATCAGATCCTGTTCACCTTCAAAGAGGAAACACAGGGCAAATGCGCCTTCCAGACGGGCGGTGATAGAACGTGCCGCATCCACCGGAGCCAGGCCGGATTTCATCGCCTGTTCTGTCAGAAGGGCAACGGTTTCGGTGTCTGTTTCCGTGACGAAATCAACGCCTGCTTCTGCCAGTTCTTCGCGTAACTCACGGAAGTTTTCGATGATGCCATTGTGCACGACAGCCACAGGACCGGCGCGGTGCGGGTGGGCGTTGTCGACGGTTGGCGCGCCATGGGTCGCCCAGCGGGTGTGGCCAATGCCGGATTTACCAGCCAGCGGGTTGTGCACCAGTTCATCCGAGAGATTAACCAGTTTGCCAACAGCCCGGCGGCGATCCAGAACGCCATTGTTAACAGTCGCAATACCTGCGCTGTCATAACCGCGATATTCCAGGCGCTTCAGGGCCTCAACCAGCATAGGGGCGACTTCATGGGTGCCCAGGACCCCGACAATTCCACACATACTCTTAACCCTTTTTCGCTTTAATCGCTTTTAGTTTGTCCGTCAGGCGGCGCGCAAGGCCTGGTTTGACGTCCTGGCGGGCACGGGCCACGGCAAGCGCACCTGCTTCGACGTCTGATGTGATGACGGAACCAGAGGCCGTCATGGCTTCATCCCCCACGGTGACCGGTGCGATCAACATGGTGTTTGAACCAATGAAAGCGCGTTCGCCAATGGTGGTTTTATGTTTCATCACACCGTCATAGTTGCAGGTGATGGTGCCTGCGCCGATGTTGGATCCCGCGCCGATTTCAGCGTCACCAATGTAGGACAGGTGGTTGACTTTGGCACCTTCATGGATCTGTGCATTTTTCACTTCGACAAAATTACCAATGCGGGTGAATTCTGACAGTTCCGCGCCAGGACGCAGGCGGGCATAGGGGCCAACCTGTGCGCCGCGGGACACATGGCAGCCTTCCAGATGTGAAAACGCGCGGATCTGTGCGTCGCTTTCCACGGTCACACCAGGGCCAAAGATCACATTGGGTTCAATCACACTGTCGCGGCCAATCACGGTATCATAACTTAAGAACACGGTTTCAGGTGCGGCGAGTGTCACGCCGTTTTCCATGATTTCCGCGCGTTTCATATCCTGAAACAGCTTTTCCGCAATCGCGAGGTCGGAACGGGTGTTGATGCCCTGGGTTTCTTCTTCCGCGCAGATGACATATCCTGCGGACAATCCGCGCTGACGAGCGAGGAAAACCACATCCGGCAGATAATATTCGCCGCTTGCGTTGTCATTTGACACCTGATCCAGCAATTCAAACAGCAGGCTGGCATCCGCCGCAACAATGCCGCCGTTACACAGGGTGATGCGTTTTTCATGTGGGGCCGCGTCTTTATATTCCACCACACGTTCCAGGCTGTCACCATCCGTAACCAGACGCCCGTAACGTTTCGGATCTGCGGAATCCATGCCCAGCAGCACAACATCGTGGTTTTCACGCGCGGTCAGCAGTTTGTCGATGGTTTCTTTACTGATGAAAGGTGTGTCACCAAACAGAACCAGCGCATTGCCTTCAAAGCCGGACAGGGCTTCGCGGGCCTGCATCACGGCGTGGCCGGTGCCCAGCTGTTCTTCCTGCAACACGATGTCCGCATCTTCATTATATTCGCGCACAGATTTGCTGACCGCTTCGGCACCGTGGCCAGCCACAATCACGGTGCGTTCCGGTTCGGCCCGGGCGGCACTGTCCATCGCATGCACAACCAAAGGCACGCCGCCCAGGGGGTGCAGAACCTTGGGCAGTTCTGAGTTCATCCGGGTGCCTCGGCCTGCGGCAAGAATGATCAGTGCGGTGTTTTTGTCAGCGGACATAGATGTGCCTCTTTCTTTCTGTTGTCCGGGGTTTTAAGCCTTGCAGTGACATAAGCAAGGGGCGGGGTGGTCAAAAACCTTTACGCTTCGTTACAATTCACGTGCGGAATGTCGCCGGGCGGGGAAAAGCAGGGAAAAATGATGCGTACAGTTGTGTTTGATCTGGATGGGACGCTTGCAGATACCGGGGCGGATCTGATCCATGCGGCGAACGCCTGTTTCCGGGCGCGGGGGCTGGGTGATCTGCTGGACTCTGAGGCGGACAAAGGTATCGGGATGAAAGGCGGGCGGGCTATGCTGACGGCTGGCTTTACCCGGCACTTTGGTCATGTGGATGATGCTATGGTGCTGGAAGATTATCCGCGCCTTCTGGAATATTATGCTGAAAACATTGACGTTTACACAAAGATGTTTCCCGGTGCAGTTGCTGCCATCGGTAAACTGCGGGACGCGGGTTATGCCGTGGGCGTCTGTACCAACAAACCGGAAGGCCTGGCGGAAACTCTGTTGTCGCGGCTGGGTGTACGGGATCTGTTTGACGCGCTGATCGGTGCGGATACGCTGAGTGAACGCAAGCCGCACCCGATGCCCCTGATCGAAACAGTGAAACGCCTTGGCGGCGATATTTCGCGCACGGTACTGGTGGGGGATACGATCACCGATCATAAAACCGCGCGGGCCTGCAATGTGGCGTCATTACTTGTGACTTTTGGCCCTGACGGGGAAAAGGTTAAAGAATTACAACCAGACGCGCTGCTGCCCCATTATGATGAATTGCAGGATGTGGTTACCGGGCTGATCGGCTGAGAGGACAATGAGATGAGCGAGATTTTCACAGGCAATTTCACCCAGCAGGAACCCATTTCAGATGAGGCGATTGAAGCCGCGGTCAATGTGATGCGTTCCGGCCGGTTGCACCGGTATAATGTCGGTGAAGGCGAAGATGGCGAAGTTGCGCTGCTGGAACAGGAATTTGCGGCCTATATGGGCAGCAAATATTGTCTGGCGGTGTCTTCAGGTGGCTATGCGATCGCAACAGCCCTGCGCGCCCTTGGCATCGCACCGGGTGAGCCTGTGTTGACCAATGCCTTTACCCTGGCCCCGGTGCCCGGTGCAATTGCATCCACGGGCGGGGTGCCGGTGTTTGTCGGTGTGACGGAAGATCTGGTCATTGACCTGCCCGATCTGGAAGCAAAGATCAAAGCCACCGGTTCGCGCATCCTGCTGTTGTCGCATATGCGTGGCCATATCTGTGACATGGATGACCTGATGATGCTGTGTAACGCATTGGAAGTGCAGGTCATTGAGGATTGCGCCCACACCATGGGGGCGCGCTGGAATGGCGTGTTGTCCGGACGTCATGGCGTGATGGCGGCCTACTCAACCCAGACCTATAAACATCTGAACTCCGGCGAGGGCGGATTGCTGATTTCTGATGATCCAGACCTCATGGCGAAGGCAACGATGCTGTCGGGCAGCTATATGCTGTTTGAACGTCACCTGGCAGCACCCGGGCCTGAATATTTTACAGAAACCAAATACCAGACACCGAATATTTCGGGGCGTATGGATCACCTGCGTGCAGCCATTCTGCGAGTGCAATTGCGCGATCTCGATCAGCAATGCGCGCGCTGGAATGAACGTTATAAGGTGGTGGAAGACGGGCTTGCCGACACCACTGGCCTGACCCTGATCAACCGGCCAGCGGCGGAAGCCTATGTCGCCTCCAGCTTTCAGTTCCTGCTGCTCGATTGGTCAGAAGCGGCCATTGACGATGTGGTCGCCCGCTGCCTGAAACGCGGTGTCGAGCTGAAGTGGTTTGGCGGTGCGGAACCTGCGGGCTTTACCTCGCGCTATGACAGCTGGCGTTATGCCCCTAGCGAAGCGATGCCGGACAGCGATCGCGTGCTGAAGGGCATCCTTGATCTGCGCTTGCCGCTGACCTTCAGTCTGGATGATTGCACCCAGATCGCCCGGATTATCGGGGCTGAGGTTGCGGCAGTGCATCAGGGGCAGCAGGGGTAATCCCGCCGGAAGGGACGCCTGATGGTACTGCCAAATTCTCTCCCGGATCTGAGAGCCGCAGGTCTGCACCTGCGCGCGCCGGAAACCCGCGATATTCCCGGCTGGTATCAACGGGCGACAGATCGCGAAGCTGCGGCTCTGGCAGGGGACCGGGTGCCGGAACGCATTTCTGAAGGCGCGATCTGGCTGGCACGTTCAATGGAGCGCACGCGTGCAGGGGAACGATTGCAGTGGGTCATTGATTGCCCGGGCACCGCGGAAAATGTCGGTACGGTGTCCCTGTCTTTGCGCGCTGCTGAAATCAGTTTTGTCATCGGCAGGGCGTTCTGGGGGCAGGGGATTGCGACACAGGCAGTGCGCCGGGTGCTGGCCTACGGGTTTGACGAACTTGGGCTGAATGTGGTGCGGGCAGAGCTTGTTGAGGGCAATGTCGCCTCGCACCGTCTGCTGACAGGATGTGGCTTCAGGATCATCCGGCGGTTTGTTGATGAAAGCGACGGTGCGCATTGCCTGAAGATGCAGCTGTTACAATCAGAGCGCCTGTTCTGAATTCCGGTCCTGCTGTCATCCTCCTGACAGTATGTTGTCAGGAGGGGCATGTTATATCCGGCGTGAAGGGGGCAATGCCGACATGGTAACCCGTAATTTCCGAGAACAGGACATAACCCGTGATACAAGCCCAACGCAGCGCAGACATCAAAGCCACCCCCGAAGCCGTCTGGGGGGAACTCAGCCGTTTTATGGACCTTGCGGACATCGCGCCCCTGGTCGCGTCCGTGGACGCATTAAGCGAGGTATCCAGTGGGTTGGGTGCAAAGCGGCGTTGCCATTTTGACAATGGCACATCGCTTGTGGAAGAAGCGATCACCTGGGAAGACGGCCGCATGATTGAAGTGCGCATGTCCGAAATGGACGCCATGCCCCTGCACGAAGGCGTCGCCAAAATCACGGTTGAACCTGCGGGCATCGGCCATTGCCGCGTGATCTGGGGTCTGAGCTACCGCGTGAAATACGGCCCGCTTGGCTGGATCCTGGGCCAGACCCTGATGAAAATGATGATGGGCAAAGTGATTGACGGCAACCTGAAAGGCCTGGCCGATAAGGTTGCTGCGGGCTGAAGGGCCCGTTTGGAAAATGAAATCCCGTCCCGTTTCGGCGGCACTTTCGTTCCGTCATAGTGGCGTTTGCAGGGCTTTTATCCAGGTCCTTTCGCGGATTTTCAGTCTGGAAGATTGCGTCCCGATTGTGCGTATTATTAAGGCCGAGGTCACAACTTTATATCAAGCGAGTCAGGTTTGGGTTTCAGTTTATTGCCCCAAATATGGATAGGCGCGATCAAGTAACTCCTGACGACGGGATTCTGGGTGCCTGTCGCGAACGCTTTGATATGCTGCCTGCACATAATCCAAAGGGTGGTCAAAATGGCGCCCTTCACTGCAACTTATCAGGCGATCAAATGCTACAAGGTAGTGGGCGCTGGTCTCACTCGGGTTTCTTTTAAAGCCATAGGCCGCAGAGATATACCGACTGTATATGAGTTCCCAGTTGTTTTCTGGGTCAGGTATCAGCCAATCTTTATGGGTGTCCGGGATAATGTCCGGGATACTGCGAACAGTACGTGCACCTGGATTGTGATCCGTCATTTCGTGCCATACAGCTTCACAGTCCTGATTGGCTGATGCCGAGAGAACACTGGGTTTTAACGCCTAGTAAAAAGTAAAGCCCACCAGCAGGGTAAGGCTGGCAACTGTAATACGCGCGACAGAGGGCGTGTTTTTCATGACAATCCAATTTTCTTTAAGTGATTTCTGGATTTTATAGCTGTTCAGTCATCTTTGTAAATAATCACGACGTAAGGGCATTTTTCCCGACCATTGACCCGAATCGTGGGTTTGACGTATTAAATGAACAAGCGTTCAATAAAACAGGTCACGGGCGCCAGATCGCCGGACCAGCCTCAACAGGAGCCAGCCATGTTTAATGCCGTGATGAATTTCGACCTTGGTGAAGACGTCAACGCCCTGCGCGATATGGTGCACCGTTGGGCGCAGGACCGTATCAAGCCCATGGCGGCTGAGATCGACCTGAAAAACGATTTCCCGGCAGAGCTGTGGCAAGAGATGGGCGAATTGGGCCTGCTTGGTGTGACCACGCCTGAGGAATACGGCGGGGCGGGCATGTCTTACCTCGCACATGTAATCATCGTTGAGGAAATCGCGCGGGCCTCGGCCTCTGTCTCGCTGTCTTATGGCGCGCATTCCAACCTTTGTGTGAACCAGATCCGCCGCAATGCGACCGAAAAGCAGAAGCATAAATACCTGCCAAAACTGATCTCCGGTGAACATGTGGGTGCTTTGGCCATGAGTGAGGCCGGCTCTGGTTCTGACGTGGTGTCGATGAAGCTGAAGGCGGAAAAGCGCAACGGGTATTATGTGTTGAACGGCACGAAATACTGGATCACCAACGGGCCGGACGCCGACACTTTGGTGGTTTACGCGAAAACTGATCCCGAAGCCGGACCAAAGGGCATCACAACCTTCATCGTTGAAAAAGACACGGTTGGGTTCAGCACATCGGCGCATTTCGACAAGATGGGTATGCGTGGATCCAACACGGCGGAACTGGTGTTTGACAATGTTGAAGTGCCGTTTGAAAACGTGCTGGGCGAGGAAGGCAAAGGTGTCAACGTCCTGATGTCGGGCCTTGATTACGAACGTGTGGTTCTGTCGGGCATCGGCACCGGCATCATCGCGGGCTGTATGGATGAGGTCATGCCTTACATGGCGGAGCGCAAACAGTTCGGCAAACGCATCGGGGATTTCCAGCTGATGCAGGGCAAGATCGCAGATATGTATACGGCGATGAATTCGGCCCGGGCCTATGTGTATGAGGTCGCGAAGGCCTGTGATCGCGGGGAAGTGACCCGTCAGGATGCGGCGGCCTGCGTGCTGTATGCTTCTGAAGAAGCGATGAAGCAGGCCCACCAGGCGGTGCAGGCCATGGGGGCTTCCGGGTTCATGAATGACAGCGCTGTATCACGCATGTTCCGCGATGCCAAACTGATGGAAATCGGTGCAGGCACGTCAGAAATCCGCCGGATGCTGATTGGTCGCGAACTTATGGCATCCATGAGCTGATCACAAAAAAGGCGGTCCGGACCGGGCCGCCAGTTTAGCGCAACATCCTGAACAGGTCAGAAACGGTGCACGTAGCTTACACCCGCAACAATCGGATCGATTTCGGCAGTGCCGATGGGGGCGCCGTTCAGGGTCACGTCACTGTCGATGTCGATGTAGCGGACGTTGAAACGCATGGCGCCCCGATCAGAGATCTGCCAATCCGCACCCAGGTTCAGGGCCAGGCCAAGGCTGTCATCCAGTTCCAGCGTGCCGAGAGCCGTCTTCTCTTCGAAGAATGTGGTGTAGTTGATGCCAACACCGACAAAGGGTGTGATCTTACCATTGGTCGGAATATGATAGTTCACAGACAGGGTCGGCGGCAGTTGTTTGGCTTCACCAACATATCCAACGCCATCGACGTTGATCCCATGAGTGAACGGGGTGGCTGCCAGCAGTTCAATCCCGATGTTGTCGCGGATGAAATATTCGCCGGTGAATTGAAGCTGCGTTTCGTTGCCGACCCGGGCAACGCCAGGTGCAAGGGTGCCGTTGTTGGACTTCGGGGCGACATGGGCAACGCCCACACCAAAGGTCCAGTCCCCCTGGGATTGCGCCACAGCAGGGGTGGCAAGGGCAAGCGCAGCGGCGCTCAGGCTCAGGGCGGAGATGAGTTTTCTCATAACGGTCGTGCCTTTCGTTCTCGTTATGCGGCCAGGTTCTGCCTGAGCAGGCTGAGTCGCCTTGACCCATATCAACCCACGGGCGCGCAAAGGAAAATCGGCCCTGTTAAAACGTCGCACCTTGTGGCTAAGCTGGATGTATCTTTTTCAGACCAGGGATATTTTCATGCTTAGATCACAGATTACCGTTATTGCCGGGCTACTTGCCTTTGCTTTGCCGGTTCAGGCGCAACAGCCTGCGTTTGATCCGGAACTTTCACTCAGCTGTTATTACGAAAGCGGATCTGGTCCGGGCCATGCGCCGGCGCTGGAATGTGTCGGTCTGTCTGCGAATGCCTGTATGGATTCCACCCCAGAGGGCAGTTCAACCGTTGGCATGGGGCATTGTCTGAACCAGGAATACGCGCTGTGGGATGACCATCTGAACAACGCCTACCGCGTGCTGCGCGACAAGCTGGAGGCAGATGACGCCGAGATGGAACGTATCGGCGCATTGACCACATCCCAGGCCGGTGCCCTGCGTGAGATGCAGGTGGCCTGGATCGCCTATCGCGACGCTAGCTGTGAGTTCGAGCGCGCCCGCTGGGGCGGCGGCACCGGCGGAGGCCCGGCACAACTGGCCTGCCTGATGCATGAAACCGCACGTCAGTATTTTATTCTGGCAACGGAAGCGGAGGGGGATTGATGTCGGGATATTGTCAGATGCTTGCAGGTATGGCTGTCTTCAGTGGCTTTCTGGTTGCAAACACTGTTCCGGCTCTCGCCCAAATGTCTCCGGCTGAGCATGCTGTTTCCTATCTGGATGCCTGCCTGGAAACGACAGATTATGCAGCGGATCAACGGGATGAAGCTGAGCGGAGCAGTTCGCGCTATATTGCAATGTCGGTACTGACTTCGCGCCTGGAGACTGAATGCCTCTCAACGCCATTGGGATATTGTGATGAGGATGGCCAGGCTGATCCTGAGTGTCTGAATGCTGTCATGACTGAGATCAATGATCGTGCGGCTAAGATTCTGAGTAGGTTACCCGAAGAAATTCAGGGCACTGGCTTCGCCCCACGAAGTTATAAGCGGAGGCTCGAATCCGCACGTCAGGGACCAGACAGGACTGATAACTGCGAGGTTCCTGATGCATATTCTGAAAACTATTGTGAGGCGCTGGAAAGTGCCATGCATCTGCATTCTGTTCGTGTTCTGAACCGAATGGCGCAAAGAAATTCATCCGAAAACGGAGAAAACTAAATGAAACTCACCACCAAAGCCCTGCCGACTTCTGATGCGTTTAAAGCCAATGTGGCGGCGCATGAGGGGATGATTGAAACCATCAGTGAAGCTGCTGCCGCAGCCGCTGCGGGTGGGGGCGAGAAATCGCGGGCACGGCATTTGTCGCGCGGGAAGATGTTGCCACGCGAAAGGGTGATGAATCTGCTTGATCCGGGCTCTCCTTTCCTTGAGATCGGCGCAACCGCAGCCCACGGCATGTATGACGGTGCGGCCCCTGCAGCAGGTGTGATTGCCGGGATCGGGCGCGTGCATGGGCAGGACGTGATGGTGGTCTGCAATGACGCGACCGTCAAAGGTGGCACCTATTATCCGATGAGCGTGAAGAAACACCTGCGCGCCCAGGAAATTGCCCAGGAATGTCGCCTGCCTTGTATTTATCTCGTGGACAGCGGCGGGGCGAACCTGCCCAACCAGGATGAGGTTTTCCCGGATCGCGATCACTTTGGCCGGATTTTTTACAACCAGGCCAATATGTCCGCTATGGGCATCGCGCAAATCGCGGTTGTGATGGGGTCTTGTACAGCGGGTGGGGCCTATGTGCCGGCCATGTCTGATGTGTCAATTATTGTGAAAGAACAAGGGACTATCTTCCTTGCTGGTCCGCCTTTGGTGAAGGCCGCAACGGGCGAGGTTGTGTCTGCCGAGGATCTGGGTGGCGGGGACGTGCACACGCGTCTGTCTGGCGTTGCGGATTACCTGGCCGAGGATGACACACATGCGCTGGCACTTGCGCGGCGTGCTGTGGAAAGCCTGAACCTGACCAAACCTACAACCGTGAAATGGCAGGAATCCGAGGAACCGCTGTATGATGCAGAGGAACTTCTGGGCGTTGTGCCGGGTGATTTGAAGACGCCTTATGACATCCGCGAAGTGATTGCACGGGTTGTGGATGGGTCAAAATTTGATGAATTCAAGCCGCGTTATGGTGAGACACTCGTCACTGGTTTTGCCCATCTCAAAGGCTGTCCCATCGGGATTGTTGCCAACAATGGTGTGCTGTTTTCCGAGGCCGCGCAAAAAGGTGCGCATTTTGTGGAGCTTTGTTCGCAACGCAATATCCCATTGGTTTTCTTGCAGAATATCACGGGCTTTATGGTGGGGCGGAAGTATGAAAACGAAGGCATCGCCCGCCATGGTGCTAAGATGGTGACAGCGGTTGCCACCACGAAAGTGCCAAAAGTCACGATGGTTGTTGGCGGGTCTTTCGGGGCTGGAAACTATGGCATGTCCGGTCGTGCTTATCAGCCGCGTTTCATGTGGTCCTGGCCGAATTCTCGGATTTCTGTGATGGGTGGCGAACAGGCGGCGGGTGTTTTGGCCACCGTAAAACGCGATGCGATTGAACGTCAGGGTGGCGAGTGGTCTGCGGAAGAAGAAGCGCAGTTCAAGCAACCCACCATCGATATGTTTGAGGAACAAAGTCACCCGCTGTATGCGTCCGCGCGTCTGTGGGATGACGGGATCATTGATCCGCGTGACACCCGTGAGGTTCTGTACCTGTCGCTGATCGCCGCCCTGAACGCGCCGATTGAGGAAACCAAATTCGGCGTTTTCCGGATGTAATCGGGCGATACACAACACATGCACATCCTATGCACATATTATGCATATAAATTGTATACAGTTGCCCTCTTGCAGGGGGGCGCTGCCCCCGTCCTGCGGACTCCCCCGGAGTATTTTGGGCAAGATGAAGGGGCGTGGGCATGATGGGGGTTGGCAAGGCGATCCTGGATTATCTGCCGGAGTTTAAACTGCCGGAGATGACCCGAGAGGCAGAGATCGCGGTGTATATGGTGCATAATTCTGCCGGGGCGGAGGATTACTTTTTCCTCTTTGACTTTGAAGAGTTCAAAGCGCGGTCTGAAGCCGGGATGTTTGTGCGCCCTGTGATCCGGATTTTTGCCGGACGCGATGATTTCAGCCGTCTGCGCTTTGCGCGTCAGTTCCGTGAGGTGTTCGCGGCAGAGTTTGACCGGATGCGGACGGAGGCTGGTGAAGCATCAGGTGGCTGGTTGAACTGGGGGATCCCGGGGACAAACCTGGCTGAAAAACTGGGTGGGTTCATTGCGAACCTTTTGCTGGCGATTGCGCTGGGCACGGGGAAGCAGATTTTGAATCTGACCGGGCTTGCGGGGCTTCTGCGTGGGAAAAGCGATGAAGCAAAGCTGGTGGATGAGTTTGAGAAAACCCGCAGCCAGGTGGAAGAGGCCTTGAGCGATATTGAGGTGACGATCCATCCGGAGCTTTACGAATATGCGTATCGTGACGGGCTGAAGGGAAAGATCAGCGGGATGGACCGGGATGCCTGGCCTTTGCCTGCTTATGTACGGGAACATCTGAGAGACGCAAAAAGCGGATCATGGTGGTGAGTGAGATGACAGAGAAGAACGAAATCACGTTTGAACGCGGCGATCTGGACCCGTCGACCGGGGCGCAGTGGGTTTATGTGCCACGCCATGTCGCCCATGGGCACAGGCTGGGCCGTGTTGGCGGGCTGATGTGGGGGGCGATCCTGTATTACCTTTCTGTGGCGCTGTTCAGCCTTGCTGCGCTGTTGGGATATTACCCGATTGAGAACGTCTTTGGTGTGCTGATCCACGGGGTGCTGTTGATCCTGACCGTGTTGATCCTGCTGGGGTTTGCCATACGGGGGCAGGCGACCATCATGTTTGCCGCTGTGCATTTCGCCGCCTCTGTTGCGCTGGCGCTGACAGGGCCTTTCACGGGTGTTGTGGCGGGCGGCATGTCCTTCCTTGTGATGTTTTATCTGCTCGACAGTGATCGGGCGAACCTGACCTTCCGGCACCGCTATCGCAGCTGGCCGGGTGAAAATTCTGCGGGCAGAGCCCCCGCGCAAACGCATAACGCGGGAGAAAGCTGATGTTTAAGAAAATCCTGATCGCAAACCGGGGAGAGATTGCCTGCCGGGTGATGGAAACAGCGCGCAAGATGGGCGTGAAAACCGTGGCTGTCTATTCCGATGCGGATGCGAAGTCGAAGCATGTGGCCATGGCGGATGAAGCGGTGCATATCGGGGCGAATGCGCCTGCGGACAGTTATCTGGTGCAGGAACGTATCCTGCAGGCGGCGAAAGACACGGGCGCTGAGGGTATTCATCCGGGCTATGGGTTTCTGTCCGAGAACCCTGATTTCGTGGAAGCCTGTGATGCAGCCGGTATTGCCTTTATCGGGCCGTCCGCGAAAGCCATTCGGGCGATGGGTCTGAAAGATGCGGCCAAGGCCCTGATGATTGAAGCGGGCGTGCCGGTTGTGCCGGGCTATCACGGTGAGGATCAGGATCCCAAGCTTTTGAAGGCGGAAGCGGCGAAGATCGGTTATCCGGTGCTGATCAAAGCGGTAGCTGGCGGCGGCGGCAAAGGCATGCGTTTGGTTGAGGCGGATGCGGATTTTGATGCGGCTTTGGCCAGTGCGATGGGCGAAGCTAAAACCGCCTTTGGCAATGATGCGGTGCTGATTGAGAAATTCGTGACCTCGCCGCGTCATATTGAGGTGCAGGTTTTTGGCGATGGCACATCAGCGGTGCATCTGTTTGAACGGGACTGTTCCCTGCAGCGCCGTCACCAGAAGGTGATCGAAGAAGCCCCCGCGCCGGGCATGACTGCGGAAGTGCGCAAAGCCATGGGGGACGCGGCGACGCGCGCGGCCGAGGCAATCGGCTATGCCGGCGCAGGCACGGTGGAATTTATCGTGGATGGGTCAGGTGGCCTGCGCGCTGATGGGTTCTGGTTCATGGAAATGAACACACGTTTGCAGGTGGAACACCCTGTGACCGAGGTCATCACCGGCGTTGATCTGGTGGAATGGCAGCTGCGTGTGGCGTCGGGTGAAAGCCTTCCGAAACAACAGGATGAGTTGACGATTGATGGGCATAGTTTTGAGGTCCGGTTGTATGCGGAAGATGTGCCTGCGGGGTTCTTGCCTGCCACCGGCACGCTGACGCATTTGCAATTTTCTGAAGGTGCGCGGTCTGACAGTGGTGTGCGCACGGGGGATGAGATTTCACCCTGGTATGATCCGATGATTGCCAAGATCATCACCCATGGCGGATCACGTGACATTGCGCTGGGCAAGATGGCGCAGGCCCTGGCGGAAACGCAGGTCGTGGGTTCTGTGACGAACCTTGCGTTTTTGCGGGCGCTGGTGCGGCACGATGATTTCGCCGCGGGGCGCGTGGATACGGGTCTGATTGATCGTGACATTGATACGCTGACGCCCGATCCCGTGCCTTGCATTAAGGCGCGTAGCCTTGCGGCCCTGGGCTTTGCCGGGCTTGCGGGGGACAATACGCCGGAAACGGGTTTTGGCCTTTGGGCGCGTGTGCCGGTGACGGTGAAGTTCAGCCATAAGGGCGAGGAACTTGAGGCACGCATCACCACGATGACCCATCGCAATTTCCACATTGAGCTGGACGGTGGTTTTACCACGGTGACGCGCACCGATGGCATCTGGTGGGTTGGCGGCGACAAAACCCCGGCTGAGGTTGTGGTTCTGGGCGACAATGTCACGGTGTTCTGGGGCAACAATTACCACTTTGAAGCTGTGGACGTGCTGGACGTGGCCCATGGTGCTGGCGGTGATCCAAGCCTGATCGAAGCCCCCATGCCGGGGCTGGTGAAGGCCGTTATGGTAGAAGCGGGGGCCGTCGTGAAAGAAGGCGATGCCCTGGCAGTGCTGGAAGCCATGAAAATGGAACACACATTGGCGGCAGCACGCGATGGTGTGGTGGCCGAGGTTCTGTGCGCAGCAGGCGGGCAGGTTGAGGCGGGTGCGGCCTTGATCCGTCTGGCGGACCAGGGTGAGGCCGCAGCATGATACGTTTACATCATGCACCGCAGGCGCGTTCTATGCGGGTGATTTGGGTGTTGGAGGAGTTGGGGCTGGATTATGAACTTGTCAGCTACAACTTCTTTGACAAAAGCCTGCGCAGCGCGGAATATAAGGCGCTGAACCCGGCGGGGCGTGTGCCGGCGCTGGAACTTGGCAATGGTCAGGTGATCTGTGAAAGCGGGGCTGCGGTGGAGTATCTGGCGGAGCTGGGCGAGGGGGCCTTGTCGCGTGCGCCGGGAACGCCTGAGCGGGCCGAATATCTGGATCTTTTGCATTTTGCGGAAACCACAGGGCAGCATTGCGCGAACCTGACGCAAAGCCATGTGGTGGTCTATGAGGACTGGATGAAGTCCCCGGTTCTGATGGGGCTTGAGGCCAAACGCCTGGCGGTGACCCTGAAGCGGCTTGAGGCGAAGCTCTCTGATGGGCGGGACTGGATGCTGGCAGGTGGATTTTCTGCGGTGGATTGTGCCCTGGCGTATGGTGTGTTTGTCGGTGAGAAATTCACAAGCCTTGATGAGATGCCGAATTTAAGCGCATGGTGGGACAGATTTAAGGCGCGCCCAGGCTATGCCAAGGCCTTGCCGCGTGAGGGCGAAGCGCTGATTTACCGCAAAGATTTCTACCCGCCGCCTGAGGTGGTGAAACCGGAGGAAACATCATGACAGAAGCGATTGAGATTTTTGAATGTGGGCCGCGGGATGGGTTGCAGAACGAGAAACGCCAGATCCCAACGGCTGAAAAGATTGCTTTGGTCGATTGCCTGTCGCGCGCTGGTTTTCGCCGAATTGAATGTGCCAGTTTCGTGTCTCCGAAATGGGTGCCGCAGATGGCGGACAGCGCGGATGTGCTGGCCGGGATCACGCGGGGTGAGGGCATCAGCTATGCTGCTTTGACGCCGAATATGCGCGGCTATGATGGGGCGATTGCAGCGAAAGCGGATGAGATTTCGATTTTTGGATCGGCGTCGGAGGGGTTTTCCAAAGCCAACATCAACGCGACGATTGAAGAAAGCCTGGAACGGTTTAAGCCGATCATGGAAGCGGCGCGTCATGTGGATCTGCCGGTGCGGGGCTATGTGTCTTGCGTGACCGATTGCCCCTATGACGGCAAGGTTGATCCGGGTGAAGTCGCGCGTGTGGCTGAGGCGTTGTTTGCCATGGGCTGTTACGAGATTTCTCTGGGCGACACGATTGGTCAGGCGACACCTGATAGCATTGCAAAGATGCTGTTGGCTGTGCGAGACGTTGTGCCTGTGCATCGACTGGCCGGGCATTATCACGACACAAGCGGGCGGGCGATTGATAACATTGATGCCTCGATTTCGCTTGGGGTGAAGGTCTTTGATGCAGCCGTGGGCGGTCTTGGCGGCTGTCCTTATGCGCCGGGGGCTGCAGGGAATGTGGCGACGGAACGGGTGATGGAGCATTGCGAACGGATCGGGATTGATACCGGGCTAGACGCGAACATCGTGCAGGAAGCGGCTGTTATGGCGCGTAAAATGCGGGAAAGCTGAGGCGCACAGATTTTTTGAAAAAATCTGTGTCGGAATTTTTCAAAAATTCCGGGTGCGAGTGGAGAGATATGATGACTTATTCTTATGAAACACTGGATATTGACGTTGATGATCGCGGTGTTGCCAGGCTGACGCTTGATCGCCCTGAGAAACACAACGCGATGAGCGCACAAATGCTGGTGGAACTGACAGATGTGGCCGGGCAGCTGGGCGCGGATGAGGCTGTGCGTGTTGTCGTGCTGACAGGCGCGGGCAAAAGCTTTTGCGCGGGTGGTGACTTGCGCTGGATGCAGGATCAGATGGCCGCAGATCCCGTGACCCGCATGAAAGAAGCACGCAAACTGGCAGAGATGCTGCAGGCGCTGAACACCATGCCGAAACCGTTGATCGGGCGGGTGCAGGGCAATGCCTTTGGCGGCGGCATCGGGATGCTGTCTGTCTGTGACATTGCCATCGGTGTGGACGGTGCGAAGTTCGGCCTGACCGAAACCCGCCTTGGCCTGATCCCCGCGACTATCGGACCATATGTTCTGGCCCGCATGGGCGAAGGCAAGGCGCGGCGTGTCTTTATGAACGCCCGGCTGTTTGGCGCTGAGGAAGCCCGCGATATGGATCTGCTGGCGAAGGTTGTCAGTGCCGACGATCTGGATGCTGCCGTTGAAGCCGAAGTCACGCCTTATCTGTCCTGCGCACCGCGTGCGGTTGCAGATGCAAAGGCACTGGCCCGGGCGCTTGGCCCGCGCATTGATGATGACGTCATTGATATGTCCATTGCCGCGCTTGCCGGACGCTGGGAAGACAGCGAAAGTTCCGAGGGCATCGGTGCTTTCTTTGACAAACGCAAAGCCGCCTGGATCGTTTAAGCCTGCTCTGCCGGGTCAGCCAAGGCCCGGCAGCAGCACCTTCAGACCCGCAACAACCATACCAACCGCTATGGCGACAAGGATCATGCCCATAATGCGGGTCATGATGTTGCGCATGGTCTGGGTCAGAAACCGCCCGATATCCCCGGCGAAGAACAGAACCACCAGCAGGATCATGAGAACCGCGCCGGTAACTGCACCATAGGTGATCCATTTTGTGAGTGTATCCGCCTTATGCGAGAACAGGATCAGCGTGGTCATCGTGCCCGGGCCCACCAGCATCGGGAAGGTCATGGGGTAAAAGGCGACGCTGTCCTGCTGATTGTGTTCTTCTTTCTCACTGTCTGTGCCGTGGTGGGCGCTGCTTTCACTGCCGTTCAGCATATGAAACCCGATCTGCGCCAGCACAAGACCACCGGCCACGCGGAAGGCATCGACGGAAATATCAAAGAAATTCAGGATCGCAGACCCCGCCCCGGCAACAACCGCGCATGTGATCAACGTGAAAAACACCACCTGCAGTGCGGTTTTGCGCTGGGCGGGGCGGTCAAGCGCAGAAGTCAGACTGAGGAAAACTGGCAGGTTTACAAAGGGGTTCATTACTGCAAAAAGTGCCCCGAACATGGACACTGCGAAGGGATCGGACATTTTGTCTTCCTTATGTCAGGCTGAATGGATGCTCTGTGCCATGCACGGGGCGGGCTGGCAATCGTAAGTTGTGCCAAAGACGGAGACCGGACCAATGGGGAAATTTCTTGCAGGGAGCATTTTTGTGAGTGCAATCGCCGCAGGCATCCTGATGTATTACCTTCAGGTTTACGCCTTTTATGACGAGATCCCCGCAGGTGCCGGCGGCCGCGTAGAAGTTGTCTCTCTGACCACGGATCTGCCGGAAGAAATCATCTTTGAGGATTTTGAAGGCATTGATTCAGACAGCTCGCCCCTGCGTTACCGTGCCTGTTTCACAACGCCACAAAGCCAGGCGATGATGACCGAAACCTATGTGACCTTTGAAGATGCCACCCCGCTGACCGCGCCTGCCTGGTTTGACTGCTATGACGCGGTTGAAGTGGGCGAAGCGCTTGAAGACGGCGAAGCCATCGCTTTCCTTGGTCAGAAAGATATCCACTGGGGCTTTGACCGTGTGGTTGCCATTATGCCGGACGGACGCGGTTTTGTCTGGCATCAGATGAACGCCTGCGGCAAAGAAGTCTTTGAAGATGGTCGCCCTGTGCCCGACCACTGTCCGCCCCGCCCGTAACACGCCGCAAATCCGAACCCGAATAAGATAAGCCCGAAAGCCAAGACCATGCCTGATCTTCTGATTGAACTTTTTTCTGAGGAAATCCCCGCCCGTATGCAGGGGAAAGCCGCGGATGACCTGAAGAAACTTGTCACCAATGGTCTGGTGGATGCCGGTCTGACCTATGCCTCTGCCGGTACGTTCTCGACCCCGCGCCGTCTGGTTCTGGCCGTAGAAGGCCTGTTGGCCGAAAGCCCTGAAGTGCGCGAAGAACGCCGTGGCCCGAAAGTCGGCGCGCCCGAAAAAGCGCTGGAAGGTTTCCTGCGCGGGGCAGGGGTAGCGCGCGCGGATCTGGTCGAGCGCGAGGAAAAGAAGGGCGCGTTTTACTTTGCAACCATCGTAAAGCCAGGCCGTTCGGCAGCCGATATTATCGCGGAAGTTCTGGAAGCTGCGATCCGCAACTTCCCGTGGCAGAAATCCATGCGCTGGGGCACCGGTTCCCTGCGTTGGGTGCGTCCGCTGCATTCCATCCTTGCACTGCTGAGTGACGAAACCGGCGCAACTGTTGTGCCAATGGACATCGACGGCATCACATCCGGTGATTTCACCGAAGGCCATCGTTTCATGGCCCCGGGCCGCATTTCTGTGACGTCCTTTGAAGATTACGCCGCCAAACTGAAAACCGCCCATGTCATTCTGGACGCCTCGGAACGTCAGGACATGATCTGGCAGGACGCCACAAATCAGGCCTTCGCCCAGGGGCTGGAAATCGTCGAAGATCCCGGCCTTCTGCGTGAGGTCGCGGGCCTGGTCGAATGGCCTGTCGTGCTGATGGGCGACATTGCCGCTGACTTCCTTGATCTGCCGCCTGAGGTGCTTCAGACCTCTATGAAAGAACATCAGAAGTTCTTCTCTGTGCGCGATCCGAAGTCCGGCAAAATCGTGAAATTCATCACCGTTGCCAACCGCTCCACCCGCGACAATGGCGCGACCATTCTGGCGGGGAACCAGAAGGTGCTGTTTGCCCGTCTGAGTGATGCGAAATTCTTCTGGGAAAACGATCTGCGCGTGGCGAAGGGTGAAAAGATGGAACCCTGGCTGGCCAGCCTTGCGAATGTGACCTTCCACAACAAGCTGGGCTCACAAAAAGAGCGCATTGAACGGATCGCAGCACTCGCTCGTGAACTGGCGGCTGTTGTGGGCGCAGATGCTGATCTGGCGGAACAGGCCGCGCGCGTGGCCAAGGCCGATCTGTCATCCGAGATGGTCTATGAATTCCCGGAACTGCAGGGGCTTATGGGCCGTTATTACGCGACGGCCGCTGGCCTGCCTGCGGAAGTGGCCGAGGCCTGTGAAGCCCATTACTCCCCGCTTGGCCCCTCTGATGATGTGCCCACCTCTGATGTCTCCGTTGCCGTGGCGCTTGCCGACAAGCTTGACCTGTTGACAGGCTTCTGGGCAATTGATGAGAAACCCACAGGCTCGAAAGACCCCTTCGCCCTGCGCCGCGCCGCCCTTGGTGTGATCCGTCTTGTGTTGGAGAATGGGGTGCGTGGAAGTCTCTTAGATCTCCTCAGAACATCGGCTCAAGCTCATCATCTTGGTTGGTCACGGGTAGCTGAATTGTGCGTGTGGTTGGAGTTGCTCTCTGAAAAGCAGAATATCGCACGTTTTGAACGCCGTGAAAAATCAGTTTCCTGGTCTCGGGATTGCGATGACAAATTTGAGGCAATCGAGTATCGACTGACTTCTGATGATCTTATTTTGTCTGACGGTGACGCTGATAACATTGCGGAAAGCGCAGAAAAGGTAATGGGGAGTATCCATCCTTTCCCCAAAGCACTTACTGTTTCTTTTTTGCTTCCTGACCTTCTCTCCTTCTTCCACGACCGCCTGAAAGTCTTCCTGAAGGATCAGGGCATTCGTCATGACGTGATCGACGCCTGTCTTGCGATGGACGGCAACGATGATCTGGTGCTGCTGGTCAATCGTGCCAAAGCGCTCTCTGCACTGCTAGCGACAGATGATGGTGAAAACCTGCTCCAGGGCTTTAAGCGCGCCAATAACCTGCTGACACAGGCCGAGGAAAAAGACGGTGTCGAATATTCCTACGGCGCGGATGTGAAATTCGCGGAAGACGACAGCGAAAAGGCGCTCTTTGCCGCGCTGGATCTGGCCGAAGGAAAAATCGCCCCTGCGATGAAAACGGAAGATTTCGCCGCTGCCATGGGCGAAATGGCCGCTCTGCGTGCGCCGGTTGATGCGTTTTTTGAAGCCGTGCAGGTGAATTCAGACAACCAGGTCGTGCGTCGCAACCGCCTGAACCTGCTGTCCCGCATCCGCACCATCTGTCTTTCTGTGGCGGACCTGACCAAAGTTGAAGGCTGACACAGCTTGTCATAAGGGACCGTCGCCTCAATCTGGCGGCGGTCCTTTTTTCTTTTCAGTCTAAATATCCCCGGGGAATCCATCGCAGATGGATGGGGGCTGGCCCCCTTCCGGTTTTTCGCCAGAAAAACCGCCACGGATGATGCATTACTTGTCAGATGCCATAAACGCGCTATGCTGCAATGAAGCAGAAAAGGTGCCGCAGTGCAGAATACTCCTGACCAGCCCGTTACATCCTATACCCTGATCACTGAAGGGGCCCCGATTGCCGTGAATTCCCACGGCGGGCGGGCGAAATGTCTGCAACGGCTGACCCGCCTGAATATGCCCGTGCCGCGCACAGTCGCGCTGAGTTTCGATTGCGTTCGCGGCATTGCGCAGGGGCAGGTTCCGGATGCGAAGGATATGCTGGCAAGCTTTGGCGACAGACCTGTGGTCTCTGTGCGGCCATCGTCCGAGGATCCCGACTGGGGCGGGCCGGGGGCGATCCTGAACATTGGTATGAATGCCGCGCGCCATAAGGTCATGGCGGAAGAGCTGGGCCAGGAAGCGGCAGACCGGTTGTATACCCGGTTTGTGCAATCCTATGCGGTGCATGTTGCGCGGCTGGACCCGGATGAATTTGAGGTCGACGACAGCGACAGTGCGGATGCGCTGAAACGCGTTCTGGAAGCCTATGAATTCGAATGCGAAGAAGAATTCCCCCAGGATCCGGCCCATCAGCTGGAAGAAGTTCTGCGCTCCATGGCGCGGGCCTGGGAAGGCACAACCGCGCGGCTTTTACGTCAGGCCAAAGGTGCGCCTGCGGATGCGGGGCTGGGCCTTGTGGTGCAAGAAATGATCTTTGGACTGGGAAGTGGGGAATGCGGATCCGGTGTCATTCGGTTCATCAATCCGCAGACCGGCCATCGTCAGATTGAGGGGCGTTATAAACGTCAGAGCCAGGGGCGCGACGCGCTGGATGGCGATGCGGTGTTTCTGCAGAAAGACACGCGCGGCAAGTCGATGGAAGAACTCTGCCCGCCCTGTTACTCGACGCTGACCGGCTATGGTGCGTCATTGCGTGAGAAACTGCGCGAGGAAATGGAAGTGGAATTCGTCGTGGATAACGGCGAATTGCGCATTCTCGATGCGATCCGGGTGCAACGCACGTCCCCTGCGGCTGTGCGTGTGGCGGTGGATCTGGCGAATGATAAGATCATTCCGCGCGAAGAGGCTTTGTTGCGGATTGAACCGCGCGCGCTGACGGAACTGCTGCACAGGCAGGTCAACCCGGATGCGCCCCGTGATGTTCTGCTGAAAGGCATTGCCGCCAGCCCGGGGGCTGCCACCGGTAAGATCGTGTTTTCTGCCACAGCGGCCCAGGCCAGTCAGGCCCGCGATGAAGCCTGTATTCTGGTGCGCCGCGAAACCGCGCCCGAGGATATTCGCGGCATGCATGCGGCCTCTGCCGTGCTGACCGAACGCGGCGGCATGTCCAGCCACGCAGCGGTGATTGCCCGGGGTCTGGGCCTGCCCTGTATTGTGGGTGCCTCTGATCTGAAGCTGAAACGCAAGGAAAAACGCCTGATCCTGCCGGATGGCCGTGAGTTGGGCGAGGGGGATCTGATCACAGTGGACGGATCTTCAGGTGACGTGCTGGATGGGGCTGCTGAACTGCTGGAACCCACCCTTGAAGACGGGTTCCGCACGCTTTTGACCTGGGCTGAGGATGTGAGCGACATTAAGGTGCGCGCCAATGCCGACACACCTGCAGATGCGGAAATTGCCCGGCGTTTCCGGGCGCGGGGCATTGGCTTGTGCCGCACGGAACATATGTTCTTTGAACATGACCGCCTGACCCTGATGCGTGAGATGATCTTCGCGAACTCCCCTGATGATCGTGCTGCTGCGCTGGATCGCTTACTGCCTATGCAACGGGCCGATTTCAAGAAGCTGTTTGAAATTATGCGGGGTGAGCGGGTTTGTATTCGCCTGTTTGATCCGCCTCTGCATGAATTCCTGCCCCATACCCGTGAAGGCATGCGGGAACTGGCCGGGGCGCTGGACCTGCCGTTGTCTGACGTGGAACGGCGGGTGAAGGCCCTGTCTGAATTCAACCCGATGCTGGGCATGCGGGGCGTACGTCTGGGGATCACCGTGCCGGAAATCTACGATATGCAGGCGCGTGCGATCTTTGAAGCGGCGGCTGAGGTTTCTGCAGAGGGTCAGGCGATTATACCAGAGGTGATGATCCCACTGGTTTCCGCCATGCGCGAGGTTGAGATCGTGAAGGCCCGCATTGATCTGGTCGCAGCCCAGGTGCGTGCGGCATCCGGCGTTGAATTTGATTTCCGCCTGGGCGTGATGGTGGAAACACCACGCGCGGCCCTGCGGGCAGAGGAAATTGCGCCGCATGTGTCCTTCCTCAGCTTCGGGACCAACGACCTGACCCAGATGACCTATGGCTTGTCACGCGATGATGCGGGGCGGTTTATGTCGGAATATGTGCGTCAGGAAGTCTACGCGGAAGATCCGTTCCACACGCTTGATACCGATGGCGTGGGCGAATTGCTTGAGATCGGGGCAGAACGTGCGCGGCGATCCCAGCCGGATGTCACCCTGTCGATCTGTGGGGAACACGGCGGCAATCCAGAGTCGATTGCCTTCTGCCGCCAGGCCGGATTCGATTATGTATCCTGTTCGCCTTTCCGGGTGCCTGTGGCCTGGCTTGCCGGCGCACATCTGGCGCTGAAGGATCAGATTGAAGGTTAGAATCACCACGCTTAATCCGATGAATGTGATGCAGTGACCGTGGGTGTGCCGTGTTCTCGCTCATCGGCAGAGATGAGTAGTGATGTTTTTGCCGCATTTTTCCACCTGAATGAGGTGGATAGGTGCTTATCTACCATCCGCCGGTCTGCGCCGGGTTGAAATTTTAACTCTCTCCTCATACTTCACCGCAACAACGGGACGACGGAAATTACGGATACCTGTTCTTGGGAACAGCTGTCTTTAACGATGGATGGATGACATGAGTTTTTACCGTATGACCGCTGCCGCGGGCTTTATCCTTGCTCTCACCGGTTTTGGTGCAGTTGCAGATACAACCAACCCGGCAGAAGGTAACTTCGCTGAACAACTGACCATGATGATTGGTGCGGAACGTGCGGCCCTTGGGGAAGTGCGTACAAGCCGTCTGCGCCAGCTGACTTTGCCACCTGTGGAAACCCGCGATGCGGCGCGCACTGCAGCGCCTGCGGGGGATGTGGAATATACACGTGACTGGGTGAACGCGCAACCAACACCCGCAGCAAGCGCAGATCTGACCTGTCTGTCTGAAGCCCTGTATTTCGAAGCACGTGGCGAAAGCGTGGAAGGCCAGTTTGCGGTGGCTGAGGTGATCCTCAACCGTGTGGACAGCGCGCGTTTTCCAAACAGTGTCTGCGGTGTGATCAACCAGGGCACCGGCCGCAAATACCAGTGCCAGTTCACCTATACCTGTGATGGGCGCGCTGAAATTGTGAATGAGCCCCGCGCTTATGACCAGGTGCAGAAAGTGGCTGCGACCATGCTGAACGGCGGCGAACGCAGCCTGACAAGCGGCGCAACCTATTACCATACCCGCGCTGTGAACCCACGCTGGGCACGCCAGTTCAACCGGACAGCAACGATTGGGGTGCATTTGTTCTACAAACCACCACAGCGCCTGTCGCAATATAACTGATTTCTGAAACGTCGCCTGTAGGGCGGCGTTTTTGTTTGTCGGGGTGGCCGTGAGCACCATACCGCTAACGACAGCTTCAATCCCAAAGCAACGCAATTAATATCGTGACACGCCGCGCGACTTTTTCTGGTTGTTTTATATTCAACTGTTCTTGCATGATGTTGGCAACGTCCAACGGTGAGGTTCTGAATGCCAATCAATGTTTTCTCTAACTGTGAGGATACCTTAGCGGCTGAAGAGAAATCTAAATCCCTGGCCTGGCTGTGCGACGAAACCTGGGATCTGTCTGCACAACTCTTTGAATTTGAACGTTGGCTGGAAAAAGACGGGCAGAACCTTCCGAAAGGCAGTTACATCGCGGATATCGGTTTTAACGCACGACCCGCAAGCGGCGGTGGCGGCACCTTGTCGGTCTCGGCAATGCAAACACTCGTGACGATCGGGATGGAAGTGTGGTTTTCTGAGTACTGTAAAGAGCAGGAAACCACATGAGGTACATCGCCGCCTGACAAATTGCGGAATACCGAAGCATTTTACCCTTAGTAGGGGGGGCTCTACGTTTCTTTTGCCTGGGGTGGCGTTTTCTTCCCTTCATCCTGTTTGTGGTTTTGGCTATGAAGGCGGGAAGAGATGTAAGGATGTGGAATGTCTGAAGAAACGAAAGCTGTATTCGGCCACCCTGTGATGCGGGCAGAGGCGCTGGCGCTGGAAGGTGTGGCGGATCGTCTGTCCCTGCGTGACTATGAGGTTGCGGTTGAAGTCGGGGCGTTTCAGCTGGAACGGGATGTGTTGCAGCGCCTGCGTTTCAATGTGGCGGTTGAGATCGCATCCCCTGGCGAGGCTGCGGGCGATGATGTGGACGCGATCCTGTCTTATGACAAAATCACAGAAGCCATTGATTATGAACTGGCGGCGGAACGGCTGAACCTGCTGGAAACACTCGCGGAACGTATTGCGGCGCGGATCCTGCTGGAACCACAGGCGAAACGGGTGTTTCTGCGTATTGAAAAGCCCGATCGCGGGCCTTTTGTGCTGGGGCTTGAGATCGTGCGCGAGGCTGGCCTGGTTGAGGTTGAAGCCGCGACAGGCCCGGTGGCGAAAATCGTTGTCGTGCCTGCGGGGCAGGGTGTGGGCATCTTGCCCGAAGGTCCGGTGGTGATTGTGCCGGAAGCTGCGGCGCAGGCGGGTTTTGACGCGGTGACAGATGCGCGGATGACCCTGCTGGAAGCAGAGAAGAACGCCTGGCGCATTGCGGCGGCGCATGACCAGATGGATGTGATCGCAACGCGCACGGAACTGGACTGGGCGTTGAAAAACGGACGCGTGCCGGTCTGGGCCCCGTCGCGGATGCTGTTTGACACGATGGGTGCCCCGATGTCTGGCAGCGCGATGGAACAGGCGCAGTGGCTTGCGGATGAGCTGGGTGGCAGTGGTGTGGAAATGCTGGAGGATCAGGCATGAGTGCAGAGAAAAGCTATTATCGCCCGCTGGCGCAAATGGGGGCTGCACGCCCTGAGGATGCACTGTTTATCGCGGGTGGCTGGTCCTGGTTCACCCATGCGGAACATCTGACGCGGGACGGATCGCAGGGCTTTGTGCATGTCGCGGATCTGCCGGAAGATGCGCGCGCGCGCCTGACCGCGCCAAGGGCTGATATTGTGAGCCTGAATTTTGATGCGCCAAAGATCATGGGCATTCTGAACGTGACACCGGATAGTTTTTCGGATGGCGGCAGGTTTAACGCCCCAGAGGCGGCTTTGGCGTGGACCCAGGCCCTGGCGGCAGAAGGTGCGGATATCATCGACATTGGCGGGGAATCCACACGCCCCGGCGCAACCTATGTGCCGGTTGTCGAGGAATGCGCACGCACGGTGCCGGTGATTGAAGCGGTGCGGGCCGGGTCTGACGTGCCGATCTCAATTGACACGCGCAAAGCACAGGTCGGGGCCGCAGCCCTGAAAGCCGGTGCTGATGTGATCAATGATGTGGCGGCGTTCACGTTTGAGCCGGAACTTGCGCAGGTCACAGCCGCCGCCGGTGCGCCGGTCTGTCTGATGCATGCCCAGGGTGACCCGACCACCATGCAGGACAATCCGCAATATGAGAACGTCTTGCTGGATGTCTATGATTTCCTTGAAGAACGTATCGCATTTGCAGAAAGCCTTGGGATCAGCCGCGATCAGATCATCGCCGATCCGGGTATTGGCTTTGGCAAGACCCTTGATCACAATCTGGCGCTTTTGCAGAACATCAGCCTGTTCCACGGGCTGGGCGTGCCTGTTCTGTTGGGGGCGTCGCGTAAGAAATTTATCGGAACCCTGGGCAATGCACCACAGGCGGAAGATCGCGCAGTGGGTTCTGTTGCCGTGGCGCTTGCTGCAATTGCGCAGGGCATTCAGATAATAAGGGCCCATGACGTGGCTGAAACGCGCCAGGCCATGGTGTTGTTTGCAGCGACGAGCTGAGGCGGAAGCATAAAAGGCAGTGATATGAGTAAGAAACTTTTCGGAACCGATGGTGTACGCGGGTTGGCCAATACCTGGCCAATGACGGCTGAAATGGCGCTGAAGCTGGGCGCTGCTGCCGGGCGTCACTTTCGCACTGATGGCACAAACGGCCACCGGGTTGTGATCGGAAAAGATACACGCCTGTCCGGTTATATGTTTGAAAACGCCCTGACCGCTGGTCTGACCAGCACGGGTATGAATGTTCTGCTGCTTGGCCCGACGCCGACGCCAGCCGTTGGTTATCTGACGCAATCCATGCGCGCGGATCTGGGCATCATGATTTCTGCCTCACACAACCCGCATCATGACAATGGCATCAAGTTCTTTGGCCCGGACGGGTTTAAACTGTCTGACGAGGACGAAGCCGCGATTGAAGCGCTTCTTCAGGAAGACATTCAGCCGGCGCAGCCGATGAACATTGGCCGCGCGAAACGTGTGGATGATGAAACCGGACGCTATGTTGAAAATGTCAAAATGACCTTCCCGCAGGATCTGTCCCTGAGCGGGCTGAAGATTGTGCTGGATTGCGCCAATGGCGCAGCCTGGCGTGCAGCACCGCTGGTACTGTGGGAGCTGGGCGCAGAGGTGATCCCCCTGGGCGTTGCGCCAAATGGTTTCAATATCAATGAAAACTGCGGTTCAACCCATCCTGAAACGGCGGCAGAAGCTGTGATCGCCCATGGGGCAGACGTGGCCCTGTGCCTGGATGGGGACGCGGACCGGATCATTGTGATTGATGAAAAGGGCCAGGTTGCCGATGGCGATCAGATCATGGCGCTTCTGGCGACCCGCTGGTCTGAGGAAGGCCGGTTGAATAAGAACACGCTGGTGGCGACCGTCATGTCGAACCTCGGGCTTGAGAATTACCTGTCTGAAAAAGGTATTGCCCTGCATCGGTCCGCAGTGGGCGACCGCCATGTTGTGGCGGCGATGCGGGCTGAGGGTTATAACTTGGGTGGCGAACAATCCGGCCATATCGTGATGACGGATTACGGCACAACCGGTGATGGCCTGGCCGCAGGTCTGCAGTTTGTGGCAGAGATGGTGCGCACCGGCAAACCTGCCAGCGCGCTTGCCAAAACCTTTGAAACCGTGCCGCAGCTTTTGCAGAATGTGCGCTATGCCGCCGGGCAGGATCCGCTGGAAAAAGACGTGGTGAAAGCGGCGATTGCAGATGCTGAAGCAGAACTTGCGGGCAAAGGTCGTCTGCTGATCCGCAAATCCGGTACAGAACCTCTGATCCGGGTCATGGCAGAATGCACGGATGCTGTGATGCTGGAACGCGTGGTAAAAGGGCTTTGCGCCCTGATTGAAGACAACCTGTAAGTCTCAGGATTTTGGCGCGCTGCGGGTGAACAGACGTTTCAGCGCGCCATATTGTGCCAGTGCCACGCCCGCCAGGATCAGGGCCAGAGCCTGAAACAAGGCCGGGGGCAGATCTTCAGAGAGGATCCAGGCGCCAAAGATCACCGACCAGACCGGCACCTGATAGTTGACTAGGGACATAAACACGGGGCCTGCGGTGCGGATGACCACGACGCGCAACAGATTGGCCGCTGCGGTGGGAACGAGGCCCAGCAGAGACACCCAGAACAATGTCATGCCGCTGATCATAGGGGGCAGACCTTCGGTGATCAGGGCTGCGGGAAAGACCAGAACACAGCCGATCAGCAACAGAACCGCCGCCAGTCCCATGGAGTCAATCGGCGGCAGCCGGCGCACAGAGATTGAGCTGACAGCATAGCACAGGGTTGCCAGAAGCACGGCGATACGTCCGGCCCATTCAAAGGCGTTGCCGGAACTGTCCAGCGCCGTGCCGCCAATCAGCAGGTAGACACCGACAAAGCCGATACACATGCCAAGCGCCCGTCGCCAGGTCATCCGTTCACCGGGCACAAAGAAATGCGCAAGTGGCAGGACCATCAGCGCAATGGCCGCCATAGACACGCCGGTGAAGCCGGATGTCACATATTGTTGCCCCCAGGACAAAAG
This sequence comes from Thalassobius sp. I31.1, assembly GCF_003031585.1. GTDB lineage: Bacteria > Pseudomonadota > Alphaproteobacteria > Rhodobacterales > Rhodobacteraceae > Halocynthiibacter. The sequence goes on from NZ_PWAA01000042.1 coordinate 172,132, forward strand.
CATGAAGGGCACGGCGGTGGAAAACAGGCCAACAAAGATCAGGGCCGCAATGGCACGGGCATCCGGGCGTTGTTCAAACAGTTTAAACCCCTGTGTCCCCCAGATCGCCGTCAGCAGAAGTGCAGCAAAGCCGATCCGTCCGGCGGCAAGCCAGAAAGGGGTGATCCCCCGCAGGGCCAGTTCCATCACCATGAATGTACCGCCCCAGGTGACGCCCAGAAGGGCGATCATGATCCAGGAGGATGGGGTGATTTGGGGTTGCTGTGACATGGGGCCTCCCGGTGGGATCAAACCCACAGAGAGAACTCTGTATTATTGTCAGCGTCAACTATTATTCTGTGCTACAGTTGTCGTTGACCTGGCTTTGAAAGCTGTGGATCGGATCTTCTGCACCGACCCCTTTCGCAAGCGCTGCCACCGACCAGTGGGGCGAGGCCATGGAACGCTGCATTTTCTCACAGACCCAGACGTCTTCGGTCTGGAAATCTCCGGTTTCAAGCGGATGGTCTGTCCAGTTTTTGCTTTCGATCAACCCGGTTACCGCGTCATAGCCCGGGGTGCTGTCCAGCGGTTCTTTGTAGCTCCACCATGATTTCGGTGACCAGGTTTGCGTGCGCAAAATCGTGGTGGTGGCATCCACGGGTTGCAGTGTGGAAATCGTCAGGGACCAGGGTGAGGGCACGATCATCGTCAGCGGATACAGCATGTAAACGCCGCCATATCCGGGATCAGCCGCGCCCTTGATCTTTTTCATGCCGGTGCCCGCGGCCTGTTGTTCGACAAACATCGGGATGCGGTTGCGAATGCCGTCGCGTTCCGTCGAATACCAGACCAGGTGATCGCCGTGCTGTGCCCATTCGTTCAGGCCCGGTTTCGGTCCGCCCAGCGTCTTTTCATGCAGATAGGCCAGGTGATAACCGTCAATCGCGTTTTCATAAAAGACCTTCCAGTTGCATTGCATCAGGTAGGTGAAGGTTTCGCTGCGTTCCAGCGCCGGATCATTGATGTCGTGGGGGAAGGGGGCGGTGTTCAGCGGGCCAATCCAGGCCTCAAAATCCGCACGCGCATCGGCATTTACAAAGATCATACCTTTCCAGCAGCCAATGGCAGCATCATGCAAATTGTTGGCCGTGCGGTCGAGATCGGGGAAACATTCGGCGCGATCCGGGATGCCGCGCAGCTGACCATCAAGGCCGAAGGTCCAGCGGTGATAGGGGCAGACCAGGGTTTTACCGGCATTGCCGCGTCCTTCCAACAGTTCGGTGCCGCGATGACGGCAGAGGTTTTTGAAGGCCCGCAGTTCGCCGTCATTACCCTGCACCACGCAAAGCGGGGTCAGCCCCGCGCGCAGGGTGATGTAATCGCCGGTTTCCGAAAAATCGCTGTCAAACCCGGCCAGCTGCCAGTGCCCGTCAAAAAGCGTTTCCTGTTCGCGCTGAAACCAGTCCTGGCTGGTATAGGCTTCGCGGGGAAGGATCTGATGGGGCATGATAATCTCCGTGCTGGCTGTGTTGCTGGCAACAGAACTATGCGCGGAAATGGTATCTGGGAACAGGGGGAGGTCTGGTTGCGCAAGATGGGTGTGGGGATGCGCAAGATCAGTCACAAAAAAGCCCCCGCGATTGCAGGGGCTTTGATATTCGGTAAAGCGTGAAACTTAGTTCTTCGCTTTGTCGACCATTTTGCCAGCAGAGATCCAAGGCATCATGTCGCGCAGTTTCTGACCAACAACTTCGATCTGGTGTTCGTCGTTTGCACGGCGGGACGCTTTGATTGTTGGCTGACCAACAGCGTTTTCCAGCATGAAGTCACGAACGAATTTACCGGACTGGATGTCCTGCAGGGATTCTTTCATGGCTTTCTTGGTGGCTTCGTATGGCAGGATACGTGGGCCGGTGACGTACTGGCCGTATTCCGCAGTGTTCGAGATGGAGTAATCCATGTTCGCGATACCACCTTCGTAGATCAGGTCTACGATCAGCTTGGTTTCGTGCAGACACTCAAAGTAAGCCATCTCAGGTGCATAGCCAGCTTCAACGAGGGTTTCGAAACCACAACGGATCAGCTCAACGATACCGCCACAGAGAACAGCTTGCTCACCGAACAGGTCAGTTTCACATTCTTCGCGGAAGTTGGTCTCAATAATGCCGGAACGACCGCCACCGATTGCGGAACAGTAAGACAGGCCGATTTCCAGCGCTTTGCCGGTCGCGTCTGTGTTCACAGCAACAAGGCAAGGCACGCCGCCGCCTTTGGTGTATTCGCCGCGTACGGTGTGGCCCGGGCCTTTTGGCGCCATCATGATTACGTCGATGCCTTCTTTAGGCTCGATCAGACCAAAGTGTACGTTCAGGCCGTGTGCGAATGCGATTGCAGCGCCTGGCTTGATGTTGTCGTGCACGTATTTCTTGTATGTTTCAGCCTGAAGTTCATCGGGCATTGTGAACATGATCACATCACACCATGCCGCAGCTTCTGCGATGCCCATAACTTTCAGGCCTTCAGCTTCGGCTTTTGCAGCAGAGGCAGAACCTTCGCGCAGAGCAACAACAACGTTTTTCGCGCCGGAGTCACGCAGGTTCAGCGCGTGTGCGTGGCCTTGGGAACCGTAACCCAGGATGGCTACTTTGGCTTCTTTGATCAGGTTAACATCGCAATCGCGATCGTAGTAAACGCGCATATCGGCGGTCCTTCTTTTGAGTTCGAGAGAAGGGATAGCGGGTTTTGCGGTGGATATGAATTGTTGTTTGTTGTAATTTTCATGCCAAAGTGAGAAAATCATTCTAACATTTGGTCAATGAGATGAAATCTATGCAAATCACAGATGCGGATCGCAGGATATTGCGCCAGTTGCAGGCAGAACCGACTTTGACAAACGCGGAACTGGCTGAACGGGCCGGAACCAACACCGCCACCTGTGCCCGCCGTCTGGAACGGATGCGGGAAGGGGGGAGTTATCTGGGACAGCGTGCCGTGATTGACTGGGCGAAGCTTGGGTATGAGGTTGAAGTGTCTCTGCGCGTATCGCTGGACAAGACCGTACCGCGTGCTTTTGATGAATTTATGGAAGTGGCACGCGAGATCCCCGAAGTGGTGGAATTGCAGACTTTCCTGGGGCAGGTCGATGTGCGCCTGTCGGTACTGGCGCGGGATATGAGGCATTATCAACAGCTGTATCGTAGCAAAATCCTGACCCTGCCGCATATCGCCGATATCGAAGCCCTGATGCAGGTGGCTGAAATCAAATCCAGCCGGGGGCTGCCGTTATGAGTTTCCAACCGGATGAGATTGATTTCGCGATCCTGCGCGCCCTGTCAAAGGATGCCACAATCAGCGCAGGTGCGCTTGGCCGGCGTCTGGATCTGTCGCAACCCGCCACATGGCGGCGGATCAGGCGGCTGGAACAGGAAGGCATTATCGCCGGGCGGCGTGTGGCACTGGATGCAGAGGCGCTGGGGTTTGGGGTAACCGTGTTTCTGGGGATTAAGCTTGCGACCAAAGGGCGGGTCAGTCTGGATGACTTTGAACGTGCGATTGCGGCAATCCCCGAAGTGCAGTCCGTGCAGCATGTGTTGGGTCTGTATGACTACCGCGTGCGGGTTGTTGCACGCGATATTGCGGATTTTGAACGGGTCCTGCGCCGTCGCATGATGAACCTGCCCGGGGTGGGGAATATTGAGGCAAACGTGCTGCTCAGCGAAGAACAACTGCCAGGGCCTTTGCAATAAGCCATCGATATTTTGTGGCATTTCGTGAAAATCTTTTGTGCCATGCGGGGTTCTCAGAAGGGCTGTTTCAGGTCATGACTTGTGAAACATCTGACAGGAGGCTTTGATGCCCGCACTTCTTAATGACATTGATCCGGACGGAATGCTGGAATTTTCCGTGGTTTTCACGGATCGCTCGCTGAACCACATGTCCGCAAGCTTTCAGGGCGTTATGCGTGATATCTCAACCATCCTGAAGGATGTGTATAATGCGGATCACGTGGCGCTTGTGCCTGGTGGCGGCACCTATGCGATGGAAGCGGTGGCGCGTCAGCTGGCGACGGGCAAAAACGCGATGGTGATCCGCAATGGGTTTTTCAGTTTCCGCTGGAGCCAGATCTTTGAGATGGGCGCGATCCCGGCGGAAGAAACCGTGATGATGGCACGGCGTCAGGGCAATGGCGTGGATGCGCCTTTTGCGCCTTGTCCGGTGGATGAAGTCGTGGCGAAGATCCGGGAAGAAAAGCCGGATGTTCTGTTCGCGCCCCATGTGGAAACCGCATCTGGCATGATCCTGCCAAAAGATTATCTGAAGGCGCTATCGGCGGCGATGCATGAACATGGCGGCTTGTTTGTTCTGGATTGTATCGCGTCGGGCTGTGCCTGGGTTGACATGAAAGACTGCGGCGTTGATGTGTTGATTTCCGCCCCGCAAAAGGGCTGGTCCGCGTCACCTTCCGCTGGGCTTGTGATGATGAACGACCGGGCCCGCGATGTGGTGAAAGCCACTCAGAGCACAAGCTTCGCTGTGGATCTGGGGAAATGGCTGATGATTATGGAAGCCTATGAGAATGGCGGTCATGCCTATCACGCGACCCTGCCGACTGATGCGCTGAAGGCGTTCCGGGATACAATGGTTGAAACCCGCGAATATGGTTTTGAGAAACTTGAAGCCGCACAATGGGAGCAGGGCACGCGTGTGCGCGAAGCACTTGCGAACCGTGGTATCAAATCTGTTGCAGCTGATGGGTTCGGCGCACCCGGCGTTGTGGTCAGCTATACTGACAATGCTGACGTGCAGACGGGCAAAGCCTTTGGTGCGCTGGGGATGCAGATTGCCGCCGGTGTGCCGCTGATGGTGGAAGAAGGCGCGGACTACAAAAGCTTCCGCCTTGGTCTGTTCGGCCTTGATAAGCTTTATGATGTCGATGCGTCTGTCGCACGGCTTGAAGCGGCGCTGGATCAGGTGTTCGGCTGACACAGGTGGGGGCCAGCCCCCACACCCCCGGGATATTTATGGAACCAAAATGGCAATTAGCGCTTTCTTAATCCCATTTCGGTTCTGCAAGTATCCCGGGGGAGTCCCGCAGGGACGGGGGCTGGCCCCCTTTACCTGATCCCCAATCCGGCTTTCATCAGGGTTTTGCGCACAGGCCCAACGGCGTAAAACGCGTTCAGCATACCCGCACGCATATCCCGCAGGCCCTGTGCACCGGCCATGCTGGCACGGTTGAGCATATCAATCCCGGTCACACGCAGGCGTACCTCAGGATGGCGCGCTTTTTCATAGGCGTCGAGCATTGCGCGACTGCCAAGGTCATGTTTGTCTGCGGCTTCCAGCAATACGCGCAGATCACCTAGGCTCATGTTCAGGCCTTGGGCCCCGATGGGCGGCACAACATGGGCGGCTTCGGCGATCAGGGCGGTGCGCTCAGACGTCAGGCGTGGGGCGATCTGGCTGATGATGGGCCAGACCGCACGAGGGCCTTCAACGGTCAGTGTGCCGTTGATTCCGGCGGAACGTTCCGTGGCTGCCGCTGCCAGTTCATCATCTGACAAGCCCATACGCGCCACGCAATCCGGCCCGTGATCCATCCAGACGATGGCCGACATATGTTTCCCATTTTGATCCGGCAGGGGCACAAGCGTGAAAGGCCCGCCTGAGCGATGCACTTCGGTGGAGACATTGCCGTGTGGTTCATCATGGCTGACACAAAAGACCACGGCTTTCTGGCCATATCGGGTGGTTTTGACATCAATGCCAACGGCATCGCGGGTGGGGGAGTGACGGCCATCGGCACCGATCAGAAGTTTTGCGGAAATCCGGCTGTCATCAGACAGAGTGACGAGCGCCTCGCTTTCACGTGTCATGATGCGGGTCGTTGAAGTGCCTGCGCGAAATTCGACATTGGGCAGGTCTTTAAGGCGGGCAAGCGCGACTTTGCGGATTGCCATATTGGTGAAATTCCAGCCAAAGGGGGCGTCCGACAGATCTGCGGCGTCAAAATCCTTCACCACGCGGGGTTCCGGGTTTTCCCCGCCGGCATCAACGATGCGCATGACCTGAAGAGGTGCTGCAATCGGGCCCAGGCCCTCCCAAAGGCCAGCGGCTTCCAGCAAAGCCTGGGATGGCTGCAGAAAAGCGGTTGTACGCAGGTCGGGCTTTGACGCCGCATTGTCCGGCATCGGATCGACGCAGATGACAGAATATCCCTTACTGCCAAAGGCAGCGGCGGCGCACATTCCGGCGATCCCGCCGCCAGAAATGAGAATATCGCAGTGAGTCCGTTCCATGGGCTGACCCTATGCCTGAGCTTGCGCGGGGGAAAGGGTTAAGCGGTGAGCTGCGACAGAAAAGCCGTCAGATCATCGGTGTGGTGATGGATGTGATCCGCCGGTTCATGTTCCGGGGCCACATGCACGCATTGCATCCCCAGCGCATGGGGCACGGCGAGATTGCGGGCGTCGTCTTCAAACATCGCACCAATCTTGCCGTCGACCCCATCCAGGCCAAAGACCTTATCAAAGGCCTGGCGTTCGGGTTTTGGGTGAAAATCCGCGTGTTCGACCCCGTAGACCGCATCAAAACATTCGCTTAACCCGCGCGCGGCAAGCACATTGCGGGCATAGGGTTCTGATCCGTTGGTATAGACGATGCGACGGCCAGGCAGGGCTTTGATGTGGCTGACCAGATCATGATCAATCGTCATATGGTCAAAGGAAATGTCATGCACATCAATGAGGTAGCGTTCAGGATCGACATTATGTTCCCGCATCAGACCGGCCAGAGTGGTGCCGTATTTCTCCCAATAATGGCGGCGCAGGTGATCAGCTTCCGCAGCAGAAACCTTCAGTATATCCTGGACCCAGGCGCTCATCCGGATCTCGATCTGATCAAACAGGGCCATTTCCGGGGGATACAGCGTGTGATCAAGGTCAAACACCCAATGGCTGACATGGCTGAAATCATCGCGAAGGCGGTTGGTATCTGGCATAAGTCTTATCCTGTTGCGTGAATTGGGTGTAGCTGGTTCCGCCCTGATGCCGCAATGCTGTTTTTCCGGCACGCACGGCCCTTGTCCCTGACCCGGCGCGGGGCTAATGTCACGCAGATTGCAATGAGAGAGATCATGACAGACGCACTTAGCCCGAACAAAGATGCTTATGCCCGGCTTCTGGAAGCAATTGATCACGGAGTTTACCGCCCGGGAGATCGCCTGGTGGAAAGCGAACTTGCCAAACGCTTTGACATGTCGCGCACACCGATCCGCGAAGCTTTGCAGCGGTTGGAAACGCAGTCTTTGTTGACCCGGGACGGGCGCAGTCTGATTGTGGCCTCATTGGATCATAACCAGCTGGCGGAACTGTACGTAGTGCGTGCAGAGCTGGAAGGTCTGGCCGCAGGGCTTGCGGCGCGTCAGGCGGCGGATGAAGAAATTCGCGTGTTGCGCCAGATGGTTGAAGAAGACCGGGCGCATCTGGGCGATCCCGAAGCCCTGTCACGGGCGAACCGGCGGTTTCACCACCAGATCCATAAAGCGTCGCGCAACCGGTATCTGGTGCAGCAGCTGGATCTTGTGCATCGTTCTATGGCGCTTTTGGCGACGACGTCGCTTGCGGCGGAAGGGCGGGATCAGGCGGCTCTGGATGAACATGATGCGGTTGTGCGTGCGATTGAAGCGCGGGATCCTGAAACCGCAGCTGCGGCGTTGAAAGCACATATTTCCAAAGCGTTTGAGACCCGCCTGCGCCTGAATGCGGAAAGTGAAAGCACGGATTAATCTATGGTATCAGCGGGCTGAAAATGGCCGTGACTGGTTTTGTCCCAGTAGAAAGGGGAAAGGATCAACTCCCACAGGCCTTTGTAGGACGCCAGCGCACCCAGCGGGTAATAGAAGTGCAGGGTGGGGACCCAGAGGCTTAGAAAACGGTGTTCTTTTCCGGACACGGCGTAGATACCGACGGCGATTGTGATGGCTTCCGTCAGGATGAACAACCCGGCGACAGACAGAAAAATCCAGTTCGGCAGAATAGCATGCAACGGGTGACTGACCCCCAGTGGAACCAGCCAGAGGGACCAGAGCAGCGGCGCAAGCACAAACTGGCTGAGGGTGCAGAGGAACATGATCTGAAAGCCCAGGAACTTCCAGGCCCCCAGTTGCTGCCATAACAGCCGGGGCGCGCGCATATGCACAGCCCAGGTGGCGGCAAACCCTTTGATCCAGCGGGAACGCTGTTTGATCCAGGGGATAACCCGACAGTTTGCTTCTTCATGGGTGACGGTTTCGATGATCTCGGCGCGATAGCCGTAACGGGCCAGGCGTACCCCAAGATCAGCATCCTCTGTCACATTATACGCATCCCACCGTCCAAGTTTTTCAAGCGCTGCACGTCGGAAAAACAGGGTCGTCCCGCCCAGAGGGATCGCAAAGCCAAGGCGCATGATCCCAGGCAGAACCACACGAAACCAGGTGGCATATTCAATGGTGAAGCAGCGGGATAACCAGTTGGTGCGGGCGTTGTAATAGTCCAAAACCCCTTGCAGACAAACGACTTCGTGCCCACGTTCGCTGAAGCGTCGAACAATTTTATGAATCTGATCCGGGTCGGGTGCGTCTTCTGCGTCATAGACCCCAATGATGGACCCGCTACAGAAATCCAGGGCAAAATTCAGGGCCCGTGGTTTGGTGCGCAGCTTGCCGGCGGGTACGACAACCGGGCGCATCCAGCCGGGCAGTTTGGTTTCGGAAATGGCGTGCAGTGTGACCAGGTCGTCTTCTTCCGCGACCAGGCAAATTTCAAGCAACTCACGCGGATATTCCAGCAGGGAAAGACGCTTGATAAGCTGTTCTGCGATTTGGTTTTCACGAAACAGGGGGACAAGAACCGAAACCCTGGGCAGGCGGAGGGGGGGAACCAGGCGGGGTTGGGGCACTTCCTGCTTTGCCTGTTCCCGGTGGTGTTTTTGTTGGGCAAAGCAGGCGGCGACTTTCATGGTTGTGAAAGCCATCAGCGTCAGGATGGACCAGAAGAAAAGACCAGCCAGAAACACGGTGGGAAAAAACACAGCCGCCGCCAGAATGCCGATGCCAGGTATCGCAAGTTTCCAGCGGGGCAGGTGGTGCTTGCGGCTTCGGAAGCTTTCGTCTTCTGCAACACAGGTTTCGGCCTCTTGCGCCAGGGACAGCTGGTTCTGATCCAGAAGGGCATTTGTCAGGCGTCGTTGCGTACAAAGTGCCATGGAAACGGGCGGGAATGTATCTGGCAATGCGGCAGTCGCCCTGGCGAAGTGATCGGGATCGCTGGTCAGAAGGACGATGTTTTGCCCGATCTGCCGCCAGGGCAGGATCCTGTGTTCAAGACAAAACCGTGTGCCGATCAGGGCAATCAGACGCGGATCTGGCGCATGGATTTCCGGATTGATATGGCAGCAATCCCATCTGCGTTCCTCAGCAGACAGCAGGTCATCTTCGGAAATCATGCCCCGGGCCAGAAGAATATCGCCCAGAGAACAGTCCTGCCGGGCGTGTATGGTGATCGCTTTCAGAAGATCACCCGGGCGCACGCAATTCATATCCCGCAGGATCTGTTCCAGCGGGCTGATCCTTCCGGTGGAAGGCGGGATTTGCACCGGGTTCCCTGTGCGCAGTTCGACAACCGGGGCAGATTGCAGCCAGTCCACTTCACCAGATCGCAGGCCGGTATTTCCTGTGTGGGCAAATTTCACAACGCGATTGTTCATTTGTGTTCTCTCCGGGGTGATCCACAGATGAGTCAAACTGGTTAAAGATAAGTTAATATGGTTATTTTTAGCTTTATTCAGAACATATCCACGGGTTTATCCACAGATTTGGCAGGGATATGTGAATAAAAAAGCCAGCGAAGAAGCTTCGCTGGCTTTAAAAAAAATCGGAAGATACTGGCGCTTAAGCGCGGGCGTCCATCGCTTCTGCGAAGCGTTCAAACAGATACATGGAATCCATCGGGCCGGGGCTTGCTTCCGGGTGGTATTGCACCGAATAAACCGGACGATCTGCCATGCGAATACCGCAGTTGGTTGCGTCAAACAGGGACACATGGGTTTGCACCACACCTTCGGGCAGGCTGTCCGCATCCACAGCAAAACCGTGGTTCATAGAGGTGATTTCCACCTTGCCGGTGTCCAGATCTTTCACCGGGTGGTTTGCACCGTGGTGGCCGTGGTTCATCTTGATGGTTTTACCACCAAGCGCCAGCGCCAGCATCTGGTGACCAAGGCAAATCCCGAAGACAGGCAGATCAGTTGTGTTCAGGATCTCTTTGATCATCGGAACCGCATATTCACCGGTTGCTGCAGGATCGCCAGGACCGTTGGACAGGAAAACGCCATCGGGGTTATGGGCCAGAACGTCTTCTGCAGTGGAATTTGCAGGCAGAACGGTCACATCACAACCAGCAGAGGCCAGGCAACGCAGAATGTTGCGCTTTGCACCGTAGTCCAGCGCAACCACCTTATGCTTTGGCGCTTCCTGGCGGGTGTAACCTTCAGGCCAGGCCCAGCGTTGTTCGTCCCACTTATAGCTTTGCGCGCAGGTCACGTCTTTCGCGAGGTCCAGACCTTCAAGGCCGGAGAACGCTTTGGCCTTTGCAACAAGGGCGTCGGTGTCAAAGTTGCCATCCGGATCATGGGCCAGGGCCGCATGCGGGGCACCGGCATGGCGGATCGCACGTGTCAGACGGCGGGTGTCGATGCCACCCACGCCAATACGACCACGGGTTTTCAGCCAATCTGTCAACTCAGCCTCGGCGCGCCAGTTGGACGACGCCGTTGGATCCCACTTCACGACCATACCAGCCGCAACGGGATCAGCCGTTTCATCATCTTCCGCAGTCACACCGGTGTTGCCGACATGGGGGAAGGTGAATGTGACGATCTGGCCCGCGTAGGACGGATCTGTCATGATTTCCTGGTAACCGGTCATCGCGGTGTTAAAGCAAAGCTCTGCCACGCAATCCCCGGTGGCGCCAAAGCCACGTCCAAAGAACAAAGTGCCATCAGCAAGGGCAAGGCAGGCGGTTGCATTTTCGGGAATATTGTTTCCGGTGGACATGGGGCGACTCTCCAGCTCAAACTCGCCGGAACCTAGGGGGAGGGCGTATTTTGGTCAAGGGCTGTGCGGGGAGAATATCAGCATTTTTTGACATGTATCAGTGTACCGGGTGTGAAATATGTTACCCGGTTGTAACGCCGCGTGAGACCAGATAGGGTCCGGGTTCGAAATTTGCACGCAGCGTGCCCCCGGGATGAGGACAGGAATATGCGTAACCAGCTCAACGCCGCTTTGAAAGAGGCGATGAAAAACAAAGAAGCAGCGCGTCTGTCGACCCTGCGTCTGATCAATGCCGCGATCAAAGATCGCGAGATCTCTCTGCGCGGGCAGGGCGGTGATGAAAGCATCGGCGATTCAGAAATTCTCGCCATTCTTGGTAAGATGGTGAAGCAGCGTCAGGAAAGCGCGCGCGCCTATGAAGAAGGCGGGCGGATTGAGCTGGCTGAGAAAGAGCGCGCGGAAATCATCGTAATCGAAGATTTCCTGCCGCAGCAGCTTTCTGAAGAAGAAGCCAGCGCCGCAGTTGAAGCCGCGATTGCCGAGGTCGGTGCAGAATCCATCCGTGATATGGGTAAAGTCATGGGCATCCTGAAGGGCAAATACACCGGCCAGATGGATTTCGGTGCTGTTGGTCCGATGGTTAAAGATAAACTGGGCTGACGCTTCAAGCTGGACAGATTTAAAAAACCGCCTGAACCCAGGCGGTTTTTTTGTAGATACAGATCAGGCTGCGGTCAGCTCTGGGCGTGCGGAAAACGGGTTTTGGGCTTTCCAGTCCGGGGCCTGACCAAGGTAGACTGAGGGCAGGATCAGATCGGCCTCAATCCCGGTAAGATGTTGCAGGCTGTTCTGCATATCCATGTGACTGCCGCCGTCACCTTCCATGACCAGTGTTTTCCAGACGCCATGATCCGGGTAGATGACATCCCCGACAAACAACACCCGCGTTCCGTCCTCGAGGATCGCGCGATAGCAGATATTATTGTCGGTGTGACCGGGGGTGTATATGGCCTCAATCCCGCCGGGAAGGATCTGCCCCTGCGTTGGATCAAGTACCACATCCAGATCTGTACCTTCCGGCATATACTTCTGCATTGCGCTATGCCCCGCCAGCTTGCTGTTCAGCTGTTGGCGGGCACGAAACACGCCGGGCGAAATTTCATGGTTGTGGCTGAGGTAGATATGCTGAACGCCACCCATTCGGTTCACACCGGCCAGGTTGCGATCGTTTTCAGAGGTGTAGATCAGATCCATGCCCTCCGCGTGTTCGATCAGATAGGCGTGACTGTTCAGAGTTCCGAACCGGCGTTCAACGGGCAATTGCCAAAGACCCTGTGCGATTTCAAACATTCTGATCCTCCGGGATGTCAGCGTTATAGGCATGATCCGGATTTTCCCGGGCCCATTCAGCTGCATCGAAGCCTTCCACCGCGAAAGTGAAGTTGGGCGGGATCGCATCCGTGCGCAGGTGCTTTACGGCCTGATATTCATCAGAACGCCAGAAGCCCTGTAGTGCGTCCATGGATGGGAATTTAAACAGGGTGAAACGGGCATTGTCTTTCCATTCGCCTTCAAAGTGATCCATGAACTGCCCGGTTTCTCCGGCAACGATCAGCTCACCGCCCCATTTTTCGAGGATCGGATGGGCGGCTTCGCCGTAAGGATCCAGCGGGGGGTGCCCTTCTGGCATGAAAGAACTGGCGACAAGATAGGCGGGTTTGGGATCAGACATGGGGCATTCCTTTTTGGCTGTGATTCTGTGCTGATCTCAGGTGATAATTCCTCAAGTTAACTTGAGATCAAGCGATGTTTCACGGAAACATAGTGATCCTTTCGGGCGTTCAGAATCACTGTCGCATCCACTGCAGGTGATCCGGTGCCGCGCGTGGTTTCCTTCGCCGGGCGATTGAAATCACTGCACAGGCAGCATATTTTTTGCGGAAATTCCCTGCTGCGACGCTCTGCATCGTTGCGACTGCGTGTGAATATCTCTAAGACGGTTTCAAATGTATGGGTGATCTGTGTCCGCTTGCGGGCCTGATTCCTGTATCGGAACGAAGATTTTTGGGGAGACTCCGCATGGCAGACGCAGCCATTCACGGCGACGAGCACCATGACGAGCGTGATTTTATCACCCGTTGGTTTATGTCAACAAACCACAAGGATATCGGCATCCTGTACCTGATCGCTGCGGCGCTGGTGGGTCTGATTTCTGTTATTTTCACCGTTTACATGCGCCTTGAGCTGCATGAACCCGGTGTTCAGTACATGTGCCTTGAAGGCGCACGGTTCTTTGCGACAGATGAACTCTGTACGCCAAACGGCCACCTCTGGAACGTTATGATCACCTATCACGGTGTTCTGATGATGTTCTTTGTGGTTATTCCGGCGCTGTTCGGTGGCTTCGGCAACTACTTCATGCCACTGCAGATCGGTGCGCCTGACATGGCGTTCCCACGGATGAACAACCTGTCATTCTGGCTGTTTATTGCAGGTGTTGCCCTTGGTATGGCGTCTCTGCTGGCACCAGGTGGTAATGGTCAGACCGGTTCCGGTGTGGGCTGGGTTCTTTACCCACCGCTGTCCACCTCTGAAGGCGGTTATTCCATGGACCTCGCGATCTTCGCGGTTCACGTGTCCGGTGCGTCATCTATCCTGGGTGCGATCAACATCATCACAACCTTCCTGAACATGCGTGCCCCGGGCATGACAATGTTCAAAGTGCCGCTGTTTGCGTGGTCTATCTTTATCACAGCCTGGCTGATCCTTCTGGCTCTGCCTGTGCTTGCTGGTGCGATCACCATGCTGCTGATGGACCGTAACTTTGGCACTGGCTTCTTCCAGCCAGGCCAGGGTGGTGACCCGATCCTGTACCAACACATCCTGTGGTTCTTCGGCCACCCGGAAGTGTACATCATCATTCTGCCGGGCTTTGGTATCATCAGCCACGTGATTGCGACGTTCTCTCGCAAGCCTGTGTTTGGTTACCTGCCAATGGTCTGGGCGCTGATCGCGATTGGTGTTCTGGGCTTTGTTGTCTGGGCGCACCACATGTACACCGTTGGTATGTCCCTGTCGCAGCAGTCTTACTTCATGATGGCGACGATGGTGATCGCGGTGCCGACAGGTGTTAAGATCTTCTCCTGGATTGCGACCATGTGGGGTGGTTCGATCGAATTCAAAGCGCCGATGATGTGGGCGTTTGGCTTCCTCTTCCTCTTCACCGTTGGTGGTGTCACCGGGGTTGTGCTGTCTCAGGCTGGTATGGACCGTCTGTACCACGACACTTACTATGTGGTTGCACACTTCCACTACGTGATGTCCCTGGGTGCGATCTTCTGTATCTTCGCAGGTATCTATTTCTACTTCGGAAAAATGACCGGCAAGAAATACCCTGAGTGGGCAGGTCACGTACACTTCTGGATGATGTTCATCGGTGCAAACCTGACCTTCTTCCCACAGCACTTCCTGGGTCGTCAGGGCATGCCACGTCGTTACATCGACTACCCTGAGGCATTTGCTTACTGGAACGAGATTTCCTCTTATGGTGCATATCTGTCCTTCGCATCCTTCCTGTTCTTCATCGGCGTGATGTTCTACTCCCTGCTGTGGGGTAAGAAAGAAACCGAAGCGAACTACTGGAACGAATATGCAGATACTCTGGAATGGACCCTGCCGTCCCCACCCCCAGAGCACACATTCGAAATCCTGCCAAAGCAGGAAGAGTGGGATCGCAGTCATTCACATTAATCTGAGGTTCGCCACAGATGCCATATGAATGGTCTGACATGAATACAGGGGCTCCGGTAGAAACCGGGGCCCCTTTTTATGCGCATGTGGATGCAGGCCGGCCGCTTGTTCTGACAGCCTGGCCCTATCGTTCGCTGAAGAAGAAAGATTTTGTGCGCTTTATGGCGGCAACATCTGCGTTGTTGTTTCTGCCCTTGCTGGCGCTTCTGGGGCAGGGGCCTTTGTGGGTGATGCTGCCCTTTCTGCTGGGGGCCATCGCGCTGATCTGGTTCTTCATTAACCGCAGCTACCGCGATGGCACATTAACCGAAGTGCTGGAACTGACCGCAGACACAGTACATCTGACCCGGCGAGAGCCAAAAGGCGCGATACGGGAATGGCAGGCCAATCCCTATTGGATCAAAGTGACGCTGCACCGCACCAAAGGCCCTGTGCCGCACTATCTGACCCTGCGAGGGGACGGCGCGCGCGAGGTAGAGCTTGGCGCATTCCTGACGCCTGAAGAACGTGTGCGCCTGTCTGAAGAGCTGCAGTTCATCCTGGGGCGGGTGAAGGGGGTGTAACCCTTTCCGGTGACGATGCTGCCAGGGGGCGGGGGTGCTGCTGATCTGTCTGATCCCCGCATCAAAACACAATTAGACAGGGATTCATTTATGCTGTAATCACGCGTAACGTGCCGCAAAGAGCACATGTTGATCCGTAGTACAGGTAGTTGATACATTGGCAGAGTTTCAGTTTGCCATCTTCTCGGCAGATAACTTTCTGAATCCCGATAATCCGGGCCACCTTCCTATTGAAGATGGCACGCATCTTTCTGAACTTTCCAGTGGCGATACGCTGACCTGGCTGAGTGGCGGGACCTCGGCAAACGTCACTGTGGTGGATAATGCCAATTCGATTTTCGACGAAGCGCATAGCAATCAGACACTGGCGGCAAACGTAAATTTCAATGGCTCAAGCTATGTTGCCGGGCAAGTGGTGACGCCTAGCTATATCTTAATTCTGTCTGGTTCAGATGGAAATTCATACCGTCTGATGAGTTTCAATTTCTCCCCCAACAGCGGCCTGCAGGAACCAGATGCTGCGGCATGGCTTGGTGATATTCCTCCGCCTTAGCCCAGCGATCAACGCCATTGATGAAGGCATTCTTCGCGTCCAGATCATCCCACTTTTCGATATTGATGCGTTGCACCTTCCGGCCCAGCAGACCGTTGCTCTGATTGGGCTGATGCGTTTGTCACCGACGCCTTGCTTCCGAACCCATTCACCGAGCTTATTTCGGGCGACTACATGCGCTGGGCGTGGTGGTTTCATCGGGTCAATCACAGCGGCCTTGGTGCCATTGTGGAAGAGAGGGCCTTCATCGCTTGATTGCACAAAGGCCAGGAAGCCCTGTTCAATCAAGTGTTCATGAACAGGAACCATGCGATAAACCCGTCTGGCTTCCTGGGCCTCCTTGGCGATATAGCCCTTCACCGTTTCAAAGCTCGGGGAGTGCGCCGGAAGGTCGCCTTCAGCATTCCTCAAGGGAATCCAGCAGGCGCACCCTCGTAGGCGCGTCCAGGTTCACCCCTTCGGCGGCCATGAAGGCGTCAATTTCAGAAAAGGCAGTAACGAAAGCCCGAACTCTTGTCGCATGTATTTCTGAGCGCTCTGAATCGTCTGCGCTGTCGTCTGACAGATCAAGCGAAGAGAGGCCGCTCTCAGCGACCTGACAATATTGCTCATAGATGTTTTCGACAGCTTCCCCCGTGAGGTGCGTTTCTTCTCTCTGGGTGGTGAACCATTCGTACCAGCGGCCAATCAGCGCATGAATTTGTCTCGGAGTCATTTCCCGGACAGCCTTGTTGCGGGCTTTTCGCAGACGTTCAATGCGATCTTCTACTTCGGCAAGCCAGTCTGAAAAAGCTATTTTGGCGCTGGGCGCAGAGAGGGAGGCATCCCGTCTGAACCGTTCTTCCTGAGACTTTCCATATGCCAGTTTATATGAGTCGCGCACATCGGAAGGGATGCCCTTGCGGGCGAACCAATCACCATTCGCTTTTCTGGAAAGAGATGTCATCTTCACAGCCATTTTGTAGTGCCCTTTGTAGCGATAGGGCAAACGTAGTGCTTTGAAAACAGATAACTTCTTGCAGCTTCAGGGAAATTTCCATCTGATGGTGCGGTCGAGAGGACTCGAACCTCCACGGGTGTTACCCCACAGCGACCTCAACGCTGCGCGTCTACCAATTCCGCCACGACCGCACGTGATCAGGTAGTCTGTGGGCGCTTCATAGCGAGGGGAAAGCCGGAAGGAAAGAGGAAAAAACACCGGAGGATGAAAAATTCCGGCCTTTGTGAATGCGGTGGTGCTTTGTTACCTTCCGGGGTGGCTTTCAGCCCTGGTCATTCTGAAAGCGGGGCGTTAAAACCTGTGGGAGACTCGGGAAAGGGTGCGACATGGTTGAATGGATGATTTCTTCGGGGTTGGTTGATTATGACCTGGCCTGCCGTGAGATGGAAACCCGCGTCGCAAAGATTGCAGCGGGGGAGGCCGGAGAGGCAATCTGGCTGCTGGAACATCCGCCGCTTTACACGGCGGGTACTTCTGCCCGGCGCGAAGACCTGACCGATCCCGATCGTTTTCCTGTCTATGACAGTCCGCGCGGCGGCCAGTACACCTATCACGGGCCGGGACAGCGTGTGGCTTATGTCATGCTGGATCTGACGAAACGCGGGCGGGATGTGCGCAAATTTGTTGAACAGCTGGAAACCTGGGTGATCTCAACCCTGGCTGAGTTCAACGTAAAGGGCGAACAGCGGGACGGGCGTGTGGGTGTCTGGGTGCAGCGGGATGACAGGCCGCTGACGATCACCGGTGCCCCGCAGGAAGATAAGATCGCCGCCATCGGGGTGCGCCTGCGCAAATGGGTCAGTTTTCACGGGATCTCGATCAATGTGGAACCAGACCTGGACCATTTCAGCGGTATCGTGCCCTGCGGAATTACCGAACATGGTGTCACCAGCCTTGTGGATCTGGGCCTGCCGGTCACGATGGATGATGTGGATGTGGCGCTGAAACGGTGCTTCACCGAAGTGTTTGAGGCGCAGGCAGATTAACCACCTGCGCCTGTTGGGTCAGTTTCCGTAACCGGGCAGATTTTCGTTGAGGTTGCGATGGCTGAAAGTGACGCCATTACCGAACTCAAACCCGACGCGCAGGGCGAAGACACTTGCATCCTCACCACGATCCCGGTCATCAAATCGTCCGGCATCCAGTCGGACAAATGCCCCTGACCGATGATGCCATGTTCCGCCGATACCATAGTAAATGATATCATCATCCCCGCTGCTGACGGCCAGATTACCATGCAGGGAAAACTGTTCATTCAGGCCAAATTCTGCATTCAGCCCGCCAACGGTCGAATCCCAGTCATCATCCAGCCCGTGATCTTCGTAGAAGTAGGCCTCGAGATCCCAGGCGCCTCGCTGATAGGCGAGTTCAACTCCTGTGTTGGAATAACGAAAGCCATTCCAGTCTTCCTGACCATAGTGGATCCCGGCTTTCAGGTTCTCTGAAAATGCGTAAAACCCGTGTAACCCCCAGGAAGGAATGTTGTCACCTGCAACAAAGTTCCGGTTGCTGACATCGGCCTGAAGACCAAAGGCGCCAAAGCGCAATTCTCCGGAACCACCGATGATATCCGTTTGTTCTGTTGCGCCGCTGAAGTCGTCGGTCAGCCGGCTGACGAACACCTCGCCACCGGAAAATTCCAATGCGTGCAGTGGGGTGGTCGCCAAAAGGGCGATGCCAAGAGTTGAAATTTTGATCTGTTGTTTCATTGTTCTGAGTCCTGAAAAAATGCCTGGAACAAATGAACTGGTTACAACCTGATTTACGGTACCATAAAGTATCGCGAATATCTATTGTTGTGGCGGAAACTCACTGAGGCAGCCCCTGCGACAATAACACGGTAACAACCTGGGGCAGGCTGGCCTATATTGACCACAGAACGCGTGTAATGCACTACTGAAGAGGCAATCATGAACCGCACTATTTTTCTGACGGCAGCTCTTGCCCTCGCCCCCCTCACTGCTTTTGCTGAAGGTGACGCCGCCGCTGGCGAACGTGCTTTCAACCGCTGCAAATCCTGTCATGCGATCGCTGATGGTGACAATGTCATCGTCCGCGGTGGCCGTACCGGCCCGAACCTGTTTGGCGTGATTGGCCGTGCTGCGGCGTCTGTGGAAGGGTTCCGTTATTCCGCCGGGATCAAAACCGCTGCTGAAAATGGCCTGGTCTGGGATCAGGAAAACATCCAGGCCTATGCCGAACATCCGACCAATTACCTGCGTGAGCTGAATGACGACGCCAGCCTGCGTTCGCCGATGGCGCCTCAGCGTTTCGGCGATTCAGGCCCGGATCTTGCAGCTTTCCTTGCAAGCCACAGCCCGGCCCCTGCAGAGGCTGCGGAACCTGAAGCAGAAGCGACAGAAGAAGCCGCTGCCAGCGAATAAAATCCTGCACTATTGTGTGGCGCAGACCGGTCTGATCAGGCCGGTCTGATCAGGCCGGTCTGTTTGCGTTTTGGGGTTATCTTTCGTAAACGGCGGCCCAGCGTTCAATCAGCTTCAGCTGCATCGCGCGGGACCGGCGGGACCAGCCGCGGGCACCGGTCGGGGCTTCCCGATCATTGCGGGCGATGGCGGCACGACGGGGCAGGTCAGCTGTGAAGGTCGCAAAGCTCAGATCGCGCCCGCCGGGTGTGCGGATGTATCCTGCAAGGGATGACACAAAATTCAGCGTCCCGGTTTTTGCCCGGATATCAATCAGATGGCTGCCCGCACCGCCGCCGTTTTCTTCTTTCAGGCGGATTTCCTTCATCAGAGGCCGCAGCGGGCCGCTGGTCCCGGCCGCATTCAGAACGCCAACCATATCTGATGCGGACACACGAGAATTTTCGCCCAGGCCGGAATGATCTTCGAACCGGGCCCGACGCATGCCCATTCGGCTTTCCAGCCAGGATCCCATCTGCCGGGCCGAGGCCCGAAGGCTGTCGGGGCGATTGCCTGATGTAGCACTTGCGGAGAGACCTGATATCTCGGCCATCAGGTTGTTGGAATATTTCAGCGTGTCACGCAGGATCAGCGGCAGTTCTTCACTGTGATGCTGCGCAATCACGCGCCCGGCGGGGGCGGCGCTGACCATGCGGGGCTGCCCCAGTGACACGCCGTTTGCACGCGCCATGGTACGGAAGACTTCGCCCGCATAGGCTTCGGGATGGCGCACAGGCAACCAGCGGCTGCCGCTACCGCCAAGCGCCTGACGGGATACAGTCCATTGATCACGGCCATTGCGTTCGCGGTACGTGTAAACCGGAAGATCGCGGCTGACGATTTCCATGCGCGATGTGCTGACATCCGGGCGGTAGTTTTCGCTGCGGGCATCCATGGTCACATCATAGCCGCTGCCCGCACGTTTCCATTCAAAATGCACACGGTTAAAGTTCAGGTTCAGGCCCGAGATCGCCGGGTTATAACCCACGTGTTCCGGCTGGTCCGGGTCGATCTCTGCGATATAGGGCAGGGCTGTGGCCTGAACGCGGAATTCGCCACTGACCTCTGTCACACCGGCGGCGCGCAGGGACCGGGCCAGTGTGGCCATGTCATCGGTGTCCAGTGTCGGATCACCGCCACCTACCAGCCAAAGATTGCCATTCAGCCGCCCGCCGGAAATCGCACCATCCGCGTAAAGCTTTGTTGTAAAACGATAACCCGTGCCGAGATGCGACAGGGCATACAGCGTGGTCAGGGCCTTGGTGACTGACGCCGGGGGCAGGGGCAGGACGGGGTTCTTGGCCTCAAGAATTTCGCCGGTGCGGGTGTCGGACACAACAAAACCGACCTTCGCGCTGTTGCCCAGTTCTGCAGCAGCGACCAGTCGTTCAGCGCCTGGGGCGGCGAGGGCACGGGCGTTGGCGGGGCGCGCGGTGGGATAGGGGCTGACCTCGGGCGCATTCGCACAGGCGGCGGTGGCGGATGTCGCCAGAAGGGAAGCCAGCACATCGCGGCGCGTAAAAACTGAGGTCATGAAAAAGTCCTGTAAAACCGTTGCAAACACATGAAATGATTTGTGCCAGAGGCCGCGCGTGATCTCAACCGCTTTGCGTACCGGTTCCACCTTTCCAGGCACCTGTCGCACGGATCGCGGTGGAGGACGCTTTGTTCATCGGCACATTGATAAAGCACCAGGCGGGACTGTCTGCATGGGCCAGTTGATGGCTTTCTTTGCCAGAAATGCGTGCAAATTCAAAGCGTTTCGCTGCAGGGCTTATCCGGGCTGCAGTGCGCTGACCAGGGCGGGCAAGCACGCCGACGGGGACGTTTTCCATGATCCATTTCCAACTGTCCCAGCGGTGAAAATCCGCCAGATTATCGGCGCCCATGAGCCAGATGAAACGGGTGCGGGGGTAGGTTTTGAACAGGGCCTGCAGGGTTTGTGCCGTGTAGCGGGTGCCGCTGTGGCGTTCAAAATCGGTGGCTTCAATCCGGGGATGCTGCAAAAGCTTTTCACAGGCGTCCAGACGGTGATCCAGCGGGGCGGGGCCATGTGATTTCAATGGGTTACCCGGTGTCACCAGCCACCAGATCCGATCCAGATTAAACCGTTTCAGCGCCTCTTCCGAGATATGCAGATGCCCTTCATGCGGCGGATCAAACGACCCGCCCAGCAGACCAATGGTCTGGTTGGGGGCAGCATGTGGCAGATGGTGACGCATGGGGGCTTTCACTGGGTTTCTTTAAAGTCTTTAAACCTCGAAACGCGGGAAGTTTAAAGAGTTTAAAGGTGATTTTCGCCACTCTGCCCACCCGGCAAAGCCGGGCAGCGCCCGACCCTCCCGTTTTGCGATGAGCAAACTTTCAGTTTGACGGGAGGGCGCTTCGCACCCACCCAGGGTCAGGCGCTGCCTTACCAGCTTTGCCTATATGTGATTTCGTTGATAGCGCGTAATGAGTAGTGGTGTGTAAATGCAATCAAATGAATTATGATACAGGATTTAACAATGACAAACTCGAAGCTACTCGATGCTCTGTTGGCTATAGCTTTAGCCTTGGTCGTAATTTTTCTCTGGGCTGCCAACTGGTATTTCCTCGCAAACACCGACAATCCTGGGAGTTTTGGAGATATGTTTGGGGCAGTGAACTCACTGTTTACGGGGTTGGCGTTCGCAGCGGTGATTTATGCTATTTTTCTGCAACGAAAAGAGGTCGGTATGCTGAAAGATGAATTGAGCCGATCCAAAGATCTCATGGACGAACAGCAGCAATTGTCAAAATCAGTACTTGATGCACAAAAACAGCAAATATTTGAAAATACATTCTTCCAGCTTTTGTCGTCGTTTTCGAGAATTGTTGAGAATCTTGACCTCAGATCAACCAAAAATCCAGACGTGCTGGGTAAAGATGTTTTTGGTGTCTTTGTAACAAGGATTTCAGCTCGACACACTAACTCAGAATATCTAATGCGAAAGAAGGCTGCCACTGAAGCAACGAAAAGACCAACAGTTTCTGAAGCATATCAAAGCTTCTACAAGGAGTATAACAATGAGTTGGGTCACTATTTCAGAACACTATACAATCTCTATAAATTTCTAGATCGCTCAAGCGTCTCGAATAAAAGGTTGTACTCAAACCTGATCCGCGCACAGCTTTCAGACAGTGAACTTATTATTCTCTATCTAAAATGGATTGTCAGATCATGGATCTGGTTTCAAACCATATTTAGAAGAGTATTCAGTCCTTAAGCATCTTGATCAAGAACATTCGCTTATTTTGGGGGCGGAAGGCACTTACGCACCTTCCGCAATGGCTTGAGTTACCGCACAAATTTCTTGTGCTTGATCCGCTTTGGCTCCAGTGCGTCGGGGCCGAGGCGGCGTTTTTTGTCTTCCTCGTAATCCGCGAAGTTGCCCTCGAACCATTCCACGTGCGCGTCGCCCTCAAAGGCCAGCATGTGGGTACAGATCCGGTCAAGGAAGAAACGGTCGTGAGAAATCACCACCGCACAGCCGGCGAAATCCACCAGCGCATCTTCGAGCGCCCGCAGTGTTTCAACGTCAAGGTCGTTGGTCGGTTCATCGAGCAGCAGCACGTTGCCGCCAGAGCGCAGCAGGCGCGCCATATGCACACGGTTGCGTTCACCACCGGATAGCAGAGAAACCTTCTTCTGCTGGGTGGACCCTTTGAAGTTAAAGGCAGAACAATAGGCGCGCGCGTTGACTTCGGCATCACCCAGCTGGATCACATCCAGACCGTCCGCAATCGCTTCCCAGACGTTCTCATCCGGCTTCAGATCGTCGCGCGACTGGTCCACATAAGACAGCTGCACCGTGTCGCCATATTCAACCGTGCCTTCATCCGGCTGTTCCTGACCGGTCAGCATCTTAAACAGCGTGGTTTTACCG
This sequence comes from Thalassobius sp. I31.1, assembly GCF_003031585.1. GTDB lineage: Bacteria > Pseudomonadota > Alphaproteobacteria > Rhodobacterales > Rhodobacteraceae > Halocynthiibacter. The sequence goes on from NZ_PWAA01000042.1 coordinate 195,406, forward strand.
GCGCCGTTCGGTCCGATCACGCCAACAATACCGCCGGGCGGCAGGGCAAAGGTCAGATCTTCGACCAACAGCTTGTCGCCCATGGCTTTCTTCAGGCCGTTGACCTCAATCACCTTATTACCAAGGCGCTGACCGTTTGGAATAACGATCTGGGCGTTGGCCAGTTTTTCACGCTCGGACTGGTTGGCCAGTTCGTTATAAGCCGAAATACGGGCTTTGGATTTCGCCTGACGCGCCTTTGCGCCCTGACGCATCCAGTCGAGTTCGCGTTCAAGTGTTTTCTGCTTGGATTTGTCATCCTTGGCTTCGCGTTCCAAGCGTTTTGCTTTCGCTTCCAGCCAGGATGAATAGTTGCCCTCATGCGGGATGCCTGAGCCACGGTCCAGCTCCAAAATCCAGCCGGTGATTGCATCCAGGAAATACCGGTCGTGGGTGACGATCAGGATTGTGCCTTTGTAATCAATCAGGTGCTGTTGCAGCCAGGCGATGGTTTCCGCATCAAGGTGGTTGGTTGGTTCGTCAAGCAGCAGCATGTCAGGTGCATCCAGCAGCAGCTTACACAGCGCCACACGGCGTTTTTCACCACCGGACAGACTTGCCACATCCGCATCATCTGCCGGGCAGCGCAGGGCTTCCATGGACACATCCACCTGAGAATCCAGATCCCAGAGGTTCTGTGAATCGATCTCATCCTGAAGACGGCCCATTTCTTCGGCGGTTTCGTCGGAATAGTTCATCGCCAGCTCGTTATAGCGATCAAGAATATCTTTCTTCGCCTTCACACCCAGCATGACGTTTTCACGCACGGTCAGGGTTTCATCCAGCTTCGGTTCCTGCGGCAGGTAACCCACGCGCGCGCCCTCAGCGGCCCAGGCTTCGCCGGTGAAATCCTTATCCATACCCGCCATGATCTTCATCAGGGTCGATTTACCGGCGCCGTTGACACCGACCACACCGATTTTCACGCCCGGCAGGAAGGACAGCTTGATGTTTTCAAAGCATTTCTTACCGCCCGGGTAAGTTTTGGACACACCGTCCATGTGGTAGACATATTGATAAGCGGCCATGGGGAGCTCCGGCTGAATAAGGTTTGAAGGCGTTTCTATCCTGAGGGCGGCGTGGGGGCAATGGGGGCTTTTTACCTCAAAACGCAATTCATCTGGATCTTTCTCGGAACTACGAAAGGTTTTTCGAAAAGCACCTTCTATTGCCTCCAGATTAGCCCTAGAAGGTCATAATACCACTTGATATGATGCTGCCAATTACGCCGAGTATCAGTGATCCAAATATACCAAAGGCAAGTGAACCTTTTGCTCTATCTGGTAAGTTTTCATTGTAGAGAAATATTCGACCAGCGAGAGCCGCTGCAGCAATTCGAGCGTAACAGAGATTTGAGAGGACAAGTAAGAATATTCCAAAGAAGGCCCCCAGGCCAACTTTCATTTGATAGCTTCGAAAGATGAACGGCGGAACATTTTCAGGTTCGGAACCTTCAGCATATTCAGCACCGTTCAATTTAATCAATGTCTCTGTGTCTCGTAGCATAGAGGCCGCTTTTTCCCAGCCAACATCATCAATGAGTAATGTGATTTCGGTTTTTTCAATCAAGCCTGTGTCTGGATTGAAAACCGAGAATTGCTCTAACTCACCTGAGCCAGAGAGGAGGCGAAAAAATAGAAAGAACGTAAGGAACACAATGACGCCTCTGAACGCAGACATACCTCGCTGGATAGCTCCAGATAATCGTTCCTGTTCCGGCTCATCAATGAAATCCGAAATAAATAAAGGATATAGAAAGAATACACGATCTAAAGTGGGGCTTTTGGATGTGGGTATTGAGCGAGTCATTTTCTTGAAATGCTGCTCGACAATATCAAAATATCCAGGAGCCCATGAAATTTCCGTAGAGCGAATATCCAGTTCCACGCGACCGACTTGCCCAGCAGTCACGAGGACGAAAATAGTTTGTTTCTCATAACTTTTCTCCCCTTCTGCACGGTTGAATGGGATCACGACAGAAAGCGTCATGGACAACTTTTGGATCTCATCGTTACGCACATCTGATGTGGTGAAAAATTGTTCATAGGAATTGTATGTTAGTCTGGTCTCATCCGTGAACGAAACATCTGCGGTAAATTCATTGTGTAAGATGTCATGGTCAGTTTGAATTTTATGCGCGATTTTATCTATGAGAGATTTGGTATCCTCAAGCCTTAGGTCAAATCCAGTTCGATATATGCGTCTCTCCTGACGAGGGGTAGCTAACAGAGAGAACACAAAGTTCGTTAAACTTTCGCGGCTGAACTCCAAAGAGAACTTATCTTCGTCAAGCGGATTTAGGGTTAGTGGATTGTCTGGCAAAGTATTTCTCCTGCAAATTTATCAGTCAATAGGCTTGTAATATACTTACTTGGGTCGAGAATGGAGCAAGAAATCAAGCATAGCTTCGTTTGTAGTTAGAGGTACGATTTAGGCATGGCGTTGGCAACAATAGTACATTTCGAGCTCCAATAACTTTTCTTAACCCGCACAGCCTCACGTGTCGGACCGCAGCGGTCAAGGATGGAAAGCCTGACCTTGCCCCTGTTTAAAGAGTTTAAACTTCGGCCTTCCGGCGCATTAAAGATTTTAAAGAAACCGGCATATCCACGGACATCGCCATCATTTTCCAGACGGATAATGAGGGGAGGGTGCAGCGCAAAAGGGGCGCTCTGCCAAGGCAGTTATATCAAATCGCGGAGGGTGTTAGGAGGTTGGTGGGCGACCCTGGAATCGAACCAGGCGTGAGTCGCCTCGAGGGAGTTACAGTCCCCTGCCACACCTTGCGGCCTGTCGCCCAACCTGTCGCCGGATTTATAGTTACAGGCGGGGGGCGTCAACAGGAAAACGCAGATTTTTTGGCAAAATTTCACAACAAATGTCTGCTTGCGTCCGGAGGCGACAGGGTTCATTTTAGCCAGCGGTATTCAGGCGGTGTTCCAAGACCGCAAATCAGGGGTCAGACGATGATAAAGCCAAAATGGGTTGTTGAGAAAGAACAGGCGCGCCGCGCTTCCGCGCAGGAGACGCTGTGGCTGTTTGGTCTGCATGCTGTGCGGGATGCGCTTTTGAACCCGGAGCGGGAAAAGCTGCGGCTGGTTGTGACGAAGAATGCGTATGACAAGCTGGCGGAAGATATTGCCAAAAGCGGGATTGAGCCAGAGATGACCGATCCGCGCAAATTCGACGTGCCGCTGGACAAGCAATCCGTGCATCAGGGGGCAGCACTTGAGGTGAAGCCACTGAACTGGGGCAGCATTGACGAATGTTGCATGGCGGCAGATGGTCAGGTGCCGCGTTTGCTGCTGCTTGATCGTGTGACGGATCCACATAACGTCGGTGCGATCCTGCGCTCGGCCGAAGTGTTCGGGGCGCGTGCCGTGATTGCGCCGCATCGCCATTCTGCGCCGGAAACCGGGGCGCTTGCGAAAACTGCGTCCGGTGCGCTGGAACGTCAGCCGTATCTGCGGGTGAAGAACCTGGCGGACACGATGGAACACCTTCGCAAGATGGGTTACATCCTGTTGGGTCTGGATGGCACGGCTGAGATGACGGTTGAAGAGGCCTCGGCACAATACAGTGGTCGTCCGGTTGCGCTGGTTCTGGGGGCTGAAGGGCCGGGGCTGCGCGAGCGCACGAAAGAGACCTGTGATCATCTGGTGAAGGTCGATTTTGCGGGCGGGTTCGGATCGCTGAACGTTTCCAATGCTGCGGCTGTCGGGCTGTATGCGGTGACCAAAGGCTAAGGCGTCCAGGCGGATATCTGCACAGGATTTTCACGAAGCGGTTACAAACCCTTCCTATCCTCGGATTCGTACCTAAATGTATGAGAGGAAGCACGATTGGAACATCCGCTTCCCTCTGTCCCTCGTTCCACCCTGGCGCCCGTTTCCCCCACGGGCGCCTTTTTCTTTTCAGTTTACGTCCGGCGGGCGTCTGTCAGGTGGGCCGCGATGGCACCGGCGCGGTAGTAGGCCGCCATAAGGCCCGCGCGTTTTTCGCGGTACTGCGTCACCGGTGAGACCGGGAAGACAGAACTGTCGGCTTTCAGAACCCAATCTGCGGCAGCTTTGCCAAAGACGGTGCCCGGCCCGATGCCCCGGCCTGAATAGCCAAAGATTGAGATTTTTGTGTCACCGGTCTGAAGGATCTTCGGAACGTGGTCACTGGTCATTGCGATGCGCCCGTGCAGGGCGGTTGCCATGCTGCGGCCTTCCAGTTGCGGGAAAATGCTGATCATTTTTCGTGCCGCCCATTTCAGGTGGGTCGCTTCGCCGATGCCATCCATCTGCCCGACGCCGCCAATGATCATACGGCCTGCGGCATCCAGCCGGAACGACGACATGACCATCGCTGTATCCCAGCACCCTTCGCGTCCGGGCAGGATGGTTTTCAGAAGATCAGCGGGCAGGGGATCGGTTGCGGCCTGCATGTAATAGACAGGCGTATAGCGTGGGCTGTCAGGCCGTGTTTCATAGGCGTTGGTGGCCTCGATCACGTGTTTCGCCCGGACAGAACCTTCGCGGGTGCGCAGCTGCCAGCTGCTTTGATCCTGATCCATCGCGGTGACTTCGCTGTCTTCAAACAGCTGCGCCCCGGCTTTGTCCGCAGCCATGGCAAGCCCGTGGGCATAGGCCAGAGGCTGAATCGTACCGGCGCGGGCATCATGCAGCGCCCCATGGAAACGGTCAGAGCCGATGCGTTCTGCGGTTTCTTCAGGCGACAAAAGGGTCACCGGGGCTTTGCGGGCTTTTTGCTGGGCAAACCGGTTTTCCAGATCGGCAAAACCTTTGGCGCTATGGGCGCAATGCAGGGTGCCTGTTTTTGTCAGCTCGCAATCAATGCCATGTTCTTCGATCAGTGCCATGACAAAAGCGGGCGCACCGGCCAGGGTGGCGTTCAGTTTTTTGCCGTCGGTTTCACCGATCAGGGCTTCGACCTCATCCGGTGGGGTCCAGAGACCGGCGTTGACCAGACCGACATTGCGGCCAGACCCGCCGTAGCCCACGGTGCGGGCTTCCAGAAGCACCACGGATTTCCCGGCTTCTGCCAGATGCAGGGCCGCAGACAGGCCGGTGTAACCGCCACCGATGATGGCAACATCCGCCTGAATATCGGCTTCCAGCCGCGCATAAGATCCGCACGCCGGAGCTGTGACTGCCCAGAGGTTTTTCATCGGTTTCTCCCATGATGTGAGGTGGATGACATCTGTCACCCGGCACAGGAATAACCCGAATGCCTCACAACAAAAAAGCGGTTTTTCTGTCGCAAGGCATGAGTTTTTTGCATGTGGCGGGGCTGGCGTTTGTGAAAGTGCATCTTTTATGCGTTGGGGGTGATTTTCGATATTTCTGTTTCGGTTCAGCCTGTTGATGGCTTTCAGTGATGTGATGCATTGCGTCCGCAAGGCCAGATTTTCAAATCCTGGCATCTGGCCCTATCATTTTCGCTTGCTACGGCCAGATGAACGCACTACCCAAAAAGAACGCAGGGGAGTCCCAGAGAGGGACTGAGAGGCGAATAGCAGCGTGCTGCACTGTCGCGACCCTTTGAACCTGACCCAGTTGACACTGGCGTAGGAAGCACAGGATCGCATGACCGGGCTGATCACCTGAAAATTGCGCGCCGAAGATAAAGGGAGCCCCCGGAAGGCTGCCTTTGCCTCCTCCCCACACTCATCTGGTGTCTTCTTTGCCATGTGCCTGAGGAGCGCCAAAATGAATATACCCAACCCGAAAATCACCACGGGCAATCTGCCCGCCGCCCGTAAAATCTATGTGCCGGGGGAAATCTATCAGGATATCCGCGTGCCGATGCGCGAAATTGCTGTGCATCCCACCGCTGGTGAGCCACCGCTGCCGGTCTATGACAGCTCTGGTGTTTACACAGATCCGGATGTGCAGATTGATATCCGCAAGGGCCTGCCGCAACTGCGCCGCGCCTGGATCCTCGCCCGTGGGGATGTGGAGGAATATGAGGGACGTGAAATTCAGGCCGCTGACAATGGATTTGTCGAAGGTGATCGTCTGACGCCGGAATTCCCTGTGAAACCGCGCCCGTTGCGCGGCAAGGATGGCAAAGCCGTGACGCAGCTGGCCTATGCCCGGGCAGGTATTGTTACGCCAGAGATGGAATTCATCGCGATCCGCGAAAACCAACTGCGCGAGGCGGTGAAAGAAGCCCGCGATGGCAACGACTGGGGTGCAAATATCCCCGACTATGTGACACCGGAATTCGTGCGTGATGAGGTGGCTGCAGGCCGCGCGATCATCCCGTCAAATATCAACCATCCCGAGTCAGAGCCAATGATCATCGGGCGTAACTTTCTGGTGAAGATCAACGCCAATATGGGCACATCGGCCGTGACCTCTTCCATGGAAGAAGAAGTGGATAAAATGGTCTGGTCGATCCGCTGGGGCGCGGATACGGTTATGGATCTTTCCACTGGCCGCAACATCCACAACACCCGTGAATGGATTGTGCGCAATTCACCGGTGCCCATTGGGACTGTGCCAATGTATCAGGCGCTGGAAAAGGTGAACGGCATCGCCGAGGATCTGACCTGGGAAGTCTTCCGCGACACACTGATTGAACAGGCGGAACAGGGGGTTGATTACTTCACAATCCATGCGGGTGTGCGTCTGCATATGGTGCCCATGACTGTGGATCGTGTCACCGGGATTGTTTCGCGTGGCGGTTCCATCATGGCGAAATGGTGCCTGCATCATCACCGAGAAAGCTTTCTCTATGAACATTTCGAAGAGATCTGCGACATCTGCCGTCAGTATGATGTGGCGTTCAGCCTTGGCGATGGTCTGCGTCCTGGTTCCATTGCGGATGCCAATGACGCGGCACAATTTGCTGAACTTGAAACCCTGGGCGAGCTGACAAAAATCGCCTGGGCGAAGGATTGTCAGGTGATGATCGAAGGGCCGGGCCATGTGGCCATGCATAAGATCAAAGAGAACATGGATAAGCAGCTGGAGTGCTGTGATGAAGCGCCGTTCTATACGCTTGGGCCGCTGACCACGGATATTGCGCCGGGCTATGACCACATCACGTCGGGCATTGGTGCCGCGATGATCGGTTGGTTCGGCTGTGCGATGCTGTGTTACGTGACGCCGAAGGAACATCTGGGCCTGCCGGACCGGGATGATGTGAAAACCGGGGTGATCACCTATAAGATTGCAGCCCATGCTGCCGATCTGGCGAAAGGATTGCCGGGGGCGCAGCGGCGCGATGATGCGCTGTCGCGTGCGCGGTTTGAATTCCGCTGGGAAGATCAGTTCAACCTGTCGCTTGACCCGGATACCGCGCGGGAATTCCACGACCAGACCCTGCCGAAAGAAGCCCATAAGGTTGCGCATTTCTGTTCCATGTGCGGGCCCAAGTTCTGTTCCATGCGGATTTCCCACGACATCCGGGCTGAGGCGCAGAAAGAGGGCATGGAAGCCATGGCAGAGAAGTTCCGCGTGGGGGGCGAACTTTATATGCCGCTTGAGGAACCAGCCCTTGAGGCGGGCGAATGATCACCATCGCGGGGGCCGGTGTTGCCGGCCTCGCCTGTGCCTATGAACTGGCCAAACGCGGCGAAAGGGTGCGGATCTTTGACCGCGCCCCAGGACTTGCAGGCAATGGCTGTTCCTGGTTTGCCGGGGGGATGCTGGCCCCCTGGTGTGAAGGCGAGGTTGCGGAACCCGAGGTCGTGCGCCTTGGGGCCGGTTCCATCAACTGGTGGGCGCAGTTTACGCAGGTGACACGTCGGGGCACGCTTGTTGTCGCCCCGCCACGTGATCAGGCAGAACTTACCGGGTTTGCCCGCCGTACGGAACGGCACCGTAGCGTAAGTGGGGGTGAGATCACCCATCTGGAGGGGGCTCTTGCGGGACGGTTTCAAAGTGGATTGTTCTTTGAGGACGAAGCCCATCTTGATCCGCGTCAGGCCCTTACAGATCTGGTGAATGCGGTGGAAAGCCTGGGGGGTCAGATCCTCTGGGATACCCCGGCACCGGATCACGTTGATGTGGATTGCCGGGGCATGCATGCGCAGCTGCCTGGCCTGCGGGCGGTGCGCGGTGAAATGGCGGTGATCCATGCGCCGGATGTGCATCTGACCCGGACCATCCGTCTGCTACATCCGCGTGTGCCGGTCTATGTCGTGCCGCGTGGGGACGGACATTATATGCTGGGCGCGACCATGGTTGAAACGGATGCCCCTGGCCCGGTGACAATACGCGCGATGCTGGAACTTCTGGGTGCGGCTTTTGCCCTGCATCCGGGCTTTGCTGAGGCGCAGATCATGGAAACCGGCAGCGGCCTGCGCCCGGCGTTTGACGACAACATCCCGCGTGCTCAATGGCGGGGCGAGACATTGCATGTGAACGGGTTGTACCGTCACGGCTTTCTGATCGCGCCCGCACTTGCGCGTGCGACTGCTGCACATCTTTCACCTCAGAGACAAGAGGCATCATGAAACAGATCATTGTAAATGCGGAAGAAATCACGCTGTCCGCGGAAAATATCGAAACCGCCCTGACGGAACTGGATTACACAACGCCCAGCATCGCCACCGCTTTGAACGGCTTGTTTATCCCACGGGAATTGCGCGCGGGCACCATGTTGAGTGATGGTGACCGGCTAGAAATTCTTGCACCGATGCAGGGGGGCTGAGGGATGCAGATTTACGGAACAGAGATATCCTCGCGCCTGTTTTTGGGGACGGCGCAATATCCTTCACCCAAAGTGTTGAAAGATTCGATAATGGCAAGCCGATGTGACATCATCACGGTGTCCCTGCGACGGGAAACCTCTGCCGGGTCCGGGTCCGGGTTCTGGGACAGGCTGCGTGATCTGAATGTGAAGATCCTGCCCAACACCGCCGGGTGCCATTCGGCACGTGAAGCCATCACTACCGCCCATATGGCGCGGGAAATCTTTGGCACGACCTGGATCAAGCTGGAGGTGATCGGGCATTCGGATACGCTGCAGCCCGATGTGTTTGGCCTGGTGGAAGCCGCCCGTGAACTGAGCGGCGAAGGCTTTCAGGTCTTCCCGTATACCACCGATGATCTGGTCGTCGGGGAAAAGCTGATTGCGGCGGGCTGCGAAGTTCTGATGCCCTGGGGTGCGCCGATTGGCTCGGGCCAGGGGCTGCGCAATCCGGATGCGCTGCGGTCTATGCGGGCACATTTCCCGGATGTGCCGCTGATCGTGGATGCCGGTATCGGGCGGCCGTCTGATGCGGCTCGCGCGATGGAGCTGGGCTGTGATGCGGTTCTGTTAAACACGGCTGTCGCAAAGGCCGGTGATCCCGTGATGATGGCACAGGCCATGGCGCAGGCGGTTGAGGCCGGGCGTCAGGGGTATCTGGCCGACCCGATGCCAAAACGTGATATGGCCGTGCCCTCCACCCCGGTATTTGGCATTGCGGAGCTTGCATAATGGAACGCTTTTATCTGATCACAGGTCACGTCAGCCTGTTGGAACTGCTTGTGCCCCAGGGCGTGAAATTGGTGCAGCTGCGGATTAAGGATGAACCGGAGTATGAAGTCCGCCGTCAGATCGCCCGCGCCCGCGATATTTGCGCGGTGCATGGGGCGCAGCTGGTGGTGAATGATTACTGGCAGGCGGCGCTGGATCTGAATTGTAACTTTGTTCATCTGGGGCAAGAAGACATGGAAACCGCCGATTTTGCGGCATTGCGCCGGGCCGGTATTCAATACGGGCTGTCTACCCATGATGAGAAAGAACTGGATCGCGCCCTTTCTTATGATCCGGCCTATGTTGCTCTGGGGCCGGTCTATGAAACCCTGCTGAAGAAGATGAAATGGGCACCACAGGGGTTGGAACGGGTGACGCGCTGGAAAGCTATGGCAGGGAAGACGCCATTGGTTGCGATCGGCGGGTTAACCCCGGAACGTGCGCCAGGTGTGTTGCAGGCCGGGGCGGATTCCGTTGCCGTCGTTACGGATGTTATGCAGGCGAAATGCCCGGAAGCGCGGGTGCGGGAATGGCTTGAGGTTTGCGGATGACTGTCATTCTGGCCATTGGCGGGACAGACAGCAGTGGCGGCGCCGGGATCAGTCGGGACGTGACCGCCGCCGCGCAACTGGGCGTGATGGTGCGGCCGGTTGTAACCTGCGTGACAGCGCAGACGGATCAGGCAGTGGAAGCCGTGCATGCGGTGCCAGCGGATCTGATTGAGAGGCAAATTCAGGCGGCGCTGGGCGATGCGAAGGTCAGGGCGGTGAAGATCGGCATGGTTGGAGCAGGCGAGGTGGCGTCTGTCATTGCGGGAGTGCTGGAAGCTTGCGATCTGCCGGTGATCTTTGATCCGGTGATAAGGGCAAGTTCTGGCGGTATGCTGAGTGACAAGATGGGGTTAAGCCCGATTGTCACCAGGGCAGAACTGGTGACGCCGAACCTGGATGAGGCGGCCTGGTTAAGTGGCGAAAAAACTGAAGATCTCAACCGGCAGGCCCGGTTGATCCGGGGGCACGGCACATGTGCTGTGCTGGTGAAGGGCGGGCATGGAACGGGTGAGAGCAGCTGCGATGTTTTGTTTCAGGGCGACAGGCAGTTGTCTTTTTGTGGACCGCGTCTGAGCCAAAGCAGGCGGGGGACGGGCTGTACGCTTGCAACCTATATCGCCTGTTTCCGGGCGCTGGGGCTTAGTCTGCCGGCAGCTTGCGGGCGGGCGCGGGAGATGGTGCAGGATTACATCGCGACCGGACATGAAAAAAGCCGCCTCTGAAACAGGGCGGCTTTTGCTGGATTTGTGACAGGCTCAGGCCCCGGTTGGCAGAACCATGTGACGGGCACGTGCGCCGCGTTCAATTGCTGCGCCATGCAGACGGTCGATGTCCAGCTCATAGCGGATCTCTGCCAGCATGCGCAGTTCACCTTCTTTCAGGCGGCCATCGGCGGCAGCCACATCACAGGCCAGCGCGTAAGCGGTTTCAAACAGAACCTCTGGCAGGGCGTCTTTGACGAGGCCAAACAGCGCATCCAGCCCGTCTTCCTCAGAAAACAGATCCAGAACGGTCTGGCTGACGGTGCGCAGGCGGTCTGCATCATAGGTTGCAAAAATAGGCAGGTGATTGACGATACGTTCAATTGTCAGCAGCTCTGGAGTGCCGATGTTTTCGTCTGAGGCGCTTTCGGCGAACATAATCGCAACCAGCGCATCCTGCGGGGTAAAGGAATGTGGGATCTGCTCAGACATCGGGCGTCCTTTTATAACTGTCTTGTGCCTGATTGCAGCATAGGGGCACAGCGCCGGAGGTTCAACTCCCGCGCTGTGCCGGGGACAGGAAACGCAGATGGTGCTTACGTTTCCTACGTGAAGCGATATTCAATGTCCTCAAACCGCCCGTTTGGGAAGCCATAGGTGAACTTCAACCCGTCGGGTCCGGCGACTGTGCCGTGTTCCGCATTGCCGGGAATATAGATAGCAACGCCGGGGGTGATCGGATGTTCAACGCCGTCGATGGTGACAATGCCGCTGCCCTCAAGGCCCAGGTAGAATTCACCGGGATCGTGACGGTGGGGTTTCAGGCGGTGGCCGGGGCCGAATTCTGCGATGCCCAGCACCAGATCACGTTCTGTGGTTTCGGTGCCATTGATCAGGGTGCGCCACTGGACTTCGCCATATGTCGGATCGGTACCACCGGCGAGCGGGATCTGTGCCGCATTCACCGACAGGGGGGCATGGGGCAGGTTGTCTGCTTTCAGATTTTCAAACTCTGAAGAGACCGGGGCGATTTCGGGCATTTCTGGCATCTTGAGTATCCTGTTGCATGGCGTTGTTGTGATCTGAATAGAAGGGTTTCCCCAAATCGTGCAATAAGCTAAAAGTGAATAATATTATACGCTGAGGTTATGATAGATGGAGCGACTCCCCCCGTTTTCCGGTTTGACAGCATTTTATGCTGCGGCACGCCATGGGACGCTGACAGCCGCTGCTGCAGAGTTGAATGTTTCACAACCGGCAGTTTCACGCAGGATCGCGTCACTGGAAGAAGATCTGGGCTGCACTTTGTTTGATCGCAGCCGTAAGCCTGTACGAATGACCCAATATGGCAGGGACCTTTTGAAAGCGCTGCACGGTGGGTTTGGCCAGATCGAAGCCGCCGTGGCACAGATCCGGCAGAAGGCGGAACAACGGGTGGTGACGATTTCCGCCCCATCTGGCTTTGTCGGGTTTTGGCTGATCCCGCATCTTGGCGAACTGGAAGACAGTTTCCCTGAACTGACGATTCGTATCATAAGCCGGGAGTATGGTGAAACCCAGCGTCCCGGTGACATTCTGATCCGCTTTGGCCTGCCTGATGATGGGGTGCAGGGAGAACAGCGTCTGTTGGGGGATGATGTATATCCGGTGGCCAGCCCGCTGTATCTGGAACGGCGTAAGATGTCGTCCGGGCAATATGACATCAATCAGATGACGTTGCTGACAATGGAGGCCGCAAGCACCCATTGGCATGACTGGCCGGGCTGGTTTGAAAATGCGGGGCAGGCGGTGCCGCGTAAGGCGCGTAGGCTTGATTTCAACTCTTACGCGATGGTGGTGAATGCCGGGCTTGCGGGGCAGGGGGTGTGTCTGTGCTGGGATGGTGTTCTGGACAGTTTCCTTGAGACAGGCGCATTGCAACGCCTGCGGGGGCCTGCTGTCATATCTGCGCGGGGGTATTTTGCCGCGGCGCGTGATGGCCTGGCTGCGGGAGAGGACGTTCAGAAAATTCTGGGCTGGATCGTGGAAAAAGGCCGCAAAAACACTGCACAATAAGGTGCTGTTTCTTGACTTACGCTGCAGTTGCAACATAGAGAGACCGGATGGGTGGCACTGGGCCACCGCTTGATGATGTGCCCCGATAAACGGGCCGGATGGAGAACACGATGTCTGAACTGCGCGATACCGCGATGCAAAGCAAAGCCTGGCCCTTTGAAGAAGCCCGCCGGGTGCTTAAACGCTTTGCTAAGGGCGCGCCAGAGAAGGGCTATGCGCTGTTTGAAACCGGCTACGGCCCATCAGGTCTGCCACATATCGGCACCTTCGGCGAAGTTGCGCGCACAACGATGATTAAGAACGCTTTTGAAGTGATTTCTGACATCCCGACCAAGCTGATCTGTTTCTCGGATGATTTGGATGGGATGCGCAAAGTGCCGTCCAACGTGCCAAACCCGGAAGATCTGGAAACCTATTTGCAGCGTCCGCTGACATCTGTGCCCGATCCATTTGGCACCCACGACAGCTTTGGCGACCATAACAATGCGATGCTGTGCCGGTTCCTGGATACCTTTGGTTTTGAGTATGAATTCTATTCCGCCAAAGAATTTTATGGCTCTGGTCAGTTTGACGAGGTTCTGAAACGTGCGGTTGATAAATATGATGATGTGATGGCGGTGATGTTGAAGTCTCTGCGCGAAGAACGTCGCCAGACTTATTCCATCTTCCTGCCGATCCACCCGGAAACCGGCCGCGTGCTGTATGTGCCGATGAAAAAGGTCTGTGCCGAAACCTATACGATCACATTTGACGATGAAGACGGTAAAGAATGGACCCTGCCTGTCACCGGCGGCAATGTGAAATTGCAGTGGAAGCCTGACTTTGGTGCGCGTTGGGCCGCTTTGGGCGTTGATTTTGAGATGTACGGCAAAGATCACAGCACCAACACGCCGATTTATGACAGCATTTGTCGCACGCTGGGCCATCGCGCGCCGGATCACTTCACCTATGAGCTGTTCCTGGACGCCAATGGTCAGAAGATTTCCAAGACCTCTGGTAACGGGATTTCCATTGATGAATGGCTGACCTATGCCAGTGCGGAAAGCCTGTCATATTTCATGTATCTCAAGCCGAAAACAGCGAAGCGGATGCATTTTGATGTGATCCCGAAGGCTGTGGATGAATATCACCAGCAGCTGCGTGCCTTCCATACGCAGGACATGAAAGCACAGCTGAACAACCCGGTCTGGCATATCCACAATGGTGATGTGCCACAAAGCAATATGGTTGTGCCGTTTGCGATGCTTCTGAACCTGGCGGCGGTTGCCGGGGCTGAGGAAAAAGACCAGCTTTGGGGCTTTATCCAGCGGTATGCGCCTGAAGCTTCTGCTGAAACCCACCCGGATCTGGATCAGGCGGCTGGTTTTGCGGTGCGGTATTACAATGACTTCGTAAAGCCGGAACGTGTGTTCCGCGCGCCATCTGATCAGGAACGTGCAGCGCTTGAAGATCTGGTGACAGCACTGGGTGACGGCGAGGCCGCGCTTGCGATGATTGCGAAGAAAAACGCTGACATGGGCAATGATGATCCGCTGCCCGAGGTGGATTACGCATCTGACGAATTCCTGCAGTCTGTCGTTTTCGCAATTGGTAAGAACCACGGGTTTGATCCGCTGCGCGACTGGTTCAAGACACTTTACGAAGTTCTGCTTGGTGCCAGCCAGGGGCCGCGTTTTGGTGGGTTCATGGCGCTTTACGGTGTTGAAGAAAGCATTCAGCTGATCCGCGATGGTCTGGATGGCAAGCTGCTGTCTGAGTGATCTGACACAATGTGAATTTGAAAGGCGCGTCTGGGGGTTCAGGCGCGCCTTTTTATTTGGGAGAGGAGCGGAACGGCTGCTTGATCGCGCGTTCCATCATCTCCAGATGGTCTTGTCCGTAGAACATATCGCCATCCACCACATAGGTGGGGGAGCCAAAGACTGAACGTGTGATGGCTTCGTCCGTGCAGGCCTTGAATTGCGCCTGGATCTCCGGGGTGAGGGCGGCTTGGAACAGGTGTTCCGCATCAAGGCCCGCAGCCTGGCAAGCCCTGGTCAGATCATCGCGCCCATTGATATTGCCATCATCCCGCCAATGCATCCCCAGAATTCCGCGGGACAAAGCATCTGCATTCAGGCCCTGCGCCTGTGCGGCCAGAACCATGCCGGACGCCAGCGCTTGGGGCTCATCATGCCATTTGGGGCGCGTGTGAATGCAGGGCTGCTCCCGATATTCGGCCCAGCGATCAATTTCGCGGCCAAAGAAATATTTCATGCGCGCGTCCGAGATGTTCAGGTAGGTGCCACCATTGGCTGCGGTGATAACAGGAATGAAATCAAAGGGTTTGTGAATGATCCTGCGGCCTGAGGCCTTTGCGATATCTTCCAGTTTCCGCGCGCCAATCCAGGCGAAGGCGGAATGAATAGAGTAGAAATATTCGATTACGGGCGTGTCAGGATTTTCTGTCATAGGCCAGAGATTTGCATGGCAACACCTGCAGAGCAAGGGGCAGCGTACGGTGGTCTCAGCCCGGGTTAATCGCTTGTTGATACCTCTTTTCGCGTCAGGGCGCGGGCCAGCCGGATCACCGGAAGCTGCCGCCCTTCACGCAATGCGAAAAGGGGTTTGTGATGAATAAAGCAGTGACAGACGGGCTTGTCCTGATGCCGCCGAAGTTCCGGGGTGGGCTTGATGTCTGGTCTTCGGGCGATGGTACGCCGGGGTCCGATACCTATAACACCAGCCCGACTGCGGCTTTTGTACCGGCGGATGCAGATTTCAGCGGCTGCCTTGAGCTGTTGAAACTGTCCGGCACGCAGAAGATCCGCTATATGGGCGAAACGCCGATCCTGCCGGGGTGCTATCTGCAGATTAAAACACGTGTGAAGGTAGTCAGCGGTGCGCTGCCTTCGGTGCGGGTGGCTGGCTGGGCCGGCACAGCTGGCAACAGCCATGTGGCGGGGCTGCCTGAAACCGGGCCTTCTGTCACCATCACCGGGCATGGTGAAGTGTTTGAAGTCAGCGCGATTGTCGGCACCGGCACCCGTGGTGGGGTGGATATGCCCTGGGGGCGTGAACCGGTGTACGGTCATTTCGGGATTGATATTACCGGGCCAAATGGTGCGATTGTCCGGGTGGATGACATTCAGATTGAAGACATCAGCAATGTCTTTGTTGGCAAGCGTCTCGACACTGTGGATGTGGTGGATTACGGCGCGATCGGGGATGGTGTTACCGACAATATGGAAGCCTTTGAGGCGGCTGACGCTGCGGCGAACGGGCGCAAAGTGGTCATTCCCGAAGGCAATTACCTTTTGTCCGATCATGTGACTTTTGAAAACCCGACACAGTTTACCGGCACGGTGGCCATGCCAACCGATAAACGTCTGACCCTGACCAAAGATTATCACCTGCCGGCCTATATTGATGCTTTTGGTGACGAGGTTGAGGCGTTGAAGCGGGCGATTGCGGTGCTTTTTAACTTCTCAGATCATGAATCGCTGGACCTTGGCGGGCGTCAGATCACGCTGACGGAACCGATTGATGTGCAGGCGGCGGTTGGCAATAAAACCACCTATAAATCCCGCCGTGTGATCCGCAACGGTATGCTGGACTGTGCGGCTTCGGCTGGTTGGGATGATGAGGTCGTGACCTCGATTGCCACCTATTCTGTTTCAGACAATCTGGTCCTGAGCAATGTCGCGAATATTGCTGCAATCCCTGTCGGAGCACGTGTGTCCGGCAATGGTGTGGGGCGTGAGATCTATGTCCGGGAGGTCAATGTCAGCGCCCAGGAAGTTACCTTGTCTCAGCCGCTTTATGATGCGGCAGGCACGCAGAATTACACTTTCACACGACACAAATATGCGCTTGATTTCAGTGGCTTCACGAACCTCAGCCGTTTTGTTCTGTCTGACATCGAATTTCTGCTGTCAAAAAGAGCCAATGGGGTGATGCTGGCAACCGGTGGTCTTGTCTTTCATGTGCGGGATTGCTTCTTTACCCAGCCAAAAGACAAAGGCGTTACCTCACCAGGGCGCGGCTGTCAGGGCATGCTGATTGACCGTTGTCAGTTCTTTTCCGGGGAAGGATCCCTCGCGGCGCAAAGCCGTGTTTCGATCGCTTTTAATTCCAACGCGAACGACAATAAGATCCGGGACAATCGTTCAACCCGTTTCGCCCATTTTGGCATTGTGGGTGGCGGCGGCCATATCTTTGCGAACAATCACTGGTTTCAGGGGGATGATTTTCCGGATGGGCTGCGCATGCCGGGTGTGATCATTGCGCTGGGGAATTGTACGACAACATTTGTTGGCAATTATGTGGACAACAGTTTCATTGAGTGGAGCAATGAATACGACAGCCATCCCGGTTTTCAGTCTGAAAACTCATTCGGCGGGCTGACGATTTCGGACAATGTATTTATTGCAAGCAATGTTGCCCCCTGGTTCAACTGGATTGTCGTGAAACCTTATGGCGGGGGGCATTTTATTCACGGCATGAATGTTTCCGGGAATGTCTTTAAGGCCTTAAGCGGACAGGTGGATCAGGTTGATAAGCTGGACTCAAGCTTTGCCAGCCTTGACTTTGGACGTTGCCGGAACCTGCGCTGGGAAGGAAATACATATACTGCGGTGACCAAGAAAACCCATAGTCCGGCGATGGTGGAATTCGATCAGGCGACCGACAGCAAAACCTGGACGGTGGATTTCGAACCTCACATGCCTTTTGGCGGACGGGCGCGGAATGTTATGTCGGTGACCGCTGAAGGTGCGATCATGTCTGGCGGATCGCAGGCCACGGATATGCCGTATGTCACACCAGAAACCGGCCCGGATAAGGATCAGGTCAAGGTCACCTGGGCCAATCCATCACGCGGGAGAATTCACGTGGTCGCCCGTGTAGATAATCCGAACTGACGCGACAGGATCAACAGATCTGCCATCAGGCAGGGGGAGCAGGGCAAAGGGCGCATCACAGCGCCCTTTGTTTTTTTCAGAACCTGTGCGAACCTGTTGGAACAGGAGGAGCTTATGACAGCCAATACGACAGCCAGCGTAGCCATCCGTCCCGGGGAAAACAGTGATCGTCAGACGGTGATTACGACCTTTGAATGTTCTCCGGCCACGTGCCAGGATCTTTTTGAATCCCTGGAAGATGCCTATGCGCAGTTCATTTCTCATCAGCCGGGGTTTATCGGCGCCGGGCTTCACGTGAATGACGCCCAGACCCGGATTGCGAATTATTCCCAATGGCGCAGACGGGAAGATTTTCAGGCGATGTTGCGCACACCAGAGATGCGCACACGCAATCGTGCCATGGCCGAGCTGTTCAAAGGGTTTGAACCAGTGATGTATGATGTAGGCGCTGTCTTCTGATCACTACCCTTCCGGAAACTGTGCCTTGCAGCCTCTGATTTCCTGGGCGGCATCCCGTTCAATGCCGGGCATATCCTGCAGCAGACGTGAAAGTTTGCGTTCTTCCGCGGCAACATCAATTGCCACTGGGGTTTCAACCGTGTGGTAAAGAACTTCGTCACAGCGGTAAGTCGTGCCTTCGTCATTCACACAGTCCTTCGCCACAGTGTAGGGCACGGATTGCCTGTGCACCGCATAGCCCCGGCTGATGTTTGCACGGTGATGGCGTACTTCCTGACGTATCTGATACACATCGCGATTGGCAAAGCTCACGCATTGTTCATAGGGGGTGGCGCAGGCGGCTAGCAGGGGCAGGGTGGTCATGGCTGCCAGGGCGCGCAGATTTCTGAAGTTCATTCTTTTTGCCTTTGTTTTGATGGTTTGACCCTGCGTGGTAGTCGCTTGTTATGCAATAACGCCCGCAGATTTCCGCCGGGTGGGAAGCAGTGGGTTGAAAAACGCGCCTGGCGTTCCCAGTTTTCTGTCAGCAAAGAAGGAGAAGTAGATGCAATGTCCGGTGGATGGCGCGCAGCTGGTGATCACAGAACGTCAGGGGGTAGAGATTGACTATTGCCCACAGTGCCGGGGTGTCTGGCTGGATCGCGGTGAGCTTGATAAAATCATTGACCGTACTGCATTTGAGGCCGGGCCTGCGCCGGAACTTGCGAACCCGGAACCTGTGGCACCGCCTCCGCCTCCCTCGTCACGTGACACACACCTCGAACGCCCGCGCGAGGATCATCAGGAGGATGCGCGCCGTGAATACCGTTCCCGGGATACAGATCGCTACCGCGAAGACCGCAGGCGTGATCGGGGTGATGAGCGGCGTTATGATGATGAAGACCGCTACCGGGGTAAAAAAGACAAAGACTACCGGAAGAAAAAGAAAAGCCGGG
Source organism: Thalassobius sp. I31.1 (assembly GCF_003031585.1). GTDB lineage: Bacteria > Pseudomonadota > Alphaproteobacteria > Rhodobacterales > Rhodobacteraceae > Halocynthiibacter. The sequence goes on from NZ_PWAA01000042.1 coordinate 214,527, forward strand.
TGGCCGATTTCCTTGAGGATATTTTCGACTTCTGAAAATCGGACAGGTTAAAAAATGTAGGGGCCGCTGTTTCAGCGGCCCCTACATTTTTAGGGTATTGGAATTGGCGGTGGTGGCGGCGGTGGAGGTGCAGAAGGTGAATCTACATCGGCATAGCCCAGACTGAAAGTTCCGGTTTGCTGAATAAAGTCATACCCGATGACTACAGCATTATTGTTGCTCAGATAGCCGATACCTGCATCAGCCCCGAACTTACCAGAGCCCGGATAGTAGATCACACCAAGCGCACCGACGACATCGTCGCGCTGGTCAGATGATAAGATTTTTGCGGTCAGGCCCAGTTCCGGTTACGCATTCCCCCAAAGGAAATTGTACCACCCAGCATCCAGGTCGGATCCGCGGCCGCAGCTGTTGCAACAAAACCTGTTGCACAGACAGCGGTAAGCAAGCGTTTAAGCATAACGCACTCCCCAGTGTTATGATTGAAACGAACAAACTTGTTACAGATTTAATTTACATTTGAGGGACTTGGATCGCATGTCAACGCACCGAAACTGAGGCCGGATCAGGGCCGAATTGCGACTTCACGGGTTTGTGAGGCGAGCTGAGGGAGAAGTCGTTTCTCTCTTGAGTTAAAATTCAAGCAGGGATTTCATATTAAGGTTGTGTGCGTATGGTGAGCCGCAAGGACTATTTTTTGAGGGATAAATCTATGCGTATGGCTTCAGTGCTTGCTTCGTTTTCACTGCTGTTAGCCCTTCCGGTTTCCGCTCAAAATTTCAGCTGTTCATTTGGGAGGCCAGCCTGTCTCGACTATGGCGACACCGTTTGTTCCTCAATGGGAAAATGTGTTTCATCTTCTGCAGAGTGCTTTGAAAGCTACCAATGCAATTACGAAGGTTTCGCATGTCAGTCAGATGTCAGTGATTGCGTTGAAGAATATGAAAACCTGCGAGGCGAGTACAACCACCTTGTACGCCGATACAATGATCGGGGTGATACGATTGCTGAGCTGGAGCGCAGTCAGAGAAATCTGCGCCAGGAACGAGAGCAGCTAGAGGCGCAGGTGCAGGACTACAGTTACTGTATTCAGGCAGCATCCACCTTAGCAGGTGCCCAGGCTTGTTGGGCACCATTCTGAGGTATTACCGCCGTTTCCCCTTCCGCGCCCGCATCCCTGCTTTGCCGGCGCTTGACCGGCCTCCGGCGTTGTGGGCTTCGTTGACCGCTGCATCAATACTGCTCTGGCGGGCCATCGGGTCGCTTGCGACGGCAAGGTCGACTGCCTCAAGCCGTTTGACCTCATCGCGCAGACGGGCGGCTTCTTCAAACTCAAGGTTCTCAGCCGCCTTGCGCATTTCGTCACGCAGCCCGTTCAGGTGGGCTTCAAGATTTGCGCCGTGCAGCGGTTTATCGACAGTGGCTGTGACGCGGTTCATATCCACATCACCATTGTAAAGCCCGGCCAGAACATCCTCGACGTTCTTTTTCACCGTCGCAGGCGTGATGCCGTGTTCTTCATTATAGGCCATCTGACGGGTGCGGCGACGGTCGGTTTCGTCCATGGCGCGCTGCATCGAACCGGTGATCTTATCCGCGTACATAATGACCCGGCCCTCAGCGTTTCGGGCGGCACGACCGATGGTCTGGATCAGCGAGGTTTCAGAGCGCAGGAAACCTTCTTTATCCGCGTCCAAAATCGCCACCAGGCCACATTCCGGAATATCCAGGCCTTCCCGCAGAAGGTTGATCCCGACCAGCACATCAAAGGCCCCCAGCCGCAGATCCCGCAGGATTTCAATGCGTTCCAGCGTATCAATGTCGCTGTGCATATAGCGTACTTTGATGCCCTGTTCGTGCAGATATTCGGTCAGGTCTTCGGACATGCGTTTGGTCAGGGTGGTGACAAGCGTGCGGAAACCGCCCTGAATCATTTTGCGCACTTCATCCAGCAGATCATCAACCTGTGTCTCAACCGGACGGATTTCGATCACCGGATCCAGAAGACCTGTGGGACGGATCACCTGTTCGACAAAAACCCCGCCGGTCAGTTCCAGTTCCCAGTCTTTGGGCGTGGCTGACACAAACACAGATTGCGAACGCATCGCATCCCATTCCTCAAACTTCAGCGGTCGGTTGTCGAGGCACGATGGCAGGCGGAATCCATGTTCCGCCAGCGTCGCCTTACGCCGTCTGTCACCGCGATACATGCCGCCAATCTGGGGCACGGACACATGGCTTTCATCGGCAAACACAATCGCGTTGTCCGGGATATATTCAAACAGGGTGGGGGGCGGTTCCCCCGGATTGCGCCCCGTCAGGTAGCGAGAATAGTTTTCTATCCCGTTGCAATAGCCCTGGGCCTCAATCATCTCGAGGTCGAATTTCACCCGTTGTTCAAGGCGTTGATATTCCAACAGCTTACCTTCGGCCTCATATTCAGCCAGGCGCACAGCCAGTTCTTCTTTGATCGACTTCACCGCCTGCAAAAGCGTCGGGCGGGGCGTCACATAATGCGAATTCGCATAGACCCGGACCTTTTCCAGATCGGCCGTTTTTGCACCGGTCAGCGTGTCAAATTCGGTGATCGCTTCCAGTTCATCGCCAAAGAACGACAGCCGCCAACCGCGATCTTCAAGATGGCTTGGCCAGACTTCCAGGCTGTCACCGCGCACCCGGAATGTGCCACGCGAGAAGGCGTTATCATTGCGTTTATACTGCTGTTCAATCAGGCCCGACATGATTTCGCGCTGATCATAATCGTTACCAGCAATCAGATCCTGGGTCATGGCCGTATAGGTTTCGGACGAGCCAATACCATAAATACAGCTGACCGAGGCGACGATGATCACATCATCCCGTTCCAGCAGAGATCGCGTCGCCGCATGGCGCATCCGGTCGATCTGCTCGTTAATCTGGCTTTCTTTTTCAATGAACGTATCAGATCGCGGCACGTAGGCTTCGGGCTGATAGTAATCATAGAAACTAACGAAATACTCGACAGAGTTTTCCGGGAAGAACCCTTTCATCTCACCATACAGCTGCGCGGCAAGGGTTTTGTTTGGGGCGAGGATAATCGCGGGGCGCTGGGTTTCCTCAATCACCTTGGCCATGGTGAAAGTCTTACCGGTGCCCGTTGCGCCCAGCAGCACCTGATCGCGTTCGCCGTCATGGATGCCCGTCGTCAGTTCGGCAATCGCTTTGGGCTGGTCGCCGGCAGGGGAGAAATCGCTGTGCATGACAAAGCGTTTGCCGCCTTCCATTTTGGTCAGCTTGCTGCGCCCGGCGCCTTTGGTCAGGCCGCTGGCCCGGCTGGTCTGAAGATCCGTCTCTGTCACGATGTGATTCCCTTGCTTGATGCATTTTTGTCCTCTTTTTGTTCTGCTGCAAGGGCGGGGCGCGTTTTTCAGGGCAGGGAGCGCAAAAAGGTTAATTAAGTATTTCCCTTCAGGTGGATAAAGGTGAAAATAAATACAACTTAAGGTAATTTTAGTCTTGCGTGGTTAACAACTTGCGGCGTAACCTGACTTTGCAAGCAGCAGAAACGGTTGCCAGACCGGGTGAACCACCCACCCACCCCTCACTCCCCACCTCGTCTGGCAACCAACCTGCGCTTTCTTCCACTCAGAAACAGGGTATCATCCCTTGCGTTGATCGCCGCTTTGGCGTTATCTGCTGCATAAGTTATTCTAGCCGAGGAGAGCCCATGCGCGCCCGTCTCTTTAAGCCAGCCCGCAATGCCATGCAGTCCGGTACAGCAAAAACGAAGAACTGGATCATGGAGTTCGCGCCATCTTCCGCGCGTGAGATTGATCCGCTGATGGGCTGGACGTCCTCGGATGATACACAAAGCCAGGTCCGCATGTCTTTTGACAGCAAGGACGCTGCCCTGGATTATGCCAAAGACAATGGCATTCAGCTGATGATCCAGGAACCCCAGGCGCGCAAAGCCAATATTCGTCCCAACGGCTATGGCGAAAATTTCGCAACCAACCGCCGCCAGGTCTGGACACACTAAGACAGTTTTCCGGTGGAAATTGACCATCTGCCGGATTTTTCCCTTTCGCTGCCCGCCGCTTTTGGCGATATAGCGAATGACCTCTGGGTCAAACGGCGGTCCCGTAGCTCAACTGGATAGAGCATCTGCCTTCTAAGCAGAGGGTTCGGGGTTCGAGTCCTCGCGGGATCGCCATTATTAAAAATAACCCCTTAAAATCAATCACTTGCAACTGATTTTGGAAACTGTTTCGGGTCGGTTTCCAATTTTTGTTTTTGATCTGTTCTTGTCAGGAGGCGTTTTCGGTCTGCTTTTCGGGAATATCTCTCTACCTCTGAGAGTGTTTCGTGACCGGTCCAGGCGGCAATCTGGTGAGTCGTTGCGCCAAGTTCAGCCAGCTTAACAGCTCGAGATTTGCGCAATCCGTGGGCAGATCTACCCTCTGGCAGCCCTGCATTGCTTGCGGCTTTGGAAAACCATTGTGAAAATGATTTCACTGACCGGGCTTTGCCGTGGGTCGTGGTGATGAATGTCAGGTGTTTGTCGCCTCGTGCATCAAGGGCCGCGTGAAGCTGCGCCAGATCGGTTTGGATTGGGTCGGCCCATTCCGGTAGGTCGCGGCCCCATGGGATGGACACTTGCCCGCCGGTCTTGCTCTGCAAGTAGGTAAGCCAGCCCTCTTGATCCACCATGCCCTGAGATAGACCGACCGCGTCGCCTGACCGTGCGCCAGTCCAATAGATCACTTCAAAGGCCAGACGTTCACTGCTGCCGATATGGTAGAACTTGCGATAGGTTGAAATTTCATCTTCCGCCCATGGGGTGTGCCCTTCGCTTTTGGGGACAGGGCGCTTGCTTACCGCAAGGGAAACATTTTCGGCAATCAAGCCTGCGTCTACTGACCAGAGGCACAGCGCCCGCCATGCTCTCAATCTGTTGTTTGCGGCGTGTCCTGGCAGCTTGGTTATATCAGCCTGAATGTGCCGCGCTCTCAAGTCGGACATTTTGGCGTCGCCGTAGTCTTTTCGCAGAGCGTCAAGCCTGCGTCGCTTGGTGTCGCGGGTGCTGGCGCGGTTTGCCATGAAGCTGTCAGAGGATAGATAGGCCTCAATCGCGGCTGCAATGCTGCCAGTTCTGGCCCTGATCTTTCGCGGGCTGGTCAGGGCTTCTTGCTGCGCCGCCACATAGGCTTTCAGGAACTTTGCGCTGTTGTGGGGTAGGTCGGGCAGCCGAACGCGCGGCTTTCCCGGTTCACTGTAATAGATGAAACGCTTACCGTTCGGCTTTGTGACGGTCTTGATGTATTTCAATTTGAGGCCCCTAGGCCGAACAGGGCGTCGCATGAGTTGCCTTCCTTCTGCCCTTCATAAGGCAGGCTGTCGGCGTATTCGTCAAGGTCGGCTTTGTCATAGACACGTTTGCCGCCAAGCTCTTTTCTGGGCAGATCCAGCTTGTAAAGGGTGGATACTGAAACCCCGATATACCGCGCAGCCATGGGCGCAGGCATTAGGCGGGGTGCATAATCAAGGGTGGCTGTCATACTCTCAACCTCCTACAGCAGCGGCATCTGCGTTGGTTTCGTTTGTGGTGTTGGCGGCAAGGTGCCGGCAGTTGCTCCGGACAAGAGCCTCGGCCAAATCTGGACAGACG
>NZ_PWAA01000043.1 GCF_003031585.1 Thalassobius sp. I31.1
GGCCATGGGGCGGTTCCTTACAAATACACTAAACGCGCAATAGCATTCACAAGCTGTCCCGGCAATCAATCAGAAAAGTCGCACGAACGACTGACGGCCCTGCCTGGCTTCCGGTTATTGCGCCATACGCAGAGCAGCGGTCACGATCTTCTTGGTGGTACCGCGAAAAATGACCTGTTCCTGACCACATGTGACCACTGAATCCGTGCCATCCTTACGCACAATCAACTGATCAATGTTATTCCAGTCACTGATATCCAACACATCGTTGGTAAAACCTTCGATGAGCTGCGGCAGCCCGGTTCTTTGCAAGACCAGGGTATTTGTCCCTGCCCCCAACAAAACGGTATTTGTTCCACCTTCGATCACCACCCGGTTATCACCCCGGCCTGTATCAATAATATTCGCACCCTGGCCTGAATGAATTGTGTCATTGCCAATACCACCATAAATCACAGTGTTGCCACTGCCCCCATGGATCAGATTGCTGCCGGCAACCAGATGCACAGTATCCCGTCCGGTGCTTGCATAGATCTGACTGTCAGAAGCACCTGCCTGCACAAGACTTTCACCCGCACCCAGGTGAGCGATCAGATCATCATTCTGAGTAATGATCCGGTCAAACCCGGCCCCGCCCGTGACCTCAAGCAGAAAACGCTTATGCCCGGCGAAGAAATAGATCCGGTTGCCCAGATCGTTGCAGTGTACTCTGAAATGACTGACACCACCGTTAGAGTCAGACGCAAACAGAAGTTCCCGCACCGCATCAGAAATCTTCAGCGTGCCATCTTCCTTCAGAGTCGCGAAATGCTTGCGATACCCCGGCGTATCATGGCCGGGCTTAATATCGCCCACGGAAATAATTCCGTCTGCCGGCAGGCTGTCCGGCGTTTCGGCCCCATCAATCAGTGAGGCAAAATGCGCCGCTTCCGTTACCGGATCATTCTGCGTCGCCATAAAGACCCCATAGTCTTTACAGGTCTGCAACAGTGCTGCGCGATGTTCTGCATAAGCCGGATCCGTATCGGCGACATTCTGTGTCAGCCAGGGATCCGTTTTCACATTGTGAAATTCAGAACTGCCATCCTGATACAGCGTAACCCGGTAATCCCCATAACGCACCGAAGCAGACCCATACCAGAAGGTCGGTACTGCACGGTTATAATAGGGTTCGCCTTCAACCAGTTTACGCAGAGAACGCCCAACGGAATGCTGCATCGGACGCGCGCCGCTGTAATCCAGAATAGTCGGCCCCATATCTGTCAGAGACACCGGATCATCAATCATCTGCGCCGGGCTATCCGGATCATGCACGATGAAAGGTACGCGGGTGGCTTCTTCCCAGAGGGTGAATTTACGGAACCGGTTTTTATCACCCATGTGATAGCCATGATCAGAAAAGACCACAACAATCGTGTTTTTCGCATGCGGTGAGGCCTGCAGTGCATCCCAGACCCGGCCGATATGGTGATCTACATGGCTGAGTGCTGAAAAATAGTTGCGCACAGATTGCTGCCAATATTCTACGGCCTCATCTGTTTCCATATTTTCCTGCATGAATGTGCCGGTGAAATCCGACAAATCATAACCAAGCTTCCAGTCTTCGGGGCGTATGAAATCCTTGATGTCATACATATCTTTAAAACGCATCGGCGTACGGAAGGGCGGGTGTGGGTGGTGGAAGCCGACTTCGCGATAAAACGGACCATCCTCCGCTTTCCAGGAACTCAGAAAGCGGATCGCATCCTGCGACGACCGATAGTCATAATACAGCTTGTCATCAGCCGGATCCGTTGTACCAGCACCACCCGTACGTCCACCAACTTTCTTATGAGGTGCATCCCGTTTCGGCCCGAAATGCACCGGGCGGGCAGGATGCGAGTACAGCGTGTTGTGAACCGCAGGTGGCAGAGGTTTATATCCGTGATGGATCTTCCCGGCCGTCGAGCAATAATAACCTTCCTGCTTCAACCGGTACTGCCACATCTGCTCTGGCCGCAGGACTTCAAAAATACTGCTGTAATTGTCAAAAATCCCGGTCTCATATGGCGACAGGCCGGACATAGCGCTGGACCGTGAAGGCCCGCAGACGGGAATCTGACAATAGGCCGCCGTAAAAGCGGAAGATACGTCACAGATACGATCAAGGTTAGGTGTCTTCAGTTCAGCCCCAAAGACATGCTTGAAACGCCAGTATGAAAAGGCGTCATCCATGCCGATCAGCAGTACGTTTTTGCGATTTTCCATCAGTGGTGACTTTCAAAAATTTTTACAGCAGCCGAAAGTGCATAGCGGCGCAGGGTCTCTCCCGGGCAGGTCTTGCTTTCCGCCTGCCAGCTGTCTGTCAGCGCCCCCTGATTGGCCAGATGATTTCCTGACCCGTCTGCCGTCTGCCCCCAGGCATAATTCAGGCGCAGATCTTTTCCCTCGGGCTTCTTGTCCAGCACAACCTGCACCTTATCCCCTGCTACCCGTACAGAAGCAATTTTCGCCCCGTTGTCACAGCCGGAAATGGTGAAGCCATGCGCGCCGCCCTGCAATTCCAGACGGCTGAGCGTGCTGAAATCTGCCGTAACCACTTCATCCCTTAAACCGGCATAAATCATTTGCGGACAATGCCAGGGCTGTCCATCCTGGGTACTGCGCAGCGCAAGAACTTCCAGTTCAGTGATCTGCATCTGTGCGCGGGCACTGTGTGTTGCGGGCATATCTTCCATCAATTCAAACGGATAAGCCGGCGTCGCGACGATAACATTCAGCGTCGGATTATCCAGTGCCAGGCGTGCCTCTGACAAAATCACCTGTGATGTGCCGTCGGTGCGCGTGCCTCCGGACTGACAGACAACAAATGCCGGGTAAGCCCCCTGCCCTGTGATCTGCGTCAGATCCCGGCGCAAGGCTTTCATAACATCCGAATAATGCTGATCTGCTTCCGCTTCTGTCACCTGTGGTGCAGCAGACAAAAGACGCAATGCGATCCGATCAATGAACAGCGGCTTGCCCCAGGGTTCAAGGGCGGCAACCGCATGTTTCACTCGCGCAAGAAAAGCCTGATAAAAATCACTTCCGGGCATGGCCTCTGCTGCAGTAATCCCAGGCTGGTTCTGCGTCAGGGCAAGCACGGTGCGCCCGGCAAGTCCGGCATCCCGACATTGCAACATGTCACAGACCCCGATTGCGCGTGCCCCATTGAGCGGCCCCGCACCATCAAGGTTTTCATCCACTACATGAAAGCGCCCATCTTCCGCAAAGGGAAGATCCGGGAAAACCTGACCACCATAGGTAAGCATACCAAGCGCCACAGGTGGCGTCTGTGCAAGCGTCTTGCCGTTGCGTTCCTCAAATCCAATCACTGTATTTTCATACTGATCAGACAGATAAGCCAGCCCGCCATTCTGTTCGGTTATCATCCACGCATTCGCGCGCGTGCGCGGGTAGGCGCCTGTACTGCGTGGCAATGGCGGAACGGACTGTGCTTCGGTTACATCCGGCACCTGGGGAACGGGCGCTGATGTGGTTCCTGCAACTGTGGCAGTCGCAGGGGCAGGATCGGATGAAGCGGCTTCAGCCTGCGCACCCTCTGCTGCCAGAATCTGCCGCCGACGCACTTTGAATGCCCGCCGAAAAGCCGGGATACGATCCGCACGGCCCCGGGCTTCAAGATGACTTTCAAGCACCTTCCGGTAAAATAGAATGTTACGGCGTGAACGCATCATCTGATAGAAGGACGCTTCTGTCAGTTCGCCTGTGATTGCCAGCTTCATGACAGGTTTCAACTGTTCCATCCGGCGCAAAGCAACTGCAGATTTATGGCCACACCCAATAGCATTCAGCGCAATGATCTTGTCCTGAGGCAAGCGATCCGCCTGCGCCTTATCTTCACGCAAAAGCTTGTCATAAATCACATAGACTTTTCCGGCCTGATCCAACCCTTCAGCCGCATCGGAATAAGGCAGTGTCCAGTCACGCACCTGACCCTTCTGAAACCGCACTTCCCAAGGGACCAGATTTTTATCAAGCGTCGTTTGCGGGCTGAGCGACACAACATTTGCGCCAGGTATAAGCTGTGCGAAAGCCAGGGCCGCAAAACCACCCATTGACGTGCCGATCAGAGTCACACGTTCAAAACGCGTGAAAAACCCATCATCCCGCAGCCACTCCAGAAAGCGGATCAATCGTGCGTCACGATACCACGAAGGGCCACGTGAATAGACGCCAAGGTGGCTCCAGCCATTGTCACGGACAAAATTTTCAGCCCAGGGCTTGATGTCTGTATCAGGGAAACCAGCGTCTGACAGATTGTCGAAAGATATCACCAGTTGATGTTCACCACGATCAACGAAGGAAGCCGCATGTTCACCAAATTTATGAAAAAAGCCGTCCCGGGGACCAGCCGGAAAAATCTCACCATACCATTCCGGAATTTTGTGAGTCACCTGCGTGTCATTATTCAAAACTTTTTCCCTGGATATACTCAATTACAACTGCGGCTGATCATAAGTCATCCCCTGCATATTGTCCATTCGATGCAGCCATGACGTAGCGCGCGTGACCCTTGTGTAACAACTTGAATCCGGAACTATCCGATACTTTCACAACGACGGGAATCCGGATGAACGGGGCAGAAAAATTTACCGTCAGCAGTATGCAGTTTGCCGAAGCGGGGCCACGCACCGCACAACACGTCCATGCCCCCATCGGACAGCCACATTCCACGTTCTCATCAGGCTTCGCTGTCGCCAGCCAATCTCAACTGCCAGACCATACGAAACGTTTCTATATCCTTAAGCGCTTCCTGCGCAATTTTTCGGTGATGCCCAACGGCGCTCAGGTGCATTTCCTGAAGGGTTTCAATCCGCTTAAACTCTGCACGACATTCTTTCAGAGCAGGCAAGAAACGCTGAATACTGCGATCCTCTACTGTGTTCAGATTGCGTTCCAGCCAATATCCTAAACCCACCTCCCGGTCGCGCCGGTTGGGCAAACCCCGATGAATTTTGGACAGGAAATCTTCCGTGGAACGAAGAGAGTAATGATTAAGCTGCACAAGTGACCCTGAATGAGGTTCATTGATCTTCAGGATGGTGTTTTCCTGCACAACCACCGGATCTCCTGATGCTGTCACCCAATTCGCATCACGACCCTGCTTGCGCGGCTTGGGGCGGTGGACACCAGGGTGCCCAAATGCCGTACGCCGATAGAGTGTCTTAAAAAAACACTGCCAGTTTGCACGCAAGGCCAAAGGCGCAGCCCGCGTGAACATTTCAAGCGTAAAGCCCCCACTTAGCTGGTACCGCCTGTTGCTGCCAAACAACCGCCAGGGCAACATAATCGCATCGGTTTTTTCCGGCATTTCCGCAATCAATCCGCGAAGGCTGGTCAGGGGTTCGGCCAGATTAACAAACTCATCACAATCGATCATCATCACCCAATCTGCCGATTGGTAAGAAGGCTGAGTTCGCGCATCTTTCAACGCCTGCCATTGCACAGACTTGTCAGAAGGAACTTCATGGCGGATATGGTGCAGCCAGCCCTCTTCGGCCAGAACATCCAACATCGCATCCGTGCCGTCATCACAGTCATTCGTGTAGACCAGAAATTCATCAACACCCAATGCCCGATGATGGGCGATCCACTCTAACAGATGTGGCCCCTCATTCCGCATAGCTGTGATGCATAAAATCTTCATCGGCCTCCAGACACCGCCATCTGTGTCACTGCGCCCGCTACAAACCACCGCGTTTCTGCGTCACTCATCTTAAAGCCACTACCTGCTGTTCAGCTTGCCTCCGCGCAGCGCACCGCCGGAACATCCGGTATAAGTGTTAGTGCATCCTCGATACCTTGTCCATCCGGCGGGGTAATCCCTACCCCATCCGGATGGCCAGGCGTCAGCCGGTCCTGCCCGACAATCAGATCCGTGACGTCAGATGTATTCCAGCGATTGTGCATCTGACGGAACCACCCGCCATTTCAATCGTCGGAATTTCCAAAGGCACAGGTTCTGCATGGGCCTGAATACGTGCAATCTGATCACCCGTCAGCGCATCATAAGCGGTTTGCGACAAAGCCAATACAGGGCCTTCGCGCCCCATCAATTCAATCGCGTTTCCGGCAAACTGCGCAATTTGTGCATCCGTAAGATCAATCACATCCCGCCCGGATGCTTCCAGACGCGCAACGACCTCAGCCCGGCGCGCGGGATCTGTGATCATCGCTGTGCTGATCAGCGCATAACCTGTACCGATACACATCAGAACATTCGTGTGATAGATCGACGCGCCGGATGTGTCAGCCGCAGCAAACACCATCGGTTCAAAGTTGAAATGCGTGCAGAACCGTTCCAGAGCAATCGGGTTGGTGCGATCAGATTCCACCGCATAGGCCACCCGCTCGATATGATCCAGAACCATCGCGCCGGTGCCTTCCAGGAACAGCCCGTCCGCCTCAAGCCCGGAATAGTCAATAATATCCTGCACCCGGTAATCAGATTTCAGCATCTCAAGGATGTCCTGGCGACGCTCCAGCCGGCGGTTTGCGGCCTTCATCGGATAAACCGCAACATGCCCGCCCGCATGGGTCGAAAACCAGTTGTTCGGGAAAACGCAATCCGGCGTTTCCGGATTGTCGCCTTCAAACACATGCACCCGCACACCATGGTCGCGCAACACTTCTGCCGCGCGGCTATGTTCGGCATAAGCCTGTTTTGCGTGGCTTGCATCCGGGGCGACATTGGCCTGAAACGCATTATCAGCGGCGGTTTCCGTGTTCACGGTAAAATGATGCGGGCGCACCATAATCACCGCGCCCGGCGCCTGTACAGAAGACCGGATCATGCCTGATCTGCCGCAGGCGTTGCACGCAGGACCATGCCGAACAGATCACGGGGATCGTCGGGATCTGCCAACAGGTCAAGCTGCTGATACAG
>NZ_PWAA01000044.1 GCF_003031585.1 Thalassobius sp. I31.1
AAAACTATGAAAATCTGGTGTCACAATGTCCCAAATAAGACTTTCCAAAAGCAAAAATTAGACAAAAATAAGGCAAGCGTGTGCCGAAAATAAAGGCGCCTACAATAGGTAGAGCGCCTTACAAGTTTTTAGCCTTTTCGCAACCGTCAGAATCAAGCCGCTGCCCCTGTAAAGCTTTGCTGTCGCATGTTCTGAGGCGAATTGTTGAGCTCTTTATTGAACCAACGGGTCAGGTTGCAACGCGTACCAAACCCTGTTGCCACAGCAATTTCCGGCAGAGACAGGCTGGTATGCTGCAAGAGCTGTTGTGCGCGTTCCAAACGTAAGGCGCGATAAGCCGGCAGTGGGGAAACCCCGGCTTTTTCCTGAAAGCGACGTTCAAGCTGGCGGGTTGAAACACCAACAATACTGGCAATTTCCCGGATTTTCAGAGGATCTTCGATATGTTCCTGCATGACCTTCAGCGCGTTAACGATCAATGTATCATCACAGGCGCTCTGACGCAGTTGCACAAAGGCTTTGGACGGGTTCTTGCGGGTTTCGTTCAGGCCCAGGTATTCACTGATCGCATCGGCCAGGAAATGCCCCTGATCCTGCTGAAGAATCCCAATCAGCAATGGAAGCGCGGCAAAGCTGCTGATCGCGCTTTTGATGCGGCCAGAATTGGTGATGCGCCCGCCCGGTGTTTCTTCCTGCAGGTTCATTTCATGGGCAGCGGCCAGGAAATTCGGGTGAATGGCCAGTTTGTGATCAAGATTAAGACCGCCGGCCGCCAGAAGAAAGATGGCGCTGCCGATCACAAGATTGCGTGGCGCAAGACGCAGGATCTGCTGAAGACGACTACGCTGCACGGCATCAATATGCCAGCGGCTGTGAAGGTCGCCCAGAAAAATGACGGTACGGCGCTGCCACTGACGCGGGTCATTATCGACCGGGGCGGACAGGCTGCGCACAGTAATACGATAGGGGGCGGAAGAAATCAGTTCATTCGCCGTGCGAAACACCTCGGAAACCATATGCGCTGAAGCCGCAGATGCGTCTTCCGGCAAGATGATATAGATCTCTTGTTGCAGAGTCTGGCCAGCGGTTTGCATAGCGTGTGTCTGGCGTGGTTCTGAATATGTCATGATTTCTCCTCTCGGCTAACCGGTCTGAAAACCGGCGGCAGGGGGGGCATCGCCCTGTCAGAGGGCGATGCAGAAAGTATCAGGCCCGGACGATTGTAACCGAGCAATGTGCGTTACGTACGACACGGGCAAGGTTCGGCCCGATTTCATAGTTCGGGAAGTCACCCTTGGCAGACGCCATAACGATCAGGTCGAAACCTTCTTTATGCGCCAGCTTCAGGATTTCACGATACACGCTGCCTTCTTCGATGTGGATCGCCACACCTTCCGCACCATTGGCATCCAGAACACCGCGCAGGATACCTGTCACGTGATCTTTTGCACCGGCGCCGTAGTTTGCAGGCAGGTTGGGCAGCAGAACGATTTCAGGAATAACTGAAACCACTTCCAGGCTTGCACCATAAAATTTCGCCTGCTCCAGCGCGACTGGCAGAGCTTTCTTCCAGGACTGATCATCGGTGTGATCGATCGGAAGCAGAATTTTTGTCGCCATCTGTCATCTCCTTAAGATGTAAACATCAGGTCGTGGAAGGGGCGGGCGAACCCGCCCCCGGTGATTACTTATTCAGCAGCTTCGCCGCTTTCTGTTGCACCGTTGGATGCAAAGAATTCGCGGGTCAGTTTGAACACAATCGGGCTGAGCAGGATCAGAGCGATCAGGTTCGGGATCGCCATCATTGCGTTCAGCGTGTCTGCAATGTTCCAAACCAGGCCAAGATCAGCAGTTGCACCGAAGTACACAGCGATGATCCAAAGCACACGGTAAGGCATCAGAGATTTGGCACCAAAGAAGAAGCCAACGCATTTTTCACCGTAGTAGGACCAGCCCAGGATTGTGGTGAAAGCAAAGATCGACAGAGAAATTGTGATCAGGTAAGCGCCGATACCTGGCAGGGATGTTTCAAACGCCAGAGACGTCAGAGCCGCGCCAGATTCACCAGATGTCCAGGCGCCGGAAGTGATGATCGCAAGACCAGTGATGGAACAAACGATGATTGTATCGATGAAGGTACCCAGCATCGCAATCAGACCCTGGTTCACAGGACCAGCGGTAGAAGCTGCCGCGTGTGCGATAGGTGCTGAACCCAGACCAGCTTCGTTTGAGAAGACACCACGTGCCACACCAAAACGAATTGCCATCCAAACAGCCGCACCAGCAAAGCCGCCTTCAGCAGCGGAAGGTGTAAATGCATGTGTGAACACAAGGCTAAGAGCTTCGCCCAATGCGCCGATGTTGATCAACAGAACCAGAATACCAGCAATGATGTAAGCAACGGCCATGAATGGAACCAGTTTACCAGCAACGGAACCGATGCGTGTAATACCACCAAGGATAACACCAGCCGTCAGGACCATCAGAATGATGCCGGTTACATATGTTGGCACGCTGAATGTGCTTTCCATAACCGCAGCAACACCGTTTGCCTGTACGCCGTTACCGATGCCGAAAGCAGCGATCGCGCCGAAGCCCGCAAACATTGGTGCCAGGAAGTACCATTTCTTGTCGAGACCGTTTTTGATGTAGTACATCGGGCCACCAACATAGTTGCCCAGCTCGTCCTGCTCGCGGTATTTCACGGCAAGTACAGCTTCGGCATATTTGGTTGCCATGCCAACAAGGGCAGTCATCCACATCCAGAACAGCGCACCAGGGCCACCCAGGAATACAGCCGTTGCAACACCAGCGATGTTACCTGTACCGATTGTTGCGGACAGTGATGTCATCAGCGCGTTGAACGGGCTGATTTGGCCTTCGCCAGAAGCTTTGCGCCCCGCGAACAGCAGCTTAAAGCCAGTGCCCAATTTTACGATAGGCATGAACTTCATGCCAACCTGGAGGAAGAAACCTGCCCCCAGGATCAAGGCCAGCATCCACGGCCCCCATACGATACCGTTAATGGTACCTACAATATTTGATAACGCTTCCATGGTTTCCCTCCCGTTGCGTTTCTCAGTTTTTCGCCGCCAGCGCGGTTTCCCGCGCCTGTTTCAAAGCAGCAAAATCTTCATCTGCATGGAATGAGGACCGCGTCATAGGGGTGGCTGAAACACCAAGGAACCCTTTGGCACGTGCGGCCTTTTCCAGTTTTTCAAAGTCTTCCGGTGTCCAGAAACGGTCCACCGGATGGTGCTTTGCGGTGGGCTGCAGATACTGCCCGACCGTCAGGAAATCGACATTGGCGGCGCGCAGATCATCCATGACCTGACGCACTTCCTCTGGCGTTTCCCCAAGACCGACCATAAGGCCGGATTTCGTAAATATCGAAGGATTGTAACGCTTGGCGTCATCCAGCAGGCGCAGCGATTGATAATAGCGCGCACCGGGGCGTACCGTCGGGTAAAGACGCGGTACGGTTTCAAGATTGTGGTTAAACACGTCTGGCGCGGCTTCGTAGACCAGATCTGCGGCCTCACCTTTGCCCAGGAAATCCGGCGTCAGCACCTCAACAGATGTGTCAGGGCAATTGTGGCGCACTGCGCGAATGGTCTGGGCGATGTGATCTGCGCCGCCGTCGTCCAGATCGTCCCGGTCGACAGAGGTAATCACCACATGGCGAAGGTTCAGTTTCTGCACCGCTTTCGCAACACGGCCTGGTTCAAACACATCCAGCGCATCCGGGCGGCCCGTGGATACGTTGCAGAAAGAACAGCCACGCGTGCAGGTTTCACCCATGATCATCATGGTTGCGTGTTGTTTGGACCAGCATTCACCGATGTTCGGGCAGGCGGCCTCTTCGCACACAGTCGTCAGATTATGGTCCCGCATCAGGCGTCGGGTTTCATAATATTCCTGAGACTCGATTTTTTTGCGACGGATCCACTTTGGCTTGCGTGAAACCGCATTGTCAGGCCGATGGGCCTTTTCAGGGTGTCGCTGGCGCAGGACTGGCACATTCATAATAAATAACCTTACGCGTGGATCGCGCGACCAAGCGCGTCGAGGCAAGCTTCTTTAACGGCTTCGGCCATGGCCGGGTGGGCATGACATGTGGCTGCGATCTCTTCCACCTTAGCATCTTTTGCCATAGCAAGTACAAGCTCTGCGATCAGGTCCCCACCATGTGCACCACATATATGCGCACCCAGCAAGGTCCCATCTGGTGTCGCCAGCACTTTCACAGCGCCGTCGGTTTCACCAATGGACCGCGCACGAGAATTCGCCATGAAGGAAAACTTGCCGCTGATATAGTCAACGCCTGCCTCTTTCAATTGCTCTTCGGTCTGCCCGACAGAGGCGACTTCGGGGTCAGTATAGACAACGCCAGGCACCAGGTTGTAATCGACATGGCCTTTTTCACCGGCCAGCATTTCAACACAGGCAACGCCGTCTTCTTCGGCTTTATGTGCCAGCATCGGGCCGGGCACACAGTCACCGATGGCGTAAACGCCAGGCACATTTGTCTGGAAGGTGCCGTCAACCTCAATGAAGCCGCGGGCATTCACATTCACACCCAGATCCTCAAGGCCCAGGCCACGGGTCACAGGGCGGCGGCCAATGGCAACCAGAACTTTATCCGCATCAAGGGTTTCGATCTTATCTTTGCCAACCCGTTCCATGGTCAGGGTCAGGCCTGCGTCAGATTTCTCAACGGATTTCACGGCGCGACCCAGCTGGAATTTCAGCCCACGTTTTGCAAGTGACCGTTGCGCCAGCTTCGCGATCTCACCATCATTGGCGGGCAGGATGCGATCCAGGTATTCAACGACTGTCACCTTTGCACCAAGACGACCCCAGACCTGGCCAAGTTCAAGCCCGATCACACCCGCGCCGATCACCACAAGATGTTCAGGCACCTCAGGCAGATCAAGTGCACCGGTGCTGGACAGCACGTCAACTTCGTCAATCTCAACACCCGGCAGAGGGGTCGGTTCAGAACCCGTCGCGATCAGGATATGTTTTGCTGTCAGTTCCTGTGCGTTGTCGCCGAAAACAGATACTTTGCCCCCCTCAGGGATGGACGCCCAGCCTTCGATCAGATCAACGCCGTTTTTCTTGAACAGAAAGCCGATGCCTTTGGTCAGGTCACCCACGATCTTATCTTTGCGTGCAAGCATGCCAGGAACATCAATGCTGCCCCCTTCGACGGAAATACCGTGGGAGGAGAGATGGGACAGTTCGGCATATTTCGCCGAAGAGGTCAGCAAAGCTTTGGAAGGGATGCAGCCGACGTTCAGGCAGGTACCACCAAGGGCGCCACGTCCTTCAACACAGGCTGTTTTCAGACCGAGCTGTGCAGCACGAATCGCTGCAACATAGCCACCAGGACCACCACCAATAACGACAAGATCATAGTCAGACATATGTTGCACCTTCTGCATGGCACCCTGTAATGGGTGCATATTCTCTGATTAAACTACAATTTCCCCTCCAGGGACATTTGTTTCCTATAGTGGAATTTTCCATCAAAGCAATCCTTTTCGCATAATTGCGATAAGAATTTGCGGTAACTTTTATATGAATGCGTGAAATTTCATGGGTGCAATGATACTTGCGCCCACAATCTTATGACCTTGGGCTAACGATCATGCCGGATGCAGTAAACCGTACAATAGGAGTGTAATGCGCAGATTCTTCAGAGCAGTGCGATACCCGCAAACCAGGTTCCCCCATCAAGAGAGCGACACCCCAACCAATGGCCCGGGATGTTCGGCAGCTGCTATCTGCACTGCAAGCCTTCCGCCATCACCAGGGCAACGGACAAACGATATTTTGATATAGTGAAAAATAGAAAGGAGGGTCCCGACCCCCGGAACCCTCCACCACCCCGTGTGCTCCCAAGCACCACACACGTGTTCTGAATTTCGGGTCCGGCCATCCTGGCCCTGTTAATGATCTAAACCCAAGGCCGTCTGTATTGCAACTTCAACATACAGACAAAATGATTAAAATTCAGTGTGTTAACCTGTAAAAATGCATAAAGCGCCCACAAATGCAGGCGCTTTTAAATTTTCCACAAATATCTACGTCCAAAAAATTAACCGTAAACGCTTTCTTTGCCGAAGTGTTTGGTCAGCATATAGTAGACAACAGCACGGTATTTGTTGCGCTCGGAACGGCCATAGGTTTCGATAGTCGCGTTGATCGCGTCCATCAACTGTGGACCGTCTGCAAGACCAAGTTTCTTGATCAGGAAGTTGTTTTTAACTGTTTCCAGTTCAGCTTCCTGGCCCGCAGCAACGGTGGACGCATCAGCGTTATAAATGGAAGGACCGCAACCGATGGTCACTTTTGTCAGCAGATCCATGTCTGGTGTCATGCCGCATTTGTTTTTCAGGTCGTCAGCATATTTCGCGATCAGGTCGTCACGTTTGCCCATAATATTCTCCCAGCAAATTTACAAAAGGGGTTTCCCCGTGGCGAAACGGTACTGCGGAACGCGGGCAGGTCAAAGGAAAAGATTTGCGACCTTTTCCCCCTAAAGATGTCTGGGCAGAGCACAGAACAAAAACAGCCGCCAAATGGCGGCTGTTTCTTTGGCTTTTTATGCCGCTTAGTAGCGGTAGTGTTCTGGCTTGAA
>NZ_PWAA01000045.1 GCF_003031585.1 Thalassobius sp. I31.1
TACAAAAGCCCCTTGGCATTCGAAAGAAAGGCCGCATAAATGAGCACAAGGATCGGAACTTAAACGTGGCAAGTCCAGGCGGCGTCGTCCAGTTTGTGAGAGGCGACTTTGCCCTCAAACATGGGGATAGAAATGATCGAAGCGCCGAGCCCTGCAAGGAAGCTGGATAAGCCGTTGATTGTCTTGAATTCTCGGGCGGCCATGTTGTTGCGCGCGGTAACGAGCAGGCGACGCGTCTCGCCATCTGGCGAGACGCAATGCACGGTCCAAATCCCGGACCACTGAGCACCTGTACGTTTGGGCGTAACCCGGCACACAACATCCGCCGAATGATCCTCGGCAAGCAGCGTGCGCAGCCCATCTTCACTGACAACATTGGGGGCGTCTTGCATCAAATTCATAGGATCGAGCCTTGCAGAATTGTGCATTGGCCCGGCAGTCCCTCATGGACTACCGAACCGATGCAATATTATAACTTTGCAATCAAGAGCTGTATTTTGAATTGATGCGCTCTTTATGCGTTGAGGCGAAATTACTGCAACGGAGTGGCTGAGCCAAGATAATATGGTGATTTTGAAACAAGCACGGGTAATTCTGGCCATTTTGAGTTGGGGAACTGTCTCAGTCGCGGGGACTTGTTTACCTCCAGTAGCACCCTTAATCCCGACCGATGCCGTTGATGTTGGGGCGTATGCTGACCTGTTGAGGCGCGACGCAGAGGCATACTTTCGCGATGTCGAGCAGTACTTCCGGTGCCAGGACCAGGAGCGACGGGAGGTGTTTGAGCAAGCACGGGAGGTCAGCGAAAATTATGCGCGCGTTTTGAAAATCCTGAGGAGTGGTAGTTAGGACGGGCTGCGTCGACGCAAGAGCGGCCACTCACAATCATGGCGGCGAAGGTCGCCACTGCGGGACGAAGTGTGAATTCGCTGCGCTCGCTTCAATGACCGCTTTTTTAGGTTTGCATGGCTCGGATCGAGGAAGAGACTTGCTCTCCACGCACGCGTTAGCCAGGGTATTGTTGCGTATGCTAGTCGCGAATTCCGGGCCGGTCGTGGCTATTTTAGGACGCTAGAAATCGTCAAACTCGGGGACATTGCCCAGCCTTACAAGGAAGCTTGGGTCACCGACTTCTCCACTGGCTGGATCTTCAATAACCACGTAGGCGTCAGCACCTGCGCAATCCTCAGATAGAGCCTCTCGTTCGGCTCTGTTTTGTGCTTCCGACGCTGTGGAGTATTCAAATTGCTTTGCAATCTTCAGGCCAGTCTGCCCATTGCGCCCAGCCTTCGTTTCAACATAAGTCTGGCAGATATAGTGGGTTTTTTCTTGGGAACGCTCTGCGTTTGTCATGGATGGATCCTTGGATTCGGTTGGGATAATTGGACAATCTGTGAGCGGTTCTGGCCGATTTAAAACCGATTGAATTGCCTGTCGCCCGGCAGAGTATCTAACGTAAAGAACGCCGCCGAAGTTCAATTACCGGGTTGAAGCGGCTTTGGTGCGACGCGATTTGGTCGCTGCTGAAGCTTTGGTTACAGGCGGCGTGCTCGCTTCTCTTTCAAGGCGCGCAATGCGCAGTCGGGAAATCTTGGCTTGTCGTTGTTCTGCTTCTGTGTCGACCATTTGCCTGACGACACGCGTCGTCTTTTCCATCGCCGTTTCCGGTTTGGACTCATACACTTTGAACAGATTGTTTTTGGACAGTTTCGTCAATTATCAGTTTCCTTTGTTGTTGAAGGTCCGCTGGACCAAGCTAGGTCTTTCAACCCAGCGCCAAGCGTTCGACCTTGCCTTGGGCATGCCCTGATGGGCGTGTGGGCGGACCGCCCAAGAGTTTTACTTTGATGTCGGGCGCGGCCATGCCATGCATCAACGCATTGTAATTCATCTGGAATCTCACCTCGGAACCCAGCGTCGGCGGGGTGACGGGCGTTCCAATGACAAGATGATCGCTGGTTGCACCGATCAATGTGCATCCAACAGGCATTGAAAGCCCCAGAATGTCGGTGTCCTGACGTCCGATTGCGAGGATCATGCGAGTAGAGGCACCTCCGGTTGTCACAATGCAAAGTCGTTCAGCAGTTGGATCTATTAGGGCAATCGGAAAAGGCTTGGGTCTTGCATCCGTTTCGATAACCTCGACAACAAGCGTGAAGGCGTCGGTGTGCATCCCGTCGATCTGGTCCCCTGAGACTGGCTCAACACCCAGAAGGATCGCCTCACCCAGTCGTATGTCGTTGATCCGACCGGTAGAGTGTTTGCCAAGTGCCCAGGGCAAGTTGGCCGAGTTGCCGCCAGATACGATGCTTAGGAATGGGCCGCAATCCCCTTCAATCCTGTTGGACAGGGCACTCAGCGCCGCCATTTGAATGGCTGTAGGAGCGCCTCCGTTCAAGCACGCAAAGTTCGCACCAATCCCTTTCAATGCGACTCCGGGTACTTGCATGACCAGCTGCGCAACATCTGCCAAGTTCTCGGGTAATATTCCGTCCCGCTGATCGCCCATTTCGACCATGAGGACGATACCGTGCACAGAACCCCTGCGGATCGCGGCGGCGGCAAGTGCCGAAATGATCAAAGGCTCGGTATTATAACTCGCTTCGCAGGATTGAACGACTTGATCAACCTGGCTCAACATCGGCGTCCGGATCAGCGTGATGGGGCCAGTCATGCCTGCGGCACGTAGCCTTTGCACATTGCGAATGCGTGCATCTGCAAGCCCAGCAGCGCCACCATCGAGCATGGCCTGAGCGATCGCAGGATGCCCGCAGATCGCTTTGGTCACGCCTGTTACGCCGATCCCACGCAGGCCCAAACGCTCGATAAGTGTCTGTGTGTTGCGCCGTATCTTGCCCAGGTCCACTTCGATGCGCGGGTAGCTCATATCGCGGCCACGGGTGGCCTTTGTGTCAATCCGGGGTACGCGGCGACGACCATCGCAACCAGATGTGCAGCTGGCCTGGCCAATGCGTCAGTGACTGGTAGCCCGAGTTTGTGTGATTGGGCCGCGACGGTGTCAGTGATTTCGTCCTCAGACATCCCCTCGTGATTGAGTGTGACACCGATGACCTTTGTATCGGCAAAGGCTTCAATCAAGGCAATCTCACTTGACGACGTAGGCATCGGCATATTGGGAAAGTCACAGCGATGCGCGCGTTTGGGTGCATGCTGAAGGATGACAGCATCCGGCTGGCTACCACGAAGAATAAACGCAGATGTGCAAAACGCCGGATGGCTGAGTGCGCCTTGGCCTTCGATCAAAATAACATCGGGTTGTTCCGCTTCAGAAGCTGCAACAATCGCGCCTTCAAGCTCGCCACAGCAGAACTGTGGCGGCACCGCATCCATTGCGATACCGTATTTTGCGCCCTGCATCAAGCCGGTCTGGCCCGTCCCGACAAGCACCGTCTTGATACCCTTCGCGTTCAGAGCACGCGCCAGAACGGTCGCCGTTGTCCGCTTTCCAATGGCGCAATCGGTGCCAAGAACTGCAATGCGTAGCGCTTTGACACCAGTGACACTGCCATCTAACAGACGCATGTCCTTGCTGGGTTTCGGCTTGCGGATGTCGCGGATCGTGACATTTCGAACTGACGCCGCATTGGCAATTTCTATATCATCGCTCAAATATTCATGCAGCCCGCTCACGATGTTCATGCCAAGCTTGATCGCTTGGAGAACAACACCTCGGTCCGCCGTCGAAAGACGCCCTGTTGAGGGGGCCATCCCATAGATCAGAGTATCCGGAATGACGGCTTCATGGGCAACTGCGGAATTCAGATCGCCAAAGATCGGTATATGGTTGATTGCATCGTCGAGAACGGTTCCGCTGTCTTGACCGCTATAGGTGCTGTCGATGACAGAGAGGATGCGATATGCTTGTGAATGGCGGACAAGGCCATTTGCCGTCTTACCATCGATTTGCGCGAAATTCCCCTCGCAATAGACGACTGCCGTCGGTGAGGCTGCGATCTGCCTGCCTGACGTCATACCTGCGGGTTTGATCTGTTTCTTTGGAGGCGCTTGCGCTCCTCTGATAGGGCGGCGGATGGTATCGACGGTTTCAGATTTGGTTTCCATTGTGGTTCTCTTTTATAGGTTGGCACGGAGGGCAGAATTGCCCTCACATGTGCATTTTGAATGGAGATGGTGCCGTGGCTCGCGCCTAGTTGTTCAGCACGCACTCCCCCTTGGAGTTTTGAAAATTCCTGTTGCATTCCCATCGGTTGCCGGATCTGTCCAGATGCGCGTTTTCAGGAACGTTTATGAATTCGCAGACCTCGGCTGAGGCGGCGTATCCCCGATCACACCTCCACCCTGGGCCGTAGCTTGCGTCGTCGAAGTATGCATTTGCGGGGATCGTGACAGCTTCGCACAGACCAGCCTGTTCAAAGAAGCGGCGCTCACATGTCCAAGGCTGACCGTATCCTGTTCCATTCAGATAGGCGTTGGCTGGAACTGCGATGGCAGTACATTGGTCGCCAGTTGCTTCAAACCCACGTTCGCACGTCCACGAGGAGCCATATGAGGGATCTACCAGATATGCGTTCGCTGGCAGCACGATCTCCTGACATGTGTCATCGACCTTGATGTAGCCGCGCAAACAACGCCACCGTTCACCTGACGGATCCAAAAACCCACCCTCGGGCACCTCTACTGCAACACATGCAGCTTCATTGGTTCTGCGAAACCCATGCAGACATTCCCATCCGGACCCGTAAGACCGGTTCGTGTCGTATGCGTTTTGCGGCACAACAACAGCGACGCAGGCATTTTCGTTCAACCGGAATCCAATATCGCATTCCCATCCATCACCGTAACTTTGGGCACTGGCGTTCTCAGGCATTGGCTGACTGGCAGTTTGGGCAAATACAGGGAGTGCAAACAGCAAGCCTGCAATAACTGAACCCATAAATAAGGCCATGAATGTAGGCGTGTTCACTAGGATATGGGCAGTGACAGATTGCGGAGGCCGCGCCTCCGTTAACCGAGATTTACGATCCATCTAACTCAAGCCCCGCAAGACACGCGTCTGCCAGATCCCGGCTTGGAGTATCAGTTCCCGGCAATGTGGCCCAGCCGGTTTCCATCATCGCATTGCGTCGCTGAAAGCTTGAAGCTTCTTGAAGTGTCGCTAGTTTTGCAGCGCGTTCTGTATCAACTTGTGAAAGTTTCAAACAGACCGGCACCATCGCCAATGTAACTTCGTCAGCAGCAAAGCTCTGAGCCATTTCGTCTGCGCTGCCTGCAGTTGTCCAACCGCCCCAGGTGAAGCCAATAATAGAAACTGCTACCGCGCCAACCAAGGCACCGTAGATACCGGATTTCGTCCATTCGGGAAATGTCATTTTTGATCCTCTGACGGAGAAAGCGCCGCCGCACTATTTTTTGACGTTAGTTTTTGCGTTGGCCTGATCCTGCGCCAACTCCAGGTCTCGGTGATCCACTGCACGCATCTCTGACTTTCCTGCGTGCTAACTGATCAATAAAAGCGTCGCGGTCCGTCGCTACGCAGCAAAGCTGTCGCTCTGCATGACTTTGTATTCGCCCCCGGGCAGTTCTTCGGTGTATCCCGCGATCACAAACGGATGAAGAAATGTCACAACTGACGTGGTCGTGCCCGACAACATCGGCAACCTTCCCAAACATCAGATCCCTGCTAAAGGACGTGACAGCTGAATTTTCATGATGGAGGGTTGTGGACCGCTCTGGCAGGCTGATCCGCCTTTGCCGCAGAGAACCACAACTTTCGTAGTTCTCATATAATCTCTTAGCGTCGGAAATACAACGTTGGTGATTCCGCCTCCACTTTCCAGATCACACGTGACTTTAAAGTGGTCCAGGTTAGCAGGCCTCCACCCCGTGCATTTGAAGATCATTCTCCAGCCATCTCTTTTTGGGTTCGTCAGCCTAGGAGCTGACTTTCGCCGCGTCACAGAAAATTGGTAAAGAGGGCTCTTTCCGGTCTTTAGCCGCGCTTTGCGCCAAGGTCCGGTTCAGTAGATTGATCTGAGCAGGTTGGCGTCTCAGCCAAGCCGCTTTCATA
Source organism: Thalassobius sp. I31.1 (assembly GCF_003031585.1). Lineage (GTDB taxonomy): Bacteria > Pseudomonadota > Alphaproteobacteria > Rhodobacterales > Rhodobacteraceae > Halocynthiibacter. The sequence continues at coordinate 6,050 of NZ_PWAA01000045.1, forward strand.
CATCGCGGCCTGCGTCTCCCCGTTATCCCACCGATACAATATGGACTTGCCACGTTTAAGTTCCGATCCTTGTGCTCATTTATGCGGCCTTTCTTTCGAATGCCAAGGGGCTTTTGTA
>NZ_PWAA01000046.1:2500-5927 GCF_003031585.1 Thalassobius sp. I31.1
AACACTGCTTGATCATACGTAAGTAAGCGTCTGATCTCTGCATGTGCCGCGCCGCAAGGCAAGGCGAGCAGCTGTTTACGGTCTCCGCCGTCTACAGTTTGTATGCATGTCGAAACAAGCAATGTTGTCCAAGTCAAGTACACTAACCCAAGTCCTGATACCCTGAACCAGTATCAGGCATTGTCCAACGCAAGTTGGGCGGGAAAAAAAAGTATGACTTTTGATTAATGGCCGACCTTTTAACAAAAGGGGGTTGGCCGCAGAAGAAGTCTGACTTCTTCTGGATCAAATCAAGCGTGAAAAGGGCGTTTGGTGGATGCCTAGGCAGTAAGAGGCGATGAAAGACGTGATACTCTGCGATAAGCCATGGGGAGCTGAGAATAAGCTTTGATCCATGGATCTCTGAATGGGGGAACCCACCTGACATTTTGTTATTGTTAGCTATGCTATCAATAACGAGGTGAAACAGGTACTTATTACCTGAATACATAGGGTTTTAAGAGCAAACCCGGGGAACTGAAACATCTAAGTACCCGGAGGAAAGGAAATCAATTGATACTCCCCTAGTAGCGGCGAGCGAACGGGGACCAGCCGAGCAATAATTGTGATCAGAACAACCTGGAAAGGTTGACCAAAGTGGGTGACAGTCCCGTATGAGAAGCATGATTTGACGTATTAAGTAGGGCGGAACACGTGAAATTCTGTCTGAAGATCGGAGGACCACCTTCGAAGGCTAAGTACTCCTTACTGACCGATAGCGAACCAGTACCGTGAGGGAAAGGTGAAAAGCACCCCGACGAGGGGAGTGAAACAGTTTCTGAAACCGGACGCCTACAAGCAGTCGGAGGGACCTCGAGTCCTGACGGCGTACCTTTTGTATAATGGGTCATCGACTTGGTCTATCTAGCAAGCTTAAGCCGATAGGTGTAGGCGCAGCGAAAGCGAGTCTTAATAGGGCGAATGAGTTAGATGGATCAGACCCGAAACCGAGTGATCTAGGCATGAGCAGGTTGAAGGTGCAGTAACATGCACTGGAGGACCGAACCCACATCTGTTGAAAAAGATCGGGATGACTTGTGCCTAGGGGTGAAAGGCCAATCAAACTCGGAGATAGCTGGTTCTCTGCGAAATCTATTTAGGTAGAGCGTCGGACGAATACTCTCGGGGGTAGAGCACTGAATGGGTAATGGGGGCCCACAGCCTTACTGATCCTAATCAAACTCCGAATACCGAGAAGTACTATCCGGCAGACACACAGCGGATGCTAACGTCCGTTGTGGAGAGGGAAACAACCCTGACCTACAGCTAAGGCCCCTAATTCATGGCTAAGTGGGAAAGCAGGTGGGACGACCAAAACAACCAGGAGGTTGGCTTAGAAGCAGCCATCCTTTAAAGATAGCGTAACAGCTCACTGGTCTAAATAAGTTGTCCTGCGGCGAAGATGTAACGGGGCTCAAGCCATGAGCCGAAGCTTAGGATGCACATAGTGCATGGTAGCAGAGCGTAGTGTGACATAGCACCTTTCCTCATTTGCATCCCTCGGGATGTAACGGAGGATATGGTGCTTTCTGTGAAGCCGGCGCGTGAGCGATCCGGTGGAGAGATCACTAGTGAGAATGATGACATGAGTAGCGACAAACAGGGTGAGAGACCCTGTCGCCGAAAATCCAAGGGTTCCTGCTTAAAGTTAATCTGAGCAGGGTAAGCCGACCCCTAAGGCGAGGCCGAAAGGCGTAGTCGATGGGAACCAGGTTAATATTCCTGGGCCAGGAAGAATGTGACGGATCTCGAAGGTAGTTCATCCTTATCGGATTGAATGGGCTGCTCAGAGGTTCCTGGAAATAGCACTTCCGTAAGATCGTACCCTAAACCGACACAGGTGGATAGGTAGAGTATACCAAGGCGCTTGAGAGAACTATGTTGAAGGAACTCGGCAAAATACCTCCGTAAGTTCGCGAGAAGGAGGCCCAGTTCTTACGCAAGTAATGACTGGGGGCACAAACCAGGGGGTGGCGACTGTTTACTAAAAACACAGGGCTCTGCGAAGTCGCAAGACGACGTATAGGGTCTGACGCCTGCCCGGTGCCTGAAGGTTAAATGGAGGGGTGAGAGCTCTGAAATGAAGCCCAGGTAAACGGCGGCCGTAACTATAACGGTCCTAAGGTAGCGAAATTCCTTGTCGGGTAAGTTCCGACCTGCACGAATGGCGTAACGACTTCCCCGCTGTCTCCAACATAGACTCAGCGAAATTGAATTGCCTGTCAAGATGCAGGCTTCCCGCGGTTAGACGGAAAGACCCCGTGCACCTTTACTACAGCTTCACACTGGCATCAGACACAACATGTGCAGAATAGGTGGTAGGCTTTGAACCAGAGACGCCAGTTTCTGGGGAGCCTCCTTTGAGATACCACCCTTGTTCTGTTTGATGTCTAACCGCGGTCCGTTATCCGGATCCGGGACCCTGTGTGGCGGGTAGTTTGACTGGGGCGGTCGCCTCCTAAAGAGTAACGGAGGCGCGCGAAGGTTGGCTCAGACCGGTCGGAAATCGGTCGTTGAGTGCAATGGCAGAAGCCAGCCTGACTGCGAGACTGACAAGTCGAGCAGAGTCGAAAGACGGTCATAGTGATCCGGTGGTCCCAAGTGGGAGGGCCATCGCTCAACGGATAAAAGGTACGCCGGGGATAACAGGCTGATACTGCCCAAGAGTCCATATCGACGGCAGTGTTTGGCACCTCGATGTCGGCTCATCTCATCCTGGGGCTGGAGCAGGTCCCAAGGGTATGGCTGTTCGCCATTTAAAGAGGTACGTGAGCTGGGTTTAGAACGTCGTGAGACAGTTCGGTCCCTATCTGCCGTGGGTGTAGGAGATTTGAGAAGAGTTGCCCCTAGTACGAGAGGACCGGGGTGAACGTTCCACTGGTGGACCAGTTGTAATGCCAATTGCAGTGCTGGGTAGCTATGAACGGACAGGATAACCGCTGAAGGCATCTAAGCGGGAAGCCCCCTTCAAAACAAGATCTCCCTGAGGGCCGAGGTAGACCACCTCGTCGATAGGCCAGAGATGTAAGTGCGGTAACGCATTCAGTTGACTGGTACTAATTGCCCGATAGGCTTGATTTGATCCAGTAGAAGACAGACTATCTGTCTCCTCAGGACAAATCAAAAGCATACACTATACATTAGTATAGCTTAAACAAACGACAACAGTTGATATTGATGGCTTCTTTCCCGGTTTGGTGGTCATAGCACAAGTGAAACACCCGATCCCGTTCCGATCTCGGCAGTTAAGCACTGTCGCGCCGATGGTACTGCGTCTTAAGGCGTGGGAGAGTAGGTCACCGCCAAACCTGGTAAGAAGCCAAATATCTCTCAAAACGATGATCAATTAAAAAAGACCGCCTCAGTTAACGCTGAGGCGGGTTTTTTT
>NZ_PWAA01000047.1 GCF_003031585.1 Thalassobius sp. I31.1
TCCTGTACGGCCTGCGCCATAGCTGCAAATTTTGCCTTAATACCATCAATCAGGCTCTGGATCAGGTCAGACCCATAACACCCGCCCGTTCATACCCGGTGACGCGACCCATTTCGCGGGTCTTGGTCGCGGTGTGATCCGCCAGCAGTTCCCAATAAACCAGCCCGCGCTCTGATACCCCTGCGAAGTCTTCCGCAAAACGTGCGGCCAGTGTTTCGCGGGTCATGCCTTCGGTGAAATAGGCTTCAAGTGTTTTGGCCATCGCGTTCTGGTGGCGGGTGTTCCAGCTATTGCCGACCCAGTACAGATTCCCTTCTTTCAGGATGTCCAGCGCATCCAGATCAGGGCGGTTAAAGGCGATGGCCACGCCTGCGGCTTTGCCAACTTCTTCAGCGCCCACACGATAAAGCGCATCTGTCAGGTTGATCACAGGATCACGCATGGCCGCGCGCAGGGCTTCTTCACCCACAGAGCCTTCCAGGACACGTAAGAGCGCCTTTGCATCCTCTTGGGTGAACACTCCACCCGCCCCAAGGTCGCGAAGGCGTTCCAGCCCCGCCGTAATCCCTTCACGCATGCTTTCCGACCAGGCATTGGACAGGGCAGTCTGTAATTCGGCATAGAGACGGGCATAGGCTTCCGCATCTTTCAGCACCACACGCCGCGCAACACCGCGCACGATTGCGCGTTTTAAAGACGTTTCAGCGATTGTATTACACTGGCTTGTCATGGGGTTCCTCAGGTTCGGTTGTCTGGAACAGGTCCAGGCTTTTCTGTTTGTTTCGATAAGGTCGCAGCTTGCGGTCTTCGACTTCTTCCCATGTGCTGAACTTGTGACCACACATCCGGCATTTGCGATAACGCTGCTTTACGGTTCCGGCGGGTTTGGTGGCGTAGCAGTACCCACGCCCGCCGCACTTAGGACACTGCATCGCTGCCCTCTGTTTTCTGGCGCACCCAGTTTTCAAGGCCGGTGATGATCTTGCTGGCCTGTGCGCGGGTGATGAATTGCGCATGATCAACCTTGGCCGTGCGCTCGACAAAGCCATGCAGGCGTTCATCTGCAAGGCCGCGATCCCAGTTCAGATCACGGGCAAGACCACCGATTTTATTCCATTGGGCTTTCGTCGGGCGGTCTTCACCGGCAACCGTCTGGCCGGTGCCACGGGTCTTGCGATCATTCACAAGCCCTTCTGTGCGCAGGTGTTTTACAAAGGCGATACGTTCAGGGGTGGTCAGCTTTCCGGCAGAGCGTTTGCCCGTATGGCGTTTCAGCCATGCCTCGTAATCGTCCCGGCCATCGCCGTTTTTTGATGTGTCACCAAAGAGCGCCTTTGCAGCCATATGGATCATCGCCAGATCAGCGTTGCGGCGGGAATTTGTCTTTGTCGTGGTGGTCATGGTGATGCGCTCCTGTGTGTTTCTGTTCTTGAAATGTGAAAATGAAAATTATTGCAGTCCGGGCAGTGGCAGCATGGGCTGGTCCTTCAAAACAAAGGCCTCGCGGATGTGATCCGGCAGGGTGGCGAATTCGATTTCCGGGCCGGTGTCGGTGTCATGGATGCGCGGACGGGTGCCAAACCACTTGTAATCCACCCAATGACCCGCACCACGCGCCCGCCCAATCATGCGGCGCACATGCTTTTCCGTCAGGCCGGACACACGGGCGATTTCAGCAGGGGTAACGCGATCCATAGGAATGTCTCCTTTGAAGATGCCGCCGCGTCAGGGAGTAACGGAACGCGGCGGCGTTAAACGGCAGGATGACCACCTGCCGCTATGGGTTAAGCGATCAGATCAGCCAGGGATGGCGTGGGCTTGAAATGGGCAACAGTTTTCGCAGGCACATCAATGGCCTCGCCGGTGCGTGGGTTGCGACCCTTACGGGCTTTGCGCTCTTTGGTGCTGAATGTGCCAATCTCTGGCAGCGTGACTTTCTGCCCGCTTTCCAGTGCCGTGCGCACGACGTCAGCCAGCACAATCAGGCTGCGTTCTGCATCGGCGTTGCTGGTCTGTCCGGCTTTGGCGATGGCTGCGATAAGTTCTGATTTCTTCATAGTGTTCTCTTTCGTTTAAAGGGTTGCCCGTCTCTCCGGGCTGTCACGGTCATGCAGTATCGGCCCCCGTCGCTGGTATCGCGCGGTGCGATCTCTGGTCAGACAGACGCCAGATCAAGCGGGATAGCCTGCGCCTTTCCCTTTTCATCTGTCTCATAAAAGCGGATGTAGCTGCGGGTGCCGGTGACGCGCACAGCATCGGAAATCGCATCCATGGCACGGCCCCACTTTTCATCCTGAATTTCCAGGCGGCGCAGGGCCAGAACCCGACCTGTGTCGATGTTGCGTTCCTTGTTTACGCGGAAGGCATCATTCACCAGCACCTTGATATTGTCGTCAGACCCCTGCGACCAGTCAGCGATACATTCATCAATCAGTTCTTTCGCAGCCTGAAGTTCCGCGCCGAATTCAATGGTTTCGGCAACAGCAACCTGCACCATCATTGATCCGTCATAGGACCGCATGGTCATGTTGCCTTTTGCGCCGCCTCTTTTCGCGCCGTATTGTTCGGCAACCATGGCGCGGAAGGTCTGCGCATCATCCATTGCAAGCGCCTTGAATTTGGCCATGGCCGCATTCAGTTCTTTCGCCCCCGCAATCAGGCGGCGCGTGGTTTCATCTTCCAGTTTGTGCGCTGGCTTGACCTTATCAACCGGCATCATTGCGCCCTGCGCATTCATCATGAAGCCTTCTGGAACAGCATGTGCGTTCATCGTCTTTCCTTTCAGTGTTTGGTGTCTTCGGGTTTCGGATCAGGCCTGACCGGCCATCCATGCGGCGGCGGTTTCCACCACCTTTTCATCCAGTTTGGTCAGGCCTTCGTTTTTCATCAGCCGGGTGCAGGCATCAGCCAGGGCCACGGAAAAACGCCAGTTGCCGCCAGTCTTGCGCATGAAGGCGTCGGCGCTGGATTTCGTGACTGCGCCAAAGCGTGGCCCCAGCACATAGGCGGCAAGTTCCCCGGCATCCTTCACCGGCTGCATAACGACTTTCTTTGTGCCGACGCGCTGGCGGTATTGTTCAAGAAAGACGCGGATCTGCGGGTGGGTAAACTTCTTTGCCAGAAGGTCGGTTCCGGCGATCACCAGTGCCGCACCCCCGATGTCTGAAATACTGCGCAGCATTTCCAATGTGGCCCATTTCAGGTGGTTCGCTTCATCCACAATGATCAGCTTGCCTTCAATGCCGCCGCGAATGATCCGGTGCATCAGCGTGTTGGATGTGCCGGTGTCGTCGATGGAAAAGCCTTTGTTATTCATGGCGCGGGCCAGTTCCTGAAGGCAGGTTTTGTCCTTCATGCCGGACCACGCCTCAACGCGGATGGCGTCCAGTTCCTGTTCCAGCCACAGGGTGGTGCTGGTCTTACCTGTTCCGGGGTCGCCGGTAAGCTGGCCCAGGCGGCTGTAACGTGGTGCAGCCATGGTCACTTCGCACATGGCGCGGGCCTTTTCAGCCATAACGGTTTTGACAAAGTTGCTCATTCTTCTTCCTCTGCAAAAGTAAAGTTACTCAGGGCTTCATTCGGCCCGGTTTTGAATTGTTCAGGAACGGCAGAGCGCGGCGCATTGGTCTGGCCTTCCTGCGCTTTGCGGGTTTCTTCAGCGGTTCCAGAATGCCCGCGTCGATCTGCGCAGCCACCGGTGCTTCCGGTGCTTCCGGCAGATGTTCCAGGTGACGCTTGGTTTCATCCACCATATCCAGCAGGGACACGTCCCCTTTCATGGTGGTGATCTTGCGGTTAATCACCTTCACGCGGCGGCTGCGCTCTGTCAGGCCGCGTGGGTCCAGCAACCCGTAGGTTTCTTCCGGCGTGGCTGTGCCCAGATAGGTTTCACCATCAAAACAGAAGGCCACATCCGGTTGCCATGCTGGCACGCGCACGGTGATTTTCTTATCCAGCCCCAGCAGGCAGTCGCCACCATGCGGAATCTGACCATGGCGCGGGGCCTTATAGGTGAAGCGCCCGCGATCCGGGGTGCGCACCTCAGTGTCAGAGAAGGCCAGAGACAGGATTTCAGGGGTGCGCAGGGCTGTCTTGCCCCAGCCCTCTGCGATGTGATCCCGCAGACATTCATTCGGGGAACGGCCATTCAGGCGACCATACTGTGGGCGCTTGTTATAGTGTTCAATTGCACGGCCCGCGACCTGGGTGAAGCTTTCAGCATCCCCCGGAAACACCTCTGGTTCCTTGCCCTTGGCGTGGGTTTTCTTGTTCATCCGGTCGCCAGCGGTCCAGCCCGGAATGGTGGAAAACAGAACCTGTTCGATATTGCCGAATGCGCCTTCAATCGCGGGCTTGCCCTTCGCGTTATAGGCTTCAGAACGGATGACCGCTTCTTCCCGGCGCTTCAGTTCCGCCAGCACATCCGGCGCGCAGTCAATATCCCCCAGGCCAAACTGACCGGCAGTTAGTTTTGACAATTCGGTGAACCCGGAAATCATCTGATCCCAGTTATATTCCGCACCATTATCCAGATAGAGCATGCGCGGCATGCCCCAGGCTTCAACCAGGGCAACAAAGCTTTGCGCCACATATTCCCGGCGCACGCCTTCGCGCTGTTCACACAGC
>NZ_PWAA01000048.1 GCF_003031585.1 Thalassobius sp. I31.1
CCCCGTGGTGGTTTTATCACCTTTACGTATCGGTCTCCGGGATGTGTGTCGGCTCATCTTGACAACCTGTCGATTTGGGTATGTTAAGATTTGGTTAACGTGTAATTGTATGGAACTTGATTATGACCAAAACCTATTTACTTGGATGTGCTTTTTCTCTGATTGCTTCAACCGCATTTGCTGATGTTTCAGAAGGATTGTCTTTGCTGGAAGCAGGTGATGTGGCTGGCGCTGCTGAAGCATTTGCAACGGCTTATGATGCAGATGATGCCGAGGGAGCGTTTTATCTCGGGCGCTTGTTTGAGTTGGGTCTTGGTACAGATCAGGATGAGACGCGTGCCGCTAATTTGTATTCAGCCGCCGCAGAAAAAGGATCAGCACAGGCGCAGGTGCGTCTGGGGCTGATTTATCACGAAGGTCGCATTCTGTTGCGCGATTATGTTGAAGGCACTCGTCTGATTTGTGCTGCGGCAGAGGCGGATCACGCCGAGGGGCAGTTGAACTGTGGCCTGGCATATCAGACCGGCCTTGGTGTCGATCAAGATGCCGAACGTGCTGCATCCTATCTGGAACAGGCCTCGGCGCAAGGTAATATTGCTGCTCTGAATGTTCTGGGACAACTTCACACAACGGAAGGCGATAGTGCAAAAGGTGCGGAATATTTCCTGCAGGCTGCTGAGCTTGGTAATGCTCTGGGCATGTTTGAATACGCCAGCTATCTGGCAAGCCAGGATGAGGGTGATCTGACCGAAGCTTACGCCTATGCCAGCCTTGCGATGGTGCGCGGTCTTACTGATGCAGGTGCGCTTCTGGATGGTCTTGAAGCACAGATGGATGCTTCGGATGTTCTGGCCGGCCAGGCGCGTGCGCGTGAATGGACCAATACACGTATCGCGCAAGCTGAAGAGTAACAAATGCTCTCTGGTTTCTGTTTCAGAACGGCGGGCGTATCTGCAGCGTTTCTTGTTGGAAGTGCGACAGTCGCGCAGTCGTTTTGCATTGATGTGGATCGTGTAGACCTGCGCGGCAACAGCTTGCTGGATCCTGCGCGTCTGCAAGACGCCGTTTCTGAGTTTGAGGGGCGGTGCCTGCCACTTGCAGAACTGAATGATGTTCTGCAGGGAATTACACTATCCTATGTCGACGCGGGATATGTGTCTGTACGGGCCTATCTTCCTGAGCAGAATATTCTGGATGGTGTTCTGGAGGTGGCCGTGATCGAGGGCAGCCTTTCAGATATCCGATTTGGTCAATCACGACGGACCCGCTGGCAGCACCAGATTTTTCCATCAATGATCGGCGACCCTGTTAACCTGCGTGAGATTGAGCAAGGGCTCGATCTGATCCGGGGGATGCAGGGGTATTCTGCTGAGATGGAACTAAATCCTGGGGACGCTGCCGGCGAGACCATTTTAGATGTACAGGTGGAACGCAGTCGCCCCTGGGCCTTGCGATTGAGCACAAATAATCACGGCACAGACGAAAATGATCCCGGTCAGGCGGCGGCGACGGGGCAGTTCATTACATCAGCGGATATCACAGCAAGCCATCTTCTGGGGCTGAACGAGACCTGGTCGTTGTCTTTCGGAAAAAGCGTTGAGCCACATCCTCTGGCATTGGCGTATCAGGGTCCGGGTACGCATAATGCAAGTCTTGGTGTTAAGGTGCCCTTTGGTCGTACGGAATATTCCCTTTCCTACGCCTGGTCTGATTATGCCACGGTCACACCGGGCGCGGTAACCAATATTGATCTTGAGGGCTGGACCGGGACATGGACGGCGGGGCTGCGTCATCTGATGCATCGAGACCAGACCAGTAAGACCTATCTGGGTGCCACATTGACCCAGCGTGAGAATGAGAATTTTATTGCCGGGGTGAAGATCGGTGTGTCCAGCCGGGTTTTATCTGCGTTGCGCCTGAACTTCAGTCATGAGCGCGAAGCGTTTGGTGGCAGGTTGTCCGGAGAGTTTGGGTTCTCTAAGGGGCTCGAGCTCTTTGGTGCAGAAGACAATGATAACATGCCTGCAGGATCTGCAGATGCTCAACACACAATGATTGATGCGAGTCTGCAGTTCTCAAAGAGCTTTCAGACCGAATTGGGCGGCTTTGCCTACAATGGATCTTTGCGGGGCCAATACAGCCCCGATCGCCTCTACGGTGTCTGGCTGTTTAATCTTGGTGGCACGTCCAGTGTACGCGGAAGCCGGGAAACCTTGTTAAGTGGCAGCTCAGGTCTGTTGTGGCGGAATGAACTGGCCTGGCATCTGCCTGAAAGCGCAGCGTTGCCCAAAGCCAACCTCCAGCTATATGGCGCTTTTGATGTCGGCCATGTTTTTAAACAGTTTGATGGTGAGATTGATGGGGGTACTCTGAGCAGTGCGACCATTGGTTTGCGCCTGGGGCGTGCCCCGATAAGTCTGGATGTATCCTACAGTAAAATACTTTCATCACCAGCCTCGGTGGTTGCGCCTGGCGGTGTTTTGTTAGCCTCCCTTTCCATGCAGTTCTGATATTTTTCCCAGAAAGCGTTTGTCATGTTGAACTTGAAATCATTGTTCGAAAAATCGATCGTAAGCCTTTCAATCCTGTCGATGGTGGTGCAGCCTGCGCTAGCGCAAGCGGTTGTGCCAGCTACGGGTGGCCCGACGGTCACGGCAGCGCAAAATGGTGTGGGTGTTGTTATAATCAACACGCCGGATGCGAATGGTGTGTCTCATAACCAATATACTGATTTTAACGTCGACGCTTCTGGCCTGATCCTGAACAACATTGACGGGAACTTTGGGCAAACCCAATTGGGCGGACTTATTGCGGGCAACGGCAATCTGGTGAATGGGTCTGCAAGCCTGATCATCAATGAAGTGACCGGCGGCAACCGGAGTGCCCTGACCGGGTATCTTGAAGTTGGCGGTGCGCGAGCGGATGTGATCGTTGCCAACCCGAATGGTATTACATGCGATGGTTGCGGCTTCGTGAACACGGATCGTATGACGCTTACAACCGGTACACCGGTATTTGGTCCGAGTGGATTTACCGGGCTTGAGGTGAACGGTGGTGACATCGCGATTGGCGCGAATGGTGCCAATGCACTGGACAGCACACGGTTTGACCTGTTGTCTCGTCAGATCACCGTGGCAGGTGCGGTGCAGGGGCAACAGATCCGCGTTGTGGCTGGCCGGAATGACATCGTGTACGCGACGGATGCAGTCACAGAACGTGCTCCGGACGGATCTGCTGCGCCATCTCTGGCGATTGATTCAACTGTTGTGGGGGGCATGTATGCCAATGCCATCACATTAAACTCGACAGAAGATGGGGTTGGTGTGCGCGCACCTGCTAATATGGCCGCAAGTGCCGGGCAGATGCATGTGACCGCAGATGGTCGCCTCGTGATGGGGCGGGCGAGTACCTCCGGTGCGATGACGGTACAATCGACACATGGTGATGTTGAGGTAGAAGACAGCCTGAGTGCCGGAGATGATCTGAGCGTCACAGCAATGCGCGACCTTGTTCTGGCTGCGGATGCGAAGCTGGTTGCTGGCAGTGCGCAGCAGCTGCAGGCGGGCCGTAATATTCTGGCGGGTGCTCGCAGTGAGATTGCTGCGGGTGGTTCTCTGACTGCAGCGGCCGTTTCAGATATTGACCTGGCAGAAGATACCCGCGTTCTCTCTTATGGTGATGTATCTCTGAGTGCCGATGTGATCCGCGCTGCCGAAGACACTTTGCTTGTAGCAGGAGCATCCGGTGGAACGGCACCGGTGGCGGGAGCGCGACTGTCTCTTAACGGAACGACCCGTATTGATCTGGATGGTGCGACTGCAGGTTCCGGTGGCCGGATTGAGATCACCACAGCAATCCTTGATATTGCTTCTGACGGTGTCATCCCTGCGGCCGATATCATTGCGGATGGGAATATTGATATCGAAGCGACGACTGTTGTGGCGACGGATGCCACTGTACGCAGTGGTGGTGAGCTTTCCCTGACCAGCAGCGCGACTCCGCTCACAATAACGGATGGGCGCTGGCAATCACTTGGTGATCTCGAACTGGTCGGACAATCCATTAACTCAACCGGTGATTTTGAAAGTCTGCAAGGCACTGCCCGGATCATTGCGACATCTGGCAGTATTACGAATGCGGGATTTATTGCCGGGCAGACCGTTGATGTTCAGGCTGCAACCACGCTGATTAACAATGGTGATATTCAGGGTGCCCAACTGACCAGTCTGCAAGCGGCAGATCTGACCAACACAGGTACGATCCAGGCATGGCAGGGGCATTTGAACGCTGTTGTGACAAGCCTGTCCAATAGCGGGACGATGTTTGGTCAG
>NZ_PWAA01000049.1 GCF_003031585.1 Thalassobius sp. I31.1
TTTGCGCTGCGATTTGAATTCCTGGTGTGTTTTGGTTTGGTTTGTATTTTTTCAGTTTTTGTTTTTTGTTTTTGATGATGTCGTGGGTTGCCTCGAAGAGGGCGTCGACGAATTTTTCGCCTCCGCTTTTCGCCCAGAGATCGTCAGAGCCTGCAGTGTCGCGGGCGCGGATGGCGTCGAGGGCGGAGAAGAGGATGGATTTGGCAAACAGGGATCCGGCCTCGCGGTTGACCCGGCGCAGGACTTTCTGGCGGTCTTTTTCGCCCAGTTTATCGGCGCGCGTCACCAGCAGCAGCGATGTATTGCGCAGACGTTCCGGCAGGGACACCCAGGCGGCCCGTTCGCTTTCGCGCCAGGCCTGGGTTGCATGCGTACACCAGATCACGCCATTGGCATAGCCCGCCGCATGGCGCCAGACTTCGGGCGGAATGTTCGGATCAGAGATACCCGGGGTATCAATCAGATCCATGGCCTCAAGAATATCGGCTTCCATAAAGATCCGCAGGAAACGGGTGCCGGTGACGGGAATATCATCCAGCCGGTTCAGATCAACAGGCGCACGGGTGCCGTCATTATACATGATGTAAGGGTCCGCCGTGCCATAGCTCAGCCAGACCGGGGGCAGCTGCGTGGCAGTCACCTGGGTTGGCAGGACTTCCCGGCGCAGCAGGAAGTTCAGCAGCGTCGATTTCCCGGCGCTGAACTCGCCCATCAGGGCGATGGCGGGTTTGCGCTGTGACCAGCTGCGCAGGCGCTGCATGGCGGCGGGGCTGACCAGTTTTGGTGCAGGTTCTGCCACGTCAGGGGCGGTGGGGCTGTGAAGCTCGCTTTGATCCATCATTCTCTCCTCAGGCGGCTTCTTCGCTGCCAAGGCCTTTCAGGATATCCCCCAAAAGCGCCTCGCGGTTCTGTTCCCCCAGCAGTTTGGCTGCCAGGGCACTGTCCTTCTGCGGGGCTTCGCCGCCCATTTTGGCGATCGCCAGCAGGGTTTCTTCATGTTCCTTCAGAAAGTCATTCAGGCCGGACCGGATGTTCTCAAGCACCGCTGCCACCTGATTTTCCTCAATATCCTGACTGATGGAGCGCGCCTCTGAACTGATCAGACGGGCGTAATCCGCAGCAAATGCTTCGTACCCTTTGCGTTTCTGCCACCAGCGCCGCCACCAGGTGCTTTGCAGATCCAGCGCAATGGTGCGGCCGATGCCAAGGGGGGGCGGCACATTTGGGGTTGTGGGGGCCTCAATACCGAATTCCCCCAGGTGATTGCCCAGAATGCCGCGGTAAATCCCTTCCAGGTCGGCGGTCGCCTGACCATACAGCTTACCCACCTGGCTGCGCATATTGCGCGCAAAGCTGAAGTAAGCGGCCTTCTGCAGCATCCGCAGGCCGGCCGGGTCATATTGCCAGGTGCCCTGTTCGCCATATTGTTCCAGATGCGCGATCAGGGAATCGGTGGCGCGTTTGACAAAATTCGCCTCAGCCCCCTGCATCCGCACGATCAGTTTTTCCCGCAGGTCTGTCGTCAGCGTGGTGATCTTTGCATCATAATCGCGGCGCAGCTCATCCATCACCTGGGCCGGGCTGCGGCCTTCAAAGTCGCGTTCCGGTGCGCCGCTATCGGACAGCTGTCGGGCGACACTTGTGGCCCGGATCTGATTGCCAAGGTTGCGTGCACTGCGTTTTGTGCGTTCCAGCAGGCGCAGGCCCGCCCCATCCGCAATGCGGGCGTTGATCGCGGTCAGAAGCCCCGGCAGGCCGGACAGATCCCAGATCGCGCGCACAGGATCATCCTGCGCCACAGTCTGATCTGCCACCTTATGCATGTCATTCAGGGCGGCCCGGCTGTCCTCAGACAGCAAAGAGGCATCGCCGGTCAGTGCCGCTTCGGCCCATTTGGCACTGCCGAATATCACATCGGTGTTCGCATCCACACCGGCCGCTTTCAAGGTCTCAGCCACGCGCTGGCGGATCTCGGGGATCTGGGCTGCGGGATTTTCCAGTTCATCCACGCGGTTCACAAAAAGGATCACCTGGCGGTTCTCAAACTGCGCAATGATCCGCATCAGCGCCATATCCATCGTGCTCAGCGCCTGATGCGCTGCCAGCACAACCACGCAGACTTCAGACCCGCGCAGGCTGCGCAGCGTAATCTGTTCGCGCACCATGAAGGTATCGTTCACCCCCGGCGTGTCGCACAGGCGCATCGCCACAGGGTATTGTGGCAGATCCAGGTAAAGTTCCGCGGATTTGGTCACATCGGCAAACCGCCCGGTCTTTGCATCAACAGAATCCGGATCATCATCGTCGCCCAGGCAGACATAACGTTCGATCAGCTCTTCATCGAAGTAATCATACTGGTGGCTCTGGCCCAGGATCAGTTCAAAATGCTTGCCCAGGCGTTCCTCGGATTTTTCCTTCATCTGAACGATCTGGCGCTGGATATCTTCCATTTCCTCATCCGCCCCGGCCCGGCTGGCCAATTCGCCAAGACGTCCGCCGCCGACAACAAGATTGTCCCATTCTTCCTGGTCAAAGAAGGTGAATTTGGATTTGGTATCCGCATGGGCGCGTGTGTTGATATTGAGCGTGGTCACAACGGACGTCCAGGGGTTCACATCAGACGGCAAAAGCCCGGGCTGCCCCGCAAGAATATTGGTCAGCGCCGATTTGCCCGCCTTCACCTGACCCACAAGGGTCACATTGGCGGTGAAGTCTTCCATCTTTGTCTTCAGACCCGCAAGCTTTGATGAGCTGCGCGCATCCGCCACCGCTGTCAGCTGGTCAATCTGACCCGACAGGTCCTGAAACGCATCCGTCAGCGACGAAATCCCGTCATTGCCCGCAGAAAGTAAATCCAGATTTTGTGCCATGATTATACCGCATTGCTCAGGGCAACTGCCCCGGTTGAATTATAAAAGCTGTTTCCGGTGCCTGTTTCCGTACCGGGCCCGGAAAAAAATGCTGCTGAAAGCCGTTCCAGCTCTGTCAGAAAATCAATCGCCCGGGTCAGAAGCGCCAGATCATCCGCAGGCGCGGCATCGTCACCGCCCGGATCCGGGGCATACAGAACATCCGCGCGTCGAAAGAAGGCGCTGTTCTCACTGCTGGCAATCACCTGCCCCGGCACACTGCGCGCAGGACCGGCACCAGACGGACGATGCATGCTGCCATCCGGCATGGTCAGGACAACATCAAATCCCGAATCAGCCGATAAGGCACGCAAAGCGCGCAGACCCGACAAAAACGCAGGATCAGCAGATATATCCCGCAAAAACGGATGCTCCCGCACGGCAAAACCCTCTGAGTAACTGAAGAGAAAACAAACGCGCCAACCCGAAATACACTCAGGTTAACAATACGCTAACAACACCAAAAACTATGAAAATCTGGTGTCACAATGTCCCAAATAAGACTTTCCAAAAGCAAAAATTAGACAAAAATAAGGCAAG
>NZ_PWAA01000050.1 GCF_003031585.1 Thalassobius sp. I31.1
GGCCTTCAGACCCGGCTCATTTCCGTATTTTGCATTGATCAGGTTCATCGCCTCGCCATGGCGGGCCGCCGGGAAGAACTGCCCGTCGCTGGATGCCGTGACACCGCCGCCCCAATATCGTGCCATCGGCAGTTTTGATTGTGCTGCAATGACCATTGCAAGGGATTTGTTTATGGCATCGCTTTCAACATGCCAGCGCGAGAGGCGGGACAGTTGGAAGTAGTCATGAGTGCTGGTGGCTTCGGCCATCTTGCTCAAACCGAGATTCACGCCTTCGGCCAGGAGAACATTCAGAAGACCAATGCGATCCTTACAAGGCGCGCCCGTTCGCAAATGCGTAAAGGCGTCTGTGAACCCGATGTCGTTGTCTGCGTCTTGAAGAAGATCCGTGATCCGGACAGAAGGCAGGCGACCATAGAGATCCAGCACCATGTCCTGGGCGTCCTCTGGCGTTGCGGCCGTCAATCTGTCAATCTTCAGAATACCGTTTTCGATTGATCCGCCTGGGATCGCGCCTGTTCGGGCGGCTTTGGCTAAGCGCTTCATGCCATCGGCAAGACGTGCCTTTCGATCTGCAAGCCAAGCATCCGGTTCAAAGGGCATGGTCAGGCGCGGCGACGACTTTGCGGTTTCCAGCGGTACAAGTGCTTGTTTCAAATCCGCATACCTGCGCGAATGAGCCAGCCAGATATCACCCGATCGGAACGCGTCGCGCACATGGAACAGCACGGCAACTTCCCAAAGGCGATGATAGTCGGCATCGTCGGACTTCATATGACGGTGCCATTTTGAATTTCGGCGCAGAAAGTCGCACCAGAGCGGCATCCCTGTCTGATCACCAATAATAATCTTGGTGGCTTGCAGCAGCGGTATAGCGACATTCGCGCCGTGGATATCAAGTGCGCGCAGCATGCGCGGTGCGTACCGCCGGAACCGATGATAGCCTTGCATGACATGTGCAAGCGGGTCAGCGGCCATGGTATCCGTCAGTTCCGCCGCGGTGGCCACCATACCCTCCAATCGAGACCAGCCACAGGCGGTTTCGGTTGCTGCGTCCAATGATGCGCCATCCCCTTTGGCCTCAAGGAGCGCTGCGCCCAATGATTTGAAGGAACGTAGCGTGTCCTGCAGCGCCGATCGCGCATCGTTGATACGGGCGTCGCAGAGTTTCTTGGCGTCCCGCCATGTTTTACCGACGATCCGGTCATGGGTTTCAATAATGGCATCAGAAATCGCCGCACGCCATTCAATGGCGCAGACCGCAACGATCGCCAACCTGCGATCACTGCCGATGTCACGCAGACCATCTGTGAAATACCGCTCCCCTTGGCGGCGGAGGCGCGTGATACGGTGCGGCGGGACATCATCAAGAATGTCGGGCGACAAGCCAACTTTATGCAAGAACTCCAACCGGTCCAACAAACGAGAGGCACCGGCTGAGTTGCCGCCAACCTCGAAACGGCGGAGCCAAACAAAGCGACTGACATTGCCATCAACCATCTCGGTCAACAGTGCGTCTAACGTCGCCCGCACATCATCATTGATCCTGGCAGCAATCCGGCTCTCGATCCGACGCTCCGCTGCGACCAGTGCGTCGGCGCACAGCCGCTCAATGACAGAGACGCCGGGCAGGATGGTTTGTGTTCGTCGACATTCCTCAACTAACCGACGCGCCAAGTCATCATTTGACCGCGCTGTTTCCGCTTCCCGTTCAAGCCACGCCTTCAGATCACGCGCACCGCGCCCAGAGAACATCCTAAACCCGTAGATCGTACGCAACTCTACCAGATGATCACGCCGTGTCTCTTCGCGGATAGCGTAATCGGCAAGATCGTCTGCATTCATGCCGAGCTGCGCTGCCATGAACCGACTGACCTCCAGCGGGATTGTCTCGCCCGATATCAGCAAGCGACCGGGATATCGGAAAGCGCAGAGCTGTAAGGCAAAGCCAAGCCGATTTTCTGGCTTTCGACGCGCACGGATGTGTTCGATATCGTCGTCAGCGAATGTGTAATGCTGCAGGAGGGCCGCCTCATCAGTCGGTAGGTCAAAAAGGGCGGACCGTTGTCGGTCGGTCAATATGGACCGTCGGGGCATGGATGCTGTTCCTAAATGGTGTTGAGTGAGTGTCCGTAAGAGGGTCGATCAACGGACGGTTTTGCGGGCGCAACAGAACACTCGGAAACCAGAACAAAGCTTATCTCGTATAGATAGTACGATAAGATTTGCAATGAGGGTGCCTTAAACGTACACATCCTTCATGACAAACACGCTTATCGGTTATGCACGCTGCTCCACGGACACGCAGGATCTGTCGGCGCAGAAAATGGCTCTGCGAGAATTGGGCGTCGCCGAAGACCGCATTTACACCGACCACGGATTGACCGGCACGAACCGCGCCCGCCCAGGTTTGGATCAGGCCGTCGCCGCTGTTCGACAAGGCGACACATTTGTTGTGCCAAAGCTGGATCGACTTGCTCGTTCTGTCCCGGATGCCCGCGCCATTGCGGATCAGCTTGAAACCAAAGGGGTGAAGCTGGCACTTGGGGCGTCGGTCTATGATCCAAGCGACCCTATGGGAAAGATGTTCTTCAACATCCTTACCACCTTTGCTGAGTTTGAATCCGACCTTATCCGCATGCGCACCCGTGAGGGGATGGCCATTGCCCGCGCCAAAGGAAAGTTGCGGGGCAAACAGCCAAAGCTCTCCGACAAGCAGCAAAAGGAACTTTGTAGGATGCACGGTACCGGAGAATACTCAATAAGCGATCTGGCCGAGGTGTTTTCGGTGTCACGGCCAACCATCTACAGAACTCTGAAACGGAACCGGACCTGACCTGCGTTACAGATCAACTTGCAGTCTTGTGTTTTGATCTATCCAATGAAGAAATTGAGAGTAGACAAAAGCCATGTTTGAAAGTGTTTTACTGATCGGTGGTGGTGCCGTCGTAGTATTGGTTCTGTTGAACTTTCTCAATCGCAGTGCAAAGCAGAGGCACGCCGTTGATCCAGACAGTCTAACTGCTGAACTGCAACACCTGGCTCATCAAAAAGATCACGTAAAAGATAACCCCACAAGCGATACTGAGGTCCTAACAGCCGACGTTCTGGGCACTCAGGAGACTCGGGTGCCTGATCGCAGGGCCCAAACGGCTCTTGCAGAAGCGGAAGCAAAGGCACGTGCAGCGTTGCAGACGAAAACGCCTCCTCGACCCGTCCCCGATACACCCGACGAAATTTACCTTATGGACGCAAATATGGCTGATATTGAATCAGGCGATGCGTTCAAGGGCGGTT
>NZ_PWAA01000051.1 GCF_003031585.1 Thalassobius sp. I31.1
TGGGGTCAAATCATGCGCCGAAGTACATTTCAGGTTATTCTAATTCTCATGCTTGTAGCCAGCTGTGGCAACATCACCGCTGGCGGTAGTGTGGTCAAAGGTGCCGGGCCAGACGAATTGTTGAAATTGAGGGCAGGCCCTGGGCTTGGTTACCGTGTAATTTTAGGTCTACCTGACGGCACAACTTTGAACCGCCATGATTGCGTGACTGAAGTCGGTCAGCTCTGGTGTCGGGTTTCACTCACCGCTGCTTCGCAGATCACAGGTTACGTCTCCGCCGACTATCTCTCGACACGTTGATTTTAAGCCTTTGTTTCTAGCGCGAGCGTAAGAAACCTCGTTTTATGCGGCTTCAAACCTAAGTATTTGCCGAAGGTTCTTTGTTTAATCCGTGATCGCGGGCATTCTCTGGGCCGAAAGACTACAGTCATCTTCGGGCTGAAATGGTGTCTAAATAAATTATTCGCCGTGAAGGTTTTGGGGATTTATTCCAGGGTTTCATGGTTCAGCTGTGTTGGGTGCCGAGCATAGGCTTTGGGTTTTTATCACGTTGATCTACAACGTATATTTCTGCGAAAACTTGAATAAATCAAGAAACCCAGCTGGTGTAACTTGCCGTCATAATCGCTGGGTTTGGCTCAGATGTTCGAGGTCTCATTGGCGATGAATATCATTGGGTTTGGTCTCATAGATGGATTGGGATTTCACTGAAGAACAGATCTTCCCAACAGATGACCAGGTGAAACAACAAACCCATGCAGCTACTGGCGATGGCTTGAGCCAGAGGCAAAGGGCTGCATGGGTTTGTAAAACAGCTGCCGCAGGCAGGTGTTGCTTCGTGGGAATGGTTTTCGATCAAACGGATACATCTGCACACAGATGTAAGCAAAACCTTCGCTGTTTGTTGCAGTCATCGCTGCTGCTCTTCTACCAAACATCTGGGTTTGGCTTTTGGTTTCTAATGTTCATTGGGAAAAGCAGCTGAGCGCAGCGAAGGTGCAAGTAGAAGTACTTTAAAAGTAGTATTTAGTTACACCGCAGAACCATCCATCTTGACGGCAAGTTGCACCAAGAAACCAGCTGTATCACAAGTTAATTCACCAAACCGATGTCCCCAATTGGATAAATAGATGTGAGTGCAAAAACGCTCTCTCCAATGGGTTCGTTCAAATGGATCCTTTCTTTTAATGGTCACGGGGCAATCCTTTTGGGTTGCCCCAAACCACGCCCTGTAAGTTTAATTTCTCGATCCCCTGCTGCTCATCTCCATAAATAGCTTTGACTGTTAAAATTGGAGATATTCATATGAAACCTACAGGAAAATTCCACGTCGTTGATGCACCAGCGGGCAGTGGTAAAACCTACACTGCAATTGGTTGGGCCATGCAACAGGCTGCCAGTGACAAGCAAAAAACCCTCTTTGTGTTTAAATCAATTGAACTACTGCAGCAGGCCCAGCGGGATGTTTGTGCGATTGACAAAAAGTTCCAATATGGCGTGCCCATCAACGGCATTCACTCCCGCATGTTTGAGCAGTTTGAGAATGATTTCTCCGTGGGTTCGACACTTGCGGATCACCTCAAACAAGCGGACCATCGCACTGGCGAAATCCTGATGATCACTGAGGCTGCGTTCATAAACTTGAGCCATTGGCCAAATCGTTGGATGTGGACCTGCATTTGCGATGAGATCCCATCGATTGCCCCATCCGATAAGCTGAACATACCGGACAATCATCATTTGTTGACGGATTTTGTTGAACTGCGCGAAGACAAAGAAGGGTTTAGCGAAGTTCGACCAACCCAAGAAGGCAAAGCGGTACTTGCGGGGTACGCGGAAAATCCCAAGCATGACCAAGTCAGCGCAGTGTTGTCCTCAATGGCGCGCCATATCGTTAGCCCATATTTTGAAACCTATGTGAGAACCCATCAGTATGAGCGGGTGAAATCCAACAGTGGGGAAGCTGGTTCAAAGCAGTTGGAGATGTTCTCACTGCTGCAACCTAGCTTGTTTGGTTCGGGAAAATCACGACAGTTCCAAGAACGATCTGGACAATATTGCGAAGTCGTAGATCGCTTTAAGCAAGTTATATTGATGGGTGCAGGTTTCCAAAACAGCCTGTTAGGGATGATTTGGCCGCATCTGGACCTACAGTTTGAACTGTTCGAACCAATCACCAAAGAACTCCGCTATACGCAGCATGATTGTGGGGACCGCCTAAAGATCGGATTTCTGTTTGAAACCGATTGGTCCAAGTCTTTTAGAGGAAAAGTCTGCATTAAAGGGGGATTGGAAAACACGAACCTCAATATTTTCCTGGATACGATCCAATCTGAATTCCACGGCCCTTGTGCGTATCTGGTGAACAAGGACGTTGAGGATTGGGTTGAGAACTCATTGTCGAGCATTCAGGCGGAGAAACTGCCCAATGCGCCATGGGGTTTGAACAAGTACCAGCACATCCACAATGTAGCGATCCTGTCAGCGTTGAATCCCACACCCGCGCATATTGGGTTTCTAACGCATATGGGACTTGATGGGCATGCGATCCGTGACGCTTTGTTTCATAGTCAGATTTACCAAGCAGTAATGCGCTGTAGTTTGCGCGATCCTGCTTCAACCCAGCTGGTTCATGTGTTGGTTCCAGATCGCAAATCGGCGGAAGCGTTAGGCGGTCAGTTCGACGGTAGTCAGGTTCAAAAAGTGCCTTTGGACATGCAGGAAACCCAGCAAATGCCGATTGGTCGCCCAAAGATCGCTGAACCTAAGTCCAAGCAACAAACATTGAGTGAAAGTCGCAAACGTAAACGCGCGATGGACAAAGAAATCAAGCGTATCAAAGCTGGCGGCGATGTTGATGACCAACTGTTGGAGCAGTTCAACAGGGAATGTCGCGCTGACAATGGAACGTTTTTACGCCTGCTCAAAGTGATCGATGAAAACCGCTGATCCCAATGCCTGCTGCTGACTAAATAGCTGAGCAGCAAAGGACAGATCCAATGAGATATACAGAATACGCAGGCGACAACATACTAAGGGATGCATTCCACTTGTACCGCAGGAACAATCTAACGGTGTCCCAAACATCGTTTTCCCGCAA
>NZ_PWAA01000052.1 GCF_003031585.1 Thalassobius sp. I31.1
ACAAAAGCCCCTTGGCATTCGAAAGAAAGGCCGCATAAATGAGCACAAGGATCGGAACTTAAACGTGGCAAGTCCAAAGCAAGAAATGAACTTTGCAGATCAAGGTGAGATGCAACTTGAGGAACGCGACGATGGCGACCGAGATCGTCTTGATTTGGCAGTGGATGATCTGGGAGGGCTGGAGGAGCAGCTGAGGCAAGGGGTTTCTAGCTGAGATAGCTAAGGCGTAACGCAACCATTGAACGCGCGTAATTCACTAAACCAGTCGTTCGCTGCGCTGCCGTCGAACTCACACAACGCGGGACAAAGCCGCCGTTCATGCCAAGATATTGAATGGCTGCTTTCGCAAAGGAAGCAGATGAAACCGTCGCACTGGTTGTTCGCCTGCGAAGTCAGCGGCACACGATGCTTGAACCTGTCAGGCAAAACTGCAAAAAGTTCCCAGCAATCGCATATGAGGGCGGCGGACAATGTACTACAAGGAAATGAAGGCTGCGTCGCCGCTCCAATCGGAAGTCATCACGATTGAACGGCTGTGCGCATGCCTTGACGCGGGCTTTGGCGCAAAAGCGGCAGAGTATAAAGGGTTGCAACGTTTGGCATGCATTACAGTGTTTCCGTATGATGATAATCGTCTGTCTGTAAGCTTGACGTACGTCGGCGATGAGATTGACGTTAGGCAATACAAGAAGGACGATCTCGTAAATTGGAACTCGGATGATTTGATGACGGAAGTTCTCCAGACGTTTCGACCGGTTACTGACATTGATCTTATCAGACAAATCGAAAATGCGTTTGAAAAGTACGTTGCTGAGAAGGAACATACAAAGCTGAATGCTGTCGAAGAAAACCAACCTATTCCCCTCAAAACTGATGTTGATCGCGATGCTCTTGCCAAGATTGTCGCCATTCTCGAGGGAAACGAACGGCATGCGTCGGAAATTGTTGATCAAGTAGAGCAAGCAGCGATAGACCCGGTCACTTACCTGACCGATACTGAAGAACTTGTAGGCATGACTTCTGCGATGTGTCAGGCATTTTCATGGAAGAATGCTTTTTTTGAGGGCCTTCTGTATGACCGTAATCGCATCGTCTCGTTGGATTGGAAAGGAGACGCTCAGGATTTAGAGCACTTGGTCAACATGGTATGTTCAATCGACATCGACTTAAAAAAGGCACCGCTTGAAGAGGCATCAGCACTTTTGCCAATTGCTGGAAAACAGCTTCGCAAAAATCGTTTGGCGCTCTTAGAATACCAGACCAATACTGACGCTCACTTTTTCAGCATCATTGATCTTGAGGGCCTCAAGCCTTTCTTGGTTTTGGCTAAGCATTTGGGTCTCGACGTAATAAACCACTCGAAAAGAACGTGGTTTGGCAATTTCTCTTAAGAGTGCTTGTCCAAGCCGTTGCGCTGCTTGTTCCTAATTTTTTGGAAACGACCTATCGTTAATAGCGGTCATTGAGCAATCATGCAGCATCTGTCGAAATGGGCTCTCTCAGCACCTTCGCTGCGATCCGCACGAGCGGCAGCTTTGGCGAAAAGGACGACGAAAACGGCCTATCTGCCGGTGGCGCAAACGTTTGAGTTTTGACATTGCCTCCGAACTCTCCGAGCGGTGTGGACGTTATTCAAAATCGATGCTGGTGAGGATCGCATCGAAGATTGGATAGACCTCGCCATCGGCCATGCGTGAGATCACGAACGCATGGGGGATCATGACACCACTGATGTTGCGGTAGTCTGACCGGCTCATGTGCTCGCCTGACCCGTGGTAGGGTGCACGTATGTCCGCTATTGTGCTTGCTAGCCATGTCACATTTCGAAATGACGGTTGGATAATCACGTAGACTTGTTGGCTTTTGCATCCTCCTGCAGCCATGTCTCGGCTTGCAACACACCAGGTTGCGCGACGCCAATAATACCCACAACCTGCACTTCGCCGGTCTCGGTGGGTGCATCAACAAGAAAGCGACGAACCAAGGCGACCATTGCAACAGAGATGCCAACGCTCGCTAGCAGCAACGGCAATCCGCGACCCCAAATAACGATATCGAGTTTGGCCCCAGCATGGTTCCGACGAGCAAGCCAATGTTTAAGAGCAATACCATGGTGCCACTGGCGGGCACGATTTGCGATGGTTTCAGCTGGTCATTCGCATGCGCTGACAAGATTGAATAAGCTGGAAATAGGCCGATCGCGATCAGCGCAAATCCATAAACAATAATGGATGGTGAGGTGTTGATCGCTAACCAAAGGCTTGAAAGTGCGGTAATTACTCCTAATCCTATGATCACAAAGCGCCTGTCAGTTTGGTCGGACATCCAGCCCACAGGATATTGAACAATCGCTCCGGCAATCAGAGCGACAATTAGCGCACCGGACGCTTGAGCCGCAGTAAAGCCCTGTTGCAACGCGTAAAGGGGCAAAGTGATATAGGATGCAGATACACCAATACTAACCAGAACAAGGGGTCTGCTCCGGTAGAGGGCAGGATCGTACGTTAAGGATGGGACTTCTTTGTTGTTGTCCTGCCAAATGCGACAAATTCAAGCGTTGGCTTCCCACTGGACTGCGTGAGACGCACCAGTAACGGAACTGAAGCAACTACCTTCGTGGGTGTTCAATCACTTTCCATCGTAACAGTCGCAGCGCCCCAATTCTGGAGGCGCAAATCCTCCGGACTGATCCAGAACTGCACAACGCCGCCGCCGTCCCATACGCCCATCATCATGTGGTCCGGCAAAAGCTGCAGCAGCAGATGATCGTAGGGGTGCTCTTCTCGCGCAACTTGCCGGCTGACACCTTCGCCAAACATCTGGTGAGTGTTAAAACGTTCAGGCAACCGATGCGTACGATCCAGGACTTCTTTAAGTGTTGGAGGTGCAAGCTGATAAAGGCGCTCCTCGCCGCGAGCGACGGCGCGTAAGGTGGCGTCGCATGCCTCCTGAAGGGAAATCCGAGCCTCGGGTATCTTGAAATACTCGGCCAGCCCAAAATCTG
>NZ_PWAA01000053.1 GCF_003031585.1 Thalassobius sp. I31.1
GGCCATGGGGCGGTTCCTTACAAATACACTAAACGCGCAATAGCATTCACAAGCTGTCCCGGCAATCAATCAGAAAATTAACTGTCTGCCCCCAATATCGTCATCGGCACATTGTGCCATTCACGCCCGGAAGCAACGACACAGCTTATACCCGTAGGGTAGGTGATGAAAACAGTAAAGCTGCCGGTCGAATGTGAACTCCAGATTTCGAGCAATTGCCCCGGGTTCTGTAAACCGCCACCGGTAAGCGTTTCGTTAAATTGTTCCGTCAAAATATCTACAAGCGTCCCCCGGTCAAAACATTGTGGCCGGGATTGTGCATCTGCCGGTGGGGCAAGCGCAGCTGCGCCAAAGACAAGAGCGGTGGTGATGAGACGTTTAAACATGATCCTTCCTTTCGGTTGCTTTTGCCTCCGCTTTGCAGGATCACCCCGCAAACGGGGCAGGTTAAATATACCATAAATCAGCAAATTTTCCCAATGACGGGTCCTGACATTCGCGTTAGCCTGCGTGAAAAGCCTTTTGAAAGAACACCTATGTCTAAAGCCCCCCGCGCCTGGCAAAGAATGCTCTCTGGTCGTCGTCTGGATCTTCTGGACCCGACCCCCATGGATATCGAAATCGAAGACATCGCCCATGGCCTGGCTTTTGTGGCGCGCTGGAACGGGCAGACACGGGGTGAATATGCCTATTCGGTTGCCGAACATTCCCTGCTGGTCGAAGAAATCTATCACCGCCAGAACCCGACTGCGCCGGTCAAGTGGCGTCTGGCTGCTTTGCTGCATGACGCGCCGGAATATGTGATCGGCGACATGATTTCACCGGTAAAGTCTGCGGTGGGCGATGGTTATGGTGATCTGGATGCACGCCTCACAGCCGCGATCCATTTACGCTTTGGCTTGCCAGCAATTCTGCCGAAATCTGTGAAACAGGCCATTAAGCGGGCGGATAAGGTTTCTGCCTGGCTGGAAGCTGTACAGCTTGCCGGTTTTTCTGAAACCGAGGCCAACAAAATATTCGGACGCATCAAAACCGAGGCTGTTTCAGGGCTTTCTCTGGTTCTGCGCCCGCCACTGGAAACCCGCGATGCCTTCACAACACGCCACGAAACCCTGCTGGAGCAGCTATGAGTACACTGATCATCCGCCCGGGTTCACTTGCTGATACCGGAAACGCCTGCAACCTGCTGAATGAAATCATCGCTATCGGTAGCAGCACGGCGCTGACCGTGCCTTTGTCACGTCAGGAACTTGGCGACTGGGTGATGGGTCAGGGCTGTGTCTGGCATATTGCAGAACGTGATGACGGCACATTGATGGGGTTTCAATGGATCGGCCCCTGGGGCGAACTGCCGGAAGATACAGTTGAGATCGCAACCTTCGTGCGCGCCGGGCAGACAGGCCAGGGTATCGGCAGCAAACTGTTTGAAGCCACAAAAACCGCCGCCCGGGCGATGGGAAAGAACTGGATCGAAGCAGAAATCCGGTCTGACAATGAAGGCGGGTTAATCTTTTATCAAAGCATTGGTTTTCGCGGAAACACAAAACGCGATGGCAAAATGACCGATGGCACCCCGGTTGAGAAAACCGTCAAATATTACGACCTGACTTAAGGCGCACCCAGCCAGTCCGCGCCCTGTGCGACATAGAACAGACGCAGGAAATCGCGGCTGGAAACCGTGCCGGAGGATGTATCAATCCGATCTGGCACGCGGATCATTTCCATCCCCGTGATCTGCACCATATTCAGATCTTCGAAATAGCGCAGGCAGCGATCCTGATCACAATTCCAGCCGTCTTGCAGCGTGACCGTGCCCCCAGGCTCTTCCACCGCCAGACATCCGCCCAGCGCGAAGGTCAGGATCAGAGCAGCCCGCTTCATTTCGGGCTGCGCTTTGCAAGGATACGCTGAAGCGTACGGCGGTGCATGTTCAGGCGGCGCGCTGTTTCAGACACGTTGCGATCACACAGCTCATAAACCCGTTGAATATGTTCCCAACGCACGCGATCCGCAGACATCGGGTTTTCCGGGGGCGGGGGAAGTTCATCTGAATTTGCAAGCAGTGCAGATGTCACATCATTCGCATCCGCTGGTTTGGACAGATAATCCGTTGCACCCGCTTTTACCGCTGCAACCGCAGTTGCAATCGCGCCATACCCTGTCAGCACGATGATACGTGCATCCGGGCGGCGTTCGCGCAGCAGTTCCACCACATCAAGCCCGTTGCCATCCTCAAGCCGCAGATCCACCACCGCATAGGCAGGGGGGCGGGCCGTTGCAATCGCACGGCCTGCAGCCACAGATCCGGCGATTTCCGGTTCAAAGCCACGTTTTTCCATTGCACGGGACAGGCGACGCAGAAATGGTTCGTCGTCATCTACCAGAAGCAAAGACCGGTCTTCACCGATTTCCTGAAGGTCTCTTTCTGCCATGGGATCCTCTTTGATCTGCAATCGCACACCCTCTCATACGCTGTCACGCAGAGAGGGTCAATTTTCACACTACGTCGGGTGGTTAACTGGCCTGATCAATAAAGCAGGACGATACTTCGGCAACCTGTTCAGGTGTCGGAGAACGCCCGAAGACTGCCATCGTCCCCTGACCGGGTAAAACCAGATAGCTTTGCACGGAATGATCCATCAGATAGAATTCCGGATCACCGTTCAGTTCTTTGGCGTAATAGGTCTTATAGGCCAGTGAAGCTGCTTTCACCTGGTCAGGCGTGCCCGTCATACCAATCATGTCTTCATGCAGGTTGAACACAAAATCTGCCATAACGGCCGGTGTGTCACGTTCCGGATCAATGGTGATCATTGCGGGCTGCGTATCATAACCCTGTTCCTGAAGGATCTCGACAGCTGCCGCATTGCGCGCGGTATCCGCCGGGCAGATATCCGGGCAGAAGGTGTAGCCGAAATAAAGCAGGGTCGGTTTTGTTATCACATCTGCATCTGTCACAGCATTCCCATGCTGATCCATCAGGCTAAACGGGCCACCAATGGCATCAAGGCCACCAACGATGATATCCCGCCCACCGACACATTCGGCAACGGATTTTGTTGTCGAGTACCACATTCCCCCAAGCAAAGAGAGAATGGCCACGACTGCAATAATGGCAACATTTCTGATCATGTTGTTACTTTCTGTTTCACGCGTTTGCACATTGATCGCTTTATCCGGCGGGCGTATCAAGGGCACGTGTTGACGCAGACACAGCAACGTGAATGAAGCGCCATGACCGATACCCAACCCGCCCTGTTCGGAAGCCATACCCACAACAACTGGATCCGCCTGCGGACACTGATCATGCTGCGCTGGCTGGCGATTGCCGGGCAGGTTGCTGCCGTCATAGCTGCCGCCTGGTTCTACCAGATCCAGTTAAAGATCGGCTATATTTCGATTGTGATCGGGGTTTCTGTCATCGTCAATCTTGTGTCGATGTCTGTTTACCCGAACGTCCGGCGTCTGACAGAAAGCCAGGCTGCGCGGATGTTGCTGTTTGATACGGTACAGCTGACCATGCTTCTCTGGCTGACCGGCGGGTTGAACAACCCTTTCGCCTTTCTGATCGTCGCCCCGGTTACAATCTCTGCCGCCGCACTTTCCCTGCGTTCCACCATCGCCCTGGCCGGGATCGCTGCCAGTGGGGTGACTTTGCTGGCACTGACCCATCTTTCACTGGTCACATCAGATGGTGAAGTTCTGGCCATACCTGCTGTGTTGGCTTTTGGGTTCTGGGCCGGGATTATCACCGGGATCCTGTTTCTTGGCCTTTATGCCCACCGCGTAACATCAGAACAGCATTCCATGTCCGAAGCCCTGCTGGCCACGCAAATGGCCTTGTCCCGTGAACAGAAGCTGACCGATCTGGGCGGTGTCATCGCCGCCGCCGCACATGAACTGGGCACACCTCTGGCCACAATCAAACTGGTCAGCTCTGAACTTGTGGAAGAACTGGAAGATCAACCCGATCTGCGAGACGATGCCATTCTGATCCGCGAACAGGTGGGGCGCTGTCATGACATTATGCGTTCTATGGGCCGGGCCGGGAAATCTGATAAGCATCTGCAGGTTGCTGCCCTGCAAACCGTGATTGAAGAAGCCGCCGAACCCCATGTGTCACGTGGCAAAGAAGTTCATTTTGATTTTGAAGGCGATCGCAAAACCCTGCTTCAGCCGGAAGCACGCCGGATGCCTGAATTTATCCATGGGCTGCGCAACCTTATTCAGAATGCCGTAGATTTTGCCCAGGGAAATGTCTGGGTCGAAGCGCGCTGGAACAATGACAAAGTCCTGATCCGCGTGATTGATGACGGCCCCGGTTTTCCACTGGATATGGCAGGACGTATTGGTGATCCCTTTGTGCGCCGCCGCGGTTCACAATTCAGCAAAAAGAGACGGCCAGAATATCAGGGCATGGGTCTGGGTCTGTTTATCGCCAAAACCCTGCTGGAACGCACCGGCGCAGAGCTGAGCTTTAACAATGGTGCCGACCCTTACCTTTTGCGCAATGAACTGCCGGAAAAATGCGGTGCGATTGTCGAAGTCACCTGGCCCTCTGGTGCAGAATTGTTTTCTCAGAATGCCAGTCGCGACGCATTGGGGGAAAACGATCAGATCACCTGATTTGCGTGAACGCCTGCAGGGTTAACGCATTATTAACCTGGTTTGATACATCCTCTACAGATGACCATCTGAAAGGAGGCGGGCCTTGCAGGCGTTTTTCAGCATTTCCCCTGCACTGACAGAGCTACTGTTTGTCGCTTTGGTTTCAATAGCAACCAGTGGCACAGCAATCCTGTGGCTGCTGAGAAAGCCCGCCTCCCCGGTTCATTCAACCTATTCTCTGGTTCATGAAGGTGACCGCAGGCCAGTTTTCCTTTTTGACCAGGAAACGCTGACCGATGCCACACCAGCAGCCCATGAACTCCTGCGCGGCGCACCACCTGCAACGACAAAGTGGCAACAGTTTGCAGCTTTACTCTCCCCACGTTTTCCAACGCTGACCGATGATCTGGTTGATCTGGGCAGCACCGGAGAAGTCTGGATTGCAGCTATCGCGCCGGACGACACGGGAATGATTCATGCCGAATGGTGGGATGGGCTTATCCGGCTTGAACTGACAGATGCCGAAAGCGAAAAAAGTGACGTTACCGTTGACAATCAGTGCCTTCGCGCCAGTGAATCTGAACTGGATCTTTTGCGCTATATGTCAGACGCCAGCCCGGTTCTTGCCTGGCAATTCGGACATGACGGTACACTGATCTGGGCCAACAAACGATATCTTGATGTCGCGACCGACCAGTCAGAAGAAGGCCGGAAACATCTGTGGCCGCCAGAAAACATTCTCCCTGAACTTAATACCAAAGCTGCGGATGGCAGTACACATCGCCTGTGCCTGCAACCCACACAACCAGGCAACGCCATGTGGTTTGACTGTCATAAAACCACATGGCGCGGGACAACCGTATGTGTCGCAACGGAAAGCGGGGCAGAAGTAAATGCCCGCACAGCCCTGGAAGAATTCATCCAGACCCTGACCAAGACCTTTGCACATCTTTCCACAGGTCTGGCTATCTTTGATAAATCCCGCCGCCTCGTTCTGTTTAATCCGGCACTGACGGATCTGACCGGTCTGGATATCCTTTTTCTCTCACAAAAACCTGAACTGATTTCTTTCCTCGATGAACTGCGTGAAAAACGCATGATCCCAGAACCTAAAAACTATAGCCAATGGCGCGATCACATTCAGAAGCTTGAAGCCCGGGCAATTGACGGCACCTATGAGGAAACCTGGTCATTGCCTTCAGGCAGAACCTATAAAATCTCCGGCCGCCCACATCCAAACGGCGCTATTGCGTTTCAATTTGAAGACATCACGCCAGAAGTCACGCTGACCCGTCAGTTCCGGGCTGAACTGGAACTCAGTCAGACCGTGATAGATGCCCTTCCCGATGCAATGGTGGTGTTCTCACATACGGGAACCCTGACCCTGTCAAACAAGGCTTATGCTGATCTATGGGGCTATGATCCGGGGTCAGGCCTGGATGATCTGACCCATACCGAAGCCCTGTCTCGCTGGGTGAAAGCCACCCGGGCCAGCCCGATCTGGTCTGGCGTGGAACGCAGCATCTGCCGCATTCACAACAGAGAACCCTGGAGCGCCGAAACCAGAATGGAAGATGGACGACATCTGTTCACTTCCGTCACCCCCCTGACAGGCGGCGCAACGCTCGTTCATTTCTCAACCACGGGCACGCAAAACCGCGAACCCGTCTGGAAAACCACCAGATCTGCGCAGGACGCATAGTACAGCCTTGCAGCGGCGAACAGGGCAGGTAAACTCTGCCACATGCAAGATCCCGTTTTTTCCGAACATCTGTTCACCTCTGAAAATCAGACCGCCACTTTCGCTGCCCGGCTTGCGCAACATTTGCGCCCTGGCGACTGCGTTCTGATGGAAGGGCCTGTTGGGGCCGGCAAATCTTTCTTTGCCCGCGCCGCGATTCTTTCACTGCTGGAAGAACCCGAAGACATTCCTTCCCCAACCTTCACGCTGGTTCAGACCTATGACAGTCCCACCGGGGAAATCTGGCATAGCGATCTGTATCGTCTCAACCATCCGGATGAGATCGAAGAACTTGGCCTGAATGATGCCATGACAGACGCGATTTGTTTCATTGAATGGCCCGACCGGCTGGGCAGCTATCGCCCTGAAAATGCACTTACTCTGGTGTTTGAAAATGGGCAACAGGCAGACGAACGCCACCTGACAATGCGGGCTCAGGATGCTCGCTGGGCCAAACTGATATCCGGAGTATATGATGACGCGAACTGATGACATCAGCGTTTTTCTGATGGGTACTGAGATGGCCGGGGCTGAAATTGCACCTTTGGCGCAAGATGCCTCGTTCCGTCGGTACTTCCGTGTTCAAAAGGGTGCAAAGGCCGCGGTTCTTATGGATGCGCCCCAACCCGCAAACCCGCCACAAACGGCCTTTGTTGATATTGCACGCTGGTTGACGCAGGCAGGCTTCAGCGCACCGGAAATTATCGCGGCTGACATCGAAAGCGGATTGCTTCTGTGTGAAGACCTGGGCGATGCCGTGTTCAGTGATGAATTTGATGCCGGGCGATTGCGTGAAGACACAGCTTTCACGGCCGTTGCCGACATGTTGCGAGAACTGCACCAGCATACACCTATGCCCGGCCTGCCGGTCTATACCCCGCAGAACATGGCAGATATGATTGCGCCCCTGTTCGATCATTACATGCCACAAGATCAGCGTAAGTCCGAGGCCGAGGAACAGATCAAGCAGGCACTTGAATCCATTCTGGCACAAACATGGCTTGGTGATCCCGTAATCATATTACGCGATTTTCACGCGGGAAACCTGATCTGGCTGCCCGAACGCGAAGGACACAAATCTGTTGGCTTGCTTGATTTTCAGGACGCTGCCGTTGGGCATGCCGCCTATGATCTGGTGTCGATGCTTTTCGACATCCGTCGCGAAATAAACCCTGATCTGACGGAACGGATAATCCGTGATTTTGCAATGGCCTGTGATCTGCCGCAAGACAGCTTCCGTGCCGCCTGTGCAGCGCAATCGGTGCAAAGAAATCTGCGTATCCTGGGGATCTTCGCGCGGCTGGCGACAGACCTGGGCAAAACCGGTTACCTGAAATGGCAACCCGCAGTCTGGGCCAGGCTGAAGGCAGATCTTGAACACCCCGTCATGGCACCCCTGAAAGACCTGATCCGGGGCTATGTACTGGCACCCTCAAAAGACGGGCTTCCTGCATGAGTAAACAATTTCCCCTGATGATTTTCGCTGCCGGGAAAGGCACCCGCATGGGCGAGTTGACGCGCCATCAACCCAAACCCCTTGTGAAAGTCGCGGGCAAAGCACTGATCGATCACACCCTTACCACCATCGAAAACGCGCCGGTTTCGCGCACCATTGTGAACACCTGTTACTTCGGGGAAATGTTGCAGGGTCACCTGAAAGACTGCGATGTTGTCTTTTCCGATGAAAGCGATGAATTGCTGGAAACCGGCGGCGGGTTGCGTAAGGCAGTGCCGCTTCTGCAGGATAGCACAGTTTTCACGCTCAATTCCGACGCCATCTGGCACGGCCCCGATCCTCTTCAGATGCTGGCAGATCATTGGGATGCAGACCGCATGGATGCGCTTTTATTGCTGATCACGCCTGAACAGGCGAGGGGGCACAAGGGGCAGGGTGATTTCATCTTGAATGACCACGGCCAGATTTCCCGCGGGCCGGGTTATGTTTACACCGGCGCGCAAATTCTGCGCACAGAGGGGCTGGATCAAATCAATGAAACCGCCTTTTCCCTGAACCTTCTCTGGGATCTTTATGGTAAATCCGGCAGTCTTTACGGGCTGCACTGGCCCGGTGCCTGGTGTGACGTCGGACAGCCAGAAAGCATTCCCTTGGCCGAAGAGATTTTGAAAGATCGTGATGTTTGAACCATCTGACAAACCCCGCGTCTATGCGCTGCCCCCGGGTGTGGATTTTTCCAAGGCTCTGATTGAAGGGCTGCATCAACGCTGGCCTGAAAATGATCCGCTGTCCCCACCGCGCACAGAAATCTACGTCAACACAAGGCGCAGCGCCCGTAAGCTGCGGGATCTGTTTGACGCCGGGCCCGCCATGCTTTTGCCCGCCATTCGCACGCTGGATGCGTTTGGAAAGGACATCGCAACAAAACCTGCGGTCGCGCCGCTTCGTAAACGTCTGGAAATCGCACGTCTTGTCCAGGCGCTGATCGCCCAATCCCCGGATCTTGCCCCGCATACGGCCGCTTTTGACCTCGCAGAAAGCCTTGTCACCCTGTTTGACGAAGCCGCTGGCGAAGGTGTTGATCCCACCGACATTCTGTCGCTTGATCTGACGGATCAATCCGGCCACTGGGCAAGGGCGCAACAGTTTCTGTCCCTCGTTCACAGCTATTTTCAGACTTCTGGCCCTGGCCAGGATGAACAATTGCGTCAGGCGACAATTGCGCAAATCACTGACTGGCAGGTTCAGCCACCGCAGCACCCGGTCATCATCGCCGGTTCCACCGGTTCACGCGGCACAACCCACCTGATGATGGAAGCCGTCGCCCGCCTGCCGCAGGGGGCAATTGTTTTGCCCGGCTTCGATTTTGATATGCCCGACAGCGCCTGGGAATCCCTTGCCCGCGAGGGCACTGGGGAAGATCACCCCCAATATCGTGCGCTGGCGCTGATGCAGTCTCTGGGTCTGACACGGCAGGACATTCTGCCCTGGTCGGAAACACCGGTGCCCGCTGCGGCGCGGAACAAATTGTTATCCCTCGCCTTGCGTCCCGCACCAGTGACGGACCAATGGCGCACCGATCAGACGCCCGCCGAGGAAATCACCGCTGCCTGCGAAAAAGTAACCCTGCTGGAAGCCCAGGATGGCCGGACAGAAGCCGGTGCCATCGCCCTGGGCATGCGGGCGGCACTTGAGCAGGGCAAGACCATTGCGCTTGTATCACCCGATCGCCAGCTAACGCGCCGGGTGTCTATGGCTTTGTCGCGCTGGGGGATTGAACCGGATGATTCCGCCGGTCGCCCCCTGCATCTGTCGGCCCCAGGACGCCTTCTGCGCCAGATTGCGTCGCTGTTTGGGCGCCAGGCAGATGCCAGCGATCTCCTGGCCATTCTGAAACATCCTCTGGTCGCTACAGGCGCGGGCAATCGCGGCACCCACTTGCTGCACACGCGTGACCTGGAACTGATGATCCGCTCGAAAGGCATGCCTTTTCCCGATGCCGGTGACCTGGCAAGTTTTGCTGAGAAGATGAAGACTGATACTGCGCAGCATTGGGGCAACTGGATTGTCGGAACATTGTCGGAACTGGAAGATCTGAACGAAGCCAGGATTTCCACCTTCACTGAAACCCTGATCACCCGGTGTGAAACCTTCTGCGCTGGCCCTGATGGCGAAACCAGCGGCGAGCTTTGGGAAAACACCGCCGGGCAGGAAGCCCGCAAGATCATGGATCACCTGGCTGAGATATCGGACGCAGGTGGTACCCACAGTGCTCGCGAATTTGGCGCGCTTCTTTTGTCCCTGCTTCAGGCTGGTGAATTGCGCAGCGCCGTCACACCAAACAGCAATGTGATGATCTGGGGCACGCTGGAAGCCCGCGTGCAAAGCGCGGATATTGTTATTCTGGGTGGCTTGAACGAAGGCATCTGGCCGGGACAACCCGCTCCTGATCCCTGGCTGAACCGCCAGATGCGCAAAGATCTGGGCCTGCTATTGCCGGAACGACGCACAGGGCTGGCCGCGCATGACTTTCAGCAGGCGGCCGGGGCCGATGAAATCTGGCTGACTCGTTCCATCCGCGATGCCTCTGCCGAAACGGTACCCTCGCGCTGGTTGAACCGGCTGATGAACCTTCTGTCCGGTCTGCCGGACAAAGGCGGCCCGGAAGCGCTGAAAGGCATGATTACACGTGGCGCTGGGTGGGCTGCGATGCTGAAAGAATGGGACCGTGCCCTGCCGGAAGTTGATCCGGCACCACGCCCATCGCCACGCCCACCTGTGGAACAGCGCCCCAAACAACTGTCCGTCACCGCGATCCAGAAACTGATCCGCGATCCTTATGCGATCTATGCACAATATATCCTGAACCTGCGCCCCCTGCGTCCGCTTCAGCAATCTGCCGATGCCCCCCTGCGCGGCACAGTCGTGCATGACATTATGGAAGCGTTCATTCGCAAGAATGACCTGTCTGAAAATGCCTTTATTGAAACCATCGACGAGATCCTGCCAACTGCCGCTCCATGGCCTGCGGTGCAGCGGATCTGGCGGGCAAAGCTTTTGCGTGTGATGCCCTGGTTCCTTCAGTCCGAGGCCCGGCGTCAACAAAGCGCCACCCCCACTGAATTTGAGGAAAACGGTAAAATCACCCTGCAGAACCCTGAATTCACGCTGATCTGCCGCACCGACAGGATTGATCAGACGGATGATGGAAGGGTGTATATCTACGACTATAAAACCGGCGCGCCACCCTCAAAAGACCAGCAGAAATACTTCGACAAACAGCTGCCCCTGACCGCTGCCATAGCAGAACGCGGGGCGTTTAAAACCCTTGGCCTCGCACAGGTGGCAGAGGCCGCTTATATCGGGCTGGGGTCTAAACCCGCCGTTGTTCCGGCACCTCTGGAAGAGCCAACCACCGATGAAATCTGGGATCAGTTCTGCGAACTTATTGACACCTGGATGCAACCGCAGCGCGGCTATCTGTCCCGACGCGCGATTGAAGGACAGCGCTTTGATGGTGACTTTGATCACCTGGCCCGATTTGGTGAATGGGACACAACATCCGCCCCGGTTGAAGAGGATCTGCAATGATACGCCCTGACGCCGCCAGCCTTGCTCAGATGCGCGCCGCGGACCCTGCCGGGTCTGTCTGGCTATCCGCCAACGCGGGCTCGGGGAAAACCCGGGTACTAACCAACCGCGTCGCCCGGCTGCTGCTGGGCGGTGTGAATGCCCAGCACATCCTTTGTCTGACCTATACCACCGCCGCCGCAACCGAGATGCAGAACCGTCTGTTCAAATTGCTTGGGTCCTGGGCAATGAAGGATGACGATGATCTGCGCCAGGAGCTGATCAAACTTGGTGTGGAAGGTGATCTTAATGCCGATGTTCTGGCCAATGCCCGCCGCCTGTTTGCCAGTGCGATTGAAACCCCGGGCGGGTTGAAAATTCAGACGATCCATTCCTTCTGCGCATCACTTCTGCGCCGCTTCCCACTGGAAGCCCGGGTATCCCCGCAGTTCCAGGAAATGGATGAACGCGACGCGACGCAATTGCGCGAAGCTGTCAGTGACGCCATGGCCGAAGGTCAGAACCGACATCTGGTCGATCAGCTGGCCAGCCAATTTTCCGGCGAAGATTTCACGCGCATCACCCAGGAAATCGTCAAACACAAACGCAGCTTTGCCCCGGCCCCAAGCGCGGAACAGATCAAAACCGCCCTGGATCTTGCCCCGGACGACACCATCCCGGGATTGATGGATGATGTCATCGACAGCGGCGATGCGAAACTGCTGCGTGACGTCGCCCCGATCTTTGCCAAAGGCGGCAAGACCGACGTGAAGAATGCAGATATCCTGTTTTCTCTGCCCGCCGATGAATTATCTTTCCATGATCTGACCACGCTGGAAAAACTGTTTCTGACCGGCGCCACGGCAAAATCCCCTTTCAGCGCCAAAATCGGAACAATCCCGACCAAAGCCACACCGAAACTGCTGGGGTCTCTGTTGGATCCACTGAATGAGCTGATGGAACGGCTTGAAGAAAACCGCGAACGCCGGCTGAAACTTCTGGCCGCAAAGCGCAGCGATACGCTTTGCCGTTTTGCTGAAGTTTTCGTGCGCGAATACGAAAGCCGTAAACTGTTGCTGGGCAAACTTGATTTTGACGATCTGATCCTCAAGGCCCGTGACCTTCTGCGCGACCCGTTAGTGGCGCAATGGGTGCTGTTCCGACTGGATGGTGGCGTGGACCATATCCTTGTGGACGAAGCCCAGGACACAAGCCCGGCGCAATGGGATGTGGTCGAAGCCCTGGCACAAGAATTCACCGCCGGGGAAGGGGCGCGCAGCGAAGCGGAACGATCCCTGTTCGTTGTGGGTGATGAAAAACAGTCGATCTATTCCTTCCAGGGTGCGGACCCTGCCAGTTTTGATCGCATGCGCCAGGAATTCGGCCAGCGCCTGAAAGCCGCACAAATGCCGTTTAGCGCGATGCAGCTTGCGCATTCCTTCCGGTCTGCGCCTTCCATTCTGCGCGCGGTTGATATGACGTTCCGGCCTGAGGGCATCACAAAACAAACCGATGCAATGACCCATATCGCGTTCAAAACCGCGATGCCCGGGCGTGTCGATCTTTGGCCTGTGGTGCCGAAACCCGATAAAGAAGACCCAACCGCCTGGTATGAACCCGTCGATAAGCTGGCCCGCAATAATGAAATCGTCGTGCTGGCCCGCACCATTGCCGATCAGATCGCAGAGATGCTGAAATCCGCCCTGATCCCCCAGGAAATCGGCCAGAGCGGCAGTTTCAACATGCGTCAGGTGCAGCCGGGTGATTTTCTGATCCTCGTGCAGGGGCGGCAAACGCTGTTTCATGAAATCATCGCGGAATGTAAGGCGCGTGACCTGCCGATTGCCGGGGCTGATAAGCTGAAGATCGGGGCAGAACTGGCGGTGAAAGATATTCGCGCTTTGCTGTCTTTCCTGGCGACGCCTGAAGATGATCTGTCGCTTGCGGCTGCTCTGCGGTCGCCTCTGTTGGAGTGGAGCCCGCAGGATCTTCACAGCCTCGCACAGCCACGGCGCAAGGGCGAATATCTCTGGCAAGCCATGCGGGCCGGGGACAAACATCAGACAACACGCGATATGTTATCAGATCTGCTGCGCCAGGCCGATTTCCTGCGGCCCTGGGATCTGATCGAAACGATCCTGACGAAATATGACGGGCGGCGAAAACTGATCGCGCGCCTGGGGCAGGAAGTTGAAGACGGGCTGGATGCGCTTTTATCCCAGGCCGAAGCTTTTGAAACCACCGCCGTTCCATCGCTTACCGGCTTCCTGAACTGGCTGGACAGCGGCGATATCGACATCAAACGTCAGCCTGATGGCGCCGGCAACCGCATCCGCGTGATGACGGTGCATGGGGCCAAAGGGCTTGAGGCCCCGATCGTGATCCTGCCTGACACCCATTCGCGTCGAAATGAAGTGCGTGAAGAAATCCTGGATATTGAGGATGTGGCGATCTGGAAGCCCGGTTCTGACATCATCCCCGAAATTGCCAAAGACGCCCGTGATGAAATTGCCCAACGTCAGCTTCAGGAAAAAGATCGCCTGCTTTACGTTGCCATGACCCGCGCCGAAAAATGGTTGATTGTGGCCGGGGCAGGCGACGTCGATGGCACAAACAGCAGTTGGTATCTTCAGGTCGAAAACGGGCTGACCCATGGCGGGGCGGTAAATTGTGACTTTCCGACCGGGCAGGGGCTGCGCATGGAGAGTGGCACCTGGGGGGATGAGGCCGAAAAAACAGCACCACAGGAAGCGACCATTAGAACCATGCTGCCCGATTGGGTCGATACGCCGGTACGCAACCCGGAAACATCCGCGAAAACCATTTCACCTTCTGATCTGGGCGGTGCGAAAGTCATGCCCGACGCCCCGGATGCTGAGGGCGATAAAGACCAGGCCATGCGCTATGGCACGCTTGTACACCATCTGCTGGAAACCCTGCCTGGTACCGACGCGGACAAGCTGGAAGAACAGGCACGCACCCTGATTGAAAATCAGGAAGAGGTTCCGGAAAAAGAGGCTGAACAAGCCATGAGAGAGGCCATCACCCTGCTGCGCTCGGCGCTGGCGGATACGGTCTTTCACAAAGACACGCAGGCCGAAGTTTCGCTGTCTGCGGATCTGGAGAATGGCAAACGCCTGCATGGCATCATTGACCGGTTGATTGTGGAACCGGGCCGCATCTGCGCCGTGGATTTCAAATCCAACCGTCTGATCCCGGATACTGCCGATCAGGTGCCGGAAGGCATTCTGCGTCAGCTGGGGGCTTATACGCACGCGTTGCGCCAGATCTTCCCGGATCACGAAATTGAAACCGCTATTCTCTGGACAAAAACCGGCGCGCTTATGCCACTACCTCACGATCTTGTGTCTGCGGCCTTTGTGCGGGCCTCCTTCCCTTGACGTTGCTCAGGGGCATCCTTAGGTTCCCTTTGACTTTGAATTGTTCTCCAGGAGTTTGAGACATGGCAACCGTAGCAGTGACCGACGCAACCTTTGACGCAGAAGTTAAAGAATCCTCCATCCCTGTTGTGGTGGACTTCTGGGCAGAATGGTGTGGCCCATGTAAGCAGATTGGCCCGGCCCTGGAAGAACTGTCCGCACAATA
The DNA here is from genome assembly GCF_003031585.1 of Thalassobius sp. I31.1. Classification (GTDB taxonomy): domain Bacteria; phylum Pseudomonadota; class Alphaproteobacteria; order Rhodobacterales; family Rhodobacteraceae; genus Halocynthiibacter. Next base: position 14,982 of record NZ_PWAA01000053.1, read on the forward strand.
CGACGGTCAGGTAAAGATCGTGAAAGTAAACGTGGATGAAAACCCGAACTCCCCGGCACAAATGGGCGTTCGTGGTATTCCGGCGCTGTTCATGTTCAAAGACGGTCAGGTAATTTCCAACAAAGTTGGCGCAGCCCCAAAAGCAGCGCTGGACGGCTGGATCAAAGAAAACATCTGATCTTTATTCAGTGACGACAGAAAAGCGCCTTCGGGCGCTTTTTTTGTTTACAGATTCCAGCCGCGGCATTTAGCGCGGCCAGTTCATCCAGCCGTTAGACAGACGATTTTTGCAGCCGTCATCTTCTGCCCACTGAACCCTGCATCCGGGAAAACCCCTTGTGAACTGCCTGGCACAGGATCATATAGAAATGAAATCAACGGAGGTTTTTATGGCGGATAGTGATTTTCCGGGCTGGCATGGCACCACGATCATTGGTGTAAAAAAAGGTGGCGAAGTGGTGATTGCAGGGGATGGGCAAGTATCGCTTGGTCAAACCGTGATCAAAGGCACTGCGCGCAAGGTGCGTCGCCTGTCACCTGGCGGCTATGATGTGGTCGCGGGTTTTGCCGGATCCACTGCCGATGCTTTCACGCTGCTTGAACGCCTTGAGGCAAAGCTTGAGGCCACACCGGGGCAACTTCAGCGTGCCTCTGTTGAGCTTGCCAAAGACTGGCGCACAGACAAATACCTGCAAAAACTGGAAGCCATGCTGATTGTCACCGATGGGCGTGATCTGCTGGTGATCACCGGCGCGGGCGACGTTCTGGAACCAGAACATGAAGTCGCAGCGATCGGTTCCGGCGGGAATTTTGCGCTGGCAGCAGCGCGGGGCATGATGGACAGCGATAAAGACGCAGAAACCGTGGCGCGCGATGCTATGGCGATTGCGGCAGATATCTGCGTTTACACAAATGGCCGGCTGACCGTCGAAAAAATCAGTTCATAAAAGATTAAGACCCGGCCTCTTTTTCAGAGGCCGGGCCCTACTTCCGGTGTGCCCATCGCGGGGGTGGCGTCAGTCTGGCCATAACACCCAAAGGCCAGAAAGAGGCCTCACACCAGGTCCTGATAATCAGGTCACAGACTTTGGGCGAAACCAGGGACAGCGGTCTCGCTTTGTGTCTGCCTCAAACAGATGGGGGTAATTTTGCAGATAAAAACCCCTGCACACGCCTCCGTGAACCTATGTGAAAGCTTGTGTTTCTTTTAAAAACACCCAGATAGAATGCAGCGACAGATTAAAGGTATTCCAATGGACCAATTTCAGACTGACGATATTCGCGCCGCGGTGGCTGCTGATATTCTGACCGAACAACAGGCCGCCGGATTGATTTCCCTGGCGCAGGAACGCCAGGGCATTCGCGAAAATATGGTCGCAGAAGATGAACCTTTTGAGTTCTTCCGTGGTTTCTCTGAAATCTTTGTCACCGTCGGCCTTGCCCTGCTTCTGGCCGGTATGCTGGCTTTCAGCGGTGTCATTGGTGGTGGGGCAGCCATGCCCATTGTCGGCCTGATCTTTTGCTGGGTGTTTTCAGTCTATATCATCCGCAAACGCCGCATGACTTTGCCGGGCATGTTCCTTGCGATGGGTGTTGCGATGTTCACAGCAGCGACAATCTTTGCATTCACGGATAATCCCCCATTTCTGGCATTCTCAGCCGTTGGCATCCTGATAATGGCGATCTATTTTTATCAGTTCCGCCTGCCTTTCGCGATGTTTGTGCTGGGCGGCTACGCCTTCCTTGGGGTCTTTGGCCTGATCAGCGATTACAACGCACCAAATGACATCCCAGTCTTCGGATATGACCCATCTTTCGATCTGCAATCTGGTTCCAGTTTCGCCTGGGCGTCACTGATTGCCGGGATCCTTGCCTTTATTGGCGGCATGTATTTTGACCTGCACGATCCGAACCGGATTTCCCGTCTGTCTGCGACCGGTTTCTGGCTGCATCTGCTGGCTGCGCCCGCGATTGTGAACACCGTTGCCTTCTCTCTGCTCAGCGCCGACGGCAATATCGCCTATCTTTACACAGCCATCGCCTTGTTCCTGATCACACTGCTGGCGCTCGTAATTGATCGCCGGTCCTTCCTGACCGCAGGCATTGGTTATCTGGCCGCGATCCTGATCTGGGCGCTTCAGAACAGCTTTAATGATGGGGCGGGCATTGTCCTGACCTTGCTTATCCTCGGCGCATTTATCACCACACTGGGCGTGTTCTGGGTTCAGATCCGCGCCCGTTTGATGCATATATTGCCTGAATTCCCCGGCAAGCACCGCCTGCCACCCTATAAGAATGCCACTGTGGAGTCCGAATGACCGACCTTACCCCGCGCGAAATCGTATCCGAACTTGACCGCTTTATCATCGGCCAGAATGACGCCAAACGTGCTGTTGCCGTGGCCCTGCGCAATCGCTGGCGCCGCAAGAAACTGTCCGATGATCTGCGTGAGGAAGTTTATCCTAAGAACATCCTGATGATCGGGCCGACAGGTGTTGGGAAAACTGAAATCTCACGTCGTCTGGCAAAACTTGCCCGTGCGCCTTTCCTGAAGGTCGAAGCGACAAAGTTCACCGAAGTCGGCTATGTTGGCCGTGATGTGGAACAGATTGTGCGTGATCTGGCGGATGCTGCCATTGGTCAGACCCGTGAATTGATGCGCGAAGATGTGAAAGCCAAGGCCCATGCGGCAGCGGAAAAACGTGTTCTGCGTGCGATCGCCGGTGAAGATGCCCGCGAAGCCACGCTGGAAATGTTCCGCCGTAAACTGAAAACGGGCGAACTGGACGACACTGAAATCGAACTGGAACTTGCCGACAATTCCAACCCGATGCCGATGTTTGATATTCCCGGGCAGCCAGGATCCAGCATGGGTATGATGGATCTGGGCAGCCTGTTTGGCAAAGCCATGGGCGGACGTACCTCACGGCGCAAGCTGACCGTGGCGGAGAGCTATGAAGTGCTGGTGGCTGAAGAAGCAGATAAGATGCTGGATGATGAGGTTGTGACCCGCACCGCATTGGAATCTGTCGAACAGAACGGCATCGTTTTCCTTGATGAAATCGACAAAGTCGCTGTGCGTCAGGAAACCCGTGGTGGTGATGTTTCCAGGGAAGGGGTGCAACGCGATCTGCTGCCACTGATCGAAGGCACCACCGTTTCCACGAAACACGGCCCGGTCAAAACCGACCACATCCTGTTTATCGCTTCGGGCGCATTCCATATCGCGAAACCGTCTGACCTTCTGCCAGAACTTCAGGGCCGTCTGCCGATCCGCGTGGAGCTGCGGGCGCTGACAGAGGAAGATTTCGTGCGCATCCTGACGGAAACCGATAACGCGCTGACACGTCAGTACACAGCCCTTATGGGCACCGAAGATGTCACCGTAACCTTCACGGATGACGGTATTGCTGCCCTTGCGAAAATTGCGGCTGACGTGAACCAAAGCGTTGAAAACATTGGTGCACGCCGTCTCTATACCGTTGTGGAACGTGTGTTTGAGGAACTTGGGTTCACTGCACCTGATCGTGCCGGCGAAGAAATCACCGTTGATGCTGCATTTGTTGAAGCCAACCTTGGTGAGTTGATGAAAACCACCGATCTGTCCCGCTACGTGCTGTAAATTCCACACCCTTATGCTACCCTGCACAAAATCACTTTCCTGTAGGGTAGCATGCGTCTTTTTCTGATCCTTTCACTGCTCTTCATTACGGCCTGCGCGCCGCCCGTGTCGCAGATCACACGCTTGCCCGATGCAAGCGCCCCGGATGATATCCCTGTTTTCTTCGCCACCAGTCGTGCGCCAGACCTTGTGCTGCGATATGGCGCTGACCGCAGCGAAGTCACCGGATACGGACGCTATGATGTTTCTGTGCCGCCAGCGCATGAAAGCGGCCAGATCGAATGGCCACGCCGTACCCCCGATGCCCTACAGCATTTCGTAGCCACATCCGAAAACCTCTACCCCGGCCCGGCAGAGTTTCGCCACGCGCTGTCGCAGGAATTTCGAAAGCGGACCCGGGGCAAGCGCACCGCAACCATCTATGTGCATGGTTTTCTGAACAGTTTCGCGGACGGTATTTATCGCATGGCGCAGCTTTCGCATGATTTTGAAAGCCCGGATGTCTCTGTGCATTATTCCTGGCCAAGTGCTTCGCACCCTCTCGGATACCTGCATGATCGCGATTCCATGCTGTTTGCGCGTCGCGGACTGGAAGAACTGATCCATGAGGTCAAAGCCGCCGGGGCTGAAGAAATTCTGTTGGTCGGCCATTCTATGGGCGGGCTTTTGTCGATGGAAGTCATCCGCACCATGGCCCTGCGCAACAGCCGGCAGATGCTTGGCATGATTGATGGTGTTGTGCTGATCTCTGCGGATATCGACGTAGATGTTTTCCGCAATCAGCTGCATGACATTGGTGACCTGCCTGATCCCTTGCTTCTGATTACATCTGACCGCGATCCGATCCTGCGTCTTTCTGCCTGGATCACAGGGCTTGATCAGCGCGTCGGAACACTTCAGGGACCAGAAGATGTGTCTGACTTTGAAGTTCTGGTCATTAATACCGGGGATTACACCACGCGCGGCGGGCATTTTAACGTTGGAAATTCACCTGAACTGATCGAAACCATGCAGCGCATGCAGGGGGTCGTCGCCAGCCTTTCTGATCATTCAGATAGCCGTGCGGGTGTTGGGGCAGGGGCTGTTCTGATTGTTCAGAATGCTGCGCAGATCCTTCTGCCAGCCGTAAACTGACAGAGGTTACCGACGCCGGCGCAGATAAACATACCAGGCACCACCGCCACCGTGCTTCTTATGCGCTTCAACAACCTGCAACACAGCGCCCCGCAGCGCCCCCATCTGCAGCCATTGCGGCACCTGATGGCGCAGAACCCCCACACGTTCCGGGATCGGCCCGCCGGAATCGCGATCTTTGCCTTTGCCGGTAATCACCAGAACCAGGCGCAGCCCATTGGCATGGGCATCCAGAATAAAACGGTTTAGTATCGGATGCGCACGGTTCAGGGTCATACCGTGCAAATCTATCCGTGCTTCTGGCAGCAGCTTTCCGCGTTTCAGGCGGGTGAACGATTTCTTGTCCATTTGCAAAGCATGACCGGCAACCTGTTCGCTGATCGTCGGAGATATCACATGACCTGCTGATTTACTGCTGGCCCGTTCCCCCAGACGAAAAGATTTAAGCGGCGCACGCGGGGCTTCTGGCACAACGGTTTTGGGCGCGGGCGACAGGTTTTCAAGCGGTGTCTTTTTCGCAGACACCCGATCCAGCGGATTTGTTGTATCAGCCACTTTATTCCAAAGGGCTTCCTCTTCCGGGCGCAAAGAGCGGCCACCATGTTTACGGCTCACAGTGCTTCCTCCGGTGCCAGCTCAAAGGCGATATTAATCGGCAGCAACACGATCATACGGCCCGGATCGCGTACACGCCCGGCGGCACGCCCCGCCAGATCACCGGACCCATAGAAAATATCCGCCCGCTGTGCGCCTTTGATCGCAGATCCGGTATCCTGTGCGATCATCAGTTGGCGCAGTGGATCGTTGCCGTCTTTTTCAATCCAGACAGGGGCACCAAGCGGTGTATAGCGGCGATCAACCGCCAGGGTCCTCATGGTTGTCACAGACCGGTTCATCGCCCCCAATGGCCCCTTATGCGAAGGCACATGCCGCAGTTCACGGAAATAAACAAAAGACCCGTTGTGACGCAGAAGCTCCGCCCCCGCAGTCGGGTTACGACGTACCCAGTTGGCAATCACCCCGGCAGAAACCTGATGACGATTGTAAACGCCGCGACGGATCAATTCCTGCCCGACAGACCGGTATTCATGCCCATTCGCCCCGCCATACCCCACACGCAGAACATCACCATTGGTCAGACGAATACGGCCAGATCCCTGAATTTGCAGAAAGAACAGCTCAACCGAGTCATCAACCCAGCAGATTTCCAGCCCGCGCCCCTGTAGCGCACCACTTTCCTCGATCTGGCGGCGGGAAAGGCGACGCAAACCGTTGTCACGGGGCAGGCTGTAAACCGGAAAACGGAAACGACCCGTACGGGTCCGGGAACCAGACAGTTCCGGTTCAAAGTATCCGGTGAACAACATGGGTTCACCATCCTCAATCAGGACCGGGCGGAAAAACATTTCAAAGAAAGATTGCGACGCGGCCTGATCCATAGGGCGCGATTTCGCCAATGCACAGATCGCTTTCCATTCCGGGTCATCCAGATCACCGCAGGTTTCCAGAAAAGCAGAAAACGCCCGCGAATGATCGTCTTCCTGCCAGCCATCCAGCTGATCAAACCGCAATAATGTATGCGTTTCTTCTGCTTTTGATACCGTCATGAAGCCCGCCCAGATGAACACCGCATACAGGATATATCTTATGTCCCGGAATTTCACGGTATTCATCCAATGCTTTGCAGACAGGCTTATTCGCCGGTCGCGACCAGCTTCCAGTTCGGGTTGTCAGCACCCATTTCGTGGGCAAAGGTCCAGGTGTCACGCTGACGTTTCACCTTTTTCTTATCGCCTTCAATGATGTCACCCGCACGATCACGGACAACGGATGTCAGCTCACCGATGAAGCGCACCGAAATTTCACCAACGCTGGTTGTGCTGTTGAATTCAGCCCCAGCAATCGTGATTTCGCTGATCCCGATAAATTCAGCTTCGATCGTCAGACCTTTGTTTTCGCGATCAACAACGACATCTGCAAAGGTTTCATACACATCATCAGCAAGGAAGGGTTTGATTGCCCCCAGATCACCGCGTTCAAATCCCATCAGGATCATTTCATAAGCACCGCGCGCGCCACCAATGAATTCTGATACAGAAAATCCGGGTTCTGCCTTTTTCATCGCAGCCAGAACTTCTGCTTCCGGGCTTCCTTCTGCAACATAATCCGTGATGTCACGATCAGGGCCGCCTTCAATCACTTCGAAATTACGTTGCGCGTCCCGGCTTGTCTCTCCCCGGGGTACTGGTGGTTGTTCAAAGCCTTCACGGGTCCCCAGAACGCTACGAAGCTTCAGGAAAAGGAAAATGGCCACGCCTGCAAGGACAAGTAGCTGAAGTGCAGATGAATCGTTCATGAATACCCTCAAAAGGATGGAAAGACTGTGTGTTGATACATATGTAGGTGAGGGGTGGGCGCAAGTCCACCAAAGCAGACGAAAGGAATGCCCATATGTGGCTGTTTATTGCATTTCTGGCAGTGCCCCTGATTGAAATCGCCCTGTTTATTCAGGTTGGCGGGGCTATTGGCCTGTTTCCGACCCTGATCGTTGTGGTGATCACAGCAATGCTTGGGACCTGGCTTGTACGTTCTCAGGGGGCGCAGGCGATGGGCCAGTTGCGCGGATCCTTCAATGAAATGCGTGACCCGACTGAACCTCTGGCCCATGGGGCAATGATCCTGTTTGCCGGTGCTTTGTTGCTGACCCCTGGTTTTTTCACTGATGGCGCCGGCTTCCTTTTGCTTTTCCCGCCATTCCGCGTTGCTGCCCTGAAATATATGCGTTCACGGGTGAATGTTCAAAGCTTCACAATGGGGCAACACCCCGGCGCGCAACCACATCACCGTAATCCCGCTGATGACATCGTAGATGGCGAATATGCAGAAGTTGATCCAGACGCGCCCCGTGTTCATCATACATCTGACAAGCCTTCCGGCTGGACACAGCATTAACATTGAGTACCGGCCCCGCGCCTGCTAAGAAACCTGCGAATTTATATCAAAAGAGAGAGCCCGATGGCCGAGAATGAACAAGCAGCTGCACCAGAACAGGCCGCAGCACCACGTATGCAGATCGCAACGCAATTTATCCGTGACATGTCTTTTGAAAACATCGTTGCTCAAAAAGGCATTCAGGGCGACGTACAGCCTGACATTCAGGTTCAGGTGAACCTGGACGCGAAAAAGCGCGAAGCTGAAAACACTTATGAAGTGATCGCGAAGTTCTCCATCCACTCCAAAAACAAAACAGACGGCAGCTCTCTGTTCATGATGGAACTGGAATATGGCGGCGTCTTCATCATCGAAGCTGTGCCAGAAGCCCAGATGCACCCTTACCTGCTGATCGAATGCCCGCGTATGCTGTTCCCATATGTGCGCCGTATCGTATCCGACGTGACCCGCGATGGTGGCTTCCCGCCGCTGAACCTCGAAAACATTGATTTCGTTGGCCTTTATCGTCAGGAACTGACACGCCGCGCCCAGGCTGAAAAAGAAAATGCGACCGTTTCTTAACTGAAACGTTTCCACACTGCATCATCGCCCATGCCGTCAACAAAGTCGGCGTGGGCTTTTTTTTCGTCTTCAGACAGGCGCGAAGGCAAAGGGTTTGGGCGCGCAGAGGGACGCCAGTTTTCATCCTGCCCGCCAGCACCGGATTTTTTTGAAGGCCCGGTGGAAAGACCAAAATCCGGCTGTTTGCCGCCGATCAGTTCAAGGTAAACTTCCGCCAGAATTTCTGAGTCAAGCAACGCGCCGTGAAGTGTCCGATTGCTGTTATCAATCGCATAGCGACGACACAGCGCATCAAGCGTCGCAGGCGACCCCGGAAATTTCTTCCGGGCCATAGCCAGCGTGTCCAGTGACTGGGACATCGGTAATTCCTTAAGGCCGAGCCAGCGCAATTCTGCATTCAGGAATTTCATGTCAAAGTTGGCGTTATGGATGACCATGACGTCATCACGCACAAAATCAAGAAATCCTTGCGCGACATCTTTGAACAAAGGTTTGTCCAGCAACGTCACCTGACCAGGTTCAGGCTTGCGTGGCGGGATCATGATATCAGGGCCAATACCATGAACGCCAAACGCCCCTTCCGGCATATCGCGTTCCGGGTTGATATAGACGTGATAGGTTTCGCCTGTGGGCATATGGTTCCACAGCTCAACCGCGCCGATTTCAACGATGCGATCACCGCTTTCCGGATCAAATCCCGTGGTTTCAGTATCCAGCACCAGCTCACGCATCTGTCTTTCCTTCACGAATATCAGAAAGCACTTGTTTCACAGCTTGCCTTGCACTGTCCAGATCTGTGGTTTCAATCACATAATCCGCACGCGCCCGTTTCTCAGCATCCGGCATCTGTTTGCTGAGGATCAGTTCAAACTGTGCTTCTGTCATTGTGCCACGCTCCAGAACCCGGGCACGTTGCACATCAGCAGGGGCAGAAACCACAACAATCACATCAACAATCTTATCCGTGCCCATTTCAAACAACAGGGGAATATCAAGCAAGGCCACCGGCGCATCGACGGTGTTGATAAACCCCTGGCGGTCATCATTCAGCAGGGGATGCACGATGGCTTCGATCTGCTTTAGCGCCGATTTATCCACAGAGATCCAGGATTTCAGGACATTCCGGTTTACCTGTTTATTTACAATTGCTTGTGGGTGAATATCCCCAATCAATCCCACGGCTTTTCCACCGACCCCATACAACCTGTGAACAGCCGCATCCGCATCCCACACGGGCACACCGGCGTCCCTGAACATCGCCGCTGTGGTAGACTTACCCATGCCAATGGAACCGGTCAGACCGATCAGAACCGGTTTCATGCGGACAGTACCGCCTGGCGCAGGTCTTCGTCCACCTCCGGACGGTGACCAAACCAGCGTTCAAACCCGGGGGCTGCCTGGAAAAGCAACATGCCAAGCCCATCAACTGTACGACAGCCAACCTCGCGCGCGGTTTTTAGCAATTCTGTTTCCAGCGGGGCATATACAATATCTGTCACCACGGTTTCTGCCGTTAATCCTTCCAGACTGACGTTCAGCGGTGCGCTGCCTTCCATGCCAAGCGCGGTTGTGTTCACCACTGTTGCGGCTTCTGCAATCATTGTATTTGCGTGCACCCAGTCAAACACAGAAATCCGCGCCCCAAATTCCGCTTTCAGTGCCTCTGATCGTGCTTTTGTCCGGTTCGCCAGCAGAATACGTTCCACCCCCGCATCCAACAAAGCCGCAATGACCGCCCGCGACGCACCGCCCGCGCCCAGAACTGCGGCGGGACCAGCCTTTGGATCCCAGTCCGGAACACCTTGTTTCAGGTTTTCAATAAACCCATAACCATCTGTATTATCTGCGTAAATTTTACCTTCTTCATTGAAGGTCAGGGTATTTGCGGCCCCGATAATCGCAGCGCGATCTGTCACGGAATCTGCAAGGGATAAAACCGTTTCTTTATGTGGGATCGTTACATTCACCCCGACAAACCCCATTTTTGGCAGGGCACGCAAAGCTTCTTCAAGGTTCTCATGACCAATATTCATCGGAATATAGTGGCCTTTGATCCCGTATCGTTTCAGCCAGTGGCCATGCAAAGCCGGTGATTTGCTGTGTTCAATCGGTGATCCGATCACACCGGCCAGCGGAATTCTGTGTTCACTCATCCGTCAATATCCCCTCTTAATGACAGCCAGTTCAGAAGTTCCAGCAATGGAAGCCCCAGGACGTTAAAATAATCGCCATCCACGCGCGCGAAAAGGCGCACGCCTTCTTCTTCAAGCTTATATGCCCCGACAGCATGTTGCACTGAATTATAGTTCCGGCTCACATAATCCTGCAGATAGGAATCTGAGAAATCCCGCATAGTAAGACGCACCTGACCGATATGACGCCACAAGGGCTGTCCGTCTTTATACACAACCGCGGCTGATAACAGCATATGGGTATCAGCGCGCAGTTTTTTCAGCTGTTCTATAGCTTCGTCTTCAGATGTCGGCTTATTATAAAGAACACCTTTATGATCCAGCACCTGATCGCACCCCAGAACCAGACGTCCGGGATGTTTCATACTGATTTTGCGGGCTTTCGCTTCGGCCAGGGTATCTGCAATATCACGGGGCGGGGCGTTTTCAGCCAGCATGCCCTGCTTGATCATCTCTTCATCAATCCGTGCGGGGGACACATCCACCTGAAGCCCGGCGTTTTCCAGAAGAGTTCGTCGGATCTCTGATCCGGAAGCTAACATGATGTTCATGACTCTGTGGAAAACTCCTGTAGTTAACGCCTGGTAAATTTATGGAAAATTAACCGTCCTGCCGAGCCTGTGTAAATCTACCGAGTTCCTGGCGCAATCCCAACAGGTTTTCCTGTGTGGGTAAGGATAACTCTCGTCTGTATAAAACTGAAAGCTCCACCAGGTTATCAACTGGTATAAACAGCCAGATCAGAAATAATCATCTGATTTTAAACATTATAATTTCCAGGAATCTGCATTGACTCAAAGTTACCCACAGATTCGACACCTGGGGATAATCCAGGGGGTAAGAATTTAATCCACGGATTCCGGCCTCCCTACAAAAACATCATCTTTTCTTTTATATAATATTATTATTAATGAGAGAGTGAGACGCGCAGAACGCACAGAACAGGTAAACCCATGAGTGATTTCCTTTACGACTGGTATCTCTGGATCAAAATTGGTCACATTTTCTCTGTCATCGCCTGGATGGCCGGTATTTTTTATCTGCCACGTCTGTTTGTCTATCATGCAGAAAGCGTGAAACAGGGCAGTGAAACAGACGCGTTGTTTCAGACAATGGAACGTCGCCTTCTTTATGGCATCATGAGCCCTGCAATGACCGCAGTCTGGGTATTTGGGCTGCTCTTGGCATTTACCCGGGGAATTGTTGACTGGTCTGCCATATGGCCATGGATAAAGTTTGCGTCGATTTGCGTCCTGACCTGGTTTCACCATTGGCTTGGCTATCGTCGGAAAGACTTTATACGCGGAGAAAACAGATTTACGGGGCGTCAGTACCGTATGATGAATGAACTTCCGACGCTGTTTCTTGTGATAATCCTGATATCTGTCATCGCCCGCCCGTTCTGAGGATTTGACTCAGAAGATGAATTCATACTAAAAGCGTCGCGACCCGCCGTCCGGCGTGTATTTCCATACCTGTGATTCCATTGTGCCCCTGATGGCACCCCATGAGACGTCTTCTTCTATGTCCGATACCGATCTGTCCGCTGTAACTGCGACCACCGGCACCCTTTCTCTGAAAGAACTGAAGGCCACTGCGCCGAAAGACCTGCTGCCGCTCGCAGAAGAGCTTGAGATTGAAAACGCCTCCACGATGCGCAAAGGCGATATGATGTTCGCCATTCTGCGTGAACGTGCGGAAGAGGGCTGGGAAATTTCCGGTGATGGCGTGCTTGAAGTGGTTCAGGATGGCTTTGGCTTCCTGCGATCCCCTGAGGTGAACTATCTGCCGGGTCCGGATGACATCTATGTATCGCCTGATATGATCCGTAAATATTCCCTGCGCACCGGTGACACAGTCGAAGGCGTTATTCAGGCACCACGCGAAGGCGAAAATTACTTTGGCCTGACCGCAGTAACAACGATCAACTTTGGTGATCCGGCGAAAGCGAAACACAAAGTAGCCTTTGAAAACCTGACGCCGCTGTATCCGGATGAACGTCTGAAGATGGAAATCGAAGATCCGACCATCAAAGACAAATCAGCGCGCATCATCGATCTGGTATCGCCAATTGGTAAAGGTCAGCGTTGTCTGATCGTCGCGCCGCCACGCACGGGTAAAACCGTTCTGCTGCAAAACATCGCGCATTCTATCGAAGCAAACCACCCGGAATGCTATCTGATCGTACTGCTGATCGATGAGCGTCCGGAAGAAGTCACCGACATGCAGCGTTCCGTGAAGGGCGAAGTTGTATCTTCCACCTTTGATGAACCTGCGACACGCCACGTTGCTGTGTCTGAGATGGTGATTGAGAAAGCAAAACGTCTTGTGGAACACAAACGCGATGTTGTGATCCTGCTGGATTCCATCACCCGTCTTGGCCGCGCGTTTAACACCGTTGTGCCGTCATCCGGTAAGGTTCTGACCGGTGGTGTGGATGCGAATGCGTTGCAACGCCCAAAACGTTTCTTTGGTGCCGCACGTAACATCGAAGAAGGCGGTTCCCTGACCATCATTTCAACCGCACTGATCGACACCGGTTCGCGCATGGACGAAGTGATCTTTGAAGAATTCAAAGGGACTGGTAACTCTGAGATCGTTCTGGATCGTAAAGTGGCTGATAAACGCGTTTATCCTGCCATCGACATCCTGAAATCCGGCACCCGGAAAGAAGATCTGCTGGTGAATGCGAAAGATCTGCAGAAAACTTACGTTCTGCGCCGTATTCTGAACCCGATGGGTACCACAGATGCGATTGAATTCCTGCTTGGTAAACTGAAACAGACCAAATCCAACGGTGAATTCTTTGACTCAATGAATGCGTAACGCATTTTGTTGAAATAAAACAAAGGTTTAACCATGGATACCATTTTTGCACCTGCCAGCGGCCGCACAAAAGCGGGCGTTGCCGTGATCCGTATTTCCGGGCCACGGGCAGGGCAGGTGCTGGATGATCTCTGTGGTTCTCGTCCTGTCCCACGCGTCGCCGCGCTGCGTGAATTGCATGGTCAGGATGGTCTGTTAGATCAGGCTCTGGTCATCCTGTTTGAAAAAGGTGCAAGTTTCACTGGCGAAGAGGTGGTGGAACTGCATCTTCACGGTTCACAGGCTGTGGTTTCTGCTGTTTTAGCAGAACTTTCATCTTTCGACAGTTTACGCATGGCTGATCCTGGCGAGTTCACCCGCCGCGCGCTGGAAAATGAATGCCTTGATCTGGCGCAGGTCGAAGGCCTGGCTGATCTGATCGAAGCAGAAACAGAAGCACAGCGAAAACAGGCACTGAAAGTTTTGTCTGGCGCTTTGGGGGATGCGGCCGCCGGTTGGCGTACCGATCTGATCCGCGCAGCCGCCCTGATCGAAGCCACCATTGATTTTGCGGATGAAGAAGTCCCGGTTGATGTCTCGCCGGAGGTTACTGATCTGATCACAAAGGTTCAGGCAAATCTGAATGTTCAGCTGTCAGGAATTGATGTGTCTGAACGTATCCGTGATGGTTTTGAAGTCGCGATTATTGGTGCGCCGAATGTCGGGAAATCGACATTGCTGAATGCGCTTGCCGGGCGCGAAGCAGCGATCACATCTGAATACGCCGGCACGACCCGTGACGTGGTTGAAGTGCGCATGGATCTGGCGGGCCTTCCCGTGACCATTCTGGATACAGCGGGTATTCGCGATACCGAAGACCATGTTGAAGGCATCGGAATTGAACGCGCCAAATCCCGCGCCGCTGATGCCGATGTTCGCGTCTTTCTTCTGGAAAACGATAGTGATGATCACGGTGTTGAATTTGTCGACGGCGACATTCAACTGCGTGCGAAAGCTGACCTTCATGAAAATCTGCCCAATGCGATTTCGGGTAAGACCGGGGCAGGGGTGTCAGAACTGGTTGCTCATTTGCGCGAAGAACTGCTGAAACGTTCTGCTTCGGCCTCTATCGCGACGCGCGAACGGCACCGAATTGCGATGCAACGCGCGATGTCCTCTATGGAATCAGCCCTGTTTGAGTTATCCTTAGGATCTGATCGGTCCGAACTCGCTGCTGAAGAATTGCGAACAGCGATCCGCGCACTTGATGCTTTGATCGGGCGCGTTGATGTTGAAAATCTTCTGGATGAGATTTTTTCAAGTTTCTGTATCGGAAAGTAACCGATACCCCGAATGGAAGGAGTGTTTCACGTGAAACATTTTGATGTGATTGTCGTTGGCGGTGGCCACGCTGGTTGTGACGCAGCGCTTGCCGCTGCCCGTGTTGGTGCGCAAACCGCGTTGATCACGCTGACAGAAGACGGCATCGGTGTGATGTCCTGTAATCCGGCCATCGGTGGTCTTGGTAAAGGCCATCTGGTCCGCGAGATCGACGCACTTGATGGTGCAATGGGACGTGTTGCAGATAAAGCTGGCATACAATTTCGACTTCTGAACCGTCGTAAGGGCCCTGCAGTTCAGGGGCCACGTGCGCAAGCCGATCGCAAAATCTACCGCACAGAAATGCTGGCAGAGGTCAAAGCACAAGCCGGGTTGTCGATTGTTGCAGGCGAAGTCGTTGATCTGATTATGGATCAGGGGCGCGCAAAAGGTGTTGTGCTTGAAGATGGCTCTGAAATCACCGCTGGTGCAATTGTTCTGACAACCGGCACTTTCTTACGCGGGATTATCCATATTGGTGACGTCTCTTATGCTGGTGGTCGGATGGGCGATCGCCCCTCTGTGCGTCTGGCAGAACGAATTGATGAATTCGGTTTTGATTTAGGGCGCCTGAAAACCGGCACGCCACCGCGCATTCGGTCGTCTTCAATCAATTGGGATGGTCTTGTAATGCAGCCGGGTGATGATGATCCGGTGATGTTTTCCTTTATGTCAAAGGCACCGTTTGCCCGTCAGATTGCTTGTGGGATTACGGAGACCAATGAAAAAACCCATGACATCATACGCGAGAACCTGGATCGTTCCGCGATGTATGGCGGGATGATCGATGGGGTAGGGCCCAGATACTGCCCTTCCATTGAAGATAAAATCGTGCGGTTCGCGGATAAGACGTCGCATCAGATATTCCTTGAACCAGAAGGTCTGGATGACGACACAGTTTATCCGAACGGCATTTCGACATCATTGCCTGAGGATATTCAACTTGATTATGTCCGTTCTATCCGTGGTCTGGAACAGGCTGAAATTTTGCAACCGGGCTACGCGATTGAATATGATTATGTTGATCCGCGGGCATTGAAAGAAACGCTGGAAACTTCAAATGTTCCGGGCCTCTATCTTGCTGGTCAGATTAACGGAACAACTGGTTATGAAGAAGCGGCCGCGCAAGGGCTTGTTGCCGGGATGAATGCGGCGGGGGCTGTGCTTGGGAATGACGCGGTGACTTTCAGCCGATCTGAAAGTTACATCGGGGTGATGATTGATGATCTGATCACGCGCGGCGTATCTGAACCGTATCGGATGTTTACCTCTCGTGCCGAATTCCGCCTTTCTCTTCGTGCGGACAACGCAGATCAGCGGTTAACCGGGAAGGGCTTGCAAGCAGGTCTGGTTGGAGAGGATCGACGCGTTGCCTATGAGGAAAAGATGCTGGCCTTAGAGGCCGCAAATGCGGTGTTGAAATCTATGTCTGTCACGCCGAAGCAGATGAAAGAGGCCGGAGTGGCGATGAATCAAGATGGGGTTCGTCGGAACGGCGTCGAACTACTGGCTTTCCCTGGTATCGATTTTGAACTTCTTCGAACTCTGGAAGATGGATTGTCTGGCGTTGAGCCTGAAATCGCGTCCCAACTTGAAAAAGATTCCCTCTACGCCAGTTATATCGAACGGCAGAACGCAGACGCGCAGGCGTTAAAACGGGACGAAGAAAAGAAAATTCCAGATGATTTCGATTTTTCTGCACTTGAAGGATTGTCGAACGAACTGAAGTCTAAGTTTGAACGTCATCGACCTAAATCAATTGCTCAGGCAAGCAAGATCGAAGGTATTACACCTGCCGCATTGATGCTTATTCTGGTGAAGTTACGTCAGAAATCGGAGAAACGTGCAGGATGAATAGCGCTTCAGAGTTTGCGAAACAGGTGAATGTTTCACGTGAAACATTGGCACGGCTGGAAACATATGCCGCGCTTCTGTGTAAATGGAACCCGGCGATCAATCTTGTCGCGAAATCCACGCTGGATGACCTTTGGTCCCGGCATATGTTGGACTCGGCACAAATATTGTCTTTGGCTCCTAAAGATACCACATCCTGGGTTGATCTTGGATCAGGCGGCGGCTTCCCCGGGCTTGTTGTTGCTGCGATGGCGCTTGAAACACACCCTGATCTGCACATGACGCTTGTTGAAAGTGATCAGCGTAAATCAACTTTTCTGCGCACGGTTATCCGAGAGCTTGGATTAAATGCCAAAGTTGTCAGTAAGCGGATTGAGGATGTGTCTGATATTCAGGCACAGGTGATTTCCGCGCGGGCGCTGGCATCGTTGGATCAATTATTTGACTGGTCTGAAGCCTTCCTTTTGCCAAAATCAGTTTGTATTTTTCCAAAAGGTGCAACGGTGGAAAAAGAAATACGCGAAGCACTTGCATCATGGCGCTTTGTCGCAGAAAAATTTACGAGTAAAACAGATTCTCAAGCGACTATTCTTAAGATCGGAGAGATCCAACGTGTCTGATCCTACACGCCCGAAGGGGCCGAAAATCATTGCCGTGACCAACCAGAAGGGCGGGGTGGGGAAAACCACAACGACCATCAATCTGGGGGCTGCATTGGCTGAGATCGGCAAACGCGTGCTTTTGGTGGATCTGGATCCACAGGGCAATGCATCCACCGGGTTGGGGATTGACGCAGAACAACGTGATGTCACAAGTTACGAATTGCTGACGGGCGAAGCTGAGTTGCAGGACGCAATTCAAAAGACAGAAGTAGACCGGCTTTGGATCATTCCGGCAAATACCGACCTGAGTTCGGCTGATATTGAACTGTTCTCAAATGAAAAGCGCAGTTTCCTGTTGCATGATGCGCTGCGTCAGGTGGCGATAGATGGCTGGAAATTTGATTATGTTCTGATCGATTGTCCGCCGTCGCTGAACCTGCTGACCGTCAACGCAATGGTTTCAGCACATTCCGTTCTTGTACCGCTGCAAAGTGAATTCTTTGCCCTGGAGGGGCTTTCACAATTGATGCTGAGCGTGCGTGAAGTACGTCAGACGGCAAATACCAGTCTGCGGATCGAGGGTGTCGTCATGACGATGTATGACAGTCGGAACAACCTGTCACAGATGGTTGAGAAAGATGCGCGGGATAATCTGGGTGATCTGGTGTTTGATACGGTGATTCCACGGAACGTGCGCGTCTCAGAAGCGCCATCTTATGCTTTGCCGGTTCTGGAATATGATAGCAATTCACGCGGAAGTCAGGCGTATCGCGCGATGGCCAAAGAGCTTGTGAAGAGAAATATAAAAGTAAAAGAAACGGTGGGGGCGTAAATGGCCGGTAAAAACGAAAGACGTGGGTTGGGTCGTGGCTTGTCTGCACTGATGGCAGATGTACAGCCTGAAGAAACCACTGCGGTTGCCGCTGCACCTGCTGAAGCGCGTTCAGATCGGAAGGTTCCGATTGAAAAGCTTCATGCAAATCCCGATCAGCCGCGCCGGACATTTACCCCAGAAGAGCTGGAAAGCCTGTCACAATCCATCGCGGAAAAGGGGGTTATTCAGCCACTGATCGTGCGGAAATCCCCGAAAGGTGATGACAGCTACGAAATCGTTGCGGGTGAACGTCGCTGGCGCGCATCACAGATGGCGAAGCTGCATGAAGTGCCGGTGGTTGTGCGGGAGTTCAGCGATATCGAAGTACTGGAAGTTGCGATCATCGAGAACGTGCAGCGTGAAGATCTGAACCCACTGGAAGAATCTTTGGGTTATCGTGCGTTGATGGACCGCTTTGACCGCACCCAGGAAGAGATGTCTAAGGCGTTGTCCAAGTCCCGCAGTCACATTGCAAACATGCTGCGCCTGTTGAACCTGCCCGATGACGTGCAGGAATATCTGCGTGAAGGAAAACTGTCAGCAGGCCATGCACGGACGCTGGTCGGGCAGGAAAACGCGTCTGCACTTGCGATGCAGGTGATTGGGAAAGGCCTGTCAGTCCGCGCGACAGAGGCTCTGGTAAAATCCGTAAGCAAACCCAAAGCCGCACCGAAAGCCCGGGTTGAGAAAGACGCAGACACCAAAGCGCTGGAAGGCGAACTGTCTGCAAATACCGGGATGAAGATTGCGATTGATCACAAGGCCGGTGGTGAAAGTGGCCAGGTGACAATCAAATACAGCAACATGATGGATCTGGATAAGCTGTGTAATCTGCTGTCACAGTGATCAGCTGTTCGGGCGGGTCCAGATGAAGATCAGAACTGTGCTTAGCACCACGGCCTGAATCACGATCACAAAGGTTTTCACCCCGACGACCACAGACAAAAGAAAGACGGCGGCGATGGAAATCGTCGCCATTTTTTTGGCCAGTGGGCTGATCGCGCCATGATCATTCCAGTCCTGGATCGACGCACCAAAGCGGGGGTGGGTGATCAGCCAGTTGTGCAGACGTTCTGAGGATTTTGAAAAACAGAAGGTCGCCAACAGCATCAGGGGGACAGTTGGTATCAGTGGAAGAAACGCCCCGATAAGACCCAGTGTGAAAGAGAGTAGTCCGCCGATCAGCCAGAGAGTACGCATCTAGTCCTCCAGCAATTTTCGCAGAATTGCGTTGAGGAGGGGGCGACCTTCTGGCGTGACTTTCAGGCGGGTTTCATCAAGTGAAATCAGGCCATTTTCGCGCAGCTCATTGATGGATGACGGGTTTGGCGAAAATGAGCTCGACGAGAGGTGTTGTATTAAAATACCTTTGTGTAGGCGAAGGCCCATCAATAACCGTTCAACATATTGATCTTGTTCACTAATTTTTTGACGCAGGCTTTCGCCATTGCGGTTTTGTGAAACAGAAGAAAGCCACGAATTTGGCATCAAATGGGTTTCGGTCGCATATTTTTCGCCATTCAGCGTCAGTCGGCCATGCGCACCTGGCCCGATCCCTGCATAGTCGCCGTAATTCCAGTAAATCAGATTATGACGGCTTTCCTGACCGGGGCGGGCGTGATTGGAGACCTCATAAGCGGGTAGGCCTTTGTGATCACAAATTTCCTGCGTGGCAAAATACATATCAGCGGAAAGATCTTCGGAAGGAAGCCCGCGCAAGCCGCCCTTGGCGAAACGATCGCCAAACGCCGTGCCGTCTTCGATGGTCAGCTGATAGAGAGACAAGTGATCAGGTTCCAGATCAAGCGCACGGTTCAGCTCTGCCTGCCATTCAGGCAGAGACTGATCCTGACGGGCATAGATCAGATCAAAGCTGACGCGATCAAATGTGTTGCGCGCGGTTTCAAGCGCGGTCATGGCCTCGGATACAGAATGCAGACGACCAAGCTTTTTCAGGTCGGGATCATTCAGGGCCTGAATGCCGATCGATACACGGTTCACACCTGCATCCCGGAAGCCACGGAATTTGTCTGCTTCGATCGAAGTCGGGTTAGCTTCCAGCGTGATTTCGCAATTGTTCGACAGATGCCAGGTTTCACGCACACGCGTCAGAATCTGGTCCACCAGGCGCACAGGCATCAGGCTGGGTGTGCCACCCCCGAAAAACACTGAATCAAGCACACGCGGGCCTGTTTCACGACCTACACGGTCAATTTCAGCCAGAAACGCGGTCTCCCATGCGTCCATGTCGATTGAGGCAGACACATGAGAGTTAAAATCGCAGTAAGGGCATTTTGAGGCGCAGAAAGGCCAGTGCAGGTAAAGGCCGAAACCGGCCTGTTGCCAGCTTTCTGTCACGAGAGGTCACCAAAACAGCCATCCACCAGCAGGCGGAATGCAGCGGCGCGGTGGGTAAGGGGGGCTTTTTCTTCGGGCAGCATTTCACCGAAGGTTACATCATGACCCTCTGGCTGAAACACCGGATCAAAGCCAAACCCATTTTCCCCGCGCATGGGCCAGACAACCTGACCCTCTGCACGGCCTTCAAAGATCTCATCATGCCCGTCGGGCCAGGCGATACACAGGGTGCAGACAAACGCAGCTTTGCGTGGATGCGCGGCGTTTTTATCGTCCAGAAGTGTCTGAACCTTCGTCATCGCCATGATAAAATCACGGCCATGATCGGTTTCGGCCCAATCGGCGGTATAAACGCCTGGGGCCCCGTCAAGCGCATCCACCATGATGCCGCTGTCATCAGACAGGGCCGGCAGGCCAGAGGATTTGGCCGCGAAATGAGCCTTGATGCGGGCGTTACCGGCAAATGTATCTTCGGTTTCATCCGGTTCTTCAAAACCCAGATCACCTGCGGATTTCACATTGATACCAAAGGGTTCCAACAGATTCCCAATTTCACGGATCTTACCCGCGTTGTGGGAACCCACGACCAGATCATTGCCGGTAAACTTGCGCATTACTTCACCGCTGCCAGTTGAGCTGCGGTCAGTTCAGCCGCGCCCTTTTCCGCCAGATCCATCAGCTGGTTCATCTGATCGCGTGAGAAAGTTGCACCTTCGGCGGATATCTGAATTTCGATCAGCTTGCCGGAACCAGTCATAACAAAGTTGCCGTCAACGCCGGCTTCGGAATCTTCTGGGTAATCCAGATCCAGCACAGGTTGGCCCGCATAAATACCGCAAGAGATCGCGGAAACCGGATCAATCAGCGGATCAGATACGATATCGCCGGCTTTCAGCAGCTTGTTCACAGCCAGACGCAGAGCAACCCAGCCGCCGGTGATCGCCGCACAACGTGTGCCGCCATCGGCCTGGATCACATCACAATCGACGGTTATCTGACGTTCGCCAAGCGCGGAACGATCCACACCCGCACGCAGAGAACGACCAATAAGACGTTGAATTTCCTGAGTTCTTCCGGACTGCTTGCCCTGGGCAGCTTCGCGACGCATACGCGTGTGTGTGGCGCGCGGCAGCATGCCGTATTCCGCAGTGACCCAGCCAAGACCGGTGTTGCGCAGGAACGGCGGCACGCGGCTTTCAAGCGATGCGGTACACAGAACATGTGTTTCGCCCATTTTGATCAGGCAAGAACCCTCTGCATGGCGGGTGACGTTGGTTTCAATGGAAACGGAACGCATTTCATCAGTCTGACGGCCAGAAGGGCGCATGATATGATCCTTTTTTCTGTTGTGTTCTGATAACTTTTGAAGGGGCAAAAAAGCAAGGTGAGATTGACCTTTCTGCGTCTTCGTTCTTAATGAATGCAGCATTACAATAGGCCCACTATGACAGATCAAAGCCCGATTCTGGATGAGTTAAACGACCGTTCCCGCGAAGTGTTTCGTCGGGTTGTGGAAAGCTATCTGCATGATGGTGAACCTGTTGGTTCCCGTACACTGACCAGGACGTTAAGTGAAAAAGTGTCTGCCGCGACTGTTCGAAATGTGATGCAAGATCTAGAATTTATGGGACTTCTGGATAGTCCTCATGTGTCCGCCGGGCGTATTCCAACGCAGCAGGGGCTGCGTATGTTTGTCGATGGCGTCATGGAAATGCGTGATGTTTCGCGCGATGATCAGGATAAGATCAACGCAACTGTGGGATCCAATCAGAAAGACGTTGGTGCGATTCTGGGGAGTGTTGGTAAGGCGTTGTCCGGGATCACCCGAGGCGCAAGTCTGGTGCTGACGCCAAAGCACGAAGCCCCTGTAAAACATATAGAATTTGTGCACCTTGGACAGGATCGTGCGCTTGTAGTGCTGGTCTTTGCCGATGGCCATGTCGAAAATCGCGTGTTTCAGCCGCCAGCGGGGCAAACGCCAAGTTCTATGCGTGAGGCGGCCAACTTCCTGAATGCCCTGGCTGAAGGGCACACCCTGTCTGAACTGCGAAATCGGGTAAAACATGAGATAACAACGCGCAGACAGGAAATTGATGTTCTGGCGCGGGATCTGGTCGAAAACGGCTTTGCCCTTTGGGAGAATGAAGGCGAAAGTTACGAACGGCTGATTGTACGGGGCCAGTCTAACCTGTTGGAAGAAAGCGGAAACTCTGAGGATCTTGAACGCATTCGCAGCCTGTTTGACGATCTGGAACGCAAACGCGATATCGCAGATTTCCTTGAACTGACCGATACGGGCGAAGGCGTGCGCATTTTTATTGGCTCAGAAAACAAACTATTTTCACTTTCGGGTAGCTCTTTGGTGGTTTCTCCTTATATGAACTCTGACCGGAAGATTATCGGTGCGGTTGGCGTGATCGGCCCTACACGGCTGAACTACGGGCGCATTGTTCCGGTGGTAGATTACACAGCACAGCTTGTCGGGCGGATGATTTCTGATAAAAGCTGACGCTGGCGAAAAGGTGAAGACATGGCTGACATGAAAAAAGACGACTTTCTGGATGACATCGCTTCGGCAGAGGCGGATGTGTTCGGTGATGACCAGGTGGACATCATGGAAGAGGCCCTGAAAGAGGGCGGTTCTGTTGAGATGAACGCAGTCATCGCGGAACGTGATGATTATAAAGACAAATTTATGCGCGCTCTGGCGGATGCTGAAAATGCGCGTAAGCGGTCTGACCGGGATCGTCGCGAAGCAGAGAACTATGGCGGGTCCAAGCTGGCGCGCGATATGCTGCCGGTGCATGACAATATGAAACGCGCCATGGAAACCATGACCGAAGAACAGCGTGCAGCCAATGCCGGCCTGTTTGAAGGGATTGAACTGACCATGCGTGAACTGCTGAATGTCTTTGAAAAACATGGCATTAAGCGGATTTCACCAGAAGTTGGTGATCGCTTTGACCCACAGCAGCACCAGGCGATGTTCGAAGCACCGCTGCCAGGCACGAAAGCCGGTGACATCATTCAGGTGGCGGCAGAAGGTTTCATGTTGCATGATCGTCTGCTGCGTCCGGCGCAGGTTGGGGTTTCCTCAACACCAGCATAAGATTTCGGGGCGCTCTGGCGCCCCTTTTCTTTAAAAAGTTTAAAGTGGTTCAGACCCGGACTTTAAAAATTTTAAAGCCCGATTCTACGAAACATTAAGCTTTTTCAGCTCATAAATCAGATCCAGCGCGTCGCGTGGTGACAGGCTGTCCGGTTCAATATCAGACAGGCGTTCCAAAGCGGGTGAGGCTTTTGTAGCCACGGGCGCGGGTGGTGGCGCGGCGGAAAACAGCGGTAGATCGTCGATCAGCGCTTTTGGTGTGTTGCCACCTTCGCGGTCTGATTTTTCCAGTTGCTCCAGGACCACACGGGCACGTTCAACAACAGAAGACGGCAGACCAGCCAGGCGCGCGACCTGCACACCGTAAGACCGATCTGCTGCGCCTTTGTGGACTTCGTGCAGGAAGATCACATCGCCTTCCCATTCTTTCACGGCGACCGTGGCGTTATCGACGCCCTGCAGTGTGTCGGCCAGTTGGGTCAGCTCGTGGTAGTGGGTTGCGAACAATGCGCGGCACTTATTGGTTTCATGCAGGTATTCCAGCGTCGCCCAGGCAATGGACAGGCCATCCCAGGTCGCGGTGCCGCGCCCGATTTCGTCGAGAATAACAAAAGCGCGGTCATCGGCCTGATTGAGGATCGCGGCGGTTTCGACCATTTCCACCATAAATGTGGATCGCCCGCGGGCGAGGTCATCAGAGGCACCGACGCGGGAAAACAGCTGGCTGACAAGACCAAGTTTTGCGCTGGTCGCAGGCACAAAACTACCCGCCTGGGCCAGGAGGGCGATCAATGCGTTCTGGCGCAGAAAGGTCGATTTACCAGACATGTTGGGGCCGGTCAAAAGCCAGATCGCGGCACCATCGGATGCTTCAAACTGGCAGTTATTGGCGATAAATGGCGTGTTGCCCTGTTGACGCAGGGCGGCTTCGACAACCGGATGACGACCGCCGGTGATGTCAAATTCACGACCTGCTGTCAGGGTGGGGCGGGCCCAGCTTTCAAAGCTGGCAAGATCTGCAAACGCAGCGGCAAGATCAAGTTCTGCGAGGCCGCGTGTGGCCTGATAAATCGCATCAGAACGATCAAGAATGGCGCTGGTTAAGGTTGAATAGAGTCTTTTTTCGATCTCAAGCGCGTTTGATCCGGCGTTCAGGATCTTTGTTTCAAGTTCGGACAGGGCAACCGTTGTGAAACGCACTGCATTGGCCGTGGTCTGACGGTGAATGAAGGTTTCTGACAAGGGCGCAGACAGCATTTTGTCGGCATGTGTCGCGGGGGTTTCGATGAAATAGCCCAGCACATTGTTGTGTTTGACCTTCAGGGCATTGATGCCCGTGGTCTCTGAATATTGGGCCTGAAGCCCTGCGATCACGGAACGACCTTCATCGCGCAGAGTGCGGGCTTCGTCCAGGTCCTGATCGTATCCGGGGGCGATGAAGCCGCCATCACGCGCCAGAAGGGGTGGTTCAGCGATCAACGCGTTATCAAGCAGATCGATCAATTCATCGTGGCCGGGCAGGGCGCTTGTGGCTTCTGCCAGAACGCCGGGCATATCTGCGGGCAAGGTCTGTGTCAGGTTTTCAGCCTGGGTCAGACCATTGCGGATCGCGACCAGATCACGTGGGCCGCCACGTTCCAGGGCAATCCGGGACAGGCCGCGATCCATATCCGGCACAGCCCGCAGGATATCGCGCAGGCTTTCGCGTAAGGACAGGTTTTCAACAAGGTAGCTGACCGCATCATGGCGGGCCTGAAGCAGGTTCAGATCCATGGAAGGCGAAGACAGGCGTTTTTCCAGCAGACGTGCGCCCCCGGCGGTGACGGTGCGATCAACGGTGGCCAGGAGTGACCCCGCGCGACCGCCGCTCATGGCGTGGGTGATTTCAAGGTTACGACGTGTCGCAGCGTCGATCTGCATGGTGCCACCGGCACTTTCGCGAACCGGCGTTTGCAGCAGGGGCAGTTTGCCCTTTTGCGTCAGGTCGATGTATTCCACCAACGCGCCCATGGCGCCCAGTTCCGCGCGGGAAAACGTGCCAAAAGCGTCCAGGGTGGATACGTTCAGCAGGGATTTTAACCGGTTTTCCGAGGCGGAACTGTCAAATGCGGAACGGGCGAGGGGGGTGATCGCAACACCCAAATCAGACCCTAATTCAAGGAAATCACCTTCATCTTCACTGATGACCAGCAATTCTTTTGGCGCAAGACGCGCCAGTTCCGGTGAAAGACGCAGGCGCGAGGCTTCCATCACGTGGAAGGCCCCGGTGGAAATATCGACCCAGGCCAGCGCGCCCTGATCGCGGATACCACAGTAAGCCGCCAGATAGTTGTGCTGGCGGGCGTTCAGCAGGCTGTCTTCGGTCAATGTCCCGGGGGTGACAAGGCGCACGACGCCGCGTTTGACAACAGCTTTGTAGCCACGTTTTTTCGCCTCTGCGGGGCTTTCAAGTTGTTCACAAACGGCGACGCGAAACCCTTTGCGGATCAGGGTCAGGAAATACCCTTCGGCGGCATGATGGGGCACGCCACACATCGGGATATCTTCGCCCGCGTGTTTGCCGCGTTTGGTCAGGGCGATGTCCAGGGCTTCGGCGGCGTTGACGGCATCGTCAAAGAACATCTCATAGAAATCGCCCATGCGATAAAACAGCAGCGCGTCCGGGTATTCTGATTTGATCTCCAGAAATTGCGCCATCATTGGTGTGACGCCGTCGCCTTTAGATGCTGCCATGGTGTGCCCCGTTAAACCTTTGCGACAGGGATAAACGGCCAGGCGCGCGCCTGCAAACATGATCTGGCGCGATTTTGCCGGTATTGATCCAGAAAAGGCCGGTTTTCGGGCGGTCTGGTTGTTGTCGGCGCTGAAATTTACTGTAGTTTGGCGTGATAGCCCGCGAAGTGAGGACCCATGGCCAATAATAGTAAAGTTACCCCGGAAGAAGCGCTTGCGTATCACCTGGACCCGAAACCAGGTAAATATGACATCGTAGCATCCAAACCCATGGCCACCCAGCGCGATCTGTCGCTGGCCTATTCCCCCGGTGTGGCGGTCCCTTGTGAGGCGATCGCGGCTGACCCGGCGACGGCATATGATTACACGACCAAGGGCAATATGGTTGCGGTGATTTCCAACGGCACCGCGGTTCTGGGTCTTGGCAATCTTGGCGCGCTGGCGTCCAAGCCGGTGATGGAAGGCAAGGCGGTGCTGTTCAAGCGGTTCGCTGATGTGAATTCCATCGACCTTGAGCTGGACACAGAGGATTGCGACGCTTTCATCAATGCGGTGAAACTGATGGGGCCAAGCTTTGGTGGCATCAACCTTGAAGACATCAAAGCGCCGGAATGCTTTATCATCGAACAGCGCCTGAAAGAGATCATGGACATCCCGGTGTTCCATGACGACCAGCACGGGACAGCTGTGATCTGTGCGGCGGGCCTTCTGAATGCGCTGCAAATCTCTGGCAAGAAGATTGAGGATGTGAAGATTGTTCTCAATGGTGCGGGTGCTGCGGGTATTGCCTGTATTGAACTGCTGAAATCCATGGGTGCGACGCATGAAAACTGTGTGGTTTGCGATACCAAAGGCGTGATTTATCAGGGCCGTACCGAAGGTATGAACCAGTGGAAATCTGCCCATGCGATCCAGACAGATCTGCGTACGCTTGAGGAAGCCATGGAAGGCGCAGATGTCTTTCTGGGCGTTTCTGTGAAAGGCGCTGTGACACCTGAGATGGTCGCCGCAATGGCCAAAGATCCGGTGATCTTTGCAATGGCGAACCCGGACCCGGAAATCACCCCGGAAGAAGCCCATGCTGTGCGTGAAGATGCGATCGTTGCGACCGGGCGTTCGGACTATCCGAACCAGGTGAACAACGTGCTTGGCTTCCCTTATCTGTTCCGTGGTGCGCTGGATATTCATGCGCGTGCGATCAATGATGAAATGAAAATCGCCTGTGCCCAGGCACTGGCAAAGCTGGCCCGTGAAGATGTGCCGGACGAAGTGGCAATGGCTTATGGCCGAAAACTGTCCTTTGGCCGGGATTACATCATTCCAACCCCGTTTGATCCGCGTCTGATCTATATGATCCCGACGGCGGTGGCCCAGGCTGGTATGGATACCGGCGTGGCGCGTCGCCCGATCATTGATATGGAAGGCTATGCCGAAGGCCTGAAGGCCCGTCTTGACCCGACTGCAAACATTCTGCGCGGTATTCATGCGCGGGCGAAGCAGGCGCAGGCCCGTATGATCTTTGCCGAGGGCGATGATCCACGCGTATTGCGTGCGGCGGTGGCCTATCAGCGTCAGGGGCTGGGCAAAGCCCTGGTTGTGGGTCGTGAAGCGGATGTTGCTGAGAAACTGACTGCAGCCGGTCTTGGCGATGCTGTGAGCGAACTTGAGGTGGTGAACGCCGCCAACACCCCTTACCTGCGCACTTATAAAGCCTATCTTTACAAGCGTTTGCAGCGTCTTGGCTTTGACCGGGGTGATGCGCACAAGCTTGCAGCGCGCGATCGCCATGTGTTTGCTGCGCTGATGCTGGCGCATGGGCATGGTGATGGCCTGGTGTCTGGTGCCACCCGTAAATCTGCCCAGGTGATGGATCTGATCAACCACGTAATGGATGTCAGCGCAGACAGCGGTGCTGTTGGCGTTACGGCGCTGTTGCACAACGGGCGCGTGGTGCTGGTGTCTGATACGCTGGTGCATGAATGGCCGGATGAAGACGACCTGGCGAATATCGCGATTGCCGGTGCAAAAGTTGCCCGTGCCCTGGGGCTTGAACCGCGTGTCGCTTTTGTCAGCTTCTCAACCTTCGGGTATCCGGTGTCTGAACGGGCAGAGAAAATGCATCTTGCGCCAGAGGTTCTGGATCGCCGTGGTGTCGATTTCGAATATGAAGGCGAGATGACCGTTGATGTGGCGATGAACGAAGTTGCCCAGGAAAGCTATCCGTTCCAGCGCCTGACAGGGCCCGCGAACGTGCTGGTTGTGCCTGCGCGTCACTCTGCGTCGATTTCTGTGAAGCTGATGCAGGAAATGGCTGGTGCCACCGTGATCGGCCCAATCCTGACCGGCGTTGATAAGCCAGTTCAGATCTGTTCCATCGGTTCCACCGTGAACGACATCCTGAACATGGCGGTTCTGGCGGCGAATAAAGTTGGCTGATTGGACAACGCGTTGATAAGTATATACTTTTCACCTTTTAGGGTGAGTTTTTATACAAATATTTCAATGTGTTACCGAAATAAAACTTGCTTTCAGGATTCCTGAAGCGCTAAAGAAAGTAAGCAGCACCAGAGGCGCTGCTTACAAGTCTTCTAGGACTTATAACGGCAGTTCAAGCTGCCGTGGCTTTGGCCAGCGGCGGGTATGTGCGGCAACACATTCCTGCCTGCCAAAACGTCGGCGATGATATTCACGTACAAATACGCGCATATCGCACCTCCTTTCTGCTTACTCCAAGTTTGTCCTGGCCCACATTTAGAGGTTGGATTGCCTCCGAATTCTGTCGTGTAGTTTGTGGGCTACAAATTGTAGTATGTAGAAAGTTGGGCACATTATCTGGTTGCAGTAGGCCGTTGGCAACAAGTATATTTTGAGGTAGCCGCATCATTTCTATTGACGATCAGACAATAGAAGAACGATTCGTGAACTTTGGAGTGTAAATGACCGTTTTTTGCCTTGGCTCGATCAATGCTGACCATGTGTATCAGGTGCCGCATTTGCCGGCGCCTGGAGAAACGCTTGCGGCCAGTGCGGTGCAGACGGGCCTGGGGGGGAAGGGGGCCAATCAATCGGTTGCTGCCGCCAAAGCCGGGTCTGTGACACAGCATATTGGGGCTGTTGGCGCGGATGGGGCCTGGGCGGTTGATGCGTTGCGGGGATTTGGCGTGGGGGTGGATCATATCCGCACGTCCGATGCACCCACGGGCCATGCGATCATCAATGTGGATCCACAGGCAGAAAATGCCATTGTTATTTTCGCCGGTGCGAACCTTGATCAGTCTGCGGCTGATATTGGCGCAGCACTTGCCACCGGTGGTGCGGGGGACTGGATCCTCATTCAGAATGAAACCTCGCATCAGGTGGACGCCGCAAAGGCCGCGCGTGAAAATGGGGTGAAGGTGGCTTATTCCGCAGCACCCTTTGATGCGGAGGCAGTGAAAGCCATGCTGCCTTTCACCGATCTTCTTCTGATGAATGAGATTGAGGCGGCGCAATTGTCAGAGGCGCTGGGTGTGAAGACCACTGATCTGCCGGTTGCGAAAGTGTTGATCACTTCCGGTGCGGAAGGTGTGGATTTTCTGGACACGAAAACGGGTGAAATAGTCTCTAAACCTGCGTTTTCTGTTGACCCTGTCGATACAACCGGGGCCGGTGATACCTTTGCAGGCAGCTTTGTTGCCGGGCTTGAACAGGGCCTGTCAGACGCAGATGCTTTGCGCCGTGCCAGCGCGACATCCGCGATCCAGGTGACCCGGGTGGGGGCTGCAACCGCGATCCCGGATGCAGCAGAGGTTGAGGCGTTTCTCGCGGCTCAGTGATCTGCGTAAGGCGCAGCATCACCCCAGATTTCTGACACACGCTGATCACGGCCACAGGCGTTGCGGTAGCGTTTATAGGCGTTCGACTGGCGCACATAGCCAAAGCGAGTAACCACGCGATTGCGGCCTTTATAGTAATCCTGGTGGCTTTCATCAGCTGGGTAGAACGCCGCGCGCGCCAGAACAGGTGTCACGATATTGCGGCCAAGGTCTGCTTCGGCACGGGCAACGGCAGCTTCGGCAATGGCGCGTTCACCAGCCCCGTCATACCAGATCGCGGTGCGATAACCGTCGCCGCGATCACAGAATTGCCCACCCGCATCCAGGGGGTCCACGGAACGCAAGAACATATGCAGGATCTGATCAAGGCCGATCTGACCGGGGTTATAGGTGATTTCCACGGCTTCATAATGGCCTGTGCCGCCGCCGGTGACCTGACGATAGCTTGGGTTTTCGATGTGACCACCGGAGAAACCTGAAACAGCTTCGATGACGCCAGGCACGCTTTCAAAATCGCTTTCCACACACCAGAAACAGCCGCCCGCGACTACAACTGTCGCCTGATCCTGCGCATTTGCTGCGGTGCATTGCAGGAAAGTTCCCAGCCCAATGGCAAGGGTCAGGGAGAAAGCGTGTTTCAGGCGTTTGAAAGCGGTCATTTTGTCGGCTCCTGTAATCTGGGGCCAGACTGCCTTTGTCCACGCGTGCGGGCAAGGGGGTGTCACGGGAAGGTGAGGGGGTGTGAAAACGAAAAAGCCCGGCGCGACGGCCGGGCTTTGAATGGGTTTGTGACGGCTTAGCCTTTGTTGCGTTTGTCGCGGGCGGCCAGCAGTTTCAGGCGCAGGGCGTTGAGCTGAATGAAGCCCGCTGCGTCGGTCTGATCGTAGGCACCTGCATCTTCTTCAAAAGTCACATGTGCTTCGGAATACAGGCTGTTTTCAGACCAGCGGCCAACAGTTTGCGCCATGCCTTTGTACAGTTTCATACGCACGGTGCCGGACACATGTTCCTGGCTTTTGTCGATGGCGGCCTGCAGCATTTCACGTTCCGGGGAATACCAGAAACCGTTGTAGATCAGTTCTGCATATTTTGGCATCAGCTCATCTTTGAGGTGCATCGCGCCACGATCCATGGTGATGGATTCGATGCCGCGGTGGGCCTCAAGCAGCAGGGTGCCGCCCGGGGTTTCATAGATACCGCGGGACTTCATGCCAACGAAACGGCCTTCGACCAGATCAAGACGGCCGATGCCGTGCTTGCCGCCCAGTTCGTTCAGCTTTGTCAGGATCTCTGCCGATGACATTGCTTCGCCGTTGATCGCGAACGGATCACCTTTTTCGAAGGTTACTTCGACAAATTCTGGTGTGTCAGGCGCATCTTCCGGGTGCACGGTACGCTGATAGACGTAATCTGGTGCTTCAACAGCCGGATCTTCCAGAACTTTGCCTTCAGAAGAGGTGTGCAGCAGGTTTGCGTCAACAGAGAACGGGGCTTCGCCGCGCTTGTCTTTTGCAACAGGGATCTGGTTTTGTTCAGCAAATTCCAGCAGACGTGTGCGGGATGTCAGATCCCATTCGCGCCATGGGGCGATCACTTTGATGTCTGGGTTCAGGGCGTAAGCGGCCAGTTCAAAACGAACCTGGTCGTTGCCTTTGCCTGTTGCACCGTGGGCCACAGCATCAGCACCGGTTTCAGCGGCGATCTCAACAAGACGTTTGGAGATCAGTGGACGCGCAATAGAGGTGCCCAGCAGATACAGACCTTCGTAAACCGCATTGGCGCGGAACATCGGGAAGACGAAGTCACGTACAAATTCTTCGCGCACATCCTCAATGTAGATATTTTCAGGCTTGATGCCCAGAAGTTCGGCCTTGGCGCGCGCAGGTTCCAGTTCTTCACCCTGACCAAGGTCGGCGGTGAATGTCACAACTTCACAGCCATATTCCGTTTGCAGCCATTTCAGGATGATAGAGGTATCAAGACCCCCGGAATAAGCGAGAACAACTTTTTTTGGCGCAGACATGACAGGCTCCTTCGTGACGTGATCGCCACGCGATTACCTGTTTTTACAGGCAGGGGCAAGCACAGTGGTATATCTGCGGCTATGTGCTTGGTGCTCCTTTCAGGAATTCTGCCTTTGACCCGTCATAACTTGTGAAAATTTCGGGAAGATTGACCGTTTCAGCACCACCCGCCGCCGCCGCGGTTTCCCCGGCCTGACAGAGGGTGCTGAATTGTTCAAAGCCAAGATTCAGGGCACTGCCTTTCAGAAAATGCATGTCTTCTTCAAGTTGGGACAGATCAGGTGTTTGTTTCAGCCGGGTGATGGTTTCTTCAACTTCTTCCAGGAACAGATCGACGACCTCGGAAAAATCATCTTCCCCGACTTCCTGTTTCAGTTCTTCTACCCGCGTCCAGTCGATCATATTTCACCCGTTTCTCTGGAAGAAAACATATAGCAGGCTGCGTGTTACCAACAGTTTAACGGGTATTTATGGGGGGTTATTGCTGACATTCATTAAGTCTTAAAGGACTGCACCTATAGAGTGGGGTGTTATGAAATGATTTGGCACATGGTATGAACAAAGCTGTTCTCACACAAACACAGCCGGACTTTGTTGAGGTTGATTGTTCCCCCGGACAAGAGGGGAAGCGATTTGTGCTGGTTGTTGATGACAGCAAGGTGCAGCGCAAAATTCTGACGGCAATGCTGAAACGCTGGGGATTTCAGGTGGCTGAGGCGGCTTCGGGCCAGGAAGCCATGGATTTCTGCGAAAATAATCACGTTGATTTTGTGCTGAGCGACTGGATGATGCCCGGGATGAACGGGTTGGAATTTTGTGAAGCGTTCCGAAAGCTCGACCGGCAGGGATATGGGTATTTCATCCTTTTGACCTCAAAAAGTGAGAAGGGCGAAATCGCGCGGGGGTTGGAAGTTGGCGCTGATGATTTCCTGACAAAACCTGTGAATGCGGATGAATTGCGCGCGCGTATTACGGCGGGCGAACGTATTCTGAAGATGGAAGGCGAGTTGCAGGAAAAGAACCGGCTTGTTTCCGCGACGCTGAATGAGCTGACCGAACTGTACGACATGGTGGATCGCGACCTGATGGAAGCGAAAAAGCTACAGCAGTCCTTGATTCGTGAAAGATTTAAGGATTTCGGCGCTGCACAGGTATCTTTGACATTGCGATCA
The DNA here is from genome assembly GCF_003031585.1 of Thalassobius sp. I31.1. Classification (GTDB taxonomy): domain Bacteria; phylum Pseudomonadota; class Alphaproteobacteria; order Rhodobacterales; family Rhodobacteraceae; genus Halocynthiibacter. The sequence continues at coordinate 48,169 of NZ_PWAA01000053.1, forward strand.
AGCGGGCATGTTGGTGGTGATCTTGTTGGGTTTTTTCGGGTTGATGAACATCAGATCGGCATCTGGGGCATTGATGTGTCGGGCCACGGGATCACATCTGCACTGATGACCGCACGACTGGCTGGGAACCTTTCAGGCCGTTCGCCGGAACAGAATGTTGCGCTGGAAGCAGATGAAAACGGTGGATTTCGCCTGCGCAATCCTGCGGATGCGGCGGATCTTCTGAACACCATTGTGATGAATGAAATGGAAACAGAACACTACTTTACCCTGCTGATCGCCAATGTTGATCTGCGTACGGGTAAGGTTGTGATGTGTCAGGCCGGGCATCCACATCCGGTGATTCAGCGCGCAGATGGCAGCTGCGAATCAGTTGGAACAGGGGGGATGCCTGTGGGATTGATTGATGCGGCTTACTATACAGATTTCTCTGTGACGCTGGCCCCGGGGGACCGGATTTTCATTCCGTCTGATGGTGTGATGGAATGCCCGGATCCGCAGGAAAGCCTGCTGGATGATGAAGGCGTGCGCGATTTTATGGCGATGAATGCGGATCGGAAGGGGGAAAAGCTTTTGGAAGCAATGATCACCCATCTGACGGAATATTCGGGACAGAAAGATTTTCCTGACGATGTTTCGGCGGTTCTGCTGGAATTCAGCGGGGAGGATGTGCACCGGCCTGAACCCACTGGGTGACAGCGAAAGCATCCCCTTCGTTCGTCAGCGTGCGAGTGGCTTCACGGGCATTCATCCATAGCGCTTCATGCCCGGGTTCTGACGGTGGGCCATGTGGGCGCACGGGGGAAGCCACATAGATATGACATAGCTTTTCTGCCCAGAACTTATAATCCGGCAACCAGGCGAAACGTCGGTAAATCACAAGATGTCTGGGGCGACTGATGCACCAGCCGGTTTCTTCCATCACTTCGCGATGCAGGGCCTGTACAGGGCTTTCTCCGGGATCGATCCCACCCCCAGGTAGTTGCAACTCACTTTCTTCCCCCTCTTGACGGGTCAGCAGTAAATCCCCACCTGAAGGTAAAATCACATAGGCACCCGGACGGTGCCGGTAGCGAATATCCTGTTTTCGGGGCTCTCCGAAGCGGCGGATCATATGGGGATTCCTCAAATGGTTGCTGTGCCACGCCAGCCAGGGTATTTCAGGCCAACTGCGCAAGGATTACTCATGTCTTCTATATCTCAAATTGCCTGGGATGATACTGTTCTTCCCTTTCAGCTCGACCGTTGCGACATTCGCGGCCGGGTCTGTCGTCTTGATGGGCTGCTGAACACCGTTCTGTCCCAACACGATTACCCGGAAAAGATCGAAGCGCTGGTTGCTGAGATGACAATGCTGACCGCTTTGATTGGGCAAAGCATTGATCTGCGCTGGAAGCTGTCCTTGCAGGTGCGCGGTGACGGACCTGCACGTATTCTGGCAACCGATTATTACGGGCCGGAAAGCGAAGGCGAGCCTGCGAAAATCCGGGCCTGGGCCAGTTTTGACAAAGATCGCCTGGATGAAAGCGCAGAACCGTTTGATCTGATTGGCAAAGGTTACTTTGCGATCCTGATCGATCAGGGCGAAGGGATGCAGCCCTATCAGGGCATTACGCCGATTGCCGGTGGATCCCTGACGGCCTGCGCCGAAACCTATTTCGCGCAATCTGAACAGCTACCAACGCGGTTTGAACTGACCGCCGGGCGTTCTACTTTGCCGGGTGGTGTGGAAAGCTGGCGCGCTGGTGGCGTGATGCTGCAACATATGCCGAAAGCTTCGCCTTCTGTGGCGAATGACGAAGGCGGCAGTGGTGAAGATGGGGTTCTTGCGGCGTCTGATCTGTTGGAAGATGATGCGGAAGAAAACTGGAACCGCGCCAACATTCTGCTGTCTTCTGTCGAAGAGCTTGAGCTGATTGGCCCATCTGTTGAGCCAACTCAATTGCTTTTGCGCCTGTTCCACGAAGAAGAACCGCGGGTTTATGATGCGAAGTCTGTGAAGTTCGGCTGTTCCTGTTCTGAGGATAAAGTGCGCAACAGCTTGTCGATGTATTCGGCAAAAGACCTGACGCATATGACGAAAGAAGATGGCACCATCACGGCTGACTGTCAGTTCTGTGGTGCGCATTATGTGATGGACCCCGCGAGTTGCGGTAAAGATGCCGGGGCTGCGGGTGAATGAAGATCTGATCAGAAAAACGATGCTTTCTGCGCTGAAGAACGCGCAGGGGGCCTCTTCTGATTTTGATCTCAATCCTGAAATCACGCTGCCGGAAGGGCGAAAACTGCGGGCAGCTGCGGTTTTGATCGCGATTGTACCGGGCGATGATCCGCAGGCTATTCTGACGAAGCGTGCATCCGGGATGAAACACCATCCCGGGCAAATCGCCTTTCCGGGTGGTAAGGTGGATGCCTCCGATGCGGATGTCCGTGCCGCCGCTTTGCGTGAAGCGCAGGAAGAAATTGGCCTGCCGCCAGAACAGGTCGAAATTCTGGGACAACTGCCGGATCATGAAACGGTAACCGGCTTTACGGTCACGCCGTTTGTCGGGTTGGTACATGGGGATTTTCAGCCTGTGTCTGAACCCGGCGAAGTTTCAGAAGTGTTTCAGGTGCCGCTGTCCCATGTGCTGAACAAGGATCGATTCACGATTGAACACCGCCGCTGGCAGGGCAAAAAACGGTTCTATTTCATTGTCCCCTGGGGGCCGTATTACATCTGGGGTGCCACCGCACGCATGCTGCGTAATCTTGCAGGGGGCGTAAATGAAAACTGATCTGCGGAATGAACCCTGGTTAATATCCGACGCCAGCAAGCAGGTGATGTCTTTGCTGAATGATGCCCGGCATGGGGCCTGGTTTGTTGGGGGCTGCGTGCGCAATGCACTGATAAATGCGCCGGTGTCTGATCTGGATGTCACCACCACCGCCCACCCCGAGGTGGTGATGAGCCTTGCAAAAGGGGCCGGCCTGAAGGTGATCCCGACCGGGATCGAACATGGCACTGTCACGGTGATTTGCGGCGGTGAACCTTATGAGATCACAACCCTGCGCCGGGATGTTGCCACCGACGGGCGGCGTGCGACGGTAGCTTTTGCCGACACGATTGAAGAAGACGCGGCGCGACGTGATTTCACGATGAACGCGCTGTATGCCGACGCACAGGGCAGTATTTCTGATCCAACCAGTGGGATCGCAGATCTGGCCGTGCGGCGCATTCATTTTATTGGTGATGCCTGCGAACGTATTCGTGAAGATTACGTGCGCAGTCTGCGGTTCTTTCGTTTTTACGCCTGGTACGGCGATGTAAGTGAGGGGCCTGACCCAGAAGCCCTGGCCGCGATTTCTATGAATTTGGACGGGTTAGAGACACTTTCCCGGGAACGTATTGGCGCTGAAATTCTGAAACTCCTCTCTGCCAGTGATCCCGCGCCTGCTGTGGCCTGTATGCAGCAAACCGGCGTTCTGACCCATATCCTGCCCGGTGCTGAAACCGGTATGTTGGCGCAGCTTGTGCATATTGAGGGAAACATTCCTGTAAACCCGATCCGGCGCCTTGCCTGTATTGGTGGGGAAGAAGTTGCGGAAAAACTGCGCCTGTCAAAAGCGCAAAGCGCGTTGCTTGATCTGCTGCGCGATCATATGGCATCCCTTACGCCGGTTGCCGAGATTGCGTATCGTCACAGCTTTGATACTGCACGAGATGTGTGTCTAATGCGGGCAAATATGGCCGGTTCGATGGTTTCAGGTGCTGATCTTGATGCGGCAAAATCCGCCAGCCAGGCGCAATTCCCGGTTACCGCACAGGATCTGATGTCGGAATATTCCGGCAAAGCGCTGGGGGATCGGCTGAAAAAGCTGGAACAGGCGTGGATCGATGGCGGCTTCAAAGCCACGAAAGACGACCTGCTGTCGCAATAACGCACAGATAAGATCTGGCATTCTGCGCAGTATTTCCCTTGTGATCTGGCTGAACCTGGTGTTCTCTGCGGATATTCGCCTTATGTTCTTCTTTGATTGCTGAAAGTCCAAACCATGCTTGGGTTCTTTGAACGTCTGGTTAACCCCTATGTGGATTACCAGGAAACCGACACGCCGCCGACAAAGCTTTGGCCATTCATGCGGGAATATGCCCGCCCGTTTGCCAAAGTGTTTTGGGTAACCGCCATCGTTTCCGTGATCGTGGCCGCCGTAGAGGTTGGCCTGATTTGGTATATGGGCCGTGTGGTTGACCTGCTGACGGGGCTTTCACCAGAAGAAATTCGCGCAAATTATGTGACAGAGTTTATCCTGGTCGCCCTGTTTGTGCTTTTCCTGCGCCCGTTGATCCAGGTGGTTGATGTGGCGCTGCTGAACCAGACAATCCTGCCGAATTTTGGCACGTTGATCCGCTGGCGCGCGCATAAACATGTGCTGCGGCAATCCATTGGCTGGTTTGAAAATGATTTCGCCGGCCGGATCGCAAACCGGATCATGCAGACGCCCCCTGCTGCGGGTGAAGCTGCATTTCAGGTGTTTGATGCCATGACGTTTGCGGTCGCATATCTTGTGGGTGCCGCGGTTTTGTTGATGGGATCCGATCCGCGTCTTGTGCTGCCTTTGATCGCCTGGTTCGGGCTATATGTTCTGTTGGTACGCTGGACGATGAAACGCGTTGGTCCGGCGTCAAAGGCCGCATCTGATGCGCGGTCTGCTGTGACCGGCCGCGTGGTTGACAGTTATACGAATATTCATTCTGTAAAACTCTTTGCCCATGATGACACTGAAATCAAATGGGCTGGTGAAGCCATTGAAAAGACGCGGAAAACCTTTCAGGCTGAAATGCGTATTTTCACCAAAATGGATGTCATGCTGGTCACGCTGAACGGGTTTCTGATTGTTGGCGTTGTCGGCTGGGCCGTTTGGTTGTGGATGTTGGGCGGTACAAGTGTTGGTGTTGTTGCGGCTGCATCGGCCCTGTGTCTGCGTCTGAACGCCATGACCGGCTGGATCATGTGGGCGCTGTCCAGTTTCTTCCGCAATCTTGGGGTGATTTCCGAGGGGATGGAGACCATCGCCCAGCCCGTGACACTTGTGGATGCACCGGATGCAAAACCGCTTGATTTCCGTGAGGGAAAAATTGAAATGCAGGGTGTTGTGCATCGTTATGGGCGCGATACCGGGGGGATTGATGGCGTAGATCTGCGCGTTGAACCCGGGCAGAAAATTGGTCTTGTCGGGCGGTCTGGTGCCGGGAAAACGACACTGGTGAAGCTGCTTTTGCGGTTTTACGACATTGAGGGCGGAACAATCCTTGTGGATGATCAGGATATTTCACGCGTGACGCAAAACAGCCTGCGCCGTCAGATTGGTATGGTGCAGCAGGACAGTTCCTTGCTGCATCGGTCGGTGCGGGAAAATCTGTTGTATGGGCGGCCTGATGCGACGGAAGAAGAAATGATCGCAGCTGCCAAACAGGCCGAAGCGCATGAGTTCATCCTTGATCTGGAAGATCCGGAAGGGCGGCGCGGTTATGACGCCGAGGTGGGCGAACGTGGTGTGAAACTGTCTGGTGGACAGCGGCAACGGGTTGCCCTTGCGCGGGTCATTCTGAAAGACGCGCCGATCCTTCTGCTGGATGAGGCGACCAGTGCGCTGGACAGCGAAGTTGAAGCCGCCATTCAGGACACGCTTTATGACATGATGGAAGGCAAAACCGTGCTTGCGATTGCCCACCGTTTGTCAACAATTGCGAAGATGGATCGCATTATTGTGCTGGATCAGGGTCTGATTGTTGAAGATGGCAACCACGCGGAGCTGCTGGCGAAGGGTGGCATTTATGCGGGATTCTGGGCACGGCAGTCCGGCGGGTTTATTGGCGGAGATGAAGTAAATGAACATGGATAAAATCGCCGCCTGGCTTGTTGGCCGCGTTGACCCGGAAAACGCGGCCAAAGGCCCGCCGCCCGCGACACTGATGGCGTTTATACGCTGGTCCCTGCGTGGATGCTGGGGCGTGATCGCGCTTGCGGCCTTTGGCTTTGCTATGGGGGGCGTGTTTGAAACGCTGATCATGTACATGCTGGGCCAGATCATTGATGCGGTGACGGTGGCGCAGGCATCGGGGCAGGGGTTCTGGTCGCAGAATGTGATGACCTTCCTGGCGTTTTCCCTGGTCCTGTTGATCCTGCGGCCGCTGTTTTTCGCGATTGCCACCGGATTTCAGTCCATCGCTGTGATGCCGAATGTGTTTTCTCAGGTGATGACCCGCCTGAATCGGCACACGCTGGGGCAATCCGTGGGTTTCTTTGACGATGATTTTGCCGGACGTATAGCGCAAAAGCAGATGCAGACGGCGAATTCGATTGTCTCGGTGACGCAGGAAACCATCAATGCGATGACATTTGCTGTAACGGCGGTTTTGGGCATGTTGGTGTTATCCGGCTTTGTCGATCCGGGGCTTGTGGTGATTATGCTGCTCTGGCTGGGTGGTTATTTTGGCCTGCTGCGGCACTTTCTGCCGCGTGTGCGGGCAAGATCCGCCGCGCGGGCCGGGGCGCGTGCCGGTGTGACCGGGCAGATTGTTGATACGATCACCAATATCAAAACTGTGAAACTGTTTGCCCATGACGCCCATGAAGATCGCGCGGCGCTGGATGCGGTATCTGTTTTTCGGGAACGTGCGGTTGACTGGGCCTCTGTCGCGGTGCTGTTTCGCTTCCTTCTGATTGTTCTGGCGGGTGTCTTGCCGGTCGCCATGGTCGGTTATGGCCTGATCCGCTGGGGCGCGGGTGCCGTGACTGCGGGAGAGCTGACTGCCGTTGGTGGTATGTCCATTCGCCTGGCGCAGATGACCGGTTGGGTCAGCTGGACGCTGATGGGGATTTACGGTGATATTGGCGAGGTTGAAGACGGGATGCGCACCCTTAGCCCGGCGCATAAGCTGACGGATCGCAGTGACGCGGTTGAGCTGAACGTATCTGCCGGTGCTGTGCATTTTGACAACCTGGGTTTTGCCTATGGGCGTGAAAGCGGCGGTGTACGCGGATTGAACCTGGAAATCGCACCGGGTGAAAAGATTGGCATTGTCGGGGCGTCCGGGGCCGGGAAGTCGACCCTGGTTTCAATGCTGTTGCGGCTATATGATCCGGAACGGGGCCGTGTTCTTGTGGATGGGCAGGATGTAAATGGTGTCAGTCAGGCCAGCCTGCGGGCGCAAATCGGCATGGTGACGCAGGATACCGCGATGTTTAACCGATCCGCGTTGGATAACATTCGTTACGGCCGTCCCGGTGCAACGCTGGAAGATGTGCGCGATGCGGCGCGCCAGGCTGAGGCGCTGGAGTTTATCGCGGATCTTGAGGATAACAGCGGGCGCAAAGGGTTTGACGCCCATCTTGGCGAACGCGGTGTGAAACTGTCCGGGGGACAGCGCCAGCGTATTGCCCTTGCCCGGGCCATTCTGAAAGATGCGCCGATCCTTGTGCTGGACGAAGCCACCAGTGCGCTGGATTCTGAGGTGGAGGCCGCCATTCAGACAGCGTTAGAAACTGTTATGGAAGGCAAGACTGTTCTGGCCATTGCCCACCGCCTGTCTACCATTTCCCGCATGGACCGGATCGTTGTGATGGATCAGGGACAGATTGCAGAAATCGGCACACATGCAGATTTGCTTTTGCAAAAGGGGCTATATGCGCGCTATTGGGAACGCCAGTCAGGCGGTTTCATAGGCACAGAGGATACTGAAGGTGACGCGCTACACAGTTGAACGACTGGGGCATCAGGGTGACGGGATCGTCGCCGGGCCTCTTTATGTATCCGGGGTTCTGCCCGGCGAAGTGATCACAGGTGAGGTCGAGAAGGATCGCATTGTCGGCCCATCCATTGTGACGCCTTCGGATCATCGCGTGAAAGCGCCCTGTTCCCATGCGAAATCCTGTGGTGGCTGCAATCTGCAACATGCGTCCGATGATTTTGTCGCTGGTTTCAAGCGCGGTGTCGTGCAGACTGCCCTGACCACACGCGGCATGACGGCAGAGGTTTGCGCAACCGAAACATCACCCCCGGCCTCGCGCAGGCGTGCAGTGTTTTCTGCGCGCCGCACCAAGAAGGGCGCGCTTGTTGGTTTTCACATGAAGGCGTCTGATACTGTAATCGCTGTGCCGAACTGTAAGGTTCTTAGCCCGGTTCTGTTGGGTATTGTGCCTGTTCTCGAAGATCTGACCGTACTGGGTGGCAGCCGCAAAGGCACCCTGCGCTTTACGGTGACGGAAACCACAGGTGGTGTAGATATCCTTGCGGAAGGTGGCAAACCTGCGGATGGCCCGTTTCTGGCCCAGCTTGCCCAGACGTCTGCCAAACCAGGCATTGCGCGGCTGACCTGGGAGGATGAGTTGATCGCAACACAACACACACCTGCGGTAAACTTTGGTGCGGCAGTAGTCACGCCCCCGCCTGGCGCGTTTTTTCAGGCAACCCAGGAGGGCGAACAGACGCTTGTTTCCGCCGTTCTTGAATTGATTGACGGGGCAGGACGTGTTGCAGATCTGTTTTCTGGCTGCGGGACGTTTACCTTCCCGGCCGCGCAATCTGCCGAAGTCCATGCGTTTGAAGGCGAAAAGGCGATGATCGCAAGCCTTGAGGCTGGATGGCGTCATGCAAAAGGCCTGCGCACGGTCACGGCAACCACGCGTGATCTGTTCCGCCGTCCGCTTTTGCCGGATGAGCTGAATAAGTTTGATGCGATCATCATTGATCCGCCGCGTGCGGGTGCCGAAGCACAAATCGCAGAAATTGCGAAATCTGATGTGGCCACTATTGCCATGGTGTCCTGCAATCCAGTGACATTTGCGCGCGATGCCGAAGTGCTGATCGCTGCGGGCTATGAGATGCGCAACCTGAAGGTTGTGGATCAGTTCCGCTGGTCTTCGCATGTCGAAGTTGTGGCCGGATTTCACAGATAAGTTATGGGATAAAGATGCGCGGTGCTTGCCTGAGAGGCTTTAAATACCGTATGTCGGATCAAAAAAGAGCAGTAAATGATGAAACGTTCTACATTCCTTCTGGGCCTTGGTGCCGCTTTCCTGTCCGCTTGTGGCGGCGGTTCAAAGTTCCGGCGCTACAATGGGCCGGAAGTCACGCGTATTCTTCTGTATAAAGGCCGTCGGCGTCTTTATCTGATGAATCACGGCGAAGTTCTGGAAAGCTATCGGGTGCGCCTGGGTTTTGCGCCGCGTGGCCATAAACGGATCGAAGGTGATGGGCGCACGCCTGAAGGCAACTACCTGATTGACCGGAAGAACCCGAACAGCAGTTTTCATCTGTCCGTTGGCATTTCGTACCCCAATCGCAATGATGTTGCGGCGGCGCGTGCCCTGGGGCGCAGTCCGGGTGGCGATATCTTTATCCATGGTGCGCCGCGCCCGGGCAGTCGCGCGAATGGGGATGAAGACTGGACAGCGGGTTGTATTGCAGTGACCAATCGCGAGATTGAAGAAATCTTTGCAATGGTGAATCTCGGCACGCCGATTACGATCTACCCATGACAACAAAAAAGGCAGGCGCAATGGCCTGCCTTTTGTCATTCAGATGTTTGGGATCAGCTTTGGTTTGCGGCCACTGATTCGGTCACACGCAGTTGTGGAACGTCATTGTTGCCCAGAAGCAGTGTCCACCAGATCTTGCCGTTTGGTTCCTGGAACCAGGAGAAACCCATGTTCACAGCGCCAGAGGCCAGGATCACGTCACGTGTGCCGGATTCGGCCATCCAGGCAGACAGGGTCTGCAGTTCGGTTTCATAGGTTTCAGAGATATTCTCGCCTTCAAGCGTTCCCGCGTAACCAGCACGTTGTGCGCGAACCAGCGGGGACGATCCGTCAGAACCAAAATGCCATGGGCGGTTCTGTGCGGCCATGTCTTTGGAATGGGTTGCCGCAGCAGCATTGAGTTCACTGTTCAGCTGCACCTGGCCAAGACCGGCAGCAGCGCGCAGAGAGTTCACAGAATCCAGCATACGGAACTGAACCTGAGATGCGTTGCCGATGCGATAAACGCGTGGCAGCGGTTTTCCATCCGGGCCAAGCACTGCGGATGGCTGTGTACATGCAGCGAGTACAAAGATCAGTGAGGCGCAGAGGGCCAGAATTTTACGCATTTTAAAACATCCGTGTTTTTGTTCCTGTCCGTCTAACGGCAAGTGGTGTGTATTTCAAAGCGTCCCAGGCGAAAATCGGCGAGTTAACGCTTGTTTGATTTGCGACTGCGGCTTTCTCGCCATATTATCGGCTCAAATTTCAGTTTCTCCATGCGAGACAGGATCAGACATATGTTTAAATCAGACAAGATTGGACGCCGGAAATTCCTGAGCGGTGCTTCTGCTCTGGCGGTTGCCGGGTTGGCAGCGCCTGCGATTGCGCAAACTGCGCCGGAAGGTGGCGGATCTGTGCGTCATAATATTTCCAGCTTCCGTTCGCTGGACTGGCGCCCTTACTTTTCCAACACCAACAATGGTGCAATCCTTGTGGACACCACATCCCGGGTTCTGCACTTCTGGAATGAAGATCAGACGCTTTATAAGCTTTACCCAACCTCTGTGCCGATGTCCGATGAACTGACCCGCCTGGGCCGGACATCCATTGTGCGCAAAGTGGATGGGCCAAGCTGGCGTCCGACGCCATCTATGAAGCTACGCAATCCGGAATGGCCTGATTATATCGGTCCTGGCCCGGAAAACCCCCTTGGCACCCATGCGCTGTACCTCAGCTGGACGTATTACCGTATTCATGGCACCCAGGATACACGCAAGATTGGGCGTCGTTCTTCAAACGGCTGTATTGGTCTGTACAATGAACATATTGCTGAACTGTTCGCGCTGACCAAAAATGGCACGCAAGTTCTGTTGATCTGAAGATTGACAAAAACAGAGACTAAATCGGGGGCTTTCGCCCCCTTTTTTGTGTTTAAACCCAGCCTTGCAGGTTTTCTTCGATGATTTTCGTCAGGGCCGTGATGTGGGCCGCGTCATCATTGAGGCAGGGGATATAGGTGAATGTTTCACCGCCGGCTTCAACAAAGGCTTCCTGAATTTCCTCGTTGATTTCTTCGAGGGTCTCAATGCAGTCGGCGGAAAACGCGGGGGCGATGACGGCGATGTTCTTCTTACCCGCGCGGGCCAGTTCGGCCAAATGTTCAACGGTGTAAGGTTTCAGCCATTCTTCGCGCCCGAAACGGGACTGGAAGGTTGTGATGATTTCGCCATCTTCCCAGCCCAGGCGTTCTTTCAGCAGACGCGTCGATTTCTGGCACTGGCAGTGATAGGGGTCACCCTGGGTCAGATAGCGTTCGGGCATGCCGTGGTACGATGCAATCAGATGATCCGGGCGCACATCCATTTTCGCATAGGCGGCTTCCACAGATTGTGCCAGCGCATCCACATAGGTCGGATGTGCGAAATAAGCGGGCACTGTGCGTGCGGCCGGCTGCCAAGGGGCTTTGCCGAGGGCGGCAAAAAACGCGTCATTTGCGGTTGCTGTGGTTGCCCCGGCATATTGTGGGTAAAGCGGGAAAAACAGGATGCGTTCACAGCCGTTTTTGATCATTTCCTCCACTTTAGACACTGTTGAGGGGTTGCCGTAGCGCATACAGAATTCCACCTGCACCTTGTCGCCATGGGCATCTGTCAGGGCTGTACGCAGCTTGTCAGTCTGGGCGCGGGTGATGGTCATCAGGGGGCTTTCGCCCTGTTCTTCGTTCCAGATGGATTTATAGGCCTCACCGGAACTGAAGGGGCGCTTTGTCAGAATGATCAGCTTGAGGATGGGCAGCCACTTCCAGCGTGGCAGATCAATCACCCGGCGGTCAGACAGAAATTCATTCAGATAACGCCGCATGGACCAGTAATCATAATTGTCTGGCGTCCCGAGGTTGGCAATCAGAATGCCGGTTTTCGGGGAGGGCAATTTCGGGTGGTTTACTGGTAGCATGATGTGTCCTGGCGCGCGCGTTTAGTCTGGAATATTGATTTCGGTGGTATTCAGTGCATTTGCAAGGCTTTGTTGCGCAGATCCGGGCCGCAGTGGCTGCTGTTGGCTGTCATCCGGGGCCCAGCCGGTGAGGGTGATGATGCCAAAGGTGGCTTTGATGCGGTTGCCTTCTGCCGGGAAATGTTCGGTATAAACTTGCGAAATTGTCCGAAACAGAGACTGTTTTGAAGGTTTTCGTAGACGTTTGTTCATTGCGTTGCCTTCGCCCATAGCCCGCAGATCGCGCATCAGTGACGCGGCATTCTTATAGGTCACATTCCGCGTCAAATTGTCTGCGACGGGCAGGGCAAAGCCCGCGCGCTGCAAAAGTGCGCCCAGATCGCGGATTTCGGCCATGGGTGCGATACGGGGGGACAGACCGCCCATGATCGCGACCTCGGCTTCTGCCATGGCGACGCGCAATTCCTGCAAGGTCTGCCCGCCGAACAATGTTGCGATGAACAAGCCGTCCGGTTTCAGCGCGCGACGACATTGGATCATCTGCCCCACCGGATCATCCGCCCAATGCAGGGACATGGCGTGAATGATCAGATCATGGGCCTGTGGTTCCAGATCAAGCAGCTCATCATCTGGGATGATTTTCACATCCGGCAGGAAATCTGCCCAGAAATCTGGAAAACCGGTCACAATTGCGGGCTGCGTAAACGCCCTGTTAACCTCGTTTAGTCTTTCTTTAAGCTCAAGCGCCACATCTTCCAAAAGGAACATGGCGGGTGCTTCCATCGCAGTGGCGCGCGCACGGTTGTGCAGCAGTTGTTTGCGATCGGTTAATCTGTCTGGTCCGTTCATCCGTTTCTCCGGAAGGCGTGCCGTAAAAGGTTTTGCCTGCTATGATGATGCAAAAAGCACTTGATGTCCTTTACCCGCCCCAATGCGCGACATGCAATGCCACGGTGGAAACTGTGAACGGCGGATTGTGCGCGGATTGCTGGGGGAACACACCGTTTATTGCCGGTGCGGCCTGTGATTGCTGTGGAACGCCCCTGCCGGGACATGAAGATCAGGATGGCAGCGTTCTGCATTGCGATGATTGTCGCGCCCTGGGGCGTGCCTGGACGCGCGGGCGGGCTGTTGCGGAATATAAGGGCAATATCCGGCGTATGATCTTGGCGCTGAAACATGGTGATAAATCGGAATATGCGGAACCTGCCGGGGCCTGGATGGCGCATGCTGCGCGGGATCTGATTGGCAGTCAGACCCTGGTTGCGCCTGTGCCCCTGCATTGGTCGCGCCTGTTGCGGCGCAGATATAATCAATCTGCCCTGATGGCTGCGTCTTTGGCGCGAACGGCCGAATTGCCCCTGTGTCAGGATCTGTTGATCCGGCGTCACCGCACCCCTTTGCTGGAAGGGAAGTCAGCAGACCAGCGGGGTGAGATCATGAAAAACAACATCTTTGTGCATCCGCGCCGCAAGATACGCATTGCAGGCCGTCCGGTGTTGCTGGTCGACGATGTGATGACCAGTGGCGCGACGCTGCAGGTCTGTTCTGAGGCCTGTAAGGTTGCCGGTGCGTCACGAATTGATGTTGTGGTACTGGCACGCGTTGCGAAGGATGCCTAAATCCCTATAAGTTTATCGAAACTGAAGGGAAGCGCGATGAAACCTGTTGAAATCTATACCTCGTCTTTGTGCGGGTTCTGCCATGCGGCGAAACGCCTGCTGAACAAAAAGGGCGTGAAGTATAAAGAAATCTCTGTGGATGGGGATCGTGCGCTGCGGGCGAAAATGACGAAACGCGCCCAGGGGCGGACATCTGTGCCGCAGATCTTTATCGGCAAAGAACATATTGGCGGCTGTGATGAACTGCATGATCTGGAACGCAATGGCGCCCTTAATCTGATGCTGGAAGGATAAATGATGCGCGCAGGGCTGATACAGCTGTCGTCTTCCGACGTGCCGGCGGATAATATTCCGGTCATTCGCGATTATATGCGTCAGGCGCATGCGGCAGGTGCGGGATTTATTCTGACGCCTGAGGTGACGAATTGCGTGTCAAACAGCCGTGCGCATCAGCATTCTGTGCTTCAGCATGAGGTCGATGACATCACCTTGGCGGCGCTGCGCGACGAGGCGGCGAAGCTGGGTGTCTGGCTGTTGATCGGGTCGCTTGGTCTGAAAACAGGTGATGCCGATGGACGCTTTGCGAACCGGTCCTTTATGATCAGCCCGACGGGTGAGATCATGGCGCGTTACGACAAGATTCACATGTTTGATGTGAATATCGACGCGCAGGAAAGTTTCAAAGAATCAGCAGGCTATCGACCTGGTGAGCAGGCGGTCGTGGCGCAAACGGATTTCGGCAAAGTCGGCATGACGATTTGTTACGATGTACGTTTTCCGCATCTGCACCGGGCGCTGGGCCATGCGGGGGCGGATATTATCACGGGGCCAGCGGCGTTTTCGCCGGTATCCGGCGCGGCACACTGGCATGTTTTGCTGCGCGCTCGCGCGATTGAAACTGGTTGTTTTGTTCTGGCGCCTGCGCAATGTGGCAAGCACCCGGTCAGCACGGGCAAGCCACGTTACACCTATGGGCACTCTCTGGCAGTTGCGCCCTGGGGCGAAGTCCTGGCGGATGGCGGCGAAGACCCCGGCGTGACCCTGGTGGATCTGGATATGTCAAAGATCGCCGAGGCCCGCGGGCGTATTCCGACGCTGTCGCACGATCGCGATTTTGCGAAACCGGAAGGAACATCTGCGTGACCGACGGTTCCGATCCCCTGGCAATCGCCTTGTTTTCCGAAGTCTTTATGACCGGACAGCTGGCGCGCAACCGGCTGTCAAAGGCTTTGCCAAAGGGGATGGAGCTTTCGCATTTCTCTGTGCTGAACCATCTGGCGCATGTCAGGGATGAAAAATCTCCGGTGCAGCTTGCCCGGGCCTTTCATGTGACGAAGGGGGCGATGACAAACACGCTTTCGAAGCTTGAATGGGCGGGATACATCCATATTCGCCCGGATTGGGATGATGCGCGACGCAAATTTGTGTCGATCAGCCCGGCGGGTAAATCAGCCCGCGACGCGGCATTGCACGCGTTGACACCGGTGATCGGCGATGCGGTGCATGACATCGGGCCAGATAAAATCCGCGCAGCCCTGCCGGTGTTGCGGACGCTGCGCGAAGAATTAGACGAAGATTAAGTTCGATTAACGCTGGCTGTGACGTAGTTCACGGACAGATCGCGATCGGAAATCGACCAGGACCAGAGCAGGGGATTGAACACAAATCCCTTGCGATCAACAGGCTCTATTTCAGCGTTTTTGATCAGTTCCACCAATTCATCCGGGGTGATGAATTTCTTCCAGTCATGGGTGCCTTTGGGCAGCCAGCGCATGATATGTTCCGCGCCAACAATCGCCACAGCAAAGCTTTTGGGATTGCGGTTGATGGTGGAGCACAGCAGCAACCCGCCGGGTTTCAGCAGGGTTTTGCAGGCGTGCAGGAAGGCCTGTGGGTCGGCCACATGTTCGATGACTTCCATATTCAGGACGACATCAAAGACTTCGCCCGCCTCTGCCAGATCTTCGGCCAGGCAATTGCGGTAATCAATCTCAAGCCCCATCTGGCGGGCGTGTGCCTGGGCCACTGGGATATTGCCGGCAGCGGCATCTGCGCCAATCACATCCGCGCCAAGCCGCGCCATCGGTTCGGACAGCAGCCCGCCACCACAGCCGATATCGAGGATTCGCAGGCCTTTGAACGGCAGTGTGTCGTTGAGATCACGATCAAATTCTGCGGCAATCTGGCGCGTGATGTAATCCAGGCGGCAGGGGTTAAGCATGTGTAAGGGCTTGAATTTCCCGTTGGGATCCCACCATTCGGCGGCCATGGCCTCAAATTTGGCGACCTCATCCGCGTCAAACGTCGTGCTGTTCTCAGAAGGAGTGGCTTGCATTCTGGCCCCCATGTGGTTTTGTTGCCGCAAATTTCAGACATGCATATCGCCTGTTTGCCCAGGAAATGCTACAGGATTTCTATGAATAAGACTTCAGGCCAAATCAGCGCAGATGCGCAGCTTTATCCCACAAGCGAGCCGTTTGACCGGCAGATGCTGGATGTGGGTGACGGGCATCAGATTTATGTAGAGCAATGCGGGCGGCGTGATGGCGTGCCGGTGATTGTTGTGCATGGCGGGCCCGGCGGCGGTTGCAGCCCGATGATGCGGCGGTTTTTTGATCCTGAGGTTTACCGTGTGATCCTGTTTGATCAGCGCGGCTGCGGGAGGTCGCGTCCTTTCGCGTCTGTAAAGAATAACACCACCTGGGATCTGGTGGCCGATATGGAAAAGATCCGGAATTCCCTTGGAATAGACACCTGGGGCGTGTTTGGCGGTAGCTGGGGCGCGACGCTGTCGCTGGTCTATGCACAGACGCATCCGGAACATGTGTCAAAACTGTTCCTGCGTGGTGTGTTCCTTGCGCGGAAAGCTGAACTTGACTGGTTTTATGGTGGTGGGGCCGGGCAGTTCTGGCCTGAACAGTGGGATCGTTTTACCTCACTTGTACCGGTGGATGAACGCGGCGATTTGATCGGGGCCTATCACAAGCGCCTGTTTGGCGAAGATGGTGCGGCGCAGCGGCGGTTTGCTGTCAGCTGGGCGGTCTGGGAAAATGCCCTGGCCTCTATGGGCAATAATGGCGCGATGGTGGATGTGCCCCAGAACTACGCCCTGGCTTTCGCCCGGCTGGAATGTCACTATTTCATCAATGGGGCTTTCCTTGAGGAAGGGCAGCTGTTGCAGGATCTGCATAAGATCGCCCATATACCGGCGGTGATTGTTCAGGGGCGGTATGATATGATCTGTCCGCCGACATCCGCCTGGGCGCTGGCGCAGTCCTGGCCGAATGCCACATTGCAGATGGTGCCTGCTGCCGGTCACGCCCTGTCAGAACCCGGTATCATCCGGGCCCTTGTTCAGGCGACAAATGACTGGGCACAGGAGAAGGTATAAACAGGGCTTGCAGACTCAGGAAAGTTTGCCTATATGGGGTGTAACAACGGCGCGTTGGGGTCCAAACCTGACGCCCACCGGAATAATGCAACGGGCCGTGTGCCCGTTTTTTTGTGTTCTGACATCAGGGGAAAAACCGTGTCTGATCTTATTGCCAAAGCCGCGATTGACCGTCGCCTTCTCGAGCTGCTTCAGCCCGTGATCGAGGATATGGGATTTGAAATCGTGCGCATCCGCCTGATGAGCGGTAATGTTTCAACGCTTCAGCTGATGGTGGAGCGCCCGGATGGGGGCATCGACGTTGATGAATGCGCCCAGATTTCCACCGCGGTGTCTGCCATTATGGATGTGGAAGACCCGATTGTGGAAAACTATTCCCTTGAGGTTTCAAGCCCTGGTATCGACCGGCCGCTGACACGCCTGAAGGACTTTGATACCTGGAACGGCTATGTCGCCAAGCTTGAAACAAGTGAGCTGATCGACGGTCGTCGCCGTTTCAAGGGCACACTTGCCGGAACGGAAAATGACGAAGTTCTGATCACACTTGATGCGAACAAAGGCGTTGAAGCTATGACCATTGGTCTGCGGTTTGAATGGCTTTCTGAAGCCAAGCTTGTGCTGACCGATGACCTGATCTCTGAAATGCTGCGCCAGCGCAAAGACGCGGGCATTGTTGACGAAGACCAATTTGATGAAATCCAGACAGAAGACGGTTCTGAGGAGGACTGAATATGGCGATTACCAGTGCAAACCAGCTGGAGCTGCTCCAAACTGCTGAGGCCGTAGCCCGCGAAAAGATGATCGACCCGGGTCTGGTTATCGAAGCGATGGAAGAAAGCCTGGCACGTGCGGCGAAATCCCGTTACGGCAGCGAAATGGATATTCGCGTATCCATCGACCGCAAGACCGGTAAGGCGACATTCACCCGCGTCCGGACTGTTGTTGAAGATGATCTGCTGGAAAACTATCAGGCTGAACTGACCGTTGAGCAGGCAAAACAGTATACGACTGATCCTGCGGTTGGTGATGAACTGACCGATGAAGTTCCGCCAGTCGAAATGGGCCGTATCGCGGCACAATCCGCGAAACAGGTTATCCTGCAGAAGGTACGCGAAGCTGAACGTGATCGTCAGTTCGAAGAATTCCAGGACCGTGCCGGCACCATTATCAATGGTCTGGTGAAACGCGAAGAATACGGCAATGTGATTGTTGACGTAGGCCGCGGCGAAGCAATCCTGCGCCGCAACGAGAAAATCGGCCGCGAAAGCTATCGCCCGAATGATCGTGTGCGCTGCTACATCAAAGATGTGCGTCGCGAACAGCGTGGCCCGCAGATCTTCCTGTCCCGTACGGACCCGCAATTCATGGCGGAACTGTTCAAAATGGAAGTTCCTGAAATCTATGACGGCATCATCGAAATCAAAGCTGTGTCCCGTGATCCGGGTTCCCGTGCAAAGATCGCTGTGATTTCCAACGACGGTTCTATCGATCCTGTCGGTGCCTGTGTTGGTATGCGCGGTTCCCGTGTGCAGGCCGTTGTGAACGAGCTGCAGGGCGAGAAAATCGACATCATTCCATGGAACGATGATCAGCCAACCTTCCTTGTGAACGCGCTGCAGCCTGCAGAAGTGACCAAGGTTGTTCTGGACGAAGAAGCAGAGCGCATCACTGTTGTTGTGCCTGACGAACAGCTGTCTCTGGCAATTGGTCGTCGTGGTCAGAACGTGCGTCTGGCAAGCCAGCTGACCGGTCTTGATATCGACATCATGACTGAAGCTGAAGAGTCTGAACGCCGTCAGGCTGAATTCGCAACCCGCACCAAACTGTTCATCGACACGCTGGATCTGGATGAATTCTTTGCTCAGCTGTTGGTTTCTGAAGGGTTCACCAACCTTGAAGAAGTTGCATATGTCGAAGTTGACGAACTGCTGGTGATTGACGGTGTTGACGAAGGCACTGCGGGTGAACTTCAGACGCGTGCGCGTGAATTCCTGGATGCACAGAACGCGAAAGCCGTTGAAAAGGCACGTGAGCTGGGTGTTGAAGACAGCCTGTTCGCCTTTGAAGGTCTGACACCACAAATGATCGAAGCGCTTGCGGAAGATGGTGTGAAGACACTGGAAGATTTCGCAACCTGTGCCGACTGGGAACTGGCCGGTGGCTGGACTGTTGTCGATGGTCAGCGCGTGAAAGACGATGGTGTGCTTGAGAAATTCGATGTTTCTCTGGAAGAAGCGCAGGATCTTGTGATGACCGCGCGTATTCAGCTGGGCTGGGTGGATCCGGCGGATCTGGAAGCGGAAGCTGAAGAAGGCGACGCTGAACTTTCCGAGGAGGCTGAGGCCTGATCGCAGGTCTCAGAGCGTAGGATATGGCACGAGGTGGCCGCACAAAGGACCGTGAGGTCAGCGAGCGAAAGTGCATTGCAACAGGTGAGGTCCAGCCAAAAGCTGGCCTGATCCGCTTTGTTGTGGGGCCAGAGGCACAAATTGTGCCTGATGTGCTTGAAAAACTGCCCGGGCGCGGCATATGGGTATCAGCAGACCCTGCCGCGCTTGATAAAGCGGTCCAGAAAGGGCTGTTTTCCCGTGGCGCAAAGCAGAAAGTGCAGGTCAGCGATGATTTGCGGGATGAGGTTGAGGCGCTTTTGTTTCGCAATCTGATCAATCTGCTGTCGCTGGCGCGCAAAGGCGGCTATGCGGTGCAGGGATATGAAAAAGTTAAGGGGCTTCTGGCGATGGATGCGGCAGAAGTTCTTGTGCAGGCCTCAGACGGGTCTGAGCGCGGAAAATCCAAGCTGCGTCGCCCTGACGGGGACGATAGTTTCATCGGTCTTCTGACCGCAAGTGAACTTGGTTTGGCTTTCGGGCGGGAAAATGTGATACATTGTGCGCTTGCATCTGGCGGACTCACGATACGTGTAGTACAGGAAGCCAGACGTCTTGCAGGCGTACGCGGAAACGGCGGTGACATGGGGTCGCCGGAAAGGTTTGAGAGCACATGAGCGATAATGACGGCAAAAAGACACTGGGCGTTCGGCCAGGCAATGTGAAGCAAAGCTTCAGCCATGGCCGCACGAAGAACGTCGTGGTGGAAACGAAACGCAAACGCGTTGTCGTGCCGAAGCCTGGTGCGGCTAAGCCCTCAGGCGCTGGTGGTGGTGCCGGCGGCAATCCTTCCCGTCGTCCGGCGGGTATTTCCGATGCGGAAATGGAACGTCGCCTGAAGGCAGTACGCGCGGCGAAAGCCAACGAAGCAGCTGAGGCTGAGAAGCGTAAAGCTGAAGAGGAAGCGCGTGAAGCGGCCCGTAAGGCGCGTCGTGAAGAGATTGAAGCGAAAGAACGCGAAGAGCGTGAACGCGAAGAGCGCGCCAAGGCGAAAGCGGAAGACGACGCCCGCAAGGTAAAAGAAGCTGCAGAAGCGAAGAAACGCGCTGATGTAGAAGCCCGGGCTGCGAAATCCGCACCGAAGGCGACGCCGGCAGATGCCGAAGCTGCGGCCCGCGCTGCACCGAAGCCATCTTCTGCGCCACGCAAAACAGAACGCGAAACCCGTCAGCCAAAAGGCAACAAAGGTGGTCGTGATGACAACCGTCGTTCCGGTAAGCTGACCCTGAACCAGGCACTGTCCGGTGGTGAAGGTGGTCGTCAGCGTTCCATGGCTGCAATGAAGCGTAAGCAGGAACGTGCCCGCCGTCAGGCTATGGGTGATGCTGTTGAGCGCGAAAAGGTTATCCGCGACGTGCAGGTGCCAGAGGCAATCGTTGTTTCTGAACTTGCGAACCGTATGGCGGAACGTGTTGCTGACGTTGTGAAATCACTCATGAAAATGGGTATGATGCTGACGCAGAACCAATCCATTGATGCGGATACTGCGGAACTGGTCATCGAAGAATTCGGTCATAAGATCGTTCGTGTTTCTGACGCTGACGTTGAAGACGTGATTGATACAGTGGAAGACAAGGATGAGGATCTGCAAGGTCGTCCGCCTGTCATCACGATCATGGGTCACGTTGACCACGGTAAAACATCACTGCTTGATGCGATCCGTAAGGCGAAAGTTGTTGCTGGCGAAGCTGGTGGTATTACCCAGCACATCGGTGCTTATCAGGTGAAAACTGATGGCGGCGCAGTGCTGTCCTTCCTGGATACTCCGGGCCACGCGGCCTTTACATCCATGCGGGCTCGTGGTGCGCAAGTAACTGACATCGTTGTACTTGTTGTTGCTGCGGATGACTCTGTGATGCCACAGACGATTGAAGCGATTAACCACGCGAAAGCGGCCGGTGTGCCGATGATCGTGGCGATCAACAAATGTGACCGTCCGGCTGCTGATCCTATGAAGGTCCGTACCGAATTGCTGCAACACGAAGTGATCGTGGAACAGCTGTCTGGTGACGTGCAGGACATCGAAGTTTCTGCCCACACGGGTCAGGGTCTTGATGCACTGCTTGAAGCGATTGCGCTGCAGGCTGAAATTCTGGAACTGAAAGCCAACCCTGAACGTGCCGCTTCCGGTGCTGTGATCGAAGCACAGCTGGATGTGGGCCGTGGCCCTGTCGCGACTGTTCTGGTTCAGAATGGTACGCTGAAAAAAGGCGATATCTTTGTTGTGGGTGAGCAGTGGGGTAAAGTCCGCGCACTGATCGACGACAAAGGGAACCGCGTTGATGAGGCTGGTCCATCTGTTCCGGTTGAAGTTCTTGGTCTGAACGGCACACCAGAAGCAGGCGATGTTCTGAACGTGGTGGAAGCCGAAGCGCAGGCACGTGAGATTGCGGAATACCGTGAACAGGCAGCGAAAGACAAACGCGCTGCTGCGGGTGCTGCGACGACACTTGAACAGCTGATGGCGCAAGCCAAAGAGAACGAAAACATGTCAGAACTGCCAATTCTGGTAAAAGCTGACGTGCAAGGTTCTGCTGAAGCGATTGTTCAGGCGATGGAAAAAATCGGCAACGACGAAGTTCGTGTGCGCGTACTGCACCATGGTGTGGGTGCGATTACCGAATCTGACATCGGCCTTGCCGAGGCATCTGGCGCGCCAGTTATGGGCTTTAACGTGCGTGCAAACGCATCTGCCCGGAACTCTGCGAACCAGAAGGGCGTGGAAATTCGTTACTATTCCGTGATCTACGACCTTGTGGATGACGTGAAAGCGGCGGCTTCCGGTCTGTTGTCTGCAGAAATCCGCGAAAAGTTCATCGGTTATGCACAGATCAAAGACGTCTTCAAAGTGACCGGTGTTGGTCGCGTTGCAGGCTGTCTGGTGACCGAAGGCGTTGCACGTCGTTCCGCAGGTGTTCGCCTGCTGCGCGACAACGTGGTGATCCACGAAGGCACGCTGAAAACACTGAAGCGCTTCAAAGACGAAGTGAAAGAAGTGATTTCCGGTCAGGAATGCGGCATGGCATTCGAAGCCTATGATGATATCCGCGCTGGCGACGTTATCGAGATCTTCGAGCGTGAGGAAATTGAACGCAATCTGGACTAATCAGATTGCGCATCCCGCGATAAGACAAAGAAAAAGAGGCGATGAAAATCGCCTCTTTTTTATATTCCGGTGGTGAAATTTATGCGTTGGCGACGGGTGTGCCGGAAAAATGCTGGGCCCCGACCCGTACAACAATGCGACCATTTTGCAGGTTGCGCACAAACATCCCCTGAACAGAAATACAGTTACTCACAAGAATAGTCCGAAGCATAGTTTTGCCCCCCATGGCATCTGACCTAGTTAGATTGCGTGAAGACTGGAAATGGGGAAATGATTACGAGAACCAGCTTAGGAAAGAATTAGTAGCCTGTAAATGCCGGATTTATGAAGATTATAGCCAATCCCGCAGGATGGGTATCAGCGGTACATCGGCTGCTGGCATCGGATAATTGCGAAGTTCGTTTGATTTCACCCACTTAAGACTTTGGCCTTCGCATGGTTTAACAATACCGTTCCACTTGCGGCAGGCAAACAGTGGCATCAGAAGGTGGAAATCTTCATAAGAATGACTGGCAAAGGTTAACGGCGCGAGGCATGATTCCCAGGTTTCAATGCCCAGTTCTTCATGCAATTCGCGGATCAGCGCGGCTTCTGGTGTTTCGCCAGATTCGATTTTTCCGCCTGGAAATTCCCAAAGACCGGCCATGGATTTGCCTTCCGGGCGCTGCGCAAGCAGCACACGCCCGTCGGTGTCAATCAGTGCAACAGCAGAGACCAGAACTGTTTTCATGACCGGTAATCCGCGTTAATTTCAATGTAGCGTTTGGTGAAATCACAGGTCCAGACCGTGTCTGTCGCGTCACCCAGGCCCAGATCCACAGAAATCACGATGTTTTCGCCTTTCATATAGGCGGCGCCATCGTCTTCCGTGTAGCTTTCGGCGACCCAGCCTTTTTCAGCAACCAGTATGTCACCAAAGCGGATGGACAGCAGATCGCGATCTGCCTTTGCGCCGGATTTACCGACGGCCATCACCACGCGGCCCCAGTTCGGGTCTTCGCCGGCAACTGCGGTTTTGATCAGGGGGGAATTGGCAATCGCCATAGCACAGCGACGGGCATCAGAGGCGCTGTCAGCGCCGTGTACCTGTACTTCGACGAACTTTGTCGCACCTTCGCCGTCTTTCACGACCTGATGGGACAGGTCCAGCATGACTTTGTGCAGGGCATCGCGGAAGTCAGCGTAATCCTGGCTGTCCGCGGTGATTTCAGGGGCGTCAGACTGACCGGTGGCGCCCAGAAGCAGCGTGTCGGAGGTGGACGTATCGCTGTCGACTGTGATCGCGTTGAAAGTCTTGTCGGTCAGGTCTGACAGCAGAGATTGCAGCAGGGCCTGGTCGATTTTTGCATCGGTGAAGATATACACCAGCATGGTCGCCATATCGGGCGCGATCATGCCGGATCCTTTGGCAATCCCCGCGATTTTCACGCCAGATTGTGTTTCGGCGGCACATCCTTTGGGGAAGGTGTCGGTGGTCATAATAGCGTCAGCCGCGCCTTTGATATCACCCGCAGACAGATTTTCAGCCAGTTCGCCAACTTTCGCAGTGATGCGATCATGGGGCAGGCGTTCACCGATCACCCCGGTGGAGGATGTGAATACACGTGCTTCCGGCAGGCCACAGGTGGCGGCGACAGCGTCGCAGATGGCTTTCACTGAACCTTCACCAGCCTTACCGGTGAAGGCATTTGAGTTGCCGGAATTTACAATAATCGCTGCGCCCGCATCCGTGTTTTCACCCATTTTTTCCTGACAATCCAGGACATTGGCAGATCGTGTGGCGGAACGTGTGAACACACCCGCCACAGCAGATCCGGGGCAAAGTTCCGCTAGCATCACGTCTTTTCGCCCCTGATATCGGACCCCGGCTTCAAGGGCGGCAAAGCGCACACCTTTGATTTCGGGAAGGGATGGAAAGCCGTTTTTCGGTGCCAGCGGAGAGATCATAGTGTTATTCCATATCCAGGGTAACAGTGGACAGAAGATCAGGTGTGATGGCCTCATCTTCGGTATGGGTGATGGTTGCAGCTTCGGTCAGGGTGGACAGCGCCTGGCCAATCGCAACCTGTTCAACGCCTGCTGCCAGTTCGTCCCGCACGTCTTCCAGCGCAGGGGCGTCTTTCACACGGGTTTCGTTCAGTTTGACAACATGCCAGCCGAATTGTGTTTCCACAGGTGCGGAAATCTGACCGACTTCCAGTGTCAGGACGGCTTCTTCAAAAGAAGGAACCATCATGCCTTTGCCGAACCAGCCAAGTTCGCCGCCATTCGGGCCGGATGGGCCTGTGGATTTTTCACGGGCGAGTTCTGCGAAATCTTCACCAGCTTCAAGACGGGTTACGATTTCTGCGGCTTCTTCTTCGGTTTCAACCAGGATGTGGGATGCGTTGAATTCGGCTTCGGGTTCTGCACCTTCATATTGCGCAGCATAGGCCATTTCGATGGCTTCGTCGGTGACAGCTACTTTGATCGCGTTATCAATCACGTGGTCTGCGCGCACGGCACGTGCCTGGTTTTCAAGGGTCAGGGTCACGGACAGCGGCAGATCATCGCCCGCAGCGTCAGACAGAACAACCTGCTGGATCAGCTGATCCAGGATGCCCTGAAACAGAACTTCGTCCGGCAGTTGGGCGTATTGCGGTGGCAGGGTCTGCTTGGTGGCGATCATGTGACCAAGCGTGATGTCGGTGCCGTTGACGGCGGCAACAATCGTAGAGGCATCCGGGCCTTCAGCAAAAGCAGGGGTGGAAAGCGCACAAACAAGCGCCGTTGCGGTCAAAAACTTAGTGCGAAAAAACATCTGTTGTTCCTTTGAGTTCCACGCAACGTGGCGTGACGTTGACACATGCCGGTCGCCCGCTTACATCACCTTTGGTCATTGGGGTTATGACATCTTCTGACAAACCTTCTATGGCGCGGCGCAGGCCTGTTCAAGGCGGCATGTGGCGCATTTTATCAAGAACGCATCAGGCGGAGAAAATATGCTCGGACTCGGCACCATTGCCAGAAAAATCTTTGGCACCCCGAATGATCGGAAGATCAAAGCAGCCCGCGTGATTGTGGGCAAGGTCAACGCGCTGGAGCCGGAGTTCGAAAAGCTTTCCGACGACGAACTGATTGCGAAAACCCGCGAACTTCAGGAACGCGCCAAAGGTGGCGCAAGCCTTGATGATCTGCTGCCGGAAGCTTTCGCAAACTGTCGTGAAGGGGCGCGCCGTGCCCTTGGTTTGCGGGCGTTTGACACACAGCTGATGGGTGGCCTGTTCCTGCATCAGGGCAATATTTCAGAAATGAAAACCGGTGAGGGTAAAACGCTTGTGGCGACTTTCCCGGCTTATCTGAACGCGCTGATCGGGCGTGGCGTGCATGTTGTGACGGTGAACGATTACCTGGCAAAACGTGACGCCGAATGGATGAGCAATGTGTTCGACGCCCTGGGCATGACCTGCGGCGTGATTTTTCCGAACCAGCCTGACAATGAGAAAAAAGCCGCCTACGCCTGTGACGTGACCTATGCCACGAACAATGAGCTTGGCTTTGACTACCTGCGGGACAACATGAAATCTGAGCTGTCTCAGATGTTCCAGCGCGATCATAACTTTGCCATCGTCGATGAAGTTGATTCGATCCTGATCGACGAAGCCCGTACACCGTTGATTATTTCCGGCCCTGCCGCCGACCGCAGCGATCTTTATGTCACCATCGACAAGCTGATCCCGCGTCTGCAGGACGACCACTACACGCTGGATGAGAAAACCCGCAACGTCACCTTCACTGATGAAGGCAATGATGCGCTGGAAGAAATCCTGCATGGTGAAGGGGTCCTGCCGCAGGAACAATCCCTTTATGCGCCGGAAAGCACCACGATTGTGCATCACGTGAACCAGGGTCTGCGTGCGCATAAACTGTTTACCCGCGACAAAGATTACATCGTGCGTGGTGAGGAAATTGTTCTGATCGACGAATTCACCGGCCGTATGATGTCTGGTCGTCGTCTGTCTGATGGTCTGCACCAGGCGATTGAAGCCAAAGAAGGCGTAGCGATCCAGCCGGAAAATGTGACACTGGCCTCTGTGACCTTCCAGAACTACTTCCGCCTGTATGACAAACTGTCCGGCATGACCGGTACCGCTTTGACCGAAGCGGAAGAGTTTGACGAGATCTACAAACTTGGCGTGGTCGAAGTGCCGACCAACCGCCCGATTGCCCGTAAGGACGAACATGACGCGGTGTATCGCACGGCGAAGGAAAAGTTCGACGCGATTGTTGAGGAAATCAAAACGGCGCATGAGGCAGGCCAGCCAACCCTGGTTGGGACGACGTCGATTGAGAAATCCGAATATCTGTCAAAGCTGCTGAATGATGCAGGCGTGAAGCACAATGTTCTGAACGCCCGTCAGCACGAACAGGAAGCACAGATTGTTGCTGACGCCGGGAAACTGGGCGCTGTGACCATCGCAACCAACATGGCTGGTCGCGGGACCGATATTAAGCTTGGCGGCAATGTTGAGTTTAAGATCATGGAAGCCATTGCCGCCGATCCGGACGCCAACCCGGATGAGTTGCGCGCGAAGATCGAAGAAGGCCACAAAGCCGATGAAGAGGCTGTAAAAGCCGCCGGTGGCCTGTTTGTTCTGGCGACAGAACGCCATGAAAGCCGCCGCATCGACAACCAGCTGCGCGGTCGTTCCGGTCGTCAGGGGGATCCGGGCCGGTCTGCGTTCTTCCTGTCGCTGGAAGACGACCTGATGCGCATCTTCGGGTCTGAACGCCTTGATAAGATGCTGTCGCGTCTTGGCATGAAAGAAGGCGAAGCGATTGTGCACCCATGGGTGAACAAATCCCTTGAGAAGGCTCAGGCGAAAGTTGAAGGGCGTAACTTCGACATTCGGAAACAGCTTTTGAAGTTTGACGATGTGATGAACGATCAGCGGAAAGTTATCTTTGCGCAGCGCCGTGAAATCATGGAAGCCCAGGACCTGTCCGAAATCGTTCAGGACATGCGCCATCAGGTGATCGACGATCTGGTCACACAATACATGCCGCCGAAATCCTATGCCGAACAGTGGGATACCCAAGGGCTGTACGCCGCTTGTATCGAACATCTGGGTATTGATGTGCCGGTGATTGACTGGGCTGCGGAGGAAGGCGTGGATGACGAAGAAATTCGCGAACGTCTTGAAAAAGCTGCGGATGAATTCATGGCTGCGAAAGCCGCGCAATTCGGCCCCGATGCGATGCGCAACATTGAAAAGCAACTGCTGTTGAACACAATCGATGGCAAGTGGCGCGAACATCTTCTGACGCTGGAACATCTGCGGTCTGTGGTTGGGTTCCGTGGCTACGCCCAGCGTGATCCACTGAACGAATATAAGACCGAAAGCTTCCAGCTGTTCGAAAACCTGCTGGATACGCTGCGTGAGCAGGTGACACAGCAACTGGCCCAGATCCGCCCTCTGACCGATGAAGAGCAAGCCCAGATGCGGGCGCAGTTCGAAGCGCAACGTGCGGCACAGCTTGCCGCTGCGGGTGTGGCTGCGGCACCAGTCGTTGCTGATGCTGCTGCACCGAAGGAAGGTTTTGTTGAAGATGATCCTTCCACCTGGGGTGAACCGTCACGCAATGACGCCTGCCCCTGTGGGTCCGGTAAAAAGTTCAAGCACTGTCACGGCGCGCTGAACTAAAGCTGAAGGCTGCAGAGAATGCGCCCGGCTTGTCAGATTATCGCTTTATTGGTCTGCCCCTTCATTTTGATGGGGCAGACCGTTTTTGCTGAGATACCGGATTTTCCCCCTGCGGAAGATTTGTCTTTGGCTGTGCCGGAAGTCGCGCCGGTTATGGATCAGGTGCCTCTGACCCCAGGTGTGATTTACAGCGCAATGGGGCAATCCTGTGAAACCACCCTGGCTGTCGCGCCCGGGGGTGATGCCGGAACGATGCGCCTTGATCTTCAGTCGCCGTGCAGACGTGGGCAGCAGGTCGATCTGACATGGTCCGGCCTGACAGCCAGTTTTTTGACATCTGTGACGGGGGCATTGCAGGTGGATCTACCGGTGTTTGAACCGGAGAACACCCTGCAAGCGGCGTTTCCGGATGGTACGTTTCATCAGGTGCAACTGACTGAAGACGCGCCCATTGCGTTTACCGGTGTTGGTCTGACCTGGCGGAGCAGCGTGGCGACATTCTTACATGTTCTTGAAAACGGTGCAGATTTTGGCGGTGTTGGCCATCGTCATGCTATACGTCCCGTCGGGGCAGCGGGTGGGCAGATTTTCACCCTGGGCGACCCGCGCATTCCGGATGGCTGGTTCAGCCAGGTGTATCTGGTCGCAAAAGCGCAGGGGCCTTTGGTAAGCCGGACCTTCACAGAGATACCGATAACGGCGAACAATTGCGGTGGCACGCAGGATGTCACATTGCACCAGTTTTCAGTAACCGGGTCCTGGATGTCGTTGCCATTTGAAATTTCCGTGCCACCCTGCGAAAAGACGGGGCAATCCGTCATGTTGGGCAGTCCTCTGCGTGATCTTGTGCTGACTGAGGAATGACATGAAGATCCGTTTTACACGATATTGGCTGAACGTCCTCTGCATGATTTTGGGCCTGTGCCTTGCACCGGCAGCCCACGCCCAGGATGTTGCCCTTACATCGGCTGACGGATCCCTGACAGTCGAAGGGCGCCTGTTGGGTTTTGACGGTGAATATTATCAGATCCGTTCCGCCTATGGCGATCTGACGCTGGATGGCAGTGGTGTTGTCTGTTCCGGGCCTGCTTGTCCGTCGCTTGATGCGTTTGTGGCCCGCGCGCGTTTTGCCGGTTCAGCGGTTCTGGGTCAAAACCTGATGCCCGTGTTGCTGGAAGGTTTTGCCCGTGAAGAAGGCCTGTTGCTTAGCCTGACATCCCGGGACGATCTGAATTTCACCTATGTATTGTCAGATGACGAAAGCGGCCTGCCTGTGGGCGAATTCGTTTTTTTCCTGAATGACAGTCAGGACGGGGCCCGGGCTTTGGAAAAAGAAGAGGCGGATTTTGCGCTGACGCGTTTTGCGATTGATGTGCCAGATTTGCCCGCCCCACGTGTTCTGGCGCTGGATGCGCTGACGCTGTCGGTGTCGCAGGATAATCCTGTGCGCGCTGTTCCCCTGACCGCGCTTACAAGGATCGCGACGGACAAAATCACAAACTGGAATGAACTCGGCGGTCCGGATCTGGAATTCTTCGCTGTCGGTAAGGCCGAAGACGCGATCTCGCTTAACCAGATCCTGAATGCCCATGATCAGGTTGTAACCGGACGTGCTGTCATGGATCAGGTGCAGGATGACAGTCTGGTGCTTGGATTTACACGTTTGTCGGAACCTGGCACAGCTGTGCCTTTGCGGCTGTCCGGTGCCTGTGGTGCGGATTTTGTGCCGTCAGCTGAGAACCTGAAAACGCGGGATTATCCGCTGACCTCGCCCCAGTATCTGTACCAAAGCAAGCAGCGTAAACCGCGTCTGATCCGGCAGTTCCTGCGGTATCTGGCGACAGATGCCGCCGCACGTGATGTCGGTTTTTCCGGGTTTGTCAGTCCTGGCCTTGATGTGGTGCCAATGGCTGCGCAAGGGGACAGAATTACAAATGCCGTGTTGCAGGCCGGTACCGATACCAGCCTTGAGGACCTGCAGACCATGTTGCAAGGGCTTGCCGGCGCTGCGCGTATGACGATGACATTTCGGTTCCAGGCAGGTTCCAGTCGTCTTGATGCACAGTCTGTTGCTGAAATGGATGTTCTTATTCAACAGCTTGAAACCGGACGGTTTGATGGGAAAGAGCTGATCTTTGCGGGGTTCTCAGATGGGGAAGGCGGGGCAGATGCCAACCGGCGTATCGCGTTGCGTCGTGCGTCTTCTGTGCGGGATGCATTGCGGCGCGGGTCTGACATGCTGGATGAAGCGGGGGTTGCCCTGACCGTTTCCGGCTTTGGTGAGGCGATGCCGCTGGCCTGTGATGATACAGAGGCTGGGCGTCAACTGAACCGCCGGGTGGAGCTTTGGGTGCGGGACGTTCCTACAAATACCCTTCCGACCGAAAACTAAGTTCGCAACTTTTGCCGATAATAAGGTGGTCATGTAGCGTCAGGCCAAGCACTTGTGCGGCATCCTGAATCTGGTGGGTCATGGTAATATCCGCATCTGACGGGGTCGGGTCGCCGGATGGGTGGTTGTGGACCAGAATAAAGGCGCTGGCGTTCAGTTCCAGCGCGCGTTTTACGATTTCGCGGGGGTAAACCGGCACGTGATTCACTGTGCCGTTGGCCTGTTCTTCATCGGCAATCAGGATGTTTTTGCAATCCAGATACAGCACCCGGAACTGTTCAGTTTCTCGATGCGCCATAGAAGTATGGCAATAATCAATCAGCTGATCCCAGCTGGACACGATCGGTTTCTGCATGATGGCAGACCGGGCCATACGTTGCGCTGCGGCCTCAACAATCTTCAGTTCCTGGATCACGGCGCTGCCCACACCGGGGATTTCGGCCAGACGTTTGATGGGGGCGGAAATCACGCGGTTAAAGTCACCAAACGCATCCAGCAATTCAAAAGCCAGGGGTTTGACGTCGCGGCGGGGTATGGCGCGGAACAGGATCAGTTCCAGCATTTCGTAATCTGGCACGGCCTTTGCACCACCATCAAAGAAGCGCTGGCGCAGGCGTTTTCTGTGATCCTTCAGGTAAGAAGGCACAGCCGCGGGGGGCGTTGTGGTGACAACGGCTTCGTCCCCTTCAAAAAGAGGCAGCGGCATTTCAGAAAAGTGACCAATGTTTCCCATATGTTCTTTATTTGAATGATTCGCTGAAGAATTCGTTAAGCAGGCTGTTAACGTGACGTGCGATCACATGGGGAAAAGAAAAAGGCGGCCCTGAAAGCCGCCTTTTTTATATAGAGTTTTAGCTTTTCATGCCTTCCCAGAAGTTTTTCACTTTTGAGAAAAAGCTGGAACTTTCCGGGTTGTTATCGGCGGCGATCTCATCGAATTCGCGCAGAATTTCCTTCTGGCGGCTTGTCAGGTTCACAGGTGTTTCCACTGCAAGTTCGATATACATGTCGCCAACACCACCACCACGCAGGCGTGGCATGCCTTTGGAGCGTAGGCGCATCTGACGGCCAGACTGGCTGCCAGCCGGGATTTTGACCCGGGACCGGCCACCATCAATGGTGGGCACTTCGATATCACCACCAAGCGATGCAGAGGCCATAGGAACCGGCACACGGCAGTAAAGATGTTCACTGTCGCGCTGAAAGATATCGTGTTCCCGCACTTCGATGAAGATATAAAGGTCGCCGGATGGACCGCCACGCAGGCCTGCTTCGCCTTCGCCGGACAGACGAATGCGTGTGCCTGTTTCCACACCTTTCGGGATGTTCACAGAAAGCGAACGTTCCTTTTCCTGACGCCCGGCACCATGGCAGGACTTGCAGGGATTGGTGATCTTCTGGCCCGCACCGTTACAGGTCGGACAGGTGCGTTCAACGGTGAAGAACCCCTGCTGGGCGCGTACCTTGCCCATACCGGAACATGTGGGGCAGGTGACGGGTTCAGCGCCGCTTTCCGCGCCGGTGCCACTGCATTCGCCACAGGACACAGAGGTGGGCACAGAAATGGTTTTCTGCAGGCCGGCCCAGGCTTCTTCCAGGGTGACACGCAGGTTGTAGCGCAGATCAGAACCACGTGTGGCGCGTGAACGCCCACGGCCTGGCCCCTGACCGCCGAAACCACCGCCGCCGCCGCCAAAGAGATCTTCGAAGATATCAGAGAAGGCAGACCCAAAGTCACCCTGTCCACCAGGATGACCACGGCCACCGCCGCCCATGCCACCTTCAAAGGCTGCATGACCATAGCGGTCATAGGCAGCTTTCTTGTCGGCATCTTTCAGAACTTCATAGGCCTCGTTGGCCTCTTTGAACTGATCTTCGGCGGCCGGGTTATCGGCGTTGCGATCCGGATGCAGTTCTTTGGCTTTCTTACGATAGCCTTTTTTAATTTCGTCCGCAGAGGCGCCTTTAGAGACCCCGAGCGTTTCGTAATAGTCGCGCTTTGACATCATATTTCCCCTTTGGGAACGCAAAAGCCGGCCCGGACATTTCCAGGCCGGCTAACAGAGCGAATGCCCTTAGGAGCGTTTGTTGTCTTCGTCGAGGTCTTCGAAGTCTGCATCAACGATGTCATCATCGCCGCCAGCAGCCATCTCATCCGCGCCTGCAGGCTCTTCTTCGCCTGCTTCTTCTGCGGATGCTTTGTAGATCGCTTCGCCCAGTTTCATCGCAGATTCAGTAACGTTCTGAACGCCTGCTTTGATTTTCTCAGCGGTCGCATCTTCTTTATCAAGATCGTCTTTCAGAGCAACAATAGCCAGTTCGATCGCCTCAATGGTGGTCGGGTCGACTTTTTCTTTGTGCTCTTCCATGGACTTTTCGGTGCTGTGGATCAGACTTTCGGCCTGGTTCCGTGCTTCGATCAGTTCCTTACGCTCTTTATCGGACTCGGCGTTTTCTTCCGCGTCTTTCACCATTGCTTCGATGTCTTCATCGGACAGGCCGCCAGACGCCTGAATGGTGATTTTCTGTTCTTTACCAGTGCCTTTGTCCATCGCGCCAACGGAAACAATGCCGTTTGCGTCAATGTCAAATGTCACTTCGATCTGTGGCAGACCGCGTGGCGCTGGTGGGATTTCTTCAAGGTTGAACTGACCCAGGATCTTGTTGTCCGCAGCCATTTCACGTTCACCCTGGAAACAACGGATTGTCACAGCGTTCTGGTTGTCTTCCGCAGTGGAGAAAACCTGAGACTTCTTGGTTGGGATGGTTGTGTTGCGGTCGATCAGACGGGTGAACACGCCACCAAGAGTTTCAATGCCCAGGGACAGTGGTGTTACGTCAAGAAGAACAACGTCTTTCACGTCGCCCTGCAGAACGCCGGCCTGGATTGCTGCGCCAGAAGCAACAACTTCGTCAGGGTTCACACCTTTGTGTGGCTCTTTGCCGAAGAATTTGGTCACTTCTTCGATCACTTTAGGCATGCGGGTCATACCACCAACGAGAACAACCTCGTCAATGTCGCCAACGGACAGGCCAGCATCTTTCAGCGCATCTTTACAAGGCTTGATGGATGCTTTGATCAGGTCAGCAACAAGGCTTTCCAGTTTCGCACGTGTCAGTTTCAGAACCATGTGCAGTGGTGCACCGTCAGAACCCATAGAGATAAACGGCTGGTTGATCTCAGTCTGGCTTGCGGAAGACAGTTCGATCTTCGCTTTTTCCGCAGCTTCTTTCAGACGCTGCAGGGCCATCTTGTCTTTGGTCAGGTCGACGCCGTTTTCTTTTTTGAACTCATCCGCAAGGTAGTTCACGATGCGCATGTCAAAGTCTTCACCGCCAAGGAACGTGTCGCCGTTGGTGGATTTAACTTCGAACAGGCCGTCGTCGATTTCCAGGATGGTTACGTCGAAGGTACCGCCGCCAAGGTCATAAACCGCGATGGTCTGGGTTTCTTCTTTATCAAGGCCATAGGCCAGCGCAGCTGCTGTTGGCTCGTTGATGATACGCAGAACTTCGAGGCCAGCGATTTTACCGGCGTCTTTTGTCGCCTGACGCTGAGCATCGTTAAAGTACGCAGGAACGGTGATAACCGCCTGTGTCACTTCTTCGCCGAGATAAGATTCAGCGGTTTCTTTCATTTTGCCGAGGATGAATGCAGAAACCTGGCTTGGAGAATACTTCTCACCCTTGGCTTCAACCCATGCGTCGCCATTGCCGCCATTGATCACAGAGAACGGCAGGTTCTTCAGGTCTTTCGCGAGAGCCGCGTCGTCAAACCGACGACCGATCAGGCGCTTTACACCGAAAATGGTGTTGTCCGGGTTTGTCACAGCCTGGCGTTTTGCAGGCTGGCCAACCAGACGTTCGTCGTCAGTGAAAGCGACGATAGATGGGGTTGTGCGCGCACCTTCTGCGTTTTCGATAACGCGGGGCTGCGACCCATCCATGATTGCGATACAGGAGTTTGTAGTCCCGAGGTCAATACCGATGACTTTTGCCATACTGTTCAATTCCTTCTCATAGGCGATATAGTGGTGCCTGGATCCGTGAATAGGCATCCAGGTGCCGATCCCAATTGTTCAGACCAGGGTGTTTGTTGCTGTTACTTTGCACAGGAAACGGAACGCCCTGATCCGGCTTCGCAGGGTATATAAGGTTCACGTGTTTGTGCTGCAAGCGTTCAGATCGCGGATTCTCGCGAAAACGGGAACAATGCGGTGTTTTTTGCCAGGAAACTGGTAATATCAGAGTTAACAGGATGTAAATGACAGAAAACCCCGGGAATATGATGTTTCAGGAAAGCGCGCCTCTGATCCTGCGGGGGTTTCAGGTGTACAAAGCGTTTCTGGGCACTGATGCACAGCAGATGTTGCTTGGACAGCTGCGTGAGGTTGCCCGCGTTGCGCCTGTTTTTACCCCACAGATGGCAAGCGGCCGGAAGATGTCTGTTCGGATGACATCGGCCGGGGATGTTGGCTGGTTTTCAGATGTTAACGGGTATCGATACATTGAAGAACATCCGACCGGCACCGCATGGCCTGATATCCCACAAAGCCTGCTGGATCTCTGGGATGCCGTTTCAGGTTGCAGGCGCAGGCCTGACAGTTGTCTGGTCAATTTTTATGGTGAAGACGCACGTATGGGGATGCATCAGGACAATGATGAAGCGGATCTGACCTGCCCGGTTGTATCGGTGTCTCTGGGGGATGATGCATTGTTTCGGGTTGGTGGCGTTGCGCGCGGCGGTAAGACCGAAAGTATCTGGCTGAATTCGGGGGATGTGGTGGCGTTCGGGGGCGACGCCCGCCTTGCCTGGCATGGGGTGGATAAGATCCGCTTCCGTTCCTCTGGTTTGTTACCCAAAGGCGGACGGATCAATATCACCCTGCGCGTGGCGCGTTAAGGCAGGTTCAGACTGCAGCAACCATAGTAGGTTTCATTGGCATGCATATTGCCGGGGTCATCCACGGACAGGGTGATTTGCGCCGAAATGCCAAAGCTCTGGTCGCTCATTCCGTCGCCACAGGTGGTTGTGTTCAGGACGGCAACGGCGCGGCGGTCAGTGTTTACGAAATTTGCAATAATGCCCTTCGGGCTATCCGGGGTGCCGCCCCCGGTATCATCGCGCAGCCAGTCATATTGAAAATTTTGTGTATCCATGTCCAGGCCGGAAAACTCCATGCCGCCAGATGTATCTGCATCAATGATCGCGTGCCAGAAAGGTTCTGTGCCGGAACAGAACAAAGGCCTGCGCAATTCCCACCAGGGCGGGTTCCCCAAATCCTGCATATATCGCATGGCAACCCAGCCGGAAAACTCATGAAAATTTACCTGGCCCCAACGCATATCAGCAGATGTGGCCGTGACTTCGATGTGCATGAAATCCGGGGCAATACCCCCGATGATTGCACTGCTGGCATCGGGTGTTTCACGGACATTCAGAACGTCATCCGCAGCAACACCCGTGACCTGGTAAAGTCGTGGGAAATCATCCGCAATGGCGGGTGTGTATAATGTCAGAAGTGAAAAGAAGCATAAAAACAGAATGCGCATGCGTAATCCTTCTGTGTCAGCGCCTCGCGTTCCAGCTGAGTGATGCATATCTTCTGGTGTAAAATTCGCCCAGCATGCCAATGACGATAAGTGCCAGGGAGACATAAAGAGGATAGCTTACAGAGGTGTGGCGCGGGGTGTAGTTGATAAATGCGAACCCCCGGGACTGATCGATGACGTGAAACAGCGGGTTCCAGTCAAACATAGCAATCATCCAGCCAGGCAGTGAGTTTGCGACAAACATTTTCCCAGAGGTGAACATATTCGCACGGGTGTAAATTTGTGACAGCATCCCCGCAAGGCCCGGCATCCAGGGTTTGAGGCCCAGGAACAAAAGCCCGACAGCGCATCCGGAAAACCAGGCGACAACCAACATTGCCGCAACGCGCAGGGGTTCTTCGAAATGCACGGGTGCAAATCCGACATGATACACGAATAACATCACGACAATTGTCAGGGACTGAAGGTACAGGCAGGACAATGCAGAGGCGGAGATCGTAATTGCGGTGTTCATCGGGGCGTGCTGCATCATCGGGGATTGCGGCCCTTCTGCCCCCATAACTGACATGACGGCTTTATTATGTACAAGAAACAGAAAAATACCTGTCATCAGATACAACATAAAATCTGCGCCGGGGATTTTTGCCATTCCGACGCCCAGAAATGTGAACATGAGGTAAAAAACCCCAATGAAAATAAGGGCCTGGGACATGCTGATCAGAATTGCAAACAGGGCGTTCCCATGCTGCGATCTGGCGATCCGGACGGTGCTCACATAAATGAGGCCAAGTATCTGAAAAGCGGTGTACAATATACCGGCTTTTTTCTTTCGTGCTTCAAACATGCTGAAATCGTGCTCCGGCCGGACAAAACAAAAGGTGAGAACGGACTTCTTGCTGTTCTCACGTCCTGGCATCATAAAGCGTTCAGAGGTAATTTACAATTAACGGCAGCGTTACGTTGTCAGATATGTCCTGGAGTGACCTGAGATATGAACTACGAACAACTTATTCCGGTCATTCGCCGGCTGGCCCTTGAGGGTGGCGCAAAGATCATGGAAATCTACAACGGCCCGGATTTTGACGTTAAGCTAAAGTCTGACGAAAGCCCGGTGACCGTGGCGGATGAAGCTGCAGATGCAATTATTTCGGATGGCCTGCGTGCGGCGTTTCCTGATGTTATGCTGGTTACGGAAGAACAGGCAGACAGCCATGGCCTAACCGGGGATACGTTCCTGATTGTTGATCCACTGGATGGTACAAAGGAATTCATTCATCGCCGCGGCGATTTCACAGTGAACATTGCGCTGGTTGAAAACGGTGTGCCAACACGTGGCGTCGTCTATGCGCCGGCGAAAGAACGCCTGTTTTATACAACAGCCGATGGGCAAAGCGTCGAAGAAACAGGGCCCTTTGGCCTGGACGCAGCTGGTGAAACAAAGCCGATTTCCGTTTCCGAACCCGATAACGCTGCCCTGCTGATTGTGGCTTCGAAATCTCACCGGGATCAGGCGACGGAAGACTACATTAATAAATACAGCGTTTCTGATAGTAAAAGTGCGGGATCTTCACTGAAGTTCTGCCTGGTCGCCACAGGCGAAGCGGATCTGTATCCGCGTGTTGGCCGCACGATGGAATGGGATACAGCGGCTGGTCATGCGGTTGTAACCGGGGCAGGCGGGAAAGTGGTTCGTTTTGATGATCACACGGATCTGCAATACGGGAAAGCAGGCTACGCAAACCCATTCTTTATTGCGACCGCACCGGGCGTGAAGCTGGAGAAAGCCTGAATGTCTGTACTGATCGTCGTCCCGGCGCGCTATGCGTCAACACGTTATCCCGGCAAGCCCCTTGTTGAAATTCAGGGGGCAACTGGCGAGAAAAAGACCTTGATCCAGCGCAGCTGGGAGGCGGCGAAATCCGTTTCCGGCGTGGCGCGCGTTGTTGTCGCCACGGATGATGACCGTATCCGGACCGCCGCCGAAGCCTTTGGTGCAGAAGTTGTGATGACGCCGGAAAGCAGCCGGAACGGAACAGAACGCACGGCTGCCGCTTTGGATACGCTGGGCGCTGAGGCGGATCAGTATGAAATCGTTGTGAACTTCCAGGGGGATGCCCCACTGACCCCTTCCTGGTTCGTTGAGGATCTGATCGCTGCTCTGCGTGCAAACTCGGATGACATGATGGCGACGCCGGTTCTGCGTACTTCGGAAGAAGCCCTTGCCGGGTTTCGCCGTGACCGTTCAGAGGGCCGCGTTGGCGGGACCACCGCCCTGATGAACCGGCATGGTCATGCGATTTATTTTTCAAAAGAGGTGCTGCCATATGGCGGTGATGCAGGCCCGGAGGCCAAAGCGCCGGTGTTTCATCACGTGGGTGTCTATGCATTTCGCCCGGAAGTGTTGCAAAAATATCTATCCTGGCCTGAAGCTGTTCTGGAAAAAACTGAAGGCCTGGAACAATTGCGCTTTGTTGAAAATGGAGAGCGCATTACCTGCGTAGAGGTAGACGGACGGGGCAAACACTTCTGGGAATTGAATAATCCCGAGGACTTACCGGTGATTGAAGCTGTTTTGGCCGATGAAAAAGTGGCTTAGCCCAAAACATGCCATAAATATAACTCCTTTGCTCATCATAATGTGATGCGTGAAGGAGTTGATTCATCTTCCTGGACTAGTAACAGAGAGCATAATTTTCTTGCGGACCTGTTGTCTGTGATCTGGAAGGAGAATACTAATGTCGGTAATGGGCTATTGTTGCTTATTTTGTTCAGGAGTTAAGATAAATGCCGCGTAAGGTCACGAAGGCTGTATTTCCCGTCGCAGGGCTTGGTACCCGATTTCTCCCTGCCACGAAGGCAATCCCAAAAGAGATAATGACACTGGTCGACCGGCCATTGATCCAATACGCTATTGATGAAGCACGTGCCGCAGGGATCAAAGAATTCATCTTTGTGACGTCCCGTGGCAAGAGTGCGCTGGAAGATTATTTCGATCATGCGCCGGAACTTGAAAACTCTCTGCGCCAGAAAGGCAAAGATGAGCTTCTGGATGCGCTGAAATCTACCAACATGGAAAGTGGCGCGATTGCTTATATCCGCCAGCATCAGGCCCTGGGGCTTGGTCACGCTGTGTGGTGTGCGCGCCGTCTGATTGCGAATGAACCTTTTGCAGTTATCCTGCCGGATGACGTTATTGCAGCGGAAAAACCCTGCCTGCAGCAGATGGTTGAAGCTTATGAAGAAACCGGTGGTTCTATGGTTGCGGCTATGGAAGTTCCAAAAGATAAGACGTCCTCTTATGGCGTGCTCGATCTGAAGGAAGACATGGGTTCTATGGTCTCTGTAAAGGGGATGGTCGAGAAACCAGCTGTGGAAGATGCGCCGTCAAACCTTGCTGTGATTGGTCGCTATATTCTGGCGCCGCGGGTTCTGCAGAACCTGAGTAAGATTAAACGTGGTGCTGGTGGTGAGATTCAGCTGACAGATGCGATCGCAGAGGAACTGAAAAACGGCCACGATGTCTTTGGTTATCGTTTCCGTGGTCAGCGTTTTGACTGTGGTTCTAAGGCGGGCTTCCTTCAGGCAACAGTTGCCTTTGGCCTGTCTCGTCCGGATCTTCAGGATGAATTTTCTGAATTCCTGAATGAAATGACAATGTCGCGGCAAGCCGCACAATAACAGGATAACACAGTGCGAAACGTTCTGGTTACAGGTGGTGCGGGTTACATCGGATCACATGCATGTAAGGTATTGAAATCTGCCGGGTATAATCCGGTAACTTTCGACAATTTCATTACCGGATGGCGTGATGCCGTGAAATTCGGGCCCCTGGCTGAAGGTGATCTTCTGGATCGCGACAGTATCAAGTCTGCATTTGATACCTATCAGCCCGTTGGCGTCATGCATTTCGCGGCCCTCAGTCAGGTCGGCGAAAGCATGCAGCAGCCTGAAAAATACTGGCTGAACAATGTTATGGGGTCCCTGAACCTGATTGCCGTCGCGGCAGAAGCCGGGTGTAAGAATTTCGTCTTTTCATCCACCTGCGCCACCTATGGTGAGCAGGATAACGTGGTTCTGAATGAGGATTGCGCGCAGTATCCGATCAACGCTTATGGCGCTTCTAAGCGGGCGATTGAAGATATCCTGGAAAACTTCGGCCAGAGCCACGGTCTGAACAGCGTGATCTTCCGATATTTCAATGTCGCAGGTGCCGATCCCGAAGGGGAAGTCGGGGAATTCCATCAGCCGGAAACACATCTGGTGCCCCTGATGTTGGATGCGATCAGCGGAAAACGTGATGCGCTGACGGTGTTTGGCACGGATTACGACACGCCGGATGGCACCTGTATTCGCGATTATGTGCATGTGATGGATCTGGTCGAAGCCCATGTTCTGGGTTTGAAATGGCTTGAGGATGGCAAAGGCAGCCGTGCGTTTAACCTTGGTACCGGCACAGGTTATTCTGTGCGCGAAGTTATTGATCAAAGCCAGGCTGTGACCAACAAACCTGTGCCGCATACGGAAGGCGCGCGTCGCCCTGGCGACTGCACGAAACTTGTTTCCGGCAGTCAGCGTGCGATGGATGAACTGGGTTGGACCCCGGATCGTTCTAACCTGCAGGAAATGATCCGCGATGCCTGGCGCTGGCACCAGAACGGCCATTATAACCGCTGACGTTTCGGGGGTTTTAGCTCTCTCTGATCCGGGTTAACTTTGTGTATTGTTACATGGGACACTCCGTTTGCGCCGTTCAGATACATATGGGAAATTTTCACCTGTCCGGGATTGGGCTTACGCCTATAAATTACGTATGCGCAGGCGTCGGCTGCTGCTGCGGGCGGTGCGCAAAAGCCGGGAACTTGATTGCCTGACAGACCGGACAGATCAGATAAAGCCCGGGGACATTCTGGCGACGGCCACGATCCGTAATGAACGTGACCGATTGCCGGGCTTCCTTGATCACTATCGCAGGATGGGCGTGTCTCAATTCCTGGTGGTTGACAATGGCAGTGATGACGGAAGCACAGAAATGCTGATGTCTCAGCCTGATGTTTCCGTCTGGTCGACGCCGCACAGCTATAAGGCGTCACGATTTGGCATGGATTGGCTGGCCTATCTGAAAATGCGCTATGCCCACGGCCATTGGTGCGTCACGGTCGATGCAGATGAACTGCTGATCTATCCGGGCCATGGCGACAAACCCCTGCACAGTCTGACCGATTGGCTTGATCAGCAGGGGGCGGATTTCTTTTCTGCGATCCTGCTGGATATGTACCCCCGGGAAGCGCTGGGCCAACAAGGCGCGGATCCCTCAGATGATGTGGTCAGCCAGCTGCCCTGGTTTTCCGGCTATGAATATTCCTGGGAATGGCGTCCCAAAACCAAAAGTATTTCTGTGCGCGGCGGGCCACGGGAGCGGGTGTTTTTCACAGAGAATCCCGATTTCACGCCCCATCTGAATAAGACACCTCTGGTGAAATGGTCGCGGCGGTATGTTGATTTTCACTCAACCCACACGCTGTTGCCCCGACGTCTGAATGCA
This sequence comes from Thalassobius sp. I31.1, assembly GCF_003031585.1. Taxonomy (GTDB): domain Bacteria; phylum Pseudomonadota; class Alphaproteobacteria; order Rhodobacterales; family Rhodobacteraceae; genus Halocynthiibacter. The sequence continues at coordinate 89,806 of NZ_PWAA01000053.1, forward strand.
GGCCTGGATCGAAGGCTGAACCTGCCTTCTGGTGTGCTTCTGCATACGAAGTTTCTGGATTCGATTCTTGAGAAATCCTCAGAAGAAAAAGAACGGCGGCAGCATTTCACTTATACGGATCGCTATGACGATTATTACGATCAGATCATGGCGCAACCGGTGTTGTGGGATGCGCAGCAGTCGGTAAAATATGAAGGCTGGCAGCAGCTGGAAGAGCTGGGCCTGATCACGCGAGGTGGCTGGCAGTAAATCACGTGCCGCAGAAGGTGCGGTAAGGGGCGCTGTCCTTTGGTGCTGGTCGCGTGTAATTTTCAGCGTCGCGTTGTTCGGTAAACGGATTTGACAGCACGTCGATCAGGCGTCTGGCCTGGGTCGGATCACCTGTGTCTGTTGCTTCTTGCAGGGCGCTTTCAACCATATGATTGCGCGGGATATACAGCGGGTTTACCGTATTCATTGTGGTGTAAACTACGTCAGTTGACCGGCTTTCCTGCGCGATACGGTTTTGCCAGCGTGCATGCCAGGCCGTGATAGCGGAAGGTTCAGCGAACAGGGCAGCCGTCTGTTCTGCATCTGGCAGATTGCGGAAGAAGAACGTGTAATCAACATCGGCACCTTCCAGAAGCTGAAACAGATCAGACAGAAGTTTCTGATCATCATCCCCCTGGTCGTGCAGCCCGATCTTTGCGCGTATCAGATCCTGCCAGTACCGCAGGTGTTTCCCCATGAAATCATTCACAACATCCCCGGCCAGTTGAATGGCTTTATCCGCATCATCCGGCGCGATCAGATCCAGCAGGCTTTCGGCAAAGCGCGCGAGGTTCCATTGCGCCATCAGGGGTTGGCGGCCATAGGCGTAACGCCCGGCGTGGTCGATGGAGCTGAAAAGCGTCTGCGGATCATAGGCATCCATGAACGCGCAGGGGCCGTAATCAATGGTTTCGCCGGAAATCGTCATATTGTCGGTGTTCATGACGCCATGCACAAAACCCACCGCCATCCATTGGGCCAGCAGCTTTGCCTGCCGGTCTGCCACACGGATCAGCAGTTGCAGATAGCGATCTTCCTGTCCGGCCAGGTCGGGATCATGACGCGCGATCGTATAATCCGCGAGCTGTTTCAGGCGATCGGCCTCCTGGCGGGCGGCGAAAAACTGGAAGGTGCCAACGCGGATATGGCTGGATGCGATCCGGGCCAGCACGGCACCGGGTTCCCGCCCGTTCTGACGCAGGATGTCTTCACCGGTGGTGCAGGCGGCAAGGGCGCGTGTGGTGGGGATGCCAAGGGCGTGCATGGCTTCGCCCATGATGTATTCCCGCAAAACCGGGCCAATCACGGCCTTGCCATCACCCCGGCGGGAAAATGGCGTTTTTCCGGACCCTTTCAGATGCAGATCAACACGCTGACCATCTTTCATCACCTCACCCAGCAGCAACGCACGACCATCCCCCAGCTGGGGGGAGAAATTCCCAAACTGATGCCCGGCATAAGTCATGGCGAGGGGTTTGGACGTGGGCAGGGCTTTGGCACCAGTCAGGATCTGCGCACCTTCAGGAGAATTCAGCGCTTCAAGCCCCAGTTCCGCGGCAAGCGCATCATTGAACAGGGCGATTTCGGGCTTTGGCACCATCTCACCGCTCCAGGAGACGGAAAATCCGGGCAGGTCTTCGGCATAGCTGTTTTCCAGCGGTATATTCAGGGCGTCAGTCATCCGGGTTCACCTTTCCGCGCAGGTTCTTCACCGAACCGCGTCGTGTCTTGGCATCCATGCGGCGGCGTTTTGAACCCAGTGTGGGTTTCGTCGCGATCCGTCGTTTGGGGCATTCAAGGGCTTTGATAATCAGTTCCGCCAGACGTTCGCGGGCGATGTCACGGTTGCGGGCCTGGCTGCGCGTATCTTCCACGCGCAGGATCAATGCACCTTCCAGCGTCCAGCGCCGCCCGGCCAGGCGTTTCAGTCGGGCCTTCACCGGGCCAGGCAGATTGGGGCTGCTGGCGGCTTCAAAGCGCAGTTCTACAGCTGTTGAAACCTTGTTCACATTCTGCCCGCCGGGGCCGGAAGACCGCGTGAAGCTTTCAGAAAGTTCCCAGTCGGCAATGGTTATATCGTCATTGATACGCATTTCGTTAACCTAAAGGGCAGACCCCGGAAATGAAAGAGCCCCCGCGGGAACATCGCAGGGGCTCTTCTCGAGAAGTGGAGGTGGCAAGCAGGGCCAAAAGGCGCCCGGAGCCGGGTTGAACTGCGTCAGGTTTGCCTGACGCAAGCGCCCCCGTTCGTAACCTTTACCAGCTGCTCCTGTTTCCCAATAATCATTGGCACCTCCTTTCTGGTTGTTATTCACACCATCAGGTTGCCACAGATTTTGTGTTTGTCAAAACTTTTCACGCAGCATTTGGTGAAACTTTTGTGATGAACAGGCGGAAAGGGATCAATGCGATTAACGCGATAGTAACCTTTACCAGCCAGTCAGCCACCGCCAGTGTCACCCAAAGCGGCGCTTCAGGACCGGCCATCAGGAAGGGCGCAGGGCCCCAGGCCCAGTTGATCGCCGCATCGGCATTTTCACCAAAGAAGGTGATCGACGCGGAAAATGCGATGGTAAAGAACAGCGCAGTGTCCACGATGGATCCGATAAAGGTTGACGCCAGCGGCGCGCGCCACCAGCTGCCTTCGCGCAGACGATCAAAGATCGCAACATCCAGCATCTGCGCACAGAAAAAGGCGATGCCGGACGCAACAGCCACACGCAGCGGCACGGCGGCAAATTCAAAGCCGTCGCCCTGCAACATGATCTGACTGCCAATCAGGGAACAGATCACACCGGTGATGAAACCCACCAGCACAACTTTGCGGGCGGCAGGGGCCCCGTAGATGCGGTTCATCAGGTCGGTGACGAGGAAAGCGAAAGGATAGGTGAAGGCACCCCAGGTCAGCAGGCCGTCAAGCAGCAGGAACTGAACCAGGATGTTAGAGGCAACCACAATGGCGGCCATGGCAATGATGCCAGGAATAAGACGTGTCATGATTTGATCCCGTTTTATCAAGGTAGCGGAGAACTCGGCCCCATCTCATACGGGACGGCGCGCTTTAGCATGCCACGCGCAGATAAATCAAGGGATCATGTATTCAGCGAATGCGGTGCGCTGCAGGATGAAATAATTGTTGTCAGACACCATGGTGATGCGGATCCGCCCCTGATCGTCGCGCCAGAGGGCGATACCTTCCAGGTTGTCATGTTCGCCGGGGTGCGTTTCCAGAATGGTTTCGCCTGCGCTGATCTGATTGCCTGAAATGGTGAAACGACGAACACGGCTGGCAAACCCCAGTAGGGCAAAGTGGCGTTCCAGCAGGTAAAACATACCGTCAGGCCCGAAATCTGCGCCAACCGGCAGGAAAGGCCCAAGCCGGGGAATGCTGAAAGGCTGATCCCATTCACTGCCATCGAACCGCCAGACCGGGAAATCGCTGCCATCGTGGGTGTCTTCGGGAAGGGTGTAAAATATACCAGCACCGTCCACCGCCAGGGCTTCGAGCGATGCATTCTCAGGCATTTTTCGGAACGCATCCGGGCGCGGAAAACGGTGCAGATTGATCTGATCTGGTTGCTTTTCCGGCACAAGCGACAGGCGCGGGATGCCTTCAAAGGAAATCAGAAGATCGCCAGTTTCAGACAGGGCCAGCCCTTCGCTATCGCCAGATTTACCCCGGAAAACCTGACCTTCGCTATCGCGCAATTGCCAGGGGGGTCGCACCAATGCATCGATGATGATTCCTTCGGTGCGGGAAAACTGGCCTTCAAACAGCAGGCTGCGATCACTGAGGGCGAAAAAGGCAGTCCCGTCAGAACTGATTTCCAGCCCTGACAAACCGCCAAACCCGGCAATCAGATTGCCGGGCAGGTAAGTGTTCACAAGGATTGCCGAGTTTGCGTGCTGTTGCGGGGCCTGCGCCAGGGCAGCCGCTGCAACCAGCAGGCTTAACGCGATTCCAACACGCCGGAACATTGTTGAGGCAGGTCCGCCAATATCAGCTCGCCGCGTCGGCGCGGGGCTGGTGCGTTGGGGGCACGGGGTTGTGGGGGCGGTGGGTTCAGGATGTTATCAACCCAGGTCTGCGCGTCGGCGCAGCCATCACCGCGTGGCGGCGCATCCTGGTTTTCGCAGTTCCGCGATCCTCGCTGACAGCGCAGGCGCACGTGGAAATGATAGTGATGTCCCCACCAGGGGCGCACTTTGCGCAGCCAGCTGCGATCGCCGGTTTCATCGTTACACATCTGCACTTTTGCACCAGGAAAGACAAAGATCCGGGCAACTTCAGGGTCCTGGGCAGCAGCGCGGATGATCGCGTGATGTTCCGGGGTCCAGTTGTCATTCACATAAGCCCCGCCAGCGCGGCGCATGGAAATGGAGCTGATGTTTTCGCGGCGATTGCGTGACAGGTTCAGGTTCATCGCCGGGCGCATCCAGATATCGACATCCAGGCCGATCTGATGTGAACGGTGACCGGACAGCATCGGGCCGCCACGGGGTTGGGAAATATCCCCGATATAAAGACCATTCCAGCCGATACGGTCGGCATCACGTGACAGGCGCTGAATGAAATCAACGGTGCGCGGATGTCCCCAGTTGCGGTTGCGCGACAGGCGCATGGCCTGCCAGGTGGGGCCGGTTTCCGCCAGTTCTTCGCCACCGGCAAGACAGCCGCGCGCATAAGATCCATGGGACCGTCCACGCTGGCGCGAGCCATCATCATGGGCGCCGAACAATTGTTTGGCGGGTGTGTTTTGTGCCTGAACCGTGCCGGGCAGGGCGGTGGCCAGAGCCAGAATAGCTGAAAGCAATAGATGTTTCATAAAATAACCTCGTTACGGGTACTCTTCGCCATCCGGTTTAACCCAGATGAGCAGCACAAGACCAATCAGGAACAGTGCGATAAGCGGAGTAATGCCCAGGACCTGGCTGCCGGTTGCGCTGGTGACAAAGAAAATCAGGAAAGGGGCCAGGAACGACGTCGCCTTACCTGCCAGGGCATAAAGCCCGAAGGCTTCGGTCATGCGGTCCGGGTTGGCCTGGCGCACCATCATCGTGCGGCTGGCTGATTGCAGCGCGCCGCCTGCCGCGCCAATGGTGCCACCCAACACATAGAAGGCGATGTCGGGCAGGCTGGATGTTTCATCGACGGCAATCCCAAACACGCTTTCGCGGTTCACAAAGACCACAAGGATGGCAACCACTGTCAGGATCAGAACGCAAATGGCAATAACCGGTTTTGGGCCATATTTCTGATCGGCGCGCCCACCAATCCAGGCAAAGATTGCGCCGGTGATGATGGCGAGAATGCCGAAGATCCCGGTATCAACCACGCTCCACTCGAGGACGCCAGCGGCATAGAGGCCACCAAATGTGAAAATCCCGTTCAGTGCATCGCGGTAGAACATGGATGACGCAAGATAGGCGGCCAGGCTGCGCTGGGAAGGCAGTTGCGACAGGGTCTGACGAAGGGATTTCAGAGCATCAGTGATTTTAAATACAGAGACAGTGGTTTGCTTTGGGTCTTTGACCCAGAGGAAGAAGGGGATCATGCCAAGAACAAACCAGATCGCGGTCAGCGGCCCAACGAAACGCGTGCCTTCGCGTTGCTCCGCATCAAACCCGAACAGCGGATCAATACCGATCAATGTTTTGCCATTGCCCTGTTCTGCAAAGCACAGCAGCATAATAACCAGGGCAATCAGTCCGCCGATATAGCCAAAGGCCCAGCCGTTACCGGAAATACGCCCGACTTCTTCACGTGGGCCAAGATCTGGCAACATAGAATTGGTAAAGATGGTGGCAAATTCCATCCCGATCAGACCAACAATAAAGAAGGTCATCACAAGGTTGATGTTCAGCGCATCCGGCGCCGCGATCCAGAGACCGGCAGATCCGACAACATACATCGCAGAAAACAGCCAGATCCAACGCACGCGGTTGCCCGAATTATCAGCGATTGCGCCCAGAACCGGTGCTGTGAAGGCGATGATCAGCCCGGCCATGCCGACATACCAGCCCCAAAGCGCCTGGGCTTCGGCACCATCGCCGACGATGGATTTGATGTAGGGGCCGAAAATAAAGGTCAGCAACAGGGTGTTGTAAGGCTGACTGGCCCAGTCAAAAAAGAACCAGCCCCAGATTTTCTTGCGCAATGAAATTTCGGCCAAACCGTCGCCCCTGTTTTACTGTTTCAGCGATAAGACAGGGAAATGGTTAAAGAGGCAAGGCCCGCGTTCATTGCTTCCTTAGGGGCGTGTTTCATGTGGGTTTGGCTCTGGTGGCCAGGGACGTTCGGCGTCCGCCGCAATCCAGGATTGAACCCAGGCGGGCAGGTCCGGGCTTTGCAGATCAATGCCCATGGCTTCGGGTACTTTTTGCGGCGCAACAATCCCGTTTTTATCGGTCACGGCCGCGCGCAGCAGCATATTGCAGGTGCATTCACCTTTGCGCCACAGGCTTTGTTCCATGTAAACAAAACGTTCATCCCAGCCAATCAGACGCGTGTGCATTTCAACTTTGTGAAAGGCGCGTACCCGTTTGCGATAGCGTACAGAAACGCCTGCAACCGCCATGGCCCAGCCTTTTCTGCGCACCAGCCCAATGATACCGATCCGGATCGAATGCGGGACACGGCCAAGGTCAAACAGCGTCAATGTGCGGCCATTGTTCAGTTCAAACCAGAAATCCAGATCCCAGGGCCAGCAGATGTGATGGGAAACATGCGTGTCAAAAAAGTCGAGTTTCTCAGCGCGCAAACTTTGGGCTACGCCTTTTATCATTCGGAAAATAGGATACATCGGAAACTCCTGCTGCTTTCCCCTGTCGTTAACGCGAAATGCGGAAACTTCCAGCATAACCTTGCGTGAGGGCCTGAGATTGCCTAACTGCATATGGAACAAATTACAGGAGCCGGATGAAATGATAATTTATGACTTGCTGCAGCTGATCCTTGGTGTCGTCTGGATGATCATGATTGCGCATATTATCATGTCCTGGCTGATCAGTTTTCAGGTCCTGAACACGCAACAACCGTTTGTCTGGCAGCTTTGGGCCGGTCTGAACCGCCTTCTGGAACCAGTTTATGCGCCAATTCGCCGGGTTCTGCCGGATACGCGCCCGCTTGATCTGGCACCTCTGGTGGCCTTTATCGGACTGATTGCGCTGCGTTCTATTATCCTGCCTGCGATCTTCGGCCTGCGTTACTAAGCTTGCTGCCGAATCCTGCCTGTGTGATAACCGGCTAAACACCAGATAAAACACACGGGCAATGCAGGCGCTTCGCGATCAACTTTCTTCTGTTTTCGGCTTTGCTGATTTCCGCCCCGGTCAGGCCGAGGTGGTTCAAGCTGTGTTTGAAGGTGAAAACACCCTGGCGATTATGCCAACGGGTGGTGGGAAGTCCCTTTGCTTTCAATTACCTGCCCTCTGTCGCGATGGCGTGACGGTGGTGATTTCACCACTGATTGCGCTGATGCGGGATCAGGTACGTGCCCTGCGCGAAGCGGGCGTCGAGGCGGGTGCGCTGACCTCGCAAAACACCGATGAAGAAACCGACGCTGTGTTTGATGCCTTGCGTGATGGGCGTCTGAAGCTGCTTTACCTTGCGCCGGAACGGCTGGCATCGGGCGCAACGCAGAATATGTTGCAACGTTCAAACTGCACCATGATTGCGGTGGACGAAGCCCATTGCGTCAGTCAGTGGGGTCATGATTTTCGCCCGGATTACCTGCGTATTGGTGAGCTGCGGAAATCTCTGAACGTGCCGGTGGCGGCGTTCACAGCAACAGCAGATGAAGAAACCCGGGCTGAAATTGTCACACGCCTGTTTGACGACGTGCCCCCGAAAACTTTCCTGCATGGGTTTGACCGGCCAAATCTGCACCTCGCGTTCCGGGCAAAAAATCAGCCACGCAATCAGATCCTGGAATTCGCGGCTGCGCGCAAAGGGCAATCTGGTATCGTTTATTGCGGTACGCGGGCAAAGACAGAATCCCTGGCGAAAGCTTTGAACGATGCCGGGCATGTAGCCTGCCATTATCATGGCGGCATGGAAGCCGAAGATCGCCGCAGTGTGGAAAATCGCTTTCAGCGGGAAGATGGCCTGGTTGTTGCGGCGACGGTGGCTTTTGGTATGGGGGTTGATAAGCCCGATGTGCGTTGGGTTGCGCATGCGGATTTGCCGAAATCGATTGAGGCCTATTATCAGGAAATTGGCCGGGGCGGACGGGATGGTGCGCCTGCGGAAACTCTGACGCTATATGGTGCGGATGATATCCGGTTCCGCCGCACGCAGATTGACGAAGGCCTGGCCCCGGCCGAACGCCGCATGGCGGATCACGGGCGGTTGAATGCTTTGCTGGGGCTTGCGGAATCGCTGGGCTGCCGGCGGGTGAAATTGCTGGCTTATTTTGGGGAAGGTGCAGAGCCCTGCGGCAATTGTGACCTGTGCCAGACGCCGCCGGAAACTTTTGATGGGACCACAGCCGTGCGCAAGGCGCTGTCGGCGATTCTGCGCACCGGGGAATATTTTGGATCTGATCATCTGATCGAAATTCTTCTGGGTAAAACCACCGATAAGATCGAACATCATGGGCATGACAAGCTGCCGACCTTTGGTGTCGGGCAGGAATATTCACGCCAGCAATGGCAGGGAATTTTCCGCCAGATGATGGGGCATGATCTGGTGCGGCCGGATCGCGAACGCTTTGGTGCCCTGCGCATGACAGAGGCTGCGCGCCCCATTCTGCGGGATGAAGCGACGATCGAATTGCGCAAAGATGCGATTAAGAAATCGACGTCCCGCCGCCCGGCGGTGAAAACCCTTGTGTCTGAAGAAGATGCGCCTTTGCTATCTGCGCTGAAAGCCAAGCGCCGCGCTCTGGCAGAGGCCGCGAATGTGCCAGCCTATATTATTTTCAATGACCGTACCCTGATTGAAATGGCTGAGTTGCGCCCTGGGGATATGGATCAGATGGCGCAGATTTCCGGGGTCGGGGCAAAGAAGCTGGACAGTTATGGTGCGGACTTCCTTGAGGTGATCGCTGGTGAAAAGCCCGCGCCAATGCACCCGGCGCGTCAGGCGCTTGCCGGACGTCCTTCGGGCGAATTGTTTGATCGCCTGTCCGAGGTACATATTTCCCTGCAACGCGGTGAGACGGGCATTGATAAGCCTCTATCCTGTTCGCAAAGCACCCTGCGCCATATTGCTGAACGCCGCCCGGATACGATCGCGGCGCTGTCCAGCGTGCCCGGAATGGATGGTGCACGTGCGGATCGGTTTGGCGCGGCATTCCTGGAAGCCATTCACGCGGATTAACTATTCAAGCGCCTCGCAGCCTTCCGGCAATGCATCATGGATTTGTTCCAGGATCAGCGTTTTTTTCAACGGTTTGGTCAGATAGTGGGTGACGCCTGCGGCAAAGATTGAATCTGCATCGCCGTCCATCGCATGGGCCGTAACAGCGACGACAGGCACAGGATCAATACCGGCCTCTGTTTCCAGCTTTCGGATCTCGGTGGTGGCTTGTTTGCCGTCCATTTTAGGCATGGAAATATCCATGAAGACCAGATCAGGCTGGAATTCCTGCCAGTATTCAACCGCTTCTAACCCGTTTTCAGCAAACTTCAGATCAATGTTCAGCGTCTTCACCATTTTACTGAACACAAGGCGATTGGTTTTATTGTCTTCTGCGGCCAGCACACGCATCTGACGCAGCGCAGAGGGTTCCGGTTCTGCAGATGTGGGCGTGATTTCTTCGATGATCTCTGCCGTTTCTTCCGAAGCGGGTTCCGGCCCAACAACAGGGGCATCCGTGGGGAGCTTTGTATACAGGCCGGCAATAATCCGGTTGTTGCTGGGTTCCGGGGGGATGAAGGGCAGGGGGATTTTCAGGCCAAAACAAGACCCTTCGCCAACAATAGAATCAACCCAGATTTCGCCGCCCATCAGTTCCACCAGCTCCCGTGTGATCGCAAGCCCAAGCCCCGTGCCATCAAAGCTGCGGCTGTGTTCATCTTCGGCCTGGTTAAATTCCCCGAAAATATGTTCAAGCTGATCCCGTTTGATGCCGATGCCTGTGTCTTCGACTTCAATGCGCACCAGAATTTGTTCCGGATCGGCCATTTCGATGCCACCGACCTTCAGGGTGACTTTGCCTTCCAGCGTAAATTTGATCGCGTTGCCCAGAAGGTTGACCATGACCTGACGGATCCGCCCGGGATCCGCGATGAAACGATCGGGCAGGCCTTCTTCCCAGATCAGATCCAGGTTCAGGCCTTTTTCCTTCGCGGTGGGGCGCAGTAGGGTGCAGATTTCATCCACGGCCTGATGCAGGTTAAAGGTTTCCGGGGACAGTTCCAGTTTGCCGGCTTCGACCTTGGAATAATCCAGCACATCATTGATGATCACCAGCAGGGCTTCGCCCGAGGATCTGATTGTGTCGACGTAAAGTTTCTGTTCTTCGTTCAACTCGCCATCATCAAGAAGCTGCGCCATGCCGACAACGCCGTTCATCGGTGTGCGCAACTCGTGGCTCATGTTTGCGAGGAAGGATGATTTGGCGCGATTGGCCGCCTCAGACCGGTCACGGGCTTGCTTTAATTCTTCTTCATAGCGGATGGTCGCGGTAATATCATGGGCCAGGGTAACCGTGTCACCATTTGCCGCGCGGCGGTCGATAACTTTAATAAATCTTTGATTCCAAAGTTTTACCGTGATGTCAGGTGGGCTGGGCAACAGCCAGCGTTCCAGCATTTCCGCCTGCCATTCTGAAGGGTGCTTTATGCCAATATCAATCGCACCTTCTTCCGCCAGCAGTTCAATTAACCGGCCATACGTCGCGCCGGGGCTGGCTTCTTCGAGCCCGTCAAAAATCTGAATAAAGTTGTCATTGGCTGTCACAAGGCGCTGGGCGCTGTCGAACACGGCAAATCCGTCCTGGATTGTCTGAATTGAATTCCAGAGCCGCTGTTCTGCGGTGTTCAGTTCAGAGCGGACCTGGGTATTTTCGCCTTTCAGGTGTTCAGCTTCTTCGCGAAAGTAGTCAGCTTCTTCACGCTTTTCGATGATCTGATCTGACAGTTCCAGGGCATGATCGCCCAGGCGTTTGTTGGCATCAAACAATTCCACCTGCTTCAGCTCAAGCAGACGTTCGGCGGCCAGGCGGCCGCGACGTTCATGTGCAAGCTTATCAGAAAGGTTCACGTCTTTCTCCGGCAGGTGTTTCGCGCCAGACTGTCAGAACAGGGTGAACAAGCTGTTAAGACTTACGCGCGAAACGCCGGGGATTTTCGTAAATTATTGCGCGGGCATCCGGGGGGATGCCCGCGTGAAATCAGAGCTTTTCAATCGCCAGAGCAATGCCCTGACCGCCGCCGATACACATGGTGATCAACGCGCGTTTGCCGCCGATACGTTCCAGTTCATACAGCGCTTTGATCGTGACGATTGCACCGGTCGCGCCAACAGGGTGGCCCAGCGCAATTGCACCGCCATTTGGGTTCACTTTTGCCGGATCAAGGCCCAGTTCTTTGTTCACAGCAATCGCCTGGGCGGCGAAGGCTTCGTTGCTTTCAATCACGTCGAAATCTGCGATGCTCATCCCGGTTTTTGCCAGCAGGTTCTGCACCGCAGGCACCGGACCAATGCCCATAACTTCCGGGCGTACACCAGCGTGTGCGTATCCCAGAATGCGGGCTTTTGGCTTCAGGCCGGCCTTTTCAGCGGCATCAGCGGTGGCCAGAACCAGGGCTGCCGCACCATCATTGATGCCGGACGCATTACCGGCCGTTACCATCCCGTCTTTCTTAAAGGCCGGGCGCAGACCTGCCAGGGCCTCGGCTGAGGTGGCTTTCGGGTGTTCATCGGTATCAAACGGCACCATGTCACGTTTTACCCGCACTTCAATCGGGGCGATCTGGCTTGTGAAATAGCCTGCCTCAATCGCGGCCTGGGCGCGGGTCTGGCTGGACAGTGCGAATGTATCCATGTCCAGGCGGCTGACATCATGTTCGCCCGCCACATTTTCCGCAGTAACCCCCATATGACCGCTGCCAAAGGGGCAGTTCAACGTGCCCAGCATCATATCAAGGGATGTCACATCCCCCATTTTCTGGCCAAAGCGGGCGGCGGGCATAATATAAGGCGCACGGGACATGCTTTCAGCACCGCCAGCCAGGGCAAAATCAGCATCCCCCAGCACCAGCGACTGAAATGCAGAGACAATCGCCTGCGCACCAGAGCCACACAGACGGTTCACGTTCATCGCAGGCACGCTGTCAGGTACACCGGCCCCCATGGCAGAGATACGCGACAGATACATGTCTTTGGGTTCGGTGTTTATCACGCTGCCATAGACCACATGCCCGATCTGCGCGCCGTCCACGCCGGAACGTTCCAGCGCTGCTTTGGCCACATGTGTGCCAAGGTCGGTTGGGGACAACGCGGCAAGGCTGCCGCCGAATGTGCCGATTGCGGTGCGCGCGCCATCTAGGATTACGATATCTGTCATGTGAACCTCCGAAACTGTTGCCTTGTGTTTAAAGGCGATTGGCGGCGGTGAAAGAATAACGCTTCGTCACGACATATCCTGTCGTTGGGTTATCAAGTGTTCTTTGAACGGCCCAGACCGGTCAGCAAGCGGGCAAATTCGCCGGCGTCATTGCCAAGATCAGCCAGAAGTTCAGCCTGATAGTCCTGCGCCAGCGGGGCAAGTTCAGCGACCATCTGTTGTCCCTGCGCTGTCAGGGTCAGTTCCAACAGGCGGCGATCCGTGGGGTGGGGGTCTTTGTTCAGAAGGCCGCGATCTTCCAGGCGGCTGGCGGCGCGGCTGATCTTGGATTTATCCATATCCACGCGCTGATGAATTTCCCGCACCGATACTTTGCCTGACACACTAAGATGCGCCAGCACCCGCCATTCCGGCATATTCAGCCCGAACCGTTCCTGGTAGATCTTTTCAAATCGCCGCGACACCCGGGTGGAAGCCACCGCAAGTTTATAGGGGATGAAATCTTCAAGCGTGAAAGGGGGCTTTGTATCAGTCATGGCGATCAAATGCGCATGTTTCGCCGGATTGTGCAAGATTGGGAAAGAAAAGGGGGTAGGGCAGGAAAAATGGTCTGGTGCTAAAATAAAAACCCCGAAGGATCTGCCCTCCCCCACTGGCGTACTAACCAAACCTGGCCACAAGGAGGAGTTGTCTTGCGTGAATAACGCGATATTTTGCGCGAATAACCGATTCAGCAGGCGGACAACAGCGTGACAGACAGAATTCAGCTTCCCGAAGTAAACTGGGGTGCAAAGGCAATCGTTATTCTGTCAGCTATTGCTGTGCTGACTGCCACCGGCCCCTTTGGGACCTATCAGATATTGGATTTCACCCCGCGCCTTCTTTACTGGGCTGGTGCTGTGATGGGCGTTGGTCTGATTATGAATTTGATGGCGCTGTTTTCATTGCATTTAAAAATTGTGCAGCGAAGCTCCTGGTTCATGCGTGTGGTGGCCTGGGTTCTGATCGGTGCCGTGCCCGGGTCATTTCTGATGCTGGCGCTGGGCGTGGTTTTCCTGGATCATGAAGGCGTGTTTTCTTATCCGTTTCACAGGATGTACTTTAAGATCTGTGTGATCAGCACGATGATATGCATTGTGGATCTGCGTGGGATGGCGTTCTGGGCCGGGGATAAAGGGAACGCAACGCCTGTCGATGACGCACCATCCCAGGCCGCCGATAAAAACGAATTGCGCCAGTTTCTTAATCAGCTGCGCCATGAGGTCGGGGATGATGTAATCTCGATCTCGACGCAGGATCACTACCTGGATGTGACCACAACGCAGGGCAGTGACCTTATTCATGGCAAGCTTTCCGCGGCGGCTGAACAGCTGGCGTCTTTGCCGGGTGTGCGACTGCATCGGTCCCATTGGGCAGCGGTTGGGCATATTCAACGGCTGAAGCGCAAAGATTCGGGGCATATTGTGTGTCTGTCTGATGGGCGTGAATTGCCTGTCAGTCGTAGCCAACTGCCTGCTGTGCGCGCCGCGTTGGGCCTGTCCTGAAAACCTGATTTATCGACCACCTGGTCGGCTGTTGTTGACTTCGTTGCATTTGCAACGATATACCAGAGCCAGCTAACAGATGCATTCCGGCTTAAGGGAGGCCCCGATGACACAGCAAACCCGTATGAATGTTGCTCCTTCACTTCCTGGTGCACATGAAGGTTACATGCCAGGATTCGGCAATGACTTTGAAACAGAAGCCTTGCCAGATGCCCTGCCGCAGGGGATGAACAGCCCGCAGAAGTGCAATTACGGCCTTTATGGGGAACAGTTGACAGGCACCGCCTTTACGGCACCCAGCCATCAGAATGAACGTACCTGGTGTTACCGTATCCGCCCATCCGTGAAGCATTCCGCGCGTTACACAAAGATCGACATGCCTTACTGGAAGTCCGCGCCAAACGTGGATCCGGATGTGATTTCCCTGGGGCAGTACCGTTGGGATCCCGTGCCGCATACGGATGAAAAGCTGACTTTCGTGACTGGTATGCGTACCATGACCACAGCAGGTGATGTGAACACACAGGTTGGCATGGCGACACATGTGTACCTGGCGACTGAAAGCATGGAAGATGATTACTTCTTCTCCGCTGATTCCGAGATACTGGTTGTGCCGCAGGCGGGTAAGCTGCGTTTTTATACCGAACTGGGCATCATCGACCTCGCCCCGCAAGAAATCGCGATTATTCCGCGTGGTCTTCTGTACCGTGTAGAGGTTGTCGAAGGCCCGGTCCGTGGTTTTGTCTGTGAAAACTATGGTCAGAAGTTTGAACTGCCCGGTCGTGGCCCGATTGGTGCGAACTGTATGGCGAACCGCCGTGATTTCAAATCACCGGTTGCCGCTTGGGAAGATCGCGAAGTGCCGTCTACCGTGACCATCAAGTGGTGTGGTCAATTCCATAAGACAGAGATCAACCAGTCTCCGTTGGATGTTGTGGCCTGGCACGGGAATTACGCGCCGGTCAAATATGATCTGCGCACCTATTGCCCGGTGGGCTCCATCCTGTTTGATCACCCGGATCCGTCTATCTTCACCGTGCTGACCGCGCCGTCCGGCCAGCCGGGGACTGCGAATATTGACTTTGTTCTGTTCCGGGAACGCTGGATGGTGATGGAAGATACCTTCCGTCCGCCGTGGTACCACAAGAACATCATGTCCGAACTGATGGGCAACATTTATGGGGAATATGACGCCAAACCACAGGGGTTCATCCCGGGAGGCGTGTCCCTGCACAACATGATGATCCCACATGGTCCGGATAATGACGCGTTTGAGAAAGCGTCGAATTCTAATCTTGGGCCTGAGAAGCTGGAAAACACCATGTCGTTCATGTTCGAAACCCGTTTCCCACAACATATCACGGCGTTTGCCGCGAATGAGGCACCTTTGCAGGATGATTATATCGACTGCTGGAACGACATCGAGAAGAAGTTCGACGGCACGCCGGGTAAAAAGTGATCGCAATGAAGCTTTACAGTTATTGGCGCTCAACCACGTCTTACCGTGTGCGTATTGCGCTGCACTTGAAAGGCCTGGCGTTCGACACCATCCCTGTGGATCTGGTGAAGGGCGAACAGCGGGCAGACGCTTATCAGGGTGTGAATCCTGGCAAAGGTGTACCCACGCTGGTTCTTGATGATGGCACGGTGCTGACCCAGTCTCTGGCGATCCTGGAGTATCTGGATCAGGCCCACCCTGACCCCGCGCTTTTGCCTGCGGACCCGGTGGAGCGTGCGAAAGTGCAGGCCGCCGCCCAGGTGATCGCCCTGGATGTGCATCCGGTGAACAATCTGCGTGTGGGGCAAAAGCTGAAGGCGATGGGGCATGACCAGGATGATGTGGTCGCCTGGATGAACCACTGGATGTGTGAGGGTTTCACTGCGTTTCAGGCTATGATCCGCCCGGATACAAAGTTCTGCTTTGGGGATACCCCCGGGCTTGCGGATCTCTGCCTTGTGGCGCAGCTTTACAATGCGCACCGATGGGGCACCAACCTGACCCCGTTCAAACGGCTGACAGAGATCGAACAGCTTTGTCTTGCCCTTCCGGCATTTGATGCCGCCCGCCCTGAAAACCAGCCCGACGCGGGTTAAGACTTTAATAAGGAAACGCGAATGTCCGAACTGATGAAATCCTGGGTCGAGAGTGCGAACTCTGCCGATACCCAGTTCCCCCTGAACAACCTGCCCTACGGCGTATTCACCACCGGCGAAGAAGATCCGCGCTGTGGTGTGGCCATTGGTGATATGATCCTTGATGTGGCCTACCTGGAAGAAGAAGGCGTGATTGCGCTGGATGACGACGGTGATCCACTGCTTGACCTTCCCTTCTGGAACGAAGTCATGGAAGCGGGTCGCGAGACCTGGGACGCCCTGCGCGCCCGTCTGATAGAATTGCTGGCAGAAGATGGCGACGCTGTTCTGCGCGATGACGCTGACATGCGCACCCGTGCCCTGGTGCCGCTGGCGGATGCTGAAATGCACATGCCGTTTGTTGTCTCTGAATACACCGATTTCTATGCTGGCAAGCAACACGCTCAGAACATGGGTGCGATCCTGCGTGGCTCCCCCGATCTGCCGGCCAACTGGCTGCATATCCCAATCGGTTACAATGGTCGCGCGTCTTCTGTTGTGGTGTCCGGCACCGACATTCACCGCCCGCTTGGTCAAAGCAAAGCGCCAGATGCAGAAATGCCGTCTTTTGGCCCTTGCAAACGCCTTGATATCGAACTTGAGATGGGCGCGATTGTTGGCACCTCATCCGAGATGGGCCAGCCGATCACCGTTGATCAGGCCGATGATATGATCTTTGGTTATGTCCTGCTGAACGACTGGTCTGCACGTGACATTCAAGGCTGGGAATATCAGCCGCTGGGTCCGTTTCAGGGCAAAGCCTTTGGCACAACCATCAGCCCCTGGATCGTGACTTCGGCCGCGTTAGAACCTTTCCGCACGGAAACACCGGCGCGTGATAAGGAACTTCTGCCCTACCTCGCGGAAAGCAAACCGGGTCTCTATGACATCGCGCTTGAGGTCACCATGCAGCCGGAAGGTGCCGACAAAGCAACCACCGTTGCGCAGACCAACTACAGCCGCATGTATTATTCTGCCGCGCAGCAGCTGTGTCATCATGCGGTGGGTGGTGTGCCAATGAACGGCGGTGATTTGCTGGGATCAGGCACGATTTCTGGCCCATCGAAATCTGAATATGGGTCTCTGATGGAACTGTCATGGGCTGGGCGTGAACCCTTTACCCTTGATACCGGCGAAACACGGACCTTCATTGAAGACGGTGACACACTGACCCTGAAAGGTGCCGCCAAAGGTGATGGCTATCAGATTGGTTTTGGCGATTGCGAAGGCAAAATTTTGCCTGCAATCACCAATTTTCCAGCTAAATAGGGTCACATGCTGGTGTTAACACATAATAAGGATCTTTCCCCCGCATCACTGCAGCGGGGGGATCGCTGCCTGCCATTCCTTCACGATGTCCAGGGGATATGTCAGCATCAGCACATTCAGCGCCAGACCATCGCGGATCATATACATGGTGAAGATTTCAAACCCGATGACAATGGCAAGGCTGGCCCAGATCGGCAGACGTCGCGCCAGCCAGAACCCCAGCAACATCGCGCCAATATCAGTCACGGAATTGATGACACTGTCACCAAAGTAATCCAGCGAAATCGTCACTGTGCGGTAATGTTCGATCACAGCGGTGGTGTTTTCGGAAATCTCCCAGGCGGCTTCAATCAGGGTGGCAATCACCAGGCGCCAGCCAACAGACAGGCGGCGGGCAACAAGCCAGAGAAAGCCAAAGAAAATAAAGCCGTGGATCAGATGGCTGGGCGTGTACCAGTCGGTCAGGTGCTGCGAGCCTTCAGAACTGAAGGTCTTACCCCACCAAAGCTTGACGGTGCCACATTTACAAATCGGCTCTCGCCCCATCCACAAAAGGATGATCGCGGTCGCCAGGACCACAAACGCGGTCACGAGAAGGGGAATATGTTTTTTCTGTATCATGCTGCCAATCAATCACACGACCACCAGGTTGTAAAATAAGGAAATCCATACCATGGCCAAAGCATTCGCGTCGCAAGGCGACATGGAAGACAAGAACATCAGCTTTACTGAAATCGGTGACGGGCTTTATGCGTTTACCGCTGAAGGTGACCCGAATTCAGGCGTTATCATCGGTGATGAAAGCGTTATGATCATCGAAGCGCAGGCAACGCCACGTTTGGCCAGCAAGGTGATCGAAGAGGTGCGCAAGATCACCGATAAGCCGATCTCACACCTTGTTCTGACCCATTATCATGCTGTGCGCGTGCTGGGTGCATCTGAATTTAATGCGCCGCAGGTCATCATGTCCGAAGATGCGCGTTCCATGGTTGTTGAACGTGGTCAGGAAGATTGGGACAGCGAATTTCAACGCTTCCCGCGTCTGTTCCAAGGGCATGAAAGCATCCCTGGCCTGACATGGCCCACCACCACTTTTGACGGCATGATGACGGTTTACCTTGGTAAACGCCGCGTTGATATCATGCAGCTGGGCCGCGCGCATACCGCCGGTGATGCTGTGGTCTGGGTGCCGGATGCAGAAGTCATGTTCACTGGTGACATCGTTGAATATCATTCTGCTTGTTACTGTGGTGATGGCCATTTCTCTGACTGGGGTGAAACGCTTGATAACATCGCGTCCTTTGATCCGGTCTGTATTGCGCCTGGTCGTGGTGATGCACTGGTTGGTCGTGAGATGGTCGAAGCCGCGATCGAGAACACCCGTGACTTTGTCGAAAGCACCTATCGTCCGGCTGCAAAAGTGGCTGCACGTGGTGGTTCCCTGAAAGAAGCATGGGATGCCGTGCGCGCAGAATGTGACCCTAAATTTGCAGAATACGCGATTTATGAACACTGCCTGCCGTTCAACGTCGCCCGTGCATTTGACGAAGCCCGCGGCATTGACACCCCCCGGATCTGGACCGCACAGCGCGATCTGGACATGTGGGCTGATCTGCAAAGCTGACCCTGCCTTCCCTTTGGGGTGTTGACGCGCCCCAAAGATACGACACCCGTCGGAGAGAGACATGACCAAGATATTCGAAAAGCCACTTTATCCATATGAACGCAGCCCGGATCAGGATGCGACAACGCCCGTGCGCCACAAGGTTGTGGTGATCGGTGCCGGCCCTGTTGGCCTTGCCGCTGCGATTGATCTGGCCCAGCACGGCATTCCCGTGGTTGTGGTGGATGAGAATGACAAAGTTTCTCATGGTTCCCGCGCGATCTGTTTCTCCAAACGTATGCTCGAAATCTCTGATCGTCTGGGCATCGGTGATCGCCTGGTTGAAAAAGGCGTGACCTGGAACAAAGGCCGTGTGTTTAACGGTGAAGACGAAGCTTATGCCTTTGATCTGCTGCCCGAAACCGGCCATAAACGCCCGGCCTTTATCAACCTTCAACAGTATTATCTGGAAGAATACCTGGTTGATCGTGTGCGCGAACTTCAGGCCGAAGGGGCTGATATTGAGCTGCGAGGCGGCAATAAGGTGTCCGCCATCGGCACCCATGAAACCCACGTTTCCCTTGAAATAGACACTGCTGAGGGTTCGTATAACATCGAAACCGAATGGGTCATCCCTTGCGATGGCGCAGGTTCCCCGACCCGCAAAATGCTGGGCTGTGATTTCGGCGGGCGTGTGTTCGAAGACAACTTCCTGATTGCTGATGTGATCATGCAGGCAGATTTCCCGACAGAACGCTGGTTCTGGTTTGATCCGCCCTTCAACAAGGGGCAATCCGCGCTGCTACACAAGCAGCCCGACGATGTCTGGCGCATTGATTTGCAGCTGGGCTGGGGCATTGACCGCGACAAGGAAATGCAGCAGGAAAATGTCATTCCCCGTCTGAATGCGATGCTGGGTGAAGATGTGAAATTCGATCTGGAATGGGTTTCTGTCTATACGTTCCAGTGCCGCCGCATGGAAAAATTCCGTCATGGGCGTGTGCTGTTTGCCGGGGATGCCGCCCATCAGGTCAGCCCGTTTGGTGCGCGTGGGGCGAACTCCGGCCTTCAGGACACGGACAACCTGTGTTGGAAGCTGGCCGCTGTGATTAAGGGTGAAGCACCGGAAAACCTGCTTGATACCTACAATGACGAACGGGTTGAGGCAGCGGATGAAAACATCCTGAATTCCAGCCGCTCTACCGATTTCATCACGCCAAAATCCGGTATTTCCCGCATCTTCCGGGATGCGGTGCTGGATCTGGCGGAAGAGAATGAATTTGCCCGTCCTCTGGTGAATTCCGGCCGTCTGTCTGTGCCTGCAGTGCACAGTGATTCATCGCTGAATTCACCCAAAACAGGGTCTTTTCCTGCACGCACGCGTCCGGGGGCGTCAGCTGCTGACGCGCCAACGGATGAAGGCTGGCTGCTGGATCGGGTCGGTGGCGAATTCGCGGTTATGACAGCGGGTTTCGCTGCACCTGAGGTGCCAGCAGGCGTAAAGCAGATCCATATCGCGAACCCTTCACCGGAACTGAAGGCGCGATATATGGGTGATGCTGGTGGTGTGACGGTGCTGTTCCGGCCTGATCAGCATATCGCCGCACGTTGGGCTGCGCCTTCTGCCAATGACATCACCGCCGCAATTGCGCGCGCAAAAGGAGCCTGAGCCATGTTGAACACCAAAGCCAATATCGCAGATCACGATGGTTTCTATGCGCAGCTGATTGAGGCGCATGAAGGCCTGAATGATGCGCAATCCCAGGCCCTGAACGCTCGCCTGATCCTGACGCTTGCCAATCACATTGGTGATAATCAGGTGCTGTCACAGGCGATTGACCTGGTGAAATCCGTCTCTGAATAAGGGATTTTACCCACTTTCAGATTTCCTTTACCTTCATGGGCAGAGATGTAATTCTCTGCCCATGAATTTTGAGACATTTCAACCGATCTCCTCCGCTGAAACCCGTCTTCTGGATGGGCTGGCCCTGCCGGAACGTACCGTGTTTGCAGGTGGTGACCTGCCAGAAGACAGCAGCGAAGATTGCCTGATACGTGCAGAATTTCTGCGTGCCGTCCTGTTGGATCCCGATGCAAATGTTGATGTTAAAGGGATTCGCCTGCGCGGAGCCTGGGTAAAAGGTGCCCTGGATCTACAGGGCGGGGATCTTGGATTTGATCTGACATTCTCGAACTGCCATTTCACGGATGAACTGAACCTTGTGAACGCGCGGCTTCGGGGTGTACATTTCTCGGGCTGCCATCTGACAGGGGTTTCGGCGGACAATGCCCGGTTCACAGGGTCATTGTATTTGCGCAATGACAGCCTGGTGGAAGGTGAAGTCGCGCTTGCCGGTGCGCGCATCGAAGGCGATCTGCAATTCTGTGGTGCGCGTATCGCAAGTGAGGGGCAGGATGCGATCTTTGCGCCGGGGTTGCGTGTTGATGGTTCTCTTTATCTGGGGAATTACCCTTATTCAGATACGGATTCTTCGTTGATCTGCGAAGGGGCGATTTTTCTGTCCTCCGCACGGGTGACGCATGATGTGTTCATCACCCGAACCGCGATTTCACGGATGGATGAGGTCAGCAATGCGGTCTTTGGCGCAACAGAAGAACATGGCGCGGCGATTGCCTTATCTCTGGCGCGCGCACATGTGCATGGGATCCTTTATCTTTCTGATAATCAGATCAGCTCCGGTATCGTAAATCTGGCTGGGGCACAGGTCGCGCGGTTGCGGGATGAACCTGCGGGGCCCGGGGCATCTTACCCATTGCGTCTGGATGGCTTCATCTATTCCGATTTCTCACGTCACACCGATACATCGGTTTATGCACGTCTTGACTGGCTGGCGCGTCGCCCGGACGATATGCCCTTTTCCGCGCAGCCTTATGAACATCTGGCCTCTGTTCTGTCGACGCTCGGGCATCGTGCGGATGCAAAGACGGTTCTTATGCGCAAAGAGCAGCTTCTGCGCGCTGAGAACAGAAGGTTAATGCAGGCAAGTGGTTCCTGGCTGAAATACGTGATTTCCACCGTAACAGAGCCTGTTTTGAGGTTTACTGTTGGCTATGGATATCGTCCGGCACGCGCTTTGTTTGTCTCAACCCTGCTGATCCTGTTTCTGGGCTGGTATTTTGGCAAAGCCTGGGAAGCTGGTGATATGGCCCCGGATGCAGCGCCCTTGTTGGTTTCTTCCGGATGGGTTTCGGCCACAGAAACACATCCGGACAATCCTGCGATGTTCTGGTCTGCGCCGGGGCAGGCCGGGCAGGATTATGAAACCTTTCATCCCTTTGCCTACGCGGCTGACCTGATGGTTCCGATCGTGAATCTTGGCCAGGAAAGCGCCTGGGCCCCGTCCACATCGCGCAGCCCCTGGGGATGGCATGGATGGTGGATCAGATGGTTTGCAAAGCTGGCAGGCTGGGTGATCACGGCGCTGGCCGCTGGGGCGCTGACAGGCGTGATCCGCAATGATTAGAGACTAAATAAGTGGAAAGTGAGGATTCTGATGTGGAAGCGGCACGCGACCAGCAGCCGTCAGAAGCCAGGCTTTGCGTTCCTCAATGACAACCGCTGATAAGTCATGGCCCCAGGCGGCACCGCTATCAACATTAATACGGTTACCGTAATGGGTGGCAGCCTTCACAGGCGTATGCCCGTGAATGATCAGCGCGTCATGTGGGTCGGGGTGATTGTGAAACTCGCCCCTGATCCAGATCAGATCATCTTCGGTCTGTTGATTTAACGGAACTTCAGGGCGGATGCCGGCGTGTGCGAAGAACAACCCATCACGTGTATAGTGATTGGGCATCGCGCTTAGGAAATCTACGTGGTCATCCGGCACCAATGCACGGGCTTGTTTGTGCATATCAGCTACAGAGGCATCGATATCCACACCATAAGACGCAAGTGTTGTCAGGCCGCCAATGCGGTCGTGCAGCCAGGTGTATTCCGATTTCAGAACCGGATCGCGGCGTTCGGGATCTTCCAGCCACCAGAGAAACTGCCGGTCGTGATTGCCAAGCAGCGTGACCCAGGGTTCGCCCCGGATCACGCCTTCTATCATAAATTCGATCACGCCCTTTGAATCCGGGCCGCGATCAACAAGATCACCGATCTGCACCACGGGTGCTTTTGGGTCATTCACACGGTCGCGATCTCGCGCAATCAACGCCATGGCTGATTGCAGTTTGTCCAGATGTCCGTGCACATCCCCAATCGCGTAGTGGCGCATGATCAATCCTTAAGCGACGTCAAATTCCAGCGGTTTAATGCTTTGGAACATGCCGGTTTTGTTGAGGTTCTCAATCACTGCATCGTCAACCTTATGATCGATGTACAGCAATGCGATCGCTTCGCCGCCAACTTCTGAACGGCCAAGGGTAAAGTTCGCGATGTTCACGCCGTTTTCGCCCATGGTCTGGCCCAGGGTGCCGATGATGCCCGGCACGTCTTCATTGGTGGTGTACAGCATATGACGCCCGATTTCGGCATCAACCTGAATGCCTTTGATCTGGATGAAACGTGGTTTTCCATCACTAAACACGGTGCCTGCAACAGAACGTTCGCGTTTTTCGGTCACGACAGTGACTTTGATATAGCCGTCAAACGCACCGGATTTCGCCTGATTGGTGGTGGAGATCTGAATGCCGCGTTCACGTGCAACCACAGGCGCAGAAACCATGTTCACATCAGGATTTGCACGTTTCATGATGCCCGCGATAACGCCACAGTTCAGGGCTTCAAGGTTCATTTCAGCCACATTACCGTCGTACAGAATATTGATCGCCTTCACCGGTTCATCGGTCATCTGGCCAACGAATGCGCCAAGGTGACCAGACAGTTGCAACCACGGACCCATGACTTTGGCTTCTTCCGCGGTGACAGATGGCATGTTCAGGGCGTTGGTTACCGCACCGGTCAGCAGGTAATCGGACATCTGTTCCGCAACTTGCAAAGCAACGTTTTCCTGCGCTTCAGATGTGGCCGCACCCAGGTGCGGGGTGCAGACGACATTGGGCAGGTTGAACAGCACGTTTTCTTTGGCAGGTTCTTCTGCGAACACATCCAAAGCAGCACCAGCCACGTGACCAGATTGCAGCATTTCAGCCAAAGCGGCCTCGTCAATCAGGCCACCACGGGCACAGTTGATGATCCGCACGCCCTTTTTGGTCTTCTCAAGGTTTTCACGGGACAGAACATTGCGGGTCTGATCGGTCAACGGCACGTGCAGGGTAATGAAATCAGCACGTTTCAGCAGCTCGTCTAGTTCAACCTTTTCAACACCCATATGCTTGGCTTTTTCTTCGCCAAGGAAGGGGTCATAGGCCACAACTTTCATCTTCAGACCGCGGGCACGGTCGCAAACGATACCACCGATGTTCCCGGCACCAATCACGCCAAGGGTTTTGCCGGTTAGCTCGACCCCCATGAATTTGGATTTTTCCCATTTGCCGGCATGGGTAGATGCGCTGGCCTCAGGGATCTGGCGTGCAACCGCGAACATCATGGCAATTGCGTGTTCGGCGGTGGTGATCATATTGCCGAAAGGTGTGTTCATCACGATCACACCTTTTTTAGACGCGGCATCTTTATCGACGTTATCGGTGCCGATACCAGCACGTGCGACGACTTTCAGGTTTTCAGCGGCAGCAAGGATGGTTGGCGTGACTTTGGTGGCAGAGCGGATTGCAAGACCGTCATATTTGCCAATCAGTTCCGCAAGCTTTTCTTTGTCTTTGCCAAGGTCAGGCATGAAATCAACGTCGATGCCGCGATCGCGGAAGATCTGCACAGCGGTTTCGGAAAGTTTGTCAGATACGAGTACTTTAGGGGCCATGGTTTGGTCCTTTATAGAATGGGGAAGGGGAGGCGCCCGAGAAAAGGCGCGCTCAGAAATGCTTCAGAGAGATGCGATCTCGGCTTCGAAAGCCCATTTGATCCAGGGCAGCAGGGCCTCAACATCGCTGGTTTCAACCGTGGCACCACACCAGATCCGCAGACCTGCCGGGGCATCACGATAAGCGCCCATATCAAACGCCACGCCTTCATTTTCCAGACGCTTTGCAACGGCTTTGGCGAAGGTTGCGCCATCCGTGATGCGTGCGTCTGTGAATTTCAGACAGACAGAGGTGTTTGAACGCGTTGCTTTGACCTCGGCCAGATTTTCAATCCAGTCATGCGCTGCACAAAAAGAGTCTATTGCGGAGGAATTCGCATCAGCACGCGCAATCAAGCCGCGCAGGCCACCAACAGAACGGGCCCAGGACAGGGCAAACAGATAGTCCTCAACGCACAGCATAGAAGGTGTGTTGATGGTGGCGCCGGTAAAGATCCCATCGATCAGTTTGCCGCCTTTGGTCAGGCGAAAGATCTTTGGCAGCGGCCATGCCGGGGCATAGTTTTCCAGACGTTCCACAGCACGCGGAGACAGGATGATCATCCCATGCGCGGCTTCACCGCCCAGCACTTTCTGCCAGGAATAGGTGGTCACATCCAGTTTGTCCCAGGGCAGATCCATCGCAAACGCAGCACTTGTCGCGTCACAAATCGTCAGGCCGTCACGGTTATCTGCAATCCAGTCGCCATTTGGCACGCGCACGCCGGATGTGGTGCCGTTCCAGGTGAAAACAACGTCATTGGTGAAATCAACCGATGCAAGATCAACGATCTGCCCGTAATCAGCGGTTTTGACGGTGGCGTCGATCTTCAGTTGCTTCACAACATCGGTGATCCAGCCGGCACCAAAGCTTTCCCAGGCCAGCATTTCAACCGGGCGTGCGCCCAGCAGGTTCCACAGGGCCATTTCTACAGCGCCAGTGTCGGATGCGGGCACAATGCCGATCCTGTAATCTGTGGGGATGTTCAGCAGCTCGCGCGTCTCATCAATGGCGGCTTTCAGCTTGGCTTTGCCAACAGCTGCACGGTGTGAACGGCCCAGGGGCGCATCTCGCAATACATCCAGATTCCATGTGGGGGGTTTGGCGCAAGGGCCAGAAGAAAAACGCGGATTGGCCGGCCGCGTGGCCGGGTGTGCAATATCAGTCATGATATCCTTCCAGATATAAGCCCTTCGTTGGGGAAGGGTGTCCCACCTTTGGGAATAGCAGCGTTTTTTTCTGGCGCAAGTAAAAAATTGTCGTTATGCGGCCAAACAGATGACAGATACGACAGGTGCCCGATGTTCACAGCCACAATGATCGCAAAACCCGGAATGCTGGATCCCGTATTGGCGGGCAGTATTCAAAGCGCCTGGGGCGGATCTGAACTGCGCTGGTTGTCTGCGGCAGAGGCGGCGGAATTTGATATTCCGGCCATGCCGGACAATCGCTGGAACGTTTGGGCAGAACTTCAGAAATTGTCCGTTGATCTGGTTGTTCAGCCAACAGAGGGGCGCAAAAAATCTGTCCTGGTCGCGGATATGGACAGCACAATGATCGCGCAGGAATGCATTGACGAACTGGCTGCCGAGGCCGGGATTGGCGATCAGGTTGTGCAAATCACAGCCCGTGCGATGAATGGCGAGATTGATTTTGAAGACGCGCTGAATGAACGTGTGGCTTTGCTGAAAGGGTTGAAAAGTGCTGTAATAGACACTGTTTTGGCCAATCGCATCACGCTAGTGCCCGGTGGACGGGCGCTTGTGCAAACGATGAAGGCGAACGGTGGTTACGCTGCGCTGGTTTCTGGTGGGTTCACCGATTTTACCGCGCATGTGGCGGGGGAGCTGGGCTTTGATGAAAATCGTGCGAATACGCTGTTGCATGCCGATGGCGCACTGACCGGCGCGGTTGGAATGCCGATCCTGGGACGCGAGGCAAAGATCACCGCTGTGAACGAAATCACAGCGCGTCTGGGCCTGACGCCTGAGGATGCAATTGCGGTGGGTGACGGGGCCAATGACCTGGGAATGTTGCACCTGGCGGGCACGGGTGTTGCGGCCCATGCGAAACCTTCGGTGCAAGCGGAATGCGACGTGCGGATCAATCACGGGGATCTGACAGCCCTGCTGTATCTTCAGGGCTATCAGAAGTCAGAGTTCAGCGAATAACAGACCCTATTTCAGGGGATCTGCAGCTTTGATCGTGCCGCAGTTGACCTTGTTCCAGTTCAGGATCGGCGCGTTCAGGCGTTTCTGTGTTGCCGGATGGGCCGGGTTCAGCACGCCCAGTTTCACAAGGATCGCGGCAATCGTGCATTCTGACGCCCGTGTCGCCCCG
This sequence comes from Thalassobius sp. I31.1, assembly GCF_003031585.1. Taxonomy (GTDB): domain Bacteria; phylum Pseudomonadota; class Alphaproteobacteria; order Rhodobacterales; family Rhodobacteraceae; genus Halocynthiibacter. The sequence continues at coordinate 117,126 of NZ_PWAA01000053.1, forward strand.
TCAGAAATCTTCAGGGCGATGCCCAGCTTTTTCTCTGGGATGATCGCGGTGAAAACACCGTCCGCGCCGGTTTTGATGGCTACTTTATGATCCATCGCACGCATCAGTTCTGTACAGGCGCGGGTTTCACCAGCGACCAATTCCGGATGTGTTGCCATCGCGCGGTGCAGGCGCACAGCCGCTTTTTCCCGTGCAGATCCATCTTCTGAAGCACCGGCGAAGAACGCCATAGAACGTGCAAGCCCCGCAACAGAGGTTGCGAAATTCGGGGCGGAACAGCCATCAATGCCATACCCCGGCGTGGTTTCCCCGGTCACATCTTCGAAAGCTTCCTTAATCGCGACCTGAAGCGGGTGGGACGGATCGTGATAATCTGCGCTATGCCCCATATGTTTGTTCCAGGTCAGAAAACCGGAATGTTTGCCGGAACAGTTGTTGTGGTACTGACAGGGCGAATCATCGGTTTTCACCAGGGCATTGCGCGCCGGAATGTCGGCTGGTTCCTGTGCGCCGCACCGCAGATCACTTTCGCCCAGATCAAGACCAGACAACCACTTGGAAACCCGATCTGTATGGATCGCGGCGCCCTGATGTGATGCACAGGCCAGGGCCAGGTGTTCGCTGTTCAGCCCGTAAGCATCCGCAGCACCGCTTTCGATCAGCGGCAGGGCCTGAATCATTTTACAGGATGATCGGGGATAGGTGATGTGATCGAGGTTGCCCCAGGCTTCTACAATATCGCCTTTGTGGTCACAAATCACCGCATGGCCGGTGTGAACAGATTCAAGAATGTCGCCACGCCAGATCTCTGTCAGAATTTCGGGTGCTGTCATTGGTCGTCTCCGGGTAAAGCTGCGCAGTTTTTCGCCAGGACCGGCGGAAATTGGGGTTTCAAACAACTGCATTTTTTGATTAGTGTAAAGCTATCGGGTAAATGAGATGCGCAGATCCGGAAATAACGGGTCGCTGACATCAAAGAGGCAACACAGCTGGAGGCTGTTTCAACATGAAATCTTCTGTTCTTCGCGGGTTTATTGGCGCTGCATCACTGGCAGCATGTGTTGTGACGGGCGCGTATGCCCAGGAAACCACTGACAATCGCGTGGCCGCGCAAACGGACTGGAGCGTCTTTGTCGACGACGATCCGACACAGTGCTGGGCGGTATCCGGCCCGAAAGAGACTGTGAACACCGATTCTGACGGTCGCCCGAAAGCCGTGCGTCGTGGTCAGATCCTGATGTTTGTCACCTGGAACCCATCTTCCAGTGTTGCTGGGCAGGTGTCTTTCACCGGCGGTTATCCTTTTGCCAGCGGATCTACCGTGCAGTTGGATATCAGTGGCAACACGTTCGAGTTGTTCACAACCGGCGAAAACGCCTGGGCCGCAAGCCCGGGGGATGACGCCCGGATCATCACTGCAATGAAGCGCGGCGCATCGGCCCTGCTGACAGCGCGCTCTGGCCGTGGCACCATCACCAAAGATACATTCTCTCTGCTGGGCTTCACCGCAGCTGTGGAAGAAGCCGAAACACGCTGCGGCGGTTGATTTCACGGCGATCGGAATTGAAAGGGGCATGTTTCCATTGCCCCTTTTTTGCGTTATGAGGCACCCTTGTTTCATCGGAGCCAGTGATGTCTGACAAAAAACCAGCCGCCCCCGCAGCAGCGAAAGCTGTTACACCTGATATGCTGACCGTGCCGCGCAAAGAGGCGCCCTCTGACCTGATCAATCTGGTTGGGCTGACCCGTGACGCGATGCGGACCGCGCTGATCGAAGCCGGGACACCTGAAAAACAGGCAAAGATGCGCACGGGGCAAATCTGGCAGTGGATCTATCAAAAAGGCGTACGGTCCTTTGATGATATGACCAATCTGGCGAAACCTTTCCGCGCGATGCTGTCTGAAAAGTTTGAAGTGCGCGTGCCAGAGGTTATCACCCGTCAGGTTTCTGAGGATGGCACACGCAAATATCTGGTGCGCATCGCGGGCGGGCATGAGGTAGAGATCGTCTATATCCCCGAAACAGATCGCGGCACGCTGTGTATTTCTTCGCAAGTCGGCTGCACGCTGACCTGTACCTTCTGTCACACGGGTACCCAGAAACTGGTGCGTAACCTGTCTGCCGGTGAAATCATCGGTCAGGTGATGGTGGCACGCGATGATCTGGACGAATGGCCGGAACCCGGTCGCAACCCGAATGACGAAGCGAAACGCAAGCTGTCTAACATTGTTCTGATGGGCATGGGCGAGCCGCTGTATAACTTTGAAAACGTACGCGACGCGATGAAGATCGCGATGGATCCTGAAGGGATTTCCCTGTCACGCCGTCGCATCACCCTGTCGACATCCGGCGTTGTGCCTGAGATGGCGCGCACGGCTGAAGAAATCGGCTGTCTGCTGGCGATTTCCTTCCATGCTACGACTGATGAAGTGCGCGATGTTCTGGTGCCGATCAACAAACGCTGGCCGCTGGAAAAGCTTGTAGAAGCTTTGCGCAGCTATCCCAAAGCGTCGAACTCTGAGCGCATTACCTTTGAATATGTCATGCTGAAGGGCGTGAATGATACGGATGAAGATGCGCACCGTCTGGTGGAGCTGATCAAAGGGATCCCGGCCAAAGTGAACCTGATCCCGTTTAATGAATGGCCCGGTTCGCCTTATGAGCGGTCTTCAAATAACCGCATTCGCGCGTTCTCTGAGATTATCTATCAGGCGGGTTATGCCTCGCCCGTGCGCAAACCGCGTGGGGAAGATATTATGGCGGCCTGTGGTCAGTTGAAATCAGAAACCGAACGTGCGCGCAAAAGCCGGAAGCAGATTGAGGCTGAGCTTAAGGGTTAAGAGTTGATTCATCATGTTCGGAGTAACTTCCGGTATGATGAAAGAAACTGTAACTCTTCAGATCGATCCGGTGATGCTACAGGCGCTGTCAGAAATTGCGTTGTCGGAAGATCAGACGATTGGTCAGATTGTACGCGAGGCGCTTAAGCGGGATTTGCAACGCAGACACAAAGCGAAGACGTCCGTTAGGGCGGATGAGCGGCTCGTCGCTCCCTTGCGGGCGCTTCTCGCTGATGATCTGGCCTACGCGAAATCGTGGTCTGAATTACAGGATAGGCTTTCCGCGAAAGGGTATATTTTGCAAGAAGCAGGTGGCGGGCTTATCCTATGTGCGCGCAAAGATATGCAGCGCCTCTGTAAAGCTTCTGAACTTGGCTACTCTCACGCGAAACTTGTCCAACGCTTTGAGCATCCGTTTCCTGGCCACAGGACATACCCCATGGCCAGAAATGTCGTATAATTAACGCCCAGGCAGCGCGTCGCGGGCGTTGCCGTCGCCCCAGGCATCAATTGCGTCAATCGCTTCTTGTGCTGTATCAACAAACTGGAACAGGTCCAGATCTTCGGCGGCGATGGTGCCTGCGTCTGACAGCGCGTTCCAGTTGATGATCTTTTCCCAGAAGTCTTTGCCAAACAGCAGGAAGGGAACGCGGTCCATGCGGCCGGTCTGGATCAGGGTCAGGGCTTCGAACAGCTCATCCAGGGTGCCAAAACCACCCGGGAACACGCAGACCGCCTTGGCGCGCATCAGGAAATGCATCTTGCGGATCGCGAAGTAATGGAAGTTAAAGCACAGATCGGGTGTCACATATTCATTTGGTGCCTGCTCGTGCGGCAGCACAATGTTCAGCCCGATGGATGCCCCACCAGCATCGACAGCACCGCGGTTGCCCGCTTCCATAACGCCAGGGCCACCACCGGTGACAACCACATCTTCGCGCCCGTTGCTTTCCATGCTGCGCAGAGTCATCAGGCGGGCAAATTCACGGGCTTCGTCATAGAAGGCTGACAGATCGGCAAGGGTTTGCGTCCGGGCTGTGTCTTTTTTCGCGGGTTCTGGAATACGTGCGCCGCCAAACATTACGATTGTGCTTTCAATGCCATGTTCTTCCATGGCCATTTCGGTTTTCAACAGTTCCAACTGCAGGCGCACCGGGCGCAGGGCGGGCTGACACATGAAATCTTCGTCACTGAACGCCAGGCGATATGCAGGCGCACGGGTTTGCGGCGTATCCGGAATGTCTTTTGCTTTTTCCACATCCTGATGGGCGTGGCGCATCGGGTGCTTTGGGTTCTTATCACTCATAAATCGCGTTTCCTTGCGTGAAATTTGTTTGTTTTAACAGCTACAGCCAGATCCGGCCGAATACCAGTCACCTGTTTTCAACACATTGCGACGCGCCTGTTTTCGCTGGCGTCGCAAACTGAGGATGACGCAGGGGGTATCTTCGGGTAAGAAGCGCCAACTTTGTATCTTCCGGGAGCCTGAAACCATGTCTAATGCCCAGCTTGAAACCGCCATCGAGGCCGCGTGGGACGCACGCGATACCATCAGTTCTGCCACCACTGGTGAAATGCGCGATGCGATCGAAGACACGCTGAACGCGCTCGACAGTGGCAAACTACGCGTTGCCGAACCACGTGAAGACAGCAATTGGCATGTGAACCAATGGGCGAAGAAAGCTGTTCTTCTGGGCTTCCGTATCAAAGATATGGAACAGCACGAGGGTGGCCCGCAGGGCGCTGGCTGGTGGGATAAAGTCGACAGCAAGTTTAAGGGCTGGGGCGATGCGGAGTGGAAAGAAGCCGGTTTCCGTGCTGTTCCAAACTGTGTTGTGCGCAAATCTGCTTTTGTTGCCCCTGGCGCGGTTCTGATGCCGTCTTTCGTGAACATCGGCGCATACGTTGGCGAAGGCACGATGGTTGACACCTGGGCGACTGTTGGCTCCTGCGCGCAGATCGGCAAAAACGTGCACCTGTCCGGTGGCGTTGGCATTGGCGGCGTTCTGGAACCCATGCAGGCTGGCCCGACCATCATTGAAGATAACTGCTTCATCGGTGCGCGTTCCGAAGTTGTCGAAGGCTGCATCGTACGCGAAGGGTCCGTTCTGGGCATGGGCGTGTTTATCGGTCAGTCTACTAAGATTGTGGATCGTGAAACCGGCGAAGTCATGTATGGCGAAGTGCCATCCGGTTCCGTGGTTGTTGCGGGTTCCATGCCCAGCAAAAACGGCGTGAACCTGTATTGCGCGGTGATCGTGAAGCGTGTGGATGCACAGACCCGTTCCAAGACGTCTATCAACGATCTGCTGCGCGACTGATCCACAGATCAAAAGCTGAATTTAAAACCGCCGGGCCATCATCGCCCGGCGGTTTTTGTTTCAGCGTACGCCAAACCATTTCGTGTAAATGGCGTCATACCGCCCGTTTTCCCGGATGGTCAGCAGGGCGCGGTTGACAGATTCACGCAGCGGGCTGTTCTGACTAAGGGCGATGCCGTAATTTTCCGGATGAAAGACCCGGTCCAGCAGGCGCACTTTGCCGGGGGGCTGATTTCGTACATACCAGGACAGCATGGGCTGATCGAAGAAGATGGCGTCAAATTCACGGTTTTCAAACCCGGTGATAAGAGTGGTGTAGTCTTTCGTTGTGAAATGCTGGATTTCACGCGTGGTCAGAAAATCGGATGCTGTTGAACCTTCGGTGGTTGCAACGCGGTGTTCTTCGATATCAGACAGTGAGTTGATCTCTTCTGTGATTGCGCCAAGCGTAATCGCAGCAGTAATCTTCGCGACAAACACCGATACGATGAACAGGGACGAAATCACAAGAATGACGGAAAACACACGCCCTGGCCGGGATTGCGGCACCCGTTCTTCAAAGCCGCCGTTTACAACCAGGTTCAGAGCCCACCAGAACGACGGAAAGAAAGCCTCTGCCATGGGGCGATCAAAATAAGGCTGACTTTTACGTTCAAAATACCACATGACCAGGCCGCCAAGCGCCAGCAGGCCGAACGCGGCAAGTATTGCGAATAGAATATCAAGATTGAAGATCGCCTCAAAAACAGGGCTGCCGGGGTTATCATCATGCAGCATAACCTGAAGGCCCGAAGCGATAATGGGCTGTGAGAAATCCAGGATCTGTTCGCGGGATGACGTGATCGAGATATTGGCAACGGCCCCGTCCGCCGCGCCGCTTTGAACGGCTTCGAACATTTCACTGAAGCTGCCATAGGGGTGAAACTCAACGCGCAATTTCATCTCAGTTGCGATTTCACGCATCAGATCTATTGAAAAGCCTGCAGGTTCTGTCCCTGTATGCATAGCAAAGGGTGGACGCTCCACCGTGGCGAAGCGCAATGTTCCGTCAGAACTGATCTGACTGTCCGGGTTCTGAGCCTGAGCAGGAAAGTTTACACATAACAAAAAAATCAGAACCAGTTTCCGGATCAGGAAGGACAAGGTTGAGGATTGTTGCCTCATTGTGTTCTATCCTGCGAAAATGGTGAGGTTACTAAAAGTTCTGAAACGCAGGAATGTAAAGGAAAGATTGACCTGAGACTGGATATTTTTGCCGAAACCAGGCATAGCGAATGTGACATTCCCAGCATCGCAGAAAGGGCAGGCGATGAGCGCTAAAGAGAAAAAAGAAAAGAAGCCGCAGCAAGTCTATACGCTGTTGGTCGAAGTTGGCCGCAAAGACGGTGACGGTCTGCCCGATGGCGCGGATGGCGCGGCATTGATGTGTTATGCCTCTGGCGTGGACGAAGCCGAAGCCGTACGCGAAACCGTGGCGATCCTGAAGCAGGCGGATATGGCGCCGCTGGATGTGACGGGATACGGCACGCTGGATGAACGGATTGAACAAGGCCATGAGATTGGCGAAGACGAACGCGAACTGATGCAGCGTGCTCTGGATGAAAATTCCGTCATTGTCGCCCAGATGACCCCATTCTTTGACGGCAAGCCCGCGCATTAAGTTTCTGTAAAGGAAATCACATGGCCCATACCCCGATTGACCCCGTTGAACTGACTGGCGACCTGATCAAATGCCCCTCTGTTACGCCTGTGGAAGGCGGTGCGCTGGTGCTGCTGGAAGATATGCTGTCAGCGGCGGGCTTTGAATGTACGCGCATTGATGTCGAAGGCACCTGCAACCTCTTCGCTCGCTGGGGTGCAAAGGGTGCAAACCGGTCTTTCGGCTTTAACGGCCACACCGATGTTGTGCCCGTGGGTGATGCAGACGCCTGGAGCTTCGATCCCTTCAGCGGTGAAGTTGTCGATGGCATTATGCAGGGGCGTGGCGCGACAGATATGAAATCCGGCGTGGCGGCCTTTGTCGCGGCAGCGATTGATCTGGTGCAGGACACACCGCCCGACGGTGCAGTGGTGATCACCATCACCGGCGATGAAGAAGGCCCGGCGCTGCATGGCACCACGGAAATCCTGAAATGGATGGGCGCGCAGGGTGAAGTCATGACTGATTGTCTTGTCGGCGAACCCACCTGCCCGGATAAAATGGGCGAGATGATCAAGATCGGTCGTCGCGGATCGCTGAAGGCGCATTTTACCGCGCGGGGTAAGCAGGGCCATTCCGCCTATCCGCATCGCGCCCTGAACCCGCTGCCGGCCATGGCGCGTCTGGTGGATCGCCTGTCGTCCCATCAGATTGACGCGGGCAGTGATCATTTTGATCCGACAACGCTGGTCGTTACCGCGATTGAAACCGGGAATGACGCCAGCAACGTGATCCCCGCACAATGCCGTTGCGCGATTGATATTCGCTTTTCCGATGTGCAGACCTCCGCGCTGATCATTGCCTGGCTTGAACGCGAGAAAGCAGTGATCGAGGCAGAGACAGGCGTTGAGCTGGAACTGAAGACTAAAGTCACCGGCGAATCTTTTATAACGCCCCCTGGTGCGCTGTCTGATCTGGTCGCGAAATCCGTGAAGGATGAAACCGGCGTTGATCCGGTGCTGTCCACCTCGGGCGGCACGTCGGACGCACGTTTTGTGCGTGCCCATTGTCCTGTTGTCGAATTTGGTCTTGTGGGCAAAACCATGCACCAGGTGGATGAACGGGTGGAAGCCGAACAGATCACCCAGCTGAAGGGCATTTATTCCCGTATTCTGAAGGATTATTTCGCATGAGCCTGATCATCAGCCAGACCATGGACATCGCCACCTGCCACCAGCTGCGCCGCAAAGTGTTTATCGAAGAACAGGCGGTGCCTGAGGCGGAAGAAGTCGATGGCGAAGACAATGAGGCCCTGCATTTCCTCGCAGAAAAAGAAGGCCTGCCCATTGGCTGCGCGCGCATTCTGCTGAAAGGCGATGCGGGCAAGATCGGGCGTGTCTGTGTGCTGAAAGAAGGGCGCGGGGCCGGGGCTGGTGCAGCACTGATCAAGGCCTGCGTTGAACATCTTCGCACCTTAGATGGCATGAAAATTGCTGTATTAGGGTCTCAGTGCCATGCAATCCCGTTTTATGAGGCGTTGGGTTTCACTGCCTTTGGTCCGGTCTATGATGATGCGGGGATTGATCACCGCGATATGGAACTGACCCTATGATTTCATACCGCCCGCGCCTTGTGGTGATGCTGAAAGAACCACATCCGGGGCGCGTGAAAACCCGGTTGGGGCGCGACATTGGCCTGACACGTTCCGCCTGGTGGTTTCGTCACCAATCTGCTGCCCTGATCCGTCGCCTGCGTGATCCGCGCTGGGATCTGATCCTGGCAGTTGCGCCTGATCAGGAAGGATTGCAAAGCCGCGTCTGGCCCGCAGATCTGCCCCGTGTGCCCCAGGGGGGCGGCGATCTTGGTGACCGTATGGCGCAGCAGTTTCACAGCGTTGCGCCCGGTCCTATGTGCATCATCGGCGCGGATATCCCCGACATCAACCGCACGCGTATTGCAGAAGCGTTCAAGGCGCTGGGCGATCATGATGCGGTTTTCGGCCCTGCGGATGATGGCGGGTACTGGCTGATTGGTCTGAAACGTATACGCCCGGTGCCGCCCGGCCTGTTTACCGGCGTACGCTGGTCCACCGAAAAGGCTCTGGTGGATACAATGGCGACCCTACCGGATCACCGGATCGCGCAGGTCGCCACGCTGCGCGATGTGGATACCCTAGCGGATCTGAAGATGCTGCCGCGTTCAGCATAGCTTGTCCGAAACGAGCTTCAGGTATTTTCGCCGCCAGTAAGACCGGCGCAGAAACCGCATAGATCGCAGAAACCGCATAGATCGAACTTTTTTCATATCCAGGCGGGATCCTTCAATGGCAGAATTTGTTAATGTTACCTGCACAGGGCGTGGTTGAAGAATACAAGCAGATATGCGGGATAGATCAAGGGGCCAGTCTGCAACATATTGAACCGGAGTATTTGCATCTATCATGCGTGCAGCTGCTTCTTGAGTGATATAGTAAGCAACGGCACCATTAGGATGAAGTGTGATGCGACGTGCGTTGTGCTTTTGTGAGATTGGGCCAGCCCGTCGCCATGCATATCCACCTTGGTGATAAAGCAGCGTAAGATCCTGTTCTTTAAGGGGTAGAAGTGACACGATGCCGGGAATGCTCTCTGTCAATACTGCATCGTCTTCCAGGATTAACGCGCCAGGCAGTTTTCGATTCAGGATGGTTTGCTGCATCGCGCGATGGGACAGCGCACAGGCAAATTCTGTATCGGACATATTGCGCCCCATGTGCTGTCTAGTCCGCTCACGATCAATATGGCTTTCGTAGTGCCCTGGCAGTCCCTGGCGACCATCAATCGCATTCCAGACTTCATATTTTAGTCCGAACTCCTGCAGTTGTTTCAGCAAGGGCGTGCGCCTTTCGATGCAGTCGGACAACGATAGGACGAAAATATGGGGTTGATTGAGCATTGGACTTTTAAAATACCTGACATTCAATGCGAACAATATCGCAAGAAATAGGTGATCGCAAGAAATAGGTGAAAAATTCTGGTTTCAGGCTCTGGCAGATCCCTGGCGCAATAAGCAGCGTGACGGGAAATGGGTGACATGGTAGGGCATACGTATGAAAACGCATATTCCATCTAAAGCAGAGATCCTGAACTGGATATCCGAAAACCCGGCCCGTACCGCTAAGCGGGACATTGCACGTGCTTTTGGTATCAAAGGAGCTGCCCGTATTGACCTGAAACGCATCCTGAAAGAACTGGAAACGGAAGGGCATCTGCGCAAACGCAAAAAGACTTATCGCGAACCGGATAAGCTGCCGCCTGTTGCGATGCTGAAGGTCGAAGGGCCGGATGCAGATGGCGATCTTTTTGCCTATCCCGTCGACTGGCAGGGCGAAGGTGCCGCGCCGCGTGTTCTGATGCTGGAAAAGCCTGACACACCCGCATTGGCGAAAGGCGCACGTATTCTGGCGCGCCTCCAGGAGGTGGAGGGTGAAGATTACGCTTATAACGGCGTTCTTATTCGTCAAATAGGCTCTAATCCGCAGCGAATCCTTGGTATTTACCGCCGTGGCCATGAAGGTGGGCGGATTGTGCCGGTTGAAAAAGGGTCTGACAAAGAATGGAACGTGCCCGCTGGCGCGACGCTGGATGCGAAAGACGGCGAACTGGTTGAAGCAGAACGCACGGGGCCGAAATCCCGCATGGGTCTGCCTTCGGCGCGTATTGTTGATCGTCTTGGCGATCCGACCGCGCCAAAGGCCGTTTCCCTGATTGCGATCCACCAGCATGGCATTCCCGATGCTTTTCCGGATGGGGTCGTGGCAGAGGCCGACGCCGCAAAACCTGCCCCGCTGGATGGGCGCGAAGATCTGCGTGATATGCCTTTGATCACCATCGATCCCCATGACGCGCGTGACCATGACGACGCCTGTTTTGCGCACGTCGACAGTGACGCGGAAAATCCCGGCGGTCACATCGTCTGGGTCGCGATTGCCGATGTGGCGCATTACGTGACGCCCGGTTCAGAACTGGATCGTGAAGCCCGCAAGCGTGGCAATTCATCTTATTTCCCCGATCGCGTAGTGCCGATGTTGCCGGATCGTTTGTCCGGGGATCTGTGTTCCCTGCATGAAGGGGTGGATCGTGCCTGTATTGCTGTGCGGATGCAGCTTGATGCCGAAGGCAATAAGATCAGCCATCGTTTCACCCGCGCGCTGATGAAATCCCACGCCTCCCTGAACTATCAGGAAGTACAACAGGCGATGGATGGCAATCCGAATGATCGCTGCGCAGAGCTGTTAACACGCGTGTTAGAGCCTCTTTATGCCGCCTGGCACGCGACTTTGAAGGCACGCGATACCCGTCAGCCGCTGGAACTTGATCTGCCGGAACGCAAGATCGTTCTGGATGAGGATGGCAAAGTGAAATCGGTCGCTTTTGCGGAACGCCTGGACGCGCATAAGCTGATCGAAGAATTCATGGTGCTGGCCAATGTCGCCGCCGCGGAAGAACTGATCACGCGGAAGCAAGACCTGCTGTTCCGGGTGCATGAAGAACCGAACAAAGAGAAACTGGATGCCCTGCGTGAAACGGCCCAGGCCTCTGGTCTGACGCTGGCAAAAGGGCAGGTCCTGAAGACCGCGCATCTGAATCGCCTGCTGAATCAGGCGCAGGACACGGATCATGCGGAACTGATCAATATCTCGACACTGCGATCCATGACCCAGGCTTATTACGGCCCGGATAATTTCGGGCATTTTGGCCTGGCGCTGCGGTCATACGCACATTTCACATCCCCCATTCGCCGTTATGCAGATCTGCTGGTGCATCGCGCGCTGATTTCCGGCCATAAATGGGAAGGGGCTGCGGATAAGTTTGACGGGATGTCACCCTTTGATGAAGAAAACCTGCGGGAAACCGGCACGCAGATTTCCGAAACAGAACGGCGTTCCATGACGGCGGAACGTGACACAACCGATCGCTATCTGGCGGCGTTTCTGTCGGAGCGGGTTGGCAATGAACTGGAAGGTAAGATTTCCGGCATTGCACGGTTTGGCGCTTTTGTGCGGCTTGAAGAAACCGGCGCAGATGCATTGGTGCCGGTGGCGACGATCGGGCAGGAATATTTCCATTTTGACGCTGATGATCAAAGCCTGACCGGTGATAACAGCGGTTTGCGCCTGGGCATTGGTCAGGCCGTGACTGTGCGCCTGGCAGAGGCGATTCCGGTAACCGGTGGTCTGGTTGTTGAATTGCTGGCGTTGAATGGTCAGCCGTTGCCACGTGGACGTGGCGGGCGCGGCAGCCGGTCGTTTTCAAGAAAGCGATCCGGGAAAAAGCCGAAAAGCAAATCCGGCAAGACCCCTGGCACAGCCCCAGCACGTAAAAAAGCACGTAAAGTGGTGCGCAAACGCAAGAAATAGCCGGGATCAGCGTCTGATTCGTCAGGCGCTTTCCCTTTGTGGATGTCCTGGGTACTCTGTCTGAAAAACAGGCAGTACATCAGGTGAAAAACGTGCGGATTATTAGTTTTATAGCAGGCATGACGCTGGCAGCGCAGGGGGCTTTTGCCGCTGGCGGTGGCAGCAGTGTGACAGAAGTTTCGACAGGCGGAGGCATCATGAGCCAGGAAATGACCCCCATTGAGGTCAGCGCAGGCGGGCTTGATCGCTGGGTTCGCGGTTTTGAAAGCCGTGCCCGGACTGCGGGCATTTCCCAGCGCACGTTCGATGCGGCCTTCCGCAATGTGCGCTATCTGGATGATGTGATTGCGCGGGACCGCAATCAGGCGGAATTCACCAAGCAGATCTGGGAATACCTGGATGGTGCTGTGTCTGAACCGCGCATTCGCAACGGTCAGCGCGCCCTGCGCCGTCATGGCAATGTGCTGGAACGGATCGAAGATCACTACCGCGTTGAGAAAGAAATCGTCGCTGCCGTCTGGGGGCTGGAAAGCGCCTATGGCGAACGTCGTGGTGAGACGCCGGTGATTTCGGCGCTTGCGACCCTGGCTTATGACGGGCGGCGCGGGCGCTTCTTTGAAGCGCAGCTGATCGCAGCACTTGAGATCATTCAGGCCGGTGACGTGAACGCCCGCAATATGACTGGCAGCTGGGCCGGGGCCATGGGGCATACGCAGTTTATCCCGACGTCCTATCTGGCTTTCGCGCAGGATTTCACCGGCGATGGCAAACGTGACATCTGGTCGAATGACCCAACCGATGCGCTGGCGTCTACCGCTTCTTATCTTGCACGCCACGGCTGGACCTTCGGGCAGCCATGGGGTGTAGAAGTCGTTCTGCCCCAGGGGTTTGATTACAGCCAGACCAGCGAACGCATTAAGAAAACCCCGCAGCAATGGGCTGCAATGGGGGTGCGTGACATCAATGGTCGTGCGGTGCCGAATCATGGGCGTGCCTCGATCCTGCTGCCGGGTGGTGCCCAGGGCGCGGCCTTTATGATCTTTGACAATTTCCACGTGATTGAACGCTATAACGCGGCAGATGCTTATGTGATTGGGGTCGGGCATCTGGCGGATCGTCTGGCGGGTGGCCCTGCCATTCAGGCAAGCTGGCCGCGTGGCTATGCGCCGCTGTCTTTCCGTCAGAAACGTGAATTGCAACGTCGCCTGACGCGGGCTGGCTTTGACACAGATGGTTCTGACGGGATCATTGGGCCAAATACAATTGCCGCGATCCGGGCTTATCAGGAAAGCATTGGTGTGACGCCAGACGGGTTTGCATCACAGGACGTTCTGAGTCGTCTGCGCGGACGTTAAAACCGGCTGTTCGCATGTGCGGGCATCTACTGACATTTTATAACCGCATCGGACAGTCTCCGGTGCGGTTATTTTGTGGCGAGGTCAGCAGCCACCGGCATCCAGGCATTGTTGGGCGCGTGTCAGGTTTTCGTCACTTGCGTCAAATTCATGACTGCCACAACTGCTGATCACCAGCTCATACCCGCCATCTTCAGAAGGTTGCAGGAACATCAGGCGATCTTTCAGGGTCTGCCTGCGCACCTCTAGATCACCGGTGCAACTGCCGTGTTCATCGCAAATCAGGCTGTATGTGATGACCTGATCAAAATCCTGCTGCGCCCCATTGGCCCCGATGACTTGTCCGGTCAGATGTCCCTGCCAGTTGTGCAGGCGCACACGTTCGCGGCGGAAGCGGTGCCAGATGAAGCTGCCAAAACGCGTCTGTGGGATCTTATATTGCGATGCAATCGACACATCGCCCTGAACCACGATGTAGTTGGACAGATGTTCCTGGCTTAACAAGGGATCCATACCTGTGGCCTGACAATCCAGCGCAAGCGCCTGGGTGCAGGAGAGAAACCCTGCAGCGGCAGCAGACAACAGAAAACGGTAAGGCAGCATTCGTGACTCCGGGGACGGTACCCGATCAGAATAAAGCCCGCCAAAGCAGCGGGCCAGATCACGAAATGGTCAGGTTGATTCCAGCGATTATCCGCGCAGAACCGTGGCAAATTCGCCAAACAGCGCGACATAAATATCACGTTTGAACGGAACGATATGTTCCACCAGGGCGTCCGGGGTCATCCAGGCCCATTCGGAAAATTCCGGATGCTCTTTCTGGATGTCGACATTGGAATCTTCGCCGTGAAAACGCATGACATACCAACGCTGCTTCTGACCGCGGTATTTGCCTTTCCAGAGTTTTGGGATCAGATCATGGGGCAGTTCATAGGTCAGCCAGTCTGCTGTTTCGGCTTCAATGGTCACCAGATCGCGTGAAACCCCGGTTTCTTCTTCCAGTTCCCGCAATGCGGCTTCGCGCACATCTTCGCCTTTATCAACCCCACCCTGAGGCATCTGCCAGGCGTTGCCGGGGTTATCAATGCGTTTGCCTGCGAAGATCAGGTTATCCTTATTTATAAGGATCACACCTGCATTTTCGCGATAGGGAAGGGTGGAGATTTCTTCAGGGGTCATGTTTGGTCCTGTGGTGGTGCCGGCGGGGATTGCCCGCCGGTCATTGTTTTAGTCGTTGCCGCTAAGTGCGCGCAGACCTGTCAGAAGATCAATCGCATAGGCAAGCTGGTAATCTTCTTCGCGCAGCTGTGCGGCCTCTTCTACTCTGGCGCGTTCTTCTTCCAGAAGGCGACGCTCATCCTCGCTGATGGAATCATTATCAAGGCTGCCGCGCAGATCTGCTTCTGTACGGGAGAACCCCTGGGTTTCTTCCTCAGCTTCGGCGTTTGGATCACGACGCGGTTGTTCCACGACGATATCCGGGGAGACACCCAGCGCCTGAATAGAACGACCGGATGGTGTGTAATAGCGCGCAGTGGTCAGGCGCATGGCCCCATCGCCACGCAGCGGCATGATGGTCTGAACAGAACCTTTGCCGAAACTGCGGGTGCCGACAACAATCGCGCGGCGGTGATCCTGAAGGGCACCAGCGACAATTTCAGAAGCAGATGCAGAACCACCGTTGATCAGAACAACAATGGGCAGGCCTTCGGTCAGATCGCCGTCACGGGCGTTCCAGCGTTCTCCATCTTCCGGGGCACGGCCACGGGTGGATACGATTTCACCGGCATTCAGGAAGGCATCAGACACAGCAATCGCCTGGTTCAGCAGGCCACCGGGGTTGTTGCGCAGATCCAGAACAAAGCCGTTCACATTTTCAATGCCGCCCAGTTCTTCAACCGATTTGGCAAGCCCTTCGGACAGATTGTCATACGTCTGATCGTTGAAAGTGGTCACACGCAGAACCACGGTGGATCCTTCGATGCGGGTGCGGACGGCTGTCAGCTGAATGGTGTCACGGATAATGGACACGTCAAAAGGTTCGTCTACGCCTTCGCGCACAACGGTGATCACTGTTTCAGACCCGACAGGTCCGCGCATCAGTTCAACAGCTTCATTCAGGGTCAGGCCCAGCAGGCTTTCACCATCCACATGGGTGATGAAGTCACCGGCTTCCATACCTGCAACATCGGCCGGGGTGCCATCCATGGGCGACACGACTTTGACAAAGCCTTCTTCCTGGGTCACTTCAATACCCAGCCCACCGAATTCACCGCGGGTCTGTTCGCGCATGTCGTCAAAATCAGCAGGCGGCAGGAAGCTCGAGTGCGGATCAAGGGATGTCAGCATGCCGTTGATGGCCGCCTCAATCAGTTCTCCTTCATCGACATCTTCCACATACTGGCTGCGGATGCGTTCAAAGATGTTACCAAACAGATCAAGCTGTTCGTAAACATCGCTTTGCTGTTGCGCTTCCTGCGCCAGCAGCGGGCCGGTTACCTGCGTTGTTGCGATAACCCCTGCGAAAGTTCCGGCAATGGCCGCAAAAATAAATTTCTTCATCAGTTTGTCCTGTATGTCGCCAGACCTGCTGTCGCGGGCCGTCGGATCCCCTGTGTCAGTTTCCACTGCCCGGATCAAACCAGGGCGATGGGTCGGTCGGGCTGTCGCCCTGTCTTAGCTCTATATAAAGCGTTTCAGATCGTTCAGCGCCAGTCCCATCTGTCGAAAACGGCGAAACAGCGCCTAAAGTGGTTTCACCGCTCATCAAACCCAGGGCTGTACCAGGCTGAACAATCTCTCCTGGTTGACTATACACGGCCCCTAGGCCTGCCAGAACCAGGAGATGCTGATTATCTGGTTCCAGAATGATCACATTTCCGTAGTCCAGCAACGGGCCTGCGTAACGGATTGTGGCGGCGACGGGGCTGGTGACAAGGGCTTCGGGCATTGTGGCAAGGACAATGCCCGGGCGGGTGATGCCCGCAGCGTCAGGTTCATTATAGCCACGCAAAAGCGTGCCATTTACGGGCAGCGCTAATGCGCCGATCAGATCTTCAAGACGGCCATACCCCCCGGAAAGCGAGCTGCCCTCTGGCAGAGAGTTCAGGCCATCAGCAAAAGCACGCAGAGTTTCGCTGTTGTTCAGAAGGGCCTGCATCGCTTCGGGGTCCGCACTGAACTGACGCGGCAGGTCAATACGGTCGGCGCGGGCTTCGGACAGGCGGGCACGGGCCGTCTGCACGCCAGCCAGGCCTTCGCGCAAAGCATCTGCCGCACCGGTCTGAATGGCTTGCAGCAGATTCAACTCATCTATCTGGCGCTTCAGAGATTCGGCCTGGACTTGCAGCGCAGGGGTAACCTCAGCCAGCATCATGGACGACCGTGCAGTGCCTGCCGGACCTGAGGGATGCAACATCAACAATGGTGCGGGGCTGCGTTCCATGGCTTGCAGCGCGGCCAGCAGGCGTGAAATTTCCAGGCTGCGCGCATCAAAAATCTGGCGCAGGGCCGATTCACGCACTGCCACCTGACGAATGCCCTGACGCAGGGCGATCAGCCCTTCTTCATAGGCGGCGACAGTTTCGGTCAGGGCTTTCACCCGGTCAGTGGCGTTTTCAGCCTGGATCAGCGCGGTTGCGGCTGTATCCAGTTGCAGGGCGGCGCGTTGTGCGGTGATTTTCGGGTCAGATTGCGCGATGGCCTGGCCGGAAAGGGCAAGCAAAGCAGCGTATATAAAACCCCGGACCCACATCAGGAAATCAGGCTTTCGCCGGTCATTTCTTCCGGTTGTTCCAGTTGCATCAGCGTCAACAGGCTGGGTGCCAGATCGGCCAGGCGCCCGTCGCGCAGCCTTACATCATTGCCGGCGTTAAACAGGGTCACGGGCACAGGATTGGTGGTATGGGCCGTGTGTGGACCACCGGTTTCAGGATCGGTCATCAACTCGCAATTGCCGTGATCTGCGGTGACAATCATCACGCCGCCAACGTCTTCCAGCGCGGCCATAACCTGACCCAGGCCTTCGTCCACCGCTTCGCAGGCTTTCATCGCGGCTTTCAAATCGCCAGTGTGACCAACCATATCGGGGTTGGCGTAATTGGTGATGATCAGATCATACCCTTTGTGCACGGCCTCTACGAATTTTTCAGTGACTTCCGGCGCGCTCATCTCTGGTTGCAGATCATAAGTCGCAACTTTCGGCGATGCGGGCATGTAACGGTCTTCACCCGGATAAGGCGTTTCCACGCCGCCGTTCAGGAAGAATGTGACATGCGGGTATTTCTCAGTTTCGGCCAGGCGGAACTGTGTTTTCCCTTGTTTAGACACCCATTCACCCAGGGTATTCACGATGTTCCGTTTGGGAAACGCGGTGGTCATATAGGCGCTGTGCCCGTCAGAATATTCCACCATGCCCAGCAGCGCAGCAAAGGCAGGCCGCGTGCCAGCGTCAAAGGCGTCAAAGCCCGGTTCACCAACCGCGCGCAAGATTTCACGGGCGCGATCAGACCGGAAATTCAGGCAGAAAAACCCGTCGCCACTCTTTGCGCCCTTATATCCGGTCAGGATGGTTGCCGGGAAGAATTCATCGGTTACGCCATCCTGATAGGCTTTGCAGATGACAGAGCCGGTATCAGCGGCCTCGGGGCCTTCGCCTCTGATCATCGCGTTATAAGCAGTCGCCACACGTTCCCAGCGATTGTCACGATCCATCGTGTAATAGCGCCCGGTGACAGTGGCAATCTTCGCGCTCTCCGGCAGGCTGCCACACAAATCCGCCATATAGCCCATGGCAGATTTCGGCGCGACATCACGCCCGTCGGTCACCGCATGGAAAGCAACGGGCACGCCCGCGTCTGTCACAGCTTTGATTGCGGCTTTGATATGGTCGATATGTCCGTGCACGCCACCGTCAGACACAAGCCCCATCAGGTGCGCGGTGCCGCCGGTTTGCTTCAGTTTCGCAATGAATGCCTGAAGCGCGTCATTGTCAAAGAAAGACCCGTCTTCAATCGCCAGATCAATCTGCCCCAGATCCATCGCCACAACCCGGCCTGCGCCGATATTGGTGTGACCGACTTCAGAGTTCCCCATCTGCCCGGTTGGCAGCCCTGCATCGCGCCCATGCGTCAGCAGCTGCGCATGGGGGTAATTGCGCATCAGACGGTCAAAATTGGGGGTGTTCGCCTGGACCGGCGCGTTGGCCATGGCATCGCGTGATGCGCCCCATCCATCAAGAATACAAAGGACGACAGGTTTCGGAATGGACATGCGGTGTTCCTGTATAGTTCAGGGAATATTTATGGTGTTTGGAGGCAGGGCGCAACCGGATGCGAAGTTGTGTGTCGGGCACGTCACGGACCTGGTCCGGAACCTCTGTTGTAGGATATTCGGGGATTACTTATAGCATGGATGCAAGCTCTCCCTTGTCGGTCAGAGCCACCTGATAGTTCCCTCGGATACTTCGCTGCTCCTCACCAAACTCCAATTGTACATGCCAAACCCAAGATTTCTATCTATTCGAATGAGTTTTATGGAGGATACTTCAAGGTGTGTTGAAACCAGATCTGGGCGGATCGCGACGTTCCAACCGCCGTAGTTGGCTACGCTAGGATAAAGAAATTGTCCAACAGAGCCTGCGCTCAGAATTCCACTACTATAGTAGGCTGTGGTTCTATACTCGAGATCATTATTTACACTTCTTCTGAACTGCTCTGAAATAAACGCGTCCACCAGAAAAAGGCGCGTTATTTTCTCATTATCAAACTCAGAAAACCATTCCTTAATCGCTTTCTCCTGATCTGTACGCAAGTGCATCAAAACAGGAGGTGGGCATTTGTGGCGCCGATAGTAATCGATCCAGCCAGCAACCACGGTAGTTAAAAAGGAGCCTTCCTTTGGTGACATTTCAAGAACTTGATAGAGTTGCCCTTCGCGGGCGTTGACTTCTAACAAAGCAGTCTCGATGTCTGTGGAGGCGCAATATGCTGAGGCAGTCTTAGTATTGCACCTGTTAAAATTGTCGTGCGGGGGGGCTTTGCAGTTAGGTCACTTATATGTGTCTGCAGCTCGCCGTCTACTGCATGACGGATTCTGAAGTTATTTGTGTTCAGATTCCAAGTCCTAAACTCAGTTCCATTCACCATTCTCATGATGTGTGAATTAACTTGTGAATCTGAAAGCGAAGCTGAGTTGCTTTCTTGGATCTGTTCGATAGCTTCTCTGATCTCATCTATCGAATAAGGACTGTAATCTGCTTTTTCTTCGGCTGTCATTGCGCTTGTCACTTGAGATGTTTTCCTCATGATACCTATCAGGCTAGAGGGTTGTAGTCTTTACCTTTCAAAGATGTTGCGCTTTGCAAATTTCTGTGGCGTATCACACCCGGTGATACGGACTTCCGGCCAGGATGGATGCCGCACGGTAAAGCTGTTCTGACAGCATTACGCGCGCAAGCATGTGGGGCCAGACCATTTTACCAAGGCTGATGGAAAAATCAGCCTTTGCGCGCAGGGCAGGGTCAATACCGTCAGCCCCGCCGATGATAAAACACAGATCCTGCGCGCCCTGATCGCGCCAGGTTGCCAGCTTCTGTGCAAAATCAGGGGACGACAGCAATTTCCCGCGTTCATCCATGGTGCAGATCACCGCACCTTTGGGAACACTGCGTTCCAGCAGGGTCGCTTCTGCGCCCATGCCGCCGCCTTTTTTGTCTTCAGCCTCATTCACCGACAGCGGACCAAGCCCATGGGCGCGGCCCGTTCGGTCAAAACGGGTCTGATAGTCGTCAAAAAGCGTGCGCTCCGATCCGGGGCGCATGCGGCCAATGGCAGAAATCGAAACGCGCATGGATCAGGCGGTGGTATCCGGACCAGCCGTCGGGTCGAGCCACATTTTTTCCAGCTGATAGAATTCACGCACTTCCGGGCGGAAGATATGCACGATGACGTCACCGGCATCGACCAGCACCCAGTCACCAGAGCCTTTGCCTTCAGTCCGGCAGAGACGACCGTATTCCTGTTTCAGACGATCAGCCAGCTTTTCCGCCATGGATGTCACCTGACGGGACGAACGGCCGGAACAGATCACCATGTAATCAGCAATCGCGGATTTCCCGGCGAGATCGACTTCGACCACGTCTTCGGCTTTGTCTTCGTCAAGTGAGGAAAGGATGCGCGCCAGAAGCGCGTCGCTTGTCAGCGTCTTAGCGTCAGCTTGCGTTGCGGCGGTTTCGTTGGCCGCAGGTACAGATTCAGACAGGGTCTTCACTCCTTGATACACGCCGCAAAAGCCCGGCGCGGGCTCCTCATAAAGCTAACACCGGTGGGGCGAAAGCTCAATGTGCAAGTGATACACGATTTTTGGCGGGTTTTATGCGGTTTGCGTGGCGTCATGAAAGGCCTGGGCCAGTCCCAGAACCTGCGCATCCTGTCCGGCTTTGCCGATCAGTTGCAGCCCCATGGGCAGGTTCTGGTGGGACCCGGCAGGGATCGAAACCGCAGGCAGTCCAATAAGCGACGCCGGGATCACCACTTCCATCCAGCGATGATACGTGTCCATGTCTCGCCCGGCGATGGTCTTGGGCCAATCCAGTTCTGCATCAAAAGGGAACATCTGGGCGCTGGGCAGGGCAAGCATGTTAAGGTCAAGTTGTGCCACTTCGCGGAACCAGTCGGACCGGATGACACCGGCGTTGTGAGTATCCTGGGCCGTGTAAGACAGCCCCCGTTCGATTTCCCAGATATGCGCCTCTTTCAACAGGGCGCGTTTTTCGGGATCGGCATAAAGCGGCATCGACGACATGGCGACGGTGTGGCTGCGCAGAATACACCAGGCATCCCAAAGCGATTCCGGTGCAATGGCTGGCGTATGTTCAATAATGTTGCAGCCCATCTTGCGCAGTGCCGCCAGGGCAGTTTCGCAAGTTTCCAGCACCCCATCTTCCATCGGATAATAGCCGGACCAGTCTCTGATCCAACCAATAGTGATGTTTTCAGGATTAACCTTTTCGAAACCCTGATAAGCAGGCAGGCCCAGGGGTTGCTGTGGATCTGGTTGACCGATCACCTTCAACATCAGATCCATATCCCGTGGACTGCGCGCCATCGGGCCATTGGTGGAAAGCCCCTGTGACCATGCATCGCCGATCGGATCTTTGGCGACCAGCCCGGCAGAGGGACGGAAGCCATAAACATTATTCCAGCCCGCCGGATTGCGCAGACTGCCCATCATATCGGAACCATCCGCAATGGGCAGCATTCCGGTGGCAAGCGCCACAGCGGCCCCACCACTGGACCCGCCGGCACTGCGGTTGTGATCAAAGGCGTTGCGCGTGACGCCGTAAACTGGGTTGTAACTGTGACTGCCCAGGCCAAATTCCGGGACATTGGTTTTGCCGATGATCAACACCCCGGCGGCGCGCAGGCGCGACACCATCAGGCTGTCATTTTCCGGGATGTGGCCTTTGAACAGGGGCGAACCTGACGTGCTGCACAGGCCCGCGACCTCTTCCAGGTCTTTAATTGCAATCGGCAGGCCCCAAAGCGGCTGATCCTTGCCCGGGCCTTTGGCTTCCATTGCATCGGCCTCTGCCAGGATTTCATCTCTTGGACGCAAAGCAACAATGGCGTCTACATCGGGGTTTACGGCCTCGATCCGGTCCAGGCAGGCCTCAGCCAGCTGGCGGACCGAAAGCGTGCCGACACGCAACATCGCCGCCAGATCAACGGCATCAAGTTCAGTCAATGATAACGGGTCGTTCATCAGGATCATCTTTCAGAATGCGCACTTCGCGTTGCGGGAAGGGCAGATCAATGCCGTGTTCTTTAAAGGCGTCCCACAGGGCCAGGTACACATTGCCCCGGATATTGGTCAGCCCGCCGGTCGGATCCTTGATCCAGAAGCGCAGGATGTAATCAACAGAACTGTCGCCAAAGCCCACAATATGACAAACGGGGGCTTTCGCCGACAGAACCCGGTTGACGGAAGAGGCCGCCTCAATCGCGATCCGGCGCACATCATGGGGGTCACATCCGTAAGACGTACCAAAGAAAATATCGAGCCGCACAAGATCATTGGAATGGGACCAGTTGACCACCTGGCCTGTGATCAGGTCTTCGTTCGGGATCAGATATTCACGCCCGTCGCGGGTGACGACGGAGACATAACGTGCGCCCAGACTGTCGATCCAGCCAAAGGTATCGCCCAGAGAAATCACATCGCCTGGCTTGATGGACTTATCCAGAAGGATGATCACGCCGGACACAAGGTTTGACACAACTTTCTGCAAACCAAAACCAAGGCCAACACCAATCGCACCGGACAGCACCGCAAGCCCTGTCAGATCAAAGCCAACGGCTTTCAACCCGATAAAGAAGGCTGATCCATACAGAACCATCTGAATGAACTTCACCGCCAGCACCTGCATGGACGGGGAAATATCTTCGTTCTCGCGAATGCGGGTGGATGTGGTGCCGGAAATCAGGCGGGCGCCAAAGAACAGAACGCCGGTGACAATCACGGCCTTCAGGATTGCCAGCAAAGACAGGCGGAAATCACCAAATTCAATGGCTGCTTTGTCGAGAACGGCACTGGTCGCCTCAAGGAAGCCGAAATAATACAGCGTCACCCAGATCCAGCCGGCAATACGAATGGTCCGGCGCAGGGTCTGGTTGCGGATCAGTTGCACCGCAAGGGCAATCGCAAACCAGGCCGCGCTGATCGTGCCGATGATTGACAGCAAATAGGTGCGCGACGGGAAGGTGTTCAACACCTCGCGCATGAACCAGATGGTCATCCAGATCAGCAGGATAAACAGCATCAGATGAATGCGCCGGTGCAGGATCAGAAGCCAGCGCAACTGCCATTTCGGTCGCCCTTCCAGTGTGCGCATCCAGTCATGCAGGCGGGGCCCGACCAGAGTGTTGATCATCCAGGCGGTGCAGAACACCCCCACAGCAATCGCCACCTGCCACAGCTGATAAGGCCGCAGCAGACCTTCAACAAACATCTGCAATTGAACAAGGAAGCCCTGAACTTCGGTTGTCAGTTCGGTGGCGGTACTGAATTCATTCTCCATATCCGTACTGTTGCACGGCAAAGCGGGGTGGACAATATCCGGACGCACGTGCTTTCTGCCTTTTCAGGGGGAATTACGAATGTCAGAGACCATCCTTTTCATTCTTGCAGGCTTCGGCGCGGGGATCATGAATGCGATTGCAGGCGGGGGCACCTTTCTGACCTTTCCGGCGCTGGTCTTTGCAGGCATTCCGCCGGTGGCCGCCAATGCCACAAGTGCGGTTGCGGTCTTTCCCGGCTATCTGTCCGCCGCTATGGGCTTTGGCGATGATATCCGGGCCCTGCCGCGTTCTTCGCTGATGAAAGCCTGTATCGCCGGACTTGCGGGCGGGCTGGTTGGCGGGCTGCTGCTGCTGGTGTCTTCCAATGACGTCTTCTCCGCCATCGTGCCTTTCCTTCTGTTCGTAGCCACCCTGGCTTTTGCGTTTCAGAAGCAAATTTCTGCGGCGCTGGCCCGGTCTTCCTGGCAGATGACGCCCTGGGGTGTTCCGGGGATTTTCCTGGTTTCGCTTTATGGCGGTTATTTCAACGGCGGCCTCGGGATTGTTTTGCTTGCGCTGTTTGCGCTTTGGGGTTGGGACAATCTGAACGCCATGAACGGGCTGAAAAATGCGCTTAGCTTTGTGATCTCTGCAATTTCTGTCGCGACATTCGCCGTCGCGGGCATCGTGTCCTGGCCCGCTGCGCTGATCATGGGGGCATCTGCCATCGCGGGCGGTTTTGCGGGCGCGCGCATCGCAAAGATTTTGCCGGTTGCACTGGTGCGCCTGGTGATTATTCTGATCGGCCTGATCATGAGCGTGATTTTCTTCGCGCGCCTCTTTACCTGAAAGGTTTCCCTATGCGCCCGACCCAAAGCCTTGGCCTGATTGCAATTGTTGTCCCTGATTATGACGCGGGCATTGCATTCTACGTTGATAAGATGGGTTTTGATCTGGTCCAGGACGAAGATCAGGGTGGCGGCAAGCGCTGGGTCGTTGTGCGCCCGCATGGGGGTGCCGGATCAGATATTTTGCTGGCCCAGGCCAAAGGCGCAGATCAGGAAGCTGCGATTGGCAATCAGACCGGCGGACGTGTGGGATTTTTCCTGAAAACCGGCGATTTCGCGACTGACTATGCCCGGATGCTGGAAAATGGTGTGACCTTTGAAGAAGAGCCACGCCACGAAATCTACGGCTCCGTCGCCGTCTTCCGTGACCCATTCGGCAACCGCTGGGATCTGCTGGGGCCTGCGCCGGAGTGAGGCGCCGATTGCGTTGACGAGATGGCTGTCGGAAGTCAGTATGTTTTTATAGACAGGTTTATATTTTCAGGCAGCTTACAATGAAACTCATATTCAGACTGATAGCCGTGTCCAGAAGAACTACGGCGCTTGTTTTTCTGTGTGTCAGTCTGGCAATTAGTACAGCAGGGCTTGCGATTAAGGCGACGTTGCTGAGTGCGCAGGTGGCGACCCTGACTGCGAAGGCCGCTTCGTCAGCAGTTCGAAATCGAAGAGCTGCAACACGGATCAGAGCTAAAGCCCGGCTAAGGCGATTGGTAACTGCTATACCGCTCGCGGGAATTGGTGCTGCGATATATTTTGAAAGGCAGGACTTTCAGGGCTGGCAGGAAGAAAACCCGGATAGAAACCTTGGTGATCACTCCTGTGAAGTGGCTGGCATCAGCGCAGAAGTGGTGGGTGAGGTCTTACAGGAACTTCCGGAACTGATCAGGCCGGGACGTGACTTTGTGTTATCGCAATTGGATTATGTGCTGTCACAATTGTCTGAATGCACCGAACACGCGACAGATCAATCTGATGTAATCTCAGAATAAAGCGACATCACCTTGAATGAATCTTTCGTCAGGTGTATGTGGGCTTTATGAAACGCATCTACGACATCGATGACCACGCTTTTTTACCATGGCGCTTTTATGGTCAGTCGCTCTCTGTCAACGCCGACCTATGATGGTTGCGTGCGGCTTTCGCACGCGCATTTGCAGCATTCGCCACATCTGAAAACCAATGATACGGGAGAGGACCAACATGTCCCCCAAAACACTCTATGATAAAATCTGGGATGCGCATATCGCGCATGAGGCGGAAGACGGCACCACACTGCTGTATATCGACCGTCACCTGGTGCACGAAGTAACCTCTGCACAGGCGTTTGAAGGTCTGCGTATGACGGGCCGTAAGGTGCATGCGCCGGATAAAACCATCGCGGTTCCGGATCACAACGTGCCAACAACAGCTGGCCGTGAAGACCCGGCACAGATGACCGAAGAAAGCCGCATTCAGGTGGCTGCTCTGGACACAAACGCCAAAGAATTTGGCGTGCATTACTATCCTGTGTCTGACGTGCGTCAGGGCATCGTGCACATCGTTGGCCCGGAACAGGGCTGGACCCTGCCAGGGATGACTGTTGTTTGTGGTGACAGCCACACAGCGACCCACGGTGCATTTGGTGCGCTGGCCCATGGGATTGGTACGTCTGAAGTAGAACATGTTCTGGCGACACAGACCCTGATCCAGAAGAAGTCCAAGAACATGAAAGTGGAAATCACCGGCAAGCTGAAGCCAGGTGTGACCGCAAAAGACATTACCCTGGCTGTGATCGGTGAAACCGGCACCGGTGGTGGTACTGGTTATGTGATTGAATATACCGGTGAAGCGATCCGTGATCTGTCCATGGAAGGCCGTATGACCGTCTGTAACATGGCGATTGAAGGCGGCGCACGCGCTGGCCTGATCGCACCGGATCAGACCACATATGATTATGTGAAGGGCCGTCCACACGCGCCAAAAGCTGCCCAGTGGGAAGCTGCTCTGAACTGGTGGAAGACACTCTTCACCGATGAAGGCGCGCATTTCGACAAGGTCGTCACCCTGAAAGGCGAAGACATCGCACCGGTTGTGACCTGGGGCACATCCCCAGAAGACGTTCTGCCAATTTCCGGCGTGGTTCCGCACCCGTCCGATTTTGAAGGCGGCAAGGTTGATGCGGCAGCACGTTCCATCGAATATATGGGCCTGACCGCCGGTCAGAAACTGACCGACATCGAAATCGACACCGTGTTCATCGGGTCCTGCACCAACGGCCGGATCGAAGATCTGCGCGCTGTTGCAGAAGTTGTTGAAGGCAAGAAGATCAAAGACGGTATGCGTGCGATGATCGTGCCTGGTTCCGGCCTTGTGCGTGCGCAGGCGGAAGAAGAAGGTCTGGCAAAGATCTTTGAAGATGCCGGTTTTGAATGGCGTCTGGCCGGTTGTTCCATGTGTCTGGCGATGAACCCGGATCAGCTGTCCGAAGGGGAACGCTGCGCGTCTACCTCTAACCGGAACTTCGAAGGTCGTCAGGGCTATAAGGGCCGTACGCACCTTGTATCCCCTGGTATGGCTGCCGCTGCTGCGCTGACCGGTCGTCTGACCGATGTTCGTGATCTGATCTGATGTGAGGTCGGGGCTGCTTATCCATCCTGTCGGATGTCTTCGCGAAGACGGACCGAAGGGACGGATGAGCCCCCGCCTGAAAGGAATAAAAATGGAAAAGTTTGAAAAACTGACCGGAATTGCGGCGCCTATGCCGCTGGTGAATATCGACACCGATATGATCATCCCAAAGGTCTTTCTGAAGTCGATCGCACGCACCGGCTTTGGTAAGAACCTGTTTGACGAAATGCGGTTCAACCGTGATGGCAGCGAGATCCCTGATTTCGTTCTGAACAAGCCGCAGTATCGCAAAACAGAAATCCTGGTGGCAGGTGACAACTTTGGCTGCGGGTCTTCCCGCGAACATGCGCCATGGGCGATTGCGGATTTCGGCATCAAATGTGTTGTGTCCACAAGCTTCGCTGACATCTTCTTCAACAACTGCTTTAAGAACGGCATCCTGCCAATCGTTCTGCCGCAGGAACAGGTTGATCTGCTGATGGCGGACGCGGAAAAAGGCGAAAACGCCCGGATGACCGTAGATCTGGAAGCCCAGGAAATCACCACATCTGACGGTGATGTGATTTCCTTCGAAGTTGACGCTTTCAAAAAGCACTGCCTGCTGGAAGGTCTTGATGACATTGGTCTGACCATGGAAAAGAAATCCTCCATCGACGCATTTGAAGCGCAGGCATCACAGGCACGCCCCTGGGTGTGATCTGAATATGAAATTTGAAAAGGCCCGGTGGAAGTGATTCTACCGGGCTTTTTCATTCATCTATCGGTTGCGCCGGGCCAGATTTTATAAAATTAACCAGCATGTCAGATAATCTGTCTTTAGATTCAGGTGTTTATTAATGAATGCTTAACTGGTGCTTGCTGAATCGATTAAAAAGCGTCAAAAACAAGATAGTTATTTTGTTCTGTTGTTACCAGTATTTGTGCGAATCCGGCGAACTTAACGTTTTCTTTGTCCGGGCCGATAACAGGGTAAATTAAATTGATTACACAATTTGCAGGCGCAATGACCAGGGCGGTCGCAGTGATGTTGTTAATCGCAACTCCTACGCTTATTTTGCCTGGGCAAAGTCAGGAAACGGCACAGATCGTGACACTGATTGCTTTGTTTTCTGCAGTTTTGATCATGACCGAATATGCATCAGTATATCCCAGCCTTGTCGAATTCCGTGATGCCCCGCCATTCAACCGTGTCCGGTTTATGTCGCTGTTTCTGACGGTTCTCTTGTGTTCCATCGTGGTGCGTGGGCAGTTTGAAACAACCTCTCTGACTGGATTTATGACAGCAATTGGCGCGTTGACCGGATATGCGATGGACTTCCCCTGGAGCCCTGTGCGCCTTGTGACAGAGATGTTCCCGGAAGACAGCGATGCCTCCAGCCTGTTCCTGATCCGGACGCTGACGGGCCTGGCCTATCTGATTTCTCTGCTGTCCCTTGCGGTTTTCGCCATTCTGATGCGCCTGCAAGGCTGGCCAGCCCGTGATCGCGTTTTTAATGTCTGGGTGAACCTGCCGACATTTGATCCAACCGCGGGCGGTGATGTTGTATCCCGTCTGATCCGGGATGCACGTGTTAACATTTCATTAGGGTTTATCCTGCCATTCTTGATCCCGATGACGATGAAATCTGCGGCCATACTGTTTGACCCGGCCGCACTGTCGTCTTCGCAAACCCTGATCTGGATGGTGGCCATATGGGCGTTTCTTCCGGCAAGTCTGTTTATGCGCGGCATGGCAATGGCCCGCATCGCCGAAATGATCCGCGAACAGCGCCGCCTGTCTTACGAACGCGCGGTCGAATCCGGTTACGTGCCGGCCTGATCTTTCTTCTTCTGCTGGCCTCCCCGGCCGCGGCAGATGAAACAATCCGCATCGCAAGCTTCAATGTTGGCCTTGATCGCGACGGGCCAGGGCTGTTGTATCGTGACATTCTGCGTGGGGAAGACGCGCAGATCGCGGCGATCATTGACGTGATAACCGCCGTTTCCCCCGATATTCTTGTCTTGCAAAAGTTTGATTTTGATCACGACCTTCTGGCGCTCAAGGCTTTCGCGGCGCAGTTAAAACAAGATGGGCCGAACTATCCCCATATCTTCGCGACACTCCCCAATTCGGGAATGTTCACTGGCCTCGATATGGATGGTGATGGTTATCTGGGGGATCCTTCCGATGCCCAGGGCTTCGGGTCTTTTGCGGGCAGTGGGGGGCTGGCCATTCTGTCGCGTTTCCCCATCGCGCAAGCAGATGTGAAAGATTTTTCCGCCTTCCTTTGGGCCGATCTGCCTGGGGCTATTCCATCGCATACCGATGCGGGCGTCTTTCCCTCTGATGCTGCATTCGCCATTCAACGCCTTTCCACCACCTCCCATCTCGACGTGCCGGTACTGCTGCCGGGTGGCGGCAGATTGCTGCTGTGGACGATGTATGCGACGCCGCCGGTGTTTGACGGGCCAGAAGATCGCAACGGTCGCCGCAATCATGATGAAACGCTGTTCTGGCTAAAATATGCAAATGGCGAACTGCCCTGGCAGCCGGATGATTTCCCCTTCGTCCTGTTAGGGGGGCTGAACCTGGATCCGGTTGATGGGGCAGGGCGCAGTGATGCCTTGTTGCGCCTGCTGTCTGATCCACGCGTTCAGGATGTGCAACCCGCAAGCAGCGCGGGACGTCAGGTCAGTGAACAACAGGGCGGCGTCAATAACACCCATCGCGGCGATCCGGCGCTTGATACCGCAGACTGGCCGGATCAGCCGGGTCGTCCTGGGAATATGCGGGTTGATTATGTTCTGCCCTCCGCCGATCTGACAGTGATAAACAGCGGCGTTCACTGGCCAGCTGATGGCACTGCCGATGCAGCTTCGACCCATCGTCTTGTCTGGGTGGATATCGCTTTTTGATCGCTGTTTCTTGACCCTTCGCGGCACAAAAGGTACTCGGGTGCAACGAAGTTTCAAACGATCGGATACCCCAATGAGCAATCCCTCTGTTCTTATTCTTCCCGGTGATGGCATCGGTCAGGAAGTCATGGCTGAAGTGCGCAAAATTATCACCTGGTTTGGCGATAAACGCGGCCTGAATTTTGATGTGTCAGAGGATCTTGTCGGCGGTGCGGCCTATGACAAACATGGTGTGCCTCTGGCCGATGAAACCATGGCAAAAGCCCAGGAAGCAGACGCTGTTCTGCTGGGCGCTGTGGGCGGTCCGAAATACGATGATCTTGATTTTTCTGTAAAACCTGAACGCGGCCTGCTGCGCCTGCGTAAGGAAATGGATCTGTATTCCAACCTGCGCCCGGCCCAATGTTTTGACGCGCTGGCAGAATTTTCTTCTCTGAAGAAAGAACTGGTTGCTGGCCTGGATATCATGATCGTTCGCGAACTAACCTCTGGTGTTTATTTCGGTGAGCCACGCGGTATCTTCGAAGAAGGCAATGAGCGTGTGGGCATTAACACCCAGCGTTACACCGAATCCGAGATCGAACGCGCAGCCCGTTCCGCGTTTGAACTGGCGATGCGCCGCAACAAAAAACTCTGTTCCATGGAAAAAGCCAACGTCATGGAAAGCGGCATTTTGTGGCGCGAAGTGGTGACTGAAGTTGCGAAGGATTATCCCGAAGTCGAACTGTCCCACATGTATGCCGACAATGGCGCGATGCAGCTGGTCCGAGCACCAAAGCAGTTTGACGTCATCCTGACTGACAACCTGTTTGGTGACATCCTGTCTGATTGCGCTGCGATGCTGACTGGCTCCCTCGGTATGCTGCCATCCGCGTCCCTCGGTGCGCCAATGGAAAACGGTCGTCCCAAAGCACTGTACGAACCGGTACACGGTTCCGCGCCAGACATCACAGGTCAGGGCAAAGCCAACCCATGTGCCTGTATCCTCAGCTTTGCGATGGCTCTGCGTTACAGCTTTGACCAGGGTGACGAAGCAACACGTCTGGAACAGGCTGTTGAAAAAGTGCTGGCAGATGGCGTGCGCACAGGTGACCTGATGCAGTCAGATGGTGGAACACCTGTCTCCACGTCTGAAATGGGCGATGCCGTGGTCGCCGCACTGGAAGCCAGCCTGTAATTCAGGCGTCCTGACGAACCAATCTTAAAGCCCGGGCAAATTGCCCGGGCTTTTTTTGTGTCGATCAGGTCGGGTTTACACAATTTGCACATTCGCCTTCTCTGGTCGACTGCTTGCACGTTCGGCGCCTCCAGGGGCAGCCCGGACCAGGCATAAGATCTTACGAACTCAGACGCTGCTGTATCCCGGATTGTTCCGTCATCTCTGATGTATCGCCCCACTGACCTGACATATGGTCGGTTTCATGCGGATCGATCTGAAACGCAGAGGTGTTTTCTGCCAGCGTGTTGATCGCATAACTCAGGTTTTGTGTGGCTGCATTGCTTTCTTCGAACATGGCGGCATTTTCCTGGGTGACCTGATCCAGCTGATTGATGGCGGTGTTGATCTCTTTCAGCGTGGTCGATTGTTCCCGGGAAGAACTTGAGATTTCTTCAACACGTTCGCTGATTGTAAAGATCAGATTTTCGACCTCTGAAATACTGGTGTTCGCATTGCCCACCAGTTCCACACCGCTTTTGACTTCATCCGCGGAGGCTGAAATCAGTTCTGCGATTTCCTGGGCTGCGTCTGAGGATCGCTGCGCCAGGGCCCGTACTTCTGCGGCGACCACAGCAAATCCCAGGCCGGCTTCACCCGCGCGGGTGGCTTCGACACCTGCGTTCAGCGCCAGCAAGTTGGTCTGGAAGGAAATTTCATCAATCACACCGATAATCCGTGAAATCTTTGATGAACTTTCTGAGATTTTTTCCATGGCCTGGCGGGTTTCATTCATCACGCCGGCACTTTTCTGAGCAGAAGATTTCGTGTCCATGGACATCTGCTTGGCTGCTTCTGCAAGTTCCGTCGCGGACAGCACAGATGCGGTGAGTTCATCAACGGCAGCCGCAGTTTCCTAAAGGGCCGCAGCTTGTTTTTCGGTGCGGGTCGCAAGATTGGCGGAGGCAGAGGAAATTTGTGTGACATCTCCGCGAATGGATGATGTATTTTCAACAATGGCCTTCATGGCGGCAAGCAGGGCAGAGGTCGCCGCATTGAAATCCTGCCGGATGCGTTCAAATTCGGGGGGAAAGCTTCAGACATATCAATGGACAAATCGCCACTGGACAGCTTTTGCAGAGACTGCGCGATCGTTTCAACGACCCGTACCCGCTGCGTAATATCCGTCGCAAACTTCACAACTTTATAGGGATTTCCCGACGCGTCAAAGATCGGGTTATAGGTGGCCTGTATCCAGATTGGTTCACCAGATCGGGTGAGACGCATAAATTCCCCGCCCATGAATTTACCCTGTTTCAAGTCGGCCCAGAACGTTTTGTATTCGTCTGAGTTTCCATAGTCGGGGTCAACAAACATGTGGTGGTGCTGGCCCTGAATTTCATCCAGCTGATAGCCAAGCGCATCCAGGAAATTCTGATTTGCCGTCAGAATATGTCCGTCCAGATCAAATTCGATCACAGCCTGCGATTTCGAAATGGCAGAAAGCTGCCCCTGTGCATCCGCGGAAAATGTTTTTTCAGCGGTAATATCAGCAGCGAATTTGACGATTTTCAGAACATTCCCATGCAAATCGGTAATTGGGTTATAGCTGGCCTGAAGCCAGACTTCCCGCCCGCCCTTTGCCTTGCGCCGGAATTCACCGGCTTTGAATTCCCCCCGGGCAAGGTCTTTCCAGAAAGACGCATATTCGGCGCTGGCAGCGTCTTCTGACATGACGAACATCGAATGATGTTTCCCGACGATTTCATCGCAGGAATATCCCATAGCCTGTTCAAAGTTCAGGTTTGCGTTCAATATCTTGCCGTCAGGTGAAAATTCAATGACCGCCTGCGATCTGGAAATTGCATTCAGTTGCCCTGTCGCGCTTTGTTCGGCCAACCGGGATGCGGTGACATCTGTTGCAAATTTTACGATTTTTACGACTTCACCTTCCGTGTTCAGGATCGGATTATATGATGCTTCGATCCAGATCGGGGCGCCGTTTTTACGCACTCTTTCAAATGTATCACTGCACAAGGTTCCATTTCGCAGTTCTGCCCAGAAGGTTGCATATTCTGGTGAATCCGCCGTTTCCGGGCGTACAAATATCCGGTGATGTTCCCCTCTGACCTCTTCCAGAGAATATCCCATAGCCTGCAGAAGAATATCCCATAGCCTGCAGAAAATTGTCATTGGCATCCAGAACATTTCCATTCAGATCAAACCAGATGATCGCCTGTGCCTTATTAAGTGCTGCGATCAGTGCCGAATTTTCCAGGATGGCGTCCTGATTACCTGTACCTGAATTAAACCGAAAAAAACCCATGCGCCGTATCCTTTTGCGTCGTCGTGGCACAGGTCTAATAGAAAAGGCTTAAGCAAAGGTAAGTTGGATTTGAAATGTTGGTTTGTCCTGGAAAACAAAGCCGAAACGCACAGGGTTGATTGGTGAAATATATGCGCAAAGAAACAGAAGCCAGCCCCGCTGTTACATTGATTTAGCCTTAATTTAGCCTGAGTTTTCAAGTTTTTGACGCGTGTTTAGAAACTTTTAAATTTTGTGGGGACAAAATGAAATCTTTTGCTCTTGTATCTACTTTTGTAATTTGTGCGGCCACTTCGGCCACTGCGTTTGAACTGAAGGGGTCGACCTCAGTCTTGGCGCGCAAAACTTTGACATGCCATTCGGCGGCCCAACACTGAACGGGTCTCTGATGGGTGTTGGCGGGCGTTTTGGGGTGACTGAAAACCTCAGCTTCGAAGCAGGCTATCAGAAGGTAAACTTCGATAGTCTGGTTGATGGTTTTGACATGTACCAGATTGACCTGAGCGCAGCTTATGCCATCGGTGGTGGTTTCTCTGCAGGTGTCTTCTTTGACATGGGCGAACAGAGCTTTGGTTCGAACGGTATCGATTATCGTCTCTATGGTCTGGAAGGTATGTATGAAAACGGTCCGTTTTCTGCGTCAGCTTATATTGGTCAGGGTAAAGCGGATATCGCTGGTGCACCTTTTGATCCGACAAGCGACATTTATGGGCTTTCGGTTGGTTATGAATTTGCCAATGGCATCGACATTGGCGCGTTCTACAATCGTGAAAGCACCGATGACTTCGGAGATGACAGCGATGAGAAGGGCATTCATGCCGGTTACGACCTGAGCAATGCTCTGAATGTGCCGGTCTATGTGACAGCCTCTTACAGCAGCATTGACGTGGGCGGTGGTGATAGTGTCGATCGCATGACACTGGGGCTGACCTATACATTTGGGGGCAAGCCTGCGAACTCCCGTGTGGGCCTGACACGCCATGGTGTGAATCCGAACCTGTTCAGCGGGCTGCCGTTCATTGGTGGACCGATCTGATTTTCTGTAGTCAGGCTAAGAACAGACAGCAGGTCGCGCAAGAGATTGCGCGGCCTTTTTTATACCTGCTCTTTTCTGTGCCGGTTTTTCCCGTTAAAGACAGTCGAAGAGCAGGAGCAGCGCCATGAGCATGAACACATTCGGACATCTTTTTCGTGTGACCACCTGGGGTGAAAGCCACGGGCCTGCGCTCGGTGCGACTGTCGACGGCTGCCCGCCGAATGTGCCGGTGGACGAAGCGTTTATTCAG
This sequence comes from Thalassobius sp. I31.1, assembly GCF_003031585.1. Taxonomy (GTDB): domain Bacteria; phylum Pseudomonadota; class Alphaproteobacteria; order Rhodobacterales; family Rhodobacteraceae; genus Halocynthiibacter. Next base: position 151,856 of record NZ_PWAA01000053.1, read on the forward strand.
CAGTTCCTTGATAAACGCCGCCCGGGTCAGAATAAGAACATGACCCAGCGCAATGAACCGGATCAGGTGCGTATTCTGTCCGGTGTGTTTGAAGGCAAGACAACCGGTACTTCCATTCAGCTGATGATCGAAAACACCGATCAGCGCAGCAAGGATTATGGTGACATCGCCAATACCTTCCGTCCGGGTCATGCGGACATCACCTATCACCAGAAATACGGCAATCGCGATTATCGTGGTGGTGGGCGTTCTTCCGCACGCGAAACCGCTGCCCGTGTTGCGGCGGGTGGCCTGGCGCGTGCTGTCCTGAACCATCTGCTGCCTGAAGTGAAGATCGTCGGTTACATGACCGCCATGGGCGCGATGGAACTGGATCGCTCAAAGATTGATCTGGATGCAATTGAAGGCAATGATTTCTGGCTGCCGGATGCGGATGCCGCACCAGCCTGGGAAGATTACCTGCAGAAGATCCGTAAGGAACACAATTCGGTTGGCGCAACGGTTGAAGTCATCGCGCAAAACCTGCCTGCGGGCCTTGGCGCACCGATTTACGCCAAGTTAGACACTGATCTGGCCGCTGCGATGATGTCGATCAACGCTGTGAAAGGTGTTGAGATCGGCGAAGGCATGGCGGCATCCCGTCTGACCGGCACCGACAATGCGGATGAAATCTTCATGGGCGAAAACGGCCCGGAATATTCCTCAAACCATGCCGGTGGCATCCTGGGTGGCATTTCCACCGGGCAGGACGTGGTTGTGCGGTTTGCGGTTAAGCCAACCTCATCCATCCTGACCCCGCGCCAGTCCATCCGCAAAGATGGCAGCGCGATTGAGGTCGTCACCAAAGGCCGCCATGATCCCTGCGTCGGCGTGCGTGCGGTGCCTGTGGGCGAAGCGATGATGGCCTGCGTTGTGCTGGACCATCTGTTGCTGCACCGTGGACAGGTGGGCGAAAACCAGGGTACTATAGGCTGATTTTCCGGCCACCCTGGCCTGTTTTTGAATAACAAAGCATTTTTTGTAACCCTGGAATTATTCCGGGGTGTGTCTGCATTCTGAATCTAATTTTATCGGAGAATACTATGAGTGATTTTTCTTTTTCGACGTCTGTGGCGGTCATGCGTAAGACCGCGCCCTTCCTTTTGTTCCGCATGGTGGTTTATTTCGGCATTGCCGTTGCCTGGATCCTGGCCACGGGCACAGGTGCTGGCATTGGCTGGGGTGTTGGCGCGATGGGTGACAGCGATTTTCAGGCCTCCAGCACCATCTGGGGCGGGCTTGGCGGCTTTGGCCTTGCGGGGGCTGCGCTGTTTTTCCTGCGGGATTACATTCTTTACATGGTGAAGGCGGGCCATATCGCCGTGATGATCGAACATCTGGAAGGGCGTGAGATCCCGGGCGGCAAAGGGCAGATTTCCTATGCGCAGGGAATCGTGAAAGAACGCTTTGCGCAGGCGAATGTGTTGTTCGCGATTGACCGGCTGATCAAGGGCGTCATCCGCGCGGTGACCGGGCTTGTGGAAGGCATCGCATCGCTTCTGCCCATTCCTGGCCTTGATGCTGTGATGAAATTCGTGCGGGCCTTTCTGAAGGTCGCCGTGGGCCTGATTGATGAGGTGATCCTTGCCCATCTGATCCGTGAAAAAGCAGAAAACCCCTGGACCGGCGCGCAAGAGGCCCTGGTGCTGTATGCCCAGAACGCCAAACCCATGCTGAAGAATGCCGCGCTGATCACCATCGTCAGCTATATTCTGGCCTTTGTGGTGTTTCTGATCATGCTCGCGCCAGCGGGTGCGGTGGTCTACATGATCCCCGGCGCCTGGTCTGCGGGTGGGTTCGTCTTTGCCATCATCTTTGCCTGGGCCGTGAAAGCCGCGCTGATCGAACCTTTTGCGATTGCCTGTCTTCTTCAGGCGTATTTCAAAGTGACCGACGGCCAGACACCTGATCCGGTCTGGATGGGCAAGCTGGAAAGCACATCGGGCAAATTCCGCAGCCTCGGTGAAAAGGCTGCGGGCTGGGTCACGGGCGGTGCGCGCGCGACTTAAGCTTTTGCAGCAGTCAGAGCCGTGTCCATCAGGGCCTGGATCTGGCTGCGCGACGTACCTGCAACAATACGGCCTAGTTCTTCCTCGCCTTTCAGCACCACAAGGGTGGACCGGCGGGGAATGCGCAGACGAATGGACAACTCATCATTGGCGTAATTGTCCCAGTTCACATTCACAAAGGCGATGTTTTCCGCATATTCGGGATTGTCAGACTTCAGCCCACCAATCACCCGTTCCTGCGCCGCGCATGTGGTGCACCAGTCGGTTTTGAAATCAATGAAAACGGTTTTGCCTTCGGCCAGCAGTTCATCCACCAGGCCTGGCGTATAATTCTGCGTGGCAGAGGCCAGGGCAGGCATCAAAGCGGCAGCAGCAGTTGTCATCAGGAAAGTACGACGGTTCATATCAGTGTCCTTTTCTTAAAGAGAGACGGAAAGATCAGTAAGCCAGTATGGCAGGTTCTGCAGGGCCCAGGCTTCGGCAATGTGATGCCATTTCAGCAGGATCGCGGTGCCAACAAGGATGAACACCACACCCATCAGCGGTTTGGAAACGGCCGCAATCCGGCGCAGCGTTGCCTGACGGCGCATCAGCGCGGCCCGTGCGCCATAGCCCATGGCAAGGATCAGGGTTGAAACACCAAGGGCAAAGAAAATCATAATAACGCCCGCCCGCATCAGGCTTTCACCCTGCGAGGCCAGGGCAATTGCACCACCAAGGGTTGGGCCGATACAGGGGCTCCAGACTGCGCCTAGCAGGGCACCGCCAAGGATCTGCCCGCGCAAACCGCTTTGTGCGACCTGATCAAGCTGACCATCAGCTTTTGCGGCAAGGCCCGACGTTGCCCCGGTAAACACATCGCCCAGACGCGGCGTCAGCAGGACCACGCCAAAGGCAATCATCGCCATGGCACCATAACGCGCAATGTCATCCGGGCGGATGCCCAGAGAAAAGCCCAGCGTCGCCACCAGCATCCCCAACACCACAAAGCTGATGGACATGCCCAGGGCAATCGCAGCCGGGGCGTGACGGTGGCTTTGTAGCCCGCTGGCCAGAACAATCGGCAGAACCGGCAGAACGCAGGGGTTAATCAGGGTCAGAAGGCCCGCGCCATATGCAAAGATAAATTCCATGCGCCTGTTGTGGCCTGCATGGATTGTAATGTCATTTCACGTTGCCGTTAGCAGAGTTACGCCCGTGTTCAGGCCGGGGACTTTGCCCGCTGCACCACAATGATCGCCCCGGTGATCACCGCAACGCCGATCACATCCAGCAGGCCCAGGCTTTCGCCCAGAATGACCGCCGCAACTGCGACACCCAGAAACGGGTTCAGGAAATGAAAGACCGATGCGCGCACAGCACCGATGCGGGATACAAGCGCAAACCAGATGAAGGTCGCGGCAAGCCCCGGAACCAGCGTTGTATAGGTAAAGGCCGTGACCAGGGACCAGTTCCAGATCACGAACTGTTCTTCTGTCGCCAGACCAATGACACCCAGCACCACAGCGCCAATCCACATCTGCAACCCGACAATCATCATCATATTGCCACCGGCCAGGGCCCCGCGCACAGAAAGCGTGGCAATCGCCAGCCCCAGCGCGCCGATAAAGCAGAAGATCACGCCGGTTATGTCGATACCATCCCCGGAAATCCGCCCGCTCATGATAATTGCAACACCAATGACCCCGGCCAGAAGACCCAGGATCGCCAGAGGGGCCAGCTTTTCACGAAAGACCACCCAGCCCAGGAAAGCCGCCATCAGCGGCATGGTGGATGCAATGATCGCGGCAACAGATGCTTCAATCCACTGCATCGCCACAAAGTTCAGCCCCAGATAAAGCGCGTTCTGGCAGATGCCGAAAACAATCGTCGCTTTCCATTGGCCGCGGGTCAGCTGAAAGTTCTGCCCCATGAACCAGGCAATGATCATCGCCAGCGCGCCGGATGTGGCAAAGCGCACCGCAAGCGCTGTCAGGGGCGGGGCGTATTCCACAAGGATCCGGGCCGATGTAAAGGCCGACGACCACATAAAGGCAAAGGCCAGCCCCATCGCAATTGCGCGCAGATCCATGTCATATCTCCCGGAAAGCAAAAAGGTCGCCCATGGGCGACCTTTTCACTATTATCCTCAGACCCGGGGCCTGCAAGATCAATTATGCGTTAACGCTGTCTTTCAGCGCTTTTGCGATGGTCATTTTCACAACCTTATCCGCATCTTTTTTGATCTGTTCGCCAGTAGCAGGGTTGCGCACCATGCGCTCTGGGCGCTCACGGCAATAAATTTTGCCAACGCCAGGAAGAGTAACGGCACCGCCGCCGGAAACTTCATTGGTAATAACTGCAATAACAGCATCCAGCGCGCCAGAAGCAGCTTTCTTGTCTGCACCCATTTCTTCTGCAAGTGCAGCAACCAGCTGGGTCTTTGTCATCGGCTTCGTCATTAATGTTCTCCTCGTTATTGCCCTGTTGGGACGTGATTGCAGGCATTTAAAGGGATTGTGTCAGGTGACACAACGATTTCCCTACTAAAAAGCCAGTTTTTTCAGGGATTTTGGCGAAAAATCGCCCAATTTCCTGATATTTACAGGAATGCAGTCTCCTCAAAGCTGCGCAACTTACGCGAATGGATCCGTTCAAGTGGCATTTCGCGGATCATTTCCATCGCCCGAATTCCGATTTTCAGATGTCTTTGCACCTGTGTTGTGTAGAAATCAGATGCCATGCCGGGTAATTTTAGTTCTCCGTGCAAGGGCTTATCACTGACACACAGCAGCGTGCCGTAAGGTACCCGGAAACGAAATCCGTTGGCCGCGATGGTTGCGCTTTCCATGTCCAGTGCCACAGCCCTGGATTGTGACAGGCGCTGCACCGGGCCGGACTGATCGCGCAACTCCCAGTTCCGGTTATCAATGGTGGCAACCGTGCCGGTCCGCATCAGACGCTTCAGCTCATACCCTTCCAGCTGGGTCACATCCGCAACCGCCTGTTCCAGGGCCACCTGAACTTCGGCCAGCGGCGGGATTGGCACCCAGACGGGCAGGTCATCATCCAACACGTGATCTTCGCGCAGATAAGAATGCGCCAGTACAAAATCACCCAGCGCCTGGGTGTTCCGCAGACCGGCACAATGCCCCACCATCAGCCAGGCATGCGGGCGCAAGACAGCAATATGATCGGTCGCGGTTTTGGCATTCGACGGCCCAACGCCGATGTTCACAAGCGTAATGCCACCGCCATCCGCACGTTTCAGGTGATACGTCGGCATCTGCGGCAGTTTCGCGGGATGCGGGCAGTCTTCATCCGCTTTGGTGATCTCGATATTCCCGGTGGAAACAAAGCTGGTATAACCGCTGTTGGGATCCGCCAGCATTTCGCGGGCGTAGGCTTCGAATTCCGACACATAGAACTGATAGTTCGTAAACAACACGTGGTTCTGAAAGTGTTCCGGATCGGTGGCTGTATAATGTGAAAGACGCGCCAGGGAATAATCCACACGCTGTGCCGTGAAAGGCGCAAGGGGCAGGGATCCGTCGGCATGCGGGCTGCTGGTCCCGTTCACGATGTCATCATTGGTGGTGGACAGGTCCGGCACATCAAAGATATCGCGCAGCGGATATTCCATGGCCCCGCCCTGTGGCACAGAAACATTCGCGTCATTCACCACAGCGAAATGCACGGGGATCGGCGTATCAGACACCGCAATCGTGACCGGTACATCATGACTGCACATCAACAGATCAATCTGATGTTCCAGATAAGCGCGGAACAGATCAGGACGGGTGACAGTTGTGGCATATTCCCCCGGATTAGAGACATGTCCAAAGGCAAGACGGGTATCGGCCTGGGCGTAACTTGTCGTCTTGATCCGGATCTCGGGGTAAAAGGCGCGAAAGCGTTCCTGCGGGCGCGGACCAGCCACGCAGGATGAAAAGCGTTCGCACAGGAAATTGGTGGCCGTCGTGTAAAGGTCACACAGATGCGCGACGGCGGCTTTGGCGTCGGTAAAGACCTTTGGGGCGGGTGTCGGTGGCGATTGCACCGAAAGTTCAGGATCGGCTGTCATTATTATTTTTCCTCGTGAAACAGCGGTATCAGTTCAAATGTGCGCACATCCACAAGGCCCAGATCAGAAATCCGCATCTCGGGGATAACGACAAGCGCCAGCAGTGAATGCTGCATATAGGCGTTATTCAAGGTGCAGCCACAGGCGCGCATGGCGTCGCCCAGGGCATCAGCTTTCGCGGCAACCTCATGGGCCGGGCTGTCAGACATCAGGCCTGCGATTGGCAGTTCCACCAGCGACAATTCCTGACCATCTTTAAAGATCACAACACCACCGCCGACTTCGCGCAGACGGTTCGCAGCACGCGCCATGTCATCCTGGCTGGTGCCGATGACAATCATATGATGGCTGTCATGCGCCACGGTCGAAGCCATCGCCATATTGCCACTGTAGCCAAAGCCAGACACAAGCGCATTGGTCACGCCCCCGGTTGCGCGGTGACGTTCCACAAGGGAAATCTGGCAGACATCCTGTTTCGGGTCGCCTTTGACTTCACCATTCACCACGGGCAGTTCCATCTGCAACGCTTTGGTGGGGGCCTGATTTTCGACCACGCCAATGATATTGGCCGTGACGTGATTTGCACCCTCTGGTGCTGTGATCACAAAGTCACCTGCTGACAGGTCCCGCGCCATATTCACGGTGTTCCGCGCGTGGTCCGGCCACGTCAAATGTGGGCATTCTGCCTGCATTAGTCCCTGTTTCGCGATCATTTTGCCGCGTGCAATGACGGTGTCAATCGGCAGGGCCTTCAGGTCAGATGTCAGGATCATATCGGCGCGACGCCCCGGCGCGATAGACCCCAATTCACGTTCCAGACCAAAATGTGTCGCCGTGTTGATCGTCGCCATTTGCAGCGCGATCAGAGGATCACAGCCGCATTCAATCGCATGACGCACCACCCGGTTCATATGGCCGTCGTTGACCAGCGTGCCGGAATGACAGTCATCGGTACACAGAATGAAATTGCGCGGGTCCAGACCCTTTTCCGTCACCGCCGTAATCTGCGTTTCCACATCATACCAGGCGGACCCAAGACGCATCATATGGCGCATCCCCTGGCGCGCGCGGGCGATGGCGTCGGCTTCACAGGTGCCTTCGTGATCATCCGCAGGACCACCGGCAGCATAGGCGTGGAACGGCAGGCCAAGATCAGGGCTGGCGTAATGACCGCCCACGGTTTTGCCTGCACGTTGTGTTGCGGCAATCTCTGCCAGCATCTTCGGATCACCATTGATCACGCCGGGGAAGTTCATCATTTCCCCCAGGCCAATGATCCCGGGCCAGTGCATGGCCTCAGCCACATCATCCGGGGTGATCTCAAAACCGGTGGTTTCAAGCCCGGGGGCGGAAGGCGCACAGGACGGCATTTGCGTGTAGATATTCACCGGCTGCAACATGGCTTCGTCATGCATCAGCCGTACGCCCTCAAGCCCAAGAACATTGGCGATCTCATGCGGGTCGGTGAACATGGTTGTCGTGCCGTGGGGGGCAACGGCGCGGGCAAATTCCGCAGGCGTTAGCATCCCGCTTTCGATATGCATATGCGCATCACACAGCCCGGGGATCATATAGGCGCCATTCGCCTCGATCACTTCGGTGTCCGGCCCGATGCAATGGCTGGCATCCGGCCCGCAATAAGCAAACCGCCCTTCTGCAATGGCAATATCGTGGTTTTCCAGCACCTCGCGGGTGTGCACATTCACCCATTTGCCGCCTTTTACAACGGTATCAGCGGGTTCGCGTCCTGCCGCAACAGCAACAAGACGGGGGGCGACATCGGGCCATGAAGGGAATGATTGCGTTACCATATACCAATATTTCCCGGTTTCACAAAAGCTGCAACCCCTCGATTTGTTCTTTCAGCCAGTCCGCGAAAATCCCCGCTGCCGGGTTTGCCACCTGACCGGACGGATGGATCAGATAATAGGCCTCTGTCATCGGTTCCATTTCCTCAAACGGCAACGTCAGGCGGCCTTCGCGCACAAGATCTGCCACCAGAATATCATGACCAATCGCCAGCCCGCTGCCCGCCATGGCCGCAGCAAAGCTGACAACATAAGTGCTGGCCCAGGTCAGATGCGCATTTTTCGGCAAAGCCATCTGCCGCGCATTCAGCCAGCTTTCCCAGCCACATGTCAGCCCGGCGCAATCAAACAGCGGGTGATCAAACAGGGTGTCCAGGCTGACATCCGTGCCGGGTTTGGCGACGGGAAAATACTGCGGGTTGAACAGGGTTTCACATTGCGTGGTGTCCGCCGGATGCCGGTCAAAACGGATCTCAAGATCAGCGGCAGAGGACGTGTGATCATGGTGCCAGATTGGCGTCGTGAAATTCAGCCGGATATCCGGATATCTTTGGTGAAAATCCGGCAGGCGCGGGGTCAGAAAATGCACCGTAAAGGCAAGGTTAGACACGATTTGCAGGGTTTTCTTGCGCGCCGGACCAATCACTGCGCCGGTCCCCTGTTCCAGCACCCGGAAACTGTCCTGCACCCAGGGCAGATACAGCTTGCCGGCCTCTGTCAACTCCAGCCTGCGCACATGGCGGTAAAACAGTGGTTTGCCCAGGAAGCCTTCCAGCGATTTGATCTGCTGGCTGACCGCAGATTGCGTCATATTCAATTCCTGCGCGGCACTGGTAAAAGACAGATGCCGGGCCGACGCTTCAAACGCGCGCAACCAGTTCAGCGGGGGCAGTTTCTGATGTTCCATGACGCATAACTCATGCATTAGTCGGGCTAATACCATGGCTGCTTTTTTTTTCGCTGGTAAAGATGTCGCAGGATGATCAGGCTGAATTATCAGAATTCAGGGGATCAGCGATGAGCGTCACACAGCTAAAACAGAACATGGATCACTGGCAGGAGCGGGTCGAAATGGCCGCCGCCTTCCGCTGGACAGAACGCCTGAACATGCACGAAGCTGTGGCAAACCATTTCAGCCTGGCGGTGAATGACGATGGCTCACAATTCCTGATGAACCCGAATCAGATGCATTTCGCCCGCATCAAAGCATCCGATCTGTTGTTCCTTGATGCCAATGACCCTGACACGATGGACAAGCCCGGCGCACCGGACCCCACCGCCTGGGGGCTGCATGGTTCCATCCACCGTCTCTGTCCGCAGGCGCGTTGCGTGATGCATGTGCATTCGATCCACGCCACCGTTCTGGCCAGCCTTGCCGACAGCAACCTGCCACCGATCGACCAGAACACCGCGACCTTTTACAACCGCTATGTGATTGACGAGGAATTCGGTGGTCTGGCATTTGGTGACGAAGGCGCGCGTTGTGCATCCATGCTGACCGACCCAAAGGTTAAAACCATGATCATGGGCAACCACGGCGTTTTGATCATCGGGGACAATCCGGCAGATACGTTCAACCGTCTCTATTATTTTGAACGCGCCGCTGAAACCTACATTCGCGCCCTGCAAACCGGGCAAAAGCTGCGGGTTCTGTCGGATGAAATTGCAGAGAAAACTGCGCAGGAACTGGACGATTACCCCGGCCAGGCCGAAGCCCATATGCGTGAAATCATGGCTGTTCTTGACGCCGAAGGCTCTGACTACGCCTCCTGAACCCTGCGGGACTGACAATGAAAAATATCTACACATACGGCGGCCGCCCGGCCCGCCGCAACCTGACTGTTGCCTGCCTTCAGGCGAATAAAGCCGCTGGCCGCAAGATGACGCAGGTGTCGGCGATCAACGGGGATGAGGCCGGGGCCTGTGCGGCCATGGGCATTGATCTGATCACCATCGCAGATCACGACATCGAAGACGTGCGTGCCGCCGCGCCTGAAACCTTTGTCACCGGGTCTCAGACCATGGTGCAATATATGACCGAGGACGAAGCCCTTGCCGCCGCGATCCGCTGTGCGGAAAAAGGCGCGGATGCGATTTTTACGCCGCGTGGTCTGAAAACCATCGAACGCCTGTCTGGCGAAGGCCTGGCGGTGCAGGGGCATGTGGGGCTTGTGCCGCGCAAATCCACCCTGATCGGCGGGCTGCGCACCTTTGGCAAGACGGCCGAAGAAGCCATGCAGCTTTTCCAGGATTTCAAACGTCTGGAAGATGCCGGTGCCGTTGCAGCCGAAGTCGAATGCGTTGCGGTTGAAGCTTTGCAGGAAATCGGCCCGCGCACATCCATTGTCACACATTCCATCGGTGCCGGATCTGGCGGGGATATCATCTTTTCCTTTATGGAAGACATCTGCGGCGATGTTGAAAACCCGCCACGTCACGCCAAAGCCTGGGGCGATGTTCTGTCGATTCGCAAGCAGATGCAGGCCGAACGTGGCCGCGCGCTGGGCGGGTTCCGCGATGACGTAACATCCGGTGCCTTTCCCGATGCCGCCCATACCGTGCCGATGACTGCGGGTGAGCAGGAAAAACTGCAGGAAGCCCTCGATAAATGGAGCCCGACCCACCAATGAATGACGCCACCGACTACAGCAAGGCCTTTGCCGCCAGGCCACAGCCTATGACGCTGACGGAAGCCGCCTGGAAGACCCCGCCAATGCAGCTGACCGATACGGAAGGCATGATTGATGTGCCCCGTATGCGCCGCTATCGACAGAATCGCCTGCGCGAACAGATGAAGGCCCATGGCCTTGCCGCGGTGATCCTGACCGATCCGCTGTCCATTCGTTACGCCACCGGCGTGCGCAACTGCACCCTGTTTCAGATGCATATTCATGCGGGCTATCTGTTTATGCCCGCAGAAGGCCCGGTGATTTACTTTGACAGCGAACCTGGCCGCGAAACCGGGGGGCAGCTGGAAACCATTGATGAGATCCGCGAAGATCTGATGCCGCTGTCCTATATGTTCGCCGGTTATCGTCACCAGGAATGGTGCACGAAATGGGCGAAACAGATGAAGGCGCTGGTGGATGAACACTGCGGCGGCGAAACCCGTGTGGGCGTGGAACGCACCGCCCCCCTGCCGCATATGGCGCTGGAAACAGAAGGGCTGACACTGGTGGATGCCGGCGAAGCCCTGGCCCATGCCCGCAAGATCAAATCCCCCGAAGAAATCCTTTGCATGAACCAGACCATCGCCGTGGCCGAAGACGGGATGACCCGGATGCGCAATCACCTGGTCAACGGGATGACGGAACAGGCGCTCTGGTCGCATATGTGGGCCGCGAATATCGAAGGGGGCGGCGAATGGATTGATTACCGTTTGCTGGCGTCAGGTGAACGTACGAACCCCTGGCAGCAGGAAGCCTCTTCGCGCACGATCCGTGCCGGTGATCTGGTGGTGTTTGATTGTGGCATGGTTGGCCCCTGGTCTTACGGGGCCGATATTTCCCGTGCCTATCATTGCGGTCCGGGCCGTCCGACGGATGAACAATGCCGTCTCTACCAATACGCCCATAATGAAATCATGCATAACGCCCGGCTGCTGCGCCCCGGCGCATCCTTCCGTGAACTGATCGACGGGCGCTACCGCCAGCCGGATGGATACAATGACCAGACCTATCCCTGCATGATGCATGGCCTGGGCATGGCGGATGAATATCCGGTGATCTACTACCCCGAAGACGAAGAATTCTACTACGACGGCGAACTTGAAGTCGGCATGGTCATTTGTGTGGAAAGCTATGTCGGCAAGCTGGGCGGCCATGAAGGCGTGAAGCTTGAGGATCAGTATCTCATTACAGAAACCGGCGCGATTTGCCTGTCGCGCTACCCGTTTGAAGACGCGCTTTTGTCGCGCGAAATCTGAGCCTTTGGCAAAGAGGAGATGCCAGAATGACTGACAACACCGAACACATGGAAGATATGACCCGTGAGTGGAATTATCATCCGGATCTGCCGCTTGATAATCCGTCGGTTTTTAAGTGGCCCCCGAACCCGGCCTATCTTGCGGGCTGGCTGGCACGCAACTGGCTGACCCTGTCAGAACGTGTGATGATGGCGATTGCTGCTGTCGCGCTCTGGTTCTTCTTTTACCCTGCAATTGAAGCCGCGCAGACATTTGCCTTTGGCTGGATCTTCCAGGTCTGGCTTGTGAACTTTGTCATGATCGTTGTCGTGGCGGGTGGCCTGCACTGGTATTTATACATGCGCAAAGGCCAGGGTAAAAAGCTGAAGTTTGAACGCCGGGATCAGGGCACGAACAATGCGCTCTGGAATTTCAAAGATCAGGTACATGATAATATGTTCTGGTCGCTAGGGTCCGGCGTGTTTCAACTGTCCTTCTTCCAGGTGATCAGCATGTGGCTGATGGCAAATGGCTATGTGCCGATGATCACATTTGCGGAAAACCCGGTGTGGTTCCTCGCCTTCCTTGTGATCATTCCGATGTGGTCGGCTTTCCACTTCTACTGGGAGCACCGCCTGCTGCATCAGCCGTTCCTGTATAAGCGTGTGCATGCGCTACATCATCGCAATGTGAATATCGGTCCCTGGAGCGGATTTTCCATGCACCCGATTGAACATTTCATCTATCTGACGACGCTGTGCATTCACTGGATCCTGCCAAGCCACCCGATCCATCTTTATTTTCACATCATCTTTCAGGGCCCGGGTGCTGCCATGACCCATACCGGTTATGAGGATCTGCTGATCAAAGATAAACGCAAACTGGCGCTGGGCACGTTTTACCATCAGCTGCACCACCGGTATTATGAATGCAACTATGGCAACCAGGAAATGCCATGGGATCGCTGGTTCGGGACATTCCATGATGGATCTTCTGAGGCAACCTCTGAAACCCGCGCACGCAAGAAACGGATGTACAGCTGATCTGCGACAGATCTGATCTCTCTCCTGAAAGCCCCGGTTCGCGCCGGGGTTTTTTCTTGCTTACATCTTACCATACCGTTCTGTGTGTATGCATAAGATGTGCATAGAAAGTGCATGGATTGTGCATACGGATATTCAAGGATTTCCGTCGATTTTTCTGTTCACATCAAGGTGTGCATATATGAACACCAAAAAGGCGATTATCACGGTTCTGTGTCTTGAAGGTTGGGCAGTTTACCCCCAAATCAATCACATCGGAAGCAACAAGACTTCCACCAAAATTCAAAACACCCAGACCCTTGAAAGGTTAACGCTATGAAAACTGTAATCGCATCCATCCTCGCCCTGACTGTTGCTGCTCCTGCTTTTGCTGGTGCCAAAGATGTTGAAGCTCACTTCGCCCAGGACAACACCGGTATCGAAAGCGTTGTTGCTGAACGCGCTGCTCCGGTAACTGCAGAAGCTGTTGTAATCTTTGCTGATCTGGCTGCAGAAGCTGGCACAGGCATCGAAACACAAGCTAACCCTGTTGTGGGTGCAACCCTGTCTTCCAAAGGCGGCGTGAACCCTGTGGCAGCGGCATGGATTGCTGAACAGGTTGCTTCTGAGTAATCTGTAAAAGGTTAACAAAACCTCGATAAATCGCAAAAGGCCCGGAATGTTTTCCGGGCCTTTTTGTGTGCGTCTTACTGTTTCTGGTACTTGTGATACCCGGTCATAAAGCATTCCCAGTCCGCTTCTTCCCAGTGCAGAGAAGCCTGTTTGGTTTTCTCTTTGACAAACGATCTGTGCAACCGCGCCAGATTGTCATCCCGCCAGTCCCCGTTACCCCGTCGTTCACATTTGTCGAAATCAATAATCCAGATCTTAGATGATTGATCTATAAGGATATTCCGGCAGTTCAGGTCGGAATGCAAAACGCCCGCACCGTGGATTTTCGCAACAGCTTCCCCAACAGAATGCCATGTGTTTTCGTCCAAAGGTGCATGCAAAAGCCGATCCGCCAGGGTTTCACTTGCAGGGATTGTCTGCGTCAGAATATCCGCCCGATAAAAAATTCCAACCGGCGAAAACCGCGCCGCCACCGGACGCGGAACAGGCAGGTCTTGTTCGTACATCCATGAAAGCAAAGAGAATTCTGCCATGGCCCGGCTTTTCCCAACCGGCTGACGCAGGAACAGATCTTTGTTCACACGACCAATCAACCCACCGCGATAATAGTGCCGCAGCACCATATCGACACCATCGTGATGAATAAACCAGGCCGCATTGCGCCCTTGCGATGTGGCGCGTAACTTGCCTTCCGCCTGCAACCATTCCGGACTGAACAGGTTGATTTCAAACGTGGAAATCAGCACTGGGTCATACCAGAGAACCTGCTTTCTATCTTGTAGGGTCTTGAAACCCTGACCTGTGCTTGGCATCCGTTCTGTTTCCATTGGTGCTAGATTTCCGGCCAGGGGCGAATGTTACTTACCACGTCTGAGTTTGAGATTCTTACGCGCCCTCAGTTTGTTCGTAGCTATGCGGCGTATTCTTGAAATAATACCCTTTAGGCCAGACCCGCCAGACTTCCTCTTGTTGGATTTGATGGTGCTTTCTCCATCTCTGGCCGCGAAGACAGGGTTCTCAAATGCCAGAATGCGATCTGTCTGAGAGCCCCAGTTTTGCATCGCCACATCAACAGGTAAAACGGGTTCTGAATACAGGCGGCGAAATGCTATGGCACCTGCACGGCTCCACAAGATAGCTGTTGTTGTGACGGGCGGATAGTGGGCATGACAAAGGCCAAGAGAGGCGTTGCAATACGCACTGTCCACAGGGGTCATCAGAGATTTTGCAGGTTTGCCCAGGTTAATCAGATCCCACTCTGGCAACTTGTCCAGCGATTGAACAAGGTCTTTCAGGCGCTGTTCGGCGTCCAGACCTGGGACAGCGTCGTCTTCCAGAACGATCCCATAAGGGGCATCTGTTTCAAGAAAAAGATCAATGGCGCGAAGGTGGCTGGCGTAGCACCCCAGTTCACCCGGATACAGCGCACGTCCCAGCAGTTTCAGAGATTCGGCACGATGATTGTCTGCGACGTCAGTGCCGATCACAGCGGGCAAGCGATTAAACTGCAAACCGATCGCCGAAAGAGCGTCTTCAGACTGACGAAGCCTTTCGGTGTCACGATCCAGATTTATAAGTTGAACAAAAGGTTGTGTTGTCATGATCTCACGCTGAACAGGTTTTGCGGTAATATGTACGAAAGCTTAGTCTTTCGGACGACCACGCCAGTCGCGCATGGGGCCGATGCCTTCAACATCCTCACGGCCACCATTGTTCATCCAGTATTCACGGAACCAGGGCACAGCACCTTTGCCGGAACGCCAGAAATCACCCCAGCGCTGACCTGAGTCAGGTACAATTTCCGCCGGGCGCGGGCGGCCGTGGAAGGCCAGGATTTTTGTGCCTTCTGGCGGGGATTTGGGCGGAAGAACCCGGTTGACCAGAGGTGCGCGCAGCAGATGACGTTTGAAGGAAATCACCCATTCATCGGGCCAGAAGGACACGTCCTGATGAATTTTCCAGATGAAACGCTGATCATTGCGGATTTCATTTGGCCATTCATCGGGGCGCGCGATCAGTTCGTCATAAATATGCGTGAGCTCGTCAAAATCGAAGGCCAGCACGCCGGATGCACCACGTACCGGGCGATTGACGCGCAGGTTATCAATTGGGCGACGCCATTCTTTGATCATCAACAGGCTGCCCGGGTGATCAAACATCGGGGCCAGATCATCGCAGATCATGGAATCCAGATCGATAAACAAAGCACGGCCTTTCAGCCCGTAAAGATCTGGCTTGAAAAGAGAAATCTTTGGCCAGGCTCCGAATTTATATGCACTTTGCGCCAGTCCCATATCCGGGATCGGATAGGTTTCCACATCTGGCGAAATCCCTTCGGCATCATCTGTGATACAGACAAAGCGATGCGGTTCCTTCAGGTGTTGTTTGACTGCAGAGGCCAGAACGTTGACGTAATCAGGGGCATAAGCCGGCCCCCATTTCATGCATATTACAGTCTTTTCCAAGGCTTCTTCCTCTGAACCGGTTTTCGGGTTTGCGCGATGTTCCACAGGCCGTTGCCTTTCGCGTGCGCAGCAGGCAACGTCATAACAATTGCGTCGACTTTCTGCAATCGCCGCGCTACATGAGCCCTGAAATGACATCAATCCCCTTCATATTGAAAGCCTGGCTTGCGCTGACCCGTTTGTTTGCGGGGCCGATTGCATGGTTTTCGGCCTATTTTCATCGGCGAATGGGGGCTGATCCATTGCGGTTTTCCGAACGCCTGGGTAAAGATCTGCCGGATGATCAGGAAGAAATCATCTGGTTTCATGCCGCCAGCCTGGGCGAAGTCCGGCAAATTGGCCCTCTGGCAGCGCAAATTTCCCAGGCGAATAGCGCCGGAATACTGATCACCACCACAACTGTTGCGGGTGCAGACTGGGTCGTGCAGGAAATGCCATATGCCGTTCATCGCTATGCGCCGCTTGATACGCCGTCGGCCGTCAAAGGTTTTATCAGCGGCTGGTCATTTTCCGCCGCTGTTTTTGTTGAAGGTGATTTGTGGCCGCGCATGTTGCTGGAGCTGGAAAAACAAGGTGTTCCCCGGATCCTGTTGAATGCCCGACATTCGAAAACACGGCTGCGTTTCCAGGCTGCGTTTGCCCGGCTTTTGGGGTCATTTGCCTGCATTACCTGCCGTTCGCAGGGCATCAAAGATGGTATGCTTGCGCTGGGGCTTCCGCAGGATCGCGTGCATGTTTTGCCTGATCTCAGAACCACGCTGCCCCAGTTACCTGTGAACCCGGATTTCTCCCGGATGCTTTCGCAGGCCATCGGGGACAGGGCAAACTGGTTGGCGGCCTCTACCCATCCTGCGGATGAAGAAGCCGTTCTGAGCGCACATACAGAAGTTCTTGCGTCACATCCTTCTGCGCTGCTTATCCTTGCGCCCCGTCATCCCCGGCGGGGGGGGGATCTGGCGAACATGGCGCGTGAACGGGGGCTTCAGGTTGCCCGACGCAGCCTGCAGGATGATGTGACCGCCGAAACCCAGATTTACATCGTGGATACTCTGGGCGAGATGGGCAGTTTGTTTGATCAGGCATCCGTGGCCTTTCTGGGGGGGTCAATCGGCAAAGAAGGCGGGCATACGCCCTATGAACCCGCAAGCTTTGGAACAGCGATCTTGTATGGGCCAAATGTAAAGAATTTTGCGGATGCTTTTGCCGGGCTGTCTGACATTGGTGCCGCTGTCCAGGTGCCAGAGGCTGACCAGCTTGGCACAGCGCTGAACAGCCTGATGGAGGGAGCGTGTGTTCGGGAAATGGGGCAGGCGGGGCTGAAATACACCGAAGACGGGCAAGGTGCGCTGGCACGATATGTTGACCTGCTGTCCGATGCTGTGGACGCGGGCAGGAAATAAGGCCTCTCGGCAGGGTCGCTGGCCCTTGACGGTGATGCGGCCCGGTGCGACTTTCCTGCAAACAGCGCGTGAGGCCCCCATGACAAAAATCGACATCAACGCAGACCTTGGTGAAAGCTTCGGGCCCTGGCAGATGGGCAGCGATGCTGAGATGATGGATGTGATCACTAGCGCAAACATCGCGTGTGGCGGACATGCGGGTGATCCGTCGGTGATGTTGCAATCCGTTGAAATGGCGAAGGCGAAAGGCGTTTCTATCGGGGCGCATCCGGGCTTTGAGGATAAAGAAGGCTTCGGTCGTCGTCGCCTGCCGTTGACAGTGGAAGAGGTCGAACGGCTTGTTGCCTATCAGACCGGTGCGCTGTGTGGTGTGGCCGCGCTTGCCGGTGCAGATGTGGACTATGTCAAAGCCCATGGCGCGCTGGCTAACTGGGGCGCTGAAAATGCCGATATCGCGGGGGCTATCGTGCGTGCGACCCGCGCTGTTCTGGGCGAAGACGCCGTTCTGTTGACCATTTCCGGGACGCAGCTGGAACGTGTTGCACGTGAAAATGGCGTAAAATATTGTTCAGAAATTTTTGCAGATCGTGGCTATCAGCCAAATGGTCTGCTGGTTCCGCGCGATCAGCCCGGCGCAATGATCCATGATGCGGATGAGGCGACGGCGCGCCTGGTGGAATTTGTGCAGACCGGAAAGATGCCGACGGTGGGCGGTGATCCGATTGCTCTGGAGGCTGGTTCAATCTGTGTGCATGGGGATGGCCCAACTGCGGTGGAACTGGCGAAGGATCTGCGTAAAGGGCTTGAGATCGCAGGCGTGAAGATCGGGGCTTTCGCATGATTGCACCTCAGTTTCAGCCTGTGGGCGACAGTGGTGTGATGATCCGCTTTGGCGATGAGATCACCGATGAAATCCATGCAGGCGTGCTGGCGATGGACCAGGCAATCACTGCCGCTGAATTGCCTGGGGTGCGTGAACTGGTGCCGTCCTTCACCGGACTTCTGGTGGTCTATGATCCGCTGGAAACAGAATATCAGACCCTAATTCGGGGCATTTCAGGGCTGTCGGCCAAAAGTGGTACAAGCCGTGAGGCCCGGGAATGGGTGCTTCCGACCTGTTATGAAAGTGACTTAGCACCGGATCTGCAAGCGGTGTGCGATCAGACGGGCCTGTCGTCTGATGCTGTGATCAACGCCCATACCTCTGCCAGCTACAAGCTGTTCATGTACGGATTTGCGCCAGGCTATGGTTACCTGGGTGGCACACCGGAAAGCATTCAACTGCCTCGCAAAACAGCCCCTGTACGCGATATTCCCAAAGGCGCTGTGATGATCGCCGGGCCGCAGTGTATTGTCACAACCATGGTGATGCCCACCGGTTGGTGGGTGATCGGACGGACGGATTTTGAGGTGTTTCAGCCCTTTGCAGATAACCCGTTCCCCGTTGCGGTTGGGGATACGATCCGGTTTCAGCGGCTTTCCGTGGATGATTTCATGAAAGGGCAAAAATCATGAGCCTCGAAGTGAAATTCGCCGGCCCCCTGTGTTCCCTGCAGGACAGTGGGCGCATAGGGTTTCTGCGATACGGTGTGACCGAAAGTGGCCCGATGGATCGCCAGGCCTTCCGCATTCTTGCGGAAATGCTTGAGACGGAAGAGGAATTTAACGCGATTGAGGTCTCGCTTGCGGGCATGGTTATTCAGGCTGAACAGACCCTAACGCTGGGGTTTTGCGGGGGTGAGTTCGCTTTGTCGATAGATGGCGAAGCCCTTCCACCCTGGGGTGTCTTTACCTTGCCTGCCGGGAAAATCCTGACAATCCGCGCTGGTGAAAGTGGCAGCTGGGGCTATCTGTCCTGCCTGGGTGGGTTTGCGACCGATGCCTGGCTGGACAGCACATCGTCACATCTGCCTTCTGGCCTTTGTGGTGGATATTTGCAGGCGGGCGATGTGCTTGTACCTGGGGCCACATCTTTGCGCGAGGATCTGAACTGTGCCCTGCCAATCCCGGATTTCAGCAGGTTTACCGGCAGCGCCCGCATTGTGCCCGGCCCGCAGGATCACCTGTTCCCGGATGGTGCAAAGCAGGCTCTGTTTCAGGGGGGGTTCACCGTAACGCGCGAATTTGACCGTATGGGAATGCGACTGTCAGGTGCGTCTCTGGCCCCTGAAGATGCGCTGTCAATTCCATCAGAAGCTATCATTCGCGGATCGCTTCAGGTGCCCGGGCATGGTGACCCGATTGTCCTGCTGGCGGATCATCAGACGACCGGCGGCTATCCCAAGATTGCCACGATGATCACCTGTGATCAGGATACAACCGCCCAGGCCCGTGCCGGGGATGTGGTGCGTTTCACAGCAGTCAGCGCAGAAGAGGGCACGCAGGCCACCCGCGAACGCGCGCAGCAGGTGGCAAACTGGATTGCGGAAATTCCGTCCCATCGCGGCAGCCTTGCGGATAAGTTAAACCGGGTGAACCTGATCAGCGGCATTGTCGGCCCCGACGGAACGCCGCATCATTAAGCGCCATTAACTTGAACCGTATCGCAAGACCTTCTAACTGTCAGGAAACCCGCATTCCTGACAGGACACCCTATGGCGAACCACCTTTATAAAAACGATCTGCCTGACGGGCTTTCAATGGGCCCGATCGTGGCGATTGACTGTGAAACCATGGGGCTGAATCCGCATCGCGACCGTCTGTGTCTGGTGCAGATGTCTGGTGGTGACGGGAATTCACATATTGTGCAGATCGTAAAGGGCCAGACAGAGGCGCCGAACCTTTGCGCGATGCTGACCGACCCGGATGTGTTGAAACTGTTCCATTATGGCCGTTTTGACATCGCAGCCATGTATAACGCATTTGGTGCCCTGACTGCGCCGGTCTATTGCACCAAGATCGCGTCAAAACTTATCCGCACCTATACGGATCGTCATGGGCTGAAGAACCTGCTGCAGGAAATGCTGGGTGTGGATATTTCCAAGCAGCAACAGATGAGCGATTGGGGTGCTGCGGAACTGACCAATGCGCAGCTGAATTATGCGGCTTCGGATGTTCTGCATCTGCATGCGCTGCGCGAGAAGCTGAATGATCGGCTGGAACGTGAAGGGCGTATGGGCATTGCGCAGAACTGCTATGATTTCCTGCCAACACGTGCGCTTCTTGATCTGGCGGGCTGGCCAGATCAGGATATTTTCGCACATTAATCTGCATGTTCGGGCGGATCATTGCTGACAGTGAAAGCGGTGCTTTGCTGTCACGGGTGATCTGATAGGTTGTATAGAAATGAGCAACGTCTACACATATTCGCGTTTTATCGCCTGGGTGAAGTTTATTCTGCCCCTGGCGGCGCTTGCGCTGTTGTCGACCTTGTTCCTGTTTTCCCGGGGCAGCGGCACCGGCGGCGCAATCCCGTTTTCTGAACGCGAAATCGAAGAACGTGCGCAGACTCCGCGTGTGACTCGTCCGAATTTTACCGGTGTCATCGGTAATGGCACGGCCCTGTCTGTGCAGGCCGAAACGGCCACCCCTGATCCGGAAGATGCCGGGCGGCTGGATGCGGAAGGGCTGCAGGCGTCAATTGAGACGCCGGGGGGAACACGGTTTGAAATTGTGTCTGATAGTGGGCAGATGAACAATGCGGATCAGATGTTTTCCCTGTCCGGTGATGTGCGTATTGAGAGTTCCGAAGGCATGCAGATGACAACGTCTGAAATTGAAACCGCGCTGGATGGTTCGATCCTGACGGCGCCGGGTGCTGTATCGGTGACGGGACGTTTCGGAAGCTTTGATGCAGATTCAATGCTGCTGGAACTGGCAGAACCTGACAGCAATACCTATGTTCTTGTTTTCAAGGGCGGGGTGAAGCTGGTATACACGCCGGTGAACTGAGAGGTTGGTATGAAAAAATTTCTGCAGACGATTGTTCTAAGCGCTTCTGTTGTTGGCTTTTCCGGCGCTGCTTTTGGGCAGGCCCAGGTTGCATTTGGCGGCCTGCAACATGATGCCAGCCTGCCTGTGGAAGTCACCGCAGATCAGCTTCAGGTGAACCAGCAAGATGGCAGTGCTGTTTTTCAGGGCAATGTGGTGATTGGCCAGGGCACTATGCGCCTGTCCGCCGGTCGTGTGCGTGTGGAATATCAGACAGGCGCAAATACCACCGGTGAAATTTCACGGCTTCATGCGACCAATGGTGTGGTTCTGACCAATGGGGCCGAAGCCGCCGAAGCAACCTCTGCGATTTATACAATCGGATCTGGTCAGATCGTCATGCAGGGTGGTGTGATCCTGACCCAGGGTGATAATGCGCTGGGCGCCAATCAGATGACGGTAAATCTGGGCACTGGGCAGGCAGAACTGTCGGGCCGCGTGCATACGATTTTGCAGACCGGGGGCAACTGATGGCTGCACCGGATCTGAAAGTAACCGAAGGCAGCAGCGGTCTGTCGATTCGCAATCTGCGCAAAAGCTATCGTAAACGCGTGGTGATCCGTGATGTTTCGATGGAATTGTCCCGTGGCGAAGTCGTTGCTTTGCTTGGGCCGAATGGGTCTGGGAAAACGACCTGTTTCTATTCCATCGCCGGTCTTGTGAACGCCGAAGGCGGCCAGGTTGTGATTGATGGCACCGATGCCACGACATTGCCGATGTATCGCCGGGCGCGTCTGGGGATCGGGTATTTGCCGCAGGAAATGTCGATTTTCCGTGGTATGAGCGTGGAAGACAACATTCTGTCGATCCTGGAAATTTCCATTAAAGACCGCCGTAAGCGTATGGAAAAACTGGAAGAACTTCTGTCCGAATTTTCCATTGAACACCTGCGCCGCGCGCCTGCGCTGGCGCTTTCCGGTGGTGAACGCCGTCGTGCGGAAATTGCGCGTTGCCTGGCCTCTGGTCCGAAGTATGTTCTGCTGGATGAACCCTATGCCGGTGTTGATCCGATTGCTGTGGGTGAAATCAGAAACCTCGTGGCTGATCTGAAATCGCGCGGCATTGGTGTGCTGATTACGGATCACAATGTGCGCGAAACACTGGAAATTGTGGACCGGGCCTATATTCTGCATGACGGTAAAGTGTTGATGAGTGGGACGGCAGATGAAGTCGTGCAGGATGAAAATGTGCGTAAAGTGTATCTTGGACAAAGCTTCCGTATGTCCTGATCTTTGTCGCAGGGCGACGGTATGGTAAATCCATCCACGCCCCGCACACAGCTTTCAACCTCTCAGCGACAGACCCTGTCAGCGGGCCTTACCTATTCCCTGGGCATCTTATCTCTGAGCAGTGTAGATCTTGCACGTCGTATCAGTGAGGAGGCAGCGGAAAATCCCCTGTTGCGGGTGCGTGGTGGCAGCCGGGTCAATCCGATGGAATTGTCAGAGACGCTGGAAAGCCGGATTTCACTGTCAGAGCATCTGCACAGGCAATTGATGGCGAACAACCCGCCAGGCCGTAAACGAGACATCGCGCAATATCTGATCGGTGATCTGACGGAAGAAGGTTATATTCGCAGTTCAGTGGCAGAACTCACCGGCGAATTACGCTGTTCTTCCGCTGAGGTCGATCATGCCGTCAGATTGATCCAGCAGTGCGAACCTTCGGGTATTGGTGCGCGGAACCTGGCGGAATGCATCGGAATTCAGCTGACGGATGACGGTTTGAGACAAAAGGATGTGGATGTTGTTCTGAAGCACCTTGATCTTTTTGCGACGGAGAACTGGGGAAAACTTCGTAAAGTCAGTGGGATGGGGGAAGAGCTTGCCCGTTCTATCGCTGTGAAAATCCGGGGGCTTTCGCCTTACCCGGCAGAACAGTTCCGGCCATTGGCAGAAGAAGTGCTTCCCGATGTTTGTATCAGGAAAGCCGACAGCGACGAAATCATCGCCTATCTTTGCAGGGATGTAATGCCTGAGCTGAGTCTGGAAGAAGACCTTATGCGTCGGGCGATGAAGGATGAGGCTGCGCAGGATTATATCCGGGAATGCCGGCGGCGCGCAGATGCCTTGATACGTGCGGTTAACTTTCGCGGTAAAACATTGCTTCAGATCGCGCACCTGCTTGTCGAAGTGCAGCGGTCCTTCTTTATGGGCGACGTGAGCGAACTGAAGCCCGTGACCCGCGTTGATATCGCCCGAAAGCTAAAGGTGCATCCTTCGACTGTCGCCCGGGCGGTTGCAGGAAAGTTTGCACAGGTGAACGGGGT
This sequence comes from Thalassobius sp. I31.1, assembly GCF_003031585.1. Lineage (GTDB taxonomy): Bacteria > Pseudomonadota > Alphaproteobacteria > Rhodobacterales > Rhodobacteraceae > Halocynthiibacter. The sequence goes on from NZ_PWAA01000053.1 coordinate 175,398, forward strand.
CATGTACCCGCTGTCTGTTTTCTTTCAGCGTTCGGTGCAAAGTGGCGATGGGGAAACTACGTCTGCCTATACGGTTCAGCACAAGCTTAAGGCTATGATTGCTGCGGAAAATAAGGACAATCCGCTTTCGGATTTAGAAATTGTTGATCAATTATTGCAGGAAGGCGTTGACATTGCACGTCGAACTGTCGCCAAATACAGGGGATGTCTGAAGATTCCTACATCGTACGACCGGAAACGGAAGTACCTTTCCCAGCGGCCCTGAACCTTAGTCAGGCTTGGCGACCGCCCGGAAAAACACAACCCAAACAGATTAGTCATTTTCTGAACCAGATCCGTTTGGCTGTGGGGAACGCAGCATCCGTATACTTAAACTTCAGGAGGTTACATGCGGTACCAGATCACTGGAAAGCAAATTGATATTGGTGAAGCACTTCAGGTGCACGTGAAAGACGGATTGGGCGTTGTCGTCGATAAATATGCTGAACGACCGACAGATGCACAGGTGGTTTTCTCGCGCAATGCCCATGAATACGTCTGTGAAGCAACTGTTCACCTTTCCACAGGACTGACCGCCCAGGCAAAGGCACATGCCACAGAAATCTACGCAGCCTTCGATTCTTGCTGTGATAAAATGGAAAAACAGCTGCGTCGATACAAGCGCAGGTTGAAGAATCACCATAATGAACGGGCGCAGCCTGTTGAACATTTTGGCGCTTCCTCGTATATCCTTGCCGGAGGAGATGACACAGACGCGGACGAGCCCGAAACTCTGCAGCCGATGATCATCGCCGAAATGGAAACAAAAATACCATCTCTGTCAGTTGGCGAAGCGGTGATGCAGATGGAACTGGCTGGTGCTCCGGCGCTGGTATTTCGTAATGAAGGACATGACGGCGTAAATGTTGTCTACCGGCGCGATGACGGAAACATCGGCTGGATCGATCCGAAATAAAAGGCAGGGGCTGTTACAGGCCTGTGATCAGGTAGCACGATGGATTTTACAACAATTCTTAAGCCCGATGCCATCAAGGTGATCGGAAGTGCGACCAGCAAAAAACGCCTCTTCCAGTCTTTGGGAGAGGTTGCCTCTGATGCCTATGGAATCCCCGTATCGCGCGCGATGGAAGCTTTGCAGGAACGTGAAAACCTTGGTCCGACCGGTGTTGGTAAAGGTGTTGCCCTGCCGCATGCACGTCTGAGCGGGCTGACCGGTGTTTCAACCGTTTTTCTGCGCGCAGAAGCACCGTTGGATTTTGGTTCTGTTGATCGTCAGCCGGTTGATCTGTTCTTTGCACTTTTTGCGCCGGAAGACGCAGGTGTTGAACATCTGAAAGCGCTTGCGCTGGTGTCCCGCACAATGCGGGATCCCGGGATTTGTGCAAAACTACGCGCAAACACAGGTCCGGCGACGCTTTATACGATCCTGACAGAAGAGCTGCCCAGTCAGGCGGCCTGACCCGGTTCAGGCCTGTTTGTTCCAGCGATCCCAGCGTGGAAAACCGAAATTGATATAATCTTTTTTGTAGCAGGCCTTCACGGCGCTTTCGACTTTGCCGTTGTAAACATCAGCCAGAGAAAAAGGATGATCGGCTTCGGTATGGATGGCTGTGTTTTCGGCTGTACCAAAAACGACTTTCATCCCTTCAGTTAAACGGTTGCTGCGCAGGATGTGATCCGGGAAGGCGAAACTGCTGATGCCTTCCAGCAATGATGTCTGGCTGGCCCAGGTGTTTTCCGCATGCAAGGCGGTCTGACCCGTCAGATTGTTGTGCACAAAATCCATGAACGCGATAAATGCTGTGCGATGCTGGTCGATGTCCCAGCCTGTGCCTGGCGCGCCGACGGGGATTGGCAGATCAAACTGACGACGTAACAGATCCCGGGTTTCGGTGAATGTGTCAGGCCCGATATTCAGGATATGCCGGCAGAATGTGGTATGGGCCCGTTCAACAGGATGAGACACCACAGTAAAGCTGATGTGCCCCGGATGATCTTTCTTCCATTCGCGCAGGGTTTTCTGATTGTACCTCTGGGCAAGCGGAAGGTCAGGGCAATTCTGCGCCATCATATTTTCAATTGGCGCATGTTCCATGCCACGCAGGGGCATATAGAGAAGCGCAGGTTCATCGGTGGTCACGCAAGAGGGCACATTCGCACCGCGGGAGGGTTCATAGCCGGGCAGTTCGGAAAGCTCAAAGAAATCGGACCGCGCCAGGGCCTGTTCCATTTCATCAAAGTTCAGAACTTTTTCGCTCAGATGGCCGGGGTTTTGTTTTTTGATGTTGATCTGGATCTGTTCCTGTTGGCTGTCAACGCCCAGGAACCGGGCAAGCCCGTTGATGATCTCAGGGTTCTGAAGATCGGTATAGCTGACGTAGAACCCTGTCTGACCTGAGATCTGCAGTTGCTGCTGGATCCGGGCGCGGAAATTGCGCTGTGCCGCAAGCATCTTTTCAAACTCAACGGCATCAAATGAAATCTGCGCAGATTTGCGTTTGCTGTGGTTGGTCAGCTTCCACTGATCAGTTTCCCGGGCGATTTTCCAGGACACATAGCTTTCCACCGGGTTACGCGACAAAATGATCTTGGCGCAGGCCGGGTCGGTCAGGCAGTGATCGGCTGCGCGCATGTCATGATTGTGAAACAGGCGAAACCCGCCAATGCCGTTTGATTTATTCTTGATTGTGCGGATAAGCCTGATCGGGTTCTGATCACGTTCCTGCGCGGTAATCCCCAACAGATCATCCTTTTTCGGGTAACCGATAAACGCCGGATTGAAGGCTTCGCCATGGCACTGAATGCCGTCAAAGCTGTTCAGGCTGGCTTCCAGCAGATTAGATCCCGTGCGCATTTCAGCGAAAATTACGAAGTAGTTAAATGCTTTGGTCATTTGCCTGCCATATAGGAACGGGGTTCACGCGGGGTGGGCTTGCCTGGGGCCGTCGGTGCCTGGAAGTCCCCTGTCAGCCAGGGGTGCATTCCCTGATCGCGCAGGTCTTGCAGAAACTCCCGAAATCCGGGCAATTCGGTCACTTTAACAGCAGGGGCGGGTTTATGGGGCAGATGCGCGCCCATTTCATCGACGATGCTTTGCAGGTTCTCAACCGGTGCTTCCATGAAATCCGCCAGCGTCCAGATCCGGACCTGCGCCTTCACCCAGCTTGCGCGCAAAATATCCAGATGTTTGCTTTCAGTTTTTTGCAGCCGGGCCGCTTCTGTCCGGATCTGACCAAAGCTTCGCCCTGACTTAAACAGGGGAATGATCCAGGCACCGGAAATAACAGATATCCGGGCGTTCGGATCGGTGGCCAGTTGCTTGCTGATTTTCTGATTGTCAGCAGGTCCGAACTGGAAACATTGCCGTTCCCCGCGGGTATTCCAGATCAGGCTGGAAAGAAAACCTTCCGGGTTATAGTCCCGAATGGCTGCATTGCCTGATATGGCGCCACAAAAACAATCCTGATCGTCTGCAAACTGAACGCGATCCCGATCAAACAGGTGGCCATGGACGTTCGCCCCGGTGGCTTTGCCAAGCCATGAATCGAAGTTTTCAAAGACATCCCCGAAGCCTTCGAAAACGGAATAAGGTGCAGATGTCAGGTGGTGGTCCCAGGTATTTCTGGGAAAACGGCTTTGCATATATAAACCGGCACGGCCCCGGATACGGCGTTCTGTTGCATTGCTGAACAGGCGGGCGATCCGTCCCGGATTGGGTTCCACATCTGAATTTCCCTTACTCTGTTTGCGCAGGAAGGTATTGTAAAGCGTGTTGGAGGCTGGCCAGATTTTGCGGGCAATAAAGCAATTAGATCGTTTCAGAAGTGGCAGGTGGTCGTCATAAAAGATGTAAGGTTTTCCCTGATAGTCAAACTGCGCAAGCGTCAGGGACTGGCTTCGGATTTTGCGGGCATAGACGCGCGCCAGGGTCTGAAAATAACTTTCATCAGGGATCCAGACTTTACGGAAATAGGCATCATGTTCCGCCCGGTCCGGACTGTTCAGGATCGCGTCCAGCGTATGCCGTGTCAGGCACCACCACTGTGATCCCATATGGGGCGTCAGATCGTTTGGGATCTTACGTCTGAAGCCAACACGACGTTGCAGCCGGACGTACCGGTCAAACAGCCAGCGATGTTTTTTCCAGGAAAAGGGAAATCGCAGTGTAAATCGTTCCTGATCAAGACCTCCGACAGTCCAGGGAACGTCTTCGGTGGTCGCGGATTCGATGAAATCTGTGTCCGGATGGCGTTTCAGAAAGCTTTCAAGTTCCTGCACAGGCCGAAGGGGCAGACATGATCCGGAAGTCAGCAGAACATGATCAACCTCACGGAACTCAGCCAACATCATTTCAGATGCGCTTTGTGTGGCCGCAACCATGCCCCAGGTTCCCCATTCGCAGGCGTGACGGGCACAGAATTTCACATTGGTAAGGTCGGACAGTGCTTGTGTGAATTTCAGAAAGGCATTCTCAGATACGCGATTGTCAACATGGATAACAACGGGGCAGCCCTTTTCCGACCAGTGCCGCGCGACCTGAGCTGCCCGGTTGAAAGCCGTATGCGCAAGCATCACGATGCCAGTACTCATGCCCAGTTCCCTTTCGACATAAGCCCAAGCATTTCCAGTTGTCGCCAGTTGATGTAGCGTTCAGACCATTTGCACCAGAAGTCCGGCTCAGTCCCATCCCCGCTAGCATAAGAGATATATTCACGGCTGCCGGCGTAATGCTGTTTCCGGACAAGTTCTTCCGCGGCCTTTTCTGCAAAACCTTCGAGAAATTTGGCATGTAGCAGACAACCAGAGGCCTTTTCCCCGCCAGTCTGATCATAGACTTTGTTCAGTCCTCGCGGCAGCAGAGCATGCGTAGAGCTGACATAAGCATATCTGCGGTTCCAGCGTACCAGCGGGATTTTGTTCAGTGCGGGCGCTTGTTCCGGTGTGTCGGTGAAGAACTGACGGGCACGGGGCCCGCCCTGGATCCACAAGTTGTCATACATGGGGTTTAGCGAAAGCGTGTAGTTGCCGCTGTCGAACCAGGACGCAATTTCAAACGGGTTCTGACCTTCGGTGTAATGAAAATGGTCAAGCGGCCCTTTGGGGTACATGTCCAGCAGCATCGCGCCAAAGCTGGTGACATCAGATGCATCCAGCCAGTCGGTCAATGCCCGTAAAGAACGGGTGTCACAGAAGGGGAAGACCAGAAATTCATCAACATCCACGGTCAGAGCCCAGTGATCATGCGCATAGCGCATTTGCAGCCATGTCAGCCAGTCAACGCCAAACCTTGAATTTTTGTAACTGTGCTTTGCTGTCCAGACGGACACATCGTCCTGTTCCGCAAGATATTCAAGCGACCCATCAGTGCTGTTGTTGTCAACAAACAGAAAATGCTGAACGCCCATATCCCGATAGTATTTCAGGAAATAGGGCAGGCGAAACCGTTCGTTGCGCAGAGTGGAGAAAAGCAGAATATCATTGCGTTTGATCTTCTTTGTGCGCTTTGCAACAGCGCGCAATTCCCGGCGTTTGCGGATCGCCCGTAAAAGAAAGCGCCTGCGCCGTACGCGCAAACGATATGTTCCAAGAACGCCCAAACCTGTTCCTCTTCACGGTTTACTGCTGTCCGGCGCTGTTGTTGCAATATTTTACCAGACAATAGCTGCACATTATGGGTTGCCTGCGGTCCGGGCAACCCGTTGTGCCGGATTGAGAAGAGGTTTGATCCAATTTTTCCTTCAGATACTGAACTGTCCGACAATAAGTTCATGATCCGACAGGGGCGTCTTTGTTGGATCAAGCGCGGGGATGATGTCTGCACCGTGTTCTTTCAGGCCCCGGCAGGCAAACCAATCCAGCTTCATGGCGCGGGCCGGCCAGCGGGTGATGCGGCTTTTGCGGGTGGTCATGTCGTCTGCGTTGTTATGCCAGGAAAAACCCTGACGCTTTGCGCTGTCAAAAAGCGTTTCAAGCCGCCAGTCGGCGTTTGGCAGGTGATTTCCTGTGTTCAGATCGCCGCCAATGACCACCGGAAGATCCGGCGCGAAAGCATCAGCCGCCGCGATCAGCCGATCCATCTGGCTTTGGCGGTGTGGGGCGTCTGTGGCGCTTTCCAGATGGGTGGAAATCGCGCAGACGTCGCCGCCGCCGGTTGATATCACCGCCATGACTGCCATACGCCCGCCGACGCGGGGTTGTGCGGGATCATCGGAGGTTTCCGGGCAGAACCAGTGGCCGTGATCATCCAGCCGCACGAGTGCGGTTTTCAGGGGCTTGGTACGCGATAACAGCGCGTTTCCATGCCAGCCAAAGGCGTTGTAATCATCCGTGCTGAATTCACGTTCAGTTTCGCCGCCCAGATCCATTTCATGGAACTCTACGCCGTAAGCATACCCCATCCCCATTTCCCGGGCGAGATCGGCCGTTGTGTTGCGCTGGGCGGTGCGGGCCATGCCGGCGTCCATTTCAGACAGCAGGATGATGTCGGGCTTGTGTTGCTTCAGCAGCGCCGCTGATCCTTCCGGATCAAGGCAGCGTTCCAGGTTCCAGGCGGCCACAGTGAACTCTGCGGGCAGGGGGCTGGCGGCAGAGGGCCAGCGTTCTTCCAGCAGATGCATGGCCTCCATCTGTGCCATCAGTTCACGGTGTGTTTCTGAGTTGCGGGGTGCCGACAGGATCTGGTCACGCAGCTCAGCAGACACCGCTGGCAAGGCGGTGCAGCTTGCCGTTTCGAACAATTTCATCGCTTCTGGCCTGTCGCCTGATCAAAGATATTCACGTTTTCCCCTGAAACAGAGACATATAGCGGCCCTTCAGGCAGTGGCGCGTCGTCGTGGCGATGTACGACAAAAGGTGTATCCCGAAGGTGCCCGTGCACCAGCCGGATCGCGCCAAGTTCTTCGGTGAAATCATGGGTGAACGGCAGTGTCACCCCATTGGCCTGGTCAGTGATCACGGCTTTCTCAGGGCGGATACCGATGGTGACCGGGCCGTGCACTTCATGATCCAGGGGCAATGACCCACCCGGCAGTGCAATACTGTCCCCATCGGCCACAGCATCCATCAGGTTCATGGGGGGCGCACCCATGAAAGAGGCAACAAAGACGCTGGCCGGGCTGTTGTAGATTTCCGCCGGTGTGCCAATCTGTTCGATCTTGCCACCGTTCAGCACGACAATCCGGTCGGCCATGGTCATGGCTTCCACCTGATCATGGGTCACATAGATCGACGTCACGCCAAGTTCACGCTGTAGTTTGCGAATTTCGATGCGCATCTGGCTGCGCAGTTTGGCATCCAGGTTGGACAGCGGTTCATCAAAGAGAAACAGATCTGGCGAACGCACAATCGCACGCCCCATGGCAACGCGTTGGCGCTGACCACCAGAAAGCTGGCTTGGTTTCCGGTCCAGATGTTCCGAAAGTCCCAGCATTAGTGCCGCTTTTTGCACCTGTGCGTCAATCTGATCTTTGGGCAGTTTGCGGTTCTTCAAACCATAGGCCATGTTTTTGTACACGGTCATATGCGGGTAAAGTGCGTAGTTCTGGAACACCATCGCGATATTCCGATCGGCGGGGTCGACGTCATTGACCACGCGATCCCCGATGCTGATTTCACCGGAAGATGCCTCTTCTAGGCCCGCAATCGTCCGTAACAGGGTCGATTTTCCGCAACCTGACGGGCCAACCAACACGATGAATTCGCCCGGTTCAATTTCCAGATTTGCCCCTTTGATCGCGTGGAACCCGTTGGGGTAGATTTTTTCAACGTCTTTGACGGATACATTTGCCATTTTACCGGCTCCTTATTTGTCGGATTCCACAAGGCCCTTTACGAACCAGGACTGGAAGAAGAGAACGATCAGCACGGGCGGCAGCATGGCGATGATCGCCAGTGCCATTGCCACGCCAAATTCCGGAATTTTATTGTTGTCGGCGATCACCAGCATGATCTGCTTGATCCCACGCACGAGGGTAAACAGCCCCTCATCGGTGGTGATCAGCGTTGGCCAGAGGTACTGATTCCAGCCGACGACAAACATGATGATAAAGATCGCGGCGATCATGGTTTTGGACAGAGGCACCAGAATATCGATGAAGAATTTCACCGGACCAGCACCATCAATACGCGCGGCTTCAACCAGTTCTTCGGGCACAGACCGGAAGAACTGACGGAAGAAAAACGTGCCGGTGGCAGAGGCGATCAGCGGGATGATCAGGCCGGAATAGGTGTTGATCATGCCCAGGCCCTGCACGATTTCGTAGGTCGGCAGAATACGCACCTCAAGTGGCAGCAGCAGCGTTGTGAAAATCAGCCAAAAAGCAAAAGTTGCAAAGCGCAGGCGGAAGTACACAATCGCATAAGCCGCCATCATGGAAATCGCGATTTTGCCGATGGCAAAGCCTATGCCCAGGATCAGGGAGTTCATTAGCATGGTGAACCCATCCACCGTCCCGGTGAAGCTTGTGCTTTCAAACATCGCCATGCGGAAGTTTTCCGCCATCTGATCGGAAAACGTATATTGCAGCCCTTTGCGTGCTACAGTGATGCGATCAAAGCTGGATGTTGCGATGATCAGATAAACCGGCACCAGCATGAACAGTGATCCCAGGATCAGAATGCTGTGATCCAGCAGATGTTCCAGCTTAATGCGGCGCTTGCGTGGGGCATTTTGCCCTTTGTTAGTCTCTGTTTTTGTCATTTTCAGCGCCTCAGGTGTAGTGAATGCGTTTTTCGATCGGGCGGAACTGGAACACGGTCAGGGCCAGGACCAGAACCATCAGAACCACCGATTGCGCGCTTGATCCGCCAAGGTCATTGCCGCGGAAACCATCGACGTAAACTTTGTAAACAAGCGTCAGCGGGTTGTTCCCCGGTTCGCCCTTAATCACCACGTCGATGATGCCGAAAGTGTCAAACAGCGCGTAGGTGATATTGGTGATCAGCAGGAAGAAACCGGTTGGGGCGAGCAGCGGAAACGTGATCGTCCAGAACCGGGATGTGCCGGATTTATTGTCGATCTTTGCCGCTTCGCGCAGGGATACCGGGATGGATTGCAGGCCGGACAGGAAGAAGATGAAATTCACCGGAATCTGCTTCCAGATCGCAACCAGGATCATGGTGAACGCCGTGTCGCTATAGTTCAGACCATTGCGGAATTCATAACCGGCGGCCCCGAACAGATGGGTGATCATGCCGTTGGAATGATTGACCAGCATCGCGCCCATCAACCCGGCCACGGGCGGCGCAATCGCGTACACCCACATCAGCAGCGTCTTATAGGTGGTCGCGCCGCGCAGTACTTTATCGGCTTTTACCGCCAGCAGCAGGGCGATGGCGAGGGAAAAGAAAGTGACGCAAAGGGTGAAAAACAGCGTGAACAGGGCAACGCGGCGGTATTCGCGGCTTTCCAGCAGGATCTGGTAGTTTTCCAGACCGACAAAACTGGAACCGAACCCAAATGGGTCTTCAAGGTAGAAGGAAGAACGCACGGCCTCAAGCGCGGGCCAGTAGAAGAAAATTACAATGATGGTCAGCTGGGGCAGCAGCAACAGCATAGGCAGCCAGGGCTGCGCAAATCCGGCGCGTTTCATGGGCAGGGCTTCTCGAAGGTGTCGTCAGAATACAACCGGAGGCCCTGCAAAAGGGCCCCCGGCACGTGTCAGGCGGTGGGGTTAACCGGCGCCTTGTGTGCGTGCGAAACGGGACAGCAGTTCGTTCGCTTCGGTCTCGATTGTGCTGAACGCGTCTTCCACGGATGTTTCACCAGAGAAGATGCGGCCATATTCGCGGTTCATCACGTCACGGATCTGAACGTAGAAGCCCATGCGGTAACCGCGGGTGTTGTCACCGGACGCGAGGGACAGTTGTTCCACACCGATTTTCGCGGCTGGGAAGCGGTCATAGTGGCCGTCGGTTTGCGCCAGTTCATAAGCAGCCTGGGTCACAGGCACATAACCTGTTTCACGGTGCCACATGTACTGAACTTCTTCAGAAGTCAGGTAGTTGAAGAACGCAGCAGTCGCGGCGTTTTCTTCATTGGACTGACCGGACATGGCAAACAGGGATGCGCCACCGATGAAGGTCTGGGTTGGTTCTGTTGTGACAGCTTCCCAATATGGCAGGTAAGTTGCGGAGAATTCGAAATCCGCTTTCTGCATCAGACCACCGAAGGAACCGGAAGACCCCAGCCACATCGCTGTGCGACCTTCTTCAAACGGCTTGGCATTGTCGGACCAGTTGGAACCGTAATAGCCCATCAGGCCGTCGTCGATCCAGGATTTTGCAGCAGTGAAGTGATCGCGGATCGCTTCATTGTTCACAAGGATCTGTGTGTCGAGACCATCATAACCGTTGTTGTTGGTCGCGAACGGCAGGTTGTGGCGGGACATGAAGTTTTCAGTGAAAATCCATGGCAGGTGGGATTGTGACAGTGGCTCATACCCGGCCTCTTTCAGGGCAGGTGCTGTCACGGACTGGAATTCTTCCCAGGTTTTTGGCGGGGTGACACCGGCAGCTTCCAGAGCTGCTGTATTGTAATACATGATTGGTGTGGACGAATTGAATGGCATGCCGATCATCTTGCCATCGGAATCAGCGTAGAAATAACGCACACCGGGGATGTAATCATTGATGTCAAAGCCGCCGTTTTCAGCCAGCAGATCAGCAACCGGGATGGTTGCGCCCTGGGCTGCGATCACGGTGGCAGCGCCTGCATCAAACACCTGCAGGATGTTTGGCTGTTCGCCTGCGCGGAAGGCGGCGATGCCAGCGGTCAGGGTTTCTTCATAAGAGCCCTTATAGATTGGCGTGATGGTCACATCGTCCTGGGACGCGTTAAAATCAGCAGCGATCTGGTTTACAGTTTCGCCCAGCTGACCGCCCATGGCGTGCCACCAGGTGATTTCGGTTTCAGCAAAAGCAACGGAACCACAGAAAACGGTGGCGGTTGCCAAAAGAGTTGTGCGTGTGAGCATTGGAGTATCCCCAAAGGTAGATGGCGGGCATGCGGCCCTGAACGAGAGTGATCTACCTGGGGATGTTAACGCTACCGTGACGGGTGCATGACAGTTGTGTAACAGCGGCCACCAGTGGGGTGATGGCCGCCTGACGCTTATTTTTTCAAGGATATACGTGGCAACAGATTATGCCCGTCGATGACTTTGTGTTTCACAACGGCCAGGATGTGCCCAACGACAAGTGCAAGCATCCCGTAGGCAAGCCAGACATGGGCCAGCTCGGCCAGTTCTTCGGGTTCTGCCACACCGGGCAGTAATGATGCAGGGAAGATTTCCGGCATGGCGATACCAAACCATTTCACGCCATGCCCGCCCAGATCGACCTCGGCCCAGCCTGCGGCAAGAACCAGCGCAGATACAAGATACAGCATGATATGCCCGATATGGGCCAGTTTGCGTTCGACCGCTGGCATATCTGCTGGTTGTTCAGGGTGTTTTGTACGCAGGCGGATGACAAAACGCGCCGCCAGAAAGGCAACCAGTGTGACGCCGACAGAAATATGCAGCGCGAACAGGGTTTCTTCCCAGGGGCCGTCTTCCGGCACAAGTTTCGTCATGGCATAGCCACAGGCCCACATGAAGATAAACCCTGCGGCCATAAGCCAATGCAGGATACGCAGGGGCAGGGCGTAGCGTTCTACTGGGTCGGAATGTGTTGCTGTGGTCATGGGGATCTCCGTCGCGTGGCTGGTTTTGCCGGAGATCGGGTGCGCGACGCTTTGTTTCAAACGACAATGCGCGGGTGGTGTGTGTTTCTGCGCCAGCGGTTGGTTCACGCTGGCGCAGGTGTTTATAAGGTCAGACCTTGAGGAAGCAGAAGGTGCCCCAGGCCAGCGCCAGTCCCAGGGGGATCCACAGGGGGGTGCCCACGATTCCCAGCCAGGCCAGAAAGATCCAGGCGCTGCCCATCAGGCCTAGGAACAATCTGTCACCGCGTGTTGTTACAAGGCCTAATGCGCCTTTGCGGGCGCTGGTGCCGGGTTTCTTGATTTCGATCACAGTGATGATCGCCATGGCGGTGAAAACGCCGATGAAAAACAGGCCGGTGGGCCATGTCCATGCCATCCAGGTCAACATGTTACACTCTCCCCATTGCAAAGCCTTTGGCGATGTAATTGCGCACAAACCAGATCACGATGGCACCCGGAATGATGGTTAATGTTCCGGCAGCAGCCAGCAGGCCCAGCTCATACCCCGCACTTGATGCGGTCTTGGTCATGGTTGCGGCGATCGGCTTTGCGGCCACAGCGGTTAAGGTCTTCGCCAGCAGAAGCTCCACCCATGAGAACATGAAGCAGAAGAACGCCGCGACGCCCACGCCTGCTTTGATCGTTGGGATAAAGATCGTCATGAAGAAACGGGGGAAGGAATAACCATCGACATAAGCGGTTTCGTCCAGTTCCTTAGGGACGCCGCCCATGAAACCTTCCAGGATCCAGACCGACAGGGGAATGTTGAACAGGCAATGCGCCAGTGCCACAGCAAGATGCGTGTCAAAGATGCCCACAGCGGAATAGAGCTGAAAGAAGGGCAGGGCGAAGACAGCCGCCGGGGCCATGCGGTTGGTTAACAGCCAGAAGAACAGGGTTTTATCCCCCAGGAACCGATACCGCGAAAACGCATAGGCGGCGGGCAGGGCGACGGTGATCGAAATCACGGTGTTCAGCGACACATAGATGATCGAGTTGATATACCCCCAATACCAGGTCGGATCGGTAAAGATCGTGCGGTAGGCTTCCAGCGTGAAGGTCTGGGGAAACAGGGAAAACCCGGACAGGATTTCGTTTGTTGTCTTAAAGCTCATGGCAACCAGCCAGTAGATCGGCAGAAGCAGGAACAGGATATAGACGATTGGGATGATGCTGCGTTTTTGCATGGTCAGGCCCCCTTAGTTCAGGTCGTCTTTGGTCATCAGCGTGTAAAACAGCCAGCTGACCAAAAGAGTGATTGCAAAATAGATCAGGGACATGGCCGCCGCCGGGCCAAGGTCAAATTGCCCAAGGGCGATTTTTACCAGATCAATAGACAGAAGCGTGGTCGAGTTGCCCGGCCCGCCCCCTGTCAGAACGAAAGGTTCGGTGTAGATGTTGAAGCTGTCCATAAACCGCAGAAGAATCGCGATGGTCAGGACGTTTTTCATCTTGGGCAGTTGGATGAAACGGAAGACAGACCAGTTGGACGCGCCATCAATCTTTGCCGCCTGATAATACGCGTCAGGAATGGACACAAGGCCCGCATAAGCCAACAGAACCACAAGCGACGTCCAGTGCCAGACATCCATGGTGATGATCGTCACCCAGGCTGCCACCGGATCCTGTGTCATGTCATAATTGATACCCAGCACATGGTTCAGGAAATAGCCCAGAAGGCCGATATCCGGCAGGGCAAAGATGTTCCACATCGCACCAACCACGTTGTAAGGGATCAGCATCGGCAGGGCCATGGTCACAAGGCAGACTGGCACCCAAAACCCTTTGCGCGGCATGGAAAGTGCGATGATGATGCCCAGAGGGATCTCGATGATCAGGATCAGGAAGGTGAACAGGAACTGCCGCCCAAGCGCTGCATGGAAGCGTTCAGACCGCAGGATTTGTTCAAACCAGTCAAGGCCTTGCCAGAAGAACAGGTTGTTGCCGAAGGTTTCCTGCACGGAATAATTTACAACGGTCATCATCGGGATAAGGGCGTTGAAAGCGACCAGCAGCAGGACCGGCAGCACAAAGAACCAGGCTTTTTGATTTTCGGTTTTCATGATTTGCCTCCTGCTTTGGAAATAAGCCAACCGTCGGAATAAAGCCGGGTCTGATCGGGGCGGAAGTTCAGGTGAACCTGCGCGCCTTTTTCAGGGGCCGTGCCGTTCATGACGGCGGCGATTTTGTGATCGCCCGCCATGGCTTCCACCACCAGATGCCGTCCGACATCGGCCACTTTGCGCACCACGGCGGGAATGCCGCTGTCGCTGATTGTCACAAATTCCGGGCGGATGCCGATTTCGAGACTGCCGGTTGCATCTGCATACACGGGCCCTTCCAGTTCCACAGCTGTGCCGTTGAACATCGCCATGCCGCCATCAAGCGTGCAAGGCAGAACATTCATGCCGGGTGAGCCGATGAAGTGGCCAACAAATGTATGTGCCGGGCGGTCAAACAGTTCAACCGGGGTGCCGATCTGCACGACTTCGCCCTGCTGCATGACAACCACCTGATCGGCGAAGGTCAGAGCTTCGGTCTGGTCGTGGGTCACATAAATCATCGTCGCATTCACGCGTTGATGCAGTTCTTTCAGCTTGCTGCGCAGCTTCCATTTCAGATGCGGATCGATCACGGTCAGCGGTTCGTCGAACATGACAACATTCACGTCATCCCGCACAAGGCCACGCCCCATAGAGATCTTTTGTTTGTTGTCGGGCGACAGGCCTGCTGCGCGCTGATCCAGCAGGTCGGTGACTTCCAGCATCTCAGCAATTTCGCGCACGCGCTGATCCACGCGCATGGCATCGACACCGCGATTGCGCAGGGGGAAGGCCAGGTTGTCATACACCGTCATCGTGTCATAGATCACCGGAAACTGGAAAACCTGCGCGATGTTGCGCTGATCCGGCGGCAGATGGGTGACGTCCTGATCATCGAACAGGATCTGTCCCTCAGAAGGTACCAAGAGGCCGGAAATGATGTTTAGCAGCGTGGATTTCCCGCAACCAGACGGGCCAAGCAGGGCGTAAGCGCCACCATCTTTCCAATCCAGATCAATTTCCTTCAGCGCATAGTCATCCGCTGATTTCGGGTTCGGGTAATAGCTGTGACGCAGCTTAGAGAGGGTGATTTTCGCCATTATGCGCGCTCCTCTTTGATGCGTGTGCCGTCTGGTGTGAAGTACAGGCAGGCGGAAGGGTCCATGAAGAATTCATGTTTTTCGCCAACGGTATAGGGGTGAACGCCATGGGCGAGGGATACCCAGCTTTCATCCGCAAAATGGAAATGTGCGCTGCTTTCAGAGCCGGACAGTTCTGTCACGCCAACGCGGCCAGTGACGGGCACAAAGGCGGCGTCAGTTTTGTAAGGCAGGATGTGGTTCGGGCGGATGGCGACGATATATTCACCGTCCGCCATGTCCGCTGCAGCACCAGACAGATGCCAGTGAATTGCACCCATTTTCGCAGTCGTGCCTTCCTTAACGATCCGGGCCTGGTTGATGGGGGGATCGGAAAACACCTGGGCGGCACTCAGGTTTGCAGGGTCGCGGTAAATCCCGGCCGTCGGGCCGAATTGCGTCACGCGGCCGTCCTGCATCAGCGCTGTTTCACCGCCCAATAACAGGGCTTCTTCCGGTTCCGACGTGGCGTAAACCACCACCGCACCCCGGCCTGCAAACAATTCGGGCAGCTGTTCACGCAGTTCTTCGCGCAGCTTGTAGTCAAGGTTCGCAAGCGGTTCATCCAGGAACACGGCCTTGCTTTCCTTCGCAATCGCGCGGGCCAGTGCGGTACGCTGTTGTTGCCCGCCGGACAATTCATGCGGGCGACGGTTTAACATCGGGCGCAATTGCATGATGTCTGCGGCTTCTTCCACGCGGCCCTGAATTTCGCTTTTCGCCATGCCTGCAACCCGCAGCGGGGAGGCAATATTATCAAACACCGTCATATGCGGGTAGTTGACGAAAAACTGATGCACGAGGCTGATGTTGCGTTTTTGCGTGGAAAGCGCAGTGATATCTTCGCCGTCCATCACGACCTGACCAGAGGCAATCGGATCAAGCCCGGCCATCATTTTAATAAGCGAGGTCTTCCCTGCGCCCGTTTCCCCCAGCAGCACATTAAAATGCCCGCTGTGCAGGGTCAGGCTTGTGGGTTTGATGTGCGTCTGACCGCCCACAACCTTGGTAATTTCGTTTAGTTCCAGTGCCATAAAGCACAGCCCCCCAGTATCGGTGTGTATCAGGTTGGTATTGATGAATGTCTGAGAGACATGAAAAATCCGGGGCTGTATGGTAAGCCCCGGAAACGCCGGGCAGTTGGTAAGACCGCCCGGCAGGGAGATTTAGTTCGCAGACCAGCGCGCAACAAGTTCGTCATAGTTGACGGTCACACCCTGTGGTTTCTCGTTGTCCAGCGGTGGTTTCGCGCCACCGTTTTCATACCAGAATTCTGCTGTGCTTTCCTCGTTCAGGCGCGGACCACAGCCACCGTACACATTGGCAGCTTCGTCAGCGGCCTGCATGCGGGCCATGGTGATGTCCATTTCTTCGGCCAGACGATCCATCGCTTCCTGTGGGGTGAACGCACCAGAGTTCACGTCACCAATTTGCTGCCACCAGATCTGGGCCAGCTTTGGATAATCAGGTACGTTGATGCCGGTCGGGGACCAGGCCACACGATCAGGCGAACGATAGAATTCAACCAGACCACCCAAACGCGGTGCGCGCTCGGTGAAGCTTTCGTGGTTCACCGAAGAATTTCGGATGAATGTCAGACCCACGTGAGATTTTTTCACGTCAACGGTCTTAGACACCACAAACTGGGAATACAGCCATGCCGCCTGTGCACGATCCAGCGGGGTGGACTTCAGGATGGTCCAGGAACCCACGTCCTGATAGCCAACCTTCTGGCCTTCCTGCCAGTATGGGCCATGCGGGCTTGGGGCCATGCGCCACAGTGGGTTGCCTTCGGCATCCACCGTGTTGTTGCCCTCAGACTGCGGCTTCACCATGTCGGCGGTGAACGCAGTATACCAGAAGATCTGCTGGGCAACATTGCCCTGGCTAAGTGCTGGCAGGGACTGGTAGAAGTCAAAAGACGCCGCCCCGGGAGGCGCATAAGCACGCAGCCATTCGTCCCATTTGCGGATCGCATAAACAGCCGCAGGGCCGTTCGCTGCACCACCACGGGACACGGATGCGCCCACAGGGTTACAGGTGCCGGCTTCCATGCGGATGCCCCATTCATCGATCGGAATACCGTTTGGTTCACCGACAGAACCGGCACCGGCCATGGACAGCCAGGCATCGGTCATACGCCAGCCAAGGTCAGGGGCGCGTTTGCCGTAATCCATGTGGCCATAGATCGCGACGCCGTCGATTTCCTGCACGTCTTCACTGAAGAATTCTGCGATATCTTCATATGCGGACCAGTTTACAGGCACGCCCAGTTCATAGCCGTATTTCGCTTCAAACGCGGCTTTGTATTCTTCGTTGTCGAACCAGTCTTTGCGGAACCAGTACAGGTTCGCGAACTGCTGATCCGGCAGCTGGTAGAGATCGCCATCAGGGCCGGTTGTGAACTGGATGCCCATGAAATCTTCAAGGTCCAGACCCGGGTTGGTCACACCAGCGAAATCACCTGCCATCATATCGGTCAGGTTATACGCCAGTTGTAGACGGGAATGGGTGCCGATGAGATCAGAGTCATTCACATAGGCATCATACAGGTTCCGCTGCGTCTGCATCTGTGTCTGCACAGCCTGCACAACTTCGCCTTCGCCCAGAATCTGATGGTTCACCTTAATGCCGGTGATTTCCTCAAAAGCGCGTGCAAGCACTTCAGATTCATAGGAATGGGTTGGAATGCCTTCAGACAGAACATTGATTTCCATGCCTGCATAAGGCGCGGCGGCATCAACGAACCACTGCATTTCCGCAATTTGTTCGTCACGGGTGATTGTGGCTGGTTGAAATTCGCTGTCGACCCAGCGTTCGGCAGCGGCCATATCCGCATATGCCGATGTCGTTCCCGCCAAAACAGCAGATGCTGCTGCAGCGGACATCAGATACTTACGCATCTTGTCTCCTCCCTTGGATTATACCCGGACGAATCCGGTTCTGGTATGTTCGTATGAGCAACTTTTTACGTCAACTATTTTCATAGTAGATCGAAAAATCACGTTACGGAAGAGGAATTGTCACAAATCTGCGATGCTGTCTGGTGTATATGAAGAAAATAGTGTTCATATGAACATTGAATCATTCACTTGAGAGTACCCATGCCACTGAACGAACGTCAGGAATTGATCCTTGAAGGTCTGCGCCACGAAGGCGAGGTCGAAGTGGATGCTTTGTCAAAGCAGTTGGGCGTGACAACACAAACCGTGCGCCGTGATCTCAGCGAGCTGTGCGATCAGGGGTTGGCCCTGCGCATGCACGGTGGGGCGAAACGTGCGCCTTCCACCACGGCGCGGGCTTATGAAGATCGCCGCCTGAACAATATGGCGGATAAGCAATCGGTTGCCTCTGCCGCGGCGCAACTGATCCCGGACGGTGCCTCTGTGGCGATCAACATTGGTACCACAACCGAACAGGTGGCCGAGGCCCTGCGTCTGCACAAAGACCTGATGGTTGTGTCCAATAACATGAACATTATCAGTATTTTGCGCGGCACACGTTTGAGATCCTTAAGCGTCATCGGCGGTGAAGTACGTTTGTCAGACGGCGCAGTGATCGGCGAAGACGCTGTGGCCGCGATCAACCAGTATAAGTTCGATTTCGCGGTGATTGGCACGTCGTCGATGGATCCGGATGGGTCTGTGCTGGACTTCGATCCGCGCGAAGTGGCTGTCGCCCGTGCGATCCTCGCCAATGCGCGGCAGAAAATCCTGGTGGCGGATGTGTCGAAATTCGACGTCGCCGCCCCTTACCGCATCTGCAACATCGCGGATCTGGATCACATCATCCTGAACGCGCCGCCGCCTGCGGAATTTACTGAGGCCGCGCGCGTCGCAAACACAAACCTTATTATCACAGAGGCCCATAATGGCTGAACAAAACAAACCCGTTGACCTGTTTATCATTGGCGGCGGCATCAATGGCTGTGGCATTGCGCGGGATGCGGCGGGGCGGGGATATTCCGTGGCGCTTGCTGAGATGAACGACCTAGCCAGCGCCACATCGTCGGGTTCGACCAAGCTGTTTCACGGCGGGCTGCGCTATCTGGAATTCTTTGAATTCCGCCTTGTCCGCGAAGCCCTGATTGAACGCGAAGTCCTGCTGCGTGCGATGCCGCATATCAGCTGGCCGATGCGCTTTGTCCTGCCGACCTATAAAGAAATGCGCTTTGAAAGCGACACGCCGACTTCGCGCCTGCTGTCCTTTGTTATGCCCTGGATGAAAGGGCGACGCCCGAACTGGCTGATCCGGCTTGGCTTGTTTCTATATGACCACCTGGGCGGGCGGGAAATCCTGCCAGGCACCGGCAAGCTTGACTTGCGCAGCGCGCCGGAAGGCACACCCCTGAAAGATCATCTGCACAAGGCCTATGAATATTCCGATTGCTGGGTGGAAGACGCCCGGCTGACCCTGTTGAACGCCCGCGACGCCCAGGCACGCGGTGCAGAGATCATGGTGCGCAGCAAAGTGACCGGCGCGGAATTTGACGGCACCCATTGGCAGGTGACGGTTGAAGGGGTTGATGGCGCGCCCCGGACGGTCACGGCAAAAATGCTGGTCAACGCGGGTGGGCCATGGGTTGAAGACGTGATCAAACAACGCCTGAAGCTGGAAACAAAAGAAAGCATCCGCCTTGTGCGTGGCAGCCATATTGTCGTGAAAAAACTGTATGATCACGACAAATGCTATTTCTTTCAGGGCGAAGACGGGCGCATTATCTTTGCCATTCCCTATGAAGAAGATTTCACCCTGATTGGCACCACCGATGCGGATCATTCGGACGCTTTCACAAAGCCAGAATGCAGCGAGGAAGAAGCAGACTATCTGCGTGCGTTCGCCGGGCAGTATTTCAAAAAGCCAATCGCGGCGGAAGATATCGTCTGGACCTATTCCGGCGTGCGTCCGCTTTATAATGACGGGGCGAGTTCTGCCACAGCGGCCACGCGCGAATATGTTTTGCGGGTGAATAAAACCGCAGGCGGGCCGGTTCTGAACATCTTCGGCGGCAAGATCACAACCTATCGCAAACTGTCCGAATCCGCGCTGGGCCATATTGACGAAACCCTGGGGCGTGACACCGCGCAGTGGACCGCTGGTGTTGCCCTTCCCGGCGGGGATTTCGCCGTGGATGGTGTGAAACAGCTGCGTGCTGATTTGCTGAAACAACTGCCGTTCTTTGAAGCCCGCACAATCCGCCGCCTGATCCGCCAATACGGGACAGAAGCCGCGGCGATCTTCGCAGATGCGCAATCCCGCGATGATCTGGGCGCGCATTTCGGCGAAGACATCACGGCGCGTGAACTGGACTGGGCGATGACCCATGAATGGGTGCGCTCTGCGGAAGATTTTCTCTGGCGACGTTCAAAGCTTGGCCTGCGGGTGAATGAAGAACAGGTTGCGCAGATCGAAACCTATATCTCTGATTCCATGCAACAAAAACCGGAAACAGTGTGACCCT
Source organism: Thalassobius sp. I31.1 (assembly GCF_003031585.1). Taxonomy (GTDB): domain Bacteria; phylum Pseudomonadota; class Alphaproteobacteria; order Rhodobacterales; family Rhodobacteraceae; genus Halocynthiibacter. The sequence continues at coordinate 195,744 of NZ_PWAA01000053.1, forward strand.
GTTCACAGGATGATTTTTTTAGTAGACTCGTCCGGCAGGCTAAACAGGCAAAGCGAATGGCGCGACGTAAAAACGAACTTCTGACCGAAGTTGAACTGGAATTTATGCAGACCCTCTGGGATCTCGGGGAAGGTACTGTGCGTGAAGTCCACGCCGCCCTGCCGCAGGTTACGCCCAGGGCCTATACGTCGGTTGCGACGGTGCTGAAAGTTCTGGAAGGCAAAGGTTATGCCAGCAGCGAAAAGAAGGATCGCACGCTGAAATATCGCCCGGCCTTTGGACGGTCCGCTTATGAGGTAAAGTTCCTGCGCGAAACCTCAGATGCCATGTTTGGCGGTGCGCCGTCTGCCCTGGTTGCACGCCTGATTGAAGACGAAAACCTGAGCGAAGAGAATCTGGATGAAATCCGGAAAATCATCGAAGAGAGGATAGGCCGTGATACGCCCTGAAGCCCTGATGAACCTTCTGATTGATGCAAATCTGGCGCTGATGATTGCAGCGCTTGCTTTTGCGCTGATCGAAGGCTGCATGAGGCTTGCAGGATACGGCCGTGCTTATTCCGCGCGCCTGCGCCTGGTGATGGCAGCTGTCTATGTTGTCGCCTTGTCGCCGTTGGTTCTGTTCTTCTTCCGCACATATGGTGGCAGTGAAATTCCCGGGTTTTCCGATGTGATGATTTCCCAGTTCCTGAAAGGGAATATTTCGATCCACCCGATTCTTTTTGACGATCTTTTGTCTGCCCGCAGCTCTGCTGTTGCGATGGTCGCTGAAGGGCGTGCGCCTTTGCTTATCCTGCTGGCTTTCCTTTTGATCGGGGCGGCGCTTGCGCGATTGATCTATGTGGCGATGAACCTGTTTCAGGTCATGTCTTTGGTACGCGGTGCCATCACTTTACGCCAGATCGGGCGTATCCAGGTTATGGTGTCAGATCGCGTGCATGTGCCGTTTTCCACCCGCGGTCTGCGCCGGTTTTACGTGGTTTTACCACAGGATATCCTGATGGATGCACCATTGATGAAAGTGGCGATCGGGCATGAATTGCAGCATATTCGCCAGCGCGATCTTGAATGTGAAATTCTGGCCGCCGTGTTGTCGCCGCTGTTCGTGCTGAACCCGGCCTTCTGGTATCTGTCGCAGAAACTGCGGGCCTTGCGTGAATTTGCCTGTGATTTCGAATATATGCGGCGGTCTGGTTGTGCGCGTGTGGATTATGCGCGCAACCTTGTGAAAGTCGCCGAAGCGGCCTTTCTACAGGCCCCGCAACGCACGATGTTTGCCTTTTCCGTGCCCTTCGTTGGTCGCAGCCGTCTGTTTTCACGCACAGCACGCAGCGGGTTGAAAACGCGCGTGAACGTGCTTGTGGCAGGCGAAGTGGGCAAGCCAGGCCAGATGTTGAATATGGGGCTGATGGTGGTGCTGACCGGGATGATTTTGACCGGCACTGCGATGCTGCAGAAATCCACCGGCTGGAGCCACGACCGCATCATGATGAGCACGGTCGTGAACCTGGAACGTCTGAATTCGCGCAACAACCCTTAACGGGTTTTATCCGCAATCAGGGCTGTCAGCCGGTAAAACCCATGTGCCATCTTTGAAAACGGCATCAGCAGGAAAAACGCCAGAACCGTGCCAAGATGGATCGCCAGCAAGGCAGGGACCAGGGGGGAACCTGTCGCTGCATAAAGCCCCAGGCCGGTTACCGCGACGGCGCATAGCAGCAGGACAGATGCCATTTCCCCACCCCAGACACGCGTGTCACCCAGGTTGCGATCCGCTTTTGTTTTCAGCCAGGCCAGTTTCGCCGTGCCCAGTGTCAACATGATGCCGCCCGTGACGCCAAACAGTTTCGGCAGGCTGATCAGGGAATAAGGTGCTTTGATGTCAAAGCCATAATGCAGGATTGTACCGGAAGATGTGGCTGCGAAACACAGAAGAAATCCCCACATCGTCAGCTGATGACCGATTTTACGCAGCTTTGTGAACCGGTCTTCGTCCTCAAAATTACAGCCTTCCCCATGTCCACCGGACAGGTTCTTCATACGACCGGCATCCACAAAAGCGGCTTTAACCGCAGTCATTGTCAAACGCCCGCCGTTCACATGGTGCCAATAGCGACGCAGGCTGATTGCGAGACTGCCCAGAGGCAGCAAAAACGCGGGCATAAAGATCGCAACCATCATGGAATGAGACAAGGTTGCGTAGAACCCTTCGCCGCCAACAGGCATAACCATGCGGGACAGGGCGAACAGCAGGCTGAAACACAGCACGATCAGCACAGTGATTGCCACACCGGATGTGTGAAAGGCTTTTCCAAACTGTGGGGGCCATGCGAAATCCTGCCAACTGTCCTGCCGGACTTCTGCAAGGGCTTTGGGCAGGTTCAGCGCAAATTCGTGTGGTTCTGTATATTGGCAGGCGTAATAACATCCGCGACAGTTATGACAGAGGTTCGCCAGTTGGGTGATGTCCCCATCCGCAAAGGCTTTTTGCCGGGTCATGGCGGGAAAGACCGCGCAATACCCTTCGCAATAGCGGCAGGCATTGCAGATCTCGATCTGGCGGCGGGCTTCCTGGATGGTGTCAGCGGACATAATCTGCGGCCTCTCTGCCGGCAATGCGGCCAAAAACAGTTCCGATGGTCATGCCAAATCCGGCCAAATACCCCTGACCCAAAATGGACCCAGCCATGGTTTCACCGGCAGCCCAAAGATTGCGGATGGCGCCGTTCGGTCCTTGCACCTGGGCAGTTTCATCCACCTTGAAGCCAAGGTAGGTAAACGTCACGCCGGGGCGCAGTTCATAGGCGTAGAACGGGCCATCTTTGATTGGGCGTGCCCAGTTGGTTTTGGGCGGATCCAGTGCATCCGTCGCCACGCCATCCAGGTCAGTCGGGTGGAACTCGCCGGGCTGACAGGCGGCGTTGAAATCGGAAACGGTGTTGATCAGCGCGTCTGCGTCCAGGCCCAGTTTCATGGCAAGTTCCCCAATGCTATCTGCGGTGATTGGGGGGAAGACCGACGGCATGAACAGATCTTTGGATTTGCTGTCAATGATCGAATAGGCCACCTGATCATCTTGCGCAGCCACCAGCCGCCCCCAGATGGCATAGCGTTTCGGCCAGACATCTTCGCCCTCATTGTAGAACCGTTTCGCGTGTTTGTTCACGACCACAGAAAACGGAACACAATCAAGCCGCGTCACAATTCCGCCGTCAAATTTCGGCGCACGCCCATCAATCGCCACCGCGTGACATTGTGTCGGATCACCGATGGACTGCACCCCCTGATCCAGCAGATCAAACAGCACATCACCGCGATTATACGGCGTGCCACGGATCAGGAAATTTTCGGCCTCTGGCCCCCAGGCCGCAACCAGACGTTCGATATTGCCCTGAAATCCGCCAGACGCCACGACAACGGCTCTGGGCGACAGGGACAGATCATCACCCTGATATGTGTAATCCACGCGGGTGATTTTGTCGTGTTCCAGTTCCAGATGCGTCACGGGGGCATCATAAAGGACCTGCACGCCAAGGCTTTCAGCCGTGCGATAATAGGCATTCACCAGCGCCTTGCCGCCGCCCAGGAAAAACGCGTTGGTGCGCGACAGCGACAGGGTGCCGGACAGAGACGGCTGAAACCGCACGCCATGGGCTTCCATCCAGGGCTGGCTGTCCTGACTGCCCCGAATCGCCATGCGGGCCAGTTTTTCATCCGTGTTGCCTTTGGTCACGCGCAACAGATCGTCGTAATATTCGTCTTCGCCGTAACTGCCGGTCAGCACGGACAATGGCCCATCATGCATACAGCGGAAATTCCGGGTGTGGCGGGAATTGCCCCCCCGGTATTCCTTTGGCGCGCCTTCCAGAATGAGGACACGCGCGCCAGCTTCCGCCGCCGTGATGGCTGCGCAAAGTGCGGCATTGCCGCCCCCAACAATCACAAGATCAGGTTCATTCATCATTGGCTTTGAACAGATCTTTGCGCAATGTCATCAAGGCTTTGGGGTCAATTTTTGCCTGAATGATCGTGGTTTCATTGCTGTTGATCGCAGCGGTCAGCGCATCGCCAAGTTCGCCCGGGCCATCAACCCAAATTCCCTTACCGCCACAAAGTTCTGCGAATTTATCATAGCGAGGCGACTGGATCTCAGCGCCCAGCAGGCGGCCACCATAGAATTCCTGTTGGTAGGCTTTCTCAGCCCCCCAGGCTTCGTTATCCAGCACAACAACCACAATCGGCAGGCTGTGCTGAATCGCCGTTTGGATTTCGATCATCGTATAGCCAACCGCACCATCCCCCATCATCGCAACGACGGGACGATCAGGGGCAGCAGCTTTGGCACCGATGGCGGCGGCAAGACCAAAACCAACCAGACCAAAATCAAGCGGGGTGATCAGTGAAAGCGGTTCGTAATGCGCCAGACGATCCGCGCCTTGCAGACAAGTGTTGCCGGTGTCCAGCGTCACAATCGCGTTTTCAGGCAGAGCTTCGCGCATCTCAGCCAGGGCACGGCGGGGATGCATGGGAAGGGTCGCGATTTGGGCTTCTTCCGCGCGTTCCGCCAGCAAAGACGCCATATCCGCCTTAAACGCATCACGCCAGGCATCGGCATCCGGGCGGCTGGCTTTGCCTGTGACAGCCTCTGCCGTCAGACGCGCATCGGCCTGCACCGCGACTTCCGCCGGGAAATACCGCCCCACAGCGGACCCTTCCAGATCCACATGGGCGATACGTGTATCCGCGCCCACATAATCATTGGAATGGAAGGTCGAATTGAACCCAAGCCGTGCGCCCAGAACAACCATCACGTCGGCTTCTTTGGTCAGGCGACTGGCAACACGGTTGCCGCGCGGGCCTGCCTGACCTGCAAACCAGGGGTGGCCATGGCGCATCACATCCGCATGACCGGTTGAGGCCACAACAGGCACCTCCAGCTTTTCAGCAAGGGCGGTCAGCGCATCACGGCCTTTGCCCCACTTAAAGCCACCGCCCGCAAAGATGACCGGACGCTTCGCCTGAGAGAGCAAAGTCGCGATAGCATCCACATCTTCCGGCGCCGCAGGGCCGGGGCGGGCGATGTTCACTGGTTTTGCGTCATTCGCGCGCACCATGTCTGAAAACAGATCACGCGGCACATGCAGAACCACCGGGCCTTTGCGCCCGGAATTGGCCAGGCGGATCGCATCTTCCAGCATGGCTGCAAGGCGGTTCGCATCTGTACACAAAACGGATTTCTTACAGATCGGGGCAAACAGCGCCACCTGATCGACTTCCTGAAATGTATCTTTCGCGTGGTCACAGCGGCTGATCGCCCCGGCAATGACAACCAGCGGCGAATAGGCCAGCTGCGCTTCGGCAACGGCGGTGACGATGTTCACAACACCAGGACCTGCCTGTGCGCCCAGAACGACACCCGGCTTGCCTGTCATACGTGCCCAGGCATCCGCCATATGGCCCGCTGCGCGTTCATCGCGTGCGCCGACATAATCAATGGCTCCGTCCTTATACATGGCGTCATAAAGTTCCAGCATAGAGCCACCCAACAGACCAAAAACAGTGTCTATTCCGTTGGCTTTCAGCACATTGTAAGCGGCTTCACCGCCGGTGATCAGATCAGACATCAGATTTGCCCTTCGTTGAGGTTACAAGTGTCAGGCGTTTGCGGGGCCGCCAGATGCGCGCCCCGTGATTTTCGCCCAGAAATGGTTTTCCCGCAATTTGTTGCGGGGATTGTTGGTGTGAGGGCTGCCGCAGCAGTACAGGTTTTCGCGTTGCAGACATCTTTCATACATCCTGCCGTGGTCGCAGATTTTCCGGGTCAAACAGGGCATCGTCATGCACGGTGACAGGGATCTCGCGGTTCAGGATCTGCACACTTAACCCGTCTTTTGGCGTGCCCTTTTTCACAAAAAGCCAACCCAGGGATTTACCGATGCTGTAGCCGTAACCGCCAGAGGTCGTCAGACCGACGGGCGCGCCATTCAACAGCACCGGTTCTCCGCCGTGGATGTCAATTTCGTCGTCATGCAGTTCAGCGTAAAACAGCTCCCACTCCGGGTCGCGGGCCAGCAGGGCATCGCGCCCGGTGAAATCACGCCCGTCTGACACAACGAAACGTTCCAGCCCCACATCAAACGGCCCCACATCTGTGGTTAGCTCGCCACTGGCGCGGTAAGCGTTTTCCATCCGCATGCCGTTGAACGCATAACTGCCCAGATCCGTCAGGCCGTGTGTGTCACCGGCTTCAAACAGCGCATCATAAAGCGCGCCAATCTGATCCAGCGGCGCATGCAATTCCCAGCCAAGTTCTCCAACAAAGCTGACGCGCAGGGCATAACATTTCACGCCCACCACGGTGATTTCCTGACCGGACAGCCATGGGAAAGCTTTGTTGGACAGATCTGCATCGGTCAGCTCGGACAAGATTTTACGGGATGCCGGGCCTGACATTGCCAGCATGCCCCAGTCATGGGACAGGTTCACCATCTGCACATCTTCGCCGTCCTGGATATGGCTTTTGATCCAGTCGAAGTCAGGCGTGGCCCGCGCAATGGGGGAGCCGGTGAAGTAGCGATCTTCAGCAACCCGCCAGATGGTGACTTCCGTCTCAAACCGCCCCTTATCGGTCAGCAGGTGATTCAGGCTCATCCGGCCATCTTTCGCCGGGATCTTATTGGCCGACAGACGATCCAGCAGCTTGCCCGCATCACGCCCGGTGATTTCAAACTGCGCAAACGCACAAAGGTCAATCACACCGGCTGCCTCACGCGTTGCTTTGGCCTCGTTCAGGGCATTGGCGTGCCAGTTTTGATGGCCCCAGCCGATCTGCTCGACCTCACCGACTTCACCAAAGTAACGCGGACGTTCCCACCCTGCGACTTCGCCAAAGACCGCGCCTTTCGCGGCCAGACGATCATACAGCACATGACGGTTCAGCGGGCGCAGGCTGTGGAATTGCTTGCCCGGACAAGGCGTATCATGACGGCGCATGAATTCGTCTTTCGTGCGCTCGACGATATAATTATCTGACGCAAAATTCCCGTAGCGGCGCGGGTCCATGGACCGTGTGTTGATCGGGGTTTCCCCATGCACCATCCAATCGGCCAGCACCTTGCCGGCACCACCGCCCCAGGCCAGACCAATGGACGACCCACAGGACAGCCAGACATTCGGCGCACCCGAAGGCCCGACCAGCATTCCCCCATCCGGTGTATGGGTGATCGCGCCGCGCACCACACGTTTGATGCCCAGTTCCGCAAGGATCGGCATTTTGTCAAAAGCGACCATCAGGAAATCACCGATGCTGTCGTAATCGGCCTCAAACAGCTCGTTCTCGGCCTGCCAGGGCGCACCCTGCGGCATGGTCCAGACGGTGGGGCAGACATGGCCTTCGTAAATACCAATCAGGCCGGATTTCTGTTCCTGGCGAATGTAGCCCCCAAAGGAATTGTCACGCATAACGGGCAGTTCCGGGCGGTCCGCGAATTCAGGCACTGTGTCAGTCACCAGGTAATGGTGCAGGCAGGACACAGACGGGATCTTCAGCCCGAACCATTCACCGACCTGGTTTGCATAAGACCCCGCTGCAATAACGATATGTTCTGCCAGAACTTCGCCTTTTTCGGTCTGCAGCAGCCACATATCGCCCTTTCGGGAGGCGCCTTTCACCTGGTTGTGACGTTCAATCTTTGCACCCCGTGCACGGGTGGCCGCGGCCAGCGCCATGGTGACAGAACTGGGATCAATATGCCCGTCTTCAAAGGTCTGAATGGCGGCTTTGACGTCGTCCACTTTGTAAAACGGGTTGCCTTTGGCGACCTCATCCGGCCCGACAAGCTCCATCGGCAGGTCAAGCAAACGCCCAACCCCCATGATGGATTTCATCCAATCCACCTCGTCATCGGTGGTCGCAATGCGAAAGCCGCCAACTTCGTGCCAGCCAATGCTTTGCCCGGTTTCCTTTTCAACGCGTTTATAGGTTTCAAGCGATGTTTTATTGATCCAGCCCGCAACACGTGATCCGACAGCATGGGCAATTTGTCCGGCGGCGTGCCACGTGGAACCAGACGTCAGTTCTGCCTTTTCAAACAGAATGGTATCGGTCCAGCCATTTTCGGCCAGCTGAAATTGCGCGGCCACGCCCATGATCCCGCCACCGATAATGGCGACCTGCGTTGTACGGATTGTATCAGACATGGAAGGCGTCCTTTGCGGGCTTCTGGGATGTTTTTGCAGTGAAACGGGTGCAGGCGATTTCAACTTCGACAGTGCAGCTGTCTGCGGTGAAAACGTCTGTGTCAGTGATCATCGCCAGCGCGACGGAACGATTGAAACGATGGCTCCAGGCGGCAGATGTGACCTGCCCGACAACTTTGTCGTTGCAGTAAATCGGCTCGTCATGGATCGGCAGGGCGTCCGGATCATCAAACAACAGCGATACGATCTGGCGCGTTGGCTCATCGGCCCCTTGCAGGGCCTCTTCGCCGACAAACCCCGTGCCAAAGGCGCAGAAATTGCCAAGCCCCGCTTCCATCGGTGTGGTGCCTGGGGTTAACTCGTGCCCAAAGGCGCGGAAACCGCTTTCAATCCGCAGAGAACCACTGGCGTATAGCCCGGCATGGGTTGCGCCTGCCTCAACCAGTGCTTCATAGGCGGCCATTGCCATATCGGCGGGGATATAGAGTTCATAACCTTCTTCGCCTGTGAAGCTTAACCGTCCGGCAAAGCCACGGGCCAGGCCGATTTCAACCGGCGCAAAATGGAAGCGTTTCAGATCGGGGATCGTTGCGTTTGTGGTGGCTTGCAGAACGTCACGCGCTTTTGCACCAGCAAGGCCGATCACCGCATACCCGCTTGTGACATCCGTGAATTCAACACGCATATCACCGCGGGTCTCGCGCATACGTTTCATATCGCGCACGACCTCACCCGCGCCACAGATCACCAGATACTGGTCGGGGGCGCGGCGCTGCACGGTGACGTCACTTTCCACACCGCCCCGCGCGTTCAGGATCTGACTGTAGGCAATGCGCCCCACCGGCACATCCATTTGCGCCGCGCAAAGGTGGTTCAGGAAAGTCATCGCATCCGGCCCCTGCACCATGATTTTGCCAAAGGCGGATTGATCCAGGATCGCGGCGCCATTCCGGCACGCGTCAACTTCTGCCCCGACCTGATCACGCCAGGCTGGCGCGCCAAATGTCAGGGGAAGATGGGCGTCCTCACCGCCGAAATGCACGGCACGTTCCCAGCCCCCCCTGCTTTCAAAACGTGCACCCGCCGCGACCAGCCCCGAATAAACAGGAGAGCGTCGCTGACCGCGTGCTGTTTCCATGGATCGTCCGGGATATGGGTTGTCGTAATGGCGACCCAGAACCTCGGGAATGCGGGCTTCAAGCGCGCCAACAACGTTCATTTCCGGGCTGAAACGGCGAATATCTGCTTCGTTCAGCTCCATTGTGGGTTCACCTGCAATGACCCATTCCGCCATCGCTTTGCCCGCGCCACCGGCAAGGGCGATACCGGTGGAATTCATGCCGCCCATCAGAAACAGGCCCGGTACTTCGGGGCTTTCGCCCATCATAAACTGGCTATCCAGCGTGAAACTTTCCGGCCCGTTCAGCAGCATTCGCACTTCGGCCTTTTCCAGCGCCGGGATGCGCTTCAGGGCGTTTTCCATCATCGGCATGAAGCGCATCCCAGTCCTCATCCAGCAGATCAAAGCTGAAATCAGCGGGCAGGTCTTTGGTGGAAATGCCCTTGGCGTGTGGCTCGAATGACCCAACCAGCAGTCCTTCCACATCATCACGGGCATATAAAAACGCATCCTGATCGTTCAGGGTGGGCAGATGTGCGCCTTTGCCAAGCGCCTGCACTTCTTCCAGCGGTTTGGTGAGCATGTAGAAATGTTCGCAGGCATACAGCGGCATATGTGCCCCGGCCATTTCAGCAACCTCACGCGACCACAGCCCACAGGCCACGATCACTTCTTCCGCTTCGATCACGTGTTCTCCGACCTCAACGCCGGAAATCCGCCGGGCTTTCTTCTGCAAGCCGGTGACGCGGGTGTCCTCAAAGATCTGAACGCCGCGCGATTTGGCACCTTTTGACAGGGCCAGCGCCACGTCCGACGGGTTCACACGCCCATCGGCAGGCGACCAGACCGCGCCGATCACATCGTCGACCTCGATCAGCGGCCAAAGCTCTTTCGCGCGTTTGGCATCCACAACTTCGGCTTCCAGCCCAAAGGCGCGGCCAAGGGACACCTGACGTTTGATATTGGTCAGCCGGTCTTCATTCGTCGCCAGCGTCAGGGATCCGGTCTGGGTCCAGCCGGTGGCCTGACCGGTTTCGACTTCCAGTTCGGTATAAAGATCAATCGAGTAATTGATCAGCTTGGTCAGCGTCGCAGAAGGCCGCAGACGACGCACAAGTCCGGCCGCGTGCCAGGTGGTGCCGGATGTCAGTTTCGAGCGTTCCAGCACAACAATATCTTTGCGGCCTTCGCGGGCCAGATGATAGGCGATGGAACAGCCAATAACGCCGCCACCGATGATCACGGTGCGGGCCTGATGGGGCAGATTACTCATGTTGTCAGGATCCCCTGATGCGCCAGATCGGCGAAGGTTTCATCAAATATTTCAAGCGCTTCATCGACCAGTTCCGGCGTGTGCGCGCTTGAGGTTACGCAGGACGTGAAGGACATCAGGTCAACGCCACGATCCAGCAACCCATTACGCAGCCCCGCGACCAGGGCGACGGGTTGTGTGCGGATTTCGGCGGCGGACAGCCCGTCAATTGAGGTGCCGCCAAAGAACATATGGCAGGTGGAACTGTCGCCATAAGCAAATCCCTTTATGCCATGTTTGCCCATCTTTTCATTGATCCCGCTGCGCAGGCGATCTGCCATGGCGTCAGCCTGTTTCTGGGGTTCGCCGGTGGACAAAAGTTCCATCGCGGCAATCGCCCCGGCAGCCACCATAGGGGCCGCATTAAACGTGCCTTTGTGGCTGACAGGCGGGGCCAGGCCGGCGATCGGTTTGCCTGGGTCCAGCAGCGCCATAATGTCAGCGCGCCCCACAACAGCGCCGCCGGGCAGGCCACCGGTGACAACTTTTGCAAGCGTGGTCAGGTCCGGCGTCACACCATCGCGGGCCTGCCGTCCGCCCGGGGACCAGCGCAGGCCGGTGATCACCTCGTCAAAGATCAGAACCTTACCGGTTTCAGTTGCCAGATCGCGGATCTGCTGCAGGAAGCCATCGGGCAGGGGGACAGAACCATAATTCGCGCCAGAGGCCTCGACAAAGATTGTGCCGATCTGCGGGTCCTGTTCCAGGTAGTCCCGGATCGCGTCAATCGCTGGTGGGGCAACCACTGTCAGATCGGTGATCGCCGCAGGAACGCCCAGGGAAGGGGGCGTATTGGCACCGGGTTTTGACCCTTTCAGCAACATGTCATGCCAGCCGTGAAAATGCCCATCAATGCGCAACACTTTATCTTTGCCGGAAAACGCCCGCCCCAGACGCAGGGCCAGCATGGTGCTTTCCGTACCGGAACCGGTGAAACGCACAAGATCAGCGGACGGAAACAGCTTTTGCAACCATTCGGCCCAGGTGATTTCCAGCGCATGACAATCGCCGGAATAGGGGGTTTTTGTCAGCTGCTGCGCGACGGCTTCCATCACCGCCGGGTGGCTGTTCCCCAGAAGCTGGCTGGCCGCGCCCAGTTTGAAATCAATATAGCGACGTCCTTCGACATCCCATTTCTCAGCCCCAAACGCGCGTTCGATATAGATGGGATGGGGCTTGCGAAATCGCAGTTCATGGCTGACTCCGCCGGGCATCGCAGAATGCGCCCGCGCCGAGAGAGAAGCATTTGTCGGATTTTCTGACATCCTGGGCTACCTTCGCTGCATATCCGTCCTGGCAGACAAAGGCCTGCAGGTTGATATCCGTTACAGCGAATTCAGGTGGATGCGACAACAGCGAAATAAGCACCTGACAGATGAGTCAGATTAACCTGTGGGGTTTGGGTTGCCCTGTTGCAGGAACCAGTCGATGACATCCTGAAGCTTTGGCGTGACCGGGGTATTCTGGTTCACGATCAGATAATACCCGCGGATATGATCCGCACGGTGGGAAGACAGGGCGATCAGGCGGCCGTTTTTGATTTCCTCATCAATCAGCGGGGCCCAGGACAAAGCCGCACCCTGGCCCTCTGCGGCACTGCGCAGAAGAACATTTTCATCATCCATAATGATGCCGCCACCTGTCACTGGCTTTTTAGCACCCAGGGATTTTAGCCAGAGGTTCCATTCACTGTGGTTCCGGTGAAACAGCAGATTATAGTTAAGAAAGTCTTCAGGCGTCTGCGGAAGGCCCAGTTTTTCAACAAGATCAGGGCTTGCCACGGGAACAGCATGAACCGGAAGAATCGGGTAAATATCCATATCGGGCCAGTCCTGCGGCCCCCACATCAGGAATAAATCCGCCTGAGTCTGTGCGATTTCGTCTTCTGCGGCCACCCGCGTCAGGCGAAGTTCAACATTGGGAAAGTCCAGCCAGAATTGCGACAGGCGCGGGGTCAGCCAGCGCGACGCGAATGAGGGGCCAACACCAATTGTCAGTACGCTCAGATCGTGTTGTTCGGTGATCTCTGCCGTTGTTTTATGGATCATATCAAAGGCCTGACTGCATGTTTGCATCAGGGTTTCGCCGCGTTCGGTCAGTTCGACCTTTCGCGTGCCACGAATGAACAAAGGCAGGCCCAGGCTGTCTTCCAGTCGTCGGATGTGATGGCTGACAGCGGTGGGGGTGACCAGCAATTCCTGGCTGGCAAGCTTGAAACTGCCAAGGCGGGCGGCAGCTTCAAAGGCACGCAGGGCGTGCAGGTTGGGGATCTTACGGCGCATAGGCGTATAGATGAGTTTTTCTTACCCGAAGGCAAGGGAATTCATGCGCCGTTCAGATCAATGTGAAATGACCACAGATTTCTGTGCCGTATAGCTGGCCATCGCCGCCAGGCCCTTTTCACGCCCGATCCCGCTTTCTTTCACACCGCCAAAGGGCAGGGTGTCGCCGCCTTTCAGGAATCCGTTGATAAAGACCTGACCAGCCTCAACATTGCGGGCGAACTGCATAGCCTGGGTGATATCCGGCGTATAAATCCCGGCGACCAGACCATAGCGCGTCGCATTGGCGATCTGCAGGGCTTCATCCGCGTCCTGCGCGATATGGGTGGTCAGAACCGGGCCAAAGACCTCGGCCTGGGCGATCTCAGCATCCACAGGCACATGCGTAAAGATCGTTGGCGCATAAAACGCTCCGCCCGGGCAATTGGCTGGCGCAGCACCATGCCCGCCCAGCACGCATTCCAGCCCGTCAGCGCGGGCACGTTCCGCAAAGCCAGACACGCGGTCCCGATGTTTCAGGGAAATCAGCGGCCCAAGGTCTGGGTCATTCAGCCCGTGATCAACAGACATGCCGCGTGCGTAGGCAGACAGTTTCTCAACCACCTCATCATGCAGCGAAGGGCTGACAATCAGGCGCGATCCGGCGGTGCAGATCTGACCCGCGTTAAAGAAGATGCCGCGCGCAAGGCCTGCAACGGCATCATCCACATTGGCCCCATTCAGCACCACAACCGGGGATTTCCCGCCCAGTTCCAGCGTGACGCCAGCAATCGGGTTCGACGCCGCCTGCATCACTTTGCGCCCTGTGGCAGTGGATCCGGTGAAAGTCACCTGTGCCACATCCGGGTGGGACGCCAGCGCCGCACCCGTGCTGCTATCGCCGCAAACCACGTTCAGAACGCCCGCCGGGATGCCTGCTTTCAGGACCAGTTCCGCAATCGCCAGCGCAGATACCGGGGTTTCCTCAGCAGGTTTCGCAACCACAGTTGCACCCGCCGCCAGCGCTGGGGCCGCGCCGCGGGCAAAGGTGGAAATCGGATAGTTCCACGGCAGGATATGCGCGGTGACACCCACAGGTTCCGGCTGTACCCAGCCGGTCTGATCCGGGCCAAGGCTGACGGTTTCGCCGTTCAGTTTGTCACAGACGCCTGCGTAAAAGCGGAAATATTTCGCGGTCCGGCCCACATCGCGCAGGGCCTGGCTGTAAGGTTTGCCGACATTCACGGTTTCAAGTGCGGCCAGCCTGGCTTCGTTCTGATCAATCAGATCCGCCAGCCTAAACATCAGCTGCGCCCGGTCATAAGGCGCAAGCTGCCCCCAGTTCCCTTTCAGCGCCTGCACAGAAGAGGCCACCGCATCAGAAACAATCTCAGCCGTCCCTATTGGCAGCTGCGCCACCAGCTGGCCGTTTGCCGGGTCACGAATTTCAGATTTCACCCCGGCCTGGCGGATACGCTGCCCGTCGATAAGATGAAAATCAAATTGTTCCGTATCGGTGGGGTAGCTGTATTTCAACGTCTTCAGGCTCCGCGTCCCATCCCCTGTCGTGTCAGGTGGATGTTGAATTTCTCCCGGATACGACGATCCGTTTCATCAGAAATATGCCCGGGAAAATGGGAATTCAACAACTCTCTGGTTTTCTCTTTTGCGGTGTCGCCTATTGCTTTGGATCCGTCGGATTCCCAGTCGGCAGGCGTGCGGCGATCCCCCAGATGCGGATAAAAGTAATCCGATTTCATCCGCGAAAATGTGTGCATATGTCCAAGGTAATGCCCTTCGCCTTTGCAAACCTCTGCGATCACCTCAGCCCCGATGTTTTCCGCCGTGACTTCAACCCCGCGAATGGTGCGCAGGATATTTCCCAGCATGTCATTATCAATGACATAGGCCGCATGCGACACGCCCAGAAGGCTGGATTGCATGCCGCAGGCCTGGGTCACAAGATTGCTGCCCGCATGCGCAGCCATAGACACGGCCAGGCATTTTTCTGAACCATATTGCGCGTCATGGGTTTTCGCATCGGTGATGCCTGCAATGGATGTAGTTGGCAGGTTGTAATAACGCCCCATCTGCGCGGCGGCCCCCATCAGGATGGCCTGTTCGCCACCGCCACCACACATAGAACCGGTGCGCAGGTCAGCCACCAGGGGTTTCGGGCCAAAGATCGCGGCAACATTCGGATCAACCAGGCGCGCGAACACAAGGCCCGCCAGAGTTTCGGCAACCGCCTGGGTCAGAGATCCTGCGATGGTGGCGGGGCTTGTGGCACCAGCCTGCCCGGCAGAGATCAGCTGCACAGGGAAACCTGCTTTGATCGCCAGTTCCAGGGTGTCCACCGCTTCTTCCGCGAAACGCATCGGTGGCACCACATGGCACACCATCACCGTCAGGAAGGGACGGGCGCGGAAGGCTTCTTCACCGCCCGCGATATCATAACAAAGTTGCGCGATATGTTCGACGAATTCAGGTTCCGTCACGCTGATGGATACATGTTTGGATGTGCCGGACAGGCAGGCATAGGCGGTGTTCAGGTCCAGATCCAGATTGTCCGTTATTTCACGCGCAATAATAGAGCGGCTGAAATGGTGGATGTTTTCCATCGCATCGCACAGCCGGGCGGCATCATACAGATCCTGCACATTGCCGTCGCGATAACCGCCGGTTTCCAGATCAAACACCCCCGGGGCACCGCCGCCGGAACTCATGTGAACGCGAGCGCCGGACAGATCAATCTCACGACCTTCTTCCTGCCCGTAAAGAACAATGTCGCGCCGGGCTTCTGCGATGGTCTTCAGAACCAGTTCGCGGGGAAACAGCAGGCGCTTGTCATCGGTATATGTGCCGCCCTCTGCCGTGACCTTTTCGATCATGGATGGGGTGGCCTGGGACAGACCAAGAGTTTCAAGCAGTGACAGAACAGCTTCATTCACCTGTTCGATTTCATGCGGCGTCAGCGGCTGCATGCGTCCGCCAGATACCCCGGGCCAGACAGATGGCTTTTCGGTTTCCGGGTTTTCCGCAGTTTCAATACGTTTGCCGCGTCCGCGACGCCGTGAAGTGCTTGCTGACATGTCATTTCCTTAACGAGCCTCGCGGGCAGGTTAGGCGGCAACCCCTGTGTTGGCAAAACTATGTTTATCGTCTGTCAGGTGAGTTTGAGTCATGATTAAGCCGGTGTCGCTCACGAATGCCGACAATTGCGTGAGCCACGCGCTGTGGCCTTGCCCTGATCTGCTGTGGCGGGCAGTATCCGGATCAAACATATAGGGAATGATGTACCGATGATGATTTATATGCAGTGGGCCGGTCAGGTGCTTTCACTGATGGCGCTTCTTTTTGTGATGGTGATTGGTCTGGCGGCGGCGTTTGCTGTGGTGCTTTTCGTCATTGACCGTACGCAAACCGGCGATGCGGTGCGCAGGAACTACCCGGTGATTGGGCGCTTCCGGCATATCTTTACCGAACTTGGTGAATTCTTCCGTCAGTATTTCTTTGCCATGGATCGGGAAGAACTGCCCTTTAACCGGGCGCAGCGTGACTGGGTCGCGCGCGCGGCGGGCGGCAAAAGCAACACCATTGCGTTTGGGTCCACCCGCAACCTGTCCGTTCCCGGCACACCTGTTTTTGTGAACGCCGCTTTTCCGCCGCTGGATGATCAGGTGGCAAAGACCGAACCTCTGGTGATTGGCACCGATTGCCCGACGCCTTTCCTTGCCCCGTCTATCTACAACATTTCCGGCATGAGCTTTGGTGCCCTGTCCAAACCCGCCGTGCAGGCCCTGTCCCGTGGTGCAAAGAAAGCCGGCGTCTGGATGAACACCGGCGAAGGCGGCCTGTCGCCTTATCACCTGGAAGGCGGCTGCGACATCGTCTTTCAGATCGGCACCGCGAAATACGGTGTGCGCGATTGTGATGGCAATCTGTCGGATGACAAGCTGCGCGAAGTCGCCGGGCATGAACAGGTACGCATGTTCGAAATCAAACTGGCCCAGGGTGCAAAGCCCGGCAAGGGTGGCATCCTGCCCGGTGAAAAGGTCACGGCTGAAATTGCGCAGATCCGCGGGATCTCTGAAGGCAAAGCGTCAATTTCGCCCAATCGTCATGAAGGCGTGGACAGCTGGGAAGACCTGCTGGATTTCATCCACCATGTGCGTGAGGTCACCGGAAAACCCGTCGGCATCAAAACCGTGATTGGTGAACTTGAGCCAATGAAAGACTTCCTTGAAGCCATCAACGCCCGTGGACCAGAAAGCGCACCGGACTTTATCACCATTGATGGTGGCGAAGGTGGCACAGGTGCCGCGCCCATGCCGTTGATGGATCTGGTGGGCATGACAATCCGCGAAGCCTTGCCGCTGGTCGCAAACCTTCTGCGCACTGCAAAGCTGGAAAACCGCATTCGTCTGATTGCGTCCGGCAAGCTGATCAACCCGGGTGATGTGGCCTGGGCCCTGGCGGCGGGGGCAGATTTTGTCACCTCTGCGCGGGGTTTCATGTTCTCGCTTGGCTGTATTCAGGCCCTGAAGTGTAACAAAAACACCTGCCCCACCGGCATCACCACCCATGATGAACGCTTCCAGAAAGGCCTTGTTCCGCAGGCGAAATATGAAAAAGTCGCGGATTACGCCAAGGGCATGATCAAAGAAGTCGAAACCATCGCCCATTCCGTTGGTGTCAGTGAACCCCGTCAGATTCGCCGCAAGCATGTGCGCATTGTCGGGGGCAACGGGCGGTCTACCCCGATGGATGAAATCTTCGGAAGTTACAAAAAACCAACGCAAATGTGAGTGAACGTTGTTTGGCGCTTAAGGGGTGCTGCCTTACATATAGGGCAACACCCAATTTGACGGAGCAAAACACATGCGTTTCAAACCTGATCTTAAATGGTCCGATGTTACCCCTAAGGCGGATTTTCTGAATCGTCGCCAGCTGATCAAAGGTGCGGCTGGCGCGCTTGCGCTGGGCGGCATCGGTGGGGCTGCGTATGCCAAAGGTCAATATGCGGTCGAAGGGATTGATGAGGTCAACAGCCTCGAAGATATCACAAGCTACAATAACTTCTATGAATTCGGCACCGGCAAGGGCGATCCGGCCCAATACGCCCATACGCTGACAACTGATCCCTGGACGGTAAAGATTGATGGTCTGGTGGACAATCCGGGCGATTACGATCTGGCGGACATCCTGGCCAATGTTGATATTGAAGAACGCATCTATCGTTTCCGTTGTGTCGAAGCATGGTCCATGGTTATCCCGTGGAACGGGTTTGAACTGCGCCAGCTGCTGGAACGTGCCGGTGTGCAATCCTCTGCAAAATACGTGGCTTTTGAAACGCTGGTGCGTCCCGAAGAAATGCGCGGTCAGCGCAGCCCGATCCTTGACTGGCCTTACCGCGAAGGTTTGCGCCTGGATGAGGCAATGAATCCCCTGACCCTGATGGCGACCGGCCTTTATGGGGAAGACCTGCCAAATCAGAACGGCGCGCCCCTGCGTCTGGTGGTGCCGTGGAAATATGGTTTCAAATCTATCAAATCCATTGTGCGCATTACCCTGACCGACACGCAGCCGGAAACATCCTGGAATATGCAGAACCCACGTGAATATGGTTTCTATTCCAATGTGAACCCCGAGGTCAGCCATCCCCGCTGGTCCCAGGCTTCTGAACGTAAAATCGGTGGCTTCTTCGCCAGCCGTCAGGATACGCTGATGTTTAACGGCTATGGTGAATATGTCGCTGACATGTACGCTGACATGGATCTGAGCGCAGAGTTCTGATCGACTTACAATAGTATCTGCGGCTGGGGATGTACCCTGGCCGCAAAACACGCCGCAGGACACTATATATATGCAACAGGTTTTCGCCCCCGTTTTCATGCCCCTCAACAGCGCCACCCGCCGCCTGCCGGTCTGGGCTGTCTACCTGCTTGGCGTGCTGCCCTTCGTCTGGCTTGTGGTGCAACTGTTCAGCGGTCAGTTGGGCGTTGATCCTGTGAAGGCGATTGAGCATGCGCTGGGCCTCTATGGTCTCTACTTTCTTGTAGGCGGTCTGGCGATTACGCCTGCGCGCAAATTCCTGGGCCTGAACCTGATCAAATACCGCCGCGCAATTGGTGTGCTGTCTTTCTTCTATGTGGCGACGCATCTGGCTGTCTGGCTGGTTCTGGATATTCAGCTGCGCTGGGGTGAAATCTGGGATGACATCATTAAGCGTCCTTACATCACCATCGGCATGCTCAGCTTTCTTGCGCTTCTGCCTCTCGCGTTAAGCTCCAACAATATGTCGGTGCGTAAACTTGGCCCGCTGGCCTGGCGCAATCTTCACAAGCTGACATATGTCGCTGTGCCGCTGGGGGCGATTCACTACGTGATGATTGTGAAGGGCTGGCAACCAGAACCATTGTTTTGGTTGTTTGCGATTCTGGCATTGTTGTTTCTGCGGCGAGTCGGGTGAGTGGATTTACG
>NZ_PWAA01000054.1 GCF_003031585.1 Thalassobius sp. I31.1
GTAAGAAGCCAAATATCTCTCAAAACGATGATCAATTAAAAAAGACCGCCTCAGTTAACGCTGAGGCGGGTTTTTTTGTGCGCGGATCGCACCCGAAACAGGGGCGCTACTTGCCCTACACGACAAATCCATGAAGCCCAGACGCTGTCGTCCCGCTCGCATGAACCCGACGCGCAGCTACGGGTAGTATCGAAAAATCGCTTACAGAAACCGTCCGGACAGCTCCCGTTTCGCTGGTGAATACGATCGTGCCCCCCACTTCTGCATAAAGGCCGATGCAAATACGCGGAAGATCCGCTGCGTCATCCGGCGTTACTGGCAACAGATCTCGTGCCGGGCCTGACAAATTCGGGCTGCGCCCTTCAAAAGGATTACTCATGGCTTCCCCCACTGTTTGAAGTATCTCTCGGGGAAATGTCAGGGAAAAGACCTGGAAAGCTGTTAAGCCAGCGTACGGAGCAGGCGCTTTCGAAGAGTTTGCCCTATGTCCTTATCAGCTGCGATTTGACGATGTAGTGCAAACACTGAACTGAAAAAATCGAATGCACGATGCTAACAAAGAATGTCAATTGCTCCCAAAGTGTTGCGTTCAAGTTTGCATATATTCATTTTCCTATCCGATAGTTTTTTCGAATTTGCAAATTTGCTGAATTTCTCTTCCTTCTTACACTGGTTTCGCTCTAGTTTACTGAAACTATACAACTCTGCATGTGATCGATGTAGAGCCAAAACCGGGAGCCCGTGATGATAGATATTCTTCAGGAACTAGAAAGCCGCCGCGAAGAGGCCCGTCAGGGCGGAGGCGCGCATCGGATTGAAAGCCAGCATAAGAAAGGCAAACTCACCGCGCGTGAACGCATTGATTTGCTGCTGGATGAAGACAGCTTTGAAGAATTCGATATGTTCGTGGCCCACCGCTGTACCGATTTTGGCATGGAAAAAGACCGCCCGGCGGGTGACGGTGTTGTCACTGGCTGGGGCACCATCAACGGCCGTATGGTCTATGTGTTCTCGCAGGATTTTACCGTGTTTGGTGGCTCTCTGTCTGAAACCCACGCGCAGAAGATCTGCAAGATCATGGATATGGCGATGCAAAACGGCGCGCCTGTGATTGGGATTAACGATTCTGGTGGTGCACGTATTCAGGAAGGTGTGGCTTCGCTCGCGGGTTATGCCGAAGTGTTCCAGCGCAATATTATGGCGTCCGGTGTTGTACCGCAGATCAGCCTTGTCATGGGCCCATGTGCCGGTGGTGCGGTGTATTCCCCTGCGATGACTGACTTTATCTTTATGGTGAAAGACAGCTCATACATGTTTGTTACCGGCCCTGACGTTGTGAAAACCGTGACCAATGAGGTCGTGACGGCGGAAGAACTGGGTGGCGCAAGCACGCACACGAAGAAATCTTCTGTCGCGGATGGCGCGTTTGAAAACGATGTGGAAGCCCTGGCCGAGGTCCGCCGTCTGGTTGACTTCCTGCCGCTGAACAACCGTCAGAAACCGCCTGTGCGCCCGTTCTTTGATGATCCTGCGCGCATTGATGAAAGCCTTGATACGCTGATCCCGGACAATCCGAACACGCCGTATGACATGAAGGAACTGATCACCAAACTGGCCGACGAAGGTGATTTCTATGAGATCCAGGAAGATTTCGCCAAGAACATCCTGACCGGCTTTATCCGCCTTGAAGGTGGCACCGTGGGCGTGGTTGCAAACCAGCCGATGGTTCTGGCGGGTTGTCTGGATATCGATGCCTCCCGCAAGGCTGCGCGTTTCGTGCGTTTCTGTGATGCGTTCGAAATTCCCGTGCTGACGCTGGTGGATGTGCCGGGCTTTCTGCCAGGCACCAGCCAGGAATATGGTGGTGTGATCAAACACGGTGCGAAACTGCTGTTCGCTTATGGCGAAGCAACCGTGCCGAAAGTGACCGTGATCACCCGTAAGGCTTACGGCGGTGCCTATGACGTGATGGCGTCGAAACACCTGCGCGGCGATTTCAACTATGCCTGGCCCACTGCGGAAATCGCGGTGATGGGTGCAAAAGGCGCAACCGAGATCATCCACCGTGCCGACCTTGGCGACGCCGAGAAGATTGCACAGCACACTCAGGACTATGAAGACCGTTTCGCCAACCCGTTTGTGGCTGCGGAAAAGGGCTTTATCGACGAGGTGATCATGCCGCAATCCACCCGCAAGCGCGTGGCCCGTGCCTTTGCGTCTCTGCGTGGCAAAAGTCTGCAGAACCCGTGGAAAAAACACGACAACATCCCGCTTTAACCCCTTCACCGTCGCGCAAGCGACGGTATGCACCCGCCGGCCCCA
>NZ_PWAA01000055.1 GCF_003031585.1 Thalassobius sp. I31.1
TTTTTTTCATCGGGGATTGATTTGTTTTTCATACCCCGCCTGCTTATCCGGCCCCTGTGATTTTCGGTTTCTCGGCCTGAACTGAGGTTGTGAAACCGCCCCCCGCGATCTGGTGACGGGCACTCTTGACTGACCACCGCCCGCTGACACCCTGCCGAAACCCGATTGCTTCAATCTGCCCCTCTGCGGCGATCAGCGGATTGCCGGTCATGGTCACGCTGAACGTGTGGTTCCCGCGAGTCAGTTCTGCAAGTTTACCGTTGGCGGCACGGGGCGCCGCATCTTTGGTGCTGTAGCTCTGGCGCAGCTTTTTGACGGGCGATCCTTCCCCGGCAGTCACTGTTTCTTCGCCCCCGGTTGCGGTGTTCACCCATGTCGCTTCAACAGACTTGAATTCATCGCGGGTGGCAAAGGTAGCAGACCATTTCAACTACCGGATTTATGGACCGGGACCGGCGGCAGAGCTGTGCCATCAGCGGAAAGACCTTCGCCCCGGTTGGTAATCAACAGATGTTCGCCCTTTACTGTCGCCAGCGCATCCAGTTCCTGCGTGATGCGGGTCAGGAAGTTCATGTCACTTTCGTCTGTCTGGTCCAGGTGATCGTAGTAAACCGATGCCAGGGACGGGCTTACAATGGATTGCAGGCTGTGTTCAGGGGCGATCTTTGCCGCAATGTCTTCCAGGGTGATTTCATCCCAGTTGCGGGTTTTCTGGGATTTGAGACTGCCGCCCATATGCGCAGCTTTGGCCCGGATGGTGACGGTATCAGGCGCACCCTTCGCCGCAACCTCATCAACGGTATAAGCACCCATTGGAACAAGCCCGGTTTCTTTGTAGCCCATGAACACAATGAGCAGCGCACCGGGCGCTGGCAGTTCAATATCATTGTCGCGATCATCCAGCCGAATTTCTACCGCATCGGATTTCATCCCGGCAGCGTCCGAAACTGTCAGTTGCATAAGGCATTCTTCAATCTTCGCGGTGATATTCACACCATCGGCAATGATCTTATAATAAGGTGTCACTGCGCATTCCCCCAAAGGCGCAAGGTCGGCGTTGTGGGCGCATCTGCTTCAAAAGCAGGCAGGTTAATCTGCACCCCGGCGGGCAGAACCGGCCCCATAGCTGCAAGGCCGGGGTTCGCTTCCAGAACCTGCACTATATTATGAGGTGCATCCCCGTAGTGTCTTGTGCAGATCAGGTCCAGCACATCCCCGTCAATCGTGCGGTAGATCATAGCAGCCTCGCCAGCGTATTCACGGCAGCAATACCCTGTTGCAGCGCATCAAAACCGCCATGATCCCCGCCGTATTCTTTCAGGGTCATAGAGAACTTAATCACACGCGGAGAGCCATCGGCCATCAATTCACTTTTGGTTTCATCAATGCGCAGGATTACCCAGTCCCCCAGCACAAAGCCGCCGTAACCTTCCAGCAGGATCAGAGGTTTGCCGCGTGACGCCTGCAAGCGCATCATATCAAGTTGCTGATAGCCGCCTTTCCAATGGGGCAGGATTTCACCTGAAAGGGTGATTTGATCCGCACCGGGGCCGACATACTGCTGCGCAGGCTTGCGCCCGATGCGATCCTGTTGCTTCCAGCGGTAAGTCGATGTGCGCTTTAACTGCTGATAGGCGGCAGTATCCAGCATGAAGGGATAGAACCCCAGAAGCATCATTACTTTAGTCATAGAGGTTCCCCCGCATATCTGCCCGTGCGCGTTCTTCAGCTTCCATCAGTTCTTCCCGCACGGTTTCGCGCACCTCTTCCACATCAACGCCGGGCGCAAAGGAAAGCGGAATGTTATACTGAGGTGCAAAGGTGACATTGCCCTGCGCAAGCCCGGCGTTACCAGCGGCGGCAACCGTGGCAAGCGCCGGAACATCAAAGCCACCAGGCGTGCCCGCATCGCCCACACCCTGCATCAGTTCGCGGGTGCGCTCTGCCATCGCCATCATGCCTTTCAGTGCGCCATGGTGGGCGATATATCCGCCTTCTGTGCGATATTCGAGTTCCGCGCCTTCTTCGCCAATCAACAACCAACCGGGGTTAAACCGCCCGCCCGTTGCCCGGCGCTGCACTGCTGTACGATCTGCATAGGCCCCGCGATAATACATCGGTGGCGCAGATGTGCCCCCCTGGGTCTGCACATCAACAGTCACCGGAACAGAGGAAAATGGGTTCAGATAGGCCATTGCGTCCTGTACGGCCTGCGCCATAGCTGCAAATTTTGCCTTAATACCATCAATCAGGCTCTGGATCAGGTCAGACCCATA
>NZ_PWAA01000056.1 GCF_003031585.1 Thalassobius sp. I31.1
ATGGATATGACCCCAATTCAGAACGCCGCGTTTAAAGCCCATATCAGCGCCTCTGACGCCCTGAAAGAAGAACTGGGGCGGGATGATGTGTCAGCGATTGAGGTGGCTACCGTGCTGGCCACTGCCTATGGGGAAGCCCTTGCGCTGGCTGTGAACACGGTGAACCATAGCCGGTCCGACCTTGCTGCTGGCATTAACAGCATAGCACAGGATGCCTGCAATCAGATGTGCAAGCGCATCGCCATGACGGGGGCGCACTGATGCCGCTGGACGTGACACCAGCCGGTTGCATCTGGAATGTCTGCCATAACGGTAAACGCATTCAGGGTCCATTCGGCAGCAAGTCCAGCGCGCAGCAGGCGCTGGACGCCATCGAAAACAACCCGTCATGCAAGCTGCGCGCCTGCATGACCTGCCAGACAGAATTTCTATCAGAAGGACCGCACAACAGAATGTGCAACCGCTGCCGCAAAGATGCGCGGGCGGAATACACAACTGACGTGACGGTGTGAACTATGAACCAGGTCGTGCGAAAATTTGAGGTGATTGAAGGTGGTTGCTTAGAGATGGCTGAATGCGCCACTAAGCAACCTACCAAGCAACCCCTAAGCAACGATGAAATGTGGCTGGATACGGTCACTCTGGCATCCCTCTCTGGGGTGTCGCGCCAGGCCTGTTCCAAATCTCTCAAATCCCGCCGCTGGCGCGGTGCTGACCTTGAGGTGCGGGAAGTTGCATCCAATGTCGGGCGCGGTGGCAAAATCCTTCAGGTGCATGTGGACAGCCTGCCTGCTGACCTGCGCAAGACCTGGTATCTGGAACTGGGTGTCGATCTGCATGAACAGGTTGACACCGCCACCGGCCAGATGGTGCTGGTGCCCGGCGAAGGCATGACCCGTGACGCCCGTCACGAAAAAGCACTGGCGACAGCGAAATGGCGGCTGGACCTGATCCGCCCCGCGCTGGTATTTCCGAAGAATTCCAAAGACCGCCGCGCGAAACTGGACGAAGCGGTGGCCACCCCGCGCACCCTGCCCAATGGCAAGGTGAAGAAGCTGACCCGGCGCACGCTGGAAAACTGGGTGAAAGATTATGAGACAGACAGCGCCGGTCTGGCCGGGCTGATGCCGAAAGGCCGGAGCGATAAGGGCACCACACGCGGCACCGTAACGCTTGCCTGGGATACGTTCTTTATGCCCCATGTCGCCCCCACTGTGCCGGGCCAGGTGCGCACCGAACTTGAGGCCTATATAAAAGAACTCTGGGCCAGTGGTGCGCCGGGCGGTCGGATTATCGGCCAGCTATCCACCACGAAGCTGATTGAACTTTCCCACGACCTTTATATCCCGGCTTTTGAAAAGCTGGAACGCGGACGCCTTGGCGATGCCTGCGGGGCTGACACCCAGTTCGGTATCTGCACCGTGTCGCGCAATCAGGTGGAACCTTTCCGCGAATATCAGAAGATTGCGATTAAGCGCAAAGACAACGCGGTCTGGCAGGATAAATTCATGCCCAGCCTGCGCCGGGATTATTCCGATTACCGCCCGAATGACATTGTGGTCGGTGACGTTCACCCGGTTGATATTGTGATGAAGCGCCCGGATGGCACCAAGGTTTACCCGAAAGCCATTAGCTGGCTGGATGTGGCAACGAACCGAATTTACATGACCTTCATGCTGTGTGAACAGCGCGAAGGCGTGCGCCGGGAATATGTGGCGCAAAGCTTTGTTGCCCTGGTTGAAGCCTGGGGCA
>NZ_PWAA01000057.1 GCF_003031585.1 Thalassobius sp. I31.1
TTTTCTGATTGATTGCCGGGACAGCTTGTGAATGCTATTGCGCGTTTAGTGTATTTGTAAGGAACCGCCCCATGGCCATGGACTATATCGTCAAAGACATCACCCTTGCGGAATTCGGTCGTAAGGAACTGAACATCGCAGAAACTGAAATGCCGGGCCTGATGGCGCTGCGCGAAGAATACGGCGACAGCAAACCGCTGGCCGGTTCCCGCATCGTGGGTTCTCTGCATATGACCATTCAGACCGCTGTTCTGATTGAAACCCTGGTTGCGCTGGGTGCGGATGTGCGCTGGGCGTCCTGTAACATTTTCTCAACCCAGGACCACGCGGCTGCTGCAATTGCAGAAGCAGGCGTTCCGGTGTTTGCGATCAAAGGTCAGACCCTGGAAGAGCATTGGGATTACCTTGATAAATCCTTCATGTTCGCTGACGGTCCAAACCTGATTCTGGACGATGGCGGCGACGCAACCCTGTACATCCTGCTGGGCGCACGTGTTGAAAACGGTGAAACCGATCTGATCGAAACACCAACTTCTGAAGAAGAAGTCGCGGTGTTTGCGCAGATCAAAAAGCGCATGGCGGCAAGCCCGGGCTGGTTCAACAAGATGAAAGCCCAGATCCAGGGTGTTTCTGAAGAAACCACGACCGGCGTGCACCGTCTGTATGATCTGGTGAAACAGGGCCAGCTGCCTTTCCCTGCGATCAACGTGAATGACTCTGTCACCAAATCCAAGTTCGACAACAAATACGGCTGTAAAGAGAGCCTCGTGGATGGCATCCGTCGCGCGACTGACACAATGATGGCTGGTAAAGTTGCGGTCGTTTGTGGGTACGGCGACGTTGGTAAAGGTTCTGCGGCGTCCCTGGCCGGTGCTGGCGCACGTGTGAAAGTGACCGAAATCGACCCGATCTGCGCGCTGCAGGCCGCGATGGACGGTTTTGAGGTTGTGACCCTGGAAGACGCTGTGTCTGACGCAGACATCTTCATCACGACAACCGGCAACAAAGACGTGATCCGGATCGAGCATATGCGCGCGATGAAGGATATGGCGATTGTTGGCAACATCGGCCACTTCGACAATGAAATTCAGGTCGCAAGCCTGAAGAACCACAAATGGACCAACATCAAAGACCAGGTGGATATGATCGAGATGCCGTCTGGCGCGCGCCTGATCCTGCTGTCTGAAGGCCGCCTGCTGAACCTTGGCAACGCAACCGGTCACCCATCCTTCGTGATGTCCGCAAGCTTTACCAACCAGGTTCTGGCACAGATCGAACTGTGGACCAAAGGCGATGAGTATAACAACGACGTTTATATTTTGCCGAAACACCTGGACGAAAAAGTTGCACGTCTGCACCTTGATCGTATCGGTGTGAAACTGTCTACACTGTCTGAGGAACAGGCGTCTTACATCGGCGTCACACCAGAAGGCCCCTTCAAGCCAGAACACTACCGCTACTAAGCGGCATAAAAAGCCAAAGAAACAGCCGCCATTTGGCGGCTGTTTTTGTT
>NZ_PWAA01000058.1 GCF_003031585.1 Thalassobius sp. I31.1
GAGTAAGCTGATTGCGCCCGGCAATGGCTTTCAGCTTGTCGCTGGTTCATCATATAAGCAGGCCCGTGAACATTTTGCTGCATATTCGGGATGGTGGAACGCGCAAACCAATCAGGCTTCAATCGATTTGCCTGCCCCGGTCCTGCTGCAATCTTTTTCTGAACACTACAAACAATACTGTGCCAGCCATGATCTGACGCCAATCGGTTATGCTGATGCGTTGAAGCAAGGTTACAACTCACTGGTCGAAGCCGTGTGCATGCTGCAGCCGCAGGCGTTCACAGATATAAATGACATCAAGAACGATGCATGGCTGGTCCCCGGTGGTGGTGGAAATAAAATAAATGGCTTCCAAAACCCTGCGAATGTCTTGATCTTCACCAGCCACCAAATGGCGCAGGAGTTCAATCAACCGTCCTTGTCCAAAGCATGGTTACATCCAGATTTTGATTCAGCAATGATACAGACCCCTGATGCGTGGCGCACGCTTGCCACTGAGTTCCATCTGTATCGGTTAATTCATGACGAAGCATCACTATCTGATCTGGTGCATATGGAACGTGCATCTGATGTGAAAATCGCCAGAAAGTTCCGAAAGCTGGTGCAATCCAAGGCTGGGCAAGATTGGTCAAAAGTGTCTCAATCAACCCGATATCAGGTGTTTCAGGATCACCGCAGTAAGAAGATGAGCAAACTCGGCTTCCATGATCTTTGTAAAATCATCGATATTGGCTTTACCAAGGACGATGTCATGGCTGTGGATTTTCACGCGCATCCATTTGGCGTCAATAATTCCGATGATGCGATGTATGTGAGTGCGCAGGGAAATCAATATTATATCAAACCCCGGAACTGGTGGATGGAACAATGCGCGCGGATTCTGATCACCACCACCGAAGCATTAGTCGCTCAGGTCGCCCGCCGGATCAACAAACAGGATGATCCACAGTGGACGCCGCATATTCGGGTTCACAGGCTTGATGATGATGCTTTTATTTCCCCGGATTGTATCAGATTGCGTCGGGACCGACGTGCTTCAAAGGACAAGATTAACGAGCTTGTGCAGGATCGATTAAGCAGTGGCATGGATTTTGTTATCACCGATATGGCAGATGGTTCAGAAACCAGTCTCAGCAGCCACATCAGTGCCCGTGGTCGCAATGATCTGAAAGACAAACACATCAGTTCAGTGCTGACATTCCTCGCGCAAGATGAGTTCTGCAGGCTGAATATCATTGCACAAAAATTCGGGATCAATGATGTGTATCA
>NZ_PWAA01000059.1 GCF_003031585.1 Thalassobius sp. I31.1
CGGAGCACGGATCTCCATAAACTCCCAAACACTTTTGAACAATAAAGAGGAACCTATCTATGGTCGAAAGTCACAACACTACCCCAATCGCTGATAAGGTTAGCAAGCACCTGTACGAACACCCGGGATCGCCGGGCAATGTCCCCAAAGCCGTAAACGCTTGGCGTGTCGGGATTTACGATTATGTCTGCAGTTCCCGCCTGGGCGAACATCTCAACAACTATCTGTTTGAAGGGGTGAGCGAAGCACTTGATCAATTTGATTACGGCCTCACGGACGCACAGAAAACGTCATTTCTTGAATATCTGCATGAGCAGGTGCCTGAGTTTGAGGCCGACATTGGTGCCTTCATTGACGCTTACAGTCGTGATTTTGACAGCGTCGTGGCCGCTTATATTGAGACCCTGATCTCCAGCAAAACAAACGTGCATTGAAACGAAAGAACGTAACCATGAACACACATACTGCTACCGACAAAACAACGCCCAACGCTCAAGACAAACCAACCAACACTGCTTCTGACTGCATGCCGGTCGCGGCGCTTGCGTGGCAACGTGCGATGACTGCGTACCTTGAAAGTGACGTACTTTTCGAACAGTTGACCCGCGATCTGCAGGAGCATTTGCAAGCAGAACTGCAGGCCGTAGGTCACCAGATTACTGTATATGAACAAGATGCGTTCACAAAATATGCGGAAGGCAAATTCGAGTCCTTTGCCAACCATCTGGAGAAGTCTCTACGCGAAACAATCAGTGATCTTGATCACAATGTAACGCTGCACGCTGATTTTTTCACCCGCTCAAAAGAGCGTAAACTGGCACATTAAGCCTCACACTGATCTCCCCCTACGGGGGGATCAGTCTCTTCTGCAATCAGTTGCTCAATGGCATCGCTTACTAGCTCTCCAAGCGTGCGCTCAGTTTGCAGGGCATGAATCTTAGCCTCAAGGACCAAGTCCTTTGGGATGTTTCTGAATGTGTGTCGGGTGGCTTGCATGGTGGTTCTCCTAAGGTGGTGCAATCGTATTTATGCGCCATGTGTGCAAAATCAGCCCGGTTCGCTCTGACGACCGGGCTGAACACAGAAGTTG
>NZ_PWAA01000060.1 GCF_003031585.1 Thalassobius sp. I31.1
GGTATCCCTGTGCGCCCTTGGCAGCAGTTTTACGAATGTGTTCTTCAAGAACGATTTGGGGGATCAGGTCCCCTTCGGTAAACCCAAACTCATCGTCCTTTTCCGCCTCACGCAACCCCCATGGCAGTCGCCGTTTTTGATGCAGTAATCGCAGGTTTATATCAAACTTATCCATAATGCCGGTCACACTGCAAAGGATTTCTTCCAACGCAAACCATCGTTCAATGTGATAGTCCCAGATTACATCCGGGGTGATGTCGCCTTGCCAATGGTCGCGAATTTGGGCTTCTGCATTTTTACCCGGCGTGTGGGCCATGACTTCCATCACATGTCGTGACAGATGCGATGACACAAAGATCAGATGAATGTGCAGGGACTTGTTGCCCGACCAAACCACACAATATCCACGGTAATCTTTGAAGCTCTGCGCCAGATATTTATCAAACCGATCCAATGTGGTCAGACCCTTTTCGTCTTTCCGCCAGACCCAATCCATCTGAACCTGTAGGGCAGTGTCATCAGCTTCAAAGGTGAATATCTGGAAGGGTGCAACGGCGGCTCGCTCACTTGGACGCTGCCAGCTACCATCATTGTACTGGAAGGCTATCTTTAATGCATTGCCAAACAAGGGAAATGCCATCTGTGCGGACATATCTTCCTGCGTCAGGCTGTATACATGCTTGCTGCCTTCATGAGAAAAGACAGCTTCTTTGCTTGGATACAGTGGCAGATGCATGTCCAGCGCATCGACCATCAGCGTGGGAGTGATCCAATCCGTCCATAAAGAATTGCGCTTTTCTGGTCGGTCACACCGGCTGATCAGCCGGGATTGGTATTGTTTTGAAATGCCAAGGTTGATGTCCGGCGCACGCAGATACTCTCCGATATCAAAATCATCCATGTGTAATTCCGTTGTTGTTATGCCTTGTCGAACACAGTGAACACGCGCGCCCACGTCTCCGTGATGTGCTCGGTGCCTGTGTCAGACAAACCTATTTAGCCAACTTCTGTGTTCAGCCCGGTCGTCAGAGCGAACCGGGCTGATTTTGCACACATGGCGCATAAATACGATTGCACC
>NZ_PWAA01000061.1 GCF_003031585.1 Thalassobius sp. I31.1
GTTGTGACTTTCGACCATAGATAGGTTCCTCTTTATTGTTCAAAAGTGTTTGGGAGTTTATGGAGATCCGTGCTCCGGCATAAAGTAATTTGGAACAATCGGATGCCATTTCAAGAGGAGAAATGCGGCGCGCGAATGGAACTAGTGCGTTGAATGCGTTGATAATTTCATTCGTCACGAATAAACGGAGGCGCGTGCCTATTTGTAAGGGGAATGCGTGAAGTGCTGGTTTCAATTTTGGGAAACTGTTGTCGTCAACTTTTTTTGTTGCGTGTGGTGAAATCAGGCCAATTAGAAAATTATTAGTCAGTGAGCGTCATCAAGGCGCATCTTTCATGCTGCAAGCGGCAAGCCAGAAATCGATCCGGCTAGTTATTCTGGCTGACTGGTTTTCGAAATTGATACCAATAAACAGCCTTAATATCGATTGGCCGGAAACCACGATCACGCCTGATTGCATTACGATGCCAAAGCCGCTCCAGAATAAGCTGTCGGGTTTCAGATGGACAGGTCAGTGTGGAGTGGATCAATTGCAAGACGCCCGCAGCGCACCCATTGCGCGGCTTAGACCATCATCGGTGACACGACAGGTCAACGTAATTATTACACACCCAGTGGTCCCCAGGTTCAATCTGGTGGGCATTGGTGCAGGTGTATATGGGATTGGCAACCACGGTTTCGGTCGTTGATGTTGGCACCAACCGCTCGATCATCGCGGTCACGTCAGGATGTTTCTCACAGGGATCAGCGACACCGATGTCATGGTGCAAAGTGTCCATTGCAATTTGACGCTGCTTCGCGGCCAGAAATAACCAGCATCATCTAATATCCATAAGTTGTTGGGTAAAAAAGGGGGCAATCGATTGCGTGACTGCCCCCAAACACCCCATCAAGCACATCGGGTCACAGGGATGATCTTCAACATGCAAACATGGGGTAACACTTAGCGACCGTCGCAATCTCCGTATGTGGCGTCGCTGGTATATGCATCACCACCGGGGGCCACTTCCGCATTGGTTTCGCCAGTATGTCCAACGGCTTGACCCCAACCATCCGGCGAAACGGCGGGGTCGGGACTTTTCTCTGATGTGGATCGATTGATGCAGTGATCAACCGCTGCCAATTTCCGCCCGGCTTCCGCTTCCATCTCTTCAACCAATTCAGGGTTTGCCACACGCCATGCAACATACCCTGCATAGCCAGCTTGATTGGCTTCAGCGCGTTCTACAGAGGTCATGGTTTCATAGGTCGCCATATCGACATCAGGCAAAAACCCCAGCTTAACCTCCGTATAGGCCGCCGTGCAGGCTTCGACTTCACCGCGATCCAGCATTCGGACCTCGGCGGTTTCTGAACAAGTAAAATACAGCGCGATCAGAGCAAGAAATTCAGTCGTCATTTAAGTCTCCTTGGTTGTTGTCAGGCCATCGGCGGCTTGCACAAGATCATTCGCGGTCACTGCTCCATCCGTCGCAGAAATTATTGCCCGCATGGTTTTACGATGAGGAAAAACGCGGCCCGTGCGGATGCGATAGATGGTTGCAGCGTTCACGCCGATCTGCTCTGCAAAATTTGCGCCAGAGATGTCGAATGTGGTCAGATATTTATCCAGCGTCATGTGATATGCATTATCCACATAATGCATGATTCGCAATCAAGGATTGACTACATTGATCAACTGTGACCTTCACACCTCATGCATTTTGTGCATGATGGGTGGCAAAACCAGAACCGTAAGGCTGCAAAATGTTGCACGAGACACTGAAAGAAGCGCGGCTGAACGCCAACCTCACGATGGAAGAGGCTGGAAAACGTTTGGACGTGTCACAAAGTACGCTCAGTCGCATAGAGGCTGGCGAAACTGGTGTGTCGTCACAACGGTTGGTCGATCTGGCTTCTGCCTATGGCGTATCGCCCAGTGCGCTTCTGGATGGTTCGGTGGTGCGCAGCATGTCTGAAACCGATTTGGATCGCATGGGAATGGTCATAGAGTTTGTTGAAGAGACACTGGCTGAGAAATCACCACGTCCGTCACCGCGCCAGATTAAGAACGCTGTGGTGACCATTTTCAAACAAGAGACTGCATTGTCGTGGGATACCGGGGCGACGTTTGATCCAACCCGCTATCAGGACCTTATGGCATTGTTATTTGAATAGATGATGTCGCACGCGCATGGCGATACCATACAACATGCTGTCTGTTTGATTGAGAGAATATCTTTATGGACCTCTTGATCTTCAAATCCATCGTTACCACATAAAGCCTTCAAGAAGATGTCCTCTTGCTTAGGCCCACATGGCCAGAGCCGAACCATGGACGGAATTAAGAGCAAGTAATGCTCAATGGCGGCTTTCTTCGCCATGTCTGTTTGTGCGCATCGGTCAACTGGAACGAGGGTAGGAAACTCGAACCCCTGATTTAGGGTTCATGGGCATTGCAGGAATCTTGCCATCACCACACATCACTGGTGCAACACGCACCTTCATCGAACACAGACCTGCGCATCCGGCTGGAACGTGCACAGGCCACCGTTGCACAATTGGTTGTAGAGGACCCCGTGTATATCCCGGTATTTGAACGGCTGGAGCGGGAACTGGATGCGCTGGATGCGCAGACTGATGCGATCTCAAGGGCCAGAGACATCGCCCTCAGATCGCGACAACCTGCAAGGCTTCAGTGAGTTCATCCAGCTTGGGTGCGCCGTATTTTTCCCGCGCATATGTATGCCCGAACAATTCAGCACGCAGACGTTCATCAATCTTTGCACGCCTCAGACGTTCTTCAAATGAATGCCTGAGGCTGTAGGCGACGTGCTGTGGCGTTTCCCGCAAACCATTCTTAGTCAGATATGCATTGGTTACATCAGAGAGCGTGGGGTTATCGCGATAGGTTGGAAACCCGCAGGGGCATTGCTTCATGGCGTCCAGACTGACACCAACCAATGGGATCATGCGCTCGGCGTTCTTTGACTTCAATTGTCGGCTTACGGGGGCGATCAGGATGTGGGGGTAATCATGATCCAGAATGATCTGTTCTGGTTGCAGGTTGGCCAATTCGCTGGGGCGTGCACCTGTGTTGATCATACCCAGGAAAATGGTGCGCGCCTCAATATCCAACCCGTCCAATGCACCGGGCGCCAGTAATTTGGTTTTAATCCAGTCTGTGGTGAACTGGGGCCGCGATTTCTTCTTCCCTTCTGCCAGAAGCAGACCGTCAACAGGCAGATTAAGGCCCAACCGCTTCAGATCATTCACGGTTTTTAGCACGCTGCCGAAGTGAATGAAGTCCTTATTGGCGGTGCCTGCGTCACGCCCTTCAACCTCAACCCGCATCAACCACCAGGCACGAAATGCCAGCATATCGTCTCTGGTGATCTCCGCGATGGGTTTGTCGGATATGAGTGTGGTGAAGTTTTTAACCGCTTTGATACGTGGGTTTTTCCAACGCCTGACCTGATCCGGGGACTTTTCCATAATCCGGTCTTTGGTCAGGTCCCAGTACTCCTCCAAAGCCTCAGATATCGTCAGCTTTGGCACATCCACCGCCCCCAACGCCGCACGGGCCTGTGCAGTGTCTGGTTCACCGCGATGCAAACCAATGGCTTCAACACGCTTCAACAGGTCGTCAATCGGCAAATCAGCAACCTGCGTCACTGGCAAATATTGAATACCCTTCGCATCAGCCAATGCCTTCGCCGTTTCAAAATGTTGCGTTGCATCGTCAGACTTCCCAGCCAGACGCGCCTCCCACCCGGCGAGATGCGCATTCCAGACATCCTTCGCCTTTTCCCGGGCAAGCACGAGTGAATCAGTGCCGAGCGAAACCCACACCGTCTCCCGATCATCTACACTGTGATATTCCACAGGAACCCGGCGTTTGAGCGAATAGGTGGAGCCACGCAGGATTAGATTTTTGTCTTTTACCACCACGCCACCACGCTCCATTGAATCACCAATTGTGTAGCAAAATGTGTAGCAAAAAGCGAGTAAAATCCGGCGCGATCATATGTGGTAAGACGGGAGAAGCGTTATAATACTCACGTTATCAACAACTTATAGCAATATGATGATAAAGAGAAATGGCGGACAGACAGGGATTCGAACCCTGGAGACGGTTCCCCGCCTACACACTTTCCAGGCGTGCGCCTTCGACCACTCGGCCACCTGTCCACTGAGCGAGGGAATAGCCTTTATCCTGGGGGGAGTTCAAGAGGCAAATCGTGCCTTTTTCAAAAAAACTGCACAACGGTATAACTGTCTGTCACTTGCAGTAAATTCCACCTGTCCAGCCCGTCACCCGGCCAGAGATAAAGCAACGCGCCCTGCCCGGCGAACGATCTGGCGCAGCCGCGCTGCACCAGATCTTTGTAAAGTCAGCGCGCGTCGCCGCCTGAATCGGCTTCATCAGCTGTATCAATCAGATCACGGTCGATATCATCCGCTGTGGTGACAACCGGCGGGGTCTGTTGTTCCCCCTGCCCGGCGGACCCATTCAGGGCTTCGGGATTGCGCAGCCAGATGTCCCGCTGTGCGAATGGGATCTCGATCCCTTCAAGCGCGAACCGTTCCGCGATCTGGTGGTTCATCTCGGAACGCACGCCAAGACCAAAGTTAATATCCCGCAGAATGGCCCGGATCTCAAAATCCATACTATCCGCGCCAAAGCCCTTAAAGATCACACCAGGTGGCGGGTTCATCACGACCAGCGGGTGCGCCTCGGCGATCTCGCGCAGAATGCCTTCGATCTTGCGCGTGTCCGATCCATAAGCCACGCCAACCGGCACGATGATCCGCCCGGTCAGATTGCCTTTGGTCATATTCATCACAACGCCGGAAATCAGATCCGCGTTGGGCACGATGACATCCGCGCGGTCAAAGGTCTGAATACGGGTGGAGCGTACGGAAATCGATTTAACCGTGCCGGACTGGCCGGAAACTTCGATCCAGTCGCCTTCGGCAATCGGGCGTTCGATCAACAGAATGATGCCGGAAACAAAGTTCGACACGATATTTTGCAGACCAAAACCAATCCCAACGGAAAGCGCACCCGCAACAATCGCAAGGGCTGACAGATCAATCCCCGCCCCGGTAATCGCAATCAGCGCGGCCAGGAAAATGCCGATATACCCGGTGCCGGAAACAATCGCATTCTGCCCGCCTGCATCAAGATTGGTCTTAGGCAGGATTGTATTGCGCAGCGCGCCCTGCATCAGCTTGGTCAACATGTAACCAATCGAGAAAATCACCGCGAGACTGATAAACACCGTCGGGGAAATACGGGTTTCGCCAAGGGGTACACCTTGCAGGAAGGTCGCCCAGTATTCCGACAGGGTCGCCGGGCGCATGCCCCAGATCAAAGCCAGCAGTGGCATCGCACCCAACGTCAGCAGGAAACCCGCCAGCACAGGCACAAGCGTGTCTCGCGCCTCTTCGCCGCGGCCGGACAGAAGCACCCAGATCTCACTGATCAGTCGCTGCAGGATCAGAACAAAGCCCAACAGCCCCAGCGTGCCCGCCGCCGGGAACACCAGCTGGCTGCCTGCCTGGAAATAGCCGATGGCCGCAAGAATGCCGCCACCAATGGCCACAAACATTGCGGCCCGCCCCATAAGACGCAGCATCCGGCAGCGATAGTTCGGAATGCCTTCGTCCAGGTCTTTCATCTCGTTTTTGTAATGCGCAACCAGCAGCTGCCCGATCCGCGACACCATCAAAGCGACCAGCAGCAGCATCGGGAAGATCAGAACCACGCGTGTTTCTGAAGGCCAGTTCTCAAAATCAGCCAGAGCCACCAGAACCGTTGTCAGCGCGATCAGCAGACCAAGGGAGGCCGCATAAAGCCGCCCTTCCGTGCGTTGTTGCGCGGACAGGTTCAGATAGTTCAGATCCCCGGCCTTGCGCGGGAACACCCGGACACCAACCCAGCTGGCGGCAAAGAAGATCATGCCAGCGCCAGGAATAACCTGAAGGATCGTATCCCCGGCAAGGCCGACAAGTCCGGTCAGATAAATCGCAACCACAAGTGCAGACAGGCCAAACACAGGCAGGGCCACCTGCCCCAGGGACACAACAAACCCCAGCAACCAGCGCCAGGCAA
The DNA here is from genome assembly GCF_003031585.1 of Thalassobius sp. I31.1. GTDB lineage: Bacteria > Pseudomonadota > Alphaproteobacteria > Rhodobacterales > Rhodobacteraceae > Halocynthiibacter. The sequence goes on from NZ_PWAA01000061.1 coordinate 6,098, forward strand.
TCTGATTGTGACTTTGCAGCCAAAGCGCCAGACGTTCAGACCAGCGCCGCCCGCGCAGAAGCAACACAAGCCCCAGCACCGTCAGCACAGACACCGGCAGGAAACTGGCTTTGGTTTCGGCCTGTTGCACGGGGCTTTCCCAGGCGTTGGTGAATTCATGGACAACAGATGTGCCGCTTTCGATCAGATCATTCAGCGCACCACCCCAAAGCGCGGGGTTCACAGGCGTCGGCCCAAGTGACAGCAATTCATCCGTGGAACGTGTCAGGATGATACTGTCGATCTGATCAATCAGCGCATCCGCACGGGACCGGGCCGCTTCAGCGGTCTGAACCGGCGCACGGGTCGCAGCCAGGCGATCATTCAGTTGCTGGCGGCGCGCGGCGATTTCTTCGGCTTCCAGCCCGTCTTCGGGCACCGGGCCAAGCGCTGCAATCTGCGCCCGCAGGCTATCGATTTGCGGGGCGTTCTGATCCTGTGCCGCCGTGAACCCATCGCGCCAGGCCACAAGCTGACTGCGCAGGTTTTCCAGCGCCACATCAGACGCGCGCCCGGCTGCAATCGCATCATCGGCCCGGGTGGCTGTTGCCTCCCACAATGTATAGTCCAGCCCGGTCTGATCACTGTTCTGTGCCAGTGCAGCACTGCTCAGCCCCAGAGAGGCCAGCAGGAAAACAACCTGAAAAAAACGAATGATTATCCCCATATCGGAATGCCTTTAGTCTTTGTGTTGACGCTAAAAAGGAAAAGCCCGGCGCGAGGGCCGGGCATGATCATTACTGATCCTCAAATACAGAGGGCAGCGGTTTTGGTTCGCGGTCCAGCCATTCCGGCACCGGCAGGTTCTTTTCCTTCAGGAAGGCCGGGTTAAACAGTTTCGACTGATACCGATTGCCGTAATCACACAGTATCGTCACCACGCGCGATCCTTTGCCCAGATCACGGGCCATCTTCATGGCACCGGCAATGTTAATTGCAGAAGACCCGCCCAGCATCAGGCCTTCGTCTGCCAGCAGATCATAGACCAGCGGCAGGGCTTCTTCATCACTGATGGAATAGGACATATCCGGCTTGAACCCGACGAGGTTCGCAGTCTCACGCCCCTGCCCGATGCCTTCGGTGATAGACCCACCTTCAGAGCCAAACGCACCTTCGGTGTAATATTTATACAGGGCCGAGCCTTTCGGATCAGACAGCGCGATTTTCACATCTTTGCTGCGCTCGCGCAGACCCATGGCCACACCGGCCAGCGTGCCACCGGATCCAACCGCACAGGTGAAACCATCAATCTGCCCGCCGGTCTGTTCCCAGATCTCAGGTGCAGTGGTTTCAATATGGGCCTGACGGTTTGCAACATTGTCAAACTGGTTCGCCCAGACCGCACCATTGGGTTCCGTCTGCGCCAGCTTTTCCGCCAGACGCTGTGAATAGCGTACATAGTTGTTCGGGTTCTTAAACGGTGCCGCCGGCACCTGAACCAGTTCCGCGCCCGCAAGGCGGATCATGTCTTTCTTTTCCTGGCTTTGCGTTTCCGGGATCACGATCACGGTCTTAAAACCAAGGGATGCGCCCACCAGTGCCAGACCGATGCCGGTGTTGCCCGCTGTGCCTTCAACAATCGTGCCGCCTGGTTTCAGATCACCGCGCGCAATCGCATCTTTAATGATATAAAGCGCCGCGCGATCCTTCACAGACTGACCCGGGTTCATGAATTCGGCCTTACCCCAGATTTCAGCACCCGTGGCTTCAGAGGCGGCATTCAGACGGATCAAAGGCGTATTGCCAATGGTTTCAACAAGATCTTTACATACACGCATGGTGGTCTCCGGAAGATATCTGGTGCAGGTCCTGGGAATTTGAGACTGCAGAATTTGACTAATCAGTAAGCACGCAGACGGGGAAACTCAAGGCCGGGCGACAGAAAACCCGGCCAGAGCGCCCGGTTAATTTCCGTATTCTGCCCGCAGACGATCCCGGTGCCGCGCCAGCCAAAGCGCGGAAACCACCAATGGTCCGACCTGGGCCTCGCCACTGTCCAGAAGATCCATCAGCTCGTCAAAGCTGAACAGCTGGCTGCGAATGTCTTCATTTTCATCAGCAAGCCCGCCGATGCCTTCGATATCATCCGGCAGATCGCACAGCCCCAGAAAACAGTGATAAAATTCACAGGTAATCCCTGGCGACGGATAGTGGCGGCTGATGGGCAGAAGTTCATTCAGCGTCAGCCCCGTTTCTTCCATCGCCTCACGGTGCGCGGCCTCTTCTGCGCTTTCGCCCGGATCAATACGCCCGGCGATGGGTTCCAGCATCCAGGGGTTCATATCCCCGCGCAAAAAGGCGCCACTGCGGAACTGTTCCACCAGCAGAACCCGATCGCGCCTGGGATCATACGGCAGCAGCAACATCGCATCGACGGTCACCGTCACTTCGCGGTTGACCGGCCCGGACATTGTTCCGTCAAATCTTTTATGTGTGACGGTGATTTCATCCATGGCAAAGAATGACTCATAAGCCCGGTGATGGGTCTGCAAACTGACATCCGCAGTGGTCATGCCCGCGCGCCTGCCGTTGGCAACACTTTCACCAACCCGCCAGCCCTTCGCCGCAACAGAACGCAGCATTGGCAGGCGTTTCATTGCTTCGTCACGGTCCACTTTCCCATAAAGCTGCATGAATGATTTTGCGGTGCGCAGGTTATGCGTGCCGTGATCACGAATGAAATCTTCAAGGCTCCAGGGCGCGCCGAAATCCCAGGTGCCCGGCTGTGCAAAGTAAACTTCAACCGGGTCGGTTTCCCCTTCCGGAACAATCAGTTCCAGATCGAAATTAAACCCACCCTCGTAGAAGTTCAGCCGCGCCAGCGCATCCTCATCCGCGTTGAAAACGATCCCTTCCGCAAAACCGCCTTCTTCCTTGCGGATCATCGGAAAAATCTGATCTTTCGCCCAGTACACCGCGTGGCCCGGCAATCTTGCACTGCGAACTTCACCTTCCGTCAAAGACCGGCCAATCACCAGTTCCAACAGATCCAGATGGCAAAGCGTGCCATAGAAAAACATTTGCGTCACAGGGGCCTCCGGCGAAAGTTACCCTCCGGACCTGGCACAGCCCCGCTTATAGCGCAAGCGCTTCTCAGCCCCAGTAGCGCTGTGCTTTCCAGGACAACCAGCCGCAAAAAATGCCGCCCGCGATCAGTGTGGTCACAATATCTGTGGTCAGAAAGACCGAAGCCCAGTTCATGCTGATTTCAAACACGGCACCGATGGCTTCGGTCACACCATGATAAATCTTACGCATGGACAGGTTCACCATGCGGATGCCTGCATGCAGAAAAACAGCAACAAGAAAGGCCGCAATAGAGGTCGTGACCCCGCCCGCAAAAGCAATCAGCCGTGTGCTTTCCCCACGTGGCCCCATGATCTTCCAGCCACAGACCAGCCCCACAGGGCAGTTCAGCAGCCACAGCGACTCGCCACTTGTGCCCTCAGGCAGCAATGGCAGGATCATAGTAGAGATAATAAACGCAAGAACCGTGAACGTAAGAGCACCAACAAGTCTGGATGCGGTCGGCATGAGAATATCCTGTTTAACCGGAAAACAACTGAACCCAGGGTAGTTTATACAACGGTTGAAATACAGCGCAAAAATGCAACGTAAATCTGCAATGGCCTATGTGCCACAGGCCATTGCAGTCTGATAATGCCCGGTCAGATCACCTGATCAAGCGCTGAGATCAGCTTTGTTACCTCTTCTTCAGAGGTATAATGCACGAAACTCAGACGCAGCACGCCTTTTTCCAGATCAAGCCCCATGGCGGACAATGGGCGTGATCCGTAAAAATCACCGCCACCGGCCATAATACCAAGGGGTGCCAGATCCGCAGCGGCCTGCCGTCCCGATCCTGCCAGCTCGACCGCAACGGTCGGGGCTTTTGCCGCTGCATCCGCGGAACCAATCAGCCGGGCTGAGTTTTTGCTGCCCAGATAATCCAGCAAGGGCTGCAACAGTTTTGTTTCATATGAACGCTGCAGATCATGCACCGCTTTGCTGCGGGCTGCCGGATCTGCCTGACCGCCCGGGAAATGATGTGCGTAAAGATCATCGATATAATCCGCCATCCCCGCACAGGCCGCGACCTGGGCGTGATCCGGGCCTGCCGGGGTCAGACGTTTGTACAGAACATCCCCATTAAACCAATGCGCCTGGTTCGGAAGTTTCATCCCCAGGTCACGGCGGATCACCATGATCCCCTGGTGTGGCCCAAAGGTCTTATAAGCTGAAAACAGATAAATATCCGCGCCGATTTCATCCACATTTACAAAGCCATGCGGCGCATAGCTGACCCCATCAACACAGGTATAGATCCCCTGCGCGCGGGCCATTTTGCAGACAGCCGCCACATCGTTAATCTCGCCAACGATATTGGAACAATGCGGGAAAGCGATCAGCTTCACCTTGTCGTCAATCAGCGCCTCAAGATCAGATATCTCAAGGCTGCCGCTGTCCGGGTTGACCGCCCATTCGCGGACTTCAAAGCCTTCCTCTGCCAAACGACGCCAGGGGCCTGAGTTTGCCTCATGGTCCTGATTGGTCACAATCACAACGTCACCCGGTGACAGAAACCGGCGGAAAGCATTGGCCAGAACATAGGTGTTCTGCGTGGTCGATGGCCCGAAGGACAGCTCATCCGTTTCCACGCCCAACAGGGCCGCAAGACGCACCCGGGCTTCGTCCATTTCCTGCCCTGCCAGTGTAGAAGCCTCATAGGGCGCATAGGGCTGCACTTTGCGTTCATTGTAATACCGTGTCAGCCGGTCAATCACCGGCTTGCAGGTATAGCTGCCACCGGCGTTTTCAAAAAACGCCTGCCCCTGCAGCGAGGCCTGTTCAAACGCCGTGAACTGGCTGCGTACAAAGGAAATGTCGAGATCGCTCATCAATTGCTCCGTCAGAGATATGTCAGATGGGTTGGCAGGTCTTCCAGCCAGTCACCAGCGCGGCAACAGACAGCGGCACAGCGCTGACAGGCAAGTGTTTGCACCCCAACAGATTCCGGTCAAGCCGCTACACCGGAAATGCACATATAAACCTGTGAGATCCGTAAACGCCCGGGGCCAGAAGATCCGGATTTCCGGGCTTGCCATCCATAAATGTTCACCCTACGTTCACACAAAAATATACCCCGAAGGATCTGACGGATGAGAGAAAGTCTGAGACACAAAGCGATTGCAGTCTGTGAAGATAAGATCGCCAAAAAAGGCGATACCGTCGGCCTGTCGTTCTACGCGTTTTTTGCCAATAAAAACGATGATCCCGAATTGCTGATGGAAGCCGCAGAATGGTGGATCAGAACCCACGCATTGGATCACTTTGAGAAAGCCGCAAAAATCCGGGATCTGATGAAATCCGGTGCCTGACCCCGGCCCCTGCCACGTTAAACAAAAAAGCCCCCGGGGCTGATTGCTCCGGGGGCCTTTTTTATTTTTGTCTGCGCAGCTTATTCGCCAGCGCGCGCCTTACGCAGTCCCAGGAAAAGGGACACACACATCAGAACCAGTACAATTGCGAAGGGGAAACCTGTTGCAATTGCCGCCGCCTGAAGTGCCGCAAGACCACCGCCCAGAAGCAAAGCAATCGCAATCGCCCCTTCCAGGATGCACCAGAACACACGCTGTGCGGTTGGCGCATTGGTTTTGCCACCTGCGGTGATGGTGTCGATCACCAGAGAGCCAGAGTCAGATGACGTTACGAAGAACACGATCACCAGGATAATGCCCACGAAGGACAGAATGCCGGACAGCGGGAAGTTTTCGAACAGAACATACATCTTGATCTCAAGTGCGGCATCTTTCAGCGCCTGACCACCGTCACCCATGATCTGATCCAGGGCTGCGCCACCGAATACAGTCATCCAGATCGCACCAACGATTGTTGGGATGATCATGACGCACAGCACGAATTCACGCACAGTACGGCCACGGGAAATACGCGCAATGAACATGCCCACGAAAGGTGACCAGGAAATCCACCAGGCCCAGTAAAACGCGGTCCAGCCCTGCATGAAGTTGGTGTCTTCACGACCTACCACACCTGACAGTGCCGGCAGGTTCACGGCATAGGCCCACATGTTGTCAAAGAAACCCGTGAAGATCGCCATTGTCGGACCAACAATGATCACCAGAACCAGCAGGATCGCGGCAAGGATCATGTTTGCTTCGGACAGACGCTTCACGCCTTTATCAAGGCCGGCAACAACGGAAACCAGTGCAAAAGCTGTGATCGCAATGATCAAAAGCACTTTCATGCCGTCCGTCACAGGCACACCAAACAGGTGGTTCAGACCACCCAGCGCCTGTTCCGCACCCAGACCAAGCGATGTCGCAAGACCAAAGATCGTTGCAAAAACCGCCAGCACATCAATGATGTGGCCCGGGATGCCCCAGGTGTATTTGCCAAAGATCGGGTAGAACACAGAACGCATGGTCAGTGGCAGGCCACGGTTAAAGCTGAAGAACGCCAGTGACAGCGCCACAACCGCATAAACCGCCCATGGGTGCAGGCCCCAATGGAAGATCGTCGCGGCCATCGCCAGATCACGTGCCGCCGCAGGATCACCCGCTGCCGCACCTGCAGGTGCCCAGTCGGTGCGCACGCCTTCGGCTTCGGCAATACCGCCAAGAGCAGCGCCATAATGGGAAATCGGCTCAGCCACGCCCCAGAACACAAGGCCAATGCCCATGCCTGCCGCGAACAGCATCGCAAACCATCCCGCGTAGGAATAATCAGGTTTCGCGTCATCCCCACCAAGGCGGATCTTGCCATAAGGCGTCACCACCAGCAGCAGCGAGAACAGCACAAAGATGTTCCCGGACAGCATGAAGACCCAGTCAAACTTGCTGGTCAGTGCCGGGCGCAGCCATCCGAAAAATTCACCGGCCTGTTCTTTGAACACCAGTGAGAAGAAGACAAAAGCCAGAATGGTGGCAGCAGAGACTGCAAACACCGGGTTATGGACATCAAGCCCCATGAACTGGACGTTCATCCTGTCCGGTTTCATATGTTACATCGTCTTTTTGGGCCAAAACGCGCCCTCCATGTTGTTTTACTCTGCCCCTGCTTTAGGAAGTTTCTGACGGGATACAAGCGACAAACAAGACTGCCCCCTTATCAAAATCGACATTTCTTCGCCCAAATGCGCATAAAAAAGGCCGCCCGTTACAGGCGGCCTTTTCTGAGCTCTTTTAAAGAGACCTTATTCGGACACAGTCGTCTCGATGCCCTGCGCTTCGCGCTGGCTGTCACGATAAATCGCTTTCAGCACAGAAATGGCCATCAGAACCATCACAACGCTGAATGGCAGTGCACCGATCACCATCGCAGTCTGAATGGCGCTCAGGCCACCTGCAATAATCAGGCCACCGACAACCAGCGCCATTGCAACACCCCAGAAGATGATGTGTGGACGGGCTTTCGGGCCCTCATCCCCTGCTGCGTTAATGGTGTTGATGATCAGAACGCCAGAGTCAGCTGTTGTCACAAGATATGTCAGCAGCAGTACCATCACCACCACAGACATGACCCATGCCAGGCCTTCGCTCAGCATCACGTTCAGCATTGCGAACAGCTGATCTGCCTGACCTGCATCAAGGATCGCACGATTTGCGTTACCGTTCAGTTCCAGGTCAATCGCTGTGCCACCGACAATAGAGAACCAGATAAAGCACATCAGGCCCGGAACAAGCATCGCACCGATCACATACTCACGTACTGTACGGCCTTTGGACACACGTGCCAGGAACAGACCGACGAAAGGTGCAAATGCAATCCACCATGCCCAGTAGAAGATGTTCCAGCCACCTTGCCAGCTGGCGAGCTGAGATGCGACAGAGCCTTCAACACCATCAGAGGTCCAGACGTTAAACAGGATCCAGGGCAGGTTGGTGATGTAATCCCAGATCCCGACAAACAGCGCCTGCAGACCGAAGAATGTGGAACCAAAGATCAGGAAGAAGGCCAGCAGGAAGAAGCTCAGACCCATGTTCAGGTTAGAAAGCCACTTAATGCCTTTGCCAACACCGGAAAGTGCAGACATGGTAGATGCGCCCATGATCACAACCAGGGATACAACGATTGCTGCTTTGGATACGGTCCGTGTGCCTTCTGCGTCAACGGTGTACAGCCATTCACCAAAGCCAATGCGATACAGGTCGGATACGAACTGATCCACACCAAAGCCCAGAGTCTGTGCCATACCAAGGATGGTCGCAACCACCGCCACAACGTCAACCAGGTGACCTGTGAAACCGGACAGGGATTTCCCGAAGATCGGGGTCAGGCCGGAACGAATGGTCAGCGGCAGTCCACGACGGTATGAGAAATAGCCCAGAGACAGACCAACAATCGCATAAGACGCCCAGGCCGCCACACCCCAGTGGGTGAAGGACCAGATGTACGCGTCACGGACGTTGCCCAGGGTCTCGCCCTCGGTCAGGCCCATGATGGTCGATGGGTTGGACTTGAAGTGATAGATCGGTTCAGCGGTTGCAAAGGTCAGCATCCCAATCCCGATCCCTGCCCCGAACATCATCGAGAACCAGGAAAAATTTGAAAGCTCTGGTTTGTCACCTTCCAGACCAAGCTTCAGACGCCCCGCTTCTGGCCAGGCGGCAAGCACCACACAGGTCAGAACGAAAAACGCCATGGCACAGACATACCAGAAGTTAAACGTCGCAAGGATGAATGAGTTGATCTGCCCAAGAAAGCCTGCAGTGGGAAAGCGACATGTTGTCGTGAAACTGCGATGATTGCCAAATTTTTATCGCGCAAAAAAACAAAACGGGCACCCTGAGGTGCCCGCTTTTATTTACCGTTTAGTCAAAACAATCAGGCGTTTACGTCTACAACCACACGACCTTTGATCTGGCCTTTCAGGATATCTTTCCCAAGACCCGGCAGATCAGTCAGAGTTGCCGGTGTGATCATCGCCTCAAGCTTATCCATCGGCAGATCTTTCGCCAGACGTTCCCAGGCACGCAGGCGGTTGTCATATGGCTGCATCACGCTGTCGATGCCCAAAAGGTTCACGCCGCGCAGCAGGAACGGAATAACCGTCGCAGGCAGACCAGCGCCACCGGCAAGGCCAACAGCAGAAACGGAGGCACCGTATTTCATCTGCCCCAGAACCCGTGCCAGCATGTCACCGCCAACCGCATCCACACACCCGGCCCAGGTTTCGGCTTCAAGCGGGCGTTTGGTGGTTTCATTCAGCTCTTCGCGTGCAACGATCTGGGTTGCGCCCAGGCTTTTCAGGTAATCTGCCTGTTCCGGACGACCGGTGACACCAGCAACTTCATAGCCAAGGTTCGACAGGATCGCAGTCGCAACCGACCCCACGCCACCTGCAGCACCGGTCACAAGAACCGGACCATTGCCTGGTTTCAGCCCGTGATCTTCCAGCGCCATAATCGCCAGCATCGCGGTGAAACCAGCGGTGCCAACCGCCATGGCCTGACGCGCGTCAATGCCTGCAGGCAGTGGCACAAGCCAATCACCTTTCACGCGGGCTTTCTGGGCATAACCGCCCCAATGGGCCTCGCCCACACGCCAGCCGGTCAGCACAACTTTGTCACCCGCTTTATAGTTCGGGTTGTCGGAGGCTTCGACCGTACCGGCGAAATCAATGCCCGGCACATGCGGGTAGTTGCGCACAAGACCACCACCCGGCCCGACACAAAGACCATCTTTGTAATTCACAGTGGAATATTCCACCGCGACAGTCACATCGCCTTCGGGCAGCTGATCCACTGTGATCTGCTCTACCGCGGCTGAGGTCTTACCCTCTTCATTTTTGTTCACAACAAGTGCGTTGAACATCTGTTTTCTCCTCAATTCCAGAATTCTGCGCGCAGGCGGGCTTTGCGTGTGCCATCCTGCGTTTTCACTTCAACATCTGCCCCGGTGGCAAAGCGATCCGCCTGCACCATGCCGATGGCAACATTTGTGTTCTGATCCGGTGACCAGGTGGCCGAGGTCACCTGCCCCAGCCGCGCGCCATCCCGGGTGATCGCCCAGTGCCGGTCACAGGCGGGCACGGGATCACCGTCAATTTCTACAGCGCATAACCGCCATTTCGCACCTTCAGCACGGGCTTGCTCCAGCGCCACCCGCCCGATGTAATCCGCATCCGAATTCACGAATTTCCCAAGACCACAGTCAAAAGGCGTGTGCGCCGCTGTCATATCATTGCCATAAGACAGCAGGCCACTTTCGACACGTTCAATCAGGTTCGGTCCCCCGGCACGCACATTCAGATCGGCCCCGGCGGCAAACAGCGCCTGCCACAGATCCATGCCAATATCGCCACCTTCAACGTAGATCTCAAACCCGCCCTGTTTGGAATAACCGGACCGCGCAATCACCAGATCACGGCCCTGAAACGGCAGACGTTTATAGCGGAAGAACCGGATGTCACGCACCGCATCACCAAAGACCCGCGCCAGAAGATCGTCAGATTTCGGCCCCTGAATGGCAAGCGGCGATACATCCGGTTCCGTGACCGAAACATTCAGCCCCATACCGGCGGCAACACCTTTCACCCAAAGCAAAAGATCACTGTCAGCAATGGAAATCCAGTAATGATCATCACTGTGTTTCACCGCCACCGGATCATTCAGCATGCCGCCATTCGTGTCGACCATCGGTACGTAATAGCACTGATCATCGGCCATTTTTGACAGATCACGCGGGGTCAGCAGTGACAGCAGTTTTCCGGCATCCTGGCCCTGCACAGCAATCTGACGCTCGCAGGACACATCCCAGACCTGCACATGGTCTTTCAGATGGGCGCAATCGGCAGCCAGGCTTTCGAAGGCTGCAGGCAGCAACATACGATTGTAAACCGTATAGGCAGAGACACCCGCAGCTTCGACCCCCTCAGAGAAAGGCGTGCGGCGCAGGCGGTTAGACGGGGCGATGGCAACCATGAAGTTCTCCGTAGATCAGCGGGGCCGCAACAGCCCCGCGTTTTGTTCACATCAAAGCCGCGATCAGCGACCCGGACCTTTCCAGTCGATCTGACAGATCTCAGCAGAGCGCCCGTCAAAATCCCAGACCCGGCCAAAGGCACGTACTTTGCCTTTGTCGGCTTTCGCCACAGTGATATCCGGCCCCATCCAATAGTTGGTGTTGGTCGCAACCACATCCTGATCCGGGTCTTTGCCCTCAATCGGGGTGACGGCACCCTGGATGATCTTGCCAACGGTCAGACGGCGGGTCTTGCCTTCGGTTTCAAACGCCACAGGCGCGCGTTCGGCCCCCAGGAATTCACTGACCAGCATCTTAAACAGCCCGGTTGTGCCTTTCGCGGCCCCCGAGAAAATATGCACCAGCGCTTCAAAAGCTTCGTCAGACGCACGGTCATCAATATAAGCCGCCGCTTTCCAGTTGCCGCGCGCCATTTTGCCGGGGATTTCCAGCATCAGACCAACGTTCAGACCTGACAGATCAATATCGCCATACTGACCTTCATCAATGCGGATCCCGGACCAGGCCTGGCAATAGCCTTCGGTTGGCGGGTGATCCCCAAGGCTGACCACACAGGGGCAGAACACTGTACAGTTACAGTTCAGGATCAGCTCCCCTTTGATTGTCCAGGGAACCGTCCCTACTTCCATCGTCATGGCACCATCCATGTTACTTCTCCTCAGTTTGTCCCCTAAAGCGCAAATGCGCCCAGATATGCAAAGCCCGCTGCAATCAGCAGCAGCCCCAGCGGTTTGGTCACCACCCGGCCAATGTCGGGCAGTTTCTCAAATGTCATCAGAAGGGTTGCGATCCCCATCCACAGCATATTCATCGTGCCGCCAACGAACCCCAGCAACATCAGCGCCCAGCAACAGCCAAGGCAGACAAAGCCCAGTTCCAGCCCCATGGTCAGCGCGTTCCAGCGTGTGTCACGCCAGCGTTCCATAAAGAAGGTCAGCGGCATACGGCATTTGGACAGGCAGGCGTCTTTGAATCTGCTGAACTGGTACAAACCCGCAAGGATCAGCAGCGCCGCCGTCAGCCAGATCGAAATGCTCTGGCCGGTTGGTGTCACGAACCCGTAGATGAACAATGTCAGCTGTGCCCCGGCTGCAATCAGGGAAAACCCTCCCCAGATCACCAGATAGCCTGTCAGAAGTTCCGTCGTTCCGCGCGCCTCACTGCCCGGCAGTTCTTCATAGGTCGCCAGCGCAGGCAGAAACGTCGGCGCCATCATCGCCGCAGACATCAGCCCCCACATGAGGAAAAGCTTGCCAAAGCCTGCCACATCCGGGCTGACCGTGCAAAGCGCCGCCCAGAACTGCGCCCCGTATAATGCGGACAGATCACGCGGGTCACTGTTCAGCGACATAGCATAAAGAACCACCCAGGCTGCAAGGATCAGCCCAAAGAGCGCAAGCCAGTGCCAGCCCCCCATAGTTCTGATGCGCGTTGCAAACATCTGCGATTCTCCTTATCTCTTGCAGTGACTGTGCAATTTTTTTAAATGTCTGACAATTGAAAGATTTACATCAGACGTCACGTTCTGCGGGGGGAAGAGACAATGGGCGAACGAAAACAAAGCGCTGATCTGTCTGTCGAAATCGCCACCGCGATCCGCGAGGCGATTATTGAAGGACGACTGATTGTTGATGAACGCCTGCCATCTGAGGCGGAGTTGTCCGAAGAATTTTCAGTTTCCCGCCCCACTGTACGCGAAGCCTTGAAACGCCTTGCGGCCCAGAACCTTATTCGCACGAAACGCGGGGCCAGCGGCGGGGCTTTTGTGAACCGGCTGAGTTTTGAGGAAGCCCGCGGCGATCTGATCACGACCTCTACCCTGCTGCTGTCGATGAATGAGGTGGATTTTGACACCGCCTGCGAAGCGCGATTCACCCTGGAACGGGCCTGCGCACCGCTTTCTGCGGAACGTCGCAGCGCAGATCACCTGGCCACCATGCGGGCTGAAATTACGCGTCAGGGTCAGGCCGGGCTTTCTGATGAAAGCTTCTGCGCCTCTGACGTTGCCTTTCACCGTGCCTTTGTGGACGGTGCGGGCAATCCCGTACTGTCCTGGCAGCTTGCCGCGGCGGTGGAGGCGATTGAACCCCTGATGAATATGATCACCTATAGTCAGCGCGACCGGACACAGGTGATTGCCCTACACACCGAGATTGCCAATGCGATTGAACGCCAGGACGGGCTGGCAGCAGACCGGGCGCTTATACGGCTGAGCGCCTATACCCAGGAACTGGCCCGCAAAGCGATGGAGTTGCGCAAAAAACGTTAACGCTGGATTTACCCTATTCTGCTTTCTTTCCCGGATGCAGGATCTGACACATTTTCATTCTCCTCTTTCGCCGGAACACTGGCTCAGAGATCTGTTCTCCTCAAAAGCCGCGCGGGATGGAAAGATCATCCGACGTAAAGCGCGGGATATTGAACGCCTTGCCGGCTGGGATCTGTTTTTGTCCGAACTGGACCGGCGCGGCTATCACGCGATTGAAAACTGCGGCCAGGTCGTCATTTTCTGCAATAACGCCCCGGTCCATGTGCTGCGCTGATCCGTTTTCTTTGGAAGAAAACGGGCCGGAAACTTTGAAAGTTTCCGCATGCCCCTTTTCAATCGCGAAGCACACACTTATATAACACCTGTCCCTCGGGACTATGAACATAAACGCGCTCGTAATAAGCGGATCGGACCCGGGGGCGGTACCCGGCGACTCCACCACCATCCTTCATTTGAGGACTTTGGGGTCGAAACAGGATCGACGGACGTCTAAAGGGGTTAGCTTTGTTTCGGTGAGATACCACCGTTATCGGTTCGATTTAAGCTAGTTGCAAATGACAACAAAGCTCCGGCAATGGCTCTGGCTGCGTAAGCAGTTCGGGTCGCCGAAACTAAGCCCCTTCGCCTAGCCGCGTAGGGCGGGGTTCGCAGGTACCTGGCAACAGAAACCTGCACTTTCACTCTGTTGTTGTTTCTTGACATTCCGCACTACCAGGGCATTTCTGTGCCCATGGAAAACACCGCTGCCCGCATCTCCCCGGAACTGCCTGAACTCATCCGCGTCTTCGGGCGCATTGGCATTCTGTCCTTTGGCGGCCCTGCCGCGCAGATCGCCCTGATGCACCGGGAACTGGTGGAAGAACGTCCCTGGCTTTCTGAGGAAAGCTTCCTCAATGCCCTGTCCTTCTGCATGATGCTGCCGGGGCCCGAGGCCATGCAGCTTGCGACCTGGGCGGGATGGAAGCAACGGGGCATCATGGGCGGGTTGATCGCAGGCGGACTGTTTGTTCTGCCCGGTGCGTTTATGATCCTGGCGCTGGCCTTGTTATATGCTCAACTCGGTGATCTGCCCCTGATCCAGAGCCTGTTTTTCGGCATTAAAGCCGCTGTGGTTATCATTGTTCTGGAAGCGCTTTTTAAGGTTTCAAAGAAAGCTTTCGGCGGGAAGTCAGCGGTCCCGGCCAGCCACAGCCGCGTGATTGCGGTGTTGTCCTTTATCGGGATTTTCGCGCTTCAGCTGCCTTTCCCGGTGATCATTCTCGCCGCTGGCCTCTGGGGCGCGGTGATTGCCCGCAGTGATGACACACCCAGCATTCCGTCAGCCCCCCCCTCGCTGAAAAACACCGCCCTGACCTTCCTGATTGGCACGGTAATCTGGGCTTTGCCCTTTGCGGTGATCCTTGTCAGCCCCCATGCAGAATTTCTGACCGCAAGCGGCCTGTTTTTCTCGAAACTGGCGGTTGTCACCTTTGGTGGCGCTTACGCGGTTCTGGCCTGGATGACCCAGGAAGTCGTCACAGTGCAGGGCTGGCTGACCACGCCGGAAATGCTGGATGCCCTGGGACTTGCAGAGACAACCCCCGGCCCTCTGATCCTTGTGACTGAATTTGTCGGAACTCTTGCCGCCTGGAAAGAGGGCGGTATCGGCCTTGCCCTGATCAATACGGCCCTGACGCTTTGGGTGACATTTGTGCCCTGCTTCATCTGGATTTTTGCCGGTGCGCCATGGATTGACCGCCTGATGGCACAGCCACGTCTGCGCGCGGGGCTGCAGGCAATCACGGCTGCGGTTGTCGGGGTGATTGCCAACCTGTCGATCTGCTTTGCCCTGCATGTGTTTTTTGCTGACGTCACGACATGGCAGAAAGGCATTTTTGCGCTGCCCTTGCCCGTACTGACCAGCCTGAACCTGACCGCATTCCTGCTGGCATTGCTGGCGGCATGGTTGTTGATCAGGCGAAAATGGAACCTGCTTTATGTGCTGGGACTTATGGCACTTGCAGGCGGGCTTACGCAGTTTTTCTGAACCCCGCCCCCTTAGAAATTATGGCCCGTCCTGAAGGTCTGATTCAAAGGGCTGTCATTCGCAAAGGAATCAATTATGATTAGGGAAAGTGCCTGACATAAAAGGCGGAATAAAAAGAGATTACAGATGTCCGACAGCCCTGAAAACGACAGCATTGATTATGGCAACCTGATGCATGACGCCCTGCGTCTTCTTATCCGTAACGTGCTGACGGACGTTTCTGAAAACGGCCTGCCCGGGGATCATCACTTTTTCATCACCTTTGACACGAACCACCCGGATGCGCGACTCGCGGATTGGCTGAATGATCGTTATCCTGGTGAAATGACCGTGGTTGTGCAGCACTGGTTTGAAAATCTGGATGTTGGTGATGATGGGTTTTCGATTACCCTGAATTTTGGAGATCAGCCCGAACCATTGTTCATTCCATGGGATTCACTGGTGACCTTTGTAGATCCCTCTGTCGAATTCGGGCTGCGCTTTGAACATCACAGTGATGACGATGACGACCATGATCCGGATCCTGAAAATGACGAGATCCCGGAAGCCCCCATGGAAGAAAACGCTGAAGACGATACACCGCATGAAGCGGAAGTCGTCAGTCTGGATGCCTTCCGCAAGTAAGGCTCAGGCATGCAAAATCCACCGCATAGGCCTTGCCGGGCCTGTGCGGTTTTTTATTTGCTCATCATCTGGATCATCATTGCCGTTTCTTAAAAAAGGCGGCGCCGCCATCCGGAACCCCACGATTCAGGGTTTTCACCCCTGTGTGAGAAAGCTTTTTCACGGTCCCTGGAGTGTTTTATGCTCCAATCAGGACGTTTCCGTTGGTGCAGGTCTGGTGGCCTGCTTGTGTCATGACGTGGATGAAGATGCCTGTGAGGGATTGAGAAAAGGTGAGGTGAGCGTGCGCAGCTGCACAATCGGCGCCCACAAAGGTTAACAAAACCAGTTTTCTAGTTTTCTAGTTTTCTAGTTTTCTAGTTTTCTAGTTTTCTAGTTTTCTAGTTTTCTAGTTTTCTAGTGAACTGACTTTGTTCAGAAAGCGTTGGCAAGCGGCATCGGCTTTAAAGCGGTAACAGATACAAAAGCCCGGGCAGAACCAGCATCCCGGCAATCGCCTGCCAGGTCATAATATCCGCATATAGCCCCGCATTCCCGCCCATACGCCGCGCGATAATATAACCGTTTGCCGCCGCGGGCACCGCCATGACCATCGCCCCAATCAGCAGTTGCAGCGGAACAAGCCCCACCCAGGATCCAAGCAGGATGAAAACCGCAGGGGCCAACAGCGGACGCAGGATCAGGCCCAGAACAACCAGTGGTCCAACCCGCAACAACCGGCGGAAAGTGATGCCGGCCCCCACAGCCAAAAGCCCCACGCCAAGCGCTGCGCGTCCAATAAAATCAAGGGATTGTGCAATGGGGCCAGGGATGCTCAGACCGGATACACTTAGCGTCAGGCCAATGGCACAGGCCTGGACCAATGGATTTGTCACAATGGTCATCAACATGGTTTTCAGACTGAATTTCCCCGGCCCATAGACGGACAGCATAATGATGTTCACGATATTGATCAGCGGAATCAGAAATGCCATGACGACCGCGATCAGCAGGATCCCCTCCTGTCCTGCAATCTGTTCTGCCAGTGCCAGACCAATAAACCCGTTCCAGCGGGTGGCAGACTGGAACAGCGTGGTGAACGATGCATCATCCATCCGGCTTTGCGGCAGGATT
The DNA here is from genome assembly GCF_003031585.1 of Thalassobius sp. I31.1. GTDB lineage: Bacteria > Pseudomonadota > Alphaproteobacteria > Rhodobacterales > Rhodobacteraceae > Halocynthiibacter. Next base: position 23,173 of record NZ_PWAA01000061.1, read on the forward strand.
AGGCGCAGCAGGAACATCAGAACGCCAAGGATCACCAAAGTCAGCACCAGCATCGCAATCAGCGGGCCAAAGCGCGACATTTCAAGATCTGATTCTGCGATGGCCCCGATCAGAACCGCCGGAATCAGCAGGCGGAAACTCATGACCTCAACCCCGGTCCACTGATCCGCAGGCAGGCCACCACTGACCGCAAGCCCATAGCCACAGAGGATGGTCAGAAAGACCGGCAGAACCAGAAGTGCGAGATCCATAAGCTGTCCTTCATAAATGCGACACAATACCGACGCTTTGCGGATTGGAAATTCTTACCCTCTGCGGTATGAAATGCGCAACCTAAGAACTGGCACCGATCACCGGAGAATGATTATGACCGATACCCGTACCGAAACCGACAGCTTTGGCCCTCTTGAAGTTCCTTCCGATAAATACTGGGGCGCGCAGACACAGCGCAGCCTGATGAACTTCCCGATTGGCTGGGAAAAGCAGCCGGTGGCGATTGTCCGGGCGCTTGGCGTGATCAAACAGGCCTGTGCCGAAGCAAACATGGCCTCAGGGGCCCTGGATGAAACCCGCGGCAAAGCAATCGTTCAGGCCGCTGGCGAAGTGTTTGGAGGCAAGTTTGACGACAACTTCCCGCTGGTAGTCTGGCAGACCGGTTCTGGTACGCAATCCAACATGAATTCTAACGAGGTCATCGCGAACCGCGCGATTGAAATCATGGGCGGCGTGATCGGATCCAAAGACCCTGTTCACCCGAATGACCATTGTAACATGGGCCAGTCTTCCAACGACACTTTCCCGACCGCCATGCATATCGCAACCGCCATGTCTGTGCGTGATGTTCTGCTGCCGGGTCTGGAAAAACTGCTGACCTCTCTGGAAGCCAAAGCGGAAGAATTCAAAGATATCATCAAGATCGGCCGCACCCACACCCAGGATGCGACACCGTTGACCCTGGGCCAGGAATTTTCCGGTTACGCCCATCAGATCCGTCAGGGCATCGCCCGTGTAAAAGCCTGCCTGCCTGGCATTTATGAGCTGGCACAGGGTGGCACGGCGGTTGGCACCGGGTTGAACACACGTCCGGGCTGGGGCGAAGAAGTCGCTGGCAATATGGCGCGTATCACCGGCCTGCCTTTCGTGACTGCACCAAACAAATTCGAAGCCCTCGCCGCCCATGACGCCATGGTCTTTATGTCCGGTGCGCTGGCGACGGTTGCGGGTTCCGCTTATAAAATTGCCAATGACATCCGTTTCCTGGGTTCTGGCCCGCGTTCTGGTCTGGGCGAGCTGATCCTGCCGGAAAATGAACCAGGTTCGTCCATCATGCCAGGCAAAGTGAACCCGACTCAGGCCGAAGCCCTGACACAGGTTGCGGCGCACGTCATGGGCAACAATGCCGCGATGACATTTGCTGGCAGCCAGGGCCACTTTGAGCTGAACGTCTATAACCCGATGATGAGCTACAACCTGCTGCAATCCATCCAGCTTCTGGGCGATGCAGCCGACAGCTTTACCGAACGTATGCTGAACGGTATTCAGGCGAATGAGCCCCGCATCGACAAGCTGATGAAAGAAAGCCTGATGCTGGTCACCGCCCTTGCGCCGACCATTGGTTACGATAACGCAACAAAAGTTGCCAAAACCGCGCATAAAAATGGTACAACTCTGAAAGAAGAAGCGATTGCTCTGGGATTTGTGGATGAAAAAACCTTTGACGAGGTCGTCCGCCCTGAACAGATGATCGGCCCGAAAGCGTAACGAAAAGTTTAACCGATCAGGGGTGGAACCAGGATGGCGAAGCTCATAAATCTAAACCGGGCCCGTAAACAGCGGGCCCGCGACGACAAACGTGATAAATCAGCGGAAAATGCTGTAGATCATGGGTTGAGCAAGGCAGAAAAACGCCTTATGGCCACACGCAATACGCGGGCACAAAAGATGCTCGATCAACACAAACACGAAGACGATCACGACGCATGAACAGCTACATTGATACACGGCCGAAAAAACGTTCCCTGACCCTGAAGGGTCACCGGACATCTGTTACGCTGGAGGATGATTTTTGGCGGGCGTTTCGGGCGATCGCCTCTGAAAAATCTGTTGCGGTAAATACGCTTGCAGCAGAAATTGACGCAGAGCGTGGCACAGAATCTGGCCTGGCTACGGCCATACGCCTTTATGTTCTGCGCCACTTTCAGGCAATCGCAAATGATCAGACGCAGCCCCAGGCACAAGCCAGCTGATATCTGACACCACACACAAAAAAACCGGTCATTGTATGCGCAATGGCCGGTTTTTTTGTATGTATTCAGTGTGCAGCATCCCTGCGTTCAAGCCGCAGCCAAATGCCATCCTTTGACCGCACCGTCAGATGCGCAACAGGCACCGGTTCACGCCCTTCAACGCGCGTGATGCGGAAGTTCTTCAGGATCATTGACAGGATCAGCGGCCCTTCTGCCATGGCAAACCCCGCGCCTGTGCAAACACGACTGCCGGCAGAAAACGGGATCCAGGCGTTGCGCATACAGTCCCGGCCATTTTCCGTGTCCCAACGGGTGGGATCAAATCCGTCGGGGTTGTCCCACAGGCGTTCATGGCGATGCAGATGCCAGGGCGAAATCACCACCTGCGCGCCGGGATCAATATCACGATCCCGAAAGCGTTCGGGGCAGGTATTCTGGCGCACCATCATCGGCACAGGCGGATAAAGGCGCAGGGATTCACGGAACACATCACGGCTGACGCGCAGGGTTTTCAACGCTGAGAATTCGGGATTTTCCAGGTCTGCCGCCTCTTGTGCGATCTTTTCTTGCCATTCCGGATACAGTGCCATCAGATATAACGTCCAGGCCAGTGCCGACGCGCTGGTTTCATGCCCCGCGAGAAAGAAGATCGCCACCTGATCAACCATTTCCTCAGTCGTGAATTTTTCGCCGGTCTGCGGATCTGTTGTGGTCATGATCTTGGTTGCCAGATCATCTGGTGCTGTGCCTGCCTCAATCGCCGCCATACGTTCAGACGTCAGCTGTGTGATCAGATTACGGATGTCGGCGGCGGCCTGGCGGGTATCTTTGCGAAACAGGCGCGGCATCCAGTCCGGCAGCGGTACAAAAGCCGCGATATTCAGGATCGGCTGACTGCGCTGATAATCACGAAACCGGGTGAAGACCTCGCGCGCGATTTCATGCTCAATCGGGATTGAAAACAGGGTGCGGAAGATCACGTCAGCTGCGGCGTGGCTGGTTTCTTCTTCAATCTCAAGCGGCACGCCCTGCCCGACCTCTGCGCGCGCATTCAGACGCGCCACACAGGCCTCTGCCGCGTCCACCATCGCGGGCCAGGTTTCCCGCAGACGCCCGCCTTCAAAGGACGGATCAATGATGCGTCGCTGGCGTTTCCAGGTCTCGCCATTGGTCAGAAAGACCGAATTGCCCAGAAGCGGGCGCAGGCCTTCGGAAATACGGCTTGATTTGGGAAAATCATCCGGGCGCTTCTTCAGAACCTCATCAATCAATTCCGGCTGATTGATCATATAGCTGCGGAAAAACGGCGTCTTAAACGCCGCCATCCAGGCCCGGTACAGACGCTGTGGCTGGGCAGACAGAATATCCTGGCGGAACAGTTTCACATACCGCCAGAGCGTCACCTTATCCGGGCGCGCCGGGGGTTTTGGGGGGATCTCATCGTTCATGTCATATCCTTAAACGGCGAGAGCGGGGTTTCCAGACGTGACTTTGACGCAGGACGATCTTTGTAACGATCCCAAAGCGTTACCGGGCCAGCCGTGATCTGGAAGTAATCGTAATCCTTAGGCGCATCAAAGGCGCAGAGATACTGGAAATGCAGCCGGAAAAACCGCCAGCGCAATTCCTGCCAGCGCGCCGGTGTCAGGCTTTGGGTGAAGGCGGCGGAAAACACCAGCGGCCAGTGTTTTTCATCCGGCGCAACACCTGTCACCGCAACCGGATCACACAGCGCAAAGGCGCAGCCATCCCCCGGGGCTGTCACATCGACCCAGGGGATCCGCGCCTGCCCGGCCATGAAGTGCAGGTCAGCCCGTAAGCGGTTGGCATTTCTCAGGAAAGACACCATAGGCACTACCTGACCAAGGGTCAGAAAAGACAGGGTTGGCGCATCCTCAGGATATTCATTCGCCCGCAGCAGATCCACCAGTAAAGACACACCGATATGCGCGCCAGAACTATGACCAACCACCAGGATTTCATCATAATCCTGCACCAGAGCCTCGCGCAGGCGGCCCCGGAATTCGTCAAGCTTTGCTTCCAGTTCCGGCGGGCTGGCGCCGTGGTTGCGGGCGGACCAGGAATAGTCGTGCATGAGGTAATAAGCGAACAGTTTATTGTCGATCTTACGGAAGAACCGCAGGGTGAACATCACAGTGGCCAGAAGCACCGGCCAGAAGGCCAGCCCATGGGTCAGCCAGGACGTCAGCGTGCCAATCCCCCACCCCAGAAACAGGGCCACGATCAGCTGCAGCGTCAGCATGAAGATCGGATAAAGCGCGGCGATCATCGGGCCTTTGCGGGTTTTCAGAAGTCGCCCGAACGCACCAGATCCGATATAAGTCCAGGCGGTGCGAGCCAGCATCAGATAGGTACGTGGGATGTTCTGTGTCATCGTGTCTTTGACGATGTCGGACCAGACCAGCACCTCAAAATCTGCATGCACATCCTGGTCATCAATTCTGGCATCCACCTGCCAGCCATAGGGGCCACCGGATTTCGCGGCTTTCAGGGCGATGTCATACCCTGTGATCTCTGCCTGCGCGGCACCTTCCTTGCGGTAAAGCTCGCGGTAGCGGCGGGGATGAAAAGGATCATAACCCGGCAGATAAAAGATCTTACGTCTGCGCACAGGCGTGGCAGAGGATTGCGTGTCAGAGGACATATTGCGGGCACCATTGATCGTCACCCCGCTTTGATAAACCGGGAACAGGGTGAGATTAAGTTAAATTCGTAATGTGCCCGCCGTTGAGACGATGATCTGCGGCATTTGCGCCGCAGAAGGGTTAACCAAAGGCCTGAAGAACCGGGAATTTCTCGTTAATCCAGAGGGCAAATTCCGTGAACTGCCCCGTCGCCATCATCAGACCAACCGTCCAGAGCAACAAACCCATGGTGGCCTCAATCCGGCCCATGTGGCGTTTCATCCAGTTCATAAGGCCTTTCAGGCGCGGGAAGAAGGCCGCAACCAGCAGGAAGGGAATGCCAAGCCCAAGGGCATAGAAGCCCAACAGAAGGACGGAACGGGCGGCATCGCCTTCCATCATCGCCATTGTGCTGATCGCACCCAGGATCGGGCCAAGGCACGGGGACCAGCCAAAGGCAAAGGCCAGACCCAGGATAAAGGCACCAAAGGCTGATCCACCCTGATCACCGGCGTCAATACGGGCTTCGCGGTCCATGAACTTAATCCGGAACACACCGACAAAATGCGCACCCATGATCATAATCACGATACCCGCGATGGTCATGAACAGCGTCTGATTCTGGATCAGGAACCGTCCGGCAAAAGATGCGGCCAGCCCCATCATCAGAAAGACGACAGACAGGCCCATCACGAAAAACACGGCAGCCAGAAGGACTTTGCCGCGTCCCTTTGCCTGACCGGTCTCATCGCCTGACATCTCTGTCATGCTGATCCCGCTCATATAGGCAAGGTATGGCGGCACAATCGGCAGCACACAGGGGCTGAGAAAGGAGATCAGTCCACCCGCCAGTGCGATGAACAATGAAACCAGCAGAGAGGCGTCAAAAATATGGGTCGCGTCAAGCACGGGGCGTCCTTTCGAAAATCAATATGCGGGTATGTCTTTACCGCTCTCGTTATTTAGGCGAAACACGGCAGAAGGTCACGTTGCAGAATGTCACAATGACGTGCACAAAAGGAGAGCCGGGATGACAGAAAAACCAAAGGCCGATCTGGACGTGGATGCCATCGGGCTGCTCTGTCCCCTGCCCGTGCTGCGCGCGGCCAAACGTTTGCGCAGCCTCGCGCCCGGTCAGGTGCTGCGGCTGGAAACAGATGACCCTGCGGCGGTGATTGATGTGCCACATTTCTGCAATGAAAGCGGGCATGTGTTGCTGGATCAGCAGGCGGGCGAAAACGCCCATATCTGGTGGATCCGCCACAAGGGTTAAAAAGCCTGAAGACACAAAAGAAAACGCCGGGCTGTTGACCCGGCGTTTTCTTATTTTCAGATCAGCTGCCCATAGACCACCACCCGCGCCGTTTTGGCTTGGGGGGTTCGTCATTCGCCGGGGCTTCTTCTGTCACGACTTCCGCCACAGGTTCGGCCACCACTTCTTTGGGGGCTTCTTCCGCAACAGGTGCAGCTTCAACCACTGCTGGTTCTTCTGCGGCCGCTGGTGCGACAGGTTCCGCCGGGGTTTCCTCAGCTGCCACTGCTTCCACAGGGGCTTCTTCCGCGACAGGAGCCGCAACAGGCGCTTTCTTACGGGTGCGACGCGGCTTTGGCTTTTCGGCTTCAGAGGGTGCCTCTTCCGCAGCTTCCGCTGGTGCGTCAGTCGTGGTCTCAGCCGGGGCTTCTACAGGTGCTTCCACCTCTTCCACCTTCTTACGACGCGTGCGGCGTTTCTTCGGCTTTTCTTCAGCCTCTGCTTCCGCGGCTTCCGGAGTTGCCTCTTCCGCAGGCGCTTCAGTCACCTCATCGGTTTTCTTACGACGGGTCCGGCGCGGCTTTGGCTTTTCTTCAGATTGCTCGGCTGCGTCAGTGGATTCCGCAGCATCCGCAGGTGTTTCGGTTGCATCCTCAGAAGCAGCGTCCCCTTCTTCAGAGGTTTCGCCTTCCTGGCCTTCAGCACCTTCACCACGGCGACCACGGCCACCACGACGGCGGGAACGACGACGGCGTTTGCGCTTTGGCGCATCCTCATCATCACCTTCTTCGGTGGTCTCAGCTTCGTCCGCTTCCACAGCCTCGTCGATGTCTTCCATCATTTCGATGCTGCCGGTCACAACTTCGGCCTCAGCAGGTTTCACACGACGGGTCGCAGTTTTGAAACGCTCGATGGTGAAATCCGGGCTGGTCAGATGCGGATCGGCCTCAAGGCGGATCGAAATGCCATAGCGGGTTTCGATGTCAGAGATATGTTCACGTTTGTTGTTGAACAGATAGTTGATCACCGCAATCGGCGCTTTCAGAAGGACTTCGCGGGACCGCTTGCGCACGCCCTCTTCTTCCAGGGCACGCAGAATGGTCAGGGCCAGGTTGTCGTCGGAACGGATCAGACCGGTGCCGTGACAATGTGCGCAAGGCTGTGTTGTGGCCTCAAGCATGCCCGGGCGCAGACGCTGACGGGACATTTCAAGCAGACCAAAGCCGGAAATACGACCAACCTGAATACGGGCGCGGTCGGTTTTCAGACGGTCTTTCAGACGTTTTTCAACCGCGTTGTTGTTGCGGCGTTCATCCATATCGATGAAGTCAATCACGATCAGACCAGCAAGGTCACGCAGACGCGCCTGACGGGCGACTTCTTCAGCCGCCTCAAGGTTAGTCTTCAGCGCGGTTTCTTCAATGGACCCTTCTTTGGTCGCCCGACCAGAGTTCACATCAACCGCCACAAGGGCTTCGGTCACGTCAATCACGATATAACCACCGGATTTCAGCTGAACCGTCGGGTTGAACATGCCGGACAGGTAATTTTCAACCTGGAAACGGGCGAACAACGGCAGTTGTTCCTTATAGCGTTTCACGTTTTTCGCGTGAGACGGCATGATCATCTTCATGAAATCTTTGGCGGTGCGATACCCTGCTTCGCCATCCACGATCACTTCGTCAATGTCGCCATTGTACAGATCACGGATCGTGCGTTTGATCAGGTTGCCTTCTTCATAGATCTTGGCTGGCGCGATAGATTTCAGTGTCAGTTCGCGGATCTGTTCCCACATGCGTTGCAGGTATTCGTAATCGCGTTTGATTTCGCTTTTGGTGCGCTGCGCACCGGCCGTGCGCACAATCAGACCCGCGCCCTGTGGCACGTCGATCTCATTGGCGATTTCTTTCAGTTTCTTACGGTCAGCAGCGTTTGTGATCTTACGGGAAATCCCGCCACCACGGGCGGTGTTTGGCATCAGAACGCAGTAGCGACCCGCCAGAGACAGGTAAGTTGTCAGCGCAGCACCCTTGTTGCCGCGTTCCTCTTTCACAACCTGCACCAGAAGGATCTGGCGTACTTTCACCACTTCCTGGATTTTATAGCGGCGCGGGCGTGGTTTGCGTGGGCGGCGCACTTCGGCCTGAACATCGTCATCTGCAACAGATTCGATGGTTTCATCTTTGTCTTTGGCTTCAGGACGCTCGGCTTCTTCCCCGTCGTCGTCAGACGCATCTGCGTCGTCAGAAGAACTGTCCTGCGCAGAGGTTTCTTCTGTTTCAGTTGCTTCAGTTGCTTCAGCAGTGTCCTCAGCAACAGCGTCCGCGGCAGCAGCTTCGACAGGTGCAGCCTCTTCAGCTGTCGCGTCTTCCGCAGGTGCATCAACAGCTGCTTCAACCGCTTCAGCAACGGCTTCCTCAACAACTTCGGCGGTGTTTTCGGTTACGGTCTCTGCCTCTGCAGCGGTCTCTTCTTCAGAACCGGCTTCAGGGGTTTCAACAGGGGTTTCCCCGACCAGCTCCATAGGGGAGCTGCCTTCAACATCGTCGCGATCATCGTCCAGATCCACAACTTCCATGCCGGAAGGTGCATCTGTCTCAGTCACTTCACGCGTTTCAACCGCATCGGTGTTTTCCGCTTTCGCAGCAGCCGATTTACGGCGACGGCGACGGCGTGGCTTTTCTTCAGACTGTGCGTCACGCGCATCATCTTCGGCGCGCATCGCATCCGCATATGCGCGCTCTTCTTCCATCAGAGCTTCGCGATCCGCGAGCGGGATCTGATAGTAATCCGGGTGAATTTCTGAAAACGCCAGGAAACCATGACGGTTTCCGCCATAATCCACAAAAGCCGCCTGCAGGGAAGGTTCAACACGTGTGACCTTCGCCAGGTAAATATTACCTGCTAGCTGGCGCTTATTTTCACTTTCAAAGTCGAATTCCTCAACTTTGTTTCCGTCAACCACAACAACGCGGGTCTCTTCCGCGTGGGTGGCATCGATGAGCATCTTTTTTGCCATTGAATTGTCTTGCAGAGCAGCGACGCAGGCCGGGGCACGCGAAGGCGTGTCGACCGGCGGTCTGTTCTGCTTTGTCCTGATTGGGCGTACGGGGTGCTGCAAATACCGGCGCGGGGAAGCATTGCTTCCCTGTCACGTCGCCCTTGTGCTGCACTGCCTCGCATCGCGTTTCTCTCTGACGTCTTTGTGACGCCTGTTTATGTGCTCTGCGCATCTCGCGGGTTTGTCAGCGCCCGCAGGGCCAGAAGCTGTATCCGGTTGCCGGTTTGTCTGATCATCTGTCGTCAGATCTGTCGGTAACCACATCAGTCTGCCGGAAGCTGGCGTTTGTCGCCCTGCCCCTGGCAGTGAATTCCATCGGCGCACACCTATAGCCGCCGTATGTGCAACATAGTGTCATATACCGGTTAATTACAATGGCAAAACGAACAGAATGTTTTCCTTTGCACAATTCGCAATTCCGGGAATGCAAAACGGCGTGCCTGTGTGTAGCACGCCGCTGGTATAATTCACGATGGGTTAAGCAGATGTGAACGCATATATTCTGTGATCAACCCAGATAATCAGATCGCTGCAGACCGTATTTCGCCATTTTCTCGTTCAGGGTCCGGCGCGGCAGGCACAGTTCTTCCATCACATTCACGATAGATCCCTTATGGCGGCGCATGGTGTTGTCGATCAGCATGCGTTCAAAGGCTTCGACATACTCTTTCAGCGGCTTGCCTTCGGTTGTCATCACCGGTTGCGCGTCATCATCATCCGCCATCAGAAGGCTTGCGATGGTGCCGGACCCACGACGGTTCTGCAGCACGGCGCGCTCTGCCACATTGATCAGCTGGCGGATATTGCCCGGCCATGGGGCCTGCAGCAGTTGCGCCGCTTCCTGGGCGGACACCTCTGGTGCCGGGCAGCCATATTCTTCGGCAAACTGCTCAGAGAGGCGGGAAAACAACAGAAGCACATCGTCATCACGTGCGCGCAGCGGCGGCAGTGTGATTTTCAGTGCAGCAAGGCGGAAGTACAGATCCGGGCGCAGGGCATCTTCCAGGGTTTTGCCCGCTTCCTGCAGGTTGGAAATCGCGATCACCCGGGTTTCGGCCGGGTTGCCCTGATCATTGATGAAGGTCAGCAGACGCGCCTGGGCGGCCTGGGACAGGGTTTCAATGTCTTCCAGAACCAGCGTGCCACCACGGGCGGCCTCAACCAGCGGGATCGACCCGCCATCATCGTCCATCGGACCAAACAGCGTTTTCAGAAGGGCTTCTTCCTCAAGTGCCGCGCAGGACAGCAGGATGAATTTCTTACCCGCACGCGGGCCAACGGCGTGCAGCGCATGGGCAACAAGGGATTTACCCGTGCCGGTTTCGCCCTCAATCAGCACGTGACCATCGGCCTGTCCCAGATCCAGGATGTCTTCGCGCAGGCGCTGCATTGCATCGGAAGACCCGATCAGTTTTTTCATGATCGTGCCGCCATCAGACAGCTCTTTGCGCAGAGCACGGGAATCCAGCGTCATTCGACGGCGTTGGGTGGCTTTCTTGGCCAGTTCGGTCATCCGATCCGGGTTGAAAGGCTTTTCAAGGAAATCCCAGGCGCCCAGACGCATGGCCTCAACCGCCATCGGCACATCGCCGTGCCCTGTGATCATGATGACAGGCAGGCCGCTGTCGATGCTCATCAGCTTTTTCAGGAACTGCATCCCGTCCATGCCCGGCATACGGATGTCAGAGACCACAACGCCAGGATAATCCGGGCCAAGGCCTTTCAGTGCTTCTTCTGCGGATGCAAAGGTTTCTGTGTCAAAACCAGACAGTGCAAGCCACTGGCTGATGGACTGACGCATGTCCCGTTCATCATCCACGATCGCAATTTTCATAGCCTGTGCCATTTACTTCACTCCTGCCCGGTGTACGGGCTTTTCTCAGCTCTTGTCCTGCGCGGGGGCGGTTGCGGATGTTTCTGCCCCGAGGGTCGGAAGATGCAGAACAAAGACCGCGCCGCCTTCAGCGCTGTTATGTGCAGTTAAACGTCCGCCGAAGTCGGCTGCAATCCCGGAAGAGATCGCAAGCCCCAGACCAACGCCGTCGCCAGGTTCTTTGGTGGTGTAAAACGGTTCAAACAGGCTTTCGAGATCATCAATCCCCTCGCCGTTGTCGCGAATGGTCAGGGTCACCTGATGTCCGGCAGACAGAACGATTTCGATGCGTGGTTCGGATGTGAATTTGGTCGCATCCACCGCATTGCGCAGAAGGTTGATCAGAACCTGTTCAAGCCGCAGCGGATCCGCCAGAACCATCGCCGGATCCCGGGGCAGACCGGATTTGATTTCAATCTGGCGCTGCTTCAGCTGAGGTTCCATCATTTCCAGGGCTGCATTCACGCAAACCCTTGAATCTATGGGTTCAAACGTTTCTTTGCTTTTGCGGGCGTAAGATTTCAGCTGGCGGGTAATCGCCCCCATTCGTTCAATCAGATCATCAATCCGGTAGAAAGACGACATGGCTTCTTCCGGGCGTTTGCGCTGCAACAGCAACCGTGCCCCCGCAAGGTATGTTTTCATCGCCGCCAGCGGCTGGTTCAGCTCATGGCTGACCGCTGCGGACATCTCACCAAGGGCGGCAAGTTTCGAACTTTGCGCCAGGGTTTGTTCCGCAGTTTTGAGGTTCTTTTCCACCCGTTCACGTTCGGCAATTTCCCGCTGCAACTGACTGTTCAGCGCGCGCAGTTCCGCCGATTCCTGCTGGAACATCCGCAGCTTGCCGGTTGTGCGGCGGCTCATCAGATAGAAGGTCAGGGTCAGCAGCATGGCAAACCCCATGATCTCAATCGCAAGGAACCCGTTCACACGTTCCCGCACAGAGGCAAAAGAGGTGAAAGAGGCAATGCGCCAGCCCTGAAACGGCAGGCGTGCCTCAAGGCGCAACACAGCCGCCCCTTCAAGCCAGGCATCCGGGGGTTCCGCCCAGTCCACCGTCGCCTGAAAGGCCCGGGTCAGTGCAGAGGGCACAGACTGCACTTCAAGCGCATCCGCTTCCTGCAGCCCCCGCCAGCGCGGTTCAGTTGCCAGCAGGATCGTGCCTTCACTGTCGGTCACAAAAACCGCATCCGAAATACCGGCCCAGGCGGTCTGAAATTTATGCAGGTCAACTTCGACCACAATCACACCAACGGTCTGATCCCCCTGCTCCATCCGGCGCGACCAGGTGAAACGTGGTGTCACCACATCGGGGTTTCCGGCGGAAAACAACGTGTCGTTGCTGCGGATCGCATCAATGAAAAAACGTTCGCTGCGCATCGAGGTGCTGATCATATTGCGATCGGTTGAAGCAACGGTGCGCCCATCGGAATCCAGCATAAAGATATTCGCGGCCCCGATTTCATCGTCATATGAAATCAGGCGCTGGCTGGATTGTGAAAAATCACCGGATTGCAGGGCCCCGATCAGCGCCGGATCACGGGCCAGCAGCTGTGGCACAATCGCATTGCGGCGCAGTTCAGACAGAAGGTTGCCGGAATACAGCGCAAGACGCAATTCACCCCGGTTGCGGGTGGATTCTGTGAAACGTTCGGTCAGGAACAGATTGCTGACCCAGACAACACTCACGGCAAAGGCGAAAAACGCGCCAATAAGCAGCCGCAGCCGCCAGGACAGCGGAGAGGATTTCTTTGCACGCAGTTCAGTTGGGGTCTGTTCCGTAATCATGCCGCGAACCTAGGCGCATTTGACAGGGGCGACAACCACAAGCCCCCCAAGCCGCCCCGCAAGGCGGCTTTCAGCCTCTGGCCGGTCAGGCGGTTTCAAAAAGACCGGCAAGACCTTTGAACATAGGCGCACCTTCAACGGAACCATGACCCTCATCAGAGGCACGTTCCGGATGTGGCATCATGCCCAGAACCCGGCGGTTTTCAGACAGAATACCGGCGATATCATCAGCCGCACCATTCGGGTTGTCTGTATAGGTAAAGGCGATACGATCTTCCGCCTTCAGACGCGCCAGCGTGTCAGCATCCGCGTTATAATTGCCATCATGATGCGCGATTGGCACGTTGATCACGTCGTCTTTGGCCCATTCAGATGTGAAAGCACTGTCCGCAGTTTCCACTTTCAGACCAACGGTTTTGCAGATGTACTTCAGTCCCGCATTGCGCAGCAGCGCACCTGGCAAAAGACCAGTTTCAGTCAGGATCTGGAAGCCGTTACAGACGCCAAAGACATAGCCGCCTTTATTCGCGAAATCGACAACGGAACGACAGATCGGGCTTTGCGCCGCAATCGCGCCACAGCGCAGGTAATCGCCAAAGCTGAACCCGCCCGGAATGCCAACAAAATCCAGCCCATCCGGCAGGGTTGTATCCTTGTGCCACACCATGGTGACATCCATCCCCTGGGCTTCCAGAGCCACTTTCAGGTCACGGTCGCAGTTGGACCCGGGAAATACGATAACGGCGGCTTTCATGGCAGGCTCCTATCGGGAAAAATCAGTGATCACGGCCACACCCGGCGGGGTGAGACCATTGAAGGCTGCAACTTCGTCGCTGGCCTGTGAGAGGGTGATTTCGCGCGCAACAAGGGGGGAAAGATCCACCTGCCCCGCGTCAATCATGTTCAAAAGAGAAGGATAACGCCAGCCCGGCATGCCGCGCGTGCCAAACAGCGCAAGCTGCCCGGAATACAGCGCATCCATCGGCAGGGTCATTTCCGTATGTTTGCCCGCAGGCATGCCCACCTGAACCATCCGGCCCAGTTTGCGCAGGCATTGCATGGCGGCACGTGTGGTGGCCTCAATCCCCAGGGCTTCAATCGCCACATGCGCCCCGCCCCCGGTCAGATCGCGGATGGCGGCAGGCGCATCGGCCTCTGCGGAATTCACCACGTGATCCGCGCCCAGGGTTTTGGCAAAGCTCAGTTTTTCCGGCACGATATCAACACAAATAACCCGCGCCCCAATGGCTTTCGCCAGCAAAAGCGCAGACAGGCCAACGCCCCCCGTGCCAAACACCGCAACCCATTCGCCAGGGGCCAGTCCTGCACGATCCGTCAGCGCATGCCAGGCGGTGGTTGTACGACAACCAAGCGCTGCGGCAAGTGTCACATCAATGCTGTCCGGCAGACGCGCCAGATTGCCATCGGCCTGAGGCACCGCGATATATTCCGCAAAAGCGCCGGGATGGGTGAAACCAGGCACAGCCTGGGTCGGACAGGTTGTCTGATGACCCGCGGCGCAGGACGGGCAACGGTTACAGGCCAGGATAAAAGGCGCAATCACGCGATCTCCGACCTTCCAGTCCCGACACTGTGCGCCGGCCTCGATCACTTCACCGCAATATTCATGCCCCGGGATCTGGCCCGGTTTGACATCGGGATCAGAGCCATTCCAGGCATGCCAGTCAGATCGGCAAACCCCACAGGCCAGCACCCGCAACACAACACCGTCCACAGGGCAGACAGTATCTGCAACCTGACCAAGGGTCAGAGGGGCATTAAACTCTGTGATCTGCGCTGCAAGCATTGCGTGTAAACCGCCAGGGATCTGTGAAGACTTGCGGGCGGCATAGACTGTGGAAGGCGTGGGATCAAGAGAAGATACCACGCGCGCGGGCTATGCTGTGATTTTCTGCGCCTCTGCCCACCCCAGAAGCGTTAACAGTTTCTCCCCCCGTGCAGGGTTAAGATGGCGGAGCCACTGAATACGGCCGATCAGCCGGGCGCGGTAATGCGGATCAGAAAGACGCAGATCACCGGGCCTGCCACAGGCGTGAATTTCGGCCTTCAGCTGATCAAATTCAGCCCGCCGCATATTCAGATGCGCATTCACGACAATACCGGTCACCACCTGCCGTCCGCCCGACGGCATCACCCGGGCTTTCCCGGGATTGCTGCGAAACCCTTCATCCCGAATGATCTCGGGCACCAATTTCAAAAGGCCCCGGCCAAGGCCCGCCTGTCCGGAAAACGTCAGATCGTCGGCGTATCGCGTGTAGCTTGCCCCAAGTTTTGCGGAGAGGGCGTTCAGGCGGCAATCAAGATTGAACAACAGAATATCCGCAAGCGCAGGGGACGTGGGTGCGCCCTGGGGCAGATGCGGAATGCGGTAAAGCTGCCGCATCGCGAAAGGAAACTGTCCCCGCACATCAGGTGCCGTTTCTGTTGTGCACAGCCCCGCAAGCAATCGTGTCACGGCTTCGGGATAGCCCAGATGGCGAAACACACCAAAGACCCGTGAAAAAGACACAGAGGGAAAGAAATCAGCCAGATCAAAACAAACAACTTCATCGTGACCGCAATGCAGGCGTGCCGCATCCGCGCATCCCTTGTCCGGGGCGAACCCATAAGCGGCCTCATGCACCGGAATGTGACGCAAAATCCCTTGCAGGATTTGTCGTTGTACAGCTTTCAACTGCGATTTCGGTGCCTCAATCAGGCGAAGACCACCGGATTTTTTAGGCTCAGCAACAGCGTGATAGTGCCGAATGGTTCTGTAGGCATGGCAGGCATAGCGCCCATCCACATCCGCAAGATAGTTCAGACGATCCACCGGCACTGGCAACCAAGCCGCAAAATCGCCCGGCGTATCCAGATGTGGCACCTCCGGCCGGCCCACCCCGGATGCAGGCTGCATCCGCGTTTCTGTCAGCACCGGCGCCGGCCAGATCGCTTTCTTCGCGCAGTGACGATAGAGGCGTTCAAATGTGGGCCTGTCACGCAAGCGCACCACCAACTGCCGTTCCGGCGGGGCAACAGGGCCGGGAAAGATTTGCAAAAGCTCGGCGGCAAGCCGTTCCGACAGGGCCTTTTGCGGCCCGGGCAATCGCTGCAACAGGCATTGCGACAGCTCTGTCTCTGACCAGCGGCGTGCCAGCAAAGATGGGGCAAGGCTTAATGCAAATTGTGTCCGGTTCATGATCCGAATTCCAGAAAGTCTAAATAAAATAAAGAAACACAACCAAACAAAACGCAGCACACGATTTCCGCCAACCTGGTTCTGCGTGCCGGGAGGTGGGTGAAAGCCCACGCGCCGGCGCGCCCCGAATTGCATCGTATTAAAATCAGACGGGGATGCCCCGCCCTGCGCCCTTAACAGGCACGTTCCGGAAACCGGCACTGCCCTCTGTATCTGCACCGAAATGGTGTAATTTCAAAGATATTTTTCCAACAAAAAAGCCGCCCCGGACGGGGCGGCTTTTTTTATTCTGCGTTGAAACTATGTCTCAGACGATTTCAACCGTGTAGCTTTCGATCACGGTGTTCGCCAGAAGCTTTTCACACATGTCTTTGACGCTTGCTTCGGCCTTTGCGGCGTCGGTTTCTGCGAGGTCCAGTTCAATCACCTTGCCCTGACGCACACCGTCGACACCGTCAAACCCCAGCGCACCCAGCGCATGACGCACGGCGTCGCCTTGTGGGTCAAGAACACCATTTTTCAGCATAATATGAACACGGGCTTTCATGGCAGGGCCTTTCAGTGAACGATTGTCGGTTTGGTGGCCGGGGCCACATTCGCAGGCAGCACGCCAAGACGGCGGGCAACTTCGGTGTAGGCGTCTGTCAGATTACCAAGATCACGGCGGAAGACGTCTTTATCCAGTTTCTGGCCGGTCTCAATATCCCAGAGACGACAGCTGTCAGGGCTGATTTCATCGGCTACGATCAGGCGCATGAAATCGCCTTCCCAGACGCGGCCGATCTCGATTTTGAAATCGATCAGTTTGATGCCAACGCCATACATCACGCCGGACAGGTAGTCATTCACCCGCAAGGCCAGCGCCAGGATATCATCCAGATCCTGCTGAGACGCCCAGTTGAAGGCGATGATATATTCCTCAGGCACCAATGGGTCGCCAAGGCTGTCATCTTTATACGAGAATTCCACAATCGGGCGCGGCAGCTGTGTGCCCTCTTCGATGCCCAGACGTTTGGACATGGACCCTGCGGCATAGTTGCGCACGATCACTTCCAGCGGCACGATCTCACAGCTTCGGATCAGCTGTTCGCGCATGTTCAGGCGTTTGATGAAATGGTTCGGCACGCCGATCTGGGTCAGACCATTCATGAAGAATTCAGACAGGCGGTTGTTCAGCGCGCCTTTGCCATCGATGGTGTCTTTCTTCTCAGCATTAAACGCCGTCGCATCATCCTTAAAATACTGGATCAGCGTATCGGGTTCAGGGCCTTCATACAGAACCTTTGCTTTGCCTTCGTAGAGCTTTTTACCTTTGGCCATGGGACCTCCCTGATGCCAGCAACCGGTTGCGCACTGCCGGAACCCGGGCCGGGTCCGCGCGGCTTTGGACGCCCTATAAGCCAGGTATGGCGTCAGAGCAAGACAAGAGGCAGCCGTGTTTCCCCGATACACGTATTTTTCACAGCCTACACGCGAGACTTCCCCTTGATACAACACCCAAAGGGGGGCATATGAGTGTTAACAACAGATTATTTTCATTTCTGAAGGAGAGCCGAAATGAGCACCTTTGACGAACGCGAAGCCGCCTTTGAAGCAAAATTCGCCCATGATGCGGAAATGCAGTTCAAAGCAGAAGCCCGCCGCAACAAGCTGACCGGTCTCTGGGCGGCAGAACTGCTGGGCAAATCCGGTGACGAAGCTGCTGCTTACGCTGTAGAAGTCGTGAAATCCGACTTTGAAGAAGCAGGCCACGACGATGTTGTGCGCAAGCTGGCCGGTGACCTGGGCGACAAAGCGTCTGAAGACGCGATCCGCGCGAAGATGGCAGAAATGATGGCTGTCGCCAAAGATCAGATCATGAACGAAGCCTGATCCACAGGATCAGTGCTGAACACTCTGAAACGCGCCTGACCGGGCGCGTTTTTTTGTCGCTTCATATGTGTCGCCTCATAAAAATTCCCTTCACATTTTATCTGTTAAGACTTCGCTTAGCACGCGCCTGCATAGTGCTTTCCGGGTGAATTATCGGAGGGGTGTGCATGGATTTCGCATCAGGTGGGTCGAAAGACGCAATACAGAAACACAATAGAATACAGGTTTTACGGGCACGTCCCCTGCCCCCGCGCATCAGGTTGCGTCAAGTGATCCGCAACGGATTGCCCCTGGTTCTGGCCGGGGCTTTTCTGATCCTGTTGATGCAGCAACTGGAAGGTCTGGATTTATCCGCTGTGATGGCCAGCGCCCGGCAGGTCAGCGCCCTGCAATGGGGGCTTGCCCTGTTTTTCACCGCCCTCAGTTTTCTTGCCGTCGGGCGTTATGATGTGCTGGTGCACCGGATGCTGAAAACAGATGTACAACCGGAACGCGCGTTGAAAGCCGGGATCACAGCGATTGCCATCAGCCAGACCACCGGGTTTGGCCTGTTTACCGGCACACTGTCGCGCTGGCGCATGCTGCCGGAAATTTCCCTGTATCAGGCCGGACGCATGACCGCGATTGTTGCGGTGACCTTCCTCAGCGGCTGGCTGGTGACTGTGGCCCTTGTTCTGCTGATCAGTGGCGCCCCAGACAGCACAGCCCTTGCAAACCTGCCGGCCTTCACAGACTGGCTTATTCCTTTGGGCCTTGTGACAGCTTTGCTGTCAGTCCTTTTCTCTTTGCTGCAGCCGCGCAGGCTTCCCCTGCCCGCATTTCCATCGCTTAAAACCCTGTTTTCAGTTGTTGCCCTGACCGCGCTTGACACATTCACCGCATGTGGCGCGCTTTGGGTGCTTCTGCCTGATGCGGCGAATCCCGGCCTTCAGATGCTGATCCCCGTCTTTCTGCTGGCCTTTGGTCTTGGGTTGATCTGTGTATCCCCGGCGGGTGTTGGTCCGTTTGAGGTTGCGATTTTTGCGCTTCTGCCCCTCGCCCCTCAGGCCGAACTTCTGGCGGGCATTCTCGCCTGGCGGCTGGTCTATTACCTTATTCCCGCCCTTTTGGGGGTGACGGCGCTGGCCTTCGGGCAAAAAAACCTGCCCGTGTCATCACACCAGCCACGGCCAACTGTGCTGACAGATCATCCGCCTTCGCCCCTGCTTCAGGCCCGCGCGCCTTTTGCAGAAGCAGGCCTTGCCTGGCAGGAACAGCTGAAGACCAGCACATCTGTCGGGGCTTCGGTATCCTGGCTGACCGGGGACACAGGCCAGGCCCTTGTCGCCTTGCGCGCGCCCCTTGATGCGCCTTCGGACACGGCCGCCCTTCAGGTCCTGGCCCGCACCGCCCAGACCCGGGGGAAGCTGCCCTGTCTTTATAAATGCCCCGCCAGGCTTGCCACAGCGGCACGCCGCAAAGGTTGGAAGGTCCTGCGTATAGCCGAAGAAGCCTGGGTCAGCCCCGCAAACTGGACCTTAAATACACCCGCGCGACGCGGTTTACGGCGCAAAATCCGCAAGGTGGAAAAGTCTGACACTGAAATCAGTTACGCCCCCTGGCTGACCGCAGAGGATCAGGCCCGGATGACTGAAATCTCTGCAAACTGGGCCAGAGCAAACCGGGGCGAACGCGGGTTTTCCATGGGGCGGTACTGCCCGCAATATCTGACACGGCAAAAGGTTTTTGTCGCCCGGCGAAACGGCAGGATCATTGCCTTTGTCAGCTTTCACCAGAACCCCAACGAATGGGCGTTGGATCTGATGCGTCAGGGCGAAAACACACCGGATGGCACAATGCAGGCCCTGATCACAGCAGCCCTTGTTATGGCACGCGCACAGGGCATTCCCCGCCTGAGCCTCGCAGCGATGTCTGTCCCTGCATATCCGTGGTTATTCAGTCGTGCTGTGTATAAAAAACAAGAAGGGCTGAGGCGTTTTAAACTGGGTTTCGCACCGCAAATCAGCCCACTGTATATCGCCTGCCCGGGCTGGATTTCCCTCTGTGTCTCTGCCATGGATATCACCCGCGCGATATGTCGCCCGCCCGCACTGCATGCAACCCCGGCAAACCGGACGTTCGCGCGATGGTTCAGAACACCGCCCTGCCGTTCTGAACGAAACTCACAATCATTATGAATCTTTTTGCAATCCGCGTTCCCTGCCGGTGTTTGCTTTGCGAGGGCATTTCTGGCATGTGCTTTGGATGCTGGCGGGAATATCCCGGGACAAACCGGCATCTTTCGCTGCGCGGCGCAGCCCAGAAGCAAGATAAAGGCCAGGAATATGAGCACCGCTTCCAAAGTTAATCCCCTGCAAACCATGCTGGACACCCGCGACTGGATTCTCGCAGACGGGGCGACGGGCACAAACCTGTTCAACATGGGCCTGTCATCCGGCGATGCGCCAGAGCTGTGGAATGTGAATGAGCAGGATAAAATCCGCGCCCTTTACCAAAGTGCTGTGGATGCGGGCAGTGATCTGTTTCTGACCAACAGCTTTGGCGGCAATGCCTCGCGTCTGAAACTGCATGATGCGCAGGGTCGTGTGGGCGAGTTGAACCGCGCTGCTGCTGAACTTGGCCGCGAAGTTGCAGATAAATCCGACCGTGACATCATTGTTGCCGGGTCTGTTGGCCCGACGGGTGAGATCATGGAACCCATGGGCACGCTGACCTATGCGAGCGCGGTTGAGATGTTCCAGGAGCAGGCCGAAGCTTTGAAAGCGGGCGGTGTTGATGTGCTTTGGGTTGAAACCATTTCAGCCCCGGAAGAATTCAAAGCCGCCGCCGAAGCCTTTGAAAATGCGGGCATGCAATGGTGTGGCACCATGAGCTTTGATACCGCCGGCCGCACCATGATGGGTGTGACCAGCACAGATCTTACGGATCTTGTCGGCAAGCTTTCCCCCGCACCTCTGGCCTTTGGCGCCAACTGCGGTGTCGGGGCCTCAGACCTTTTGCGCACTGTGCTGGGCTTCAGCGCCCAGGGGTCAAACACGCCAATCATTTCCAAAGGCAATGCGGGCATTCCGAAATATGTGGATGGTCATATTCACTATGACGGCACCCCGGAACTGATGGCCGATTATGCCGTGCTGGCCCGTGACTGTGGCGCAAAAATCATCGGCGGTTGCTGCGGCACGATGCCGGAACATCTGCGTGCCATGCGCGAGGCGCTTGAAACACGCCCGGCAGGCGGACGCCCGTCGCTGGAAACGATTGCTGAAAAGCTTGGTGGGTTTTCATCCGGATCAGACGGCACAGATGATGCCGCACCAACCCCGCGACGCACCCGCCGCCGGGGCTGATAAAAGACACAGAACCCGCCGCATTCCGGCGGGTTTCTTTTTCTCAGAACTTCTTTTTCTCAGAACAGTGCCATCTGACGTCCGTTTTCCAGCGGCACCTCAAAAAGATCACAGCGCAGATCCGGGGCGTCTTCGTTCAGCCCCAGCCGGGCACAGGCCTGGCGGAACCGTGCCCCAAGCAAGGCCGCATATGGTCCCTCACCCCGCATACGCTGGTGCCAGGCGGAACTGTATTCTTTGCCGCCGTGCATATCGCGCAGCTTGCACATCACCTTTTCAACCTTTGCCGGGTAATGTTCCTCAAGCCAGGATTTGAACAGCGGGGACACTTCCTGCGGCAGACGCAGCATGATCCAGCTGGCCGCCGTTGCCCCGGCGGACCGGCAGGCGCGCAGGATAGCTTCCAATTCATGATCGTTCAGCCCCGGGATCATCGGGGACACCATGGCACGCACGGGAATGCCGGCGTCTGTCAGGTTTTCAATCACCTTCAGGCGTCGCGCGGGCGCAGGCACGCGCGGTTCCAGTCGGCGGGATAATTTCGCATCCATAGAGGTTACTGAAATACCAACCCGCACAAGCCCCCGTTCTGCCATCGGGGCAAGAATATCAATGTCGCGTTCAATCAGGCTGCCCTTAGTCACAATCGCCACCGGATGGTTGAAGCGCGCCAGCACCTGCAGAATATCACGCATGGTTTCATATTCTTTTTCAATCGGTTGATACGGGTCGGTGTTTGATCCGATCGCCAGAGGCGCCACCTTATAACGCCGCGCCCGCAGTTCCTGCTCCAGGACCTCGGCGATATTGGGCCGTGCGATCAGCTTTGTTTCAAAATCTAGCCCCGGGGACAGGTTCAGATAGGCATGGGTTGGCCTTGCGAAACAATAGATACAGCCATGTTCGCACCCCCGGTATGGGTTGAGCGAGCGATCAAAGGGCAGATCCGGCGATTTCACCCGGTTTATGGCTGACCGCACCTGTTCCTCGCGCACCTCAGTGCGCAGAACCGGTGGCTCTTCGCCATCGCCGGGCCAGTCGTCGCATGTGTTTTCCCGCGTAAAAGCCTCATAGCGCGGGGTTTCATTTGTCAGGGCCGCACGGCCTTTTGCAAGGCTGCGTGGGGGCGCTTCGCCCGGTGTCATGGAATCTTCAATCATGAGAACAAAAGTAGAACATTAATATGAAAATTGCCACAGAAAGTTCATAACCGTCGCTCTCATTCATCTTCGTGTCGGAAACCGGCAGGTTGCGCGGCGATAAATCGCAGATTAAGGGGTTAAGAAACTCCGGGGGCTCCCCGCTTAACGCCAGGAAATACACATGTCTGACGAAGAAGATATCATCCTCTCTGAACTGCCCGATGACGAACTTGTCTTGCAGATGCATGACGACCTTTACGACGGTCTGAAAGAAGAGATCGAAGAAGGTGTGAACATCCTGCTTGGCCGCGGCTGGCAGCCCTATGACGTACTGACCAACGCACTGGTTGGCGGTATGACCATCGTTGGGAAAGACTTCCGCGACGGTATTCTCTTTGTACCTGAAGTGCTTCTCGCGGCGAACGCGATGAAGGGCGGCATGGCGATCCTGAAGCCTCTGCTGGCTGAAACCGGCGCGCCACGCATGGGCACCATGGTGATCGGCACCGTTAAAGGCGACATCCACGATATCGGCAAAAACCTTGTTGGTATGATGATGGAAGGCGCTGGCTTTGAAGTGCGTGACATTGGTATCAACAACGCTGTTGATGCTTACATGGAAGCCCTGGACGCTGGTGATGTTGACATCCTGGGCATGTCCGCCCTGCTGACAACCACAATGCCTTACATGAAGGTCGTGATTGATGCGATGGTCGAAAAAGGTGTGCGTGATGATTACACCATCCTCGTTGGTGGCGCGCCGCTGAACGAAGAATTCGGCAAAGCCATCGGTGCTGACGCGTATTGCCGTGACGCAGCTGTTGCTGTTGACACTGCAAAAGAATTCATGTCCCGCAAGCACAACCAGGTTGCTGGCTGAGGGTAAGAAATCTCTCCTCCGGGCTTTGGCCCGGAAGACTCTGCCCCGGCCCCTGTGCCGGGGTTTTTCTTTGCCAGCCATTGTGGCAAGCTCAAAAGAACCTGGAGATCATAAGATGCTGCCTGATGATAATACGCTGACGGAAAAAGGCCTTGAGGGCACAACACCGGGCAAACCCGGGCGTATCCTGTTGTTGGCTTGCGGGGCACTTGCGCGTGAAATTCTTGCGATCAAAGAGCTGAACGGCTGGGATCACATGGATCTGACCTGCCTGCCTGCGATTTACCATATGTTCCCGGAAAAAATCGTCCCTGAGATCGAGAAAGCGATTGGCAAACATCGCGAAAACTATGCCGATATCTTTGTGGTCTATGCGGATTGCGGCACCGGTGGCCTGCTACAGGCGAAATGTGAAGAGCTGGGCGTTCAGATGCTGAAAGGCCCGCATTGCTATTCTTTCTATGAAGGCAATGACCGTTTTGCTGAACTTGCCGAGGATGAGATCACATCTTTCTATCTGACAGATTTCCTGGTGCGCCAGTTTGATGCGTTCATCATGAAACCCATGGGGCTGGACCGGCATCCGGATCTGATCAGCATGTATTTCGGGAATTACGAAAAGCTTATCTATCAGGCGCAGGTGGAAGATCCGGAACTGGATGCAAAGGCCGAAGCCGCCGCGGCAAAGCTGGGTCTGGCATATGAACGTCGTTTTACGGGCTACGGCGATCTGCAAAATGAACTGGCGACACTGAAAAAGCCGCAGTAAGGGGGCTCTGCCCCCGTCAGCAGGCTGCCTCCCCCGGAGTATTTTCAGAAAGATGAAGATCAGGCGCTTTGTACTGTGGCCACGGCGCGAATGCGTTCAACCATGGCGCGGACCCCGTTTGAACGCTGGGACGACAGATGTTCATCAAGGCCAAGGCGCGCAAGTTCGCCCTGCGCATCCGTCGCCAGAACATCCGCAAGCGTCAGCCCGTTATACAGCGACAGAACCACCGCGATCAGCCCGCGTACGATCATTGCATCGCTGTCGCCTTTCGCCTGAAAGATGCCGCCTTCAATAACCGGGTGAATCCAGACCTGGCTTGCGCAGCCATCAACCTTATTGGCGGGCACCTGAAGCGCCGCGTCAAGGGCTTCCATATTCTTGCCAAGGTCAATCACATAGCGATAGCGATCTTCCCAGTCGTCCAGAAAGTCAAAGTCTTCCGCAATATTTTCAAAGGCTTCACTTGCCATGTCGCTGAGATCCTGCTGCTATATGAACACGGGGCTTATGCCCGACAAATGTGATCTAGGGGTTTTGCTGCGAAAGGTCCAGTCGCGACGCTTTGCAAAGCGCTGGCTTTGGGGTAGATCTGACGCAAAGGGAGAGAATTTAATGACGAAATCTGTGGTGAAATCCGTTTCTGTTGCGCTGAGCGCCTGTCTGTTTCTGACCGCCTGCGGTGGCTCAGCCAGTTCCCTGAGTTCCGCCAATCCGTTTAACTGGTTCGGTGGCAAAAACCGCGCCGCAGAAGCCGCCACCACAGCAGAGCTGCCCACAGATCCGCGCGCGCTGATACCACAGATTACAGATGTGAAGACCGAACGCGCAACCGGCGGTGTGATCCTGCGTGTAACCGGCCTGCCTGCGCAACAGGGATGGTCGCAGGCGGCGCTTGTGCCGCAGAATGAAGGCATCGCCCGTGATGGTGTGTTAAGCTTTGAATTCCGCGCCCTGCCCCCGCGTGTCAGAACCCTGACCTCGACACCGCAATCGCGTGAAGTTGTCGTGGCCACCTTTCTGAGTGACTCTCAACTGTCCGGGGTGCGTAGCATTCAGGTGCT
Organism: Thalassobius sp. I31.1; assembly: GCF_003031585.1. Classification (GTDB taxonomy): domain Bacteria; phylum Pseudomonadota; class Alphaproteobacteria; order Rhodobacterales; family Rhodobacteraceae; genus Halocynthiibacter. Next base: position 48,311 of record NZ_PWAA01000061.1, read on the forward strand.
TGGTGCATCCCGCAGCCTGTCGGTCCGCCCGTAACGGGCAGGGTTATTCCGTCGGCACCTCTGGGGCACGCCCGCGGAAGACATCGCGCAGAATACCCGGGGTCAGGATCGACAGCGGGTTCACCCGGACTTTTGGATCATCCGCAGTCCCCTGCAAACGATAGTTAAACCCAAATAACCCCTCTCGCCGACGCGACACGGCAGCGCCGACACCGTTCAGCAGGTAGATCGGCGAAACCACGCCGCGCAGATCAAGCCCGGAGGTTCCGAGGTTATAAATCCCTTCCATCGACACCCCAAGAGAGGCCCCAATTGCGCTGCCATCCAACAGGTTCACATAGCTTGGGGTCAGCACAAAATGCGACTGCACACTGCCAAATCGGATGCCATCACCGTTCAGTTGCTGAAGCAAACCGACGACAGAAATCGCGCCCAGGATTTCCGCCAGGGCCGGTGCGCCACGAATTTTGATGCCTTCTGCTGTCAGGCGGCCGTCGTAATGCCCTTCCTCAGCGCGTGGCACAAGGAACATATCCATTGAGCCGCCATAGACTTTGGAAAACACACCTGCAGCCCGCAGAACAGCCCCGCTGTCATCGCTGCGGATGCGGACCGATGTGCCTTCAACTGATGGGCTGAGGCGACCAGACACAGACGCCTGCCCGTTCACAAGACCGGTGAAATCACCCTGCAATGCAGGTGATGTGTTCAGCTGACCGCGCATATTATGCAAGGCAATACTATCGGTGATCTGCAGGCGATCCAGCGCAAGCGTGATCGGTGTATTGGAAGAACCTGTCCCGGCACTGCCGCCCTGCCCGAAGGTTGTACGCCGGATATCAACCCGTCCGCCACGCACAGAAATTGCCGGGGACTGGCCTGCATTCCTAGCCGTCAGGGTAACCGGCGCATCCAGCCAGCTGCCGACAGTTACGCGGTCAAACACAGCCTCGCGGAAGCTGTTGTTATCGTTCAGAACCACCTGACCAACCGCATTCAGACCATTGCTTTCCAGTTGCAGGCGATCAATCCGGACAGGCGCGCCAAGATGCCCGGAGATCTCAAGGCTGCCACCAGAGGACGCAGGCTTAGACCAGCCAATTTCCCCAATGCGCAGACGCGCGCCGCGCAGATCGGAACTCAGCCGCATATGCGGTGCTTCGTCACGGCGCAGGTCAATCGCAAATTCGCCCCGGCTTTCGCCACGAAGGAAACCATCCGGCAGTGCAATGCCGAATTCATCCAGAAACGCCTGATCCAGAATAACCTGACCAGACACCGAAGATTGCCCGGCGTTTTCCGGTGCCAGGCTTTGCTGCCACAGCGCATCAAACCGGGCGCCTGTTGTGGCGGTTTCGGCCTTTGCAACAAAGCCAGACCCCGAAATTTCAAGCTGTTCATTGTTGGCAAAAACCTGCATGGCATCTGCCAGCACCCATTTGCCGGGCACAATTTCACGGGTGCCCATATTGCGCAGGGTCGCGCGGGCTTCAAAGGGCACATCTTCGGCCTGCAGATCACGCCGCAAAGGCACGGTGATATCGGCCACAACCTGTGCTGTGCCAGTTGCAAGATCAACGGGAAGCTCTGCCTTCGTAAAGAATTCAAACGGGCGCTGATCAAGGAGCGACGTCACCGCCGTGATATTGCCCTGCGCCTGCAAGTCGACATGCAGATCCGGTGGTCGCAGGCTGATATCTTCCAGCGTCATAACAGATCCACCAACCTGCAGCGCGCCCCCTTCTGGTGGTGCAACCTGGCCTTCTTCCGCCACCAGAACAAAGCGATTGCCCTGCAGGGAACCGTAACCGCGCCCATGCGTGATCAGGGGCATCTGGCGCATGAACCGCACAGCCGCGTCCTGAAAACCGAATTGTGCAGTGACAACAGGCTTTTCACCGGGGTTCAGACGCAAGGCCGCACTGGCGGGGCCAATCACACCTTCCAGAATGTTAGCGTCCAGCCATTTCCGGGTATTCCCCGCCGCCGCCAATGGCCAGAGCGCCACGACAGAACGTGCCTCCATCTGATCAAGCTCTGCGTCAACGGAGACCTCCCAGCCGCCAGGTTTGGCAGCAACCTGCCCCCGGGCCACCAGATGACCATCACCCTGTTGCAGCATGGCCTGTCCAAGGGTCAGGGTGAATGGGTTCAGTTCAAGGCGCAGTTCAACCACACCCTGATCAATACTGACAGGGGCGGCAAAAACGCCGTCAGGGCTGAGTTCCAGCGTATCAAGACGGAACTGCCCCAGAATTTCTTTGGGCCAGCCGTTGCGGATATCGCGCAAAAGCCCCTGCCCGGACATCTGGAAGCTGCCGTAATCCGTTGAAACGGAAAGTTCATCAAAGTGAATACGCTGCTGCGCCGGATCAAAACCAAAATAGGCCCGGGCACCGTCAAATCCCACGGGCACCGTGTCTTCGGTCGGCTTCAGCGCACCCGCGCCGATATCCAGCGTGCCATCGGTAGAGGCAAGATTGCCTTCGTCATCAATTTCCGCACGCAGCGCCCCGGACACGGGTGCATCCAGCACCTCAAGCCAGGCCAAAGCCGGGGCCTGACTTGCGAAGTCAGATGCAGGCAGGCCGATCACATTGGTCGCCAGCACCGCCCGTCGGGATCCTTTAAATGATGTAAAGGAAACCGCAGCCTGGGCCGGTTTGTCTTCGCCATAAAGCAGCTGAAACCCCAGGCGCAGTTCCAGCTTGTCCGGCTGTTGTGTCAGTTCAAACGCACCGCCCTCTGCGATCCAGAATTTCGCGGCGCGCACATCTTCGTATTGAAAGGTGAAATCTTCCGCGGACATCATCCGCACAGATGCAAGTTCCGGCGTTTCAAAGATCCGGTCAATGCCATCCAGAATATCAGCAAGGTTCCCGGTGCCCTGCAACGCGCGGCCATCCGGGCTTTCAAGCGCCATGTCAAACAGCCCGTCAGGATCGCGGCGCAGGGCCATGAAACCGCCATTCACTGTGACATCCAGCGGGGCAACGGTGGCCCGCAGAAGTTCACGACGCGACAGTGTCACCCGGATATTGCGCAGTTCTGCAATCGGCAGGTTGGTCTGATCCGCCAGCGCCAGACGTTCAATCCGGATCTGCGGCTGCCATTCTTCGGTCAGGATCACATCAATCCGGCCCAGATCCATCTGACCACCAGCCAGCGACTGCCCCAGAACTTTTTCAACACGCACCGCCAGGAATTCTGGTGCTTTCACCGCGCGCCCCGCGACAAGTGCCAGTGCGATCGGCACAAGCACCGCCAATATCGCAAAGAGAACCAGCAGGCTGAAAATCGTCGCATGGCGCTGACGCCAGGGTTTCTTCGTTTTTTTCGGTTTGCGACGACGTTTTTTACGCCCCTGTTCCAGATGCGGCTGCAACGTCGCCATCAATTGTTCCGGGCGGATTTCTTCGTCAGGCACAGCAACAGGTGCAGCGGTTTCAGCCTCTGCATCTTTCGTTTCTTCCAGATCCTTTTCGGGGGTCGTCATCCCGTCTCCGGTTGTTCCTGATCCGCACGACACTGGCTGTCGCACCGGTTTCGCTTTATCTTCGCGCGTTGCACGCTAAAACGGAACCAGAATCTTTGTGAAGGGAAGAGAAGCCCATGCCAACCGATACATCCTACACCCCACCTGAAACTGGCGAAAAAGCGCCTGATTTCGCTTTGCCATCAGATGATTGCGGTGACATCACCCTGTCAGATCTGACAGGCAGCGCGGTTGTGTTGTTTTTCTACCCCAAAGACAACACGCCGGGCTGCACCAAAGAAGCCTGCGGGTTTTCTGATGACAAAGCCGCATTTGAAGCCGCGGGCGCGCGCGTTTTCGGGATTTCCAAAGACAGCCTGAAGAAACACGAAAACTTCCGCAAGAAACACGGGCTCACCGTGCCCCTGCTGTCGGATGCCGACAGTGATACCTGTGAAAAATACGGTGTCTGGAAAGAAAAGAAGATGTACGGCAAGACCTTCTGGGGCATTGAACGCACAACAGTTCTGGTCGCGTCTGACGGCACAATCGCCCGGATCTGGCGCAAAGTGAAAGTGCCCGGTCATGTCGAAGAAGTCCTGGCCGCCGTGAAGGAGCTTTCCGCATGATGACCCTGTCGGAAATGGCGGTAGATGTGCTGACCTGCGCGGATGGCCGCGAAAAGGCGGCGTGCAGCCTGGCACATGGCAAGGCCTGGTTTGACATGCGCAAGGCTGGTGATCTGCCTGACATCGGCACAGCCAGCCCGCCGGATTTCCCTGCACGTCCCGACAAACCGGAACTGCTTTCACCGCGTGACGTGCCCCGCCGCCGTCCCGGAACCGACGCCGGGCGCATCGCACTTTTGCACGCTGTGGCGCATATTGAACTGAATGCGGTTGATCTGCACTGGGATATCATTGCCCGGTTTGCTGACGTGAAAATGCCCGGTGGTTACTATGATGACTGGGTCAAGGCCGCCATGGAAGAAAGCAATCATTTCAATATGGTATCTGATTGTCTTGAACGTCTTGGCAGCCATTATGGCGCACTCCCGGCCCACGCCGGCATGTGGCGGGCGGCGGAAGATACGGCAGAAGATTTCATGGGACGGCTGGCGGTTGTGCCCATGGTGCTGGAAGCCCGCGGCCTGGATGTCACCCCCGGCATGATCGAAATTTTCCGCAAGGCAAAAGACGATGAATCTGTTGCCGCACTTGAAGTGATCTATGCTGAAGAAGTCGGCCATGTGGCTTATGGATCCAAATGGTTCCACTTCCTCTGTGGCCGTCATGAACTGGACCCGAAGGAACAGTTTCACAGCCTTGTACGCAAATATTTCCACGGGTTGCTGCGCCCGCCGTTTAACGAAGAAAAACGCGCCGAAGCGGGCCTGCCGCCTGATTTCTACTGGCCCCTGACTGAAGATCTGCCCCAGGATTAAACCCATCAGATCCGGTATCTTCCCGATGAGTTTTCATCAGATCAGACAAAAAACCGGCCATAACCCGCCGGTTTTTATCATTTTGACCCTGTGTCGCGCAAAAATTCTTGCCCCAAAGCCGGGGTGGCGCTAACAGATTACCAAAGCCTTAACCTGTGCAAACAGGCTGGCATTGAGGGGTTCTTCAGGCGGTTCACGACGCCACCTGCCGGAACTTGGGACGAAATATCAGCGACCGGGGAACTGTTTCGCTGTCAGGGTTATGCGGCCCTGTGTGACGGGTTAAGTGACGTGGCATTTACTAAGCTGAATTCTTTGCTGGAAAAGCGTTTTCCGGACAGACGTATCTTTTTGCGTTCTGACGAGGAAACCCGTTTTATCCGTCTTTCGCCTCTGGCGCAGGTCACCGCACTGACCGGTGTTACCCTGACATTTTCCTGGACCGTTCTGGCAACCGCCATTCTTCTGATGGATAACATTGGTGCCGGATCTGTCCGTGATCAAAGCCAGCGGGAAAAAGTCCTTTACGAAGAACGTCTGAACACCCTGTCCTCTGAACGCGATCAACGCGCCGCCGAAAGCCTTGCTGCACAGGCCCGCTTTAACGTGGCGCTGGCCGAAGTGTCCGCCATGCAAAGCCAGCTTCTGGCCGCTGAAGATCGCCGCCGCGAACTGGAAACCGGGCTTGAGGTCATTCAGGGCAAGTTGAATTCTGCCCTGTCAGAACGCGATAATGCCCGGGACAATGTGAACACGCTGACGGCTGAACTGGCCGGTGAAACCGGATCTGCCCGCACAGAAGCTTCCAGTGTTGCGGATGTCGAAAACACCCTTGATTTCCTGACTGCTGCGCTGGAACAGACCGCGGATGAACGTGACCGTATCGCAGGTTTTGCCACGGCGCATGAAAACACTGTGAAAGATCTGCTGTTTGAAGCCCGCCTTGTGGAACAACGCAATGACCGGATTTTCCAACAGCTTGAAGATGCGGTCACCGTTTCCCTGAAGCCGCTGGATGATATGTTCCGCGCCGTGGGCCAGGACCCGGATCGTCTGATTGAATCCGTGCGTCAGGGCTATTCCGGTCTTGGTGGCCCGCTGACACCGCTGCTGGTGCCCGGTGCTGATGGCCAGATCGATGCTGACAGCCTGCGCGCCAATGCTATTCTGCGCGAAATGGACCGCGTGAACCTTTACCGTATCGCCGCACAGAAGGCGCCTTTCGCCATGCCTGTGCGCGGGAACTTCCGTTTTACATCTGGTTTTGGCCGTCGCTGGGGCCGGATGCACAATGGTTCAGATTTTGCCGGGGCCCATGGCACCCCGATTTACGCAACGGCAGATGGCGTTGTGACACATGCTGGCTGGCAGTCGGGCTATGGCCGATTGGTGAAAATTCAGCATGATTTTGGTATCGAAACCCTCTATGCACATCAGACCCGTCTTCACGTCCGTGTCGGCGAGCGTGTATCGCGTGGTCAGCAAATCGGCGAAATGGGGAACACCGGACGTTCGACCGGCACCCATCTTCACTATGAGATCCGCGTCGGCGGAACACCCGTAAATCCCATGAACTATATCAGGGCAGCCCAAGATGTTTTCTAAGAGCAAAATCCACGAACCAGGTCCAAAAGCAGGTTCTGACGACACTTCCAAACCAGCAACAGCACCGGTTGAAAAGCCAGCTGTGCCTGCACCCGCTGCGGCGGCCCCTGCCCCAAAGGCAAAACCACCAGCGTCCCAACTGTCCTCTGACCTGCATATCACAGGCAACCTTAAGACAACCGGCGACATCCAGGTTGAAGGCCAGATTGACGGCGACATCCGCGCACATCTGCTGACAGTTGGCGAAGGTGCCACTGTACGCGGCGAAGTTGTTGCTGATGACGTGGTTGTCAACGGCCGCATCGTTGGTCGTGTGCGTGGCCTGAAAGTCCGCCTGACCTCTACTGCACGCGTGGAAGGTGACATCATTCACAAAACCATCGCGATTGAATCTGGTGCACACTTCGAAGGTTCTGTCCAGCGCCAGGATGATCCGCTGAACGCGTCTGCCAACGCAAAGCCTGCTGCGAAATCTGAGTAATCAGGTTTCCTGAAGTACAAATTTCAAAGGGCACCCACTGCGGTGCCCTTTTTATTTGCCAGCATCTCATTTCTGGAAACGCAAGGTCACAGCAGGGCTTGGCCTAATTGACCAAATGCCAGAACCTGAATACCGCATATCACAGCACAGATCTGCCGCTGCAATAGAACTGACCGGATACCAATGCATCCGTTCAGCATCCTCTCCCGACATAACAACATAAGGACCTGAGAACATGATCTCAGCCGATTTCTGCCGCCTCATGGCGCACTACAACACCTGTCAAAACGGCGCGCTGATAAATGCCGCCGATGGCCGCACCGATCACGCGCGTCGCCTCAACAGAGACGCCTTCTCCGGATCAATCACCGACCCCATCACCGGGGCCAGATCCATGCTATGCTGACAGCGGCTGGTGCCATCCCAACCCCGACGAACCTGTCAGATCTGGAATAAAACAGCTTACCCCCGCGTCCGCTTGCGCCGTGTGACAGGCACCAGCGTCAGGCGATAAAGATGCCAGGATGCATGTCCCAGCACAGGCAGTACAACCAGCAGGCCAATAAAGCCCGACAACATGCCGATAAACATCATTACCCCGATCAGCACGGCCCAGAACATCATCACACCGAAATTCGCGGCCACCGCCTGCACAGACAGGATCATCGCAGTGATGTAATCCATCTCAAGATCCAGCAGCATCGGCAGGGTCATCACGGTGATTGCATATAAAAAGAACGACAGCGCCGCACCAACGACGGTGCCAAACATCAGCATGATCAGCCCGTTCCCTGTCAGGAAGAACCCGGGGTCTGACACATTGACCAGCGACATCGTTCCCAGAAACAGCGCAAAGATCATATGAGAGATGAAGAACCAGAACAGAAAGATAAAGATCACAATCGCGCAGACAGAGGGGATCTGACGATCTTTCTGCCGCCAGATCACCCCCAGGACTTCGCGCCATTCCAGCGGCAACCCGGCCTCAATCCGGTGGCTGACCTCATACATGCCAATCGCCGCAAATGGCCCGACCAGCGGAAAGCCAAAGACCGCCAGCACAAGCCAGTAACTCTGCCCCGTCGCCATGGTGATCCAGGTCATGATCCAGCCCGCAAACATATAGGTCGCAGCAAAGAACAGGCCAAACATCGGCGCTTTGCGAAAATCGGCAAAGCCGCGCCCCATGGCGGTCTTCAGAGTTGAAATTGAAATTTCCGCGATGTCCGGTCGCGGTGATGCTTCTGGCACAGTGTTCTCTGCCATGGGTCGCCTTCCTGTCGTGCAGCGGTTTCGCGCGTGTTCTCTGGCGCCTTCCTCCGCTCCAGGTCCACCCGCTGCTGTTATTGTGGGATCAGGCTAGCAAGGGACAGAATGCCGCGCCAGTATTTTGTCGCAGGCTCGTTCCAAAACCATGCGTCACGAAAGCCGCTTATTCCTGGTAAACGCCACAAAGAGGCGGGCGTGGCGTACCCCGTTCTGTGGAGGTCATACCTTCATACCTGCCAGCGCCCATCGCAATCACCTGCAATTCAAAAAGAAGCCAGGCATTGCCGTTACGGCCTTCGGCTATGCGTTCATACAGTATTTGAACTGGAAGGCGTATCACATCTGCGGGGCAGTTCATTGAATCTCCCAGCTCCCCCCCTCGCTCCACAGTTTTCGCAATTTTCCCCATCCAGAAAGCACCCAGGATCACCATGTTACGCATAGGCATCGGGCGCTGATGTCGCTGCCAGAACTTCAGGGTCACTGATGGAAACCCCGCTCATCACCTGTGGCAGTTCGATCTTGCAGACTGGTTCTGGTGGGAAAATCCAGTGCCCCGAAACAATCGCCTCCGGCACAGCTTTCAGATCGTCGATCACCGCCTGGTCAAACCCGGCCTCAAGTGCAGCCACTTCCGTTGATGGGCCAATCGCACAGACATGGGGCCCATAAACTTTGCCAGGGTCTCCTCACTACGACTGGCGCGGAAGCAGTGAACCCAATCACTACAATAGGGCTTTTAAAAAATTATACTCTGAAAACCTTTGTCTTTCTTTTCAGCGAAAATATCCCCGCCGGAGGCATAAAAGTAAAGGGCACCCGCCTGAAAGGCGGGTGCCCCCGAAACAAAACCTGGCGTGGCCGTCAGGCTGCGCAATCTCTCTTATAATCAGTCGACGCCCTGGGCTTCGCCGCGGGACTTACCTGCAACATCCATCGCCAGAGTCGCTGCCATAAGCCCATCCAGCGCGCCATCCAGAACCCCTTTGGTGTCAGAGGTCTCATAGTTGGTCCGCAGATCTTTCACCATCTGGTAGGGCTGCAGCACGTAAGACCGGATCTGGTTGCCCCAGCCCGCGTCACCGGCGTTTTCATGCACCTCATTCACCAGCGCAGACCGTTTATCCAGCTCGATCTGGTACAGGCGCGATTTCAGGGCTTTCATCGCGATATCACGGTTCTGGTGCTGGGATTTCTCAGAACTTGTGGTCACAATACCTGTTGGCATGTGGGTGATCCGCACGGCAGAGTCTGTGGTGTTCACGTGCTGACCACCAGCACCGGACGACCGGTAGGTATCAATCCGCAGGTCAGACGGGTTTACTTCGATTTCAATGTTGTCATCCACAACCGGATAGACTTTGACCGAGGTAAAAGAGGTATGGCGTTTCGCAGCTGAATCAAACGGCGAAATTCGCACCAGGCGATGCACACCGCTTTCAGATTTCAGCCAGCCATAAGCGTTGTGGCCGGAAATTTTATAGGCAGCAGATTTGATGCCTGCTTCTTCACCGGCGCTCTCAGATTGCAGTTCAACCTTATAGCCCTTCTTTTCCGCCCAACGCACATACATGCGTGCCAGCATCGACGCCCAGTCACAGCTTTCTGTACCACCGGCGCCAGAGTTGATCTCAAGGAAGGTGTCATTGCTGTCGGCTTCCCCGTCCAGCAGCGCCTCAAGCTCTTTCTCAGCGGCTTTCTCAACCAGGGCTTTCAGCGCCTCTTCTGCGTCTTTGATGACGTCTTCGTCTTCTTCCATCTCGCCAAGTTCAATTAGCTCAACGTTGTCAGACAGATCCTGCGCGATGCCTTTGCAGGTATCCAGTGCATCCACCAGCATCTGGCGTTCGCGCATCAGCTTCTGTGCGTTTTCCGGATTGTCCCAGAGGGTCGGATCTTCAACACGTGCGTTGAATTCTTCCAGGCGATGGGGCGCAGCTTCCCAATCCAGGCGCTGCTTCAGCAGTGCAATGGATTTTTCAATGGCCTCAACCCAGTTCTGTGCTTCCGCGCGCATGGCTTTTCCTCTGATCATATTTGTAGCGGTGATAGCAACGCCCCGCCGCGCCGTCCAGCACCCGCAGGGCGGATACTGCTGCGTTTTTCATGAAATTGCGGGCAACGTCAGTATTCGCCGCCATCCAGCAGGTCAAAACTGTTGGCCTGGCCACCGATTTCCACCTGACGCCCGGTGGATGTGGTCACGGTCTGCACATTGTCCCGCGCTTCATCAAACAAAGGCAGGTTCGCCCCCATGGCAAAGCCACCGTCAATTGCAGCGCCCAGACCAAAGACAGGCTCTTCCCCATCCCGGAAGTATTCCGCAACCACGTTGTCTCCGGAAGCGTCATTGGCCAGACGTGCACCGGAGAAACGGTCAATCTTAATGAAGTGCCCGCCTTCCGGTACGTCAAAGGCACCGCCACCGTATTTCTCGGTCGCTTCCTGCATGAAACGGTTAAAGACCGGGCCACAGAATCCCCCACCAGATGCCCCACGGCCCAGCGGACGCGGGCGGTCATACCCGATGTAACAACCGGCCACGATGTTTGACGTAAAGCCAACGAACCACACATCGCGTGCTTCGTTGGTTGTCCCGGTTTTACCGGCCACAGGCACATTCAGGTTCACACGCCCCGACGCTGTCCCGCGTTCCACAACGCCGCGCATCATAGATGTCAGCTGATAAGCGGTGATCGGATCCATCACCCGTTCGCGGTCAGATGTGATGCGCGGGCCATAGCCCGGTGTAATCACATCATCATTACAATCTGTACACTGGCGTTGGTCATGCCGGTAAATGGTGCGACCCCAACGATCCTGCACACGGTCCACAAGGGTCGGTTCCACCCGTTCGCCGCCATTGGCAAACATCGCATAAGCGGACACGATCTTAAACAATGTGGTTTCCTGCGCCCCAAGCGCGTTCGACAGGAAGGGGTTCATCCGGTCATAAACACCAAAACGTTCCGCATAGCCGCCCACAACATCCATGCCGATTTCCTGCGCCAGGCGCACAGTCATCAGGTTCCGCGACCGTTCAATCCCGGTGCGCAGCGGTGTCGGGCCATAGAACTGACGGCTGGCGTTTTGGGGCCGCCAGATGCCTGCACCGGTCTGAATTTCGATCGGCGCGTCAATGACGATGGTTGCAGGTGTAAACCCGCTGTCCAGCGCCGCCGCATAGACGAAAGGTTTGAAGCTTGAGCCCGGCTGACGCTGCGCCTGAGTTGCGCGGTTAAAGACCGAGGACTGATAGGAAAACCCGCCCTGCATGGCAATCACACGGCCTGTGTTCACATCCATCGCCATAAAGCCGCCCTGGACCTCAGGCACCTGGCGCAGAGTCCAGCGGATAAAGCTTCCGTCACTGTCGCTGGTCATGGCGCGCACATGCACAACATCGCCGACTTCAACCAGATCACCTGCATTGCGGGCCTGACGGGCAAGGGTGCCATCTTCCAGAAGTTTCCGCGCCCAGGTCACATCACGGGGGACGATCCAGTGACCATCTGCGTCTTCTTCCACACCTTCAATGCCGATACGGGCGTGGGTGCTGCTAACGTCCAGAACAACCGCCGGGAACCAGCCTTCGATATCACGGGCAATTTCGACATCTGCCAGCGCTGCACGCCAGTTTTCTTCACCGTCCAGCAGGGCAGGATCAACCTGATCCACGATACCGTGCCAGATGCCCCGGCCCCGGTCATAATCCTCAAGCGCCTTGCGCAGGGAAGAGGCTGCCACAGGCTGCAATTCCGGATCCATAGTCGCACGCACAGACAGGCCACCGGTGAAGAATTCCTCTTCGCCGAAATCCTCAGACAGCTGACGGCGGATTTCATCGGTAAAGTAATCACGCGGCGGCAGCGAGCGACGGAAAGCCGGGTAATCGCCATTCTGAACCGTACGCAGTGGGGCTTCGCGAGCTTCATTATAGGCCAGTTCACTGACATAGCCGTTTTCATACATTTCTTTCAGTACGAAATTACGACGGGTCACCGCGCGTTCATTTTCCCGTACCGGATGATAGTTCGACGGGCCTTTGGGCAGGGCGGCCAGATAGGCGACCTCTTCCAGATCCAGTTCGGACAGGGTTTTGTTGAAATAGGTCTGCGCCGCAGCGGCCACCCCATAGGAATTCTGACCCAGGAAGATTTCGTTCAGATAAAGTTCAAGGATCGCTTCTTTGTCCAGCGTACCTTCAATCCGGGCCGCCAGGATGATTTCCTTGATCTTACGTTCCAGGCGACGTTCACCGCCCAGAAGGAAGTTCTTCATCACCTGCTGTGTGATCGTAGAAGCCCCGCGCAGACGCCCGCCCCGCGCTGCATCCCGTACAGCCGCCAGAATACCCAGGGCATCAAAGCCACCGTGATTATAGAAATTCTTGTCTTCCGCAGAAATAAACGCCTGTTTCACCAGATCAGGAATGTCATCCGCCGGGGTAAACAGGCGACGTTCACGGGCGAATTCATCCATGATCCGCCCTTCACCGGAATAAATCCGGCTGATGGTTGGCGGTGTATATTGCGACAGCTGTTCATGGTTCGGCAAATCGCGCCCATACATGACAAACACCGCAGCAAGCCCCAGCATCGCCATAAAGACCCCGAGGGTGATAAAACTGAACACGCCGCCCAGCATTCTTGAAATAAAAGCGATCACTCTGTTGCTCCGGCCTGCTCGGCATCTGTTCTGGCGTCTGTTCTGCTGATCTTACCACAAAACCGCGATTCCTGTCTGCGCAACATAAAGCGCCCCTGTCCTGGCGTCAAAACGCTTCGGCCATCTGTTGCCTGCTTCACGCTGCCTTACCCATGAACCGTTGCATTTGCGCAAGCAGCGGCGGGTGGGATTTTCACTGTCGTATCAGCTGCGCTTCTGCGGCGTCCTGCAGCGCCCATTCCTGAAGCGCGCGACGGATGGCGCGGGTCATGGATTGTTCCCATTCAGAAGATAAGATCCGGTTCAGATCGTTTGGGTTGTTCATAAAACCCAGCTCAATCAGAACAGACGGAATATCCGGCGCTTTCAGCACGGAAAACCCGGCCTCAAGATGCGGGCGTTTGTACAGATTGCCGATGTCCTGGCGGATGCTTGCAACCAGCTGCTGCGCCAGATGGGTGCTGCGCGGGGCGGTTTCGCGGCGGGCCATATCCATCAGAACCATGGCGATCTGATCATCATGCCGGCGCAGATCCACCCCGGCCAGAAGGTCTTCACGATCATGACGTTCCGCAAGCAAAGCGGAGGCCCGGTCCGATGCTTCATCAGACAATGTATAAATCGTGGTTCCGGTCGCCTGGCCTTCAGACACTGTATCTGCGTGCAGGGAAATAAACAGATCAGCCCGGGCGGCACGGGCGATGGTCACCCGACGTTCCAGCGAGATAAAGCTGTTGTCATTGCGGGTCAAAACCACGTTAAACCCGCCAGCCCGCACCAGTTCTTCGCGCAGGGCACGGGCGAAATCCAGCATAAGATCGGCTTCGTTCAGTCCCTGTCGCTGTGCCCCCGGATCCACACCGCCATGACCCGGATCAAGCACCACAGTCAGCGCACGATCGCCTTGCTGGCGGCGAATGATTTCACCGGGCACGTCGACCACATCTTCATCCGCAGCCACCCCGGTGTCCGGCGCACCTGCCCCGGCAAGAAACGCCTCTTCCGGCACGGAAATGACATTCAGGTTCAGGGTGGCCTGCTGGCTGGCGTCATCAATGCGCATAAAGGCACTGCGCACCCCCAGGGGTTGGTTCAGTTCCAGCACCAGCCGTGACCAGCCCGGACGCAAAGCCCCGGCGCGCAGATCAGAGACACCGGAAAGATTGCGCAGCCTGGTGCGATCCAGATCACGCCAGGTGACCTCGTTGAAATCCAGAACCAGACGCATGGGATCCGCCAGGGTATACACCTGAAATGGCACCCCCTGCGACAGGGTCAGTGCCATGCTGAAGCCGCCATCGGTTGCCTCTGTCACAATGGTACTGTCAGGGATCACCCGGGCCTGACCGGTGAAACGGTCCTGGGCTTTGATCGGCTGCGACGCCAGCAGAGCCAGCCCCAGAAAGGCGGCGATAAAACCATTCGCGCGAAGTTTTGTGATCATCTGCTCTGCTTTGCTTGCCGGGGCTTTGCGCCTTTATCCCCTAAGTCCGGCGCGCTGTGAAGGGTGCAATTCACACGCCTATCGGCACCTTCCCGCCCGTTCCCTGTCACAATCGCGCCAACAGGCCCCAGGCCGCTTGCCTATTGCTTCACCACACCACTAGACTGCCCCGTAATCCACATGCCGTGGCCAGAGGATACGAATGTTTTTGCGCAGGTTTATTCAGAAACACATCACCCACCCGCTGAAAATGTTGTGCGCGGCGGGGATTATGACACTGCCCCTTGCACAATCCGCAACGGCCCAGAACCTGATCCGGGATGCAGAACTTGAACATTCCCTGACAGAACTGGCCCGTCCGATCCTGAATGCCGCCGGCCTGTCCCCTTCGCGGGTAAAGATCATTGTGCTGAGTGACCGTTCTCTCAACGCTTTCATCATTGATACGCGCCATATTTTCATTCACTCAGGTCTGATCACCCGCATGGAAGATCCTTCTATGTTGCAGGCGGTGATCGCCCATGAAGCCGCCCATATCGCCAATGGCCATATCTCGCGGCGTCTCGCGAATATGCGGTCTTCACGCACAGCCGCGGGCTTTGGTCTGTTGCTGTCAGCCTTTGTCGCCGCCGCGGGCAGCCCCGAGGCCGCATCCGGCATTGCCGCCGGGTCTGTGGGCACATCCCAGCGGGTGTTGTTTGCCCATACCCGTGGCGAAGAAAGTTCTGCCGATCAGTCCGGCGCGCGTTTTATGGCGAATGCCGGTGTTAATCCCGAAGCAATGGTGCGCGTGCTGGATCTGCTGCATGGTCAGGAAGTCCTGTCCGTTGGTCGCCAGGACCCATACGCCCGCACACACCCATTATCGTCTGAACGCCGCCGTCAGGTGCGGGGCTATGCCGCCGCCTTTGGGGGCAATTCAGACATCACTCCGACCGCACAATACTGGTTTGACCGGGCGCGGGCGAAACTGTCAGCCTTCACCGGGAATTCGCGCGAAACCCTGCGGCGTCTGCGCCGGACACGCGGCAATGATGTGACCGAAACCGTGATCCTGCAACGCGCCATCGCCTTTCACCGCCAGGCCAACACCCGCAAGGCGCTGGAAAATGTGAACGCCCTGATCAACGCTCGCCCGAATGATCCTTATTATCACGAGTTAAAAGGTCAGATCCTGCTGGAAAGCCGCGAGGCCACCCGTGCGGTGCAATCCTATCGCCGCGCCGCCCAGATCCTGCCGGATCAGCCGCTGATCCTTGCGGGCTATGGTCGTGCCCTGCTGGCCGCCGACACCCAAAGCAGCCTGCGCGAGGCCAAACGCGTGCTGGAGCGTTCCTACAGTCATGACCCGCGCCAGCCCCGGATGCTGCGTGATCTGGCGGTGGTCTACAGCAAAACCGGCAACCCGGGCATGGCGTCACTGGTGACAGCGGAACGCTATGCCCTGGCCGGCAACACAGGCAACGCAGAAATTCACGCCCGGCGTGCGGCAGATCAGCTGCCCCGGGGATCCCAGGGGTGGAACCGCGCCCAGGATATGCTACGAAGTGCCAACTAACCTTCAGAGAGAGAATAAGAATGATCCGTAAGTACCTGAAATCAAATGCTGTTGGCCTATTACTTGCGGGCAGCACTGCTCTCTCTGCGCAGGCGTTTGATCTGTCCGCCATGTCAGAGGCCGAAGAGGTTGAGTTCGGCGAAGCCGTGCGCGCTTATCTTCTGGAAAACCCCGAAGTCATCATGGAAGCCGTGGCGATCCTTCAGGAACGCGAAGCGCAGCAGGAAGTTGCCCGCGACGTGGATCTTGTGGCTGGCAATCTGGATGCGCTGCACAATGACGGGTTTTCCTGGCAGGGTGGCAATCCTGACGGCGACATCACCATCGTTGAATTCCTGGATTACCGCTGTGGCTATTGCAAACGCGCCCACCCCGAAGTCGCGTCCCTGCTGGCGGAAGATGGCAACATCCGCCTGATCGTGAAGGAATATCCGATCCTTGGCGAAGAAAGCGTTCTGGCCTCTCGTTTTGCGATTGCTGTGAAACAGCTGCATGGGGATGACGCTTATAAGCTTGTGCAGGATGCGCTGATGGCGATGCGCGGCAATGTGAACGAAGCCAGCCTGACCCGCATCGCTGGTGAATTCGGCCATGACATGGCGGCGATTGCAACGCAGATGAATTCCGAAGACGTCTCTGATGTGATCCGCGATACCCGTCTTCTGGGTCAGCGCATGCAGATTTCCGGCACCCCAAGCTTTGTGATCGGTGATCACCTGCTGCGGGGCTTCCTGCCACAGGCCGGTATGCAGGACATCGTCGCCGATCAACGCGACAAGGGCTGAAAATAACCGCCATATTTCACCCGATGCGGCCGCCGCATCGGGTTTTTATTTGCGTATTGTATCTTGTTATCGGCTTTCCCCCATGCCCCACACGTCCTCATCTGCGTCACCTGCCCCGACACAATCCGACAAAATCGCAGGTCTTGAAACACTGCCTGATATTGCGGATGAAATGCTGGCCTGGCGCAGGGGCTACTACAAACGTATGCAGCCCTGGATAGCCAGTTGCGCTACAATTTTTGTGCTTTCTCTGCTTCGGGCGTTCAGCACAGGCGGTTTCGCGGCCTTCCTTTGTTTCATCCTCGGCTTTGCCCTGTGCGGCATGCTGATCTACCCGGCAGCAAAAATCAGCAAAGACCTGCGGGAACAGGCCCTGCCCGTTATCTGCACTGCGATCGGCTTTACCTATAAGGTTCGTTCAGCGGACGGATATAACCGCATCAAGGCCCTTGTACGCACTGGCCTGTTTCCAGGTCACGATCTGAACTGCGGCTTCGGAATTCAGAAAACCGACAAGAAAGGTGATGTGAAATGGGACCGGTTCAGCATGTCGCAGACCTATACAGATGATGGCAAAACCCGGACAAAGACCACATTCAAAGGGTCTCTGCTGCAGTTTCAGGCACCGCCAGATATGCCGGACATCATTCTGCGACTGCCCAGAGGCAAGGCACGCCGGTATATGGCCGCCAGCCTGTCTGGTGCCGCGGTAAAGCCGATGAAACATGAGGCCGACTTCACCGTATCCCTGAAAAATGGCAGCAGATATGAGATTTTTTGTCGGGATCTGAACCTCATGGAAGCAAAGCTTGATCAGATCAGCGATCTTCTGGATGCAACATGGATGGAAATCCCCACCGGGGCGGGTCTTCAGGGCTTTGAATGCAACAAAGGTCAGATTTCCATTGTCCTGAAACATCAGGAACGCCTGTTCGATGTGCCCGGACTATATACAAATAAGCTGAAACTTGTGAAAACCTTCTCAGACTGGCTGGATGTCGCGGCCTTGCCACTGGAAATTTTCCGGATCTGGCATAAAGAAGATACGGTTGAGAAGTAAGGAACAACATATGCCGGGCACAGCGCAGACCGACCTTTCCGCACTTGAAACGATCGCCGATGATTTCCTGCGCTGGCGCAAGTGGATGCAATTTCCTGCGGCCCTGGTCGCGGGATGCAGCCTGCTGCTTTTCGGGCTGGCGTTTACCTCTCATGCCTTTGAAGGCAAGGGTTTTCTGGGCATTCACTTCCTGATCCCGGCCGCGATAATCACTATGTCCTGGGAAGTTTTCAAACGCCGGGCGCAGAAACGTGTGATCACGCAAGCCCTGCCCCTTATTGCGGGTGTCAGTGGTGTGAACTGTCACGAACCGGACAGATATACATCCATGCGGGTCAAGAAAGCCGGGCGCAGTGGGTTGTTTCCGGCGCAAAAGGCCGATTGCGATTACAGCCTGTCCTGCGGTGATAACAACATCCTGATGACGATGGATCAGTTTGCAACGGCTTCAGGGCATCGCAACAGCAATCGTTTCAGCGGCTATCTTTTTAAAACCAACAACAGCTTTGACACGCCCGACCTGCTCATTGCACAGATGGGAAACAAGACAGATTTGCCGGAAAAACTTTATGATCCGGTTGAGATCGGATCAGATCTGTTTGAAGTCTGGTACAGGGAAGATGCAGATAAAGCCCGCAGCACGCTTGCCGATTTACGGCCCCGGATCAGACAAACAACTGACCATCTGACAGATGGCGCACGATTTCACGGGTTGATGATCCGGGATGGTTTTCTGACCCTGGCGATGCAACATGAAAGCCCGTATTTCAGCTTTAATCCGTTAACCGCCGGTAAAGCGATGCTGTTAAAGCGGTTTTCATCCTGGCTGACGATCTGCGCCCTGCCCCTGCATATTGCAACGATCTGGCACACAGCACCAGAAAGCACACCGGGGCCTGTCTCACACCCCGTCACCACTGGCACCAACGACGGACCATAAACATGTTGGTTTCGCAATTTTGTCAGTTTCGGTGCACACAGGTCTTCAAATTTCCTCTTACAATACCCATATATCAGTCATGAATGATTTTTCTGATGCTGATATTTACAATACGCCCCTTCCAGCCCAAAGGTCTGAAACACACCCCTTTCACGTGACCCCGGACCCTCTGACCGAAGAGGAACTGAAGCGGCTGGACAACATCGCCTGGACAATGGAAAACCTGCTGCCCCTGCCCGGCACGTCCGTGCGCATCGGGCTGGACAGTTTCCTGGGGCTTGTTCCCGTGATTGGCGACCTCTGCACAATTGTGCCCGCAGCCTACATCATCCGCGCGGCTGCACGTGCGGGCGTGTCACGCCGGGTCCTGATCCGCATGTGTCTGAATGTTGGTGTTGATCTTGTGGTTGGTGTGGTTCCCGTCGTCGGGGATATTTTTGATGCCACCTGGAACGCAAGCACCCGGAACATGCAGCTTCTGCGGGTCTGGTTGCATCAGAATCAATAATTTCTTCCCAAAACACCAAACTGCAACCGGGGCGGGTTTTTTCCCCGTTAAGCACAATCAACACCCTGCTATTGCACCGCTTGTGGGGCAGAATGTGACTGAATGGACAGCTGTAAAGCATCCGGAAAAGTGATATTCTTCAATAAGTAACATGACAAGTTGACTATGTTTTGGAGTAAAAAAATGCGCACCCTTGTTCTGGCCACCCTGGCCGCAGCAGCCCTGTCCGGCTGCAGCTATAAATATGATCCCATCACAATTACAGATCCTTCCGTGGAAGCCGTGAACTAAGTTCTGGCGGACACCCGGATATCGGGACCATAAGACATAAAAAGCCCCGCATGACGGATCATGCGGGGCTTTTATAATTTCAGACGGAAGCCTTGCTTCAGCCAACCAGTTCCAGACCGGAGAAGAAGAATGCGATTTCTTCTGCAGCGGTTTCAGGTGCGTCGGAACCGTGAACAGAGTTCTCACCGATGGACAGTGCGAATTCTTTACGGATGGTGCCTTCCGCAGCTTCTGCCGGGTTGGTTGCGCCCATAACTTCGCGGTTTTTCGCGATGGCGTTTTCGCCTTCCAGAACCTGAACAACGATTGGCTCAGAGATCATGAATTCACAGAGTTCGCCAAAGAATGGACGCTCAGAGTGAACACCGTAGAACTGCTGAGCCTGTGCCAGAGTCAGCTGGATGCGCTTGGATGCAACAACACGCAGGCCAGCTGCTTCGAATTTTGCAACGATTGCGCCAGTCAGGTTGCGTTTGGTTGCGTCGGGTTTCACGATGGAAAAAGTACGTTCCAGGGCCATGTCGGTCTCTTTCAGAAAACTGTTTCAGGTCAGAAGCCCCATGCCTCTGCCTGTTGCGCCAGCGCCTTAACACGCCTGTCGCGCCCGGAAAACCCCTGACAAGTCTAATGGTGAAAATTTGCCGGAAGAGACCGCCCAAAAGTTACAAAACCTGCCTGAAGAAATCGCCCACAGCCCCTGACTGTGGGCATTTACTCATTACACGCTGCAAGCTCGTCATATGTTTAAAGGGGCGGTTCCGAAGATCGGAACCGGAAAAGATTAACACCTGTATCTTACAGATATGACTTTATTTTCAAAAGCATGTATATTAGATTTCAAATATGGAGAATGTTAATATGTTGGCGTTATCCCTTCAGGATATACGCATGTTTATAGTGATCGCAGACACTCAGAGCGTCAGTGAAGCCGCCCGGCGACTAAATGTCAGCCAGCCCACGGCAAGTTACGCCCTCGAAAAGCTTCGGCGGGGTTTCAATGACCCGTTGCTGATCAGAAGCGGCGGCAAGATGAACCTGACTGAAACCGGGAAAGCACTTGCCAGCACAGCCACGTCGTCTCTTGAAGAATTCAACCGAATTGCAAGACAGGCCAGCTTTGATCCGCTGACCTCCGATCGTACATTCAAGATCATGGGGGCAACTTCAGAACTGACAGGCCCATATGCCGGCCTTCCTGGCAAATTTCGAAAACGCGCGCCAGGTGCTGCGTTTTCTTACGTTACCTATGACCGGACGAACTGCCATGAACGCCTGCACGAAGATGTGGATCTTTTTGTTGGTTCGAACCTTCCGGATGCCACATCAATTGAACGGCATGTCCTGCGAGAGTATCCGGTTGGCATCTACTATGATGCATCTGTCCGATCCGCGCCTGAAACCATTGAAGATTTCGTCAATGCAGAATTTGTGACCTATAATGACCAGTATTCCATCGTGGGACATGTCGACAAAGCCCTTAAGGAAATGAACTATCCGCCCAGAACTTTCCGGTTTGTCGTAGATGACTTTTCATCTTATCCGGATCTTGTGACCAGCACGGACCTGCTGGTCACCGCCAGCCTTGCCTTGCGGGATTCAATTTTCTCCAGATTTGCAATCGCGCCAATCCCGGAACCGCTTAAGGTCAAGCCAATTCCACATTACATTGGCTGGAGCAAACGCAAATCAAATATGCCCTGCCTGCGCTGGATGGTTGATCTTTTTCTGGAATGCAACAAAATCAATCAGGACATCGCCAGCCCCGCACCGCAATAAAGGACATTCGCCCCCGTGAACCGCTCTGCACCATATTTTGAGGTTTGACCTCAGGGCTTCACCTGGTAAGAAAAGCCTATAAACAAACATCGCCTACATAGCCTGTCTTTGCAGGATCTTTCAGTCTTCATCGCCGTTACCGAACTTGGAAGCGTGGGGAACGCCGCAAAAGCGCATGGCATCAGCCAACCAGGCGCAAGCTATGCGTTGGACAAAATGCGCCGTGTCTATGACGATGAACTGCTAATCAGATCCGGGGGTGTCATGCGGCTTACCGCCCTTGGACAATCCATCGTTGATAAGGGAAAACCCGTTCTGGCCGATTTTCTGGAAGTCCGGCCTGCTTTGCAATTTGACCAGACGACCTCAACACGGAACTTCACGGTCATCGGCTTTTCATCCCATCTGCTCGGCCCCTACAAACGCCTGATTGACGCCCTGAAACAGCGCGCGCCAAATATTACATTTTCCTATCACTATGCACGTTGGGACAGTATAAACGATCAGTTGATGGACGAAGCCGATCTGTCTCTCGGCATCGCGCTTCCAGAACACCCGGAAACCCAAAGCAAACCTCTGGCGGCTTATTCTGTTGTCCTCTGCTACGACGCGGAACGCGCCCGCCGCCCCGCACGGTTGAAGATGTGGTGAAGGCGGAATATGTGCAACGCCGGTCAGGATCGCCGCATTCAAACAATATCGTGGATGCCTGGCTGATAAAGAACGGCTATTCCCCCAGAGAATTCCGCTACACCGTCAGCGACTCAGCCGTATTGTCTGAAATCGTACGTGGAACTGACATTCTGATTTCCGCATCTACGCTGGTCCATGAAGATATTTTTTCGGACCTGGCAGC
The DNA here is from genome assembly GCF_003031585.1 of Thalassobius sp. I31.1. Lineage (GTDB taxonomy): Bacteria > Pseudomonadota > Alphaproteobacteria > Rhodobacterales > Rhodobacteraceae > Halocynthiibacter. The sequence continues at coordinate 70,471 of NZ_PWAA01000061.1, forward strand.
CGTGCCTTTCCCAGCTGACCTGGGCGATTTGCCCTATGAACTGAGATGGAGCAGGCACCGCGACAAAGACCCGGCATTGCTCTGGCTGATTGATCTCATCACAGAACTTACAGACGACTGAGCTGAAAACAACAAAACCCGCAGTACCAACTGCGGGTTTAAGCACTCGTAATAACATTGGTCCGTCACCGTACCCCGAAAACACACACTTCAGGGCATGTGGTTTCCTAACATGAACGCCCGGAATTAGGGGACTCATCATTTCAGATGATCAAAATCCAAAATTTTGATTTTTCCATTGATCGTTGTGTGTATTCCGGCCATTGACCCGGCCCGCTGCATCCGGCACACCCCCTTTATGATCAAGCTTGAAGATATCACTTATTCCGTCGCCGGCCGTACGCTGGTTGAAAACGCCTCTGTTTCCATTCCGGAGGGCCACAAAGTTGGCCTTGTCGGTCGCAATGGGACGGGGAAAACCACACTATTTAAGGTGATTTACGGGGAAATGCCGCTGGAAGGTGGTTCCATCACCCTGCCAAAGCGCGCCCGTATCGGTGGCATCAGCCAGGAAGTCCCTTCCTCTGACACGTCTCTGATTGAAACGGTTCTGGCCGCAGATACCGAACGTGCTGACCTTCTCGCCGAATCTGAAACCGCCACAGACCCGGATCGCATTGCTGAAATTCAGATGCGCCTGTCTGATATTGATGCCTGGTCCGCCGAAGCCCGCGCCGCATCTATCCTGCGTGGCCTTGGCTTTGATCCCGAAGCGCAGAAAAAGCCCTGTTCCGCCTTTTCCGGCGGCTGGCGTATGCGTGTGGCCCTAGCGGCAGTGCTGTTCTCACAGCCTGATCTGTTGTTGCTCGACGAACCAACCAACTATCTTGATCTTGAAGGCGCGCTTTGGCTGGAACATTACCTGGCCCGCTATCCGCACACCGTCATCATCGTCAGCCACGATCGCGGCCTGCTGAACCGCGCCGTCGGCGGTATCCTGCACCTGGAAGACAAGAAACTGACTTTCTACCAGGGCAATTACGATACATTCGCAGAAACCCGCGCCGCCCGCCTGCTGGTCGCACAATCCGAGGCCACCAAACAGGAAGCCCGCCGCGCCCACCTGCAAAGCTTTGTGGATCGTTTCCGCGCCAAAGCCTCCAAAGCGGTTCAGGCCCAATCCCGCCTGAAAATGATCGCAAAAATGCAGCCGATCACCACACCAAAAGAAGCGGCCCTGAAGAAATTCAGCTTCCCGACACCCGAAGAACTGTCCCCCCCGATCATCAATGTCGAAGGCGGCTCTGTCGGATATGGCGACAAGGCGATCCTGCAACGTCTGAACCTGCGCATCGACCAGGATGACCGCATCGCGCTTTTGGGTAAAAACGGCGAAGGCAAATCCACCCTTTCCAAGCTTTTGTCCGGCCGCCTTGATGTGATGGGCGGCACGATGAACAACTCGTCCAAACTGCGCATTGGTTATTTCGCCCAGCACCAGGTCGACGAACTGCATATCGACGAAACCCCGATTGATCACGTCCGTCGCCTGCGTCCTTCTGAAACACCCGCAAGATTCCGCGCGCGCCTTGCTGGCTTTGGTATTGGCACCGAACAGGCGGATACGCTGGTTGGCAGCCTGTCAGGTGGCCAGAAAGCCCGCCTGTCCCTGATGCTCGCTACGATTGACGCGCCGCATCTGCTGATCCTCGACGAACCAACCAACCACCTGGATATCGAAAGCCGCGAAGCCCTGGTCGAAGCCCTGACCGCCTATAGCGGCGCCGTCATCCTTGTCAGCCACGATATGCACCTGCTGGGTCTTGTCGCTGACCGGCTTTGGCTGGTGTCTGGCGGACGTGTCGAACCCTACGACGGCGATCTTGAAGACTACCGCAAATTCCTGCTGCAGAAAGATGCGCCGCAAAAGGAAAAGAAAGCCGCGAAACCTGTCGTTAAGAAGGTTTCTCAGGACCGGATTAAGGAATTGCGCAGTGAAGTGCGTAAATCCGAAGAACGCCTGACAAAACTTCAGGACATGGAAGTCAAACTGACGGCAAAGCTTGCGGATCCTGCGATGTATGATCCGGAACGGGCGGCAGAAGCCGAAGTGTTTCAGAAGAAATATGGTGAATTGCGCAATGCGCTGGAACGGGCCGAAGAACTCTGGCTGAAGGCGCAGGAGAAGTTGGAAAAAGCTCAGATCTAGGAGAAAACCCGATGGATGGTGACCAGATTGCACGGCTATTGTATCTTGGCTTTCTCGTTGTGGCCCTCGGCGGCTGGTATGTAACCCAGAACCGCGCTTCTCTCAGCAAGAACCTGCAGTTTGCGGCGATATGGGGTTTTATCTTTATCGGCACCGTAGCCGTGATTGGTCTTTGGGAAGATGTGCAGCGTTCCACCAGCGCGCGCCAGTCCGCTCAAGGCAATGGCAGCATCGAAGTCCCCCGCGCCCGCGATGGTCACTACTACCTCACATTAACCATCAACAATATGCCTGTGAACTTCGTCGTGGACACGGGCGCAAGCCAGATTGTCCTGACAGAAGACGCCGCCCGCCGCGTTGGCCTGACCCCGGATGAACTTTTATATCTCGGTTCCGCACAGACAGCCAATGGCAGCGTCCCGATTGCCCAGGTCACCCTTGATCACGTGCAACTCGAAGACATCACCGACCGCAACCTGCGTGCCGCGGTGAATGGTGGCGAACTTTTTGAAAGCCTGCTGGGAATGGATTACCTCAACCGCTTCTCCCGCATTGAAATTGCAGGTGGCAAAATGATCCTGCACCGTTAACAGCGCTTTAAACTGCATCCCGCCATATATGCATACAGAATGTGCATAAGATGTGCATGCATTGTGCACGGGATAATCTCTTTCTTTTCAGTCCAAATATCCCGGGGGAATCTGCGCCTGCGCAGATGGGGGCTGGCCCCCTTCACCTGATCAGCTTTCAGCCTTCTTCACCCAACGCCCGTCTTCCTGCGCCCAGTATTGCGCCGCAACACCTGCCCCGGTCACAGCCTTCCACTGCGTCCGGGCATGGGCCACCGCATCCTGATCAAACCCGTCAAACAGGATCATAGCCCGTTCCAGCCCCGCAACCTCACCCGGGTCAACATCCGCCCCGTCAACCGACATCAGACATTGCGCCCCGTTCGGCATCCCCGCATCCACGGTCAGCAAAACCGGCTGATCCGCATCATGCGGACCGCCAGCCAGGCCATGGGGCAGAAAGCCATTCGGATCACCTGTCCAGAGACGTTGATCCAGTTGCTGCATCATCAGCGGATTACGCCCACGCAGACAAATCCGCCACCCGGCCTGCCGTGCTTTTGAGATCAACACAGGCAGGACGTCGCCCAGGGGACCTTCCGTCAGGTGATAAAAGAAAACAGAGCTCATTCAGTGCCTTACAGTTTACACTTCATCCATCAGGCGGCTCAGGGTCATCACGCCCCAACCGCTGGCGCCTTTGGGTGCATAAGCGGTTTCGGTCGGTGTAGACGCCACGCCTGCGATATCCAGATGGATCCAGGGCATGTCTTCTTTCACGAAACGTTTCAGGAATTGTGCCGCTGTCACAGAACCTGCCCCACGCCCGCAAGAATTGCGCATATCCGCAATCTTGGATTTCAGCAGCTTGTCATAAGCCGGGGACATCGGCATACGCCATGCGCCCTCGCCCTCAGCCTCAGCCGCTTTCAGCATCGCTTTGCAAAGATCATCATCATTGGCGAACACACCCGCATTCTCATGGCCCAGGCCCACAATAATCGCACCGGTCAGGGTCGCCAGATCGATCATGCCGCGTGGTTCAAACCGTTTCTGCGCGTACCAAAGCACATCGGCCAGAACCAGACGCCCTTCCGCATCGGTGTTGATCACTTCAACCGTGTCGCCCTTCATGGATTTCACAACGTCACCCGGGCGCTGTGCCCGCGCGGATGGCATGTTCTCCACCAGGCCAACAAGACCCACAACATTGGTCTTTGCCTTGCGCAGCGCAAGCGCGCGCATCACGCCCGCCACAACACCGGCACCGCCCATGTCCATGGTCATGTCTTCCATGCCACCGGCTGGTTTCAGGCTGATACCGCCGGTGTCAAACACCACACCTTTACCGACCAGCGCGAATGGGGCTTCTTCTTTCTCACCACCATTCCAGCGCATAACCACAACCTTGGACGGGCTGTCAGACCCCTGCCCAACCGCCAGCAGCGTGCGCATGCCCAGTTTCTCAAGTTCGTCTTCTTCCAGGATCTCAACATCCAGACCAATTTCCTGCATCGCCGCCAGGCGGGCTGCAAAATCATCGGTGGTCAGAACGTTTGCCGGTTCATTCACCAGATCACGGGTGAAGAACACACCTTCCGCCACAGCCGCCAGCGGCGCGGCATCACGGGCCACGTCTTCCGGTTTGTTCACCATCATGGTCACATCGCCACGGGTTTCTTCGCGGGGTGCACCACTGTCTGTGCGGTAAATGTCGAATTCATAATCGCGCAGCGCAAGGCCGAAAGAGATTTCTTCCGCGCGGGCAATATTGCCGCCCAGAACATGCAGAGCGCCTTTGCCCTTCAGCTTAGCAATCGCAACGCCCGCTTTACGCGCAAGTTCCGCAGATGGACGACGGGACAGTTTCACAACAACCACGGCCTCTGCCGCCATACCAACCGGATAGGCCAGCAGCTTTGTCTCAGCAGACTTCATCTTTTCAAAAGCTTCATCTTCCGCCAGTCGTGCCAGCGCGCCTTTCATCAGACGGTTCACGCGACGTGCGGTGACATCCAGCTTTCCGTCTTCGGCAATGAACACCGCCACACGGCCTTCGAGCGCTGCAATTGCATCAATATCGGTTTCTTTAAAATGAATTTCGGTCGGCGTTGTCATCGCTCTCTCTCCTGAAGGCGGCAAGGTTTTTCCTATTGCTACCCCTATGGACGAGGAAACACCAGATAGCAGTTTTACCTGCACAGGAATTCAGCTAATCTGACCGCCAGAGCAACAGGAAACCATAAGGGGCCGGAAGTGGCGCGATTCGACAGATATCTGATTTCGCAGCTGATGGTTTTATTTGGGTTTTTCTCACTTGTGCTGGTCATGGTTTACTGGGTCAACAAAGCAGTCGGCCTGTTTGACCAGCTGATCGCAGACGGACAATCTGTCACGGTTTTTCTTGAATTTTCCGCCCTGACCCTGCCCCGCGTCGTGCAAATCGTTCTGCCGATCTCCGCCTTTATCGCAACGGTTTACACAATCAACCGCCTGTCGCGTGAAAGCGAACTGGTTGTGGTGCAGGCAACAGGCTTTTCCTCTTTCCGGCTGGCACGGCCTGTTCTGGCCTTCGGTCTGACTGTGGCCATATTCCTGTCGTTGCTGTCACACATTCTTGTACCCGCCGCCGCACGCCAGCTTGCAGAACGCGAAGCTGAAATTGCCCGTAATATTTCTGCCCGATTTTTCTCGGATGGCAGCTTTCTGCATCCGACAGACGGATTGACGCTGTATATCCGGGAAATCGAACCATCCGGTGAGATGGTCGATCTGTTCCTGTCCGATCAGCGCAATGCTGCAAGACCAACCACCTATACCGCCAGACGTGCACTTCTGTTGCGTTCAGAAGAAGGCCCGCGCCTTCTGATGTATGACGGCATGGCGCAGACACTGGACCGCGATGCGAACAAACTTGCGACGACATCTTTTACAGATTTCACCTATGACATCAGTGCTTTGATTGGTGATTTCGGCAATCGAAAGCCAGCTATCGGCGAATTAACCACCGGGCAGCTTCTGCGTGCAGATCCACAGCTGATCGCACAAACCGGATCAAGCCCCGCCCTGTTTAAAGCCGCTGCCCATGGTCGTATTGCTGAACCTTTCCTGGCCATGGTCACCGCGCTTGTCGGGTTTTCCTGTCTGCTTCTTGGCGGCTTCAGCCGGTTCGGCATCTGGCGCCAGATTGTCTTTGCCGTGGTTCTGCTGGTGGTGATCAAGGCACTGGACAATGCAGTTGTGGATATTACCCGCAAAGAAAGCAGTCTTGTGGCCCTGATGTATCTGCCCATTGTTGTGGGGCTTGCGGTGTCAGCCGTGATTTTGTGGATTTCCGAACACCCGGCCCTCTTTCGTCGTCGCCGGCAGGAGGCCTCATGAAACTGCATCTCTATTTTGCCCGACGCTTTCTGATCACATTCACCGCAGTGTTCTTTGTCTTTCTCGGCATTCTTCTGCTTGTGGATGTAGCAGAACAATTGCGCAAATTCGGCAATCTGAACCTGGGATTTGGTGAAATCCTGTCGCTGTCTCTGCTGAACATTCCGGCCACGCTATATCAGATTCTGCCCCTGATCACGATCCTTGCGACTCTTGCGCTGTTTCTGGGGCTGGCACGATCCAGCGAACTTGTGGTGACGCGTGCGGCCGGGCGTTCAGCGCTGCGATCTCTGGTCGCGCCAGTGGTATCCATCGTCCTGATCGGTGCCGTGGCTGTGTCTGTTCTGAACCCGATTGTTGCCGCAACATCCGGCGAATATGAGAACCGGGCCAGTGTCTTGCGCTCTGGTGCGACATCTACACTGTCCATCAGCGACGAAGGCCTGTGGTTGCGTCAGGGGAACCCCGATGTGTTGCCTGGTGAAGCCAGCGAAACGATGGATCCGGCAACCACCCGGCAGACCGTTATTCATGCGCAAGAAGCAAGCCTTGGTGGCACGCAATTGCGCGAAGTAAGCTTTATAAGCTTTAACGCCCAGGGGTTGCCACTAGAGCGGATTGAAGCGGGAAGCGCAGTGCTGGAAAACGGATCCTGGCAGCTGACACATGCCAAGATCTGGCCTCTGTCGCAGACTTCAGGGCTAACCGTAAACCCGGAACGCGACTCGTCTGAACACAGCGAAATCACGCTTGCGACCACTTTGACGGAAGAACAGATCCGCGACAGTTTCGCTGATCCTTCGGCCATCGGTATCTGGGAACTTCCGGGTTTTATCACGCAGCTTGAAAATGCAGGTTTTGCGGCCCGGGCCCATTCGGTTTTTCTGCATACGGAACTGGCCCTGCCCCTGATGCTGGTGGCGATGGTTCTGATTGGTGCGGGCTTCACCATGCGCCACACCCGGCTTGGTCAGACAGGCCCGATGGTCCTGATGGCAATTCTTCTGGGCTTTGCCCTGTTTTTCCTGCGCAATTTTTCCCGTGTGCTTGGGGAAAACGGCAATATTCCGATTGAACTGGCGGCCTGGGCGCCGCCGCTTGTCGCGATCATGCTTGCGATGGGGCTTTTGTTGCATATGGAGGACGGATGACACCGCCAAAGAAATCTGTTCGCAGCCTTGGTATGGGCCTTGCGATTGCGACCACTGCTTTGTCCTTCTCTCTGGACACAACAGTCCTGCAGGCTCAGACTGTGCCAACGTCGCGCCCTGTCGCGCAAAACCAGGTCAGCTATGCCAGCCTGATCGCAGATGATCTGCGCCTGGTGGGGCAATCCGGGCTTGTGGCCTCAGGCAATGTCGAAATCTTTCACAATGGTGTCCGCCTTCAGGCGCAGGAACTGCAATATGACCGGCGCAATGAAACCCTGACCCTTGTGGGGCCAATCCACCTGACGGACGGCCCGGAACGGATCATTCTGGCTGTTTCCGGTGATCTGTCTGCGGATTTGCGCAATGGCGTGCTGCGGTCTGCCCGCATTGTCCTGGATCAGCAACTGCAGCTTGCCGCTGGTGAAATCGGACTGATTGACGGCCGCTATGCAAGATTGACAGATACGGTCGTGACCTCGTGTCAGACCTGCGCCGAAAATCCTGTGCCGCTCTGGCAGATCCGGGCGCGTTCCGTTGTGCATGACCAGGAAGGGCGTCAGCTTTATTTTGATAATGCCAGCTTCCTTGTCAAAGGTGTGCCGATCCTCTGGCTGCCGCGTCTGCGCCTGCCCGATCCGACACTGAAGCGTGCCACCGGCTGGCTTTTGCCGCAGCTGCGGTCCAGTTCCCGCCTGGGCACCGGGCTTGCGACGCCATATTTCATCCGGATGGGGGATCACCGTGATCTGACGCTGACCCCCTGGCTGTCTACGAAAACCAGAACACTGGAAGCCCGCTATCGGCAGGCTTTCCGCACCGGGGATATTGAATTCAACGGTGCCTGGTCATCGGATGATCTTCTGACGGATAACCGCTGGTATCTTTTTGCAGAAGGCAGCTTCGCCCTGCCCCGGGATTACCGGCTTGATTTCGATATCGAGGCCACATCTGACGATGCCTATCTGCTGGATTATGGCTATTCGGGCAAAGATCGCCTGGATTCCGCCATCTCCGTTTCCCGGGCCCGGCGTGACAAATTCGTTCTGGCAGAACTGACACATTTCAACACTTTGCGTTCAAGCGAATCCAACAGCACCCAGCCGACAATTGTCGGAGATTTCCTGCTGCATCGCCGTACGGAACCTGCCTGGATCGCGGGCGAGCTGGACTGGCAGATTGAAGGACACACGCATTATCGCAGCTCTAACACCCCGGGCGATGACGGGCGCGATGTTGCAAGGCTCAGCACCCGTGCGGACTGGCGCAACAGTTATACGCTGAACAACGGTATGGTCTTTGCGACTATGGCCGGCGGGGACCTGGATTATTACACCTATACGGATGAGGCCGCGGGTGAACAGGAAGGCCTGTTTTACACCGGAACAATCGGTGCAGAACTGCGCTGGCCTCTGATCCGGCGTGAACAGTCTGGTGTCACGCAATTGCTGGAACCGGTGATGCAGATCTTTTACGGGCGCAGCAACCGCGAGGCTATTCCGAATGAAGATTCCGTATTGCTTGAGTTTGACGAAGGCAATCTCTGGTCTGACAGCCGTTTTGCCGGATCAGACCGCGTGGAAACAGGTCTGCGCAGCAATATTGGCGTCAGCTGGACCCGTCAGGATCCGGCGGGCTGGTCGCTGGCCCTTGTCGCAGGCCGGGTTTACCGCGAAAACGGGATTGCCGCGTTGACCCCCGGATCGGGGCTTGAGGGAACAAGTTCTGACTGGCTGCTTGCCGGGCAGATCAACTTTGCCAACGGGCTGTCCGTTTCCAACCGGGCCCTGTTTGACGATCACCTGGATTTCTCGCGCAATGAAACCCGCATTCACTGGGCAAATGATCGTGTTTCTCTGGGGTCCTCTTATCTGTGGATTGAATCCGCCCCGGCCGAGAACCGGCCCCAGGCCTCTGAATGGGCCTTCGACGGAAGTTATAAGTTCAACGACAACTGGACCGGATCTGCCGACTGGCGCTATGATTTCATCAACGACCGCGCCGCACGCATCGGGCTTGGTCTTGAATATCGCAACGAATGTGCGGCGATTGATTTCACCGCGTCCCGGCGCTTTACCCGGACAGATACGATCAAACCGACAACCGATTTCGGGGTTACCGTAAAACTTTCCGGCTTTGGCGTGAACACCGGTGGCAGAACGCTTGCGCGACACTGCAATCGTTAGGTAAAAGAAGGCAACCACAGATCATCAGCCCTGAAACAATGCGTTTCATGTGAAATGACACTTAACAGAGACGGTGACGTCAGACCCCGCAGAGGACAATGGCAGTGAAAATGAATTTCTTTCAGCAAAGAACCGCGCATCTGGCAGGTGCTACTCTGATGAAAACCCGCAATCTTCTGACTGCGGCGGCGCTGGGGGCATTGTCAGTCGTTGCCCTGGCTGAAACCGCCTCTGCACAAAACCTTTTTGCCCCGGCGGCAAAAGTGAATGACTCAGTCGTCACCAACTATGAGCTGCGCCAGCGCATCACCTTCCTGCGCCTCTTGCGCCAGCCCGGTGATATTGAAGCCGAAGCCCTGAAAGGCCTGGTCGATGATCGCCTGCGTGCCGAAGCCTCTACACGTGCAGGTATCACTGTATCCGACACGCAGATTGAAGCCGGGATGGAAGAATTTGCCAGCCGTGCCCAGCTGTCACGTGAACAGTTCCTCGCGGCGATTGCCCAGGAAGGTGTCGCTGAAGAAACCTTCAGGGATTTCGTATCCTCAGGGATCGCCTGGCGTGAACTGATCGGCGGGCGCTATGCCCCGCGCGTTCAGATCACCGAAGCTGAAATTGACCGTGCCCTTGCCCTTGCTTCTGGCAGCGGTGGTGTGCGTGTGCTTCTGTCTGAAATCATCATTCCCGCCCCGCCCGAAGCCATTGATCAGGCCCGCGCAGAAGCCCTGCGTATCAGCCGCAGTGTTTCTTCTCAGGCAGGTTTCGCAGCCCAGGCCCGCGCTGTTTCCGCGTCTCAGTCCCGTGGGCGCGGTGGCCGGATTGACTGGCTGCCAATCGGCAACCTGCCACCTGCAATCCGCAGCCAGATCCTGGCGCTTTCCCCAGGTGACATCACGGCCCCTATCGAAGTCCCCAATGCGATTGCCCTGTTTATGCTGCGCGCGGTTGAGGAAACCGATGCGGCAGAAACCGAAGTGGTTTCCATGGAATACGCCCGTTATTTTATTCCCGGCGGGCGCAGTGAAGCTGCGCTGAACCAGGCCGCGAAAGTCATCAATACGGTCGACAGCTGTGATGATCTTTACGGCGTAAATCTGGGGCAGGATGCCTCACGTCTGCAGCGCGATACACTGGCCATTGCCGATGTGCCGGATGACATTGCCCTGGAACTGGCGCGTCTGGATGACAATGAAATTTCAACAAACCTGACAGTTCAGACAGAGGCTGGTCCACAGCTTACGGTTCTGATGCTGTGTGGGCGCGTGAACGCAATTGTCGAAGACACATCCCGCGAAGAAGTGCGCGGCCAGCTGCGCCAGCAACGCCTTGCTTCTTACGCAGACAGCCTGTTGGCAGAGCTGCGCGCTGATGCCACAATTACCTACGAATAATGGCTGATCTTCCCATTGCCCTGACCTGCGGTGAACCCGCAGGTATTGGCCCCGAACTGGCCGAAATGGCCTGGCAGGAACTGCGCACAGACGGCCCGGAATTCTTTCTGATCGGGGACGCGGACCACCTGCCCGGCAATGTGCCCCACACGCGCATTGATGACCCGACAGAGGTTGCAGACACATTCCCGAATGCCCTGCCCGTTCTGCACCAGGACTTCGGCGCCCCGCGCCGTCCGGGCACCCCGGACCCGATCCATGCAAAAGGCGTGATCAACGCGATTGAACGCGCTGTGTTTCTGGCACAAAGCGGCCAGGCAGCGGGCCTTTGTACCCTGCCAATCCACAAGAAAGCCCTGAAAGACGGTGCTGGTTTTGCCTTTCCGGGACATACGGAATTCCTGGGGCATCTGGGCAATGTCGATAATGTCGTAATGATGCTGGCCTCGCCCCTGCTGCGCGTGGTGCCTGTGACCATCCATATCGCGCTGTCTGATGTTCCGAAGGCGCTGACCCCGGACCTTCTGGAAGACACCATCCGCATTACGCATGAAGGCCTGAAACGCGATTTTGGCCTGAGCGCCCCGCGTCTTGCCATTGCCGGCCTCAACCCGCATGCGGGCGAAGGTGGCGTGATGGGGCGCGAGGATATGGACCTGATTGCGCCGGTTCTGGAAAAGCTGACACAAGAAGGGCTGAACCTGCGTGGTCCCCTGCCCGCTGATACCATGTTCCACGCCCGCGCCCGCGAAAGCTATGACGCGGCGATCTGCATGTATCACGACCAGGCGCTGATCCCGATCAAAGCTCTGGATTTTGACCGCGGCGTGAATGTCACCCTGGGCCTGCCCTTTGTACGCACGTCACCCGATCATGGCACCGCGTTTGATATCGCGGGCAAAGGTCTTGCCAATCCGGCTTCAACACTCGAAGCCCTGCGCCTTGCCGCAAAAATGGGCGCTGCCCGAAAGGAGGCCTGACATGGCCACCATCGACAATCTGCCCCCCCTGCGCGACGTGATTGAAACCCACGAACTGGCGGCAAAAAAATCACTGGGGCAGAACTTTCTTCTGGATCTGAACCTGACATCAAAAATTGCCCGATACGCAGGCGATCTGTCCGGCTGTGACATTCTGGAAATCGGCCCTGGACCAGGTGGCCTGACACGGGGTCTGCTGGCAGAAGGTGCACGCAAAGTTCTAGCGGTAGAAAAAGACAGCCGCTGTATCACCGCCCTTGCCGAGGTGCAGGCAGCCTACCCCGGCAAACTGGACGTGATCAATGCTGATGCGCTGGAAATTGACGTGTCAAAGCACTTGCAAGCCCCCGTGCGTATCGTTGCAAACCTGCCTTACAACGTGGGCACGGAATTGCTGGTGCGTTGGTTGACGCCGGATGTCTGGCCACCGTTCTGGGAAAGCCTGACACTGATGTTCCAGAAGGAAGTGGCAGAACGCATCACCGCAGCCCCTGGCAGCAAAACCTATGGACGGCTTGGCATTCTGGCGCAATGGCGTTGTCAGTGTCAGACCGTGATGACCCTGCCCCCCGAAGCCTTTTCCCCGCCGCCAAAAATCCATTCGGCAGTTGTGCATCTGAAACGCCGGGAAGAACCATTGTTTCCCGCGGACCCCAAAGTTCTGAACCGCGTCGTCGCCCAGGCCTTCAACCAGCGCCGTAAAATGCTGCGATCGGCGCTGAAAAACTTTGTACCGGATATGGAAGATCATATTGTTGCTGCGGGTCTGAAACCAACAGATCGTGCGGAACAGGTTGATATTGAAGGCTTCTGCGCGCTCGCACGCCAGATCGCCCCGCATATGCGCTAAGGGTAACCTGGTCTAAACAATATTCTATGTTTTCAGCTCACGATTCAGACGAATGTTATCCAATATCATGTGGCTGTTATTGAGCTACGCATACTCGTAAGAAAGAGTGGTCTTGCCACGGGATTAACTTGTGGAAAACGACAAAAAGCGAGTGAATACAATGAGTATTAGACATCAAATCACGTCAGCATTTTTTGCTGTTACAGCAACTTTCGCATCCGTCACAACGGCCAGTGCTCTGAGTGAATGCAACGCACAAGGGCATTGTTGGGATGTTGTTGTATGTTCTGGTAACTACCCATGTTCTATCGCACCTCCTACTGGAGCAGTCATGATAGATGGCCCCGATGGTTCGGCCACAGTCGGGGTTAGCTCAGTTGCTGTCGGCGTCGACACGGCCACTGTCGGAGCTAACTCAACTAAGATCGGAGTGAGTTCAAGAGCCATCGCCATACCGTTGCAAGGTGAGCTTCAGATCGAAGAGTGATCGATTATTGTGATGGCTTCCAGGGCCATCACTTTACATCAACTCCACGGTTATGCTTTTTACGACTTGTTGCCTCTGCATTCAAACAACAGAGTGTGCTTCAATCAAGGCCTTTAAGGTAAACACAGTCCCGGCCTGAAGTTGACAAAAATCGCAATATAACAAAAAACCCGCCTGTATTGAGGCGGGTTTCGATATCTCAACGTCCGTTACTCAGCTGCTTCCGGGCTGTCCGGGGTGTCGCCTTCGGGCACCTTCTTCGGGGCGCGACGGCGGGGCTTTGGTTTGGCGTCTTCCACGGCAACGCCACCTTCCGCATCTTCTGCAGCCGGTTTGCGACGGCGGGGTTTGCGGGCCGGCTTTTCGGCGGCTTCCGGTGTATCCACAATCTCAGCTGATGGTGCGTCAGTGATAAAAGACGGCAGATCCGGCTGAGGTGCCTCAGATGGATCAATCACATCCGCAGGCCCGGTTGACGGCGCAGCAGCAGGCTGCGGTGCATCTGCTGCATCCTGGCGGTTATCACGCTGTTCTTTGCGCGCTTCATGCCGGGCATCACGTTGCGCCTGGCGTTCACGATGCTGCGCTTCCTGTTCAGCCCGGCGGGCTTCCTGTTCGCGGGTCGCATCGCCCAGCAGACGGATATAATGTTCCGCATGCTGCTGAAAGTTTTCTTCGGCCACACGGTCGTTGGCCAGCTGCGCATCACGGGTCAGCGCCTGATATTTATCAATAATTTGCTGCGGGGTGCCACGCACTTTGCCTTCCGGACCGGAACTGTCGAACACGCGGTTGACGTTATTCCCGTTGGAATTGCGATTGCGGTTCGACTTACCACGCGAGCGTTGTTTAGATGATCTCATTTTTAATCTTCGCTAAACTTCAGATGTATTGGCCTGAGTGTTTCTCATATCGTTGCCGCAACCGCGCGTCTTGCGTGGGGTCATCATCGACCGGGTCAAACAATGTTCTGGCTTACAGCAGATCAGAGCGCCATGGGCTCTCGCCTCTGCTGATACAGGAGTAACCATGCACATAAGCGCATTACAAGGATAAACTTAAAGAAATGCTGAAAATTTGCAGGTTTTGGCCAATTTAGACGAGAATATGGCAGCAATTCCGGTCAGACTGGCATTTTCCCTGCCACCACACGATCCCGCCCGTCCAGATCCCTGTGAATCTGAACATCAGTCAGGCCCGACACCTCAAACATCAGCTGAATCGCCTGCCCTTGCGTCGGGCCACATTCCACAGCCAAAATCCCGCCTGGTGACAGATAGTCCTGTATCTGCGCAGTGATGATCCGGTATGGGGCAAGCCCATCGTTTTCTGCATCCGGATAAGGTGTCAGGGCGATATGGGGCTCATGGTCAAAGACTTCCGGTTGCAGATCCTGCATTTCCGCGCTGGTGATATAGGGCGGATTGGACAGGATCAGATCATAGTGACCTTCAGCCTCACCAAACCAATCGGATTGCTTCAGATCCAGCCGGCCTGCCACCCCATGGGTTTCGGCATTTCGTTTTGCAACCTCAAGCGCATCAACAGAAATATCAAAGGCCTGCCCTGACAGATCTGGACGTTCAGCTAACACAGAAACTGCAATTGCGCCCGATCCGGTGCCAAGATCCAGCAGGCGCTTTCCCGGATGTTGCAACGCAATTTCCACCAGAAGTTCAGTTTCGGGGCGCGGATCCAGCACAGCGGATGAGACATGGAAGTCACGTCCGAAAAACGCCCGGGTCCCTGTGATATGGGAAACCGGCACGCGACAGAACCGCTGCTTGATCGCGCTTTCAAATCGGGCCCGCGCCACATCGGAAATATCATCCCCCAGGGCAAGCGTCAGTCGTCCTGGCGCAACCTGCATAGCCCAGGCCATCAGGCGACGCGCGTCGCTGGCGGCCCCGGGAACAGCGGCCTCTTTCAGTTCCTGCACCCCCTGAAACAATGCATCCTGCGCGCGCATCACAGATCCTCAGCCGCCAGACGCTGCGCCGTATCATCGGCATGCAGCGCGTCGATAAATTCATCCAGATCACCGGAAACCACCTGATCCAGCTTATAAAGCGTCATATTGATGCGGTGATCACTGACGCGTCCCTGTGGGAAGTTATAGGTGCGGATACGTTCCGACCGGTCACCAGATCCCACCTGCCCTTTGCGTGCCTCGGATCTCTCGTCATGCAGTTTCTGCCGTTCCAGATCGTACAGCCGGGTCTTCAGAACCTGCATGGCGATTTCGCGGTTGCGGTGCTGAGATTTCTCAGAACTCACCACAACAATTCCGGAAGGAATATGGGTGATCCGTACGGCGGAATCTGTGGTGTTCACATGCTGCCCGCCAGAGCCTGACGCACGCATGGTATCAATCCGGATGTCACCGGGATCGACTTTGATATCCACATCCACCGCTTCGGGCAGCACCGCCACCGTGGCCGCAGATGTATGAATACGACCGCCGCTTTCGGTTTCCGGCACGCGCTGCACCCGGTGCACGCCGCTTTCAAATTTCAGCCGCTGAAAGACGTTTTCGCCTTTCACATGAATAACCGCTTCCTTAATGCCGCCAAGTTCCGAAACGCTTTCTTCCAGCACATCAAACTTCCAGCCGCGTCCTTCGGCATAGCGTTGATACATGCGCAACAGATCCCCGGCAAACAGCGCCGCCTCATCCCCGCCGGTGCCAGGACGGATTTCGATCATCGCGGGGCGTGCGTCGGCCTCATCCTTTGGCAGCAAAGCCACCTGAAGCGCCTGTTCCTCAACCGGCAGGCGGTCGCGCAGCAGGGGCAGTTCTTCCTCTGCCAGCTCCTTCATATCGGGATCTTCCAGCATTGTTTCAGCTTCGGAAATATCCTCAAGCAACTGTTTATAGGCCTGTACCTGGTCAACAAGCGGTCGCAGTTCAGAATATTCGCGTCCCAGCGCTGCAATATCGCCAAGGCCAGCGTTCATCTGCGCTTCGACATATTCAAATCGCTCGGTAATGCGGGAGAGTTTATCAAAAGGAACCATGTCTATCCCTTCAGCTATTTGCCGGATTTGGTCAAGGGCACGATCCGTGCTATTGTACCACCATGAGATATATTGCCTTGATTTTTATGTTCACGGCAGCCCCTTTGCAGGCGGATGTCACCGGGCCGGGTGGCCGCGTTATTGATTGTTATTGTACAGATACATCCGGCGCACGACAGGAGCTGGGAGAGGAAATCTGCCTGTATGTGGATGGCCGCGCCTTTATGGCCCGCTGTGAAATGTCGCTGAATGTGCCCATGTGGCGCGACACTGGTGATCTTTGCCTGAATTCGCGCCTACAGCCGCGCGAGGGCCAGCCAGTTCAGAATACGCCGCTGATTTACCCCGAGATCTGATTTCCCGAACCGCAGATGGCCCTGGATATGCAGTTGATCGCCCGAGACCCAGATATTGGTCGTATCCGGGAAACCCCAGAAATGGGTTCGTGTGACAAAACTGATATGTCCCTCATCCAGGCTGCCACCCAGATGGGTGGTGCGGGCGTTTTCTTCAATGATCCGCACCAGCCGTGCCATGGCCTCGCGCAGAGGCTCATCCGGCTGGCGCACAGCTTCAAAACCGCCGTCTGATCTGTAATCTCCTGCTTCCGAATAGCTGCTGTTCATCACATGAAAATCTGCCGCCTCATGTGGTGCATGACGCACATAAAAGCGCACAATCAGAACAGCCGTCAGAAGCCCCGCCAGAAACCATGTCATCATTTTTGTCTTCCTTTGCAAAGATTTCAGGCCTCCAGCGAGAGTATATTAAGCAAGATGAAAAGGATCTGAGCCAGCCCCCTTCATCTTGCCTTAAATACTCAAAACTCAGAGTTCGCCGCGCGCGCGTTTACCCCAGCCATACAAACACAGCAGTTCGGTTGCCACATGGGCCCCGGCCACGGCTGTTGCGCCGGTGGTGTCGTAGGATGGGTTCACCTCAACCACATCCATGCCAAGCAGGTTAATACCACGCAGCCCGCGCAGCATCGTTACCGCCTGGGCCGAGGTCAGCCCGCCCCAGACTGGCGTACCGGTGCCAGGTGCATAGGCCGGATCCAGCGCGTCAATGTCAAAGGTCAGGTAGGTCGGGTGATCGCCCATGATCTCTTTGATCTTGGCAACGGTAGCTTCCGGCCCGACACGGTGTACTTCCGGTGCATCAATGATGTTCATGCCCATGGTGTCCGGGTTGTCGGTACGGATACCCACCTGCACGGATTTCTCCGGATCAATCAGGCCAAGTTTGATCGCTTTGTAGAACATGGTGCCATGATCGATACGCTCCATATCATCGTCTTTCCATGTGTCGCCGTGGGCATCAAATTGCAAAAGCGCCAGAGGCTTGCCGAACTTCTCAGCATAGGCTTTGAGGATCGGGAAGCTGATATAATGATCGCCGCCCAAAACCAGGCTTGCGGAACCGGCATCAAGGATCTTGCCAATATGGGCCTGCAGGGTTGCCGGGAAATCCTGGATCTTGCCGTAATCAAAGGCCATATCCCCGTAATCCGCGACATTCATGTCGTTCATCGGATCAAAATCCCAGCCATAGGGCTTGTCCGGCGCCTGAAGGCTGGAGGCCTCGCGGATCGCACGCGGGCCAAAACGTGTACCGGGGCGGTTGGTGACGCTCTGGTCAAAGCAGATGCCGGTCACAGCCACATCTACGTCTGTCAGGTCTTTGGTGTATTTACGGCGCAGAAAGCTGGGCGCACCAGCAAAGGTCAGCTCATTTGACAGGCCCCGGTGGCTATCGCGGGTGATGGCCATATCTTCGTGATTTTTCGCGTCTTCCAGTGACATTTCATCCCCTCCCGGATAATTTGATCAAATTATTTAATGCTCTTTATGCGTCACGCCATGTCCCGGTATCAAGCCCTTCTATTGCCCAGTCCCCAATTGAATAGCGGATAAGGCGCAGACAGGGATGACCAACGGCGGCACACATGCGCCGCACCTGACGATTGCGCCCTTCCGTGATTGTCAGGCGCAACCAGCTGTCGGGCACAGATTTGCGCACACGGATCGGCGGGTTGCGCGGCCAGAGATCTTCGGGTTCCTCCATCAGATCCGCTTTTGCCGGACGGGTCATTCCATCCTTCAGAGACACGCCATCACGCAGAGCTCGAAGTGCTGCCTGATCCGGCACACCTTCGATCTGAACCCAATATGTCTTTGGTTTCTTAAATTTCGGACTGGCGATGCGGTTTTGCAGCTTGCCGTCATCCGTCAGCACAAGCAGCCCCTCGCTGTCCCGATCAAGCCGACCGGCGGCATAGACCTTCGGCACATCAACATAATCGGACAGCGTTTCGCGCTTGCTGCCTTCTGTGCCCTTGTCGGTAAACTGGCTGAGAACGCCAAAAGGTTTGTTCAGCAGGATTACACGAGACATCGGCACGGCCTTTCAGTGGGTCGACCGGAGTTTTTGAAAACTCCGGCCCGGAATTTTCGTAAAATTCCGTTTACGCAGGTTGCGCAGTTTCCACAAGCTTTGCAAAGAAGCTTGCTCCAAGCGGCGCAACATCATCGTTAAAGTCATAGTTCGGATTGTGCAGCCCTGCCCCTTCGCCAGTACCAAGGAACAGGTAGGACCCGGGACGCGCCTGCAGCATGTAAGAGAAATCCTCTGCCCCCATGCCACCAATCGCATTCGGATCTACTTTATCCGCGCCCACCAGATCCTGTGCAACTTTGGTGGCAAAGGCGGTTTTCTCGGGCGTGTTCTCCGTCGCCGGATACCCGCGTTCATAGTTCAGCTCTGCTTCAACCCCGTAAGCCGCAGCGGTTCCTGCCACGATCTCACCCAGGCGGGCTTCAACCATGTCCTGAACGTCTGTTTCAAAGGTACGCACAGTGCCGCCGACAAAACCATCATCTGCAATCACATTATCCGCGCTTCCCACATGGATCTGGGTCACAGAAACTACCACTTCCTGCATGGTATAGTGGTTCCGGCTGACAATGGTCTGGATCGCATCAACCATGGCAACGGCGGCCACCAGCGGATCTTTGGTTTCCTGCGGATAAGCCGCGTGCCCCCCCTTGCCTTTGATGTTGATCTCAAACGTATCGACAGCCGCCATCACAGGGCCAGGTGTTGCGGTAAAATGTCCTTCGTCAAGGCCCGGAATATTGTGGATGCCGTAAACCTGGCTGATGTCGAACGTATCCATGATGCCTTCGTCAACCATCACACCAGCACCGCCGCCGCCTTCTTCCGCCGGCTGAAAAATCAGCGCAACACGGCCAGAAAAGTTACGGGTTTCAGCAAGATAACGTGCGGCCCCCAGCAGCATGGTTGTGTGACCATCATGCCCACAGGCGTGCATCTTGCCTTCCACAGTGGAGGCATGTTCAAGCCCGGTGGTTTCCTGCATCGGCAACGCGTCCATATCCGCACGCAAGCCAATGGTCGGGCCGTCAGATTTGCCCTCAATAATCGCAACAACACCTGATTGCGCGATACCGGTGTGAATATCGGTGATGCCAAATTCTTTCAGACGTTCCACCACAAATGCAGCGGTTTCATGGCAGTCAAACTGCAGTTCCGGATGCATATGCAGGTGGCGACGCCAGGTTTTCATATCCTCTGCATAAGCAGCAATTCGGTTGATCACGGGCATGGTTTTCATCCTTTGTGGGGTTTGCGCTAACTTCAGTGGAAACGATACCGGACGCAAGCCCGTATTCTCACGGCAGTTGGCAAGTCCGCCCCCCTCTGTTACCGAAGCATTAAGATGAAAGGACAGCCCATGGCCCGCGATTATTCTGCTTCTGATGCAATTGTTCACACCCCCAACGGCGGGATGGAACGGCTGCGTGAAATCATGCGGCGTCTGCGCGACCCTGAAGGAGGCTGCCCTTGGGATATTGAACAGACGTTCGCCACCATCGCCCCCTACACGATTGAGGAAGCTTATGAGGTCGCGGATGCGATTGAACGTGAGGAATGGGGCGAACTGAAGGGAGAGCTGGGCGATCTGCTGTTTCAGTCGGTGTTTCATGCGCAGATGGCGGAGGATGCCGGGCTTTTCACCTTTGAAGAGGTCGTGGACACGATGTCCGACAAAATGGTCGCCCGCCACCCGCATGTCTTTGGTGATGAGAGTCGCGAGAAATCTGCAGAACAACAGACTGCAGATTGGGAACAGATCAAAGCAGCAGAACGGGCGGGGCGTGCGGAAAAAGGGGCGCTGGACGGTGTGGCCGTTGGCCTGCCAGCCCTGTTGCGGGCGTATAAATTACAGAAACGCGCGGCCAGAGTCGGCTTTGACTGGCCGGAAACCACACAGGTTCTGGATAAAATCCGCGAGGAATGTGACGAGCTGGTCGAAGCCCGCGACACATTAACCCAGGTCGAGGTCGAAGAAGAAATGGGTGATCTGCTGTTCGTCATGGCCAATCTTGCCCGACATCTGGGGGTGGAACCAGAAGCCGCCTTGCGTGCAGCGAACAATAAATTCACCAAACGTTTTGAAGGTGTTGAAGCGCATCTTGCCTCCATGGGAAAACGTCCGGAAGACAGCGATCTGGAGGAAATGGATGCGCTCTGGGATCAGGTAAAAGCGGAACAACGCAAATCATCCGACTAAATCATTCAGGTATTGACCTGACTAAAATAGTCAGATTAAAGAGGCGCAACTAAACTCTAACGGAGCGTGTATTATGTCCGCTATTAAATCCTCCCTGTTCGCGACCACCCTATTGGCTGTTGCTGCCCCTGCATTTGCTGAGGAAGTGAACATCTATTCTTACCGTCAACCTGAGCTGATCAAGCCACTGACCGATGCGTTCACCGCTGAAACCGGCATCGATGTGAATGTGGTGCATCTGAAACAGGGCCTTGTGGAACGTCTGCAGGCAGAAGGCACACGGTCCCCTGCGGATCTTATATTCACCGTGGATATTTCCCGCCTGAATGCCGTTGTGGAAGCGGACCTGACCCAAAGCGTTGAAAGCGATGTACTGAACGCAAACGTCCCTGATCTCTATCGTGATCCGGAAGGCCGCTGGTTTGGCCTGACCACCCGCGCACGTATTGTTTATGCGTCCCGTGATCGTGTGGCAGAAGGTGAAATCACCACATACGAAGATCTGGCTGATCCGAAATGGGCCGGTCGTATCTGCACCCGTTCCGGCACCCATGCCTATACGGTCGCTCTGACCTCTGCCATGCTGCACCACCATGGTGAGGAAGAAACCCGCGCCTGGCTTGAAGGTGTGAAAGCCAACCTGGCCCATCCGCCGGAAGGCAATGACCGCGCGCAGGTGAAATCCATCTGGGCCGGTGAATGTGACATTTCGCTAGGCAACACCTATTACATGGGCAAAATGCTGAGCAATGAAGAGCAGCAGGCCTGGGCGGATTCTGTGCGCATTGTGTTCCCGGAATTTGAAGACGGCGGCACCCATGTGAACGTGTCTGGCGTGGCGATGACAGCCCATGCACCAAACCGCGACAATGCGCTGAAAATGATGGAATTCCTGACCTCGCCTGCAGCGCAGGAAATCTATGCAGAAGCCAACTTTGAATACCCGATCGCACCCGGTTCCACCCCGGCGGAACTGGTTGCAAGCTGGGGCGAATTCACGGTGGATGACGTGAACCTCATGGACATCGCACAACAACGCGGCGCAGCCCTGCGCCTGACGGAAGAAGTCGACTTCGACGCGGGCAACTGATCCGCTTTATCAGATCAGATCCGTTCTGAAAATTTCCCTGACTGGCCCGTGGTATTTCTGCGGGCCTTTCTTTTGCCCGGAAGGCTCCCGCCCCCTTCCAGACAGAAAAACTGTATTTCAGGCGTTGGGCATGGCACGCTGCGCGTGCCGGGCGTCTCTCACCGGCACATCGGCAGATATTCTCTGCTGACCGTCACCGGCACCTTTCCGGGCTGGACATTCTCTGCGGGGAGAGCCACTGTCTCCCTCTCACGGAGGGCGACATGACAGCACGCAAAATCATCATTGATACGGATCCAGGCCAGGACGATGCGGTGGCTATCCTTCTGGCACTTGCCAGCCCCGAAAATATGGATGTTCTGGGCATCACCTGTGTGGCCGGAAATGTGCCGTTGGAGCTGACGCAGAAAAACGCACGCATTGTCTGTGAACTTGCAGGGAAGACCGATGTGAAGGTTTTTGCCGGTTGTGATCGACCGCTGAACCGTCCTCTGGTCACCGCGGAGCATGTGCATGGGAAAACCGGCCTTGATGGCCCGGTACTGCCCGATCCAGTTATGGAGCTGACACCGGGACATGCCGTGGATTTCATCATTGAAACCCTGCGAGAGGAAGCCCCTGGCACGGTCACGCTCTGCCCGTTGGGGCCGCTTACAAATATTGCGAGTGCCTTTGAGAAAGCGCCTGACATTGTCGATCGTGTACAGGAGATTATCCTGATGGGCGGCGGGTATTTTGAAGGCGGCAATATCACCCCCTCTGCCGAATTTAACATCTACGTTGATCCGCTGGCCGCAGATACTGTGCTTAAATCGGGCGTCCCGATTGTGGTCATGCCGCTGGATGTCACCCATAAAGCCCTTGTCACGAAACCCCGCAATGATGCCTTCCGCGATATCGGCACGAAAGTTGGCCAGGCGGTTGCTGAGATGACGGATTTCTTTGAACGCTTCGACAAAGAAAAATACGGCTCTGACGGCGCGCCTCTGCATGATCCCTGTGTCACCGCCTATCTGATTGATCCCGATTTGTTCACAGGCCGCCATATCAATGTTCAGGTCGAAACCCAGTCTGAACTGACCATGGGCGCAACTGTTGCCGATTGGTGGCGCGTTACAGATCACGCGCCAAACGCGCTGTTCATTGGCGATGTGGACGCTGATGGGTTCTTTGCCCTGCTCACGGAAAGGCTCGCCCGGCTATGAGCAATATGCTGTCTCTCTGTAGCCCGGATGACCGGGAACGCCTTGCCAATATGGTGACGCAATTTCACGCGGAAGAAGAACTTCCGACGACGGACACTGAACGTGCAGCAGGTATTGATATTCTGTTTTCCGGCGAGATGCAGGCGGCAGCCTGGCTGATTGGTCCGAAATCATCACCAGTGGGCTATATCATTGTATCCTTTGGCTTTTGCATGGCAATCGGCGGGCGTGAAGCCCTGATTGATGAAATCTGGATCCGGCCTTCTGTGCGTGGACGTGGCATGGGCAGCCAGTGCTTGATGGCCATTATGAAAGAGCTGGCCAAGATGGATGTGCAGCGGGTCAACCTGGATGTGGCGGCGGACAATCCAAAAGCCAAAATGCTTTATGAGAAACTTGGCTTCAGAACCCATGAACGTTACCAGCGCATGAGTCGTCGTCTCTGAGACACGCGGAAACTTTCAAAGTTTCCGTTCCGTTTTCTTTGAAAGAAAACGGCCGCAGCTTATTTCCGCCGCCATCTGCGAAACCATCCCCGGTTTTCGCGGACAAACTGTGTAATCTGTCCCGTAAGGCTGCCCTTCTCACGCCCCTTCAGCCAGGCAAAACCTGCCGCCGCTCCGATCAGTGCGCCCAGCCCATCGACCATCAGATCCGCCATTGTATCGACCAGGCCGGATTTCTGCATATTCAGCCCAAAGATCTGATCCATGCCAAATTCAAAAATCTCCCATACAGCCCCGATTGTCATAGCAAAGCAAAAGGCAAAAAACACCATGGCCCAGGGCGGCGCAGCATAACGATCACCTTCAAACAGCATCAGTACAAAGATAAAACCGATCAGCCCGAAGCCCACGGCAGATCCGCCATGTAAAAGCACATCCCACCATCCGTAGCGTTCATAAAAGTCAAAAGCCTCGCCCAGAAAAATTGTTCCAAAAATAAAGAAGACGACAGCGGCAAAGAAACCATGCGGCAGGCGGATCTCAAATCTGTTGGCAAAAAACACCGGAAGCAATGACAGCGAAAACGTCGCCACAGCAATAAACGCCAGCGACCAGTTGAACGTCACAAGGGCCGCAACAAGCGCCAGGGCCAGAAAGCCCCAGATCACAAAGACAATTCTGCTTTGCTCCCGGATCGGGTTGAGGTTCTTCATTGTTTACCTCCACATCTGGTTTCGCGCGACACGCATCCTATATCCTTAATATGACCCTTCGCATCGCAAGCTACAATATCCGCAAATGTATTGGCCTTGATCGCCGCCGGAACCCGGCGCGCACGGCCCGGGTTATCAATGATCTGAGCGCAGATGTGGTGTTGCTGCAGGAAGCGGATAAACGTCTTGGCGCACGTCCTGCGGCCTTGCCCCGTAGCGTGATCCGGGAAGAAACCGGGCTGTCTGTTTTCCCCGAAGGCGGAGGCGCTGACAGCTTGGGCAGCCATGGAAACAGCGTACTGATCAGCAAGAATATCACCCCACAGGGCATTCATTTCATTGATCTTCCCGGATTTGAACCACGCGGCGCGCTGATTGCGGACCTGACGACACCTCTGGGTGATCTCCGCATCTGTGGTCTGCATCTGGGGCTGCGCCGCCGGGATCGGCTGCGCCAGATGAAAGCACTGCAGGATCACCTGAACACGCTGACAAACCGCCCCACCATCCTTGCAGGCGATTTTAACGAATGGTCGCGCAATAAGGGGATGGAGCCTCTTACAGATTACACGATCCTCACCCCCGGCCGCAGTTTTCACGCAGCACGTCCCATCGCGCATCTTGATCGCATCGCCCATTGCAACGCCTGGCAGTTGCAGAACGCGGGTGTGATTGAAAGCCCCCTTGCCCGACGTGCCTCGGATCATCTGCCGATCTGGGCCGATTTTTCTAAGGCTTTTCCACAGGTCGCGCCCATCTGACCTGTGGCCTGAACGCCCAGGGCGTGTTAGAAGCGGCAAAGATATGCGCAGCCAGAGGCCTTTCAGATGACCTTATTACAGATCAGTTCCCTTCTTATCGTCCTTGCCGGTGCCTTTGGCGCGATTAACTATCTGTTCCTGAAGCTGCCGTCTGCGATTGGTATTTTGGTCGTTGCGCTTCTGGCCTCTATCGGCATTCTGATTGTTGATGCATTTGCCCCTGGCCTTGGGATTGCGGATCAGGTGCGTGGCGTCGTCCTGAGCATTGATTTCTCTGATGCGCTGCTTGAAGGCATGTTGGGCCTGCTGCTGTTTGCCGGCGCTTTGCATGTGAAACTGTCTGACCTGCGCGGCGAATGGCGCGTGGTCTTCCTGATGGCGACCATGGGTGTGGCCCTGTCCACGATGATTGTCGGCTTCGGGTTCTCCTGGATCACAGGCATGCCGCTGATGATTGCGCTGGTCTTTGGCTCACTGATTTCCCCGACCGATCCTGTTGCGGTTCTGGGTGTTCTGCGCGAAGCCAATCTGCGCAAAAGCCTTGAAACAAAGATCGCCGGTGAAAGCCTGTTTAACGATGGCGTTGGCTATGTGGTGTTCCTTGTGCTGGTCGGCCTTGCCTTCCCGGATGTGGGTGGGCACGGTGGTGGACACCATGGCGAAGAACCCTCCCAGCTTGCAGCTGCCGCACAGCTTTTCGTGCAGGAAGCCATTGGTGGCGCTGTGCTTGGTATTGTTCTGGGCTGGCTGACCTTCCGCGTCATGCGCCGCATTGATGACTATTCGCTTGAGGTCCTGCTGACCCTCAGCCTGGCGTTCGGCGGTTATTCCCTTGCGGTCTGGTTGCATTTCTCGGCCCCGATTATGGCGGTTTGCGCAGGTCTGCTGATCGGCGATATCGGCGCAAAACATGGCATGTCTGAGGAAACCCGCAAATATGTCGATGCGTTCTGGAAGTTGATTGACGAGATCCTGAACGCGGTTCTCTTCCTGATGATCGGCTTTGAAGTCTTCGCAGTTGCCTTCTCTTTCGACGCATTGGTCGCCAGCTGCTTTGCCCTGGCTCTGGCTCTGTTCGCCCGTTTCGCAGCAGTCTATGTGCCTGTCACCGTGCTGCGCCCCTTCCGTACGTTCAGCCCCGGCGTGGTCCCGATCATGACATGGGGCGGGTTGAAAGGCGGGATCTCTGTGGCCCTGGCCCTGTCCCTGCCCGACAGCGAATGGAAACCACTGATCCTGACCGCGACCTATGTGATTGTGTTGTTCTCGATCATCATCCAAGGGCTGACGGTCACCCGTTTGGCAAATCACTTTGGTCGTGAACCGGATCTGGTGTAAGCAAAATTATGAGTATCGTTAAACGCCTTGAAGCCTCCGGTCTGCGTAAGACCGGACAGCGCCGCATTATTGCGCAGGTGCTGGACGCCGCCCATGATCATCCGAATGTGGAGGAACTCTTTGCGCGTGCCGCCAAAGAGGACGCCGGGATTTCCCTTGCCACAGTGTACCGCACGGTAAAGCTGTTTGAGGAAAATGACATCCTGGAACGGGTGGAATTCGGCGACGGACGCGCCCGCTATGAAGCTGCAGACCGCGAACATCACGATCACCTGTTTGATCTGGACACCGGTGAAGTCATCGAATTCGTCGATCCGGAAATCGAAGCCCTTCAGGAAAAAATTGCCGAACGTCTGGGATACCGCCTGAAAGGCCACCGGATGGAACTTTACGGCGAAAAGATCAAGTGAGACACTCGCCAGGCATGATCTTGTCTGTCGCGCTCATTTTGGTTCTGTAAATATCCCGGGGGTGTGGGGGCTGGCCCCCACCTGCACTGCGATTGGATACAATTTCCGACCCCAAAGTCGCTTTTGAGCTTGATCCGCCTGCGACAGCCTGTCACCAGTGGCGCAATGCAGGGGATAACCACTGCAGCTTCCTGACATTGACTGTCTCTTAAGTAACGGAGTCTCCGATGGACAATCTGCGCGGTATTCTTCTGGTCGTAGCGGCCATGGCTATGTTCACCATTGAGGACAGCTTTATCAAATCCCTGGCTGAAACCTTCCCCGTCGGACAGATCCTGATTTTCCTGGGCGTCGGCGGATCCTGTGTCTTTGCAACCGTTGCACTGGTCAATCGCCAGCCCATCATTGGCCCGCGTGTTTTCAGCAAGATGCTGTTCTGGCGCACCCTTGGGGAAACCGGATCTGCACTGTTCTTCGCAACCGCGCTCTGGCTGGTGCCCCTGTCGATAGCTGCGGCCCTGCTGCAGACCACATCCCTGATCGTGACCATCGGTGCGGCTTTCCTGCTTGGTGAAAAAGTTGGCTGGCGGCGCTGGACCGCAATCTTTATCGGCCTCTTTGGTGTGCTGGTGATTATCCGTCCCGGATTTGCAGGCTTTCAGCCCGCAGCCCTTCTGGCGGTGGCTGCCGCTGTGGTGCTGGCCGGCCGCGATCTGGCCACGCGCCAACTGCCTGCAGGCACGCCATCCGTTGCTGTATCCTTCTGGGGCTTCATGGGCGTTATTCCCGCCGGGATCTTCCTGCTGCTGCTGCTTGATGCCCCAATCTGGCCTGAATTCCATCAGCTTCTGCGTTTCGCCGCTTGCGTGGTCTTTGGCTGCATGGGCTACTACCTAATTGTGACAGCGATGCGCATGGGGGAAGCCTCCGCCCTTGCGCCTTTCCGTTACTCGCGTCTCGTCTTCTCAATCATCCTCGGTTATTTCATCTTTGACGAAGTCCCGGATTTCTGGACGCTTGTCGGTTCAGGTATTATTATATCTTCCGGCATCTACGTCATTATGCGTGAACGCCGTGTGCTGGAAAGCCGCGTACCCCCTGTGGATGAATAAGCAACCACCCCACACAGGGTTAGCGTAAACACCGGGCAAACACCCCGAAAGCGCTGGCAATCTGTGCCACCCTGCCCTACACATGCGGCAAAATTCTATTGCCGCCGAGGAGCCTCTGATGAGCACGATTTACGATATCCACGCCCGTGAAATTCTGGACAGCCGGGGCAACCCGACCGTTGAGGTTGATGTTGTGCTTGAAGATGGCATGATGGGGCGCGCCGCGGTGCCTTCCGGGGCCTCCACCGGTGCCTGGGAAGCCAATGAAAAACGTGACGGCGACAAGAACCGGTACAAGGGCAAAGGCGTTCTTGCGGCTGTTGAAGCTGTGAACGGTGAAATCTCCGATATGCTGACCGGTTTCGACGTGACCGAGCAGGCCGCGATTGATGCCGCGATGATCGAACTTGACGGTACCGAAAACAAATCCCGCCTTGGCGCAAACGCGATCCTGGGTGTGTCCCTGGCCGCAGCAAAAGCGGCGGCTGATTTCTCTATGCAGCCTCTGTATCGTTATGTGGGTGGCACACAGGCGCGCGTTCTGCCGGTTCCGATGATGAACATCATCAACGGTGGCGAACATGCGGACAACCCGATCGACATCCAGGAATTCATGATCATGCCGGTGTCTGCCGGTAACATCCGTGACGCCGTGCGTATGGGGGCTGAGATCTTCCACACGCTGAAAGGTGAACTTTCCGCCGCTGGTCTGTCCACCGGCATTGGTGACGAAGGTGGTTTCGCGCCAAACATCGCATCTACCCGTGAAGCGCTTGATTTCGTTCTGAAGTCTATTGAAAAAGCCGGTTACACCCCGGGTGATGATATCATGCTAGCGCTGGATTGTGCCGCGACCGAATATTACAAAAACGGCAAATATGAGATTTCCGGCGAAGGCCTGAGCCTGTCTTCCGAGGAAAACGTTGCTTACCTCGCAGCCCTCGTCAAAGACTATCCGATCCTGTCTATTGAAGACGGTATGGATGAAGATGACTGGGACGGCTGGAAAATGCTGACTGATGAACTGGGCGGCAAAGTACAGCTGGTGGGCGACGATCTGTTTGTGACCAACCCGACCCGTCTGGCACAGGGCATTGAAAAGGGCTGTGGTAACTCCCTTCTGGTGAAAGTGAACCAGATCGGCACCCTGTCCGAAAGCCTGACCGCCGTGGATATGGCGCACCGCAACCGTATGACCTGTGTCATGAGCCACCGTTCCGGTGAGACCGAAGATGCGACAATTGCAGATCTTGCGGTTGCCACCAACTGCGGCCAGATCAAAACCGGCTCCCTCGCACGGTCTGACCGGTTGGCGAAATACAACCAGCTGATCCGCATCGAGGAAATGCTGGGCGACACAGCAGCCTACGCCGGTAAATCTATCCTGCGCTGATATGCTTTAGTGGCACGAGTGGTTATGCCTGCTCGTGCCATCCTCCATATTTCCAAGGTTGCAGAGGGTAACCTTTTCTCTCTAATGTTTTAACTAAGTAATAGTATCTGCCGCGATATAGCTCTATTTCACATTTGTCTGAGATGCCTTGTCATATACGATACATGCTTCCCTAAGTGTGTTTAGTAGCTTGGCGGCCCTTCCTGAACTCACCATTAATTCTGCTTCTGGGATACTCAACATCTCAGTGTCTTTGAATTCGGGGATAAGGTCTCGGTCGCCTTCAGAATTGATAGGATGCAGAAAAACTTCGAAGTTCAAAAACTTGCCGTTATTGGATTCATGTTTTGTTTTCAGAATCTTCTCCAACTCTTGATCTGTTTCAACCATTGAACTTCGAAGATCTGAAAGGTTTCTCTCTGTTTTCTGAAAGGCTCGCTCATTTCTCCTGTGGTTCAGTTCGTAAGCAAAAGCAAAGCCTGCTCCTGCGATGGAAAAGCCGGATAAAATCGTATACATAAAACTCGCAAATTTGGTAAGCTCCTCAGTCGTCCATTCATTGGTACTGAGGTTGAGATACTTCCATGCTGATAAAGCTATGATAGTGAGAGATGTAGCCGCTAACGCGTAAACAATTTTCATGCTTGCTCAATCTGTTGGTAATGTAATGATAGCCGAGAGATTACAGGAAAAACCTTACTATGACCACCGCCGCAGATCTTATCAAACGCCTTAACCTCGCCCCGCATCCCGAAGGCGGGTATTACCGGCAGACCTGGGGCGCAGATGCATCTGAAGGTGAACGTGCGGCGGGGACCTGTATTTTCTTTCTGCTGAAAGAAGGCGAACGCAGTCACTGGCATAAGGTCGATGCGGTTGAAATCTGGCACTATTATGCCGGTGCGCCGCTGATCCTGCATCGCGCCGAAAGTGAAACCGGCCCGGCAACGCAGGATGTTCTGGGGCCGGATGTGATGGGCGGGCAAATGCCCCAGCTGATCGTCCCAACCGGACATTGGCAAGCTGCGGAAACCACAGGAGACTGGACGCTTGTCGGCTGTACCGTATCACCTGGGTTTCAGTTTGAAGGCTTCACGCTGGCACCCGCTCACTTCACCATTCCCGGCCAAGTATAGATCTATTCAATCGGCTGGTTGAACAGCACTTCCAGATCCGCAGTGGTTAAGCTGTAAGGCACCTTTTTATCAGGGCTTTCCTGATACAGTGAATCAAACGGCATGCATCGGTAGCCACACAGCTGCCGCGCCTGGCGTTTCTGATTTTCCACAAACCAAAAGCGCCCGCCCGGGGTTGTGATATAACCGTTTTCAAAACGCGCGAAATCCCCTTCCATATCCTGAAGAGAAGGCACTTCGTTATAGCTGGCCGGATCAAAAGCGGCATGGGTATGATAGCTGGCAAAGATTTCCACATTGCCCTGAGGCAGAATAGGCAGGCAACTGGCCGCCTGGCCTTTCTGGGCCCTGGTCGCTTTCAGTTCATCCTGTTCGCGATAAATAAAGCCGCAATATTCAAGATCGACGAAGATAGAATGCGCATTCAGATCTTCCATAATGCTGGCGGCAAAAACATGCTCTTCCGCGTATTTGTCGTATCCACCTACAGGCTTATATCCTTCGGCGGCAACCGGGGCTGCACTGATGGCCATAAAGGAAGCAATAAACAACGAACGTAGGTTCAATAGTGACATGGAAACTCCTGGGTAGTTCTTTTTTCCGATCCTGCCCTGGAGTGATGTTTATTACAAAGGATTTCGTATGAACCTAGCGACGCAATTTACCCGGCTTCGAGATATGCCCACCAACCACCGGCGCATGACAGCCCGTGGTGCCGGGCGCTGAGTTCGGCAGACCATATCTGGTCCGCACCGCAAGATAGGCAAAAGCCTGGGCTTCCAGCATGTCACCATCAAGGCCTGCGTCCTCGACCGGGGCGACAGGGCAATCCATCAGAAGGGACAGCATCGACATCAGCATCGGGTTTTTACGCCCGCCACCGGTCACCAGGACGCCTTCGGGCATTTCCGGGCAATGGCGCAATCCGCGCGCGGCAGAGGCCGCAGCAATCGCTGTCAACGTGGCGCAGGCGTCGGCATCTTCCAGAACGTCCACCAGTTCAAGAATATTCGGGAAGTCATTGCGATCCAGTGATTTGGGTGGTTCGCGGTAGAAGTAGTCATATTCCAGGAAATCGCTGACGATGCCTTCATCGACTTCGCCTTCTGACGCCAGTGCACCGTCTTCATCCCAGGGCAGGCCACGCCGGGACAACATGAGATCATTGATCGGGGCGTTTGCCGGGCCGGTGTCAAAGGCCAGCAATGCACCAGGATCTTCGGGACGTTCTTTGGTTGGGTCGACATAAGTAATATTGCCAACACCCCCGAGATTGAGGAAAGCCAGCGGGCGTTCTGCATTGATCAGTTTGGCACAGGCAAAGTGGAAGAACGGTGCAAGTGGTGCACCCTGCCCGCCCATTTCCATATCCGCCGTGCGAAAATCCCAGACCACCGGGGTGTTCAGCACTTCGGCCAAGACATGGCCATTGCCACACTGATGGGTGCGGCCGTTGTCCGGGTCATGGGCCAGGGTCTGGCCGTGAAATCCGATCAGTTGCGCATCACCAAAAGGCGACAAAGCCTCTGCATGGGCGGTTTCGATCATTTCAGACAGGTCTTCGATCCCCGGATCGCCCTGCCAGTGGCCAAACCCCGAGGCAATCGTTGCACGTTCCTCTGGTGTCCATTCCCGATACCGGCTTTCGCCAAATTCCAGAATCTCATGCCCGTCGGTCAGCACCATCGCCGCATCGATCCCGTCCAAAGACGTGCCTGTCATCGCACCCAGCGACCAGATTGCATCCTGTTTCAACATTCGCTTTCCCTTTTAACCTGCCCCCGTTATATCCGTAGGACAGATAGAATTCTATGGATGAAACGTAATGACCTGGCACCCCAAATCTGACTTTATGCGTGTGATGATCGAGCGCGGCTTTCTGGCCGACTGCACCGACTATCAGGCGCTGGATGACGCGTTTATGGCGGGGGTTGTGCCAGCTTATATCGGCTTTGACGCGACTGCAAAATCTCTGCATGTCGGGTCCCTTATCCAGATTATGATGCTGCGCTGGTTGCAGAAAACCGGCCATAAGCCAATTGTTCTGATGGGCGGCGGCACGACAAAGGTGGGGGATCCGTCTTTCCGCGCTGATGAACGCCCGCTGCTGACAC
The DNA here is from genome assembly GCF_003031585.1 of Thalassobius sp. I31.1. Classification (GTDB taxonomy): domain Bacteria; phylum Pseudomonadota; class Alphaproteobacteria; order Rhodobacterales; family Rhodobacteraceae; genus Halocynthiibacter. Next base: position 103,005 of record NZ_PWAA01000061.1, read on the forward strand.
CGGATCAGATTGATGATAATATCTCGGGTATTAAGAAAGTCTTCAGCTCTTACGTTTCCTTTGGCGACGGCGAGAATGACGCGGTGATGGTGAACAACGCGGAATGGCTGGATGATCTGAACTACCTTGAGTTCCTGCGCGACATTGGTCGTCATTTCTCGGTCAACCGGATGCTGGCCTTTGAAAGCGTGAAATCACGTCTGGACCGTGAACAAAGCCTGAGCTTCCTTGAGTTCAACTATATGATCCTCCAGGCCTATGACTTCCTGGAACTGAACCGCCGTTACGGCTGTTTGCTGCAGATGGGCGGATCGGATCAGTGGGGCAATATCATCAACGGGATCGATCTGACCCGCCGTGTGCTGGACAACCAGATTTTTGGCCTGACGTCGCCCCTGCTGACGACCTCTGACGGTAAGAAAATGGGCAAAAGCCAGGACGGTGCTGTCTGGCTGAATGCCGATATGCGGTCGCCCTATGAGTTCTGGCAGTTCTGGCGCAACACGACTGATGCGGATGTCGGTCGTTTCCTGAAGCTTTACACCGAAATGCCGATTGAGGAATGCGAACGTCTTGGTGCCCTGGAAGGGGCTGAAATCAACGACGCCAAGAGCATTCTGGCCAATGCCGTGACCACTCTGGCCCATGGTTCCGATGCCGCTGCGACAGCGGAAGCCACAGCACGCGAAGTGTTTGAAAAAGGCGGCATGGGGGATGATCTGCCGACACTGAAACTGTCTGCGGCGGATGTGGGTGACGGCATTTCCATCGTACAGCTGATCGTGAAATCCGGCCTCGCGAAATCTGGTAAAGATGCAAAGCGTCTGATCGGTGAAAATGGCGCGAAGATGAACGACGCGCCGCTGGAAAGCGCCGGTGTTGTGCTTCAGGCCTCTGATCTGACGGAACCAGTGAAACTGTCCGCCGGAAAGAAACGTCACGCATTGGTGCTTCTGGAAGGTTAATATTTTCCTGACATTATTAAATGCAAGGCCCTGCAGCATCTGATGTTGCAAGGCTTTTTATATCAGGACGCGCAATACCTCTACTATTCCTATGAAAATGAAAGGAATTGAGAGGATCAGAGCAAGCAGAAGCGCCGCTGCCGGGGTGAATTGCGGGGGGGGAATATCACCCGTTTTAAATCTGCGGTCTGCCTGCTGTTTCATAAGACTATTAACCAGATCTAAAGTTTAATTTTCATTAATAGGCGCATGAACAACCCGCCCCCCATCCTGCCCCTGCAACAAAGCCCGGAATTTGCACGCTGCCTGACGGCCATGAGACAGCTCGTAACGCGGCACGTCAGCGCGCGCAGTGATATGTCCTGGCAGGTGCAAAGCAAAGGGATTGGCGGCATTGGGCTTGTGGATCTGGTGACACGTGGACCTGTCGGAAATATGGAAACCTGGCTGCAACATTGGCGAGATTATCACGACACAACACCGCTGCTGTTGAATGCGCCCCCCTGCAGACCAGATCTGCTGCGAAATCATGGTCTCTGGCCGCTGATCACCCCCGTGACCCTGGGTATTACAGATCTGGGAGCCCCCCAAAACATGCGCAGCGCCATGGGGCAGAAATGGCGCAACAGATTGCGGCGGGCGGAAGCGTATAAAATCAAAGTGAAGTGCTATGATCTTCAGGATCACCACTGGCTGATTGCCACGGAAGACACACAGGCCCGGCAAAAAGGGTACCGAGGATATCCGGCAGGGTTCTCAACGCTGTTTGGGCAGATCAACCCCGGACAGGCGAAAGTGTTTGAGGCACAGTACCAGGGTGAGATCATCGCCGGAATTGTGGTGCTGTTACACGGACGGATGGCCACCTGGCAGATCGGACACAACCTTCCCGAAGGACGGCAACTGAATGCCATGAACCTGCTTTTATGGCGTGCTATGTGCTGGCTGTCAGAACGAGGTTATATGCAGCTTGATCTGGGCGTTCTGAACGGAAAAGATGCAGAAGGCCTGACCCGTTTCAAACTTGGAAGTGGGGCAAAAGCACAGCGCCAGGGTGGCACCTGGCTATATATGAACACACTCGCGCCTCTGGCAAAACGGTTGCCATCACGCCTCTCTGGTTTCAGAAACTTTCGTGGGCGTGAGCCGGAAACTTTCAAAGTTTCCGAACCGTTTTCTTCGAAAGAAAACGGCGCCGCGAGGGGCGCCGTTCAGGATCTTATTCGGTCACAGTGACCGACTTCATATAGTCAGGGTCTGCGACCGCGCCACTGCCAGGCGCACCGCGCTTGATCGCGTCAACCACCTCCTGACCTTCCACAACCTGACCAAAGACAGTGTACTGCCCGTTCAGATGCGGTGCCGGTTCAAACATGATGAAGAACTGGCTGTTCGCGGAATCAGGATGACCGGAACGCGCCATGCCAACGGTGCCCCGATCAAAGGAAACATCCCCGAATTCAGCAGGAACATCCGGTTGGTCAGAACCACCAGTACCGGCACGACGCAGGTTTTCGCCGAGACGGCCAAATTCCACATCACCGGTCTGCGCCATGAAGCCATCAATCACGCGGTGGAACACCACCCCGTCATATTTGCCATCCGAGGCCAGCGTGGTCACGCGTTCCACATGCTGCGGCGCAACGCCAGGCATCAGATCAATCACGATCTGGCCCTGGGTGCTGCCGTCAACCTCGATCACCAGATTCGGTGTGTCGGGGTTGTCCTGGGCCTGCGCCGGGAGCGTTGCAAAATAGAACACCCCCAGAATGCCAAGCCCCAGCGCCCCAAGGGTTGCCGGAAGAACGTCAAGCTTAGGCATCGGACGCCACTTTCACAGAGGTCATGCGATCCGGGTTCATTGGTGGCTCGCCACGTTGAATTTCATCAACAATGTCCATGCCTTCAATGACCTGACCGTAAACAGTGTACTGACCGTTCAGGAAGTCATTGTCTTTGAAGTTGATGAAGAACTGGCTGTTGGCAGAGTTCGGGTTGGCGGAACGTGCAGCGCCGATGGACCCACGTGCATGTGGAACCTTAGAGAATTCAGCTGGCAAATCATCATGGGAAGATCCGCCTGTGCCCGCGCGGCCAATGTTGAAATCTTTGTCCCAGTTGCCGTTTGCTACATCACCGGTCTGCGCCATAAAACCATCAATCACGCGGTGGAAAACAACACCGTCATATTCGCCTGCGCGCGCCAGGGTCTTCATGCGTTCGACGTGCTTTGGTGCAACGTCTGGCAGCAGTGCGATGGTCACAGTACCTTTGGTGGTTTCCATGATGATGGTGTTTTCGGGATCTTTGATTTCAGCCATTTTGGGCGTCCTTTGTATGATATTTGCCGCGAAGCTTATCTAAAGCACCCGCCGGGGAAAAGCAGAATTGACGTATGTGCCGGGATGTTGTGTTAAAGGATGCGAAATTTATGCTTTGGAGTGCGTTATGGCTGCCGCAAAACCCTGGAAGACAGTTGATGATATGGACCTGGCCGGTAAGGTTGTTCTGACCCGTGTGGATATCAACGTGCCAATGGAAGACGGGCGCGTCACCGATATGACGCGGATTGAACGCATCCTGCCCACGGTGAAGGACATCCTGGCCGCCGGTGGCAAACCTGTGTTGCTGGCACATTTCGGCCGCCCCAAAGGCGACGTGCGTGCGGATATGTCCCTGGGCATGGTACGCGAGGCCCTGGAAGGCGCGCTTGGCAGCCCGGTGAAATTTGCGGCGAACTGCATTGGCGCGGACGCAAAACAAGGCGTTGCGGCACTGGAAGCCGGTGAAACCCTGCTGCTGGAAAACACCCGTTTCCACGCAGAAGAAACAAAGAACGATGCGATGTTCGCGGCATCGCTTGCGGCGCTTGGCGATATCTACTGCAACGATGCATTTTCCGCCGCCCACCGTGCCCATGCTTCAACCGAGGCCATCGCACGCCTTCTGCCCGCCTGTGCCGGGCGTCTGATGCAGGCGGAGCTTGAGGCCCTGGAAGGCGCACTTGGCGCACCGGAACGCCCGGTTGTGGCTGTGGTTGGTGGCGCGAAAGTATCTACCAAACTGGACCTTCTGGGCAATCTTGTGGGTAAGGCCGATCATCTGGTGATTGGCGGCGGCATGGCGAATACCTTCCTTGCGGCAAAAGGCGTGAATGTCGGCAAATCCCTGTGTGAACATGATCTGGCCGATACTGCCCGGGAGATTCTGGCGAAAGCGGAAGCCGCTGGTTGCGAAGTGATCCTGCCGCAAGATGTTGCTATTTGGGACAAACTAGAAAGTAGGGAAACCGTCGAGTATGTTGACGTCAACGAATGCCCGGATGACATGATGATGTTGGATGTAGGGCCTCGGACAACGGCGTATATCAGCCAAACGATTCAATCGGCAAAAACGCTAATCATGAACGGCCCCTTGGGTGTGTTCGAAGTTGTCCCCTTTCATAAAGGCACATTCGATATGCTTAATGAAATAGCTCGTCAAACAAATGGCGGAAATCTGATCTCTGTCGCGGGAGGCGGCGACACCGTGGCGGCTATCAACCTTGCTGACCACGGCGATGATTTCTCTTACATCTCCACCGCGGGCGGCGCGTTCCTTGAATGGATGGAAGGCAAGACCCTGCCCGGCGTTGCCGCGCTTGAAGATTGATCTGCGTGTAACGTAACGCAGCTATGATGCGCCAGCATAGATATGTTGGCGCTACCACAATTGCCAGCCCTGCCCTGCTGGCCTAAAAGCGGGGCAGATTTGTAACCAATTGCCCGGGCGGAACGAATGTCTAAACAAAAACAAACCGAACAGATGACCAATGGCGGCGGCTTTGTAGCAGCCCTGGACCAGAGCGGCGGTTCCACCCCGAAAGCTCTGGCGCTTTATGGCGTGGAAGCAGACGCTTACAACGGCGAAGCAGAAATGTTCGACCAGATCCACGCAATGCGCACACGGATCATCAAATCTGACGCTTTCACCGGCGCGCGCGTTGTTGGCGCGATCCTGTTTGAAATGACCATGGATCGTGACGTAGACGGCGTACCGACTGCGCAATATCTGTGGGACAGCTGTGGCGTTGTGCCTTTCCTGAAGATCGACAAAGGTCTGGCCGACGAAGCCAATGGCGTTCAGCTGATGAAGCCAATTGATGGTCTGGATACGCTGCTGGAAAAAGCTGTATCCAAAGGCATTTTCGGCACCAAGATGCGTTCTGTGATCAACCAGGCGTCATCGAAAGGCATCAAAGCCAATGTTGCACAGCAGTTTGAATTGGCTGGCGATATTCTAGCCCATGGCCTGATGCCGATCGTTGAACCTGAAATCAACATCAACATGGAAGACAAATCCGGCGCAGAAGATATGCTACGTGACGCGATCCTGGCGTCTCTTGATATCGTGCCGGAAGGCCAGCAGGTGATGCTGAAACTGACCCTGCCAGAAGCGGCGAACCAGTATAAAGCCCTGGTGGATCACCCGAAGGTGATGCGCGTTGTGGCCCTGTCCGGCGGGTACAGTCGTGATGAAGCCAACCGTCGCCTGTCTGAGAACAGCGGCATGATTGCAAGCTTCTCCCGCGCGCTGACCGAAGGCCTGTCTGCACAGCAGTCTGAAGCTGAATTTGACGCAACCCTGGATGCGTCCGTTGGGTCCATCCACGCGGCATCTGTTGCAGGCTGAATTCAACCGGATAAGACAAGGAAGGGGCGCTGCGGCGCCCTTTTTCATGCGATAAATCTGACTCACTTTTTTCAGGTCATACAAAAAAATCACAAAATCGAATCATAAGGGATTCACAAAGCGAATCACTTGTGGCATTGTGTATTCACCGCCCGAAAAGAGGTGGAAATATTGAGGCTATCGATGAAGACCAGACCCGCCATCGGACCATTTCTGTATTACGGTACATGTCTTTTCTTAGGCATGTACTTCAGCTTTACGGCTGTGCAGGGCGATGGCGGGCTCTTCCAGCGCGTTCAGGCAGAAGCCGAAGCGCAGGAACTGCATGAGACATTGGAAATGTATCATGCAGAGGTCGCCGATCTGGAAAATAAAACCCTGCGCCTCTCTGACAACTTTCTTGATCTTGATCTGCTGGACCAACAGGCCCGTGATCGTCTGGGTTACGTTCGCGCAGACGAAGTGATCATTCCCTGATCTGAAAATCTCTATTTACCATTGACGAGACACCCTTGTGACAGCAATCGCTTCACGGGTATTTGAGGTATTATAGTTTTTTCTCGCCTTGCCGGAATTTATCCTTTATATATAGTTTAACGCTAAACTAACTGCAATCTCGCGCCCCACCCAGGAGGTAAGACGCCATGGCAGCAAAGAAAAAAACCGGGAAATCAAATACTTCTGCAGAGGAGTTATTGGGTTACTACCGGGACATGCTACTGATCCGACGATTCGAAGAAAAGGCCGGCCAGCTGTATGGCATGGGTCTGATTGGTGGTTTCTGCCACCTATATATCGGTCAGGAAGCCGTCATCACCGGCATTGAAGCGGTGACCGAGGAAGACGATAAACGCATTACCTCATATCGCGACCACGGCCATATGCTGGCCTGTGGCATGGATCCGAAAGGCGTGATGGCCGAACTGACGGGTCGCGAGGGCGGCTATTCCAAAGGCAAAGGCGGCTCTATGCATATGTTCTCGAAAGAGAAACATTTCTACGGCGGTCATGGCATTGTTGGCGCGCAGGTGCCACTGGGTGCTGGTCTGGCTTTTGCGGACAAATACATGGGCAATGACCGGGTGAGCTTTGCTTATTTTGGTGATGGTGCAGCCAACCAGGGCCAGGTCTATGAGACGTTCAACATGGCGTCTCTCTGGAAGCTGCCGGTGATTTTCGTGATCGAAAACAACCAATATGCGATGGGCACCAGCCAGCAACGGGCGTCCTCCACCCCTGATCTTTACACACGCGGTGCCGCCTTTGGCATCCCTGGTGAAGAAGTGGATGGCATGGATGTTCTGGCGGTGAAAGCCGCAACAGAGAAAGCCGTGGCCCACTGCCGTGCGGGCGAAGGCCCCTATATTCTTGAGATGACCACATATCGTTATCGCGGCCATTCCATGTCTGACCCGGCGAAATATCGCACGCGGGAAGAAGTGCAGAAAGTGCGCGAAGAACGCGATGCGATTGAACATGTGCGCGAGCTGATCCTTGCGGGCAACCACGCGTCAGAGGATGATCTGAAGGCGATCGATAAAGAGATCAAAGCGGTGGTCAATGAGGCTGCGGACTTCTCACGGGAAAGCCCGGAACCGGCGCTTGAAGAACTTTGGACAGATATTTACGCGGAAGCGTAAGCCACTGACAGGACGGAGAAAAACATATGGCGATTGAAATACTGATGCCTGCCCTGTCCCCTACGATGGAAGAGGGTACGCTGGCAAAATGGCTTGTGAAAGAGGGTGACACCGTAGAAAGCGGTGACATTCTGGCCGAGATCGAAACCGACAAAGCCACCATGGAGCTTGAAGCAGTGGATGAAGGCGTGATCGGGAAGATCCTGATCGCAGAAGGTACGGCAAATGTGGCCGTAAACACGGCGATTGCCGTGTTGCTGGAAGAGGGCGAAGACGCAGCCAATGCGGCTGTTTCGGCCCCTGCCCCCGCTGCCGATGCCGCCCCGACAGCCGCAGAAACCGCAGCGCCCGCGGCAGCCACCCCGGTTGCAACCGTGGTGCCTGAGGACACCGAAATTCCGGCCGGCACAGAGATGCGTTCCACCACAGTCCGCGAAGCTCTGCGCGACGCGATGGCCGAAGAAATGCGCCGGGACGAAACCGTTTACCTGATGGGTGAAGAAGTGGCGGAATACCAGGGCGCTTATAAAGTGTCCCAGGGTCTGTTGGATGAATTCGGCGCACGCCGTGTGATCGACACGCCAATCACCGAACATGGATTTACCGGAATTGCGACCGGATCGGCTATGGCGGGTCTGCGTCCGATTGTCGAATTCATGACCTTCAACTTTGCAATGCAGGCGATTGACCATATCATCAACTCTGCCGCCAAGACGCTTTATATGTCCGGTGGTCAGATGGGCGCCCCAATGGTTTTCCGTGGCGCCAGTGGTGCAGCAGCCCGTGTGGGTGCCCAACACAGCCAGGATTACGCCGCATGGTATGCACAGATCCCGGGCCTGAAAGTTGTGATGCCTTATTCTGCGGCAGACGCCAAAGGCCTGCTGAAAAGCGCGATCCGTGATCCGAACCCGGTTGTTTTCCTTGAAAACGAGATCCTCTATGGCCGCTCGTTCGATGTGCCCGTACTTGAAGATTACACTGTTCCAATCGGCAAAGCGAAAATCTGGCGCGAAGGTTCTGACGTCACCATCGTGAGCTTTGGGATCGGCATGCAATATGCGCTAGAAGCAGCAGACAAACTGGCCGAAGACGGGATTTCTGCAGAAGTCATTGATCTGCGCTCTCTGCGCCCGATTGATTACGACACAGTTCTGAATTCCGTTATGAAAACAAATCGTTGCGTCACCGTTGAAGAAGGTTGGCCTGTGGCCTCCATCGGCAACCATCTGTCCGCAACCATCATGGAACGTGCGTTTGACTACCTCGATGCGCCCGTGATCAACTGCTGTGGCAAAGACGTACCGATGCCATACGCAGCCAACCTTGAAAAACTGGCGCTTGTGACCACGGATGAGGTCATCGCAGCCGTGAAACAAGTCACCTATCGTTAGGGGAGAGCTTTGATGCCTACAGAAATTCTTATGCCCGCCCTCTCTCCAACGATGGAAGAAGGCACGCTGGCGAAATGGCTGGTGAAAGAAGGGGATACCGTGGAAAGCGGCGATCTTCTGGCCGAAATCGAGACCGACAAAGCCACCATGGAATTTGAAGCCGTGGATGAAGGCGTGATCGGGAAGATTATGATTGCAGAAGGCACGGCAAATGTGGCGGTGAATTCCGTGATTGCTGTACTTCTGGAAGATGGTGAAAGCGCGGATGATATCAGTGCAGCATCTGCGGCGGCACCGTCGGCGAAGTCCGACGCAGGGGTTGAAGCGGCCCCGCAGGTGGCCACTGAAGCATCTGGCCCTGCGACAGCCGCTCCGGCAGCGCCCGCGAAAGACGGCAACCGTATCTTCGCAACACCCCTTGCACGACGCATTGCGGCTGACAAAGGTCTGGACCTGACGCAAGTCGCTGGCTCCGGCCCGCGTGGGCGGATCATTAAGGCAGATGTGGAAGGTGCAACGGCAACCGCCCCTGCCCCTGTGGCCGCGACCACTGCTCCTGCACCAATGGCTCTGCCGCAATCCGCAGACGCAGCCTCTGTTGCCCGCATGTATGAAGGCCGCGCATATGAGGAAGTGGCGCTGGATGGTATGCGTAAAACCATTGCCGCCCGCCTGACCGAAGCCAAACAGACCGTGCCGCATTTCTATCTGCGCCGCGATATTCAGCTGGATGCGCTTCTGGCCTTCCGGGGTCAGCTGAACAAACAGCTGGAACACCGGGGTGTGAAGCTTTCGGTCAATGACTTCATCATCAAAGCCTGCGCGCTTGCACTGCAACAGGTGCCTGACGCCAACGCTGTCTGGGCCGGTGATCGTGTCCTGAAGATGAAAGCTTCTGATGTTGCGGTCGCCGTAGCAATTGAAGGCGGCTTGTTCACACCTGTCCTGCAGGATTCCGAGGTGAAAACACTCTCCGCGCTCTCCAGCGAGATGAAAGATCTCGCCTCCCGCGCACGCGACCGCAAACTTGCGCCACATGAATATCAGGGTGGCAGCTTCGCGATTTCAAACCTCGGCATGATGGGCATTGATAACTTTGATGCCGTGATCAACCCACCGCATGGCGCGATCCTGGCCGTGGGTGCGGGTAAAAAGAAACCTGTGGTGAATACTGATGGGGATCTTTCCGTCGCCACTGTTATGTCCGTGACCCTTTCCGTCGATCACCGGGTCATTGACGGGGCACTTGGGGCAGAGCTTCTGGAAGCGATCGTTCAAAATCTCGAAAACCCGATGGCTATGCTGGCCTGAAGCTTCTGACAATAAAACAAAAAACCCGCCAATCCGGCGGGTTTTTCTGTTAGCCCTATCAGTAAGGAAATCCTTACCTGGCAATTTACGGCAATTCGCGCTACAGTTGTGTCGTGACCAGTTCGGCCGGATGAACTTCCTCATCGTCTAAACCTCCGGCTTTTTCCAGGTACATTCGAATGTACGAGTCGTTCCGGCCTGAGTGAACGTAACGTTCTTACCCCTCTCGTGCAGGGCCCGCGAGAAGTTTGATCTGCCTCAAAGTCTGCCATTTCTCCCCCGCTATCAGGAATATCTAACCTGATACAAAGGATCCTGAAATGGACTGGAAAGCTTCCCTCGCACATACTGCTTCTTTGCTCAAACCCATGCGCGCTGAACAGGCCGATACCGCCAAAGGGTTTCATGCCCTGCATGAAGCCGCCTTCACGCCTGATGCTCTGGACACAAAGCACAAGGAACTGATCGCGCTCGCCATTGGTATCTCAAAGCAATGCAATGACTGCATCGGTTTTCACGTAAAGGCCGCGATCCGCGCCGGTGCGACCCGCGCGGAGATTGAAGAAATGCTCAATGTCTGTGTTCTGATGAATGGCGGGCCCGGCTACATGTATGGCGCCAAAGCCCTTGAGGCATTTGATCAGCTGTCCTGAACATCCGCCGGCAAGGCCTGCTTGCCGCTCAGAAGCTGATCCATGGTGACAGAAGGCTGATCACAACCTGCTTCGCCGACAATCTTGGCAGGCACACCAGCCACAGTTTTGCAGGGGGGAACCTCCTGCAAAACCACGGAACCTGCGGCAATGCGGGAACAATGCCCCACTTTGATATTGCCCAGCACTTTCGCACCAGCCCCAATTAGCACACCATCACCGATTTTCGGGTGACGATCTTCATCTTCTTTCCCGGTGCCGCCCAATGTCACGGAATGCAGCATGGAAACATTGTCCCCGACCACTGCCGTTTCCCCGATCACGATGGAATGCGCATGGTCAATCATAATGCCACGGCCAATGGTGGCACCCGGGTGAATATCAATACCAAAGCATTCCGACACACGCATCTGAAAGAAATAAGCCAGATCACGCCGCCCCTCTTTCCACAGAGCATGACCAATTCGATAGGCCTGCACGGCCTGAAACCCTTTGAAATACATCAGAGGCTGCAGCAGGCGGTGACATGCGGGGTCACGTTCTTCAACTGCCACCAGATCCGCACGTGCCGCCTGCAGAATATCCGGATGACGTTGATACATATCATCCGCCACTTCGCGCAAAAGCTGCTCAGACATCTCCCCAGATGCCAGTTTCAGCGCGATACGATACCCAAGGGCCTGCGCCAGCGTCTTGTGATGCAAAACGGTAGAGTGCAACAGACCACCCAGCAGAGGTTCCTCGCTATGGGCTTCCGCGGCTTCTTCCCGGATACGTGTCCAAACCGGGTCGATTTCCCGAAGTTCAGGTGCTGCGCTATGCGTGGTTTCACTCTGTCCCATCTGGCGTCCTCCGGTAAGCAATGCCTCAGATTTCTGGACTTAGGCATTCAGTGCATTGCTGTCGAGGTTACCACACTGGCAAAAGGAAAAATATCTCCAGGATAGAAAAAATCAGAACATTCCCCTTCAATCCGCCCCCCCCCACGGAAATAATTCCCGCAAACCGCGGGGCGGTCAGGTTTTCTCAGAAAATTCTCTTCATCTCGTTCTTTTCCGCCTTTTCTGAACGCCAGTACGAGATTTCCTGAAAGATCAACATGAGGTTTGCGGCCTCAGCAACCCCACCCGGCACTAAGCCACGATCTGCCCCACCGCAGACCGCTGCCAATGTCCCATCCCCCCATTCCGGATGCCTCTTACCATGGGTTTTACGCCAGGCATCAGCTGCCTCTGCGCAACGCAGTGCATTTCTCACAGCATCCCGACGCAAGTGACGTGGGATGTCTCGCAGCGCCGCACTTAACGCCAACACATCCTGCCAGAGGATCGGGCGCAAGCTCATGCCTGCACCTCGATCTCCGCTACCAGTCCCGGCCCGTAAAGCGTCGAAATCTGGCTCATCTGCACGACATATGGGGCGACGGCGCCATCAGCTGCCTGCATCCCGGCAGAATACCCCCATTCCGGCACACTCACGGTCTCTTCCCGAACAAGCGCACCAGCGACCCAGACCTTCACGAGGTAAAGCTCACTCTCTTCGCCAAGAGGCACCTCAAACCCTTCCCAGCTGTCTCCATCCACACGTGTCCGCCGGATCCAGCTGAAATGACGATCCCCACCGTCCTCACGCTGTTTCAGGTGGGCCGGAGCATAGGGACGCAGACCATTCCCTTTAAAGTTCCCGACCAGATGCAGATAAGACGGATCATCAATCGGCCTGCTCGCCGGACCGACACGGTAATGACGATCCAGACCACGCGCCTCTATCGCACGTTCGATTTGCTGCGGTGCGCTATTCATCAGAACGAACAGGCTATCTGCTGGCCAGTCCAACGGCATCAGCCCATCACTGCCCTTCTGTCCACGCAGAAACCCTTTCAACTCCCAGGTATCCGGTGCCACCAGGTTGGCCTCTTCAAACTGTATCAACTCCCAGTTCTCAGCGGTGCCATCCCCGATTGCCGCAAGGTTTGCTCCATTTAGGACATCCTCCCACAAAACAGATGACAGTACTCCAGTCGACAATTTAATCGTTAAAACCGCACTGCGATCCTTCACCCCTACAGGGCCGCGCTTCAGCTCAGACAGAGTGACACCAAAGGTCGATCCGGCGGGAAAGAGGGTGTTCAACTCATAACCACTGTCACTGGCGGAACTCATCAGCACCACGGTGCCGGGCCAGGGTTTCGCCGCAACGGCCATCCAGGGCGCATGCGGCACGTCATCCCCGCCAATCAGAGGCAGATCCATAAAGACCGGCAGCACAGGAACCGGCGGCAGGAAAGGCCGCAGCACCGGCGTCTCAAGATTGCTATCCCCCGGAACATAAACACCAGGTTCCACCCGCACGGCATCAACAATCTGCAAACCGGATTGCTCCACATGATCAATGCGATACAGCGCATTGTCGCCCTCTTCATCCGGCAGATGCACCACATCCCCCGCCCCCAAAGGCAATCGTGACGGCGGCAGCGCAAAGCGAATTGTATCACGCGCCACCCGTGCTTCCGCCAGCCAGCGCTCAACCGTTGCCCGCGCTTCATTGCCAGTCATCGCAAGCGGCAGTTCATTCTGGCTGACAGAATAAGTCGCTTCATCCGGAAAAACCGCCTCTGACGCCCGTGCATCATAGTCTCCACCGCTTTCCACATGGTTCAGCCTGACACGCCCTGCCACTTCGGCAACCGGTGCACGGATCGTCTGAATACGTGCCTCCTGCTCATCAGAAACAGCGAGATCACCGGAGGGAACAGATATCTCTGCCCGCCCGTCCCGCAGACGGAATTTCAGAACCCCCTCGCGCTCCACCGCATCAAATCCATAGGCCAGCATCAGGGGCTGCAGCGCCGCCCTTGCATCACGTCCGCCATCATCAAGATACCCGCGCAGATAGCCATGCAGTTCCGACACGTCAATTTTCTCAATACCAGATCGTTTGCAGATTTCCTCTACAACCGCTGCAAGGGTCCAGCCAGAAGACCGGCCATTCAGCCAGTGTCCGCGGGGATAGTTTATCCCATCCGACCAAAGCGCGCCGTTGTTCGGAAACCACGGGTAAGGTCGCGCATCCCAGGCCCAGACATGGGCGCGTGACATATCCACCATCTGGTGCCCGCTGTCCGGATCCACCGGGTTATGCGCCGGATCAGCCCAGTAAGCCTGCACCGCGCCCAGCGCGGCCCGCTGCATAAGTTCATCACGTGTGCCATCAGAATAATGCGGCAACGCACTTTCGGATGACTTCGGATCAAGGAATTTGTTCGGCTCATTCGCACCTTTGTCGATCGCCGCACACCCATATTCCATGAACCAGATCGGTTTGCTTCCCGGCACCCAGACATTCGGATCCGCGTCGCGCACGCCACCACCCCGGCGATTGTAATGCAGCCTGGTCCACCAGGAATGAATGTCTTTGTAACGAAACACCCATGGCTCATTCTCTGCTCCGTCCGTAATCGGCGTGCGGATCTGGGCATCACGTGCTTCCTGCGAATGGTAATACCAGTCGTAGCCCTCCCCACCCATCACATTGCTGCGCAGATAGTCCGGATTATAGATCGCCCCCCAATCCGCATCCAGGTGATCATGCCCTTCACGCCAGTCAGCAAGTGGCATGTAATTATCCATGCCGATGAAGTCGATGTTCGGATCCATCCAAAGCGGATCAAGATGAAAGAACACGTCCCCCGATCCATCCTGCGGGTGATAGCCGAAATATTCGGACCAGTCGGCGGCATACCCAATCTTCACCTCCGGCCCCAGGATCGCACGTACATCCGCCGCCAGCGCAATCAGCGCATCAACGGCAGGGAATGTATCATTCTCCCCGCGATATTGCGTCATGCCCCGCATTTCAGATCCAATGCAAAAAGCATCAACCCCGCCCGCAGCAGCACAAAGATGGGCGTAATGCAGGACAAAGCGGCGATAGGACCATTCAGCGGGCCCAGTGTAGTTCACGGCTGTTTTAATACTGCTGCCCGGATCAACCTCTGCAATCGCCCCATGCGCTTCGGGTGCGGCAGCAGGCACGGTCACAGTGGTGAAATTCCCCACTCCAGCATCTCCAAAGAAAGACGCAATCTCGGCATCAGCCACAGCAGTCCCATCCGCACTTCCCGGCTGACCCGGTGCTTTATTCCCGGTGATACGTCCACGCCACGGCAGACGCAGCTGATCCGTGGCATCACTCCATGGATCACTCAAACCATTCCCGGAAAGCTGATCCATCAGAATAAACGGGTAAAACACAACCTCCCGCCCGCCGTCGCGCATATGGGTAATCGCCTCAATCACGGATTGGTCCGTTGGCGTCCCCCCATAAATAGCGCGCCCGTCTTCTTCCTGGATCAGCTCCGCCGTATTACGCCTTACGCCACTTACGGCCCAGGGCATGGCAGCGGCGTCATTTGTGTTCTGTTCAACCTTCGGACGCAGGGTACAATGCCCCATCCGCAGATCATCACCAAACCAGCTGACCACAAGCGAGGTTGACTTACATTCCGGCAAAGCACTGCCCAGCGCCGCAACCGAGCTTTCAAAATCCGTAAGCCCCGTGGGTGTGTTTACATTCGCCCCACGCAACAGCCCTGGTCCGTCACTATAGTGCACAGGCGTTGTGGCCAGACTATACTCCCCAGTCCCCGGGATCAGAGCCACCCCCTGCACACCTTCCGCCAGTGTTGACGCTTCAGAGATCAGATCACCTTCAACACCTCGCTCAGGGCGTTCCACCTCAAAGGACAGCTGCGGGATGCGATTGCCAAACGGCCCCAGCGGCAGATCCTCAAACACCACATAGGCAATCCCGCGATAGGCAGGCGCATTCCCCGCCCCCTGTACCGCCTCAATCTTCGGATCCGGCATCTGATCTTCGCGCCCGGTATAGACGCGCATGTTCAGCCCTTCCGGCGCAATTTCATCCCCGTCAGCCCAGATCCGCCCAATACCGCTGATTTCCCCCTCACAAACCGCAACTGCCAGGCTCACGCTATACTCATAGCTCGTGACCTTCGGCCCCTTAGGCGCACCTTTACCGCCGCTGCTTTGTGTCGTTGAAGAGGTTTCCAGAAAATCAGACGCCCAGATCACATGCCCCCCGACACGCATCGCCCCGTAGACATGCGGGATCGGCGCGCCTTCAGATGCCGTCATCAGACGAAAACGATCCACTTTCCCTGTTTCCACAGGGTCTGCACCACTTCCCATGATCCGTGCATCAATCGCACGCCCGATGGTGGCACCAATCGCCCGGCCAATCACTGCACTGGACAGCCCCAGAACCGTGCCGCCCACAGCAGAACCCAAAGCCGCGCCAGCGGCCCCTAATACAATCGTCGCCATCAGTTCTTCTCCTGTGGAAATTCAAACCGCGCCGCAATCCGGCGCTGCCAGGGTGTGCTTAACGGGCTTTCGGTCACCGCGTGACCGCTATAGGCATGGATAAAGGCAAGCGTGTCACCGCATATGCTCTGGATCCCCAGATGTTTTGCAACAGCCCCACGACGCATACGGAACAACAGCACATCCCCCGGTGCCGCCTGCGTCAGAGGCTTCACAACCAGATAGCGACAGGCCGCCCGCCAAAGCACCTCATCACGGCCCGGCTCGGACCAATCCGCTGTATAAGGCGGCACGTCCGCAGGCTCCCCGCCCAGTACCTCCCGCCAGATCCCCCGCAAAAGCCCCAGACAATCACAACCTGCGCCCTTCACGGACATCTGATGCACATAGGGTGTACCAATCCAGCCCCTCGCAGCTTCTAAAATGGGACTGCTCATGCGCCCGGCCCTTCAAAGCCCGGATCACCGCCATTACCGCCACCGCCAATACCAAAGCCATCAGACACCGTGTCACCGGTAACAAGCGCACCACCCTCATTGCTGTCCGCCTGTTTTGGAACCGCCATCAGCCAGTCTTCCCCCGGCATATGCGGGAAGCCGCGAAAATTCAGGAAGTTGTCAAACTTATAGCGGCAGGTGGCCACGCGTTTGTCACAACCTGCCTCAAGCCGGATCAGATCACCGGCCTCGATATCCGCCTGCAGACTGTCCCAAAGCTCAACCATGCGACCGTCCGCCGTCAGACGATCATTCTTGATCACCGCCACCACCCCCTCCGCCTTGCCGGACAAAACTTCAAAACGTCCACGTTCAAACCAGCGGTGATCAAAGCTGTCCAGGCCACTCAGATCCTCAAAGCGAAAGACCCGCAGCCCCTCAACCACCTGCACAGGCAGCTCCACCGCATAGCCCGGGGTATCCAGATTGAAACGACACTGCCCATCCCCGAGAACCGCAGAACAAGGCGTCTGAAACACCCGCCCCTGTGGTTGGTTCAGCGCCTCTGTCAAACCACGCAACTCCGCCTCAAAGGTGCCATTGCCACGCGTCAGTTGGCCGATCTCACCGCAAAACTGCAAAACCCGCTGTTCCACGTCGGCCCAGTTCACAAGCCAGGCACGCACTTCAGCCCCATCGAACCGACCCGCGATAATATCCTCTTCCGTCACCGCAGCAGAGGTCAGCGCGCCCATGGCCTCACTGTTATCAACAGACAGACCCGTCGTTTGCATCAGGGCCTTCGCCGTCAGGCCGGTATTCGCGATGAAATCAATACCCTCAAAAGAAAGGTTCATATCGTGATCGGTAAAGCCGTAGACCCGCCCGTCACGCCGCACAATCGCCCATGCCCCGCAGGTGGTTGTCACACCTCCGCGCAAATGGGCCGCAAGATCCGCTGGAAACGCCATCACACACGCACCTCCACCACAGGGACATTGGGCACATCACCCGCCTGAAAACTGGCGACAGACGTCATAATGCGATCCACGTCAAAGCGCACAGGCACGTCAAATTCGAACCCGGCCTGCACCTCAGCACCCTCATCCGGCGGATGGTCAAAATGCACCATACCCGTCAGAGGATCGACACTGTATCCGATGGTTTCCTGCAACGCGTCGCCATCCAGGCCAATCTTCACCGAATGTTCCACCGGTTTTGTGATCGGGCGCTCATAGCTGTGCTCACCTGACACATAGTGTTTCACCAGCTGAAAGCTCTGCTGCACACCATCTCCAATTGCTATGACCTGATCCGTATAGCTGACGGCATCCGCTGACCGCCCCGTGCGGAAATCAGACCAGTCCTTCCAGCGAAACCCGTGCAACTGCCCGCGACGCGCTTCAAAAAACGCAATCAGCACCTCGATGTCATCCAGCGAACGCATCCCCAGCCCCGCATCATAACGCCTGCGCGAATGTGCCCAGGGCGTGTTGCGTTCCTCAAACCCATTGGCAAGCGTCACCACATCTGTGCGCCGCTCTGGCCCGCCAAGTGACCCGAAACTCAGGTTCGCCGGAAATCTGACTTCATGAAACCCCATGGGAATACCCTCCGTTCAAAGAAAAAGAGGCCCGGAAAACCCGCGCCTCTGACTGCTGCTCATATCTGTGTATTCACCGGTTTCGCGCACCCTGACCAAGGGCCCGGCCCATCTGCGCGGCGATCTGACTGCGCGACCGCTGGAATCCACCCACATCCGGTGTTGAGATATTCATCACCACCTGCACAGGTTTGGTGTTGCTGCCATCCGTGCGCACACCCAGCCTGCCGTCAGATCCGCGTGACAGCGGCATAATTGCCTCTGGCCCCGCTTCCCCCATCAGCCCTGTGCCACCCCGCATGGGAAACATCGTCGGCCCGCTGACAATCCCGCCATTGGCAAAGGGCATCACCCTGCCTTGCGCAAAAGATCCGCCATCTGCGAACTGAAACAACCCGTTAAACAGGCTGTTCATGCCCTGCCCGATCAGACCACCAATACGATCGGTCACGGGTTTCACGGAAACGGAATATGCAGTGTTCAGCATCGATTGCGCGACTGTGTCCAGCGCCACCGACAGCTTGTCCCCGTCAAACACCAGCCCGTCAATCGCCCGCTTCAGCCCGCGGGACACCCCTCGACTAAGCGTTGTGACCTCTTTCGCAGTCCCACCCATGGCCTCATCCAGCCGTGACAGTTCATTGCCAAAGGCCTGGGTCATCCCCGTTGCAGACCCCAGGGCCGTCTCAAGGGTTTCAAGGCTCTGGTCAAGATTATCGACCTCATCAAATTCCGCCATCACTCTCTCCTTTCACCGCCTCATCCGGGTATTGCGCCAGAAGCGCGTCAAGCCTGCCCCGGCTGAAAGCACGCCCCTGACCATCAACACCCAGGATCAGCATCAGTTCCGCCGGGGTCAGCCGCCAGAATTCATGGGGCTTCAATCCCGCCCCACGAATACCGGCCCGCAAAAGCGCACCCCATTCAAACGCCTGGGCCATCACCGCGCCCTTCATCCGGCAGAGCAAAGGCCCGCGTCAGCAATTGCGCCGCCACACGGGCCGCCTGAAGCGGGCCACCCTCAATGTCCACATGCACAAGATCCCGCGCCTGGCCCTGCCAGCCCCCACCACGCAATCCGGCGACGATCAGCGCCAGGACATCACGGGTGGAAAACTGCCGCGCTTCAAACCGTTCCACCAGATCTACAAGCGTCCCGGTTTCCAGCACGCTTTCCAGTTCCGCCAACGCACCCAGTGTCAGCTTCAGCACGTGGCGCTCCCCATCCAGGGTCAGCGCCACTTCACCACTCCAGGGGTTCGCCATATTAAAGCGCCGTGAAGGTCAGAGCACCGGCAGAGGCCAGCGAAAGCTCATAATTCGCTTCGCCATTGTGTGACCCGCTGTATTCCAGTGACGTCACCATAAAAGGCCCTTCAATCACCCCGAAATCCGGCACAACCACCTGGCAGGCCGGCACTTCGCCATCAAAGAAAATCTGACGCGCACGTTCATCGGTGCCTTCGTCCTTAAACACGCCGGATCCGCTGATAGATGCGGATTTCACACCCGCACCGCCCAGCAGTTCACGCCAGCCGCCTTCGCTCTCTAAGCTGGTGACATCCACAGTTTCCGCATTAAAACTGATCCGCGTCGCCCGCAGGCCCGCCACGGTTTCAAACAGCCCTGCGCCGGTCATATCCATTTTGATCAGCAGATCTTTCCCATTCTGAGCAACCATTCGTTTTCTCCGGTCTTGGTAAGGTTAATTGTCTTCCACGCGGGCGCGGAAACGAATATCAATGCGCCGGGTTTCCCCGACACCGACACGCCGGGCCGTGGCCCGGTCAAATCGCAGGTAAATCAGGCGGCCACGTGCAAGGATCAGTTCGGCATCGATCAATGCGTCTGACACCACAGCGGCCACATCTTTTGCGGTCTGGAAACCAGCGGCATCCGTCACAACACTGATCGTGACATAATGCAGCGCACCCGCCCCGGTCTGATCTGACCGGTCCCGCACATCTTCCGGACCAAGGCTGACGTATGTCGCTGGCACCGTGCCCGCAGGCAGCGTGTCATAAATCGCTGTGCCCACCAAAAGCGCCAGATCGGTGTCTGCCACCAGCCGCTGATACACAGCGGATTGCAGGGCAGACGAAACAGCATAACTCATGAGGCAACCTCCTCTTCCGTATGACAAATCAGATACTGGCCACGCGGATCATGTTCTTTCACCGCCGTGATTTTCCAGATCCTGGTGCCATCTGTGAAACGCTGTTCTGGTCCCGGGCGCGACGGCGCCCCCAACGGGCCACCGCGCACAAGAATGTTGTAACGCACCACTGACCGGGTCGAGAGGTTTGCAGATTTCTCGCGCCCTGCTGCAGCCTCAAGCCGCGCCCAGAGCGTTCCCTGCGCAACCCAGCTCTGCACCCAGCCCCCGGCACCGTCAGGGTTCAGCACCGGATGTTCCAGCGTCAGTTCTTTGTTGAGAACATAACTCACCGTGCGCCCCCCAATGATCTGACTGTGCGAAAGCGGGCGATCAGGGCTTCAACGGCCCCTGACAGCACGCCTTCACTGTTGCCATCCCGGTTCTCATACAACCCGGCCGCCAGCATAAAGACCGCCTGTGCAAGATCCGCCGGAACGTCCCCCCAGGCACCATAACCCGCCTGAAACCCGATCTCTGCCTCACCCGCCGCCGGGATCTGCGGCAGGACACCCCCTGTCGCCACCAGACGCGGGCGAAAATCATCTTCCTGCAGGCGATAGCGCGCGGGATCAATCACCACCGCATCCCCCACACGATCCACGATCTGCAGGCTGACCAGCGACGTTACAGGGGCCACTGGCAAAGCCTGACAGGATGCATCCCGCCATCCCGTGGTGCGCCAGAGAAAATCACGCATCAGCAATACTTTACCCGTGCGTGCTTCGATCATCGCAAGCGCCGCCCTTAAGGCGCGCTCTAACACGCCATCCTGCACTGCATCATCGGCAAACCCTGTGCCCAGACGCAGATGGTCCCTGAATTCAGCCAGCGGCAAAGCGGCTGAGAGAACCGGGGTCTGCTCGATTAACATCATAGAAATCTCCGAAATTCTGCCCCTCCGGCCCGGAACACTGGGCCTTCTGAAAAGACGCGCGCCACCCATATCGCCCGAACGGAGGGGAGCAGCTGGAAAACATGGAAATATGCAGCGCGCGCCGCGTGTCAGAACAGGCCTTCGCCCGACCTGACACTCTTCGCAGTGATCAGCTCACCGCGAATTTCAGCAGTTTGATCGCTGCAAAATCGCTGACGTCACCGCCAACACGTTTGGTTGCAAAGAACAGAACATGCGGTTTGGCAGAAAACGGATCACGCAACACACGCAGATCCGGGCGTTCCGCCACGGTGTAACCGGTAGAAAAATCACCGAAAGCAATCGCATGAGCGTCCGAAGCAATATCCGGCATATCTTCCGCAATCAGAACCGGATAGCCCAGCAGACGGGCTGGCTCGCCTGCGGTCAGACCATCTGTCCAGAGGAAGCGACCATCCGCATCCTTCATTTTACGCACAACACCAGCCGTCTTGGAATTCATCACAAAAGACGCATTCGCGCGATATTCCGCACCCAGGGCATAGACCAGATCCAGAATAGAATTTGCCGGGTTCGCACCGTCAAAATCACCATCCGCACCCGTCGCAATATAACCAAGATTGCCCCAGGACCAGGTGCTGTCTTCAACGATGGTGTGGTTCAGAACACCGCGCGGTTTGTCGACACCATCCCCGTTGATAAAGGCCGCAGCTTCCGCACGGGCGAATTTATCCGCAATGCGACCAGCCAGCCAGCCTTCAATATCAAACGCAGCATCATCCAACAGACGCTGGGATGCTTTGGGCAGTGCAGACAGTTCGTGCAGCGCAATGGAAATACGGTCAAACTGCGGGGATGCGGTTTCAGTGACTGTGCCCACTTCATCCGCCCAGCCAGCGCCAAGTTCAGTGTGATCCACCAGCACATCGTAAGATGTCGCTTCAACATTCACCACATTCGCAATGGAACGCAGAGAGGCCGAAGACTTCAGCACAGACATAATCGTATCCGATGTCTGCGGGTCCACAAGGTAACCACCATCAGCCGCCACTGCGGTGCTCATGGATTTGCCTTCGATCTCAAGGCCACGCATCGCGTCCTCGTCACCGGACCGCAGATAAGCGTTGAAAGCCTTTTGATGCGGCACCTCGGCCTCGGCAGATGCGGAGAGGGCGGGACGCCCGGTGATCACAGATTTACGTTCAAACATAGTCAGCCTGTCTTCCTGTTGTTGAAACTTTGAATTGATGTCGCTCATGAACCCCTGCAGCGCGGTTTTCACCTCCGCCACCGGGGAGATATCACCAGACAGAATCTCTCCGTCCCGTGACGTCGTCTCGGATTTCTTCATTCATATTTTTCCTTATTCTGATGTGGTTACATGAATTACCTCATGTAACCCTTCAGGAGGTTCAGCCCCCGCAGCCGCCCGTCCGGGTCAGCCTTCAGGGCCGGAGTGAAGGATCTGACGGGCCGCTTCAATTGCCCCCGCCAGTTCCCACAGATCATCATGCTCAGAGGTCGCACCCTTCGCCCCGATCCGCGCTTCCGGCAGCATCGGGAAGGTCACAAGCGACACCTCCCAAAGCTCCAGTTCATGCAGAAGCCGCTGGCCTCTGTCGTTCTTTGTGGCCTTCTGTGTGCGATAGCCAATCGACAAACCGTCAATCGCCCCCGCCTCAATCAGCGCCGCTGCCTCGCGGCCCTTTTCGACCTCATCCAGAAGGCGGCCCTTCACATAAAGGCCCTTTTCATCTTCCCGGATGTCATCCCAGGTGCCGATGGGCTGCGCCGGATCATGCTGCCAGAGCATCTTCACATTGCGCCCCTTCGCCTGTAGCGCTTTCAGCGAGGCCGCATAAGCCCCGCGTTGCACCACATCGCCGCCCTTATCCGGCACACCGAAATACGACGCATAGCCTTCAATCGTAATGCCATCCGTCAGGGTCACAGCCCCGTCCGCCCGGCAGAATTTCACTTCCAGCCCGGATTTGCTCTCAAAATTCATGCTCTTTCCTTCCGCCACGCCTATTTCGGCACCGCATCAATGATTGACGTCACACCCTGGGCGAGGATCACCCCGACGACACTGTAAACTGTCAGCCAAAGCCGCTTTTCCAGACGCTCAATCATCATCTCGATCCGGCCAAGCCGTTCGCCAAGCGCATCAAACTGCATCTGATTGACCCGTTCATTGGCATCAATCCTGGCCCGCGCCGCATCAAAGCTGTCGTATAAAAACCGCGATCCTGTCTGTTTCCCCGGCGTTTCACTCATCGCTGTCCACCCGCTTTGGCAGGCCCAGCAGGCTGCGTTTCTCAGCCTCTGTCAGGAAATCCGCATCCGCGATGCGACGCCATTGCGCCTCACGCTCCCCAGACAGCGCCGGCACCTGATCCAGATCCGGCTGCAACGTCACCTGTTCTCCAGCAATCCCCGACAGCCATTCTGAAATCGTCGCCGTCACTTTGGTCGCCAATGGCAGAACCGTCAGACGATAAAACGCCCGGTGCGCTTCCTGATAATTCGCATAGGTCGCATCACCCGGAATGCCCAAAAGCATCGGCGGCACACCAAAGGCTACGGAAATTTCCCGCGCGGCCGCCTCTTTCGTCTTCTGGAATTCCATATCAGACGGGCTGAACCCCATGGGCTTCCAGTCCAGCCCCCCTTCCAGCAACATCGGGCGCCCGGCATTCGCCGCGCCCTGGTGATAACTCGCCATATCCGATTGCAGACGTTCAAACTGATCCTGGCTCAGCTGGCCTTCACCCCCGGAATAGACAAACGCCCCCGACGGGCGCGCCGCATTGTCCAGCAGACCTTTGGACCAGCGGCTGGCGGCATTATGCACATCAATCGCACTGGCAGCCGCCTGCATAGGCGACAGACCGTAATGGTCATCCTGTGGGTGAAACGTCTTGATATGACAGATGGGCTGAATGTTCCCGGTCATGTCAAACCGGTGCCGACGCCCGCCAACCGCGTATTCATAGGCCACCGGCCAGCCATCCGTGCCCGGCACCACATTCATCCGATCCGAGCGCAGAACATGCAGCTCCGCCGCCTGGCCTTCCTCATCCGGCACAACTTCGAGATAGCCATTCCCCGACAAAAGCATCTGGCCATACAGCGCCTCAAACAATTCCGCACGCCCCTGGCCCGCATTCGGTCGTCGTACCAGATCCAGCACCGGGTGCTGTTCAAACCGCTGATCCGCATTCTGTAACACCAAAGGCAACGCCGCCGCCGCTTCCGCAATCAACTTGACCGAACGAAACCCCACGGGATTGCCGGTAAACCCGGCCTTCGTCAGGCTCACCACATCCCGCGGGCTCCAGGCCACGCGGCCAGACATGCCGCGCTGCATTGCAATCACCGGACCCGCCGCCGAGGCTTTGACCTCCGCCGCGCCACGCGCTGATTTTCTCAAAAAATCAAATACCATAGAGCTCGCTCCTCATGTGATTCATCTGGCCGCACCAGTTCAGGCGTGATCGATGGATCACCCCATTTCATCTTGCTGAAAATACTCAAATTCTACGCTTACAGGCTGCGCACCTGTGGCCGCCTGTAGCTGGCTGCCGGATCAATCATCAGGGCCTGCAAAGCCCAGACAAGCGCGTCAACACGGTCCGGGCTGCCAGGGCTTGCGTACCCCCGCGCGCTCATCAGACACATCTGATCCTCAAGCCGGCCCAGCCCCCGGACATGCCGCACACGTCCCTGTTCATACAGCGCCGCGACAGGTTCTGCCCGGGCAACCTTGCCCCGGCTGGCCCGCACCCCGGTATAGGGCACCAGCGGGTCGATCTGACGAATGATGGTTTCCACCATATCACCACCCTGATTGACCTCCGCCACCAGGCGTTCAGCCCCAAATTCATCCCGTGCACTGATCGCCGCCTGCGCCCATTCCATGGGCGAACTGGCCGAAACAGATGCATCCTTCAGAACCCAGGCCCGCCAATCCTGCGGCGCGCCCTGCGTCACGACGCCAGCCACAATAATCCCGCAATCATCCGATCCCGCATGTCCCGTCACCGGCGGATCCACCGCCACGACCACCCGGTCAAACTCCGGCACGCTTTCGCAGCGCGCGCCTTCAATCATCTCCTGCGTCCAGAGCGCCCCTTCCGCATCCTGCAAAAGCACCCCGTCCAGCTCCTGCCGCCCCAGCCGTGTGCCCGCATAACGCGCCCGGATCTCTTCAATGAAACTATCCGCAAGATATGCCCTGTTCGCCTCTGTCGGCGCGTGGGTCATCACCGTTGACGGGTTCTCCATCAGGGATTTCAGCACCGGCACATTGCGTGGCGTCGTCGTCACGCATTGGCGCGGCATATCCCCCAGCCGCAGGGCAAACTGCAGCATGTCCCAGCTTTCCTGGGACTTCTTCCATTTCGCCAGCTCATCAACCCAGGCCGCATCAAATTGCGGCCCCCGCAGGTTCTCAGGTTCATGCGCCGAAAATGCCTGGGCCATCGCGCCATTGGGCCAGATCAGCTGGCGTTTGCCCGCATGCCATTCCGGGCGTCGATCTGCAGGGGAACAGGCCATAATCCCGCTGTCCCCGAAAATCATCACATCCCGCACCTGATCAAAGGTTTCCCCCACCAGCGCCACACGGCCTGACCGCCCGGCATCCAGTGGCTTGTCACCCTCGACCTCGTTGCGCACCCATTCGGCCCCAGCACGGGTCTTGCCCGCACCACGCCCGCCAAGACACAGCCATGTCCGCCAGTCCCGCCCGTCTTCACAGGTCTCCGGCGGCAGTTGGTGCGGCAACGCCCAGAACTCAAACAAAAAAGGAAGCGCCATCAGCGCTTCCTCTCCAATCTCACTCAGAAACTCTTCCTGTTCCTGAGGCGTCGCGCAGGCAAGCAAGCCTGCGCCCGATCTCAATTCGTGCCTTTCCGAGATCAAGCGCATATCCGGCGCCATCCCGGGCAACACCTTTAAGTTTTGCTCTGCGCTCTTCAAGTTTCTGCCCCTCTTTGACGAAATAGCCCAGCGTCTCATTGTAAGACGCCAGTTCCTTTTTCACTGCGCTGTCAACCGGCCCCCCGCCCGCTTCCAGCAACCTGATCCGATCCTTCAGAACTTTTTCTGCGCCACGGAACACGATTTCAGCCGACGAAAGAATCCCTTCTGCCGACTGCCCTTTTTCGGGTGTAATATCTACCATTGTGTCGTTAACCCGCCTCTCATGCTGACCGCACGAGCAGAAACAGAAAAGCGGCGCCAGGATTGATCCCGTGCCGCTTACCCACTTCTTCCAGCTTGTCACAAGTTGTACATTGGACCGTTCGATAAGTCAAGCGAAATACACGCATAGGGTGAGTGCGCAAGATGTAAGAAATATTTCACACATCAAAATAAAAGACTGACTTTAAACGATTTCTTTGAAAGCAATCGGCCCGGAGTATTTGAAATACTCCGGGCCGAAAGCGATCAGATCACCTCAAAATCAGTTCCCTGCCGCAGCCGCTTCTTCCGCGCGCTGCGCTTCAATCTCGCGCCATTTCGCGACATTGGCGTTATGTTCCTGCAAGGTCCGCGCAAAAGCGTGCCCGCCGGTGCCATCCGCCACAAAGAAGATGAAATCCGTTTCATCCGGATTCAGCGCCGCCTCAATCGCGGCTTTGCCGGGGTTTGCAATCGGTGTGGGTGGCAAACCATCAATCACATAAGTATTCCACGGTGTTTCCCGGCGCAGTTCAGACTGGCGAATGCCCCGCCCCAGCGATCCCTGCCCCTGTGTAATGCCGTAGATCACGGTCGGGTCGGTTTGCAGACGAATACCCTGGTTCAGACGGTTGACAAAGACACTGGCCACCATCGGGCGTTCAGACCCGACACCGGTTTCTTTTTCGATGATCGACGCCATGATCAGCGCTTCCTGGGCATTCGCATAAGGCAGACCTTCTGCACGGGCCTCCCAGGTTTCTGCCAGGACACGTTCCTGATCGGCGACCATCTGCGCGATCAGTTCATTGCGATCCATGCCCACACGCACATCTTCACCAAGCGGTGCCAATGTGCCTTCTGCAGGCACTTCAGCAATCTCGCCGGACAGGAAATCCGCGTTCTTCAGAGCTTCCACAATCTGCCAGGATGTAATCCCTTGCGCCATGGTAATCCGGTAGCGCACAGACGGATCTTCGCGCACTTCCGTATAGGCCGCAGGGACTTCATCCTCAGCCGGGTTGAAACTGACAAGTTCAACATAGCGGCTGGTTTCAGGATCAAGTTCGTTCACCTCAACCTTTGCCCGCAGAATACCAATGCGATAGTTGATTTCCGTGCCGCAGGTCGACCGCCCGGAACCAGTCACAACCTCATTGATCTCCTGCATAGACGCCCCTGCCGGCACCAGAAAGCTGCCGGCTTTCAGCAGATGCGCACGGCCAGAGTATTGCGCCCCGGCCGCAAAGATCGAACGCGACGACACAGCGCTCTGTGCCTCCAGGCTATCCGCCACATCTTTCATGTCAGACCCGCCCTCAACGCGCAGACAGATCGCCTGCGCCAGCGGACCAGGGGCCTCATATTGCTTCTTGCCCCAGGCCACAACAGCGACCCCGGCAAAACTCAGAACCCCGATCAGGGTCAGCGCATTGGCTGCGATGTGGCGTGCAAACATCAGTCGCGGACCTTCCCGACCACCAGCGACGCATTGGTGCCACCAAAGCCAAAGCTGTTGGACAGCGCGACGTTGATCTCACGTTTCACGGCTTTCAGCGGGGCCAGATCCAGCGGGCTGTCCACCGCAGGGTTTTCCAGGTTCAGGGTTGGCGGTGCCACCTGATCGCGGATCGCAAGGATACAGAAGATCGCCTCAACCGCACCAGCCGCGCCCAGAAGGTGGCCAATTGCGGATTTGGTGGAAGACATGGTTGCGGTATTCGCGGCATCGCCCATCAGACGCTCCACAGCACCCAGTTCAATCGTATCCGCCATGGTGGATGTCCCATGCGCATTGATGTAATCAATATCACCTGGGGCCACACCCGCACGTTTCAGGGCCGCAGACATGGAACGGAAGCCACCATCCCCATCAGAAGAAGGTGCTGTGATGTGATAGGCATCACCGGACAGACCATAACCCAGAACCTCGGCGTAAATCTTCGCGCCACGGGCTTTTGCGTGTTCATATTCTTCCAGAACAACAACCCCTGCGCCTTCGCCCATAACGAAACCATCACGGTCACCATCATAAGGACGGCTTGCCGCGGCAGGATCATCCCCACGCTTGGTGGACAGCGCCTTACAGGCGTTAAAGCCCGCAATACCGATCTCAGAAATCGGGCTTTCTGCACCACCGGCCAGCATCACATCCGCATCATCCAGCATGATCAGACGCGCCGCATCACCAATTGCGTGGGCACCTGTGGAACAGGCCGTTACAACCGCGTGGTTCGGGCCTTTAAATCCGTAACGAATACCAACCTGACCAGAAATCAGGTTGATCAGCGCGCCAGGAATAAAGAAGGGCGACACACGGCGCGGGCCTTTTTCTTTCAGCAGAACCGCAGTGTCCGCGATCGAAGAGAGGCCCCCGATGCCAGAGCCAATCATCACACCCGTGCGCAGGCGGCTTTCTTCATCTTCAGGCGTCCAGCCCGCGTCTTTCACAGCCTGATCCGCAGCCGCCATACCATAAAGGATGAAATCATCGACCTTACGGCGTTCTTTCGGGGCCATATAGGCGTCCGGGTTAAACGTGCCGTCAGAGCCATCCCCAAACGGGATTTCACAGGCATATTTCGTGGTCACACGTTCCGGATCAAAACGGGTGATCGGCCCGGCCCCGGATTGGCTGTCCAGAATTCTTTCCCAGGTGGTGTCTACACCATCCCCAAGCGGGGTAACCATGCCAAGACCTGTGATAACAACGCGACGCATATGCCTGCCCTTTTTTCAGTTGTTTCCTTGCGAGTTCATAACTTGCCTGCCCCCCCGGGGGCAAGGGCCTGCTGCGGTGGAGGAAGGGTTTCGGCAGGAAAACTACACTTCCGACGCCGACCCGGCCTTGTCAGGCTTCCGTTCCATCAGAATAAGCTGCGCACCCTGATATTCTGCACGCCGCAATTCCCTGTATCCCGCCTTGCGGGCCAGATGGAGAGAGGCCGCATGGCCAACCTCAATCATACAAACAGTCCGCATCCCGTTACTGCAGTCATCCATTCGCAAATGAGCGGCCAGAACAGCCTCCGACCCATAGCCTTTCCCTGAAAATTCAGGCGCAATCACCCAGCCACATTCCGGCGAGACATCAAAGTCACTCCCAAGCCCGCGTTCGCCATAAAAGAACCCAACCTGCCCGACCACGGCACCGCCGCCACGTTCCTCAATCACCCAATTCCCAAACCCATTGGATTTCCAGGACTCCAGGTTCTTTTCCCAGGCCTCGCGACATCTTTCGCGCGAGCGCGGCACACCACCAATAAAACGCACAACCTCAGGATCCGCCCAGATCGCAGCATAGGTTTCAAAATCGCTCTCACGCGGTAGGCGCAGGATCAGACGATCCGTTTCCACATCCGAAAACCATCTGAACTGCCTGCCATAGCCTTCCATACAAGCGTAAATGTCGAAATCAATCATCAGTCCGCGATCCACCACCAGCTTCAGCACATCAGGCTCAAGGTGAACGCCTCCGGTTTGTTCCTCAAGGAACAAGCCACAAAAAACATCGGCCCGATCGCTATAAGCCAGCAGATCCGCCCAGACAGACAGATCATCGCTCAGCCCTTCGAACAACTCCCGGAGCTGACCGTTCAGATCCCCCGGCGCACGGCGCTCTGCCCTGAGTGTCCACCCGCCCATCTTCGCGACCCGTGTTCGGCCAGACCGAAACTGCCGCACATCCCCCCTGCGTTCCTCCCGATGCCCTTTTTTCCCAAGCCGCTGCGAAACATAATCCGGATCAAGATCATCTCCGAAAAAGCGAAGACATGCTGCAGTCTCTTCAAGTTCTGGCATTCAATTTCCTCAATCAATCTTTTCGCAAATGTCGATAAACAATATCTTCCGGGTCTGGCCTTTCGGCATCCGGGTCAACAACAGCCCCCAGCCGTTCAGCAACTCTGGCCGAGGCTTTATTACCCTCATCCACATAGCTGACAAAACTGTCCAGCGGCAGATTTTCAAAGATCCAGTCGCGAAAGGCAGCGGCGGCCTCGGTGATATGGCCCTGGCCTTCAAACCCGTCATAAAGAAACCACCCAAGCTCTGTCTCGGGAAACTTCGGCCCGGCGTTCAGCCCGACCTGTCCCACCGTCACGCCATCTGCCAGGCGGTCAATCATCAACGCGCCGTGACCATAAAGCTGCCAGAGCGCAATATCATGACAGAACCAGCCCCAGATCGGGTCATCCTCCCAGGGGCCACCCATAAACCGCACGCGATCCGACGCCATCATCGCGCGATAAGCCGGCCAGTCATCCATATGCAGTGGGCGCAGGCGCAATCGTTCGGTGGTAATCTCTGGCACGTCCGGCATTTTCTCTCTTCCACAAGACAGGTATTTTCTACGCGGAACATGGATACACAGAACCGGGGTGGCCACAAACAAAAACGGCGCCCGCAGTGGGCGCCGTTTCCGTATTCTTAAAAGCGATTAAAGCTTAAGAAGCTTCAGTGATGAATTTCACTGCGTCGCCGAAGGTCTGGATGGTTTCAGCAGCGTCATCCGGGATCTCGATGCCGAACTCTTCTTCGAAAGCCATAACCAGCTCAACGGTGTCCAGGCTGTCTGCGCCCAGGTCGTCGATGAAGGATGCGTTTTCAGCTACTTTGTCCGCGTCTACACCCAGGTGCTCAACAACGATCTTTTTTACACGATCTGCAACGTCGCTCATGTTTCTTCCTCGTTTATTACAGGGATAGTCCCCGTTTCTCTCTGTTTGGCCCGGCTCACCATCTGGGTCCGGCTGTGGGTGACGTAACGACACCCTCTCTACAGCTTTCCCGACACGGTTCATCCGTGTCCCGGTAAAATGCTGCGTGGCCTATAGCACATCATGCGCATAAGGCAAACGCTTTCGAACACCCCGCCTGCGCGAAGCATTTGATTACAACATGGCCATACCGCCGTTCACATGCAAGGTTGAACCTGTGACATAGGCGGCTTCCGGGCTTGCCAGGTAAAGAACCGCTGCCGCGATCTCTTCCGGGCTGCCCATGCGTGCGGCCGGGATCTGCACGTTGATTTTGTCTTTCTGCTCGTCGGTCAGCTTGTCGGTCATCGCTGTCGCGATAAAGCCTGGTGCAACGGCGTTCGCGGTGATTCCCCGGCTGGCAACTTCATAAGCGATGGATTTGGTCATACCAACCATGCCCGCCTTGGAGGCCGCATAGTTCACCTGGCCCGGGTTGCCCGTCGCGCCAACGATAGAGCTGATGTTGATGATGCGGCCCCAGCGGGACTTCATCATCGGGCGCATCACACCTCGGCACAGACGCATGGTGGAGGTCAGGTTCACATCCAGAACAGACTGCCATTCGTCATCAGACATACGCATGAACAGCTGATCCCGGGTGATGCCGGCGTTGTTGACCAGAATATCAACAGATCCCATAGCGGCCGCAGCAGCTTTTGGCAGTGCGTCCACAGCTTCAGCGTCAGAAAGGTTGCACGGCAGCACATGGGCGCGCTCACCCAGTTCCGCGGCCAACGCCTCAAGCGGTTCAACCCGCGTACCGGAAAGGCCCACAGTCGCGCCTGCCCCGTGCAGAGCTTTCGCAATTGAGCCGCCAATGCCGCCGGACGCTCCGGTGATCAATGCACATTTACCTGTCAGATCAAACATCTGAAATTCCTCTTTCAGTTATGTGGTCGCCGTTTTCTTTCAAAGAAAACGATCCGGAAGCTTTGAAAGCTTCCGTTTACGTTTCACTCTGCAGCCACGGCCGCTTTTACGTCGTCCGGTGCGCCAATCGCTTTACAGGCGATGGAACGTTCAATCCGGCGGATCATGCCGGACAGGGCTTTGCCTGCACCGATTTCCCAGATTTCTGTCACGCCTTCAGCCGCCATAAAGGCGACGCTTTCACGCCAGCGCACAGAACCTGTCACCTGCTCGACCAGCAGATTGCGGATGGTCGCAGGATCAGAAATCACACTTGCCCGCACATTTGCCACCAAAGGCACAGCAGGACGGTTGATTTCCACATGAGACAGGGCTTCGGCCATGACTTCAGCCGCAGGCTGCATCAATGCACAATGGAATGGTGCAGACACCGGCAGCAATACGGCACGTTTCGCCCCTTTGCCTTTGGCGATCTCAATCGCACGTTCCACCGCTTCCTTATGACCGGACACAACAACCTGGCCCGGATCATTGTCATTGGCCGCCTGACAGATCTGATCATGAGACGCTTCAGACGCCACCTCAGCCGCAGTTTCAAAATCCAACCCCAGCAAAGCCGCCATCGCACCCACACCAACAGGTACGGCCTTTTGCATCGCTTCGCCACGAGTACGCAACAGACGCGCTGTATCCGCAACGGAAATCGCACCAGCCGCCGCCAGCGCAGAATATTCACCAAGGGAATGACCTGCCACAAAAGAAGCATCCGCGATCTTCACGCCTTCGGCCTCAAGCGCACGCATCGCCGCCAGAGATGTCGCCATCAGCGCGGGTTGCGCATTTTGCGTCAGTGTCAGCGTTTCCGCATCGCCTTCCCAGATCAGGTCTGACAGTTTTTCGCCCAGCGCCTCGTCGACCTCATCAAAAATCGCTTTAGCCGCCGGATAAGCTTCTGCCAGAGTTTTCCCCATACCAATGGTCTGAGCCCCCTGCCCGGGAAATACAAATGCGCGCATATCTCGCCCCTCGTTTTGTTTACTTAACGTCGGGATACCCTGACTGAACCGATCTCGCAACGTTTTAACGACCCGGATCAGGAAAGGCCCGGCAACCTTGACACCGCGCCCCTGGATTGCGAGTTGTTTACGTCTACTGCAAGGCGACGCTGCTCAAAATATTTGACAAATCACTGAATTTGCATTATAATCTCATATGCGGGATATCTTAAAGGTTATTACCTTTAAGATATCCCGCAACGTTGAAATACGCAAAAAATCAAGAGATAGCCTTCTTACTCTTCGCAAGAAATATCCAGTAATCGCGTATATTTTGGATTTTGCATTTAGGGCATTTTTGCGGAGGTTCTTTAAGTTCATTTTAGACTACCTGATCGATTTGATTACCCTATTAATATAGGTATTTTCATATAAATTTCAATGAGACAATGGGAAATCAGGCCGCCAAAGCCATTGATTTTTCATACAAATCTGCAGCCTGACGCATACCATTCCCCTATATGCATCCATGCAGTCTGGTAGAGCTCAGTCGAAGCCTCACACAAAATTGCACATTCATCGCGCGCCGGTGCAAATAGCCAGACTTGCCGTAAACTCCTATTCAGGCCATGCTGAAATACAGCCCGTCAGGAGTATCTTATGTCACTGAAGAACACCCAAACCCGCTATGGCTCTGTGGCCCGTTTTTTCCACTGGAGCATTGCACTGTCCATCATAACCCTGATCCCGCTGGGGATTTTTGCGGATGATATGGCTTATGACACATCCGAACTTCTGGCGCGCAAAGCCTTCCTGTTCCAAATCCACAAAACCTTTGGCGTGTTGGTGTTCTTCCTGGCCCTTGCCCGGATCACCTGGGCCATCACGCAACCCAAACCCGCAAATCTGCACCCGGAACGTAAGTTGGAAAGCTTTATGGCCGAACTTGTGCACTGGTTGCTTTATGGCTCACTTGTGCTGGTGCCCCTGACAGGCTGGATCCACCACGCGGCCACCACCGGTTTTGCCCCCATTCTCTGGCCCTTTGGTCAGGATCTGCCTTTTGTGGCGAAATCAGAAAGCACTGCGGAACTCTTTTCGATCCTGCATAAAACCTTTGAGCGTGTCCTTGTTGTGTCCCTGCTCCTGCACATCGCAGGTGCGGTGAAACACCACGTGATTGACAAAGACGTCACCCTGACGCGTATGCTGGGGCGCGCCGAAGGCGGTCATCCACATAAAGCAAAACACAATCTTGCCGCCCCTTTTGCAGCTCTGGCTGTCTGGGCGCTTGCTTTGCCTGCCGGGATGGCGTTTTTTCATGACCCACACGCACATGCTACCCAGGATGTTCCCGCCGTTGAGCTGACAGAGACCCAGGGCAACTGGGAAGTCACAGGCGGCAATCTTGAAATCAGCGTCACGCAGTTTGGTTCTGCCGTCACCGGCAATTTCGCAGACTGGAATGCTGAGATAAACTTCACAGATGATCGCAGCCTGCCGGTAATGGGCAGCGTTGATGTCGAAATCGCGATTGCGTCGCTTACGCTGGGGTCAGTGACAGATCAGGCCATGGGGGCCGATTTCTTTGACGCTGCACAATTCCCGGTGGCCCGCTTTACCGGCGACATTATCCCTGTCCTGGATGGGTATGCCGCCGATGGCACGCTGACCCTGAAAGGGATCGAACAACCACTGCGCTTTAACTTTGACCTGTCGATCACCGACGATGGGGCCGAGATGGCGTCTCGTTTTGAACTGATGCGCCTGGATTTTGGGATTGGTGCTTCTATGCAGGACGAAAGTTCTCTGAGCTTTCCGGTTGAGGTTGCAGTGTCTCTGACGGCGACCCAGAACTAAACCCACAATGTCCGGGTGCCGCAGTGGTGCCCGGACATCACCTGACGATCAACAAAAGCAGCCCCTCTGCTTTCTGTCATACCCCTACATACAATGCTGGTACTTTCTCCGGATATATCAGGCGCACCGCTCGCGCAATGCCGGCCAGCACTCCTTTCAGTTCGTCAATCAGAAGCTAACGGTCCGGGACTGGTATAGCATCACGATGCCCACCGGCTTCGCAGTATTTGGTCTTCACGGCGTTAAACCAAATTCAGATAAAAACAGTCAAAGCGGCATCACAACAAAAAACCCGCCAGAAAGACTGACGGGTTTCTAAAGGTTATATCAGGTCGGTTATTCGGCCTGACCAGCCTCGATTGAGATCTGGATTGCGACTTCATCAGACACATGTGGTGCAAAGTTGCCAACGCCGAAATCTGAACGCAGCACAGTTGCAGTCGCGTCAAAGCCCAGCCATGGCTTCTGCGCCATTGGGTTTGTCGCCGCCTGGTTCAGAACCGCATCCAGAACAACAGATTTTGTCACGCCGTTCAGGGTCAGATCACCAGTGATGTTTGCGGTGTTGTCGCCTGTCACTTCGATACCGGTGGATGCGAAGGATACAATTTCATCACCCTGGGCGTTGAAAAAGTCTTCAGACATGAAGTGACCAAAACGGCCTTCCCAGCCTGTGAACATAGACGCCAATGGCATGGAAACAGATACACTGGACGCTGCCGGGTCAGCTTCGTCAAACATGATTTCGCCTTCAAAACCAGAGAACATGCCCCAGGTGGTGGAGAAACCAAGGTGGTTATAAGAAAAGAGTATCTGGCTGTGCGACGCGTCCAGATCGTATTTAACGGCTTCTGCAGAGGCGGCAGTGGCTGCGGTCAGTATGGTAGCTGCCAGGAGGAGAGATTTCATAACGGTGATCCTTTATAAGTTCGGGGTGAACCTGATGCGATCATGCCATGAGATCAATTCAGTGCAGGTAAACAATTTGTGTTCGCAAATGCGCAGAGCAGGATTTCGCCGCTATTTCGCACCAGACTGGCAATATCAGGCCGGAATTGGCAGGATAGCAAGCTTTGCACAGGTTCATATCTGATATCTGCGGATGCGATCTGCAGGACGTCGCAAAATGCCATAGAAACAGAACCTTCGTTGATTTAATTTCCTCTCATTAATTACATCAATATAGACAGCAGCCTGGTCATTAAGCTACGCTGTCAGGATTACGTTTAATGCATTGAGATTGAGACATGCATAGTCTGAACTGCCCAAATTGTGGATCTGCCCTGCATGTGTCTTTCGCCGCCGCGAAAATGACCACGTGTCAGTCCTGTAATACCAGCCTGTTCCTTGAAGGTGAACAGATTGAAAAGGCTGGAAAAAGCGGTGAGATGCATGAGGCGCCGCAGCTGTTTCATCTGGGTGAGACCACCTCTGTTGACAATGACAGCTATGCGATCGTCGGGCATGCACGGTTCGATTACGGGCCCGGGTTCTGGGATGAATACTGGGCATTGGACCACAATGGCAGAGGTCAGTGGATTTCAGTTGATGAAGGGATCGTGATTTTACAGAAACCGGTCGCGCCCGTAGCCGTTCCGAAATTCCACCAGACACCCGGTCTCGGTCACGAATTTCAGGCGTTTGGTGATAGTTACCGGGTGACTGAGGTGAACCGGGGTACCTGTGTTGCTGTGCGTGGAAGCTTTCCCAGGCCGATGGTTGTCGGGGAAGTTTTTGAATACGTGAACTGCCTGGGCACACATGACGAACAATTGTCTGGCGAGTTCTCGGCAAGCGGCACAGAATGGTTTCGCGGCATCTGGTGTGATCCCTTTGACGTAAAGGTAGTATCCCCGTGACGCGCAGCAATGAGATCAAAACAATAAACTGTACCTCTTGCGGTGCCGGGTTGGATATTTTTGGCGGAGGCCGTGTAGAGGTACATGCCTGCGGGTATTGTGGATCCGTCCTTGATGCGCAGGACAATTATCAGGTCATTAAAAAATATGCGCATCTGACCCGTCCCGCCAGCCCGTTTTCTATCGGCATGTCTGGTATTGTTCAGGGCGTTGAATTCACGGTTATCGGCACTTTGGGATATGAAGAAAGCTGGGGACGCAAATTCTGGACATGGACCGAACACCAGCTGTTTTCCCCCACCCATGGTTACGCGTATCTGACGGTGGAACGGGGACATCTGACCTTTACGCGCAAATATCGCAAATCCACCCGCCCCAATTGGGTCAGCAGCCGGACGGTTGAAGCCGCCGAAAGTCGCCCTGTGGCATTTAGCAGTGATGACCGATACCAATATTACGACACCTCCACATCAAAGCTGACTTTTGTTGAGGGTGAATTTAACTGGCGTCCCGAAATTGACCGCACTGCAACCAGCGTGAACATGATGTCAAATGACGCCATGCTGTCCTTTAGTGAAACTGCGACGGAACGTGAGGTGCATCGCACGGTGTATTTGCCGTTTCAGGAAACCTGTGCAAGCTTCGGCCTGAAGGACGCACAGCCCCCTGCGGATACCCACCGGCTGATGCCATATAAACGGGGACTGAATGAAGTCTTCCTGAGATCTGCAAGCTTGAACTTCGCTGCCATAACTTTGGTTTTATTGGTTATATTACTGCTTCAATCCAAAGGCACCGAGATTGCCCAAGAACAATTCCTGGCCAGAAATTTGCCTGCAGAGTTCACTTTCGAAATTGACCGTCCCGGCCGCCTGGCACGCATTGATCTGTCGGCAGATGTGAATAACAGCTGGGCCTATTTTGACCTTTCGCTAAGTGATGCAAATGATGCGCCGGTGTTTGAAGCAGGCCGAACAGTTGAAGTCTACTCTGGCCGCGATTCTGATGGTCCCTGGACCGAAGGCCGCAATCAGACATCCATCATTTTCATGCCCGAAACGGCAGGCACCTATACACTTGAAGTCGGGTCCAGCGAAAGCGACGGCAGAGGCAGCCCGAATGGGCTTGCCTTTGGGCGTGTCACGGTGCGTATCAGCGAAGGCATCGCAACCCTGCGCTGGATGCTGGGCTTAACGCTTGTTTTCGCGGGTATCGCAGCTTACCAGATCGCACGCCCCCTGCTGCATTCGCGCAGGCGTTGGTGGGGCAGTGACTGGACCAATGAGGACGATTGAATGAACACAATGCGCATCATCTTCATCACAATCAGCCTGTCTGCGATCGGTGGTTTTTACTATCTGTCATATATGGGGGTCATGGGGGAAAGCCGTGACCTGGACCGCTCGGTGCGTTTGGGCGGGCCTTCGGGCGTGTCAAACGGACGGGTCAAATAAACAAGAGGTACTAAAATGGACTTATTCTCAGCGATTTCCCTGGCAGAAGTTGTGTCGACCATCGTCTTTTCCCTCATCGGCATCGTCATCCTTTTGCTCTGTTGGTGGGTGATCAAAACCTTCTCGCCCTTCCCAATCGTTAAGGAAATCGAAAAGGATCAGAACGTCGCACTCGCTATTCTGATCGCATCAGTGTTTTTATCCCTGTCCCTGATCATCTCGGCAGTCATTCTTTCATGACTTCAAAACAAGCTGTGGATCTGCGGCCTGTCTGGCTGTTGCTCGCGACTTTTCTGGTCGCGGTCTCAAGTCTGATCTACGAACTTATCGCAGCAACGCTTTCCAGCTATCTGCTGGGGGATTCAATCCGTCAATTCAGCTTTGTCATCGGGGTATTTCTGTCCGCGATGGGGTTGGGCGTGTGGCTGTCGCGCATGGTAAATGCAGCCCTTTTGGGCTTTGTCTGGGTGCAGATTTTCATTGGCCTGATCGGCGGCGCTTTGGCACCGGCCCTGTTTTTCGCCTATGCCTATCTTGGGGATATCGCAGTTCTTCTTTACGGAATGCTTGGCTTAATCGGGCTGCTTTCCGGTATGGAAATTCCATTGATTGCCCGCGTTCTGAAAGACATAGGTGCGCCGTCATTCCGGTTTGAAAACGTCCTAAGCGTGGACTACGTCGGGGCTTTGGTTGCTTCACTGGCTTTTCCGGTTTTCGTCATTCCGCATTTCAGCCTGACCTCTGCCAGCATCATTTTCGGCTGCCTCAATCTGGCCGTGGCCGGAGGATCAATCTGGGTCTTTCGTGACAAATTACCAAAAACGATCTGGGCCGGATGGTCTGCGGCTTTCATCCTTTCACTGGTCGCGCTCATCAATTCAGAACGTATGGTGTCAGTCGTGGATGCCGCAATGTTTGAAGATGACATTATCATTAACGAAACAACACCTTACCAGAATATCGTTGTGACACGTTTTCGGGATCGGACCCGTCTGTTTCTGAACCATTCCATTCAATTCGATACTTTAGATGAACATCGTTATCACGAATCTTTAGTACATCCTGCTATGGCAACAATACCGCGCCGTAACAACATCCTGATCCTCGGAGGCGGTGACGGTATGGCCGCGCGCGAAGTGCTTAAATATCCGGATGTTGACACCATTACACTGGTTGACCTGGATCCGCGTGTCACAGAACTTTTCCGGGATCATGATGATTTGGGCATGCTGAATGGTCAGGCTTTGCGCGACCCACGGGTCACCATTGTCGCCAGTGATGCCTGGCTATATGCCGAAAACACCCCTGATGTTTTTGACGTGATTATTATTGACCTGCCAGATCCGAAATCTATCGCATTGTCCAAACTCTATTCAATTGAGTTCTACGCGATTTTGATGGAACGCCTTTCACCGCATGGCGCCATGGTAACGCAGGCGGGTTCTCCGGTGTTTGCGCGTGATGCATTCTGGTCAATCGTTGAAACTTTTGAAATGACCCGAAACCCAGCAGCACGGACACCGCTTTCAGTCACGCCATATCACAGCTACACCCCCAGCTTTGGCGACTGGGGGTTCATTATTGCGCGTCCCTTCGCATTGCAGGCACGTGATGTGTCGTTCCCCGAGAACCTGAAGTATATTAGTTCAGAAACATGGCAATCCGCACAGATATTCGCGCCCGATGCCGGTCGTACGGATGTCGAAGCCAACTCTATAAAATCACACCCCCTTGTGACCTACTATCAGGAAGGCTGGGATCACTGGTTTCGGTAGAATTACGAGGATTGCGTCCCCCTCCTCAGGCAAAATCCGTTTTGGGCTGAGGACCGCTACGGACATCTCTGAGCAACCAAACGGGCCTGCAAAGGCATTCCGGATGCGGAAGGCACAGGGTGGACATGCCTTCCTTCATGTTCGTTCACATCAATTCCGCTTAATACGCCAATAGTACCTAAGCGTCTTGTAGCGCGCCCATTGCCACTTGTTCAGCTTTGGATTGCGCTATGCTTTCCGAACTTCTCAGGCTTCGGTAAATTGCGACAGCACTTTCCGTCGCACGCTTTAGCTCATCCTTTTCAGGTACGCATACGGTTGCGCGCAGGTCTTTTGCAAATTCCGGCAGCAAGGTTTCAATTTTCCTGACACCTCTTGCCTCAAAGCCAGCCTGTTGCAAAGCCAACGGCCCAAGAACCTGCACACGAAGAAAGCTCAGGAAATCCAGGGCTTCAAAGAATTCGCCTCGTCCAATCTTTCCCGCACAATAATGCACCCACGTCCAGAACCTGTCTTCGACCCATTGCCCGTCCAGTCGGGGGTATGTACCGACACCTTTTGCGAACACCTGAGAGAGCTTGCCATCTCGTTCCCACAAAACAGTTGGCTCATCTACTCTGTCTGCAATATCGTCCAGTTTCGCAAACTTGAAATCAACATGCAGGCCATCAGGACCATACAGAGCGATCACAAGTCTGGGTTCACCTACATGTTCACCAGTGAAGGCCGCCAGGAGATCGCCAAGTTCTGCGATCATTTCAAAGCGGTTCTCTAAAACTTTGTGGTAATGCACCGGATCGACGGCAATGACGATATCCAGATCGCTATATTCATCAAGAGTGTCTTCGCTATACGAGCCAGAGCAAGCCAAACCAAGAATGCGATCATCGCTCTTGAATTTTTGAACGGCCTGCAAAAGAAATTTACGGTGCTGCGGTAGTGCTGTGCTGGGGAATTCCATTGTTGTGGTCCTGCAGATATTGGTTCGATCCTTGATTGTCGAAGAATCGTCCGCTGGAGCGCAGCATTACATCATATCAGCGTCACCAAAGGAGACAAGAGCCAGACGCATCAACTGGGGACGCGCGATATCTGACACCTTTACTCACCCTGGTCCAATGGCTGTATTGGGCTGTAAAGTTGCCATCGGGCACGCATCACAGATATCGCTCCAGGCCCCTTGCCCCACGCCCAATTCCCCCCTATAAGGCGCCGTCCGGATGCAAAGTATATGAACCGCGCAGTCTCTCGTGGATGGGTCGTATCCGGTGACAAGACCCACCCTTTGAAATGCGCCTTAAAAAATGAACGGAGCACACATGCCGCTTTATGAGCATGTCTTCATCGCGCGTCAGGATCTGTCCAACACGCAAGCTGAAGGTCTTATCGAACATTTTGGCACAGTCCTTGCGGACAACGAAGGTAAACTCGTTGATTCCGAGTACTGGGGTGTCAAAACCATGGCTTACAAAATCAACAAAAACCGCAAAGGCCACTATGCCTATCTGCGTTCCGATGCACCAGCAACTGCTGTGCAGGAAATGGAACGTCTGATGCGTCTGCATGATGATGTGATGCGTGTTCTGACCATCAAGGTTGACGAGCACAAAGAACTGCCATCCGTACAGATGCAGAAACGCGAAGAACGTGGCGAACGCCGCGAACGTCGCTGAGCTGGTTTAAGAAAGGATTGTAAATCATGGCTTCTAAACCATTTTTCCGCCGCCGCAAAGTTTGCCCGTTCTCTGGCGACAATGCACCTGCGATCGATTACAAAGACACACGTCTTCTGCAGCGCTACATCTCTGAGCGCGGCAAAATCGTTCCTTCCCGTATCACCGCAGTTTCCGCAAAGAAACAGCGTGAGCTGGCCCGCGCTATCAAACGCGCACGCTTCCTCGCCCTGCTTCCTTACGCTGTGAAGTGAGGATCTGACCGATGCAAGTTATCCTTCTTGAACGTGTCGCAAAACTCGGCCAGATGGGCGAAATTGTCGACGTAAAAGCCGGTTACGCCCGTAACTTCCTGCTGCCTCAGAAAAAAGCAATGACCGCTTCCAAAGCGAACATCGCAGTTTTTGAAACGCAGAAAGCACAGCTGGAAGCACGTAACCTCGAAACCAAGCAAGAATCTGAATCACTGGCTGAAAAGCTGAATGGTCAGCAGTTCATCGTGATTCGCTCTGCGTCTGACGCTGGTTCTCTCTATGGTTCCGTAACCCCACGTGACGCTGCAGAAGCAGCAACCGCGGCTGGTTTCTCTGTTGATCGCAAGCAGATTGCTCTGCAGGCACCGATCAAAGAGCTGGGTCTGCACACTCTGACCGTGCGTCTGCACGCAGAAGTCGAAGCTGAAATCGAACTGAACGTTGCACGTTCAGAAGAAGAAGCAGAACTGCAGGCTTCCGGTAAGTCCATCCAGGAACTGGCTGCTGAAGCAGAAGCAGAAGCAGAATTCGAAATTGCTGAACTG
Organism: Thalassobius sp. I31.1; assembly: GCF_003031585.1. GTDB lineage: Bacteria > Pseudomonadota > Alphaproteobacteria > Rhodobacterales > Rhodobacteraceae > Halocynthiibacter. Next base: position 145,288 of record NZ_PWAA01000061.1, read on the forward strand.
TTCGACGATATCGGCTCTGCCGCATCAGACGACGATGACGACAGCGGTCTCGTTTCCACACCTGAAGGCGACGACGAAGCTTAAGCTTCTCTGACCTGACAAATTTAAAAGCCCGCACATTTTGTGCGGGCTTTTTTCTTTGCCCGCAGCCCCCTCCTGACAGAACGCTGTCAGGACGCCCTGTCTATAGCTGTCCTTCTGAAACGTCAGAAAGGACACAGGCCATGACATCTTTCATCAAACCCGCCGCACTCTCGCTTGCGATAGCTACCGCATTTTTCAGCACATCCCTAAACGCCGATCCACGGGAAGACGCCCTGGGTGTTATTCACGATATGGCCTCTGCCATGGGGAACGGCCAGGTGGCCCGGGTGGTCGACAGTTATACGCAAGACGGGCTTCTGGTTCTGAACGGAACAGATTTCCGCGGTCCCGACATGCTGACAGCGGCCTACACGGAATTCGCCGCCATCAGCCCGGAGATCCACTTTGAGTATGAGGATCTGCATATCACCGGCAACATCGCCCTGCACATCGCCCCCTGGTCCATGACCGGCACCGCGCCGGATGGCACGGCTGTTACAGACGGCGGATTGTCCGTGGTCGTTCTGCAGAAGCAAGATGACGACGAATGGAAGATCCTGATGGATCTTCCACATGCGGAAGCGGCCCCTGAATAAACCGGATCAGCCCTGCATCCTGTCCATCTTCTTTTGGGCATGGCGCAGAGCAACCAACATAAGCGCAGCGCTGGCCAGGACATAGGCTCCGATCCAGGGCAGTTGTTCATCAAACCCAACGCCCGCATCAATGATAAACCCTGTCAGGCCCGGCCCGATTGCGGATCCAAGAACCATCGCGGCTGTTACCATCGCTTTGATACTGCCAACGTGACGCGTGCCATAAATTTCAGCCCAAAAGGGTGCGGGCACCGCAGATTGCCCACCCTGCATCACGCCCAGCAGAACGAAAGCCACAGCTGCCCCCCAAAGACCAGGCGTGAGACCCAGGATCACAAGCGATAGCGCGAAAGGCGGCAGATACCATCGCATCATGCGCAACGCACCAAAGCGATCAACCGCAATCCCGAAGGCAAAAACAGCCGCGAGGCCTGAGAACGTATATAGTGGGAACAGGGCTACGAATTCGATATGCGTCCAGGATTTCACGCCAACCAGATGCACCTGATGGAAAAACAGCGCCGTGCCAAATGTACCCGGTGCCGTAATGGCCGGCAGACACAGTAAGAACACCGGATCACGCAGCACTTCCAGCCGGGTCCAGTGACGCCCTTCCATGCCCGTTTCACCCCCAGTCTCAGCCATCTCTGCAGGGGTGCGTTCGACACTTAGCAGACGCCGGATCACCGGGATCATCGCCAGTGCGACACCTCCGGCAACCCACCAGATCAGACGCCAGCCGACAAAAGGCAACAAGGCCACAATCGTCAGCGGTAGGATGGCCTCTCCCAAAGTGTACGCCAGAGAAGAAATCGCCAGAGCTTTGCCACGCGCCCGCGTAAACCAGCGCACCATGGCAACCCGCGACACATGGGACAACATGCCCTGCCCCGTAAAGCGAAGGGCAAAGATGATCAGTGGCAATATGAGAACCGCGCTATTCACAGCCATGGCAAAACAGGCCAGTGCCAATCCCAGCAAAGACAAGACCCCGAGGCTGCGCACCCGCATATGATCTGATAATGCACCGCCCCAGACCATCACTGCGGCGGATGTCATTGTCCCCAGCGCATAGATGCCACCCCAGGTTCCGTGGCTTAAACCGTATTCCTGGCGGATCTCACCTGCGAACAGCGAGATAAAGAAGGTCTGCCCAAAGGCTGACAGCAAAGACAAAAGCCCGCCTGCGGCCAGCCATCGCTGGTTTTCATAAATAAACTTAAACATAATGTTGCCCCTTGCGGCGACGCTGCATGATTCACGCCGGAAGGGAAAGCAAATTCAACAAGTCCTGCTTATGTCAATCTTCGTCAGGCACATATTCCAGGATATCGCCGGGCTGACAGTCCAGGTGTTTGCAGATGGCTTCCAGCGTGTTGAAACGCACGCCTTTTACCTTGCCGCTTTTCAGCAGGCTCAGGTTGGTTTCTGACAGACCGATGGCCGCCGCCAGTTCGCGTGAAGACGTCTTGCGTTTCACCAGCATGAGGTCAAGATTAATGGCAATTGGCATCCGTCCCCCCTTACAGAAACTGGCTGTTTTCTTCTTCGATATCCGCGGCACGGCGCAGGGCTGAGGCTGTGACCAGCAAAGGCAGAGCCAGGATCAGATAGATCGCTTCCAGCTCAAAGGGGAAATAGTCGACCGAAGGCCGGATGTCAGCCGGAATATGCGCAATCAGCAAATAGGACACAGGACCCAGCAGGATCTGGATCGCACCCCAGAAGGCGATCAGCGAAAATGCACAGATACGCAACTGATGCGAAAGCTTCAGAAAATCGCTTTGCACCGGGCGCTTCAGGATCTGATGCACCGCCCAGAACGCCCGCGTCAGGCAGGCCACGATCAGCACCATCGTGGCAATCGTTGCCAGCGTCGGCCCCATGGTGGTCGCCGGCAGATCTTCATCCAGGTCCACAAGATCAAACAGGCCGGAATAGTCATTCTCAAGCCAGACCATCGCTGAAATCCCCAGAACAACAAACAGCAACAAACCGATCACGGTGATCATAATCAGGCGGGCAATCAGGGCCATGGGCAGGGCTTTCTTTCTGTTTTCTCAAGTTGCCTGACCCTGACACAGCCCCTTCACCCGGTCAAGCAAGCAGATTTTCGCAAAACATTTCTCTTTTTATGTTTTACGTAATTTTTTTACTTGAAGTCGAAAAACACCACCTCTATATCGCCTTCATCATTCAAACGGGGCGACCCGGATTAACAGACGTAAGATGAAGGACAGACCATGATACGAGCGATTATTCTCACCGGACTTATTCTCACAGCCGCCGCCTGCGGTCAGCGCGAGGTGGACCGCCCGCTGACACTCGATGGTGCAAAGGGCCCGGGCTATGAAATGGACCTGGGACAATGTCGCGCGCTTGCGGCGAACTATCGCGAAGAAGATCTGCGCCGCGGTGCGATTGGCGGTGCGGTTGTTGGCGGCATTATTGGTGCGGTAGATGACAGTTCTAATGATGCGGGTGACGCCCTGGTTGGTGCTGCGATTGGCGGGCTTGTTGGTGCGGCAGAAGCCAGCGCAGAACTTGATGAGTTGCGCCGTGATGTTGTCATCCGTTGCATGATGGGCCGTGGTCACCCTGTGATCGGCTGATATCCAGATACCACGACGGAAAGCCCCGCACAGATTGCTCTGGCGGGGCTTTTTGCTGAAACTTTGTGTTGATCCGGATCAATACCGCCCGATCGGCACACGGCGCAGACGTTCCAGCGTATTGCCGCCGGCATCCACAGCATGAAGATCCACCGTATAGCGGTTCCCCCGCCCGCCGGAACAGGGCGGCATATAACCATCGGAAGCGTATTCGCCAGTTCCCCGTGCCTTTTTAATAACCTGAACGCCGCGCGGCAGGTTGCGATCCGTGAGGCCGGGCACTGCAGGCAGATCTGCGCTGTCACCGGATACAGCATAGCCAATCGTCCCATGCCCGCCATTGCGAGACAGCGGTTGATAGCTGCGGTCATTATATTCCGCCACAATCATCGCCGTCCCTGCAGGAATTCCAGTGATCCGCATGGGGGGCGTCGAACCATTTCCACCAAACAGCGTGCATTGCTGCCCGTCCGGCACTCGATTGCCATCCCAGCCGCCGGTCAGAACCGCCTGCATTTCTGCCTGTGCCAGTCCGGCAGAGAGCGTAAGTGCAGCCGTAAAACTTAAGAATTTCTTCATATCCGAATCTCCTTTTACGGGAGGATTGCAAATTGAATACACCCAATCAAGCCCCCGGCAGCCTCCTTTGACAACCGTCCACTGCAAGCCACAAGTACAGGGGCAGAATTCACCCTTGCGCGCAGGCCCCCTGCGCCCTAAAAGGTGCCCTGAATTACGTGCCTCGCGCCGTTCTGCGGCTATGGGGTTTTTCCAACGAATAAGGACGACTGACATGCAGGTCACCGAGACCCTGAACGAAGGCCTGAAACGCGCCTACACAATCACGCTTTCCGCTGCTGAGCTGGAGGCAAAAGTCAACGAAAAGCTGGTTGAAGCCCAGCCAGAAGTTGAAATGAAGGGCTTCCGCAAAGGTAAAGTTCCTATGGCTCTGCTGAAAAAGCAGTTCGGCCAGCGCGTGATCGGCGAAGCCATGCAGGAATCCATCGATGGTGCGATGAACAAGCACTTTGAAGAATCCGGTGACCGCCCTGCCCTGCAGCCAGACGTCAAAATGACCAACGAAGACTGGAAAGAAGGCGACGACGTTGAAGTTGCTATGTCTTACGAAGCTCTGCCAACCATCCCTGACGTGGACCTGAAAGGTGTTGCGCTTGAGAAACTGGTTGTAAAAGCAGACGACGCTGCTGTGACCGAAGCTCTGGAAGGTCTGGCTGAGAACGCACAGAACTTTGAAGCAAAAGACGGCGCATCCGAGGATGGCGATCAGGTTGTGATCGACTTCGTAGGTTCCGTGGACGGCGAAGAATTCGAAGGCGGCGCTGGCGAAGATTACCCACTGGTACTCGGCTCCAACTCTTTCATTCCTGGTTTTGAAGAGCAGCTGGTTGGCAAGAAATCCGGCGAAGCTGTCGACGTAAACGTTTCTTTCCCTGAAGAATACGGCGCGGAACACCTGGCAGGCAAAGAAGCCCTGTTCAAATGTACCGTTAAAGAAGTGAAAGCGGCTGCCAAAGCTGAGATCAACGATGATCTGGCAAAGCAGTTTGGCGCTGAAGATCTGGACGCGATGAAAGCACAGATCACTGAGCGCCTGGAAGCTGAATACGCTGGTGCTGCCCGTGCGGTTCAGAAGCGTGCTCTGCTGGACGCGCTGGACGGCAAAGTAGATTTCGACCTGCCACCAAGCCTGGTTGAAGCTGAAGCCAAGCAAATCGCACACCAGCTGTGGCACGATGAAAACCCTGACGTTCAGGGCCACGACCACCCTGAAATCGAAACCACTGACGAGCACACCAAGCTGGCCAACCGCCGCGTGCGTCTGGGCCTGCTGCTGGCAGAGCTGGGTCAGAAGGCTGAAGTTGAAGTCACCGATGCTGAGATCACTCAGGCGATCATGAACCAGGCACGTCAGTACCCGGGTCAGGAACGTCAGTTCTTTGAATTCGTTCAGCAGAACCCACAGATGCAACAGCAGCTGCGCGCGCCAATCTTTGAAGACAAAGTTGTAGACTATGTTTTCGAACTGGCTGATGTGACTGAAAAAGAGGTTTCCAAAGCTGACCTCGAAAAAGCAATCGAAGCACTGGACGAAGAATAATCTTCCCCCCTGCTGACGTTACAAAAGGCCGCTCTTATGAGCGGCCTTTTTTGTTTCCGATGTGAAAGGGCAACCTGGATGATCTGCCTGGCAAATCCTCTTAGTCAGCCCAGAACACCCGGCCAGTTCGCATCCGCCGCACGGATCCGCCCTGGAATATCCCGGCTCCAGATGTCACGCACACGCAGGCTGTAGTTCAGATAAAGCCGCCCGTTGTGGATCGTCCAGGCATCCGGATCTGTCTTTGCCGTATAGCCCTCTGACACCGCATAGGAACAATAGCCCCCATATTGCGGCGCATAGGATTCCGGGTTTTCCTGAAACAGGCGCAGGTTTTCAGCACTGGCAAACAGCCAGGTCGCGCCATTCCAGGTCAGGCTGTGTTCTTCCCTGCCCCGCACAGGGGCGGATTGCGTAAAATAAGCCATCGGATCATATCCGTTAATCGCCGCGCCACCGCGCGTGAACACCTCTGGTTCGGCACCAAAGGCAGGCCCTACAGCACCAACAAGCGGCACAGCGACAGAAGCAAACAGAAGTTCTCTGCGTTTCATAATCTGATCCTCCTTTGTCATTCAGGTTATCCCGCAACGGGGGAAAATAAACCCCAATGACAGCAATGTGAAATCAGGTGAGCGCAAATCAGGCTGCCCTGCGATGGCGTGAAAGGTGAATTATTCGCTGAATTCAAATGGTGCGGGTGGAGGGACTTGAACCCCCACGCCTCGCGGCGCCAGAACCTAAATCTGGTGCGTCTACCAATTTCGCCACACCCGCATCCACCGGATCGTAATCCGGATCTGTCGTTTAGCAAACCTCCGGCCCGGTTGCGAGAGAAAAATGACACATTTTGTGGAAAGTTAATGCAAGCGACCAGCAAGGCGAATTAACTGTGTATAAATTCCCTCATAGAGGGTAAATATCACTTAACCCTGAATTATGGCCCCATTTATGACACATTCCACACCATACTATGCCACATAGGTAAATAGTGAATATGGATGGCGCATAATGAACAGCTCTGATCTGCCAAAGAGCTATGGCGATGCCTCAACACTCAAGGACAAGCATCTGCTTGATAGCACAGGTATCTTTGCGGGTACCTCTGTGATGACCCTTGATGGTCTGTTGTCTGTTGAATATCTCAGCCCTGGTGACCGGGTTGTAACGCGATCAGGGGCCATAATTCTGCGGGAAATTCTTTCAGGCCGTGTCTGCACAGAAACTTACGCTATTCGGTCTGATGTGCTCGGCCTGTTCGATTCCGAAAAAGAAATGGCACTGCCTGCAGACCAAAAAATACTGATCCGTGATCAGCTGGCGAAGCAGTTGACCAGGAAAAACTACGCCCTTATCCCGGCATCGCAGCTTGCGCCGCTGAATGGCGTTACCCGACGCGACGCGATGCCGTTACAGATGTATTCTCTGATATTTGAGAGTGATGAGATCTGTTATGCTGGCGGGCTTGAGCTCTTATGTCCGGCGAACCCGAAACGATCAGACAGCATTGCCCTGATCTGATCCGGACAGGCTCTGAAGTACCGCAGGCAGTTGTTCCGGCAAATCTTCTGCGATCAGGCCCGGACCGAAGTGCCGCGCGCATTCCACATGTAGCCAGACGGCGCTTTCTGCGGCGTGAACTGGCGAAAACCCACGCGCCAGCAACCCGGCTATGAACCCGGCCAGCACATCGCCTGATCCTGCTGTGGCAAGCCATGGTGCGGCGCGATCGTAAACCGCAGCGTTAACAGAGGCCACGCCGGTCTGATCCGCAATCACCGTATCCGGCCCTTTGAACAGAACCGTACACCCTGCCCGTTTCGCTGCTTCCCGTGTCGCATCGATTTTGGAATAGGCCGGACCTTTTGTCGCCGGTGCATCCAGTTTCGCGGCAATATCCGGGAAGAGCCGCGCAAATTCGCCACCATGGGGTGTCAATACACAACCGGGATGAAGTTTTTCAAATAAACCCTTATCCCCGGCGATCAGCGTCAGTGCATCAGCATCCAACACACAATTCCGCCCGCTTTCCAGCGTCACACGGATCAGATTTTCCTCCCGTTCGCCAAGCCCCAGAGCCGGCCCCAGGCACAGCGCATTGATACGCTTGTCCTGCAGAACATCAGACAAAGCATCCGCGTCACGAACCCGTTTCAGCATCACCGCCGTCACCTGTGACGCCACTTCCTGCTGCGCCGCAGGCGGCACCCCAAGCGTCACAAGCCCCGCCCCAATCCGCAAAGCCCCCCGCGCAGCCAGTCGCGCAGCACCCGTATGCGCCGGGCCGCCTGACAAAACCAAAGCATGCCCGTGGGAAAACTTGTGGGCCGACGGTGTTTTCGACAGCCTTTGTCCTTGGAGCTTTCCGATCAAATAGGGAAACACTTCAGCAGTTGTAGCCCCGAGTGCTTCGTAACAGAATTCAAGACCAATCGATTTCACAACCACCTTTCCGCATAACGCTGGCCCTGCACCCAGAAAATGACCAGGTTTGTGACTATGGAAAGTGACCGTGACGTGCGCAGCCGAGACCTTAGACCAGTTCTGCGGCCACTCCATCAGAAGGGCGCCCGTATCACTGTTGATGAAACATGGAAGATCGACAGCTACCCGCCGACAGTTAAGCGTCGCAAGAAGTACATTTCGAATATCATCAGGTACTTCACGCGTCAGACCGGTTCCAAACAAAGCCTCAATGACCAGCGGATGTCGCCCCCACCTGTCAGAAGTACATTTTTCCCAGGGCAAAACCTCCCCAACCTCACACCATTTCTCATAATTCACCCGCGCATCCGGTGGCAGCTTGTCGGCATCACCATAAAGAAGCACCTCAACCACCCAGCCGCGCTGATGCAAAAGCCGCGCAACAACGAAGCCATCCCCGCCATTGTTCCCCGGTCCGCATAGAACCACCGCCTTCAGGGGTTTCTGCTTTTCATCTTGCCCCAAATACTCCGGGGGTGTGGGGGCTGGCCCCCACCCGGCCTCAGCAAACGCAGGCCATTCCTCATAGATCGCTTCAACCACGCCCGCGCCAGCACGTTCCATCAGCTCAAGGCCGGTGACCGCGCCGCTATCGATCGCGGCTTGTTCAATCGCCCGCATCTGCGCGGCGGTCAGCAGTTCATTCATGACGCAAATCCCCTACTTGCACAAAAAACAGGCACATTGCCCAGAATTAATGCAGCACTTATTGCAATATGCAGCAACCCTGCCGGATTGGCTTTGATCCCTGTCATAGCCGATAGACGCAGCCCGGGGAACATGCTCTGAAAGACCCAACGAAACCAGCCACAGGAATCGCCGCCATGAAGAAGATCGAAGCAATCATCAAACCCTTCAAACTGGATGAAGTGAAAGAAGCGCTTCAGGATGTCGGTGTTCAGGGTCTTTCCGTGGTTGAGGTCAAAGGGTTCGGTCGCCAGAAGGGCCATACCGAACTGTATCGCGGCGCCGAATATGTGGTTGATTTCCTGCCCAAGGTAAAAGTCGAAGTTGTTCTGCCGGATGATCTGGTAGATGACGCGATTGACGCCATCATTGAGGCCGCAAAGACCGATAAGATCGGCGACGGTAAGATCTTTGTTTCCCCGGTGGAACAGGCGATCCGCATCCGTACCGGTGAGAGAGATGACGAGGCGCTGTAAGCGCCCCCGACTAAATGAACTGAAATACGAAGTCCGGATGGTGTCCCTCACAGGCCATCCAAACAACGCAGAAAAGGAAAATCAGATGAACTATGCAGACGTTCTGAAGATGATCGAAGACGAAGACATCTCTTATGTGGATGTACGCTTTACCGACCCGCGCGGTAAGCTGCAGCACGTCACTGTACACCGCGACATGATTGACGAAGACTTCTTTGAAGACGGCTTCATGTTTGACGGCTCTTCCATCGCTGGCTGGAAGTCTATCGACAACTCTGACATGATGCTGATCCTCGATCCGGCATCTGCCTATATCGATCCTTTCTACGCAGAAAAAACCCTTGCGATCCATTGTTCCGTGGTTGAACCGGACACAGGCGAAGCTTATTCCCGTGACCCGCGCGGCACCGCACAGAAAGCCGAAGCTTACCTCAAGTCTTCCGGCATCGGCGATGTGGCTTACATGGGCCCGGAAGCTGAGTTCTTCCTGTTTGACGATGTGCGCTTCTCTGTTGAGATGAACAAAGTGTCCTTCCAGATTGATGCGCAGGACGCGTCCTGGAACTCTGACACTGAATATGAAATGGGCAACTCCGGCCACCGTCCGGGCATCAAAGGCGGTTACTTCCCGGTAAACCCAATTGATGACGCGCAGGACATCCGTTCTGAAATGCTGTCCACCATGAAAAACATCGGCATGAAAGTCGACAAGCACCACCACGAGGTTGCGTCTTGTCAGCACGAACTGGGCCTTGTCTTTGACACGCTGACCAAACAGGCGGATGAGCTGCAGAAATACAAATATGTGATCCACAACGTGGCGCATGCATACGGCAAATCAGCAACCTTCATGCCAAAGCCATACTATGGTGACAACGGCACAGGTATGCACGTGAACATGTCGATCTGGAAAGATGGCAAGCCATTGTTTGCAGGCGATAAATACGCAGATCTGTCCCAGGAAGCCCTGTGGTTCATCGGCGGCATTCTGAAGCATTCCAAGACCCTGAACGCGTTCACAAACCCGGCGACCAACAGCTACAAGCGTCTGATCCCTGGTTTTGAAGCCCCTGTTCTGCGTGCCTATTCCGCATCCAATCGTTCCGGTGCTGTGCGTATTCCATGGACCGAAAGCCCGAAAGCAAAACGTGTTGAAGCCCGCTTCCCTGATCCGGCAGCCAACCCATACCTCTGCTTCGCAGCCCTGCTGATGGCTGGCCTTGACGGCATTAAGAACAAGATCGACCCAGGCCCCGCGTCTGACAAAGATCTGTACGATCTGCCACCGGAAGAACTGGATGGTATCCCAACTGTGTGTTCCAGCCTGCGTGAAGCTCTGGAATGCCTCGAAGCTGATCACGACTTCCTGCTGGCCGGTGACGTTTTCACCAAAGACCAGATCGACGGCTACCTCGCGATCAAATGGGAAGAGGTTTATGCGTTTGAACACATGCCACACCCGATCGAATACAAAATGTACTACAGCTGCTAATAGCAACTGCTACTGTGAGGGAAAGGCGTCCGATACGGGCGCCTTTTTCTTTGGCCTGCACCTTTCCTTAATCTGTTTCCGCCACCCTGCCCGGCGTGCGTGAGAGGTGAAATATGCGGAATTACCCCGAACTTCATATCCCGGAGGCAAAGCTTGTTCAGAGCGAAACAGCCTTGCTTTACAGCCATCCGGATGATGCCGGGCCTGATGTGTTTCAGGCACAACTGAAAGGGTCCGCGGGGCGTCAATATGCCTTGCAACCCTGTGGTGACGGAAGGTTTCTGGTGTTGCATCAGGGGAAATCCTGCCTGACTGTCAGTGCCGCCGTCCTGCCCCTGTCGGCCGGGCAGTTTTCCGGGATCACTGACCAGGAATTTGGCGCGCTCTCAGCCCTTGAAATCCGCACTCTGATCCTGCGCCATGAAGGGCACATTCTGATCACCCGCAATCGTCCGGATGTATCAGCAGAGGTTCTGCGTGATTTCACGCTTTGGCTGACGCAGCGCCACCCGCCAGAGGCGGTCTTCTGGGGCGACACGGGGGCTTTATTCACATCAGAGGAATTTGTCAGCCTCGCAGGCAAAGCCGGCGCCCCCCTTTCCCCGGAACTTCTGATCAAGCCCCGCCCCTTCCGATCCGGGGCGCGTCTGGATGGCGTGGAACTGAAAGGCTTTCATGCGGTCGGGGCCGAGGCAATCTTTGATCTGCCCGTCACCATTGCCCAGGGCGTGCTCGAATTTGCAGATGCTTTTGCCGCCCTGAAAGATCTGGCACTGGATTTCCGCGATCAGGGGCCATTCTATGATCAGCTTTCTCCCGAAACAGATCAGACCGCCGTGCTTTTTGACAGCAATGCATTGCGGATCACCGCGCAGCGCATTCAGACCGGCGGGACAAACCCGCACCACCGCCTGCTGATCCGCGCAGAAGATCCTGTTGTTCTTGAGGTCTTTGCCGAAACACCTGCCCCGGTCTTCGCCACACGCGAAGACGCCCTGCGCGCCGCTTTGCGGGCTTAGGCGTTTTCCGTTTCTATCGGATGGGCTTCAAGACCGGCACGTTGTTCTTCGGTCAGATCTTCCCGCCGGATCAAAGTCGTGTGAATCGAAAATATCACCGCATTGGATTTTGACAGACGCACAAGACTTTGCCGTTCTGAGCGCAGATAATTTGCCTCCAGCACCTCCGGGCGATCTCTGGGCGCATTTTCCAGCCGCGGATGAAACAGCGCGTGATCCTCATAAAATAACGCATTCGCTCGCCACAGCCCCCGCCCGGGCCGGATCGCGTCAAACATCCGCTGCACGCGTTTGGCAACATCAGCATCATAACTGCCCACCGGTACATGGATCGCGACCAGAGGTTTCATAAACTTCTGCGCAAGGGTCCAGCTGGCGGGAAAACACAAAAGCGCACCGGACAGCACGTGTTCATCCGCCCCGTCCCGCTTTTCCATGATCACGAAATCTTCCTGCACAAGTTTTGACAATGTGATCAGAGGGTTCGCACGATCAATCGCGACAAGCGTGCCTTCAGGCAGCGTGGCGTGACTATCGGTCAGGGTAAATCCGTCTGTCTCGCTGAGATCCGCCAGCACATGATCCAGAAGTTCCTCTGCCGCAGGCCGCGCCCCGTCTGACAATGCGTGCACCAGATCCGGGCATTCTTCGATCAGCCGCGCTTTTTCCGCCAACTGCCCCTGATACGCCTCATCCTGCTGCAGCCACTGCCCCGGTTCCATCGGCATAACCCCGGGCAGACGGCGCGACTTTTCTTCCATCCAGGGCGCGAAACGCAAATAGTCCTGCAAAATCGGAAAAGGGGCCGGTGCGGGCATTTTTTCAGTCATTGGTTTTGTTTCCATAGCTCGGGCGCGTCTTCCCCCTTGCTAAACCAATCGTTTCATAAACGCTCCCGAAAACCGACATGGATCAAGTCGGATTCAGGCGGGACAAGCTTTGTGCCGCAACGAAATCTGGACCAAATAAGGGAGACAGCCAGATGAGCCATTTCAGAGACCGCCGTAAGATTGACCCCACCAAAGGCACACATCTTGCCGACGGCAGCCCGAATGAAAACGACCGCGTTGAAATCGGCCCGACCTTGCTGGCAATGCAGGAATGGGAAGCCGCCGGCCTGACCCTGCCGAACCTTGAAAACATGCGCCAGTTCCGCCTTGATCGTCTGGTCACGGGCATCAATCAACGCGATTATGGCGGAGTTCTTCTTTTTGATCCGCTGAACATCCGCTACGCCACCGACAGCACCAATATGCAGCTGTGGAACACCCACAACCCCTTCCGTGCGGTTCTGGTCTGTGCCGATGGATATATGGTGATCTGGGACTATAAACAGTCACCTTTCCTGAGTGAATTCAATCCCCTGGTACGTGAACAACGATCCGGCGCGGATCTGTTTTACTTTGATCGCGGCGATAAGGTTGATGTGGCGGCGGATGCCCTGTCCAACGAAATCCGCGTGCTGATCGAAGAACACGGTGGCGGCAATATGCGCCTTGGCGTCGACAAAGTTATGCTGCACGGATTGCGTGGGCTGGAAGCCCAGGGATTTGACATTCACCCGGGCGAAGAGCTGACGGAAAAAGCCCGTTGCATCAAAGGCCCCGATGAAATTCTGGCGATGCGATGCGCCTCAGTGTCCTGCGAAATTGCCGTGGCCGAAATGGAGAAGTTCGCCCGTGCTGAGGTGCCCAAAGGTGGCATTTCTGAGGATGACGTCTGGGCGGTTCTGCATGCAGAAAACATCCGGCGCGGTGGTGAGTGGATTGAAACCCGCCTGCTGACCTCCGGCAAACGCACCAATCCCTGGTTCCAGGAATGCGGACCGCGTGTCATTCAGAACAATGAAATCATCAGTTTTGATACAGATCTGATCGGATCCTACGGTATCTGCGTTGATATTTCCCGCAGCTGGTGGATTGGCGATGAGAAACCACCCACCGAGATGATATATGCCATGAAGCACGCCCGGGAACATATTGACTATAATATGGAAATGCTGCGTCCGGGCCTGAACATCGAAGACCTTAGTCGCGGGTGTCACAAGCTGGCTGGTCAGTTCCAGAAACAGAAATACGGCTGTATGATGCACGGCGTGGGTCTTTGTGTTGAATGGCCACTCGTGGCTTATCCTGACGCGATGGTTGAGGGCGCGTTTGATTACGAATTGCAGCCTGGCATGGTGTTGTGTGTCGAAGCGCTCGTCAGTCCCGAAGGTGGGGATTTTTCCATCAAGCTGGAAGATCAGGTTCTGATCACCGAAGACGGCTATGAAAACCTGACGAAATATCCATTTGATGCGGCCCTTTGCGGCAAATGAGACGGGCGCCCGGAGTATTTCAAATACTCCGGATCGATTTCGTTCAAAGAAATCGCTTCTTCACACAGCAGCACTTCTGCTCACCTTCCCGTGAGACCTCCGGTCTGTGGGTTGATTGCGTCCTGATGTCACGCCAGATTGCAGGTTCTGCCAAAGAGGAAATCCCATGCCAACAGAGCGTATCACATTTACTGGTCACAGCGGCGAAGAACTGGCCGCCCGTTTCGATTTACCCGAAGGCCCGCATCTGGGCACTGCGATTTTCGCCCATTGTTTTACCTGTTCAAAAGACATCACCGCTGCACGGCGCATCGCCGGGCGTTTGGCGGGCATGGGCATTGCGGTTCTGCGCTTTGACTTTACGGGTCTTGGTCATTCTAAGGGCGAATTCGAGAACACCTCTTTCACATCCAATGTCGATGATCTGATCCTGGCAGCTGAATATCTGACAAAACGCAACATGACCCCGGGCCTGTTGATCGGCCATTCCCTGGGCGGTGCGGCCGTTCTGAAAGCCGCAGGCCGGATTGACAGCGTGAAAGCTGTGACGACCCTGGGCGCGCCTTTTGATCCGGAACATGTGACCCATAACTTTGGCGGTGCTCTGGGCAAAATCTGTGCGGAAGGCAAAGCGACAGTTGATCTTGGCGGGCGTCCCTTCACGATCCGCAAGGAATTTATTGATGATGTGGCCGGCGAGAACCTGTCTGATGACATTGGCCGCCTGAACCGGGCCCTGCTTGTCATGCATGCGCCGCAGGACACAACCGTTGGCATTGAAAACGCCGCCGAAATCTTTGGTGCAGCCAAACATCCGAAAAGCTTTGTCACCCTTGATAAGGCCGATCACCTGATCACCGATCCCTGTGATGCGGAATATGCGGCCGAGGTCATCGCAAGCTGGGCCGGGAAATACCTGGACCTGCGCCCGCCTGCCCCGCCCATTGGCGCGCCGGAAGGCATCGTGCGCATATCCGAAGCTGATGCTGAAGGCTTCATGCAGGACATCCAGAGCGGACCGCTGCATCATGCGGTGGCCGATGAACCCCTTGCCTATGGCGGCACCAACCGCGGCATGTCACCCTATGGGTTTATGGCAGCTGGTCTTGGGGCCTGCACATCAATGACCATCCGCATGTATGCCCGCCGCAAGGGCTGGCCTCTGACACATGTGGCGGTGGATGTGAGCCACGATAAAGTTCATGCGCAGGACGCGGGTGACGGCAGCATCGCGCCTCCGGGTTCAAAGATCGACAGTTTCTCCCGGATGATCCGTCTGGATGGGGATCTGGACGCAGGTCAACGCCAGCGCCTGCTGGAGATCGCGGATAAATGCCCGGTGCATAAGACACTGGAAAGCAGTTCTGAGATTAAGACCTGTCTGGCGGATTGAACAAAGGCAGCCGGGGGCCAGCCCCCGGTCCCCCGGGATATTTGAAGAGACAAAATTTGCGGTACTAATAAGACGCCCCTGGAAGAAAGCGGCTAAGATTCAGCCTGGCATGGTGAACCGGGCAAGAACAGCGTAGTGATCTGAACCCAAAAGCGGACGGCGTCTGATTTCGGTGGCGTAATCCCCAGGCACCAACACATGATCAATTGGCAAAGAAATCCGCCCTTGCTTCATCGGAAAAGTATAAAGCAGATGACCGGCACGCTGCGTATCGGTCGCACTCTCAATATTGCGCACGACATGTGCCCAGGGCACCATATTGAAATCACCCGCAACAAGCACAGGCCCTTCAAGCGCCTCCAGTTGCGGCAGAAGCCGTTCCACCTGTGCCGCCTGACCATAAGGAAAAGGCCAGTGCAGATGCAGGGATACAATCCAGAGCGGGCCGTAAGCGGTTTCAACCTGCAGGGCGACCATACCTTCGCCTTCAATGCAGATCGGCCCTATATCCGTGCGCGGTAGAGAGGATGCAATCGCAACACCGCCTATCCGTGCGAAATCGCAATAGGCTTGTGAAGGATGGCTCTCTGCCAGATCGGCGAGTAGTGATCTATTTTCTGCATCCACTTCCTGCAATGTGACGATATCTGCTCTCGAAGACAGAATATCCTGCTGCAGTGGCCCGGTATCCAGCATGCGAAAAGACATATTCTTCTGATAGACAATCAGATCAAAGTTTGAAGCGGTGCCAATCTTCAACCCGTAAAACCAGATCCCGGCAGCGATCCATGCACCGGACAGCGCCAACAACAGCCACCAGACGCGTTTTCCCCGCCAGAAGATCGCGCCCGTCAGGGCAACAACCATCAACCCGAACGCAAAATGCCAACGGAGCACCGCCAGCGAATCCCCCAGGGGATGCAGCGCGCCCAGATAGCTGCCGGTCAGCAAAAGACCCAAGACGCAGGTCGGGAAAATCAGGAAATATCGCATGGCTCTGCCTGACATATGCCCGGTTATGAGGCAAGCCGTCGCGCCACGCCCCCGAATGGCGGCCATATACCGCGCAAGGCTTGCAAATTTCGCCCCACACCCTATGAGACTGGGAGCAACGCCAACCCGCATAAAGGCCTTGCCATGATCCCCCGTTATTCCCGCCCCGAAATGGTTTCCATCTGGTCACCTGAATCCAAGTTCAAGATCTGGTATGAGATCGAGGCCCACGCCTGTGATGCGATGGCTGATATCGGTGTGATCCCGCGCGAAAACGCGGATGCGGTCTGGAAAGCCAAAGACGTGGAATTTGACGTGGCGCGCATTGACGAAATCGAAGCTGTCACCAAACATGATGTCATCGCGTTCCTGACACATCTGGCCGAACATGTTGGTTCTGAAGAAGCGCGTTTTGTGCACCAGGGCATGACATCCTCCGACGTTCTCGATACTTGTTTGAACGTGCAGATGGTGCGCGCCGCTGACATCCTGCTGGGTGGCATAGATCGCGTTCTGGCCGCTCTGAAAACCCGCGCTATGGAACATAAAGACACTGTGCGTGTTGGCCGGTCCCATGGGATCCACGCGGAACCAACCACAATGGGTCTGACATTTGCGCGTTTCTATGCGGAAATGGATCGCAACAAGAACCGCCTGGAAAAAGCCCGCTGGGAAATTGCGACCGGCGCGATCTCTGGCGCTGTTGGCACATTCGCGAACGTCGACCCTGCGGTTGAAGAACATGTCTGTGAAAAACTGGGCCTGCGTCCGGAACCAATTTCAACCCAGGTGATCCCACGCGACCGCCACGCCATGTTCTTTGCGACACTGGGTGTGATTGCATCTTCTATTGAGAACATCGCAGTTGAAATCCGTCACATGCAGCGTACCGAAGTGCTGGAAGGTGCGGAATTCTTCTCAATGGGCCAGAAGGGCTCATCCGCGATGCCGCATAAGAAAAACCCGGTTCTGACCGAAAACCTGACCGGTCTTGCGCGTCTTGTGCGTATGGCTGTGATCCCGGCGATGGAAAACGTGGCGCTGTGGCATGAACGCGATATTTCGCATTCTTCCGTTGAACGCGCCATTGGCCCGGATGCGACCGTGACCCTCGATTTCGCCCTGCACCGTCTGGCGGGTGTTGTTGAAAAGATGCTGGTTTTCCCGGAAAACATGCTGGACAATATGAACAAATTCCCGGGTCTCGTGATGTCTCAGCGTGTGCTGCTGGCCCTCACACAAGCCGGTGTTTCCCGTGAAGACGCCTATTCCATGGTGCAGCGTAACGCGCTGAAAGTCTGGGAAGAACGCCTTGATTTCCGTGAACTGCTGCTGGGCGACGCCGAAGTTGTCAAAGCGCTGGGCGAAGATGGCATCAACGAGAAATTCGACATGGGCTATCACACCAAACATGTCGACACGATCTTCAAGCGTGTTTTCGGCGAATAATCTGTAAGGTGTAAGGGGTCTCTTAACGCTTTCACGGCCATAGTCGGGGAAACCCGGTGGAAAGCCGGTAAAGCGATGGAGAACCCCTTGCCCGACGGATTACCCGGCCTGCCCCTGCCCCTGCCCGCGATTGGCGGACAGGGCCATGACGGCGACAACCTGCCCGCTGTCCCCCAGCTGCCGCAAAGCCAGAAAGCCGCGATTCTGGTCCGTCTTCTGCTGAACGAAGACATAAAACTGCCCCTTCAGGATCTGCCGGAATCCTGTCAGATTCTTTTGACGGAACACATGGCATCTATGCGCATCGTAAAGCGTGAAATTTCACGCGATGTCGCCAAAGAATTTCTGCGTGAACTTGTGACCATTGGCCTGACAAATTCCCGTGGGCTGGAAGGCGCATTGAGCGATCTTGAGGGCGTGATCAACGAAACCACCATTCAGAAAATGCGCCGTGAAATCGGCCTGAAAGCCATCTCTGATCCCTGGCTGCGGCTGGAACGGCTGGAAAACGAGAAACTGCGAAATATGCTGATGTGCGAAAGCACAGAAATTGCCGCTGTGGTTCTGTCAAAACTGTCTGTGTCCCGCGCCGCAGAACTTCTCAGTTCCCTGCCCGGCGACATTGCGCGCCGCATCACCTGGGCCATGTCCATGACCGGCACTGTCAGCCCGGATGCGATTGAACGCATTGGCCTGTCACTGGCCAGTCAGCTTGATTCTCATGCGCCGATGGCCTTTGAAGAAGCGGCGGAAAACCGGGTTGGCGCGATCCTGAACCAGGCGAAAGCTGCTGTGCGCGATGATCTGCTGGAAAGCCTTGAAGACGAAGATCGCGAATTCGCCCGTGAAGTGCGCCGATCCATCTTTACCTTCGCCCATATTGCCACCCGTCTGGATCCGATGGATGTGACCAAAATTCTGCGCGATGTGGAAACCGGGGCGCAGATTGATGCTTTTGCCTTCGCAACCGCAGACCCGGAAAGCGACAATGCAAAAACTGTTGAATTTATGCTTACGCAAATGTCTTCGCGCCTGGCTGACAGTCTGCGCGAAGACGTGGAAGCCCGCGGTGAGGTAAAGGAAGAAATCGGCGAAGCAGCCATGGGTAAAATCGTGTCCGAATTGCGCCGCCTCGCGGACGCGGACGAGATCGTGTTGCTTGAAATCGAAGAAGAGGAAACCGAAAAAGCCTGATCCCACAATTCCCTGCTGAAACACCCGGTTTCATTCTCAGGACTTGCGGGCTGCGGCCCTCTGACGTATTCCGGCAGAAACAAACCGGAGCGCAGATCGCCCTTATGGCTTTTCAACGTAGAGATATCCCGGATTTCGCGGTTAACATTCTGGCCCGTGGTACCCTGGGCCTTATGGGGCTTTTGCCTTACCGCGCCCGCGTCGCGCTTTTTGGCCGGATTTTTGAACATATCGTGGCCCCGCTTGCCGGCTGGCGCAAACGGGTACGGGATAATCTTGCCTATGTTATGCCGGACCTGCCCCCGGCTGAGGTCAAACGCCTTGAACGCAAAGTTGCCAATAACGCCGGGCGCAGCCTGATCGAAATCTATTCCGGCGAAGAATTCAAACGTCACGCGGCGACTATGCCCATCACGGGCCCAGGCCTTGAAGCCATGAAAACAGCCCAGGCAGAAGGCCGCCCTGTGGTTCTTGTGACCGGGCATTTTGGCAATTACGACGCCCCGCGCGCGGCCCTGATTGAACAGGGACTGAATATTGGCGCGCTTTACCGCCCTATGCGCAACCGTTTCTTCAACGCACATTACACAAAATCCATCGCCGCGATCGGCAGCCCGGTTTTCCCAAGTTCACGCAAAGGTCAGGTGGAAATGATGCGCTTTCTGCGTGGCGGTGGTGTCCTTGGTTTCTTTATCGACAACCATGTTGGCCGGGGTATCGAAATGGACTTCTTCGGCAAAAGCGCGATGACAAGCCTATCGGCTGCTCAAATGGCCCTGAAATATGATGCGCTGCTGTTACCCGTCTGGGGCATTCGCGGCGACGACGGTTTCAGCTTTGAAATCCGTACAGGCGCTCCGGTGCAGCACACCGACGCTGAAAGCATGATTGCGGAATTAACGTCGCAACTTGAAGACATCACGCGCGACCATATGGAACAATGGTTCTGGATACATCGCCGCTGGAAGCCGGAAGTGATCGAATATCATCAACGCAAACGTGCAGCTGCAAAGACAGCCCCGTGATCTTCCTGCTGAATCAGCACCACAATCGGCAAATCACCTGTCACGTCTGTTTCCAGAGCAAGATCAGAGGCAGCGTCCCATCGGCCCACCGCTTCAAACCCTGTAACAACTGAACTATACGGCATTGTTTTTCCCGCATTTTCACCACGGCGAATTTCGACACGCTCTTCAGCACTGTACCGTATTAGCTGAACCAGAAATTCGCCTTCCGATGGATCATAGCTGATATTCTGCGCAGAAATGTGCAGCACGTCCCCGTCGCGTTCGATATCCATATTCACGCGCGCCGCCCGGGCCTGATGGGTCTGAAGTGCGCGTTCCAGTTCAGCGGGGTCACTGCCAACAACAGAGGTTTCCCCATTCAGGATCATCTGTGGCGTATAAATCATGCGTCTGTCTGACGCCCGGGCATAGGCGCGTTGGCGTGCAGTATATTCCGGACGGGCGAATGTATCGGCCCAACCGATGTAGTCCCAGTAATCCACATGAAGCGCCAGCGTGATCACATCGTCGCGGCTGGCATGATCCAGCAACAGTGCATCCGCCGGTGGACATGAACTACATCCCTGTGAGGTAAAAAGTTCAATGACAAGTGGCCCGCTCTCTTGTGCGCCTGCCGGAGCTGCCAGAGAAAACAAGACTGCTACAGTGTTGAGAATTTTTCTGATCATTCTTTCCATACCTTTATCCGGCTTTTGGTGTAGCTCAGAGCGGATACGAAGGCCAATCAAGGTTTTGCGAGGACGCAGCGTCCCGAAGGTTTTCACGAGAGCCTGACTGGCAGCCATTCAGGAATCGCTTTGCAGCACCTGACCTTTCCGCCATGCCCCCTTACCTGAAAAATGCCTGGAAACCGCCACATTTTGTATTTCCGTCAGGTAAATTTCTTATTTATGTCGTAATTTGAAAATGAATTAATTGCGAAATGCGAATAAGTGAAAGTATATTCCGATTCAGCCTATTTTTTTCTGGATTCAAAACCCGCGCCAGGCAAATATTAACCTGTGTAAGAATAGTAGTATGTTTATGATTGATCTGAGTTCACCAAAAGGTCTGGTTCGCCGGACTTCTCTTCCACTCCCCCTGCTTGAGACAGGACTTCTGCTACTTTTGATTGTGTCGCCACTCATCCTCGGTTGACACATCCCCTGAATGCGCTTGCGCAAACAGGTCAGAATTGCGGAAAACAACACTTTGTGCAGTGGGTACCTCACAACCCACTGCACATTTTATTTTCAGTGCAGTTTATTCGGTGCCTGCAGCCGCTGCCAGCGCAGGGCGGATCACCCCTTCCAGGGTCCGCTGGGTAATTGGCCCGGCAAAGCGCAGGACAATGCGCCCTTCCCCATCCAGAATGTAGGTTTCCGGCACACCGGCCACGCCCCATTCAATCGCCGTCCGCGCAGAAGGATCCGCACCAATAGCTTCATATGGGTTGCCAAGTTCATTCAGGAACCCGACAGCATTCTCGGGATTGTCTTTGTAGTTAATCCCGTAGATCGGAAAACCTTCCTGGCGCAGCAGTTCAAGGTTCGGATGTTCCGCCCGACAAGGCGCACACCAGCTGGCCCAGAAGTTCACAAGTTTCACGCTGCCGCTGGTCAGAACTGCGTGATCAATCTGTGGCAAGTCTGCCAGCGGTTCCACAAACAGATCTGGTGCGACAGATCCCTGCCGCCCTTCAAAGCCTTTCTCACCACCAAGGCCCAGAAAGGCAAACACCAGAAAGCCGCCAAAAATCGCTGGCGGCAGCGCCATAACCGGGTTGAATTTCATGACTGATCCCGTCTTGCTTCGATTTCACGTAAGGCACGTGTCACACGTTTTGCCCGCCAGATGCTGGCACCCACAAGGGCCAGGATCAATGCAATGCTGACACCATAGGCCAGCAGAACCTCAAAGGCGTAATCACCAAGTTCAGGCATCTCAGCCAATCCTTTCGCGGGCCAGAAGGGCGGATGTGCGGCGCACACGGATTTCTGTACGGGTGCGCAGCAGAACCAGCGCGACAAACAGCAGGAAGAACCCCAGAATGCTTAACGCCAGCGGGTAAAAATAAACATTACTGACTTTCTCAGCGGTATCCGCGCCTGTCACCGCATTCACACGCCCGATGGACGCGCCCTGATGCAGCCCCTGGTTCCAGAAATTCACCGCATAGCGCGACAGAATGGCAAAGACCGTGCCCACAAGGCAGAGAACCGATGTCAGATCAGCTGCCGTATCCGGGTTCTCAACGGCTTCCCACAGGGCCATATAGCCAAGGTAGAACAGCGCCAGAATCAGGAAAGACGTCAGGCGCGGATCCCAGGCCCACCAGGTGCCCCACATGGGTTGCCCCCAGACCGCACCGGTGATCAGCGCGACCAGCGTCATGACAAATCCGATGGGCGCGGCAGCACGGGCAGCAAGGGCCGACACGTGATGGCGGCGGATCACCCAGATCAGAGAGGCCACAAGCATCATAAACCATGCGTTAATCGCCAGCATCGCAGCGGGCACATGGATAAAGATGATCTTAACGGTAGAACCTTGTTTGAAGTCTTCTGGCGTCAGGAAGAACCCCCAGAACAAGGCGGCCGTGATGCTAACGCCCGCCAGCACCGACACCCACGGCAAGACAGCGCCCGACAGGCGCATGAATTTGACCGGATTTGCATATTCCCAAAGTGACATGGCGGTTAGCTAACTTTCTTTGTCGTGCGCTTCAAGGGGGCGCATCAGCGCAGGTTCGCCCTCAGCGCCGCAGCGCCTGCCATGGGCAGAAAGGCAAGCGACGCAAGGGTGATAACGGTCAGTAGGATGAAGGGCGTGGTCGGATCTTTGACATTCATCAAAGCGCTGGCACATTCCGCACCGAACACAAGGCTGGGCACATAAAGCGGCAGTACCAACAGGGACAGCAAAAGCCCACCCCGCCGTACACCCACGGTCAGGGCTGCGCCAAATGCGCCGATAACCGACAGGGAAAGCGTGCCGGGCAGCAGCGATGCCATCAGCCAAAAATAGCCCTCCGCCGGCAGGTTCAGAAGCACCCCCAGCAAGGGTGACACAAGGGTAAGCGGCAGGCCTGTCACCAGCCAATGCGCGATGGATTTCACCAGCACCACACCAGACAAAGGCAATGGCGCACATAACAACGCATCCAGCGTGCCATCTTCAAAATCCAGCGCAAAGATCCGGTCCAGCGTCAGCAGGCAGGCCAACAGCGCCCCAACCCAAAGCACCCCCGGCGCAATCCGCGCCAGCAGCTGGGTTTCCGGGCCCACGCCAAGCGGCACGAGGATCACAACCATCAGGAAAAACGCAAGGCCCAGCCCGGCCCCGCCCCCTGCCCGCGTGGCAATGCGCAGATCACGGATGAGAAGTGCCATCATAACGCGCCCTCCTCCAGAAATGCTTCGTCGCCCGCAGCGTCTTCTGCCTCCGGCGGAGTATCATTCAGGTCACGTCGGGTGGAATAAGGTTGCAGATCCAGGGTCGCCGCCTCAACGCCCGGGTCAATATGGGTGGCGATCAGGGCCGATCCGCCCGCCGCACAATGGGCACGCACCGCATCGGCAAACAGGGTTACGCTGTCCGCATCCAGCGACACGGTCGGTTCATCCAGCGCCCAGATTTCAGCCCCTGTCACCAAAAGCCGCGCAAGCCCAAGGCGGCGTTTCTGCCCGGCAGACAGGCTTTGCGCCGGACGGGTGATCAGGTCACCCAGATAAAAGCTCTCAACCGCCTGATCGACCATCAAAGCAATCTGTGCGCGTCCCACAGCCCCATGCACAGAGGCCCAGAACCGCAGGTTTTCCTGCACGCTTAACGTCGCCTTAATCGCATCCGCATGCCCGGCCCAGGCCACAGACCCTTTCACCGTCACAGTGCCGCGCAAAGGTGGCTGCAACCCGGCGATAGTACGCAAAAGCGTGGTCTTGCCGACACCATTCGGCCCGCGCAGAAGCACGGCCACGCCAGGGGACAGCTTAAAACTGACGCCACGCAGCACAGGCACACCGCCGCGCGTGCAGGTCAGGTTTTCAACCTTCAGCCCGCCTTTTGGCAATTCTTCTGATGTTTCTGTTCCGCTCATATCGCGCCTGTCTGTTCTCACACCCGCTTTATCACATGCGCCCGGTTATCAAACCGTCAGCATTGCCGCAGCCACCCGGCGGCCTTCAGACAGCAGAATGTTATAGGTACGCGCGGCAGACGGCGATGACATAGGTTCCACGCCCAGGCCCGCAGCCTCTAACGCCTCACGAAAGGCGCGCGGCGGATGGGCCACATCTTCACCGGTGCCACAAAACACCACATCCACGTGATCTTTCAGCGCCGCAATCAGCGTCTCTGTATCGTCAAACCCACCCCAGGCGGTGATCCCGGTGGGTGAAATAATCACATGGCCTTCAAACACTTCGCCGCCAATGCGGAAGAACCCCGGCCCGTATCCATCCACGGGTTTCGCGTCAGTATAGCTGATCTCATTCAGGCGCATGTTTTAATCCCACACAGGCAGACCAGATACCGCCGCCCCGCCAATCACGATATAGGCCAGGACACGATAGCTGCGTTCATATTCAGGCCTAAAAATAGCAGCGCCCGCGACATTTGCCAGCAGATAAACCGGAGCGATCACAAGACCGATCCAGACAGCGGATGGGATCAGCTCGCCATACAGCCACAGCACGCCCAGCATCAGGATATCAGTCAGCAGCAGATACAGAAAGATATTCGCCCGCACGACAGACACAGCATGCTGGCTGGCCATATACAGCAGGATCACCGGCGGTCCGGGAATACCTGCGACACCGGCCAGAAAACCGCCCATGCCGCCGGCCATCCAGATCATATGTTTCTTCAGATCACCGGGATAGCGCACCTCTGAAATCAGAAGCACCAGAAGCACAAGCGTTGTGCCGGAGATAAGGTAACGAAAAATCTCAGGCGCGATCAGGGACAGAACGAACAGCCCCAGCGGCAACGTCAGCGCCATTCCCCCGACAAGACGCAGCACATCACGCGGATGACTTGCACGCCACATCTGTGGGATCAGGGGCACGGGGCCGATCAGATCCATGATAATCAGAGTTGTCAGGGCTTCAAAAGGAGTCAGAACCTGGCCGGCAAAGGGCAGATAAATCAAGGCTGTACCGAATCCGGCAAAACCGCGGACAAGGCCCGCAAGGGCCACGCCAAAACATAGAAAAATGATCCCCTCTGCCGATGCAGCGACCAGCAGAGGGGACAGGAACTCAGGCATCAATATCAGCGTATTGGCCGGAAACCTTGCGTGCGGCTTCCTTGGACCAGTCGCGCTTTACGCCCAGACGGTTCAGAATGGCCGAGGCCACGAAAACCGAACTGTATGTCCCGATGACAACGCCCAGGATCATTGCAAAGACAAAGCCCCGGATCACATCTCCGCCCAGCACAAACAGCGAAATCAACGCGATCAGCGTGGTCACAGATGTCATCACGGTCCGCGACAGGGTTTCGTTGATGGACAGGTTCAGAACCTCATTCAACGCGCGGGTTTTATATTTGCGCAGGTTCTCACGCACCCGGTCAAAGACAACCACGGTATCGTTCAGCGAGTAGCCGACAATCGTCAGCAGTGCCGCGATAATCGCCAGATCAAATTTGATCTGCAGCAGCGAAAACGCCCCGATGGTGATCACCACGTCATGCACAAGTGCTGCAACTGCGCCCAGGGCAAACTGCCATTCAAACCGCAGCCAGATGTAAAACAGAACCGCCGCAATCGCCGCAACAACGGCCAGAACAGCTGTCTGCACAAGTTCGCCAGACACTTTCGGGCCAACGCTTTCCACCGCTTCAAAGCGCAGGGTTTCATCCACGCCCTGCAGGGCGTCCAGCACCGCAGCCGTGGTTTCAGCAGCAACGGCTGCATCCTGTGCTTCAATGCGGATTTGGGTGACGTTATTTTCCGGCTTCAGCGGATCGCTCACCACCACAATTGACGTATCCCCCAGCCCCAGAGGCTGCAGTGCGGCACGGTAATCTGCGACCACCACCTCACTGTCGGCGTTGGTGCGGAAGGTCGTGCCACCCCGGAAATCAATCCCGAAGTTCAGCCCCATCATGAGGAACAGCACAACAGAGGCCGCCATCATCACAACGGAAAAACCACCTGTCAGCGCACCGCGCGAAAAGAAATCAAAGCTGGTTTCGAAAGGAACAAGTTTAAGTCGCATCTCTTATACCTCGATCTCTTTAGGACGTTTACGTTCGAACCAGATCACCACCACAAGGCGGGTCACAAAGATCGCGGTGAACACAGATGTGAAAATGCCAAGACCCAGGGTAATCGCAAAGCCTTTCACCGGACCAGACCCCATAAGATACAGGATCAGCGCGGTGATGAAGGTTGTGATATTGGCGTCGATAATCGCAGACAGGGCTTTTTCATAGCCCAGCTCAATCGCGCGCGCAGGGCCACGTTTCGCCTTCAGCTCTTCACGGATACGTTCAAAGATCAGAACATTCGCATCCACGGCCATACCAATGGTCAGCACGATCCCCGCAATACCCGGCAGGGTCAGGGTTGCACCGATCAGGGACAGAAGGCCAAAGATCAGACCGACGTTGATGATCAGGGCAATATTGGCGAACATCCCGAAGGTGCCATAGGACAGAACCATAAAGACCAGAACCGCGATAAAGGCGACGATACAGGCGATGCGCCCGGCCTCAATGCTGTCCTGACCAAGCTCTGGCCCGATAGTGCGTTCTTCCACCACGATCAATTCCGCAGGCAATGCACCTGCACGCAGCAGCGCGGAAAGACGGATGGTTTCTTCGATTGAGAAACGGCCGGTGATGATGCCAGAGCCGCCTGCAATATGGCTTTGAATGGTTGGGGCAGAAATGACCTCACCATCCAGAACAATCGCAAAAGGTGCGCCGATATTTTCAGCGGTGTAATCACCAAACTTACGCGCACCCGCCACGTTAAAGCGGAAACTGACAGCCTGGCCGCCGTTCTGATCAACAGTCGGCTGCGCATCAATCAGTTCTTCACCAGTGACAACCGCGCCTTTTTCGACGATGTAAAATGT
Organism: Thalassobius sp. I31.1; assembly: GCF_003031585.1. GTDB lineage: Bacteria > Pseudomonadota > Alphaproteobacteria > Rhodobacterales > Rhodobacteraceae > Halocynthiibacter. The sequence continues at coordinate 172,301 of NZ_PWAA01000061.1, forward strand.
GCCCGGCTCATCCACGGATGGCAAAATTTCATTGCCCGGTCCAGGTGCTGTGGATCCATCAGTTGTACGACGCACAACAGGGCGGAATTCCAGTTTCGCTGTGGTGCCCAGAAGCTCTTTCAGTTCTTCCGCAGAACCAAGCCCCGGCACCTGAATCAGCACACGGTCAGAACCCTGCCGCTGAATGGTCGGTTCACGTGTGCCGACTTCATCCACACGGTTGCGCACGATTTCCAGTGTCTGGGTCATGGTGCGTTCATCCATCGCGGCTTTTTCCGCATCAGACAGGGTAATGGTTATCACATCCCCATCACCACTGACCACCAGATCGGTTTCACCAACACCCGCCAGCGTGACAACCGGCTGCGCCAGTGTGCGCACCAGTTCCAGCGCACGCGGCATGGCGTCTTCATTGGCGATCCGTACCTTCATGACACCGGGGGCCGCATCCAGCTGACGCACGCCACCAATCACCGCACGTTCCGTACGCAGCGTGTCGCGCACAGTCGTCCACATGCCATCGATCCGGGCAATATAGGTGTCTTCCAGCTTTACTTCTGCCAGCAGATGCACACCGCCGCGCAGATCAAGCCCGAGGTTCACAAGACCCGAAGGCAGGTAAGACGGCCAGGCGTCAATATCGGCCTGAAGTTCCGGCGTAACGGTGCCTTCTTCAATCGCGATAACCGCGTCATTGTGGCGTTCAACCGTGGTGTAAAACGCATTTGGAAGCGCCAGCCACAGACCCAGCGCACACAGCGCCCAGATCGTAACCCGCTTCCAGAGAGGGATATCAAGCATTCGCAAAAATCCGTTTGTGATAAGAAATTAAGGGGAACCTCAAGGCTCCCCTGTAACATATTAATCTTGCTTTATTTCGCCGGATCAGTCTTGGCAACAACTGTCGCGATTGTCGCCTGAACCACGCGTACTTTCACGCCTTCGCCCAGATCAACAACAACTTCGTTTTCGCCTTCTTTCACTTTGTCGACCTTGCCGATCAGACCCCCCTGGGTCACAACCTGGTCCCCACGACGCAGGGAGGACACCATATCCTGATGTTCTTTCATCTTCTTCTGCTGCGGACGGATCAGCAGGAAATAGAAGATCCCAACAAGGGCCAGCGGGAAGATAAGCTGGGTCATGTTTTCCATAGGTTTTCTCTCTCTGTTCGCCGGGTTGCCCGGCTAAGTTTTAACGTTGCCGCGCACATTATATGTGATCCCCGCCTCTGACAAGCAAGGGGATCGCAGATGACCAGACGGAAGAAACTGAAGTTCATATAAAAACGGATAATATTCTTGTTGGAACTCCGCACTTACAGGGCGAAAAATCGTGGTGGACGCGCCTTACCTGCGCCAGAACCGCCGCGGAAAGCAGGCCCGACAGATAATCGACATCATGTTGATTGATACATAGGCGATCCCGGACGCTGTCCCACTAAACGGTTTTCATGCCCTCTCTGACAGCGGCGTTCCCTATAAAGTATTGGGGTCGCCTCTGAATAAAACGACTTAAATGCCGACCAGTTTCACGTCCCCTTGTGCCCTGTGACACATATCTGGCGCCCGGTTTCAGCTAGTTAAAGGAACCGATGGGCAGATGCGCTGTCCAGGGGAAGATAAGCACATTAAGGGAGAATTTATTATGTGTGTAAGCGTAGCATTTACAGCCGGCTGTACGTTTGGAAGCATTGAAGAAGCTTCAAAAGCGGCGGCGGCCAATCCAGTGACTGTTGCTGACAACTGCGTCAGCGTCCTGTTCACCGCCGGGTGTAGCTTTGGGACTGTCGCCGAAGCACAGGCAGCGGCACAACCACACCTGGATGCAATTGCGGCAAGCGCAGACAACTGTGGGAACGTATTGTTCACGGCTGTTTGTACCGTCTGATCAACACAAAGAGCAGCGGCACCTGTTGCTGCTCTTCTTTTTCATTCCTTCTGCCGAGGCCCCAATGGAACCTGTTGCACGCAATATCCTGCAGAATCTGTCAGATCTGAAGCTGATCACGAACCGCGATATTGTGAATGGTTCGACAACCATTGTCGCAGGCCGTCAACGCAATCGTTTCTTCGCGGTAAAGCAACTGACCGGCCCCTCTTTCTTTATCAAGCAGGCCCATGAAGCAGAGGCCGGAACAGTTGAATCAATCGCGCTGGAAGCCGGGATTTATCAGGCTGTATCCGCCAACCATGCATTCAGAAATCTGCGTCACCTCATGCCCCGGTTGCTGCATTTTGACGCGAAGACATCGACGCTGACGTTGGAACTGATCAAAGATGCGATCGACATTGGCAATCATGCACGTCAACAAAAAGAGATACACCCGGACCATGCCAGAAGCACCGGTGAGATTGCTGCGAACTTCCATTCTGTCGCCCGCAGGGATGTGGATGCGCTACAGTTAAGTTTTGACGGGAAACCTCATTGGATCTTTTGTCTGGATCAGGATCCCAGCCCCCTGCCCTCACTGCGCGGTCGCAGTAAAGCAAGCCCGGCAATCATTGACCTGATCCGCGACCAACCCGACCTGAAGGCCTGCCTTGCGCGTTGCCGAAAGAACATAGCTGAAACCTGTCTGATCCATGGGGATTTCAAATGGGAAAACTTCCTGATCACATCGGCAGGCGGTCGAAACAGATTGAAACTGATCGACTGGGAAAGGACGAACATCGGTGATCCGGCATGGGACGTAGGCTGTGGCCTTGCCGCGTTTTTCATTCATCAGATCTTACAGCCCAATGCCGATCAGAATGCGAAGTATGACCTGAAGGCTTCGACCTTCATCAATGGGATGAATGCATTCTGGACAGGGTATGTCACCACGCGAAACTACAGCAATGCTGCCATGGAGGTTTTCAGAGAACACTGCCTGGATATGGCTGCCGCGCGTATGTTGGTTGCCGCCTATGAACATTGTTACGCACAGGATCAGATACCGGCAGCTGCACTCGAATTTATCGAAATATCACAACAGCTCAGCCAGCCTGACAAACGCCAGGAATGGGCCCGGGGGTTGTCAGGTGCGACAAAGGCAGCGGCATGAAACAACGTCTTCAGACTTTCGTTTCAGAAATCCATATTCCTGAAGACGGGTTCCTTCATTTTCGGGGTCAGCCCATCCAGGCCTCTGCACCCCCCGAAGCAGACGCTCTGACCCAAATGACAGAATTTGTTTATAAATATCTCTACACCCATCCATCCGGTGTGATCAAAGACGCCTTTCGCGCAACAGCCCCCGATGCCAGGCTGATCGAAGACCTGAAGAAGGCGAACACCACCCGTTACGACATACAACAGGGCTGGATTGTGCGCACGCCGCTGACAGATGGATCCGTCGTTGCAGAACGTGCCGGGATCGTTCGTAAATTCATGCCCGGGCAATTTCTTGTGGAAAAAGATTCATTGCCGATCCACACCGGTTCACAACTGACCGTGACCCATCTGGCGGGATCCATGAATATGCAGCCCGGATTTTTCCACATGTTTGGCCAGGAACAGTTGGATATGGCTGAACAACAGCGCATGGTCCGGATTTATTTTAATCTGCTTGCACCCGACACAGCTGCATCCGCTGCACATCTGCTGACCAGGGCACTGAATACATATAAAATCCCGTTCATCTATAAAACTGCCACACGTTTAACTGATTTTTCCCGTTCAGACACCGCCATTTTATACCTTTCACAACGGTTCTTCAGGATTTTTCACCTTATTCTCACACATATCCTGGAACCACTTCGCCCTGTTCTGGCCACTGAGATTCCCATGTTCACCCGACCCCTGGGACCTGGCATTGGCTTCGCAGAAGACCCTGACGGAGAAATCAGTTTCGGCGCCGCCCGCAGCAAAATTGTTGCACAAGCCATTTTAAGCAGTCGATGCAGCACCGGGACAGATGTTGAACGTTTCTGGTCCGATTTTTGCCAGATCTGCGATGCCCGGAACCTTGATCCGGACGCTTTGCACCTGAACCCCGGTTCGACAGATGCGCTTTATTTTCCACCTGCATCACCGGAGATTGCCGCATGAAAGACGCTGATATCCTGAACGCAGCCCGGACCATCGGAATGCTTCTGGCGCGGGACGCGATCTGGGATGGCGAACGCTGCAATTGGCTTGGCCCCGTCAATGATGTGTTTTTTGGCAAAATGCTGGCCGGATACGGCACCCTGGGCCCGGGCTTATATGACGGCACAGCGGGGATTGCATTGTTCCTTGCTGAATTAGGCCATCTCACAGACGATCCTGTGATCCGCGCCACAGCGATTGGTGCCATTAAACATTCCGTTTCACGCTTTCAGGACTGCCCGGAAACAATTTCACTGTCTTTCTACACCGGTCACACAGGTATCGGATACGCCGCAGTCAGGATCGGGCAGCTTTGTAATCAACCGCACCTTCTGCACAGTGGAATATCGATCCTGAAGAACACGCTTCACAGCGATACATCCGGCAAATCGGTGTTGGATGTGATGCTGGGAGTTGCGGCATCTATTCCCGCTATTCTTTCACTGTCTGATGTTTTCGATAAAGACGAGATTGAAGAACCCCTTTTGACCTGGGGCAGGAAAGTTCTTCAGCTGGGGCAGACATCAGATGCCGGGCTTTCCTGGGACACAAGTGCAGAAATGAAACAGAATGCAGGCGACGCGGATTGGCTGCAATCTGATCTGGAAACCCGTCCCAATCTGCTTGGATACGGGCACGGCGCCGGTGGTATCGGGCTTGCCTTGCTGGAACTTGGCACAGCTTTTGATGCACAGGGCATGACGGATGCAGGTCTGCAGGCTTTCAAATATGAAGATCATTGGTTTGATGAGGATCGACAATGTTGGCCGGATCTGCGGTATCACAACGATCCCACGGCAAAGGGCCAGACTGAGGTCGCCTGGTGCCATGGTGCAACCGGTATCGGCCTTGCCCGTTTCAGAGCCTACGAACTGACAAGAGATCAACAGTTTTTGCATGATGCGCATAAGGCAACCCAACTGACCCGCAACGCCCTTGCTACGCGTTTAACGCCCACAACCAACCTGTGCCTCTGCCATGGCGTTGGCAGTGATCTGGAACTGATCCTGCGCGCACGGGACACCGGGCCTGTCGATGACCGGGATTTAATCGGAAAGACGCTTGGTTTCATCTCTGAAGGCTTTCTTCAAACCCATCATCCTTTGCCATATGGCGGCGGTGAACGCCATCAGCCCCCCGGATTGATGACCGGAATGGCAGGTACGGGATATGCGTTTCTGCGCAGCCTCACGACGCAAAATTCGGCCCCGCCCTCGCTGCTATGTGTCGGGTCAAAAGCCTGATCCATACTTTCAGAATACTATTGCTCTGTGCGCTTGATCACAGAAAATTAGTTTCTTTTGCCAAATAGTAACGGCGAACACCCACAGCTACATAGCCCAACATTCATATCGATCCTGAAATTATGTTGGCGCTTTTTTCGCCAAGGAGAACAAGATTGGACCTATCTGAGATTGACCACATCGGAGAGGAATTCAACCTTTCCATAGCCGAAAAATTCATGGTTATGTATCTGAATACAAGCATGACACGGACGGCGGCCCTGTCCCGTCTGAAAGCAGATTTACAAGCTGCAATTTCCGTGGAACTGGCCACAATCCCAATTTATCTGTACACGTATTATTCCCTCAAACGCGACAATTCCACCGGCGAAAATGTAAACCAGGCACAGCTGTTTGCAAATAAAGCCGGCGGCGTCATCATGTCTGTCGCGGTTGAAGAAATGCTGCATATGTCGTTGTCTTCAAACATTTATTATGCCCTGACAGGGACGCCGCCAAAACTGTATATGAATGCCCCGCCGATTTATCCGGCAATGTTGCCACATCATAATCCCGTCGGCCCACCCGGCCCCAGGGGCGGCACTGATACGCATATTCCGCTTGGTAAATTTGGTTTTGAACAACTCTGGCATTTCCTGCAAATCGAATACCCGGAAGTGCCAAGCAACGAAACATTTGAAGCGTTGAGTGAGGCAGAGGATCTGGAAACAACCCTTCGCCATTACCTGCATCAACATGGCTGGCCAGCGGATGAGAACTGGAATTCCATTGGCCAGTTTTACAGTTTTATCCGGTGCTTAATTGCATCTGATCACGTGACAGACGCCGATTTTTCCAATGGCGACAAAGATCAGCAAATTCAGCATTACAATTATGCCCCCAACAACATCGATACGATCTATCCGGAAGGCAAGTTCAACCCCTGGAAACCGGCACCAAAATCAAAATGGACCACAGCGGATGCAAACGCATCTGGCATTACACAGCCGGACTTCATGGGGGCCACCGTGACAGGTGCTGCCGATGTGACACAATTTCCCAATGCCCCGGACAGCCACGCCGGTGACTTTGAACTGATCACAGTTCACAACCGTCAGGATGCCATGAACGCGCTGGAAACCATTTGCGAGCAAGGGGAAGGATACGCAGACCCAGGCGGCACAGAGGGCGCAAATGCTGATGCAAATGACGAAGAGGACAGCCATTTCTTCAAGTTCCTCTCATTGCAGGCCCAACTGAAGGAATTCAAGGATACGAAGGAACAGCTTCCGGCCTGGATGGCTGACAGCATTCAGCAAATGGAAACCTGGGAAAGATACCGGGGCGAATTTGCGGTCTGGTCCGAAGAGGATATGGTCGCAGCCCAGGTGCTTTCTGACTTCCCCGACAGCCCGGTTGGCGCGAGCTACCCGAAGGATCTTGCTGCGCTGAATGACTTCAATTCCGGTCTGTTCCAATACATGCTTATCATGACCGAAACCCTGTATATGGTTCCCCCGGGGGGCAATTCGGGCGCGTCAGGCCTGGTTGAAAATCAGAAGTGGTTTTTCAATGTCGGGCTGCACCGTTCGATGATCTGGGTGATGGACAAATGGATTAAGTTCATGCGTGGCATCGAGATATCTGAAGGGCCTTACAAAGGTAAGATGTTGGCACCAACCTTTGAAAACCTCAGCCTCGGACACCCGGAAGATGCCTTTGAGAACCTGAAAGCTCTGGGGGCCAAAGCCAGGGCGGCAGGCGCGGCAATTGGGAACACCGGCGGCGACAGCATTATCGATCAGGCCCTGTCCCTCATGGATGGGACACATTCGATGCATCTGCCGGATGTGGCACCCTATTGGAAATCAAAGGAAGGAAACTGAAATGGCGAATTGTTCAACACCAAAACCAAGCAGCGAACCCGGCCAACCTGTTCCGGCGGAAAATCCTTATTCTTCAGCCAATGGTGTTCCACCCTTCTCCTGGACATCTACGAAAGCCTACAAAACACATCAGATCGCCAAACCGGAATTGCCTGATCATTTGCCGTTGCATGCCTGCATGGGGCTAAATCATTGCGCCGGGTCTGATCGATACGGTCTGTCCGGGCCAAACGGCGATGATCCCAACAGCTGTGCTGGCCAGGGATATTGCGCCACAACAGCAGATCACACCTGTCACACGCAAAACAACTGCGCAAATCAGGGCGGATGCGGATTATATGGCTGGGGCCCTGAAATGGATCGCCCCGGCACCAATGAATGCAGATCAATGGGGTCTTGCGCAACGCCGATCAATGCGGAACGCTTCACAACATCCGGCCCCAATCGTGGCGAAAGCGTCTGGGTGCGGGCACGGGCGGTGTTTGAAAAATCCTGGGCAGAACAGCATGCGCCTGAACTGAAAGCCCGCATGGAAGCGAATGAAAGCACCGACCTCGCCCCGGGTGCCAGCAGAGATATACCTGATTCAGCAGGCCCTGTTCCCGCCCCCTTCACAGGAACCGGGCCCAGCTATCTGTGGATTTCCGACGACAATGACAACCGCGGGGCCATGACGTCTTGTGGGGCAAGTGGCCTGTCAGGTGCGGGTGGCTGCGGATGACCCGACACAGCAGCATTGCGCAACTTCCCCGGCTTGGTCTTGGGCTGGGTTTGCGCAATACGCATTTCGAACATATCCTTGCGCATTGGCCAGAGGTTGACTGGTTCGAAGCCATCTCAGAAAACTTTATGGATTCAGGCGGGCGACCCCGCGATGTCATCCGCAAAGTCGCTGAACGATATCCAGTCGTTTTGCACGGTGTTTCAATGTCCATCGGCAGCACCGATCCACTGGATATGACCTATCTTGCACGACTGAAAGCGCTTGCTGCCGATGTTCAGCCGCAATGGATTTCAGATCATCTGTGCTGGACAGGGGTGATGGGGTTGAATTCGCATGACCTCCTGCCCGTTCCTCTCAATGAGGAAACCCTCGCGCATATTGCTGCGCGCATCCATAAAGTGCAGGACTTCCTTGGCAGACCTCTGATCCTCGAAAACCCGTCCACCTACGTCGGGTTCCAGGAAACAACACTGGAAGAACCCGATTTTTTACGCGCATTGGCGCAGCAGACAGGCTGCGGCCTGCTTCTTGATGTGAACAACGTCTATGTCAGTTGTTTCAATGCGGGCACCGACCCGCTGAAATACCTGCAGGGTTTCCCTATGGAATACGTGGTTCAGATGCATATCGCAGGACATTCACACTATGGCACGCATATCATCGACACACATGATCAACCCGTGCGATCCGAAGTCTGGGACCTGTATTCAATCGCCTTTCATGCCAGCAATGGTGCGTCTACCCTGCTGGAATGGGACGGAAACATCCCGGATTTTGACGCATGCCATGCAGAGCTTCTGAAATCAAAACACCATATTCAGGGCAATCTTTCTACACCTGATATGGCGCCCGTTATCGCCACTGGGTCGGCCATATCAAACCCTGTCGATTTCCTTGTGCCGGATGTGCTTTCAAACAAAAGCAGCCTGCCGTGACCGGATTTGCGCTTAAAGATCTGCAAAAATGGATGCAGTCCGCCCTGATCGCGCCGGAAGGTGCCTTCGCCGCAACCCGACTGAGTGACTCGCAACGTCTGACTGCGGCGGAAGGTTTGGCGATTTATCAGCGCAGCTATGCCCTGCGTATCGCCGCCTGTATGCGGGAACAGTTCCCGGCGCTGTGTCAAGCCTTGGGGACAGATCTGTTTAATGACTTCGTCGCTGAATACATTCGCGAAACCCCGCCTGAAAGTTACACGCTTTATGATCTGGGGCGTCGGTTTCCGGGGTTCCTGCAAAAAAACCGAACGGATTCAGGCGCGGATACCCCTGAACCCTGGTTCGATTTCATGGTGGATCTGGCACAGTTTGAGCGCCTCGTATTCACGGTTTTTGACAGTGCCGGATCCGAAGATATGCAGCTGGCCACGGCCACAACACCAGAAAGCGCCCTGCAGGTGCAGCCCAGCCTGCGTATCGCGCAGCATCGCTATCCCGTCGCCTGGTATTACCATCAGATACGTGACGGGCAATCGCCTGATATTCCGCAAAAGGAACAGTGTTGCGTCGCTGTGTTGCGTAAGAACTTCCAGACCACAACCTTCCCTGTTGCGCCGGCGCATGCTGTGTTTTTACAGGCGATGCGCGATGGGGCAGACGTTGATAGGGCGCTTTGCACCGTGGCGCAGACATATGGCCATTCCTATGACGATGTCGCGACCTCCTGGCACAACACCCCTGAGCTTCTGGAAGGCTGGAAAGCAGCGGGTGTTTTTACCGACACCCGCGCAGGTTTTTACACGCAAAGCAGCTGATCCGGGCGATGTCTGTCATAGATCCGCTGAATAAAACGGCCGGTGGGGCGTTGGCGCAGCTCGCTATACACTTTCTGCATTTCAGGGGGGCAAACAGCCTGATTTGGCAACATTCCGTGATACCCCTGCGCAAGGATCATGGGGCCGCCCGAGGTCGCGACAGCTAAGTCCGCGAAAGTCAGGCGATCCCCCACAAGATATTCACGGCCATCTTTCAGAATTTCATCATATTTGTCCCAGCCAGCACAGATCTTTTCCAGGGACGCATCAGAAACCGCCTGATCAAGTTTCAGCCCTTTATACATCAGCCACCGGATGCCCCGAAACCCGAATTGGCACGTCAGTTTTTCATACCAGGGCACATCTTTTGTGATGGAAGGCCAGACGACCTTTTTGTACTTCAACAAATTCCAGTAAGACCAGTTCACAACATCCGCACCCATTTCCCAGCGGGCGTAATGCTGAAGATCCCAGGCTTCTTTGTGCAGCAGCGGTTCTTTTTCTGCGTCAGGCAACAGGCGTAAATTTTGTGCGGCCTCTCGTTCCAGCAGGGGCAACATCTTTTCAATGCCACCGTATTTTTCGCCACCCCGGACAAACAGCGGATAATCATCCTTGCCCACCCCCCAGGCCTTCAGCGCAAGAATATGGAAAATCGGGGCATGGGGCCGCTCTGAATATTCGACCTGATAATGCGCCAGTAACCAGCGCCCGAGATCAACATCAGCGGACGGCAAAAGTGTGATGAGAAGTGGATTTTTCATTGCAGAACCTAACGATCAAATTCGATATGGAAGTGTTGCGGGAAACCGGATGTTCCAGTGTCGATCTGGCCTTTCGCCCCGGCCGCACGGCGCAGGTTTTTCTGGGCCAGAACCGGTTTCAGAATCGCAGGGATCACTGCTTTGTTGATGGCGTCGCCAAAACATTTGTGCATGCCATAGCCCCAGATGATATAATCGCTCCAGGGTCTGTCTGTTCGAAATTCATTTGGGGCAATGATTTCAGACCGATCAAAGCAGGCCGAGAAATTCGCCGCAAAAACAATTTGCCCTTTACGGATTTTCCTTTGGCGCAAACTGTTCGGTGCAATCACCGTATCATGGATCGCCCGGCGATAAATCACGGGGTTAAAAGGATTAAATCTCAGGGCTTCCCAAATATGCTGCGCAAGCAGATCATCATCATCCTCCAGCGCAGCTTTGCGGGCAGAGGCCAGGGCCTCTGGGCGCTTCAACAGTTCATCCAACGCAATGCAACTTGCCTTTGAAATTGTCGGAATGGCCCCGATCAACAACCCCAGCAGGTTGTTCCGGATGCCCAGATCTGACATCCCGGGCGTGTCAGATGATTGCAGCGCCAGGCAACGATTCAGAATATCAGGCGTCTCTGTCGGTGTTACCTTGCGCTCAGCGATCGCCGCATCCAGGTATTCCCGCAATTCGGCAGCATGACCAAGGGCAGTGGCCCCACCCTGTTTGTCCGCCCCAAGATCCTGAAACAAATACCAGAACAGCGACGTCGTCCATTTCTGCATCTTTTCACGTTCCCCCCCGACACCGAAATAGCGCTGGGTCATATCCCAGGGCACTTCAAGCGTCAGCGCTGGCACGATATCGATCTTTCCCGGGCTGTCTGCCAGGATGTTATGCGCCAGCTCTGATGCCCGTGGCAGCACAATTTCAGACACATCCGTCATCCTGGCCGCCAGGCGCATCGCCGACGTATCACGGGTGTAATCCCACCCGGGCTGCATGCCGAGGAAAAAGTTATCCCCCTCGGTCAGCTGGCGCATCCTTGTGCCGTAAACCACCTCAAAGTCCTCATTCCGATTGAGAACATCCAGGCAATCCTGACGGCGTGTAACAATGGCAGTGCCTGTATTTTCATAGCATTTCATCAGCACCTTTGAGAGTGAAATATTCGGCCAGAACGCCCGTAAAAATGCGAAAACACGGCGCTGGGTGCCCGGTTTCAGGAAAAAGGACCCTATGCCACCGGAAAACAGCGCCACGATCCCCATTGAGATCAGATAAAGCAGTGCGATCAGGCCTTCAGACCAGATCACAAGCCTTTGGTATATTGTCGTAAAGACGTTTGATATTGCGGCGAACATCACAAATCTCCGTTCAGGTTGGATCAACAATGCCCATTGCCATCATCCGCAAAGCGGTCAGCGAGGGGACGAAGAAATAGTCGCCACCACGGCATTCAACAAACGTCTTCAGTTTGCTCATGACATAGGGCGGCTTGCCGGATTTCGGATCAGACGGGATGGTGTGGCGTTTGTGGTGATCATGGTTCCCAAGCATGGGGCATGTGTTGTTGCCCTGATGGAAATCCAGGCCATATTGGATCCATTGCTGCTGTACGAATTCAAACTGCCGGAACAGGCTGGCCCCCATGATGATCATGATCACGCCTTGTTCGGTGTCGTCATCTTTATGTTCATAAGCCGGGGCACCGTAAGGCAGGCCACGACGCAGGATGCGACGTCGCTTGTTCAGCGCGCTGGTTGCATCCGGGTTTTCTTCTGGCTTGCCGGTTTTCTGATCCACGCCATTCTTATTCATCGGATCCAGGTAATCGCGGGTATTCATCCGGCGCATATGGGCGCCGGCCGGGCATTTGAAACCGCTCATATCGTCAGCGTATCGAAAATCCCGGGCTTCTGGCGAGGCTATATAAGCAAGGTTTTTCCGGTAGCCATCGATGGGATCGACACCATCACCGTGAAACCCCATCTTTTCACCAAAGGCCACCCATTCAGGATAGGTCGGGACTTTGGACAAAGGCACACCATCCGACCAGCGACCGCACATTTTTGCACGCAGAGTTTCAACGGCTTCTTCGTGACTGACCTGCATAACACTTGCGTACCGGGTTGCTTCTTCCTCAACAACCTCATGAAAACTGCCAACATTTTCATGCAGCTTACGAAAGGCGAAAAATGTGCCGTTGTGGGTAAACTCCGGCGGGTTGGCAACGGGCGGCAGTTCCTGGGATTCATCAGGATGACCCAGGATAAATTCACCCGTGGCCAAAGGCTGCCAGCCATCCCCCATCAGTTTTCCGCGACCAATTACCGCCTGGTCGATAATGTCATCGTGCAACTGCCCCTCAAACACCGGGTTTCCAATGCCGTCGGTAAAGCCAAAATGTTCTTTCGCTGTGGGCAGATTCAATTTTCCGATTTTATCAAAAACCGTCGAGGCTTCCTGATAATCCTGATCCCCTTTGGCCCCGATGCCTTTGATATGGGTGACACCGGTTTGGGTTGCCGCGTCTAGCAACCACTGTGTCCGCTCTTCCAGCGCGTCATTCGGCTGATCGCTGGTTCCGGGGGCAAGCTGGGCATTCAGTGTCACCAGAACATGCACATCATCTTTCCCAAAACCCAGCGTGCCCGGCTCCCGGCTTTTTTGCCAGATCGGGTCCCAGTTCTTATCCCAGTCTTCTTTCAGCGCGTCTTCTTCGGTTTCCGTCTGGTCCCGGTCCCCCAGCAAAAAGGCCCGCGCCTTCATACCTTCAATGAATTCATCCGGCATGGCCTGCAACGTGCGCACCGGCAGTTGCAACGCAAGCATTCCCGGGAATGTCAGGGCAACATTTGTTGTGCAAAGAGGCTTGTCTTTCTTTGTTGGCCAATAAGCCGCGGTCGTGACCTGTTTGCGCACAATATCCAGAAAGTCCCGGCCCGCAGCAGGTGACGGAAAATGAAAAAATATGTAGCGTGCGAAGGGAAAGGAATAGCGGCCATAGGCACGGGTAATATTCCCCTGAATGTCATTAAGATTGAGTTCACGTGTCATGTCACATCCACCCGTTAAGAGGTTACGTTTTTGAGATCAGATGAAGAAATGACACCTGGCTTTTGCGTTTTTGAGTGGCGATCTGCCGGTCTGTGATCTTTGACAAAACGACCAAAGGCTTCATGAAGCTCCGCAGCGCTTGCACCCTGATTTTCAATGAAAAACTCTGAAAATTTCTGCTGAATATATAAGGATTTCAGGACCGACGGCAGGTCATCATATTTCGCCGGCGCAAGCGGTTTCTCACCGTTTCGCAATGTGAATTTGACAGCCAGGAATGCCGCAACGCCGCCCAGCAGAAACGCCAGGATCCAGGTCTTCAGGCTGGACCAGCCCAGTATTGGCAACGCCTGCATCCCAAATAACCAGAACAAAAGCGCGACAATCCCAACCAGAACCGGGGCCAATACGCCGTATAGCAACCCTTTCAGTGGCAATGTGTTGAACCTGGGCAGTTCCAGATAATAGTCATGGAACGGCATCGTGGTTTCAACGTGGCACCGTTCCAGGTAATCCGCAAAATCATCGGCAGATTTTACATTCTCAAACCCATAGCAATTGGAATAAATCGCGATCAGTTCTTCGCGCATCGTTTCCCAAAGCTTATGCGCATAGGAACTCCGCACCTCTTTCTGCTGCGCCTTCGTCAGTGTCGCAGGTAAAGCATCCCCGTCTTCGGTGATCGCATCAACATCGGCACAGAAGATCAGATAAGGCGCATTCAGCCTGTCCACCTTTTGCGGAACAAATGGCTTGTCGCCTTCAATTTGCGCTTTCAGTGCATTCTGACCGACACGCCCGTTATAGACCACATCATTCAACACAAACATCCGCGCCAGATGGTTGCGCATATTGCGGGTAAACGGGCTGTTATACGGGCCGGTTTCTGTTGCGGGCGACTGGTTGGCCGTGGGCAGACGCGCCAGGGCCATCCGTACCCTTTGTTCATGCGAGCTATGCGGATTGTCCTCTGGCGCACCTGGCAAAATCGGGGCCATTGTCGTCAGGAAAATATGTCCGGAATCAAGATCAGGCATCGGGCTTCTCCTCAGTGGACTTGCGTGCAGCATGGTCACGCTGGCTGGCAAATTTTGCCTGCGACGCGGCAACATATTTCTCACGGTTTACGTCGGCACGTTCCGTATCCAGGCTGGCCACCGGCCCAAAACCAGGGTCACCCAGGCCAATCTGCATCGCGAAAGAAGCCTTGTGATAAGCCGCTGCGAATTCTTCCGGTGTTGACTTGGCCTGCAGTTCAGTCAACTGCAGCACGTGATCATAAATCAGCAGATTTGTTTTGATGTCCCGTTGGGCCGATCCCGGCGTTGCGCTGTAATAATAATCCGTATTGATCTGATTGAAGGTAATGTAATCTTTGAACGGTGTGATCGGGATTGATTTCGGATATTTGGTCGCGGAATACCAGAACAGGTCCAGCCCGCTGGGGATCCCATCGGAAAACGCATCAATATACTGATCCCAGGTGCCGTTAAAGTTGGAACAAAACAGCATGTAATCATTTTGCAGATTTTCTTTCCCCTGCCCCAGATCGGGCCAGTCTTTGGGGGTCAGAATGACCCAACGCGCAAAGTGAATAAGGGATAACCCCAACAGCCCCATAAGGTTGGATGGCAGCCCGCGCGCGGCCATAAACAGCAGCCGGTTGATCCAGGTTATCCGGGGGTTACTGGGGGTAACCACGTTCATTGCATAGGCTTTGCCAGCAATATTTGACATATAAAGATCCCTCCTGTTTCGTTACAACTGCACCACGTTTTGTGGCTGTTTCTTTTCATGGAAAATGTGATCAGGAATTTCTGATCTGTGGGTTTTCCCCGGAAAGATCCCGGAGAAAACCAAAGTGCATTCAGGGTCAGAACTTCAGTTCAAACAGCAGGCTTCCGCCATAAATGTCTGTGGTGCTGTCACCGATGCCGTCATAGAAAACATCAACCGTGATCGAAGCCTTGTCCGACAACGCAAAGACCGCACCCATTTCTGCCCCCCACTGTGAAGAGCTCTCGTTTGAGAACGCCCCGCGTGTATCGGAGAAGCTTGCACTGATCCCCGGCGTCAGCAGAACGTCAGCGGTTTCAAGCGCAAGCGGGATTTCAAATCCAAGCCCAAGCCGTGCTGTTGACTGCGTGATCTCCTGTTCCGGGATCGTGGTATTTGTGCTGTCCACATAGGTGTGACGTTTATCGTTCAGATAAAAGACATCCAGCGACGGGATCATCCGAATGCCTCTTTCAAGGTCCACGCTGCCCTCAACACCAAGCGTTGCAAGCGTACGGGTGCTGTCGAACTGATCAGTGGGCTGCCCTGTTGGGGTCCGGTCGTTTTGCGTCCGGCCATGCAACAAACTACCTGAGAAAATCAGCGGCTGGTTTGACATTCTGGCGACAAAATAGGGTCCGATCAGATAACCGGTGCTCTCAATTCTGCTGTCCGTCAGTGTGCTGTATGCACGATCAAACTGCGCCATTGCACCAATGACTAGGGTGTCCGTCGTCAGGATATGTGATCCAAGCGCCAGATGGGCATAAGATTGCTTCTGCCCGTCCTCATCACTCCAGATCCCCATGGCATTTGTCCAGACGCGTGCATCAGATCCAGTGGCAAAGTTCAGATGTCCTCGTGTGGCGGACCCATTCAAAGCAAAGGAGCCGGGGGTGCCAGACGATAAGAAACGCGACAGATTGGGTTGCGCACGTGTAAGCAGCATCCCACGTTGCTTAAGGAATTCATCAACCTCACGCTGGGTTATCTCAACCGTGTTGCCGCTGATGCTGACAGGCGCGGACGCTTCGTTCCCGTTCCCGCTTAAATCTTCGACACCATTTTCCACGACACTCACAACAACAGCTTGCGCCGCACTCGATGGTCTAATCAGAATTTGATGATGGGTGACGAAGTTGGCAAACGCAACCACGTTACCATTTTGCACGTCGATATCTTCAGGCGCAAAACCGGTCACAACCTCTGAGAATTCTATCCGCAAAGAGATGAGCGTAGTACCATCATGCATGGACGGCGCCCCGGACAGCGTAACAGTCGGTCGCGTGATATCTGCAGGGGGATTCACGGTGACAGTCACGGTTGAAACAAGGGAATCTTCAAAGCCGTCATTCACAGTCAGTTCAAATGTCAGGACATGAGACGGCTGGCCCGCCGGAAAATCCGGAACCGTGATGGCCGGGTTTTGCGCAGTGCTGCCAGATGGCAAAACTGATATGCCCCCGGTCTGGATCCAGCTGTACGTCAGCACCTGACCCACGTCATTCGCATCGGAAGCAGACCCGTTCAGTGTCACGCCAGCACCGGATGCCACGCTCTGATCGCTGCCCGCATCCGCGGTCGGCGGCGTGTTGGCCGGGCCGTTCACTGTGATCGCAACCGTGTCCAGGGTGGAATCGACAAACCCGTCGTTCACAATCAGGCGGAAGGTGAGGATCTCACTGTCGCCAATCGCAACCACAGGGGCCGTAAACACCGGGCTTGCAACAGTGCCATCGTTCAGCGTCACACCAACACCCCCGGTCTGAAGCCAGCTGTACGTCAGCACCTGGCCCACGTCATTTGCATCGGAAGCAGACCCGTTCAGTGTCACGCCAGCACCGGATGCCACGCTCTGATCGCTGCCCGCATCCGCGGTCGGCGGCGTGTTGGCCGGGCCGTTCACTGTGATCGCAACCGTGTCCAGGGTGGAATCGACAAACCCGTCGTTCACAATCAGGCGGAAGGTGAGGATCTCACTGTCGCCAATCGCAACCACAGGGGCCGTAAACACCGGGCTTGCAACAGTGCCATCGTTCAGCGTCACACCAACACCCCCGGTCTGAAGCCAGCTGTAGGTCAGCACCTGACCCACGTCATTCGCATTGGAAGCAGACCCGTTCAGTGTCACGCCAGCACCGGATGCCACGCTCTGATCGCTGCCCGCATCCGCGGTCGGCGGCGTGTTCGGGGGCGTAATGGGTGTGCGCGAGTTTATATAAAACGTATTGGAAGCGCCCTGTATGCCAACCTTGTAATCATACCATTGCCCGCCATACTGACCGGTAAAAGTGACACCAACAAAAGCATCCGCTGCATATGTGCCATTCGCACCGTCAGTGACAAAATTTGTGATCCCTGTAATATTACAACGCGAGATGATCTCACTTACCTGAATATCACCGGGGGCCCATGCCTGAACAACGCCCGACAGCCAGTAATTCCCTCCAGAGGATCCGTTGCCCAAATTGACCTGGGCCTCCGCCCCCCCCGGATCATAATAGGAATTAAAATTGCAGAGCGCCTCTGTCACGCCCACCGGTTTTTCAACAACATCAAAAAAGCTGCCGCCCCCCAAAGCCTGGGCCGGTCCGGCAGACAGAGCACCCAGGGTCAGCGCAGCAAACGTATAGTTTCGTAAAGGGTTCTGTTTCATCATGTCATCCATTGCAGTGAGCGCATCGCGCAAAAAACTGCAATCAGGGTAAATGTCAGAAAATATTAACTCTGTGTCGTCGCGCACAGAAATCATCCGGGCTTCTCTGTTTTCAGTGAGAAGAGCGATCCGGAAAGCCGGACATTCAGCACATTACCCCAACACGGAGTTCACCCCATGGAACCTTTCATTGCACAGATTATGATTTTCGGCGGAACCTTTGCCCCCCGCGGGTGGGCCTTCTGCGATGGGCAGCTTTTGCCAATTGCATCAAATGAGGCCCTGTTCAGCCTGATCGGCACCACCTACGGCGGCGATGGCCGAACAACTTTTGCCCTGCCGGATTTACGGGGGCGCGCCCCGATCCATGAAGGCCAGGGACCTGGCCTGACAAACCGTCAGCTGGGACGCACCTATGGTGCAGAGCAAGTGACCCTTCAGGCTGATGAACTGCCACCACACAGCCACACAATGAATGTTGCAAATGTCACTGCAGATAACAGCCGCCCGCAGGGTGATATGCTGGCGCGGACTGAAATCTACACGGCGACGACCAGCCCAACTGTCCCACTTGCCGCAGCAACCATCAGCAATAGCGGCGCAGGTCAGGGCCACGACAATATGCAGCCAAGCCTTGCCATGAACTACATCATCGCGCTTCAGGGCATTTTTCCATCCCGCAGCTGACCTGGGGCCGGTCTGCTATCAAAAACACTTGGGCGGGATCACATTCCCGCCTAAGCTGTATTGGGGACAAATCAAACAAGGCACTGAAATGAAAAAACCTTTATCACTGATCGCTGTTACGGCGCTTGCGGGGCAAATGGCTTATGCCTCTGATCACCGCGATGCACCCGCAACACAAATGGACCCGATGTCTGACATTGGCGACAGCTTTATGTTTGAGGGCGCACAAACCGGCGGGCTGACCATGGCCTATACGCTGAACCCGCTGTCCGGCAGCGGCGCACCGGGCACCAAGGCATCAGATGAAATCCGGCTTGATCCGGAACGTATCTATATGTTCAAGCTGGATACAAATGACGATGCGCTTGCTGATATTGCCTATAAAATCCGGGTCTTTGATCTGGAAGACGACAGCCAGAAACAGCGCCTTGAAATGCTGCGCGCGGAAGGGCGTGATGCGCAATCCCATGAATGGGTCGGTGAAATGGTGGGGGAAGGTTTCACGACTGCGTTGAATGCCCCCCTGGAAGTCACCCATGGCGACAATGGCGAACTTCTGTTTGTCGGCCCGCGCCGCGATCCGTTTTTCTTTAACTTCACCTCTGTTCAGGCCCCTGCAGCGCAAGCCATCAAACAGGCTCTGGCTGGTGGGGATCACCTGCCCTCTGCCCCGACATCGCTTGGTGCATTTGGCGTCACCGATATGACCCTGATCGTGCTTGAGATCCCTGAACTTGCGGATCAGACCCTGAACTACTGGGCCGTGGTTGCGGACAGCCTGGGGCATTCTGTTGATCGCATGGGCCGCGCCGGTGTGCAGGGTATCTTCTTTGTCGATCCACCCGTTGGCTATAACAAATGGCATTACCTGCCGGTGGAAAGCAACGGGCACCACTATGACACGGTGGGCGCATTTAACGATGCCTATAACGCCGCCGGACCCGATCAGGGCCTTGAAGATTTCGGTGCACAGTTCCGTTTCAGCTTTGAAAGGCTGGAAGTCCTGACAGATGACATCGAGGAACATGTCACCTTTTACGCGCCGGATATGCTGCGCTGGGATCCATCCCTTGACCCGGGTTACCCAAACGGGCGTTCTTTCGCGGAAGATGCGATCTACTGGACCATCAAAGACGTGAACCCGTTCATGTATGAAGACACGGACAGTTTCCTGCCGCGCACCTCTGATCAGGATCTGAACCCGGATCATTTCCCCTATGCGGCGCCTTCCATCAATCAGGCCTGGAAACCCGGCCTGCCGGTGGAACCGGTTGCCCCGATTTACATGGATTAATCCTGCGTGGGCCGGAACACACGGACCGGCCCGCGACCCCGCAATTGAATTTCCCCGTCTGACCGAAATCCCTGCGCGGTACTCAGCAGATCCACCGTGCTTTGCGACACAAGCATGCTGTTCACAGCACTGCCCCGCACAAGGCGCGCAGCGGTATTCACCGTATCCCCCCAGATATCAAAGCTCAGCCGGTCCTGGCCAATCACCCCGGTAGACACAGGCCCCGAGTTAATCCCGATCCGGATCTGCCACAGGGGCATGTCGTCTGAAATCCCAAAGGGGCGCACGGTTTTCACAAATTTCAGACAGTCCTGCGCTGCATCAATCATGTGATCAGCAGGCTGGCTATCTGCATGTAATCCGGCAACACACATGTAAGCGTCACCAATGGTTTTCACCTTCTCCACGCCGTGCCGGGCAGCGATGCGGTCAAATTCGGAATAATACTGATCCAGAATCTGCACGAGGATCATTGGGTCAAGCGTTTCCGCATGGGCCGTGAAACCGACAAAATCCGCAAACATCACCGTCGCATTGTCAAAGCGCCGGGGCACGACGCCCCCGTCTTCACGCAGCTCCTGCGCAATGGATTCAGGCATAATTGAATGCAAAAGCTTCACCGTGCGGGCCTGCTCTTGCTGCAGTTGCGCGTGTAGTTCTTCCAGTGCCGCTTTTGATGCCTCAACCTCTTCCAGCACGCGGCGCTGAAAGGACTGGCCTGTGTCAATCAGATGTTCCAGTTCGGTGCGCCGCATTTGCGAACGCTCCAGCCGCCGTTTCAGGCGCAGGACCTCGCGTTCTTTGTCCATGTCAGCTTTCGGGCGACCCGATCAGAACCGCAATGAAAGCGTTGGTATGGGTCAAAGACGGACCGTTCATGATATCAGGGCCTATTTCCCCGTAGCAATAAAACCCGGCAGTGGGGACATCCGCGCCAATAATGTCTTTGATACCCACGTATTCTTCCCCTGTGCGGGTCCCAAGCGTCGCCCGTCTTCCGGCGCAGGAAAACAGCAAAGCCACGTCAACGTTACAATCCCCGAAACCGGCAGCGGCCTGACCAACCGCATTGCGCGCCGCATCAATGATTTCCTGGCGGGATGCGGTCGCAAGCTGCACTTCGCTGTCCTGCGCCACCGGATTGACCAGATGCAATGCGCCAGTTTCCGCGTCAAAGTTCAGAGGCGAACTCAGAACAAGTGATCTGCGGCTTTCATCACGCACAGCCAACGGGTAAAAAATTGACGGTTGCTGCAGGTAATCAGCATAAAGTTCTGCGGCCGGGCGGTCACCGATTTCATACACAACCTGACCTTCGGCTCTGGTGACCACATGTGGCTGACCAAGCGGCGTGTATCCGGTTGAAACGCCGGATGACACCACAAGAGGCCCATGCAGCATAAGCACCACAACAGCATCACTGGTGACCACGTCATTGCAGATCTGACGCGTCCCTTCAAACCGCAACTGATCCCCGGCAGCGCCCCCGACAATCGGTACATCCGCGCCCAAAGCCGTGCGCAGACCGTCAACAAGATGGTGGATATTTGTGCCCAGCCCTTCAAGCAACGAAATCGCCAGCGATGGCGCGGTTTCGGTCCCTGCGCGGGCCTGGTTCACGGCGGTCAGGGTGGCGTCTTGCGGGTTTGCAACAGCGCCCTGCCCCATGCCGACGGTAAACTCGATATTGTCCGAGGCAAACAATGTGATAACAAGGCTGTCCTCAAGGAACCCCTCGCCACCGGCAATCTCGCCATCCGTGGTGCAGCCCGCGATCAACAGATCGGGGAACCGTTCCAGCATGGCTTGCGACACCACCTCAAGGTCCAGATCAACCGCCGCATACACCAGCGCGGCCCGGGGTGGATGCCCATCCAGCATCTCAACCGCCATACCCAGTGCTTCCTGCGTCGTTGTTAAGCTATCCGGATCATCAGACCAACCAGTTCCAACCTTTAACATTCCATCCCCCCTTTGGGCGGATCAGTTGACCTGATCCGCGCCTTTATTCGCGCTTATGTCTCTGGCACAGCAATGCCATGTGCCTTCATAACATCAATTGCAGCTTCTCTTGCAACCTTTTGGAAAGCCCTGACAACTTCCGGAAGATAATTTCCCTCAGCAGTGGCGGATACCCAGGGATCCTGCGTGGTTGAAATCAGGAAGGACAGAGATGTTCCATCCGTCGGATCAAGCCCTGCACGGGTGCCAAACGCATCGACAAATTCCTGCCCATAGCTGGGCACATCGAAGGCAGATGAGGTAACAAACATTGGATTTTTGGGCACTGTACCACCATTAAATGTGCTGATGGACAGGTGATTGAAAATCGCTGTGTTCAGTTCATTCATCAGGGCGGGGTCACGGTTCCAGCCCTCAGAGGTTCTGAAATTCACCGCATAGGTGACAATATTCTGATCAGATCCAAGCTCTTTGAACAGTGCATTTGCTTTCGGATCTTCCACCAGAATATCCAGAAGCTCGTTATTTTGTCTTGGCACAAAGTTATCGCGGATATAAGCGATCTGCTCTGCGACGGCCTGGGGGCTTTCTGCGGATTTTTCGGCAGGAAGGCGTTGAAAAGGAACAACTTTGATAAAGTCGTCTGTCCCATCAAGCGATACCAGTTCCGAATACAGCCGCTTAGAGTTAAAAATACACTTCCCCAGCAGCTTGCCATATCCTGATTTGTCAGGACGGATCATTTCGTGGGACAGATAAACACCCGCAGCCGCAGCGCCGGGTTTGGAACCCTCGATCCCATAAACACCAACAGTCGGGTCAACACCACCGTGATACACAACCGGGGCCGTGAAAGTGATCATATCCCGCATCGCGCCGTTGCGATAGCACAGCGCACCCGCAGGATAAGGCACAAAACCCGCCTTATGTGGGTCAACGGTTTGCGTATCTGCATGCCCGAAAGCACGATACTGACGCAGCACATAATCGCTCATGATCATCGCCGGGGTTTGTTCCAGCGCATCCGCCTGATCCGGATCAACGGGTTCCTTGCTGTCGCGCAACATAGACGCAAAATACCCGCCCCAGGCACCATCGACATGCAGGCAGAATTCAAGCCCTTTGGACCGGAATTCATCACGCAGCTCAACGATATCAGCCAGCGGATCAACAGCACTTTCTTCAGTGGATCCGATAACGGCAACCACTTCAAGCACCGGGCGCTTATTGTCGAGACACTCCTGCAGCATCTCACGCAGGTGATCCATGCGCATGCGTCCATCAAGGTCGACGTGAACACGGTGCAGCTGATTGGCACCCAGCCCGATAAGGGCCGCAGATTTCGGCCAGGAATAATGTGCCGTTGATGGTGCCAGAACGATGGGAAGGTTCTGCACATCCTTTGCGATAAAGCGCTGCTGGTATTCCGCAAGCCCCAGGTTCTGCACCGAATACGTATCAAGCGCGGCTTTGATCGCCGCCTGTGTCACGCCAAAATCGGATTGCAGCCGGGGTGACAGGGCAATCACATCATCAACAGCGACGTTCAGAAGTTCCCAACAGCTCAGGTCCAGAAGCTTCGCAACCCGCCCGTCAGCCAGCGTCACAGTCACATCCTTGCCCGCCGCCATGTCAGGTTCGTTGCGAATGGCTTCTGCCAGCGTAATCGGCATATATTTCAGATTGCGTGCCGCCCACATGGATTCACCATTGGCCACCGATCCGTCACAGGTGATATGCGCCCAGGGCGTAATCCCGCCCTTTGTTTCATCATCCGGCACAGTATAGCCCAGCATCCGCGCCAGATCCTTGCCCACTTCAATTTCAAGCAATGTCGTCACAGGCGAAGCCTCTGCCGCAACATTGTTCTGATTGTAAAGCATCGCCGCGAAATAGCCGATCGCGCCCGGCATGGTGATATCCCAGTACATATGCGACTGATTGCGATAGCTCGACAGCGGGATCGACCCGTGTAGGGCCCCCAGAAGATCATCAAGCTTGTGATCCAGGGTATCAAGCGTTTCACGATATTCTCTTGAAGCTTTGATTTCCGGTGTCACATAGGGCGGATCATCAAACTGCGCCCCATATTCACGGCGGGCATCACAATGCGCCCCGACAGCACGTACCACGGCCCGCTCCAGGACGTCCTGATTTTCCGCCACAGGCCCCAGAAACCAACCCGCCAGGGATTTTGATCCCTTGCTGTTATCAAGATCCATTCTCCCGGCATCGCGTTCCTGCTTATGGAATGTCTTCAGGACGGATGTGATCTTTTTGTGCTTATCAGTCAGGCTCATAAAGCGCTCCCATTGTGTCTTTGGCCAGGCTCATACATGTCTGAAACGCATCCGAAGCCTGGCCCTTTCCGGAAGCAGATTTGCGGTTTTTGGGTAAAAGTGATGTGCTGTTGCGCACGTTTCTTCAAAGAATCTCAACACTCCATAGCGAGCAATTGACGCAGATCACGGATCACAATTTTTTTGCGCTCAGATTCAATCACGCCAGCCTTGTTCAGCTTTGCAATCGCACGGCTGACCGCTTCCCGGTTTGACCCGACATAACCAGCCATCGCTTCATGCGTTGGTGTGTTCCGGATGATCCCGCCTTCAACAAGCTGTTCCTGGGCCTGCGCCAGTTGCATCACCCGCACCCGCACCCGGGTTTCAACATCATGCGCGATCAGCCCAAACACGCGTTCATTCATGTTCCGCAACTGACCGACAAGATCCCGGGCCAGATTGACACCGACTTCAGGAAATTCATGCAGGATTTTCAGAAACCGTTCCTTGCTGAGCTTCGCAAAAACGCAATCTGCACCGGCTGAAATCGTGATGGACCGCGCCCGGCTGTCCAGGGCTGCAAGCTCCCCGAAATATCCATTCTGCGCAATTTCTGTAAACAGGATTTCCCGCCCGTTTTCTGCAATTATCTGTCCGATAACAGAACCAGATAGCAGAAAATACATGTCCGTCGTCGGATCACCGTGTACGATCACCAACTGACCACGCGACGCATGCAGCCTGTCCGTTTGCACCGCAATTTGCTGCAATTGATCCTCACGCAGCCCGGAAAACAGACTGCAATTCTGCAACGCCTGTGATAGCTCAGACCCCGGCACTTTTTCCTCAGACATAACCCCCCCATCCCTGATCAGGTTGATTTCAGGTTTGCTGTCCAAACAGCAAGCCCCCACCTGCTTCAACCCTGAGGATATTATATGATGCCTCGCCACAGCATACAATTGCTGAGAAAATATAATCACCTGCTAAAGGCGGCCTCCCTCTGATCCGGAACTGAACCATCATAACAGCTGTAAGCATCAGAAAAGCGCGGAAAAACCATCGTCAGAAAAACGGCTTACGGCCCTGCGCCTAAGCAGAAGACCGTCGCAGATCAGCCTTTAAGCTTATGGAACCACGCTGTGATCTTGTTGCGCCAAAGTCTGCGCTGCTTTGCCAAACCGTAATACCAGCTGCGGTCATTTACCTTCCGGCCACCTGCATCGCCATCGATATCACTATCCGCCCCAATATAACTGATAAGTGTCGGCCATACGGCAAATCCACTGGCGCGCTTCGTCATGGTTTCACGAAACTGGCTGTCCACAGGCATGGTAACAACTGAATGATTGTCACGAATATTTTCCGCCCCTTGCCGAGACCACAAAAGAGCCCCGGTTACCTGCGGAAAGTAATACGCCTGAACAAGATCATGCCCATGAGACAACTGATCCACAGACTCAAAGATCTTCAGCCTGCCGGGCGCAAGGTGAACGGCGTCCCACGGCGTACCACTATCCTCAAAAAAGCGGATCGTTTCTTGCGCTATGCTGAAAAGATTCTCATCAAACTGAATGTCATCTTCAAGGATCATAACATAAGGGCTGTCCGTTGCCAGAAACCTGTCCAGACACTCCAAATGACTTTTGTAGCACCCGTATTCGCCCCCCCGCAGTGGCCGTCCCAGAAAACGTTGCGCCGCTTGCAAATCACAGTCGCTCACCTGGGTGAGATCAACTTTACGCCCGTCAAAAGCGGACACGCGTTCAGGATCTGTAATACCCACAGCCTGCAATTGAGCCTCCATAGAGGCACGTCGATCAACGCTACTATCAAGGTTAATGTAATAGACTGGAAGATTTATGGTCATCAGGATATCTTTTGGTAGCTACCAGGATTCACCTAAACTAAGCCAGCAGAGACATCAAGCTCAGGTGATATATCCCAGATTACCTCACTCTGCGGGCAGATGCTTTGATACAACAACTATATATAAGGAGAGATACGGAACGAATGGTGGGTCGTGAGAGGCTCGAACTCCCGACATCTTCGGTGTAAACGAAGCGCTCTACCAACTGAGCTAACGACCCGTTCCGTAGGTGGTGATTTAGAGAAACCCGCCGGGGGGCGCAAGAGGATTTTTGTAGTTTTTCCGCTGAAATCGAACTTTTTTCAGCAACCCCGCAAACACCGGTAGAATGCCACGCCCATGCGACCGAATGATACCACCTTAAAGGTCAGGCAAAAAACCACCCTGGAAAGCAGGGTGGTTTTTTTCAGATCACGCCTCGGTTTTTCCACCGGATCGACGGATTTTACAGGTATAGACCGTGGCGCCGCCGATATCCTTGACCTGTTTCACGACGATTTTGCCAAGCGGCTGAAAAACCATCTGACTGTCTTCGGCCAAGTTGTCGCCAATTTCTTCAAGGATCGCATCAAGGATCGGCCGGACTTCGTTTTTCCGTACACCGGCACGACGTGCAACTTTTTCAATCAGATGTTTCTTCAGAATACGCGTATCTTCAGAGGCCTCTTGTGCAGCTGCCGCCGGTGCAGCTGTTGCTGGCGCCTTAACTATTGCTGGTTTTGCTTTGGCAGGTGCCTTGGTCGATGAACTCATTTTAAGTTTACTCCGTTAACTACAGACAAAGGATAGCGGGGACGCCTCCCCCACACCACCCTAAACAATCCTTTAATCATGTCCGTTGTATGAAAGAAAAAAGGCGCGGACTAAACCGCGCCTTCGTCATTCTCTCATCTGGTATCAGTGCTGCGCCGTCACGCCAGCCTGGGTTTTCGTCGCCAGTGCGGCCTGGGCGGCGGCGGCTTCTTCGGCGACCTCGTCCCATTCAACGGCCTCTGGTGCCTCAACCAGTGCATGTTTCAGAACCTCTGACACATGGCTGACCGGAATGATCGTCAGACCTTCTTTCACATTGTCCGGGATTTCCGGCAGGTCTTTTTCATTCTCTTCCGGGATCAGCACGGTTTTGATACCACCGCGCAGCGCCGCCAGAAGCTTTTCCTTCAGGCCACCAATCGCCAGAACATTGCCACGCAGGGTAACCTCGCCAGTCATGGCCACATCGCGTTTCACCGCGATGCCTGTCAGCACAGACACAATAGAGGTCACCATGCCAACACCCGCAGAAGGACCATCCTTTGGTGTCGCCCCTTCCGGCACGTGCACGTGGATGTCGATCTTTTCGAAATGCGGTGGTTTCACCCCGATTTCCGGGCTGATGGAACGCACAAAAGAACTGGCGGCATCAATGGACTCTTTCATCACATCGCCAAGCTTACCGGTTGTCTTCATACGGCCCTTACCAGGCAGTTTCAGCGCTTCGATCTGCAAAAGGTCACCACCGACAGAAGTCCAGGCCAGACCGGTAACAACACCCACCTGATTGTCCTTCTCAGCCAGACCAAAGCGGAATTTCTTCACGCCCAGGAAATCATCCAGATTATCCGCGTCAACCTTAACAGTCTCTGCTTCTTTCTTAACGATTTTGGTCACGGCTTTACGGGCCAGCTTCGCGATTTCACGCTGAAGATTCCGCACGCCCGCCTCACGGGTGTAATGACGGATCAGCCCTGTCAGCGCCCCATCGGTCACTTCCAGTTCGCCCTTGCGCAGACCGTGGTTTTTGATCTGCTTGTCGATCAGGTGATGACGCGCGATCTCAGCCTTCTCATCTTCGGTGTATCCGGCAAGGGAAATGATTTCCATCCGGTCCAGAAGCGGGCCAGGCATATTATAGCTGTTCGCAGTGGTCAGGAACATCACGTTAGAGAGGTCATATTCAACCTCCATATAGTGATCTGAGAAAGTAGAGTTCTGTTCCGGATCAAGAACTTCCAGCATCGCAGATGCGGGATCACCACGGAAATCCTGACCCATCTTATCAATCTCATCCAGCAGGATCAGCGGGTTCGTGGTTTTCGCCTTCTTCAGCGCCTGAATGATCTTACCCGGCATGGAACCAATGTAAGTCCGGCGGTGACCGCGGATTTCACTTTCGTCACGCACACCACCCAGGGAAATGCGGATAAATTCACGCCCTGTCGCCTTGGCAACAGATTTACCCAGCGATGTTTTACCCACGCCAGGAGGGCCGACAAGGCACATAATCGGGCCCTTCAGCTTTTTGGAACGCTGTTGTACCGCAAGATATTCAACGATACGTTCCTTAACCTTTTCCAGGCCATAGTGATCTTTATCCAGAACCGCCTGCGCGTTTGCCAGATCCTTTTTCACACGGGATTTCACACCCCATGGAATGGACAGCATCCAGTCCAGATAGTTGCGCACCACTGTTGCCTCTGCAGACATGGGTGACATGGATTTCAGCTTCTTAACTTCCGCATCCACCTTTTCACGGGCTTCTTTGGAAAACTTGGTTTCAGCGATCTTCGTTTCCAGTTCCTGAAGCTCATTCTGACCTTCATCACCGTCGCCCAATTCCTTCTGAATGGCCTTCATCTGCTCATTCAGGTAATATTCACGCTGGGTGCGTTCCATCTGGGATTTCACGCGGGTTTTGATCTTTTTCTCAACGCGCAGAACCGACAGTTCCCCCTGCATCAGACCATAGATCTTCTCAAGACGCGCAGCGATATCCAGGATCTCCAGGATTTCCTGTTTCTGTTCCACCTCAATCCCCAGGTGACCGGCCACAAGATCGGCCAGTTCATTGGGTTCACGGGTGTCGGCAACCGCTGTCAGGGCCTCTTCCGGAATGTTTTTCTTGATACGGGCGTAGCGTTCAAATTCCTGATCAACGGACCGCAGCAGGGCTTCGGAAACGGCCTCATCGCCCGGCACTTCTTCCAGAAGCTCGGCGCGGACTTCAAAGAAGTCATCATTCTCAACGAATTCGCTGATCTGAACGCGGGATTTACCTTCAACCAGCACTTTCACAGTGCCATCGGGCAGTTTCAGCAGCTGCAGCACATTGGCCAGCACACCAATACGGAAAATGCCATCGGCAGTCGGTTCATCTACGGAAGGATCCATCTGACAGGACAGCATGATCTGCTTGTCATCCTGCATGACCTCTTCCAGCGCGCGAATAGAACGTTCCCGGCCGACAAAAAGCGGCACAATCATATGTGGGAAAACCACAATATCGCGCAGGGGCAGGACGGGATAGGTCTGGTTAAGTTGCTCTTGCATTATCAATCCTTGCTTAGCAAAAGACGCAGGCCCCAAACGGCAGCCACGGTCTTCTCTGTTCGGAGATCTGAGATAGGGATGAAATGCCCCATATTCAACCTTGATCCCATAAGTTGGCCGCGATCATGCACCCTGCAGAAACCCGCTGCAAGGGGCCAACCCCACCTTTATAGCAGAGTTGGCATGGATTTTCTTAAATTCGGTTAATCCGTCTCAGAATGCAGCACGGCTGACATCCCTGAGAACACCAGATGATCTGCGGTAAGCCTTGTAAACTTTACAGTCCGCCGAACTTACAGCGGTTCAATATCGCCCTGGGCGCGGGTTTCGTGGAAAGTTTTCTCAAACTCCGCAAAACGTCCTTCAGAGATCGCATCGCGCATCCCCTGCATCAGCTCCTGGAAGTAATGCAGGTTGTGCCAGGTCAGCAGCATGCCGGAAATCATTTCCTGGCTGCGGAAAACGTGATGCAGATAGGCGCGAGAATAGTTGGAACAGGCCGGGCATGTGCAGGCTTCATCCAGCGGGCGCGGATCATCCGCATGGCGGGCGTTCTTGATGTTCACCACACCATTGCGCGTAAACACCTGCCCCGTGCGGCCAGACCGGCTGGGCAATACGCAATCCATCATATCAATGCCACGCGCCACAGCCCCGACGATATCGTCAGGCTTGCCCACGCCCATCAGGTAACGCGGCTTATCTTCCGGCAGGAAACCCGGGGCGTAATCAAGGCAGTCAAACATTTTCTCCTGCCCCTCGCCCACTGCAAGACCGCCAACAGCATAGCCATCGAACCCGATCTCACGCAGGGCCTGCGCACTTTCTTCACGCAGATCAGACTCAAGCCCGCCCTGCATAATACCAAACAGCGCATGTCCCGGACGATCACCAAAGGCATCACGCGAACGCTGGGCCCACCGCATGGACAGACGCATGCTTTCAGCAATCCGGTCTTTATCCGCAGGCAGTGCCGGACATTCGTCAAAACACATGACAATGTCAGATCCCAGAAGCTTCTGGATTTCCATGCTGCGTTCCGGCGTCAACTCATGACTGGACCCATCGATATGGCTTTTAAAGGTCACGCCTTTTTCCGTCAGCTTGCGCAGCCCCGCAAGGCTCATCACCTGAAACCCGCCGCTGTCGGTCAGAATGGGTTTGTCCCAGTTCATGAACTTATGCAGCCCGCCCAGGCGATCAATGCGCTCCGCCGTGGGGCGCAACATCAGATGGTACGTATTGCCAAGCAGAATATCCGCGCCAGTCGCCGCAACGCTTTCCGGCATCATCGCTTTCACCGTGGCCGCCGTGCCCACAGGCATAAAGGCCGGCGTGCGGATGTCGCCACGCGGGGTTGAGATCACACCGGTCCGGGCTTTGCCGTCGGTGGCGTTCAGAGAATAGCTGAATTTTGTCATGGCCCGGCCTTATCCTATGCCAGGGGCAAAGGGCAAGTGGATGGTGCATTGTGGGCACCGTATAAACAGTCTGGCAATCGCTTTCGGGATGAAATCGCAACCTGATACCTTTCTGTACTTTTACCAACACCTCTCTGGACGTTGCGCGCTGTAATCCCTATATCTTCACTCAGGTAATGAAAGAGACCCGTGATGACTGCAGAGACATCTTCGCCGATGGAAGGCGCCCCGCTGATCAAACCCTCCTCCACCAACCACGAAATGTATGACACCGTGGTCGAGGCCTGCCGTTCCGTATTTGACCCGGAAATTCCGGTGAACATCTACGATCTTGGCCTGATCTATACGATTGAAATCAGTGACACCAATGAGGTCGCTGTTCTGATGTCCCTGACTGCTCCGGGTTGCCCTGTTGCCGGCGAAATGCCGGGTTGGGTTGCTGAGGCAATTGAACCGCTTCCGGGCATTCAGTCCGTCAGCGTTGAACTTGTCTGGGAGCCACCCTGGGGCATGGAGATGATGTCAGATGAGGCACGTCTCGAACTGGGCTTCATGTAAGCCCTGACAAAAGGAAACGCACGATGTTTGGTATTCCGGGAAAACAGGCGGTCACCATGACCCCCGCCGCTGTGAAACAGATCACAAAGCTCATGGTTGCCAAAGGCCATGCGGGCCTGCGCATTGGCGTGCGCAAAGGTGGCTGTGCCGGTATGGAATACACGATGGATTACGTCGATGCCGCCGACACCCATGATGAAGTCGTCGAACAAGATGGTGCCCGTGTGATGATTGCGCCCATGGCGCAGATGTTCTTGATTGGCACAGAGGTTGATTATGAAGTTGGGCTGCTGGAAAGCGGGTTTAAGTTCAACAACCCCAATGTGTCAGACGCCTGCGGATGTGGGGAAAGTATCCGCTTTGAAGGTATGGATGGTCCGGCGGGCGATTTAAAACTGCCACAGTAAGCCCCACCAGAACGCACGTCCCAAACGAACCCGCCCCAGTGGCGGGTTTTCTTTTGCTCGCGCTTTTAACAACCTCTGAATCCCCCGTTCCCCGCGTATGCATAAGATGTGCATAGGAAGTGCATGGATTGTGCATGCAATATTCCGACGTTTTGGCTTGTTTCAACTGCTCACAGACTGGTGTGCATGTGTGAACATATAAAACGCAATCCTCACGGTTCTGTGTCTTGAAGGTGATCTGAAGCACCCCCAAATCAATCACATCGGAAGCAACAAGACTTCCACCGAAATGAAACAACACCCAGACCCTTGAAAGGTTAACGCTATGAAAACTGTAATCGCATCCATCCTCGCCCTGACTGTTGCTGCTCCTGCTTTTGCGGGCGCCAAAGATGTTGAGGCACATTTCGCACAGGACAACACCGGTATTGAAAGCGTTGTTGTTGAACGCTCAAGCCCGGTCACCGCAGAAGCCGTTGAAATCTTTGCGTATCTGGCGCTTGAAGCTGGCACAGGCATCGAAACACAAGCCAACCCATCCGTCGGTGCAACCCTGTCCTCTAAGGGCGGCGTGAACCCGGTAGCCGCCGCATGGTTCGCAGGCCAGCTGGCATCTGAGAATGCATCTGACCGGTAAGGTCAAAAGTTAATATCCACGACGAAACGAAAAGGTCCGGGGGAAACTTCGGGCCTTTTTTCATTCAGAACCCCCACTTCTGCCTGCAAATCCCTTGACGCCCCGCCATCCGCCTGCGAATTCTTGCAAAAGAAATCAAGAAGGACGACAGGCAATGCGCAGAAAGCTCGCAGCAGGCAACTGGAAAATGAACGGCACTTCCGCCGCTTTGACCGAGGCTGAAAATCTCGCAAAATCATATACTTCCCCAGATATCGACCTGTTGATCTGCCCTCCGGCCACCCTGCTGTCCCGCCTTTCTGATGCGCTTTCCGACAGCCCGATCGCAACCGGCGGCCAGGACTGCCACGCCGCCACATCCGGCGCGCACACCGGTGATGTT
This sequence comes from Thalassobius sp. I31.1, assembly GCF_003031585.1. Classification (GTDB taxonomy): domain Bacteria; phylum Pseudomonadota; class Alphaproteobacteria; order Rhodobacterales; family Rhodobacteraceae; genus Halocynthiibacter. The sequence goes on from NZ_PWAA01000061.1 coordinate 205,011, forward strand.
TCCGCAGAGATGCTGAAGGATTCCGGTGCGACCTATGTGATCCTGGGTCATTCAGAACGCCGTGATACCTATGACGAAGAAAGCGAAGATGTCCGCGCAAAGGCCCGTACTGCAATGGAAAACGGGCTGACAGCTGTTGTTTGCCTTGGGGAAAGCCTGGCGCAGCGCGAAGCCAATAACACGCTGGATATCATCGGTGGCCAGCTGGCCGGTTCCGTTCCGGATGGCGCAACGGGTGAAACCCTGGTGATCGCTTATGAACCCGTCTGGGCCATCGGCACGGGCCTTGTGCCAACCCTGGAACAAATCGCCGAAGTCCATGGTTTCATTCGCGAAAGACTGATCCGACGCTTTGGCGAGGAAACCGGCAACGCGATCCGCATTCTTTACGGCGGCTCTGTCAAAGCTTCCAACGCCACAGAAATCTTCTCGGTCGCAGATGTGGACGGCGCACTTGTTGGCGGGGCCTCCTTGAAAGCCTCTGATTTCTCAGGCATTATCGACGCGCTTGAAAAAGCCTGACCATGAACAGCACCTCCGGGGAAACTCTGATGGCGGCACTGCGCCTGTGGCAGGCCCGCGTTGACGCGGAACTGATCACGCAGGGGTATCCGTTCATGGCCGGTGCCCAGGGGCAGTTGCTCTATCTGATTGATCCTGGCGGCACCCCCGAAGCTGTTTTGGCACAGCGGGCGACACCAAAAGGCACGCCCCCTGGTGGCATCGAAACCCTGATCCGTAGCGGCGCGCTGATCCGCGAACCTGATGAGGACGCCACCCTGCGCCTTTCAGATCTCGGCCAGCGCGGGCTGCGGGCCCATCGCGCTGCAAGCGAACTTGCGGATGATGAATTGCGTGAAAACCTGCCCGAAGGCCACGCCCGGACCTATTTCGATCTGATCGGCCTGCTGCAGGATTCTCCGAAAAACTGATACCGCAAACATCCCCTCTTGCATCCCGGCGCAAAAGCGAAAATATTCGCGACTTCACAGGAGCCAGAGATGCAGAAATTCACCCAGTCCCCCACCGATCCGGAATTCGTTCAGAACCCCTATCCGTTTTATGAACGCCTGCGGGCTGCCAGGGATTTTGCCTTCTGGGATGATTACAATCTGACCTGCGCAACCTCACATCAGGCTGTCTCTGCCCTGCTGCGCGATCGTCGTTTTGGCCGCGAAGTGCCCGCAGACAAACGCAAACCGATCCCGGATCACCTTACGCCATTCTATGATGTCGAAGCCCATTCCATGTTAGAACTGGAACGCCCCCGGCATCCCCGCCTGCGCGGCCTTGTGATGCGGGCGTTCACCTCGCGCCGGATCAAGGGGCTTGCGCCCGAAATCGAAGCTATCACCCATGATCTGATCGACAACTTCCCGACCGGCGAATTTGATCTGCTCACGGCTTTCGCCCAGAAAATTCCCGTCATCATCATCTGCCGCCTGCTCGGCGTGCCGGAAACCATGTGGCGTGAGCTGCTGGAATGGTCCAATTCCATGGTCATGATGTATCAGGCCGGTCGCACGCGGGACATGGAAGACAAAGCCGTGCGCGCCACCGAAGAATTCGTCGCCTTCATGCGCGAATATGTGGAAAAGCGCCGTGCCACGCCCGCCGATGATCTGATCTCTGCCCTGATTTCTGCGGAAGAAGAAGGCACAAAACTATCCACGGATGAGCTGATCACAACCTGCATTCTGCTGCTGAACGCCGGCCACGAAGCCACGGTGCATTCCATCGGTAATGCTGTGAAAACCATCCTTGAACACGGCGCGCAGGCCCATTGCAAAATGGACGGCATTGAAAAACTGTCCGAAGAAACCCTGCGGTTCGATCCGCCCCTGCATATGTTCACCCGCTGGTGCTATGAAGAGGCCGAGATCTGCGGTCACACCTTCCAGCCAGGCGATGAAGTCGCCCTGCTGCTGGGCTCTGCCAACCGGGATGCTGCGACATGGAAAAATGGCGAAAGCTTCCAGCCTATGCGTGACATTCAGACCAACACCAGTTTCGGCGCAGGCGCACATTTTTGCATCGGCGCGCCGCTTGCTCGGATGGAATTGCAAATCGCCTTGCCAATCCTCTTTAACCGCTGCCCAAATATCACCCTCGCGGGCACGCCTGAATACGCCGATATATACCACTTCCACGGCTTGAAAGCCCTGCAGGTCACTGCTACATAGGTCGACCCCGCACTCAAAAAAGGGCCGCCGGCCATGACACAGACGCTTGGAATTGACTTCGGAACCTCAAATTCCGCCGCCGGGATTTCTGTGAATGGCCGTCCCTTTCTGATCGATGTGGAAGCGGGCGAAAACACCCTGCCTACGGCTGTGTTTTTCGACTTCGACAGCGGCAAAACCCTGTTTGGCCGTCAGGCAGAACGCGCCCTGATCAATGGCGATGACGGGCGGTATATGCGCGCATTGAAAAGCATTCTGGGCACGCCCCTGATGCATGAAAGCCGGATGATGATGGGCGAACGCATCACATTCGTTGATATCATCGCGCGCTTTCTGAAACGTCTGAAAAAACGCGCCGAAGATCTGTGTTATCAGGATTTTGACCACGCCTTATCCGGTCGGCCCGTGTTGTTTCACTCGTCTGATCCGGAAAAAAACGCACAGGCCCTGAAAGACCTGACCCAATGCTATCTGGTCGCCGGGTTTAAGTCGGTCGACTTCATGGCTGAGCCCGAAGCCGCCGCGCTGGCTGCCGGTCAAAAAGGTGATGGGCTGAAACTGATCGTCGATATCGGCGGCGGTACGTCAGACTTCACCGTCTTCCAGAATACACCGCAAGGCATAGATATTCTCGCCAGCCACGGCCTGCGTCTGGGCGGTACCAATTTTGACCGCAGTATAAGCTTTGATCACGTCATGCATCTCTTTGGCAAAGACAGCGAGATCCGCAAAGATTTCGGCGCAGGCACCCATGCCGCCCCCCGCGCGATATTTCATGACCTCGCCACCTGGCAGATGATCCCCTTCCTCTACGCCCCTGAAGTCAAACGCAAAGTCGCCGACCTGCAACGCAACGCCGTTGATCGCCCCGCCTATGATCGCCTGATGAATGTGCTGGATGATCACCTGGGCCATGACATCGCATTCGCGGTGGAACGCGGTAAAATTCAGGCCAATATGGACGGTCAGGGCATGATCAATCTGGCCACTGTTGAACGCGACTTAAACCAGCCGCTCAGCGCAGAAATGTTAACCACATCCCTGACCCCGCATATGGGCAGCCTGACCTCTGCCGTGCAGGAAACCCTGGCGCTGGCCGGTTGCACCCCGGATCAGATCGACAGCGTAATTTTTGTCGGCGGCTCCAGCCTGATCAAAGACATCAGCAGCACGGTGAAAACCACCCTGCCCCAGGCCACGCTTCACTATAATGACGCCTTCACCGCCATCATCGATGGCCTGGCGCTTGCCACTGCAAATCCCCGATAAGCTTCATCTTGCCATAAATACTCCGGGGGAGTCCGCCTGCGGACGGGGGCAGCGCCCCCTCACCCTTCCCGCAAAGGCAATGGACGGTTGTTGATGATCTCTTCCATCGAAAGCAGCGCCGTCACATTATAAATGTCGACATCATCAATCAGCGCCTGATAGAATTTATCATAGGCCCGGGCATTGGTCACACGCACCTTCAGAATGTAATCAATATCCCCCGCCAGGCGATGCGCTTCCATCACTTCAGGCCGGGCATTCAGCGCCTTCATGAACTGTTCTTTCCAGCTGGCCGCATGTTGTGACGTGCGGATCAGAACAAAGAAACAGCTTTCAAAACCAAGCGCTTCCGCATCCAGAACAGCCGTCTGCCCCTGGATCATGCCGCTTTTCTTCATCTTCTGAATACGATTCCACACAGGCGTCTTAGATGACCCCGCCTTACGCGCAATTTCATCCAGCGACTGGCCCGCGTCCTCTTGCAGGGCCATCAGGATTTTCCGGTCGATCTCATTAATACGGACTGACATTCCGCTTCTCCTTAAAAACCGGAAATATTCGCCTGCTGGGCGCAAAAGCCGGAATGATTATTCTTATCTACGCCCGATACTAGCGCAATATCGGGAAAATATCCTATATATTACCCAGTAACAAGCAGGATTGCGGAACAATGGACCATTTCCCGATTTACATGAAGACCGATGGCGCACGTATTGTGCTGTCCGGCGGCGGCGATGCGGCCATTGCGAAACTGCGTCTGCTTGTTAAAACACAGGCGCAACTGGATGTCTTCGCAACGGCCCCGTCTGTTGCAATCCGCGACCTTGCGCAAAGCGGAAAAATTTCCCTGCACACCCGCGATCTGCGTTTCACCGATATTGCAGGCGCTTCCCTTGTGTACGCCGCCGATGAAAATGACGCCCGCGATCAGGACATCCGCGCCATGGCGCAGGCGCAAAGCGTGCCGGTCAATATCGTCGACAACCTGCAAGACAGCGATTTCATCACACCGGCGATTGTCGACCGTGATCCTGTGACCATCGCCATCGGGACTGAGGGCGCAGCCCCAGTTCTGGCGCGTGCGATCAAAGCCAGCCTTGAAGAAGATCTCTCGCCAGTTCTGGGCAAGCTGGCTGAAATCGGAAAATCCTTCCGCTCCCGCGCTTTTGCCCTGCCCGCTGGTCGCGACCGTCGTGATTTCTGGGCCGATTACTATAACCACGCAGGCCCACAGGCCTATGCAAACGGTGGCGACGCCGGCGTGCGTGACGCGCTTGATACGCTCCTCATCCAGCACCTGAACGAAGAAGACGCGGCAGGCCGCATTGATCTGATCGGCACCGGCGCGGGCGAGGCAGACATGCTGTCGATCCGCGCACGTCGCGCCATTGACCGCGCCGACATCGTGATCGCAGATGCAAATGTATCCCGCGAAATCCTGGAACTGGCCCGCCGCGAAGCAGAATTCCTACCCGCAACAACCCCGACCGCTGACATTCTGAATGCCGTTCGCGAAGGTGCATCCATCGTGCGCCTGAAACCCGGCACCGGCACGCCAGACACCTTAATTTCCGAAGCCCTCGCAGCAGGCGTTGATTGCGCCATCCTGCCAGGCCTTCCTTTCACAAAACAACCGACACCCCAGCTACAGCAAGGACAACGCTCATGAGCCGTCGCCCCTTCACACCAAAAGTCATCACCGCAAATCACCTGATCTCAGGTGACGTGATCTACTGGTCTGCGGACAGCTGTTGGGTTTCTGCCCACGCGGACGCCGCGCTGTTCACCGAACAAGACGCAGCCGATGCAGAGTTCGCCATCGCCAACGCCCAGCAGAATATCGCTGTGGGTGTGATGCTGGCAGACGCAGTTATGGGCGACAACGGCCCGGAACCGGTGCATTTCCGCGAAGAATTTCGCGCCACCGGCCCATCCAACTATTTCCACGGCAAGCAAGCTGAAACCGCAAGCGCAGGAGCCTGAACATGTACCATTATAACGACTTCGACCGCGCCTTCCTGAACGAGCGCAACGCACAATTCCGCGCCCAGGTTGAACGCCGCGTGGCTGGCAACCTGACCGAAGATGAATTCAAGCCTCTGCGCCTGATGAACGGTCTGTACCTGCAATTGCACGCTTATATGCTGCGGGTTGCGATCCCTTACGGCACATTGTCCGGCGCGCAAATGCGTCGCCTGGGTGACGTGGCTGCGAAATATGACAAAGGCTACGGCCATTTCACCACCCGTCAGAACATCCAGTACAACTGGCCAAAACTGTCAGATGTGCCAGATATCCTGGACAGCCTGGGCGAAGTTGGCCTGCACGCGATCCAGACCTCCGGCAACACCATCCGCAACGTGACCGCCGACCATTTTGCAGGCGCCGCCAAGGACGAAATCGAAGATCCGCGCCCCGTGGCTGAACTGCTGCGCCAGTGGTCCACAGATCACCCGGAATTCCAGTTCCTGCCGCGTAAATTCAAGATCGCCATCACCGGTTCCCCCAATGACCGCGCCGTGACCAAAGCCCATGACATTGGCCTGCGTATGGTGCGCAATGAAGCGGGTGAGCCCGGTTTCGAAGTCATCGTTGGCGGTGGCCTTGGCCGTACACCAATGGTGGGTAAAGTGCTGCGTGCCTTCCTGCCAAAGGCCGATCTTCTGCCCTATTGCGAAGCTGTGGTTTCCGTCTGGAACACGCTGGGCCGTCGCGACAACAAATACAAAGCCCGCATCAAGATCACCGTGCATGAAAACGGCATCGAGAAAATCAGCGAGCTGGTAGAAGAGCGTTTCAACACCCTGCGCCCGCAGTTCTCAGGCGTGGATCAGGAACTTCTGGCTGATATCGAAGCGCATTTTCAGCCACCCGTCTGGGAAGCGTCCGACAATGGCGTCTTTGATGCGGCTTACGCAACTGATCCTGTGTTCCAGTCATGGGTCGACACAAACATCACCGATCATAAACGCGACGACCACGCGATTGTTTCTGTGTCACTGAAAGCCCATGGCGACACCCCAGGCGACGCAACCACGGAACAGATGCACCTGCTGGCCGATATCGCCCGCGATCACGCCTATGACGAGCTGCGTATCAGCCACGAACAGAACGTCATTCTGCCGCATGTGAAGAAATCCGATCTGCCTGCGATCTTCAAAGCTTTGAAAGCTGCTGGTCTGGGCACCGCCAATATTGGTCTGGCCTCAGACATTATCGCCTGCCCCGGTATGGATTACTGTGCCCTTGCTACCGCGCGTTCCATTCCCGTGGCCCAGCAGATCGCCAACCGCGTACAGGAACTGGGCGTGGAACATGACATCGGCGCGCTGAAGATCAAGATCTCTGGTTGCATCAACGCCTGTGGCCACCACCACGTCGGCCACATCGGGATCCTCGGTCTGGATCGCGCGGGTGTTGAGAACTACCAGATCACCCTGGGTGGCGACGGCACAGAAACCGCCGCAGTTGGCGAACGTGCAGGTCCGGGCTTTGCCTATGACGCCATCGTCCCGGCGATTGAACGTCTGGTGCTGGGCTACCTTGATCTGCGTACAGATCCTGCGGAAACCTTCCTTGCGGCCTATCGTCGTCTGGGTGCTGCCCCGTTCAAAGCTCTGCTTTATCCGGAGGATGCGAAACATGCCGCTTGAAGCCCCCCTTCCCGCACCAGCGGACCGGGCCAAGGAATTAAACGCGCGCTACCGTCACCACGGCGCGCGTGACATCCTGGCCCAGGCGCTGACCGATCCGCTGACCGGACGCATTGCGATGGTTTCGTCCTTTGGGGTTGAATCCGTTGTGCTGCTGCATCTGCTGTCCACGCTGGACCGCACCGTGCCTGTGTTGTTTCTGAACACCGAAATGCTGTTTGAGGAAACCATTCAGTACCAGCGGGATATCAGCAAGCAACTGGGCCTGACCGATGTGCGCGTGATCTCACCGGATCGCACAGAACTGTTCCTTGAGGACAATGACGCCCTGCTCTGGCAGAAATCAACAGACGCCTGCTGTGCCCTGCGCAAAACCCGTCCGCTTGAAAAAGCCCTGTCTGGCTTTGACGCCTGGATCACCGGGCGTAAACGCTACCAGTCCGGCACGCGCGCGCAAATGGACCTGTTCGAAGCCGACGGCGAAAACCGCATCAAGGTGAACCCAATGGCCCATTTCACGCCGGACACCATCCGCGAGTATATGGAAAACAACAACCTGCCGCGTCACCCGCTGGTGAAAAAAGGCTTTGCCTCGCTTGGCTGTGCCCCATGTACATCTCGCGTGCGTGACGGCGAAGACCCACGCGCGGGCCGCTGGCGCGGACAGGACAAAACAGAGTGTGGCATACACTTTGAAAACGGAAAAATGGTGCGTACACCTGTGCGCCCGTCAGGAGAAGTATTCTGATGTCAGTTATCATCACAGATGAGGGTTTCGGCCCGGAGCACTGGGAACATGGTTTTTTCACGCTGGACGAACTACCGGCAAACCATCCCCCGGCCCTGGCGGTTGATCTGCCTTCAGATGTTGCGGTGGAATATCTGCCGCAGCTTCTGAGCAATGTGGATCTCGTGCGCATCGACTTCCCGTCTTTCGCCGATGGTCGCGGCTTTACCCTGGCCCGTCGTCTGCGGGATCTGGGCTTTGTTGGCCGTCTGCGTGCCCGTGGGCATGTGATCTCTGATCAATATGCCATGGCGCGCCGATCTGGTTTTGACGAAGTTGAAATCGACGATGATCTGGCCGCACGTCAGTCCGAAGGTGAATGGAAAGCCCGCGCCAACTGGCAGGACAATAACTATCAGTCGCGTCTGCGCGGCTGATTAATCATTCGCACACACACAAACTAGACCTCCAGGGCAATTTGCCCTATTGAGAGATGAAAGGGCGTGGGGTATTCCCCGCGCGGACCCTATGAATGAGCATGTAAAAGTGACCGATACAACCGCAGACGCCCCCGCAGTCAAAGCTGTCCCGACCCTTCCGGACGCACAGACCGTAACCGAAGTTCAGCACTACACAGATCGCCTGTTCCGTTTCCGCTGCACCCGCCCGGCAAGCCTGCGCTTCCGCTCCGGTGAATTCGTGATGATCGGCCTGATGGGCGACCCACATCCGGAAACCGGCAAGCAGAAACCCCTGCTGCGCGCCTATTCCATTGCCTCGCCAAGCTGGGATGAGGAAATGGAATTCTATTCGATCAAAGTCGAAGACGGCCCGCTGACGTCCAAACTGCAGCACATCAAGGTCGGCGACGAAGTGATCCTGCGCCCCAAACCCGTTGGCACGCTTGTGCATGACGCGCTGATCCCGGGCAAACGCATCTGGTTCTTTGCCACTGGCACCGGTTTTGCACCTTTCGCATCCCTGCTGCGTGAACCGCAGACCTATGAAGACTACGACGAAATCATCATCACCCACACCTGTCGTGAAGTTGGCGAACTGACCTATGGTCGTGAGCTAATTGAAGACCTGAAAGATGATGAGCTTCTGAATGAAGTGATCGGTGAAGGCTTCTGGAAGAAGATCAAATACTACCCGACCACAACCCGCGAAGAGAGCCCCAAGATGGGCCGTATCACCGATCTGATGCGCTCTGGTGAGGCTTTCTCTGACCTTGGTGTCGAACCTCTCTGTGCAGAGCATGACCGCGCGATGATCTGCGGCAACATGGCCTTTAACCTTGAGCTGAAAGAAATGTTTGAGGAATACGGTCTGGAAGAAGGCGCAAATTCCAAACCTGCGCAATATGTGGTGGAAAAAGCCTTCCTCGATTAAGTTTCAGCATCGCTATTGTACACTATGCTGACGCCCCGCCTGGACTTTCTGGCGGGGCTTTTCTTTTGTGGGTTCTATGAACTGCCCCTTAATCCACCGTTCCCCGCATATGCATAAGATGTGCATAGGAAGTGCATGGATTGTGCATGTCATATTCACGCAAATTTCCTTGTTTCAACCGCTCACAGCCCTGTGTGCATGCGTGAACAGACCTCACGGCTCTGTGTCTTGAAGGTGATCTGAAGCACCCCCAAATCAATCACATCGGAAGCAACAAGACTTCCACCAAAATTCAAAACACCCAGATCCTTGAAAGGTTAACGCTATGAAAACTGTAATCGCATCCATCCTCGCCCTGACTGTTGCTGCTCCTGCTTTTGCGGGCGCCAAAGATGTTGAGGCGCATTTCGCACAGGACAACACCGGTATTGAAAGCGTTGTTGTTGAACGCTCAAGCCCGGTCACCGCAGAAGCCGTTGAAATCTTTGCGTATCTGGCGCTTGAAGCTGGCACAGGCATCGAAACACAAGCCAACCCATCCGTCGGTGCAACCCTGTCCTCCAAGGGCGGTGTGAACCCGGTAGCAGCCGCATGGTTCGCAGGCCAGCTGGCATCCGAGGATGCATCTGACCGGTAAGGTTAAAAGTTAATAAGTTTGATGAAACAAAAGGCCCGGAGAAACCTCTGGGCCTTTTTGTGTTGACATAAGGGTATTGAAATTATGCGTTTTTCTAGTTTTCTAGTTTTCTAGTTTTCTAGTTTTCTAGTTTTCTAGTTTTCTAGTTTTCTAGTTTTCTAGTTTTCTA
>NZ_PWAA01000062.1 GCF_003031585.1 Thalassobius sp. I31.1
CTCCGTCCGAACTGGCGATGGTTCCCTTCGTCAGCGTTGATAATATGATGCAGCTGATCCACCGGATCGGCATTGAGGACATGTTGTCCGGGATCGCCGTTTATATTGAGGAAGACTTCAAGCGCTGGGAATTGTTCGACAAAACCCCACGCGTGGCCGCGCACTCGACCGAAGGTGTGATTGAACTGATGCCGACTTCTGACGGCACGACCTATGGGTTCAAATATGTAAACGGCCACCCCAAGAACACCAAAGAAGGCCTGCAGACCGTGACGGCTTTTGGCCTGCTGGCGGATGTTTACACTGGTTACCCGGTGCTTCTGACGGAAATGACCGTGCTGACTGCGCTGCGCACAGCGGCGACCTCGGCAGTGGTTGCAAAGCACCTGGCCCCGGCAAATGCCCGCACCATGGCGATGATCGGCAATGGTGCGCAGTCGGAATTTCAGGCCCTGGCGATGAAGGTGATCTGCGGCGTTGATACCCTGCGCCTTTACGATACAGACCCGGCCGCAACCGCAAAACTGATGCGCAATCTGCAGGGCCTGGGTATGGCATTGCATCCCTGCAAGACCGCGGAAGAGGCGGTTCAGGGCGCGCAAATCATTACGACCTGCACCGCGGACAAGCAAAACGCGACCGTGCTGAACGATAATATGGTTGGCGCGGGCATTCACATCAACGCAATTGGCGGCGACTGCCCGGGCAAGACCGAATTGCAGGCCGATATCCTGAAACGTGCGGATGTTTTTGTGGAATACCCCCCGCAAACCCGGATTGAAGGTGAAATCCAGAATATGCCGGAGGATTTCCCGGTGACAGAGATGTGGAAAGTCATCCGTGGCGAAGAAAAAGGCCGCACCTCTGATCGTCAGATTACCTTGTTTGATGGCGTTGGTTTCGCGACCGAGGACTTCTCGGCGCTGCGTTATATCCGCGATCAGCTGGAAGGCACCGGTCTGTATCAGCAGCTTGACCTGTTGGCAGATCCCGACGATCCCCGTGATCTGTTCGGCATGGTCCTGCGTGCAACGCC
>NZ_PWAA01000063.1 GCF_003031585.1 Thalassobius sp. I31.1
GTCCGTTTGCCATTTCCGTTCTCCTTTTCGGCAAAATACCAAGTTAAAGGAACGGAACAAATACGGGACAAGTCCAGGGTATCGCTACGAAAGGTTACATCAACACCTCCATCAAACGGCTCGACGCTTTCCACTGTGACCAACCGTGAAGGGGCCACCTTGCGCAACAACGTCTGCCCCCAAGCGAGCAAGCCAACTGCCGAAGCCACCGCCATCAGCGCCCAGGGCGCGACCCCGACAGTCAGCGGGCTGGCCACGAAAAACGTGTGGTAGGCCGCAAGCAGGAAAATAGGCCCCATCAACATATGGCTGGCCTTCCATACGTGGTAAGGAATGGCCCGCACCATGGCGGCCGCTGTCATCACGATCAGCCCTGTGGCCGCGATATTCCCCACATCTTCCCCGCTTTCGGCAAGCACCGGCAGCACACCGGCGCCAACGGATGATGCCAGTCCCCAATGACCAAGCGCCCCAGCAAGGGCAAAGAAGCCAAGCCAGCGATGCGCACCATAGGATTTATCTGGCCCGCCCATGATCCGGTCCACGATCCGCCAACGTGCCGCTAGCGTCAACGTCAGCGCCATAGATGACATCGACAGGGCCCCAAGCCCCGCGGGCAAGATATTTGCCACCGGTACGAAAGGCGCAACAAAAGCAATATGGACCAACACAAAAGCCGCAGCGATCAGCAGGGTTTTCTTATTCATTTTGGGTCTCCATTGAATGATTGTGCAAATATGGACAGGCAGATTCACATGCGGCTGAACGGTGGTTTACAATTTTGCAAACGGTGCAGGATTGAGACATCTCATCACTGACTCCGGCAAAGTGCGCCCCTTATCTGTCACCACCAAAACACCGCCATCGGTTTGAAAGTCGCTGACTTCGCCCTCCTTCACGGATTCGGCCAAAGGGGCGATGCCAACAACTTCGAACTGATCACTGTCCCACACCTGTCCGGCGAGCATGTCGCGCGATAGATCCACCATCGGGTCAATATCATGCAACAGCACCGGCAAGTGGCCGTAATACTTGATGGCAATTTCCTCATCACGGCTCAGCGCACCGAAATGAATACCTGAGCCCATAGCCCACCAGCGAATATGTTCGTGGTTTTTGATCGTGCCTGCCATCTGGTGGGCACTGTCAGCTGGGTAACCATTCAAATACAATTCTGAAACGGGTGGCGTCTGATTGGCCAAGAGGCCCAGGTAGGTCGCGAAGCTGACGCTGTTATGAGAAAAGGTTGCATTCTGGTGCCAACCCAATTCGTTCATCAAATCTGTGCCGGACCGATCCGAAATCAACATAATGTTCACCGGTTGAGGCAAATGCAGGCTGGTGTCGCCGGGGGTGACCAGAAACGGGGCTTGGGTCGCCTCACATGTGTGCGCGACCACAAGGCGTGGCACTGTTGGAACAAGGTGTGTATTAAGTACAAAGAAATAGGCGAAGTTAGATGTCAGGAAGATTGCACCTGACACCACACCAACCTTGATCAACCGGTTCCAAACGGGCTTTTCGCTACGCCGCCACACATAAGCTGCGGCCAGCAGGGTAGAAAACGCCAGGGCAAAGACCCAGATATGCGCAGCAATAAAGGGAAGAACTGCGCCGATAAACCGCTGACCGATCGCCCCATAAATCAGGAACTGCCCAACGCCCAGCATTACCCCAAGCCCCGCGGCTAAGGCAAATTTGAATCGCGGCATCCGCATGGCCCCAGCCATGAAAGGCGTCACCCAGGCGACGGGACCTAAAAAACGGGACACGACAACAAATGCCGCCCCGCGATCAGCCAGTGCGGTTCTGGCTCGTCGCCATGCACGCCTGCGTTTTTGTGCCTGCAGATAGGGCAGCGACATTCGCACCCCAAAGCGTGCGCCAATCAGATAGCTGGTCATATCGCCCAGCCACGCAAATACCAGCACAATCAACGCGGGCCAGACAGTACCGCTGGCAGCAAAAGCCGCACCCGCCGCCAAAAAAGCCACCTCAGCAAAAATGAAAAGGCCAACCCCAATGAGAGTGTCGCAAAAAGCAATGAGCGCCAGCAAAGTTAGTCCGGCAAAGCTGTCTAGGCTTGGTATAATCTCAAACATTTCCCGGCCTTATTTGTAGTGACCAAATTCATAAGGAATTTCCTGATTGTGCAGTTCACCCACAAAGAAGCGGCGAATGTTGGCGCGCAAATAGGTCAACCCTGTCGATGCGAAGCCATCCTGCTCCAGGCGACGCGGATCAAAGCGGAATTTCTGTTTTAGCACGGTCACCGAATGCCGGTCCTGGCGATAGGCCTTGAGCGCGTAATTGCAGTCCTCGCATAGGCTCAGACTTTCATCATAACCGCCGATTTTCCGGTGTATATCCGGGGTGGAAAGCATGCAGGCTCCAACTGCAGTGGGAAAGAACCGGGAAGTCAGGCGAATGCCTGCGTTGAACCCGGCAAATCCCAACCGATAGTGCCAGGATAAACCTTCTGCTGACATACCGACAATTCCCAGGCTGGCTCCGGTCTGATCCAACTCAGAAATGGCATTTTTCAGGAAATCAGGGGATAAACGGGTATCCGCGTCCAGAAACAGAATGCGTTGCCCCCGTGCCGCTAATGCACCGGTGTTGCGCCCGCGACTGACTCCACGGCCATTCATCTCGATGATACGATAGGCTGCGAAGCCTGCAGCGTAGCCACGAGACACAGAAACTGTCCTGTCTTCGCTTTGGCTATCCACATGGATGATCTCAAAATCCGTCCATGTCTGCGCTGCCAGATCGCCTAGCAGACGCGGCAGGCGGACTTCTTCGTTTAACGTAATGATGACGATGGAAAGGCTGGGGGCGTTCATGGCTGGCTCTGTTCATGCGTTGAGAGCAATATGAGAACCAGTGCTTACATGTTGTTTGTGGGAGGCTTACAATTTTGTGAGGGATTGAATATCTCAAGCCTTAATAAACCAACGCGATTGAGAAATTATTTCTGCTAACAATCTTCCGATTCCAAATCAAATTTCAGACGCAGGCATAATCTCGAACGCAAACTGGTCGGACAAGCAGCGGAAGTGCGCGCAAGTTATGCAATCTCTGAAGCGATCGCAGTATGGGCTCCGATCGCTCAAGGTCGCTGAGGCGTTTTGCTAAACTTAGTAAAGCCGGTTACGACACATTTCTGGCTTGGGGAAGGATTGCAGCTTTGGCGCGCCAACCACGTGACTGTGAACGACCGCTTCCTCCAACATCCGAACAATGTGCTTGCAGGTGCAGCGAACTTCCGCAATCTGCCGATTCTGTTGAAAAACACCATGCTGCACTTGCAGAAATGAACACTTAGAACCGGGCTCGAGCGCCTTTCTTATTAGGCTTGGCAACGCCAGCCACAGGCGGCGTTCCGAAAGCATATTATTTTGACGGTAGTGCCGAATGGTCGGTCGGTTTGGAAACAGTTCTTGCGCGCAGTGGTTGAAGGTACAGATCGCGAAATTCAGCGTCTAGGCTTCGTTGTTGAGCAACATGACGGCTTTCTTATCATCGACGCTGCCGATGCTGCATGCACCCTGCCAGAGGCTTTGAGTGATTTCGCAGATGGCAAAATTCCCGATCTGTTTGCCCACGGTCCCAATCTGATTTTTGCGAAATTCCACGCCTATCTGACGAGAGAGCTGCTGGAAGCAGACGCGTTATCGTCAATGTTGGCCATTCCTGCAGTGCCTGAAATAGGTCGCAAATTGACCGGGATGGTGCTCGCAATCCAGGTGAAGAAGCTGTTGTTCAGCGCTTGCAGATGATTGCCACTAACAAAGGTACCTGATCTGACGCCGTTGGCGCGATGACCCCATGGCCGGATATTTTGCGATGTCTGCGCGCCATTTGTAAACGAGGGATTGCGAGACGTTGCACGTTTTCATGACGTCGTCGACTTTGAGTGATCCATCGTCGAGGCTGTTGGAAATGAATTTTTTGAAACTGGGAGGCCAGACGCGGCGGCCACCTGCGTGGACTTCGATGGTGAAGCCGAAGACTTCGAAAGATTTGGGCGTTGACGGATTTGACATACTGACCTCATTGGATTGAGATCACAGTAAATCGGGCGCGTTAGCTGTTTCTATTGGATTCAGAAGTGCACTGTGCAACGCTTAAAGTGATTTTGGTTGGAGGCAGAGTGAAATGCACAGGGTGGTATTATGAGCGATATTGATCTGGATAAGCAATTTACCACATCTAATTTTATGCCTGAAAAGGCGAAGGCCAGGTAGAATATGGTCAAACTTGATGTTGAAAGTGTCGAATCGAAGCGGGCCAAAAGTGTTGCCAGGATGTCCCCGCGTTTTAAGTCGCTACGTAAATTATTTGAATCTAAAGAAAAAAACGACGCCTTACCTTTTTATAAAATCTGAAGTAGAGTAGGGGAGGGATTAATATCTAAAGTGTCACGAGTATTGCTGGGGTGTGCAAATGAGCGAGATTAACAGTTTAGGTCAAATCACAACACTTGTGATCGCGCCGGAAGCGACAGTTGAAGTTGGCGCAATCATCAATTTCAATTAAAACGATATGTATCAGGTCGATCTTGATGAGGGTACCACCACACGTGGAGCCTTTCCTGCGACTACTGCTGTTGAGCTCACCAATGTTGAACCGGGCGTGACCACAAATAACAATTTGTATACCAGCGGAAATCCTGACTGGCCGAACAACGACACCATAAGTATAGATGGCGAAGTCACATATGCAGATGGCACCAAGAGCACTTTTGCCAATCTGCGCGGCATTAAGCTTCAGGATGGCAGTGTTATCATTGTGCGGACCGTGGCAGTTTACAATACCATACATACCTCAGGTATTGACGGTAGCAAATCAATTGCGCAACTGAATCTGTCCGCCGTCAATCATTCTGGCAGCAGTGGAGTTGGTCTGTTCTACGCCAACTCCCGATTTGGAGTACCTGCATCGCACGCCTGGGAAAGCGTTATGTCTGATCGCCCTGCGTTTGGCTCTCCTGGTGGTGGGTTCCCCAGCTCGGGGTTTACTCCCGGCACCGGGCCCGGCGGCACCGGGGGCACCGGCGGTGGACTGTGCTTTGTTGCGGGTACGAAGATCCAGACTGTGGATGGCCACTTTCAGGTCGAAGACCTGGAACCAGGGACACTGGTTCTGACCAAAGACAACGGCTTTCAGCCGGTGCGCTGGATCGGGTCCGCGACTTTCCCCGCGAAAGGCCACATTGCGCCGATCCTCATTCGCAAAGGCACCCTGAATAACTTTGCGGACCTGTGCGTTTCACCGCAACACCGCGTGCTTTTGACAGGCTGGCAGGCTGAACTTTTGTTTGGCGAACGCGAGGTTCTGGTCGCGGCCAAGGCTTTATTGAACGACAGCACCGTTCTGCAGGTTGAAGGTGGCGATGTGCACTATTTCCACGTGATGTTTGATAATCACGAAATTATCTTTTCCAACGGCGCAGAAACTGAAAGTTTCAACCCGGGTAAAGAAAGCTTTAAGACGCTTGATGCCGGCGCCCGCGCCGAAATTCTGGAACTGTTCCCGCAGCTGGAAGCACAGGAAAGCTTCCGGCTTGAGAAAACGGCGCGCTGCTGTATTAAGAGCTCCGATGGCGCCTTATTTGGACAATACCTTGCCGCGCGGCAGGACGCCTGACGGATATCAGGTAAGGTCAGACGGCATTTGGGTGGCATAGCCAGCCTCTGCCGTCTGATTCTGTATCCAGAGAAAAAAGGATTGCAGTTGAGGGTATTCATGGGCGCTGTGCGGGCAGACCAGCCAGTATGAATAAGGAGACCTGGCACAGTGTGAAAATGGGCGCACCAGTTTCCCATCCTTCAAAGCCTGTGCCACCAAAGGGCCACGTCCCATCGCGATGCCCAACCCCTGAATAGCGGCCTGAATGACCAGATTTGATTGTGCAAAGCTGCGGGTTCTGGTGCGGGAGGGCAGTTGCATACCACAGCTGCGCGCCCAGAAGTGCCAGTCAGGCGGTGTCCCGGATTTATTCCCATATTCGTCCATCAGCAGGGTAAGGCCTTGCAAATGCTCAGCCTTTGCTTCGCGTGTGCTGGCGTCCGGCAACATATGAGGCGCACAGACCGGGAAAATTTCTTCCGACATCAGATGCTCGCTATAAAGGCCACTGAATTCCCCCAGGCCGTAGCGAATACCAACATCGGCGTTGTCTGGCAGGCGGCTATCGTCTGTTGTGTCTGTTGAGATGGACAGCGAAATCTCCGGATGCTTCAGATCGAAATCCAACACGCGCGGAAAAAGCCAGGTAAAGGCGAAACCGGGCGGGCAGCAGACCACCAGATTATTGTTGCGGTATTTTTTCCGGCGTATGTCATTGCAAACCTCGTCAATGCGGCCAAGGCTTTCTTCTACTGTGCGTGCCAAAACGCGCCCTTCGGACGTCGGCGCAGATCGTCGTGCCCCCCTTATCAGAAGTTCCGCACCCAACCATGTTTCCAGCATTTTTACATGCTGACTAACGGCGCTCTGGCTGACGCCCAGTTCATCGGCGGCGGCGCTGAAGCCGGATTTTCGGACCACCATCTCAAACGCACGAAGGGCGACATAGGGTAGGTTGCTGTTCATATTAGTACAGCTAATGGTTTTCATAATGGCTTTCAAATAGTTTTGGCCCAGCGGGCATTGTAATCAGTATTTGCGCTCACATTTCCGTGAGTGCCGTGAATGCCGGATCTCTGATGACCTATTCTGCCGCACAATATTTCGGGGCCCGCAATCTGCTGGTGAACTGTGCCGAAGCCCAGACAGGCGAGCGTATCCTGATTGCCCATGAACCACCCGGCCTTGGGTATTACGACAATCGTGTTGTCGATTGTGTGGCCTCCGCTGCCGAAGGGCTTGGGATGCAGGCGATCTGCATGGATGTGGGATTTGACAGCCAGGCCCGCGCACTGCCCGCGGCGGTGAAACTGGCGATTGAAGGTGCTGACGTGGTCGTGTTCTTTGCCAGACTCGGTGATCAGCTGCGCTTCAGCGAAATGCCCGAAGGCAAGCGTATCGTTGTTAGTTACGCCCTGTGTCCGGATATGCTGGGATCGGGGTTCGGAACCGCCCATCACGACGCCTTCCTGCAACTTAAAAATTCAGTCAATGCCGTGATTTCACAGGCGAACAGCATTCATGTCACCTGTCCGCGCGGCACAGATTTCCGGGGACAGCCACAGCTGCGCCTGGAAAGCAGTGGTGACACATCCATACGCCGTTTCCCTATGTCAGTTCCCACGCCCGTCCCGGCCCATAGTTTCAGTGGTCGGGTCGCGATGCCCGGCTTTCTGACAGGTACAGGGTCACAATATTACAGCCCCTACACGGTCGAGCTTCCCGGGCAGGTTTTTGCGATCTTTGAACAGGGGCGTTTAACGCAGTTTGAGGGCGACGCTACCTCTGTCGGGATTGCCAACCGGCACTATGATCACGTTGCGCGGGAACTGGGAATTGAACGCGATTTTGTGCATTCCTGGCATGCAGGCATTCATCCCGGATGTGGTTTTCCTGGCCAGGCCCATGACAGCTATGAACGCTGGAGCGGATCGGGCTTTGGCAACCCGCGCCTTCTGCATTTTCACACCTGCGGCAGCTATGCACCGGGCGAAATCTGCTGGAACGTTATTGATCCGACCATCAGGGCCGATGGCATAGCGCTTTGGGAAAAGGGGCGCCTGCGCATGGATAACCTGCCGGACGCAGATGCACTGCTGACGACGTTTCCCTGTGCTGCGAAAGCTTTCGCACAGCCTGATGACCGGATTGGTCTGTCCGCATAAAAGACAGGCCTGTCAGCGCCGTTCTGCCTGAACCGAAAGGAAGGTGAATGCCTCGGTCAACACCTCCACAAAGCCATGGTTCAGTTCTGCATCTACAGATAGGCTGTCACCGGGGGACAGTGTGAAATCTTCGCCCCCGTAGCGATAGATTGCAGACCCCTCAAGCACATGAAGATAGACCACACCATGCCCCACATAGGTCGGCGGCTGGGCTTCCTGACGGGTGAGCGTCACGCGGCGGGCTTCAAATTGCAGATCGCGCCGGGAATGAACCGCAAGGTTTACGAACTCATGGCTGTGCCCCTGGGAAATGCGCGTTGAAACTACGCCTTCCCCGGCCCGTACCAGGGTGTAATCCGCGTGGCTGTTGGCCGTTTCGCGAAACAGGCTGACCAGGGGTACATCCAGTGCGGCGGAAAGCGCGCAAAGGGAACTGATGGAAGGTGATACCTGACCGTTTTCAATCCGGCTGACCATTGCGGCAGATATCCCGGCTTTGGTCGCAAGCTCGCTGGCCGACCAGCCCATGCCCTGGCGCAGCTGCCGCAGTGCCGCGCCAATAGCGACATCAATGCTGTTGTCTTCCTTCGCGCCTGTGCTCATCTCAGCCTTTCTTATGGGCAAATGCCTTTGCGAACCGCCAGTTCAGGTAATCCCCGCAAGTGATTGGTTCCTCTTTCGCCTGGTAATCAGCGCCAAAAACGCCCCTTGCATCAATCAATGTTTCTGGGTTCGGATCGTAAGCCAGCACAAGCGACAGCCGTTCCTTTCCGGACGAATTCACCACCCGGTGCGGTGTTGATTTATAAGCGCCATCTGTCCAGCGGTTCAGCAGATCTGCGACATTCACGATCAATGTGCCTTCGATCGGCGGGGCCTGGATCCATTCGCCATCAAGGTTTTCCACCTGCAATCCGCCGACACTGTCCTGACAGAGCACCGTCAGGACGCCAAAATCCGTATGTGGCCCCACCCCGAACTGGTCCTTGCCGGCATTTTCATCCTGGGCCGGATAGTAGACAAAAGAATTGCGGGACAGGGGGGCATCACTGGTTTTCAGAAAGAAATCAGCCTCAAGCCCCAGGCCAAGCGCAAATCCCCGCATCAGATGTTCCGCAACCTCATGGGCGGCGGTGAAATACTGCATGCAGAGATCCTGCAATTCGGGCATCGCAGCAGGCCATTGATTGTGGCCGCGCAATTCATGGGCGTCGGGCAAAGTGCCCGCATCATTCTGATAGCCCCAGACAAAGCTTTCTTTCAGATCAGCCTTGGCATCATCCTGCATTTTCGCCCCGCCCTGAGGCAGCCAGCCGCGGTGGCTGGCATCGATACGCACATCTTCTTTGGCAGCAGTATCAGCCCGGAAAAAATCAAAGGCTTTCGTGCGCACCGCATCAATCAGATGCTCCGGGATGCCGTGGCCTTCGATGTAGATAAACCCAAGCCCTGTGTTCGCCGCATGCAGCGCCTGCGCCACCCCTTTCGGATCAGATCTGTCACGCAGAGCGGTGATATCAACAACGGGGATAACGTCACTTTCAACCTGTTTTGCTTCTGCGTAGGCCATGGGGGCTCCTGTTGAGTTGTGTGCAATTTATTGCATGCTATGCAATAAATTGCTGTTGGTGCAAGTTTAATCTTTCGCGTAATACCCCACGGTATCGCCGTCAGTGGTGACACCCAGACCATTCAAAAGCCGGTTTACATAGTTGAAATAACCAATGATCTGATTGGCTTCCAGGATCTCCCCGTCTGGCACACCCGCCGCCTTCAACGCATCCACATCCGCTTTTTCCATGCGTCCTGGATTGCGTGTCAGCTTTTCTGTATATTGCAACAGCGCCAGATGCTGCCCGTCGAACACATCTTCGGGCTGATGGGCATTCAGGGCGGCTTCGACACGGTCGGCTTTCTCTTCATCCCCTATCAGATGGCGCGCATTGGACCAGTGGTTGGCGTAGGAATAAGGACAGTCATTCAGCACGGACACGTAAGAACTGATCACCTCCTGAAACCACATGGGAATGGTGTTGCTGTCATCGTGAAGACAGGCGCGATACAGCACGACATGGCCGTTCATTGTCTGCGGACGCAGAGAATGAACACGCATGACATTATCCACCGTGCCATGCGGTGTGCGGGCGAAATCCAGTGCTGTTTTCAGCTTATCACCGGCGTCTTCATCTGAGATCATTTCAATCCATGCAGACATGGGCTTATCCTTTTGGTTCAGTTGCGTTCCTGGGCCTGCATCTTTCGTTCCAGCCAGCGCACGCCAGAGGAAACAATCAGGATCAGAACCAGATATTCGAGAACAAGAATGGTGTAGATTTCCAGCGGTCGGTATTCTGTCACCACCAGTTCATTTGCCCGGCGGGTCAGTTCCTGCATGCCAATCACAGACACAAGTGACGACATCTTCAGCATATAGACCAGCTGGTTTCCAAGTGCGGGCAGAATACGACGGATCGCCTGAGGCAGGATCACGTAGCGCATGGTATCGCGGTAGTTCAGGGAAACGGAATGGGCGGCTTCATATTGTCCCCGATCAATGGACTGGATACCGGCACGAAAGATTTCTGCCTGAAAAGCACTGTCTGACAGGGCAAGCGCCAGAACGCCGGCCCAGAATACATTCAGCGTGATACCCGTGACCTGAGGCAGGCCGTAATAAACCCAGAGGATCAGAACAAGAATTGGGACGGCCCGAACGACTTCGACGTAAACCCGGTTGATGCTGCGCAGGCTACGCTTTTCCGACAGGCCGGGAAGGGCAATCAGAAGACCCACAAACACAGAAATCAGGATGGCTGTCAGGCTCATCAGGATTGTGTTCCAGGCCCCGCCCATCAGAAAGACCAGGTTGTTGTAGCCCGAAGTTGTTGTTGGATCGACGACATACCAGCCCCAGTTGTCAGAGCAGCCGGACAACATAAAAGCCAAAGGTGTCAGTGTCAGAAAACGTTTCATGTCAGGTCCTCAGTGGCTCAGGATTTTCTGCAGGAAGTCCTGGCAGCGGGTGCTTTTGGGGGCGGTAAAGAAGGTTTCCGGGTCTGCGACTTCGACAATTTCGCCCTGATCCATAAAGACCATTTTATCTGCAACCCGGCGGGCGAACCCCATTTCATGGGTGACGCAGATCATTGTCATACCGCTGCCTGCCAGTTCTGTCATGACATCCAGGACCTCATTGATCATTTCCGGATCAAGGGCCGAGGTCGGTTCATCAAACAACAGGATACGTGGTTCCATGCAAAGGGACCGGGCGATGGCAACACGCTGTTGCTGACCGCCGGACAGTTGGCGCGGGAACTTATCCGCCTGATCTGCGATGCGCACCCGTTCAAGATAACCCAGCGCGCGTTCGCGGGCTTCCTGATCGGAAAGGCCAAACACACGTTTCGGACCAAGTGTAAGATTGTCGAGCACCGTCAGATGCGGAAACAGGTTAAACTGCTGAAACACCATCCCGACATTCGCCCGGATCTTATCCAGGCTTTCACGGGTTTCCGTCAACTCTGTGCCATCAACGACAATCCGGCCTTCTTCATGCTTTTCCAGCCGGTTGATGCAGCGGATCAGGGTGGATTTACCGGAACCCGAGGGCCCGCAGATCACCACGCGGTCCCCTTCAGATACCGTCAGAGACACATTTTTCAGTGCCTGAAACGGCCCAAAGTATTTTGACAGATTTGTGATCCCGATCAGGCTGTCATTGGCATCGGTTTTCATGTCACTCTCCTGTTAACGCGGACTCAGCGAAGCAGAAAATTAACCACGGCGCAAATAATTTATTTTCTTGCAATGTGGCGCAACTCGGGCAACGCTGTTGAAAACGCTGCGAATAAGGAGAGGAAGATGAAGTTTCTGAAAACCTGTGCTGCTGCGCTGATTGCGCTTGCCGGTACTATGCATTCGTCCACCGGAGCCCAGGCGCAATCTGCTTTGCAGGATATCCTGTCTGAAGGTGTTCTAAAAGTCGGCACCACCGGCGACTGGAACCCGATGAGCATGCGCGACCCGGCCACCAATTCCTATCGCGGTTATGATATTGACGTCATGACACAGCTTGCGACTGATCTGGGTGTCGAGATTGAATTCGTTGCGACCGATTGGAAAACGCTCGTCAGTGGCGTTACCTCTGGTCAGTATCATATGACCGGGTCAGCCTCTGTTTCACCGGCGCGCGCCAAAGCGGCCGGATATTCCGACAGCTATTTTTCACTCGCGACTGTGCCGCTTGTTCTGTCGTCCGGCGGTGATCGTTTCCAAAGCTGGGATGATCTGAACCAGGCGGATGTCACTGTGGCCGCAACCCTTGGCACGACACAGGAAACCCAGGTCA
Source organism: Thalassobius sp. I31.1 (assembly GCF_003031585.1). Taxonomy (GTDB): domain Bacteria; phylum Pseudomonadota; class Alphaproteobacteria; order Rhodobacterales; family Rhodobacteraceae; genus Halocynthiibacter. The sequence goes on from NZ_PWAA01000063.1 coordinate 12,148, forward strand.
AACAGTTCTTCCCCGATGCGCAACACCGTATTGTTGAAGCGCCGGCACGTGATTTCCAGGAAGTCCTGTCCGGTCGCGCGGATGCACATATCACGTCAAATGTAGAAGCGAACAAGCTGGTGGCGCAATATTCCCAGCTGATGATCGTGCCCGTGGACGAACCACGCGCCCCAACCCCCATTGCAATGCTGCTGCCGCAGGATGATCAGGTCTGGATCAACTATGTGAACACATGGATTCGCCTGAAGCAGGAACAGGGGTTCTTTACTGAGCTTGGTGAAAAATGGGATCTGCTTTAGCCAGCTGACAGATCAATCAGACCGGCGGGGCACAAGGCCTGGCCGGTCTTTTTCTTTTGGGGCTTCAATGCTGAAAATCTACGCCATTCCTGCCAGTCTTTATTGCGCGAAGCTGCGTATTCTTCTGCGCCATAAAAACCTGGAATGGCAGGAAGTCCCGCCCCCCGGCGGCTATGGTTCGGCTGAATACAAACAAATCGTACCCTCCGGAAATCTGCCGGCTATGCAGGATAGCAACCTTTTACTAGCGGATTCAGAAGCTATTGCCGAATATCTGAACGAAATACACATTACGCCCGCCATGCTGCCCGCAGATGCAACCGCCCGCGCCCGGGTGCGCGCATTGGGTCGTTTCCACGATACCCGACTGGAGCCTGCCTTGCGGGCTCTGTTCCCTCAGATCCCGCCAGAAAAACGTGACAGCGCAATTCTGAAGGAAGGTGGCAAAACCCTGTCCAGCCACCTGTCGGTGCTGGTGAAACTTCTGGTGGAAACCGATCTGCCGGATGATCAGTTGTTTGTCTGCGATTGCGGATTTGCGATCACCTTTGAATGGCTCGCGGCCTTTGAACACTACCTGAAATTGCCCATAACCTGGCCGGAAGACGTGCAGGCATATCGAAACAGATTAAGCCGGCTTCCCGCAATCGCAGAGGAATATGCCGCGTACCGCCCTGTTCTAACCAGCTACATGCAGGAAAACAGCTGATGCGCCTGCTTGAGATGACCTGGCTGGAAACTGATGCGCATTTCACAAAGCAACCCGCTGTGATTTTGCCGACCGGATCGGTCGAACAGCACGGGCCGATGGGGTTGATCGGCACGGATGCAATCTGTGCGGAAGAAATCGCATGGCGCGGGGCGGACCTGGCAGATGCGATTGTCGCCCCAACCCTTGCCTATGCGCCCGCACCCTTCAATATGGCGTTTCCGGGAACCATGTCTCTCAGCGTGCCGCTCTGGCAGGCTATGGTCACAGAATTACTTACAGGACTAACCGGTCAGGGCATTCAGAAGATTTATGTGCTGAACGGACATGGGGCAAATCTTGCCCCTCTGAAGGCTGCTGCCGAAACCTGCGTGGCAGATGTGCGTATCAGAAGCTGGTGGGATTTTGATCAGGTCAATCAATTGCGCAAGACATGGTATGGCGACTGGGAAGGCATGCATGCGACCCCATCCGAAGTTTCAATCACCCAGGCCTCCCACCGCGTCATTGATCCGGGGGATGCCGAAACACCACCGCAAAAGCTGACCCCTGAATTTATCCGGGCTCATGCCGGTGACAAACACGGGCCACCCGATGAACATCGCCGCAGCTTCCCGGATGGACGTGTCGGATCTCATTCTGCTTTGGCCCGGAAAGAACATGGGGCACTTCTGGTGGAAACTGCCGCAGCGTGCCTGGCAGCGGATTTCAGATCCTTTCTCGAAAGCTAGTACGGATATCTGCCGGTCTTGCCAATCTCGGGGCCGTGGAAAGATCCTTTGATGCAACATCTGGAACAAAGGGCGGGTCAGTCACACCATGTCCGCCGGGTGCCTCCCGTATAGGGTTCTGCCAGTTCAGCTTCGATCATGATGGCGGCAATGTCCTGGTTGTTTAACAACAGCTGGCCGATGTGACGGCGAAACTTGTCTTCTGCAGGGGTGCCGTCGCGTTTTAGTTTCAGGATCAGGCGCAGATCACCGGCGCTATTGATCAGTTCACGCAGATGATCTTTCGCACGGGTTCCTGCAACGCGTTCACCGTCGCATGCGGCAGAGCGGATCTCAGGGGTATTGTAACCTGACAGGCGGATCGATTCAGCCCCCAGGCGGATGGTGTCACCATCGACCACATAGATCTCCGCTGCAGTCAGAGAAACTGCGCCGGGTTGCGGCTTCATCACTGCATGCAGTGTAAATGCCAGCAGCAAAGTCAAAGCTGCAGGCAGAATGTGATGTCGGACGTTCATGGGAAATTGTTTTCAACGTTGGCGTTTGCTGAAGTCTCTGAACACAGAGGGGCGACAGGGGTTAATCCTGTATTACGCCCCACAGATCATATTCCCCGGCTTCGTCAACCTGTACCGTGACAATATCGCCGGGGGTCAGATCTTCTGCGCCTTCGTCAATAAACAGGTTTCCGTCGATCTCGGGCGCGTCGGCCATGGTGCGGGTGGTGGCGATGCCATCTTCGTCCACGTCATCCACGATCACATCCAGCACTTTGCCGACTTTCGCCGCAAGCTTTGCCTCAGAAATCGCCTGGGCTTTCTCCATGAAGCGTTCCCAGCGGTCTTGCTTCACCTCTTCGGCCACATGATCCGGCAGATCATTAGAGCGCGCGCCATCGACGTTTTCGTATTTGAAACAGCCCACACGATCAAGCTGTGCTTCATCCATCCAATCCAGAAGATGCTGGAACTCGGCCTCGGTTTCACCAGGATACCCAACGATGAAAGTGGAGCGCAGGGTGATATCCGGGCAGGTATCGCGCCAGGCGGCAATCTCACCCAGGCTTTCGGACATGCCCGGGCGGGCCATACGTTTCAACACATCCGGGTGAGAATGCTGGAAGGGGATATCCAGATAAGGCAGCACACCATTTGCAGGATCCGCCATAAGCGGCATGAGATCGCGTACAAATGGATAAGGATAGACGTAATGCAGGCGCACCCAGGCCCCAAGCGACCCAAGATCGCGGGCGAGATCCTGAATATGGGCCCGATGGCCGCGATCTTCGGCGAATTTGATGTCCATGCCGTAGGCGGAGGTATCCTGGCTGATGACCAGAAGTTCGCGCACACCGGCGTCGATCAGTTTCTCTGCCTCGCGCATCACCGCATGGGCGGGGCGGCTTTGCAGGCGGCCACGCATGTCAGGAATGATGCAGAATTTGCAGCGATGATTGCAGCCCTCGGAAATCTTGAGATAGCTGAAATGGCGCGGGGTCAGGGACACACCGCTTGCTGGCAAAAGATCGACAAAAGGATCGGGCGAGGGCGGCACAGCCCCATGCACAGCATCCAGAACCTGTTCGTACTGATGCGGCCCGGTGACCGCCAAAACATTGGGATGGGTGCCGCGAATGTATTCTTCTTCCGCACCCAGGCAGCCGGTGACAATCACCTTGCCGTTTTCGTTCAACGCCTCGCCAATCGCATCCAGGCTTTCCGCCTTGGCGCTGTCGAGAAACCCACAAGTGTTCACAATTACCGCATCCGCACCGGTGTAATCCGGGCTGATCGCATAGCCTTCGGCACGCAGACGGGTCAGGATGCGTTCACTGTCCACCAGCGCCTTGGGGCAGCCAAGACTGACCATACCGATACGTGGCTGGCCTTCACGGGTTTTACCACCGCCCAGGCGAATTTGCGGGGCGAGGTCAGGGCGGAGATCTGGCGGATTGCTGGATGACGTGTTCATCCGCCCCCTATAAGGCCCTGGCGGGTGGTGGGGCAAGGGTGGTATTCTTGCGAAACGACCCGGTCATGCCCATATTGAAAACATAATGACACATTTTCAGACCCACCGCCCTTCGCTTGATGACATACTTAACGGAACTCCGCTGACCCCGGCGGAGAAACAGCTGCTTGCAGCCTGTAAAACCAATGGCATCGTGAACCTGAGCGATGATGTCCCGAAAGAAGTGAACCCTGAAAACAGTATTCGGGGAGATCTGATCTGTTTTTTGTTGACGGGAGGGGATCATAGCTTTCCACCACATCGCGAGGGTGTGCGTATAGGCGGTGCAACAATTACGGGGCGATTGAAGCTACGTAGCTGTCAAAGTGCTTTGAACTTGGTGTTGTTAAACTGCCGCATTCTGTTTCGACCAGATTTCACGGATTGCACTTTGAGAAAATTGGTGTTGTCAGGATCAAGCGTTCCTGGCATGCTGGGTGAAAGAATGCACGTGCATAATGACGTGTTCTTACATGACGATTTCCATTCTTCCGGGCGAATATCGCTGAATGGCGCTGACATCGGGGGGCAGCTTAGCTTCAACGGGGCGTGCCTGGAATCCAAATATGGCGTTTCCTTGCAGGCTCATAGCCTCAAGGTTATGAGAAACCTCTATCTTGGTGACGGCTTCTTGGCTGCAGGGGTAGTGGATTTAAATGGAGTACAATTGGGTGGTAGCCTATATTGTACTGAGGGGGGATTTAAGGCAGGGATCATACTTGAAGACGCCACAATTGGTTCGAATCTGTTTTTGCGAGCCGTAAGAGAAGTCACAGACGAACTGAACTTACGGAATACCTCTGCGAAAATTTTGGTAGATGATCCGGAAATTTGGAATGAGCCAGATGTCATATTATTAGATGGTTTTACCTATGATGGAGTGGGTGCAAACCTGCCATCTTTCGATAGACTTCAGGTGCTGGAAAATCATGCATCACAATTTGATGCTGACGTATTTTATGCGCAACCTCATACTCATCTGGCCCGTCACTATCAAAAAAACGGGGAACGCCAGGCTGCTGCTCGGGTGTTGTATGATCGAGAAAGGCGACAGGCGGCGGCGGAATGGGCGCGGGCGCATGGGACGCTGGATGGGAGCTGGCGCGAAGCCTTTCGCTGTCAGGGCGCGGATTTTGTGCAGATGTTCCGCTGGATCTTTCAGGCATTTGCAGGGTTTGGGCACAAACCGATGCGGGCGTCTTATTGGACGTTGGGGACTGTGGCGTTTTCGATGCTTTATTTTCACCTCACCTATATCAATGGGCAGATGGTGCCGAATTCGGATATCATTCTGAACTCGCAGACCTGGTTGAGGGTTGTGGCCTCTGAAGTTTCCAATCCGGCGGAGGTCTGGGGGCGGACGTTTCCCGGCGGTGATTATGAAACCTTCTCGGCCATTGGATACGGTTTTGATCTGTTTGTGCCGCTGGATGCGCTGGGCCAGGAGTTGGCATGGGCACCAAGCTACAGTCGCGGGTGGTGGGGCAGTTTCGGGCATTATCTGCGCTGGCCTATTCAGATTATGGGCTGGGTTCTGACGGCGATTGGGGCGGCGCTTCTGACCGGTCTGATCGGGCGGGATCGCGAATAGAGCGCGCCGGGAACATTGGGGGCATATTTTGCCCCCTTGTCTTCCCCCTGCGATTTGGCTAAGCCAGCATCTATGAACGCAGCAATCCTCAAAACCGTCCTCCGACGACGCTGATTGAACCGGGCCACTGGCACCGGGGTTTTCCTGTGAAAACCGCCTTCATCTGCGCGAAATGCGCGCAACACCTTAAAACACCCTTAAATAAAATTGACATGACCCCCGGGGTTTGGCAGCAATTGCTTTTCGCAGCCTCAAACCGGACCATCTGAAAGAGGAAACATCATGATCCCCTCCGTTTTGCCGACCTATGCACGCGCACCGCTGTCCTTTGTAAAGGGCGAAGGCTCCTGGCTGATTGAGGCTGATGGCCGACGTTTTCTTGATTTGGGTGCAGGCATTGCCGTGAACGCGCTCGGGCACGCAAACCCGGCGCTGGTTGAGGCCCTGACAGACCAGGCGCAGACGCTTTGGCACACATCCAACCTGTATGAAATCCCAGCGCAGACAAAGCTTGCGGATCAGCTGGTTGAGGCGACGTTTGCTGATACGGTGTTCTTTACCAATTCCGGCACCGAGGCCTGTGAACTGGCCGTCAAAATGGCGCGGAAATACTGGTATGATAAAGACCAGCCGGAGCGGGTTGAGATCATCACCTGGGAAGGCTCTTTTCATGGTCGGTCAAGCGCCGGTATCGCGGCGGCAGGGTCTGAAAAGATGGTCAAAGGGTTTGGCCCGATCCTGGAGGGCTTTGTGCATGTGCCCTTTGGCGACGTCGAAGGCACAGAAGCCGCGATCAATGACAAAACTGCTGCGATCCTTGTGGAACCTGTACAGGGCGAAGGCGGCATTCGCCCGATTGAAAACGCCGATCTGATGGCCCTGCGCGCGATGTGCGATGAAAACGGCATTCTGCTGATTTTTGACGAGGTGCAATGTGGCGTTGGCCGGACCGCAAAACTGTTCGCCCATGAGTGGGCCTATATCGCACCAGACATTATGATGGTTGCCAAGGGCATTGGCGGCGGCTTCCCTCTTGGTGCGGTTCTGGCGACGGAAAATGCCGCCAGTGGCATGGTTGCGGGCACGCATGGATCCACCTATGGCGGCAACCCCCTGGCCTGTGCCGTGGGCAGTAAAGTGATGGAGATCGTATCAGATCCCGAATTCCTGGAAGACGTCAGCCGTCGTGCCGGTCTTTTGCGCCAGAAACTGGAAGGCCTTGTGGCCGCGCACCCTGAGGTGTTCGAATTTGTTCGCGGTTCCGGCCTGATGCTGGGTCTGCGCTGTAAGGCTGTGAATATGGATGTGGTAAACGCGGGTTATGCGAATGGCGTGATCACCGTGCCGGCTGCGGATAATGTCATCCGTCTGCTGCCGCCTCTGAACATCTCTGAAGACGAAGTTTCTGAGGCCGTGACACGCCTTGATGCAGCGGCCTCTGCCGTTGAACAGGCCTGAAGGAGGGCCGTGTAAATGAACCATTTTCTCGATATTAACAAAACCTCACCCGATGATCTGCGCTATATGATCGACAATGCGGCTGCGATGAAAGCGGCCCGTGCGGGCATGCCAAAAGGCACACCGGATGCGGATCAGCCGCTGGCAAACCACATGGTCGCACTGATCTTTGAAAAGCCATCCACCCGGACACGTGTTTCATTCGATGTTGGCGTGCGCCAGATGGGCGGCCAGACCATGGTGCTGTCCGGCAGTGAAATGCAGTTGGGGCATGGCGAAACCATCGCCGATACCGCACGCGTGTTGTCGCGTTACGTTGATCTGATCATGATCCGTACGTTTGAGGAACAAACCCTGCTGGAACTGGCCGAATACGCGACCGTGCCGGTGATCAACGGCCTGACAGATCGCACCCATCCTTGTCAGATCATGGCGGATATCCTGACGTTTGAGGAAAAGAACGGCCCGATCAAAGGCAAGAAAGTTGTCTGGTCTGGTGACGGCAACAACGTGTTTGCAAGCTTTGCCCATGCGGCGGGTCAGTTCGGTTTTGATCTGACGTTCACCGGCCCTGAACCGCTGGACCCGGAAATGTGTTTCATTGAGGAAGCCCGCGCCAAAGGCGTGAAAGTCGAGATCGAGCGCGACCCGAACAAAGCCGCCGAAGGTGCCGATCTGATCGTGACCGACACCTGGGTGTCCATGCATGATCCACAATCCGCCCGTGAACGCCGCCACAATCAACTGCGCGGATATCAGGTGACGGACGACCTGATGTCAAAGGCGAAAGATGACGCCTTGTTCATGCATTGCCTGCCGGCGCACCGCGATGAAGAAGCCACCAATTCCGTGATGGACGGCCCACAATCGGTGGTCTTTGATGAGGCCGAGAACCGCCTGCACGCCCAGAAAGCCGTGATGCGCTGGTGCCTTGGGAAATAACAGGAAAACAACGGTCCCTGGTTTTCAGGGGCCGTTTTCTTTTGTCTGATCTGGTTTTGTTAAATCTGTAGCAAGGAATAGGCGCGTAGCCTGACTGCGATTCTATTGTGCCCCTATGCGGGCCAGATTTACAGATCAGGGACCTGGCGATGAGTTTTGTAGAAAAACGTGATGTGTTCCGCCCCGAAAGTGGCGAAGCTCCGTTTGGCATTGAAGAGATTTTCTTTTCACATACGGATGATCGCGGGATCATAAAATCAGGGAATTTCCTGTTTCAGAAGATTTCGCATTATTCCTGGGATGAACTTCTGGGGGCACCCCATAAAATCATCCGGCATGAAGACATGCCCAAAGGGGTTTTCCACCTGTTGTGGCAGACGATTCAGGCCGGTAAACCAATGGGCGCCTATATAAAAAACCGGACAAAGGATCAGCTGGAGTATTGGGTTTTTGCCGTGGTTCTCCCTTATAATGGCGGCTATCTTTCAGTGCGGATCAAGCCATCAACTGAGGTGCTCAACAAAGTTGTAAAACTGTACAGCGGGGCGCTTGAAAAGGAAAAGGACGGCACGCATTCCGCAGCTGAAAGTTCCGACTATATCGTTGCCGGGATTCAGGAAATGGGTTTCAGCGACTATGCGGCGTTTTGTAGTCATGTACTTGCCCAGGAGCTTTCAAGCCGGGATGCTTTGCTAAAAAGGTCTGCAAGCACCAGCAAGGACCGCTTTCAGAGCATGCTGAATGCGGCGTCTGACCTTCAGGAAGAAACCGCAGGGCTATCTCAGGCTTTTGAAGCGATTGGTACGATTCCAACCAATCTGCGTGTCATTGCAACACGTCTTGAGGCTGCCGGCGGTGCCATCAGTGTTCTGTCGCAGAATTACTGGGCGATGTCGCAGGAGATTTCCGGCTGGTTTAACAACTTTGTCGCTGATCCTCGCAGCGATTTTGCCAAAATCAGGGATACAATTGATGAATGCTGGATGCTGCATTGCACGGCCCGGATCCTTCATGAAGCAGCGACGGATTTTGAGCGGGAAAGACGTCAGTTGGGGACGATAGAAACAGACACTGAAAAGAAAAGTCTGGACCAGCTGGCGACAGAACAGACAGCGCTTGCGAACAAAGGGCTGAAAAAGATTGCGGAAGAAGCAGAACGGATTGCGACAGCCATCACTGTAATGAGGCGCTATATTTCCGGGCTGAGCATGACCCGTGTGATGTGTAAAATCGAAAGTGCGCGCTTACCACGAGGCGGCGATAGCCTGTCGGACATAATCGAACAGCTTGGTGCGTTTCAGGGCACAATAAACCGACAGCTGGGAACAATCGAAAATATGAGTCGAAATATTCAGTCCATGGCCCAGACACTTATTCAGGAACAGAACGGGGGCGTCGCCTCCTGAAACGTCGGCAATTATTCTCGCTGGAATACCAGGCGCAGCTGGCTTAGTTTAAGTCGGGCAACCGATCATATTTCAAAAGCTTGCATGTGGATGAAAAATCAGAAATGGTTGCGCTAACATTTCTGGAGTAAATTACGATGCGCGAAGCGAACGTTGGTTTGATCGGTTTGGGAACGATGGGCAGTGCACTGGCGCTGAACATCGCGGAAAAGGGCTTTAACCTTGCGGTCACTACTTTGCATCCGGACCGGGTAGATGAATTCCTGACGGGTGCCGGTGAGTTGGCCGAAAATCTTGTAGGGGCGAAATCCGCAGATGAAATAGTCGCCGCTCTGACGCCGCCCCGTTCTCTGATCCTGCTGGTGCCGGCTGGTCCCGCAGTTGATGCCATTGTTGAAACATACGCACCTTTGCTGTCTCCGGGTGATACGATCATTGATGCCGGGAACGCGAATTTCCACAACACCCGCAAACGGGCTGAGGAACTTGCTGCCAGGGGGCTGAATTTTGTCGGCATGGGCGTGTCTGGTGGTGAAGAAGGTGCGCGCAACGGCCCTTCCATTATGGTGGGCGGGGCGAAAGACAGCTACGTTCCACTGCGCCCGGTGATCGAAGCCATCGCTGCGAAATTCGAAGGGGATCCCTGTGCCGACTGGCTGGGCCCGGATGGCGCGGGTCACTTCGTTAAAACTGTACATAACGGCATTGAATATGCTGACATGCAGATGATCGCAGAGGTTTATGGTCTGCTGCGTGATGGTGAAGGTGCTGCACCCACGGATGTTGGCACCCTGTTTGAGAGCTGGAACGCCGGAAAGCTGAACTCGTTCCTTATGGAAATCAGCGCCGAAATCCTTCAGGCCAGTGATGATGCGACAGGCACACCGGTGGTCGATGTGATCATGGATAAGGCGGGTCAGAAGGGGACCGGTCGCTGGACAGTGATTGAGGCGCTTTCACTTGGTCAGTCTGCCAGCACCATTGAGGCGGCTGTTGGGGCACGTGGCTGGTCTGCGGACCGGGAGGCACGGGCAACTGGGGAAAATCTATTCCCGGGTGATACGGGCAAATGTGAATTTGACCGTACAGATCTGGAAGATGCACTGCTTGCGGCCCGCATTATCGCCTATGCACAGGGTTTTCAGGTGTTGACCGCAGCCTCTGAGGAATACGAATGGGGCATCGACATGGCGCGTGTTGCGGAAATCTGGCGCGCAGGATGTATCATTCGCTCTGCGCTTCTGGATGACATTTCTGATGCTTTCCGTTCTGACCTTCCGGATGGTCGTTTGTTGTTTGCACCGGCCTTTCATGATGCATTGACGAAAGGCACAGACGCGATGCGCCAGATCGTTTCCACCGCAATTCTGCAAGGGCTTCCCGTGCCGGCGTTCTCTGCCGCACTGGCCTGGTTTGACAGCATGCGTCAGGCCCGCGGAACAACAAACATGGTGCAGGCACAGCGTGATTTCTTTGGCGCGCATAGCTTTGAACGGCTGGATCAGCCCGGGTCACATCATGGCCCATGGGCGCAGAAGGACAGCTGATCAGAAATGGCGTAACAAGCCCTGCAAGGCGGGTTCTCTGACCTGCCTTGCAGCAATTTCCGGTTTGAGCCATCGTAAACTGCGGCGGCCTGCTTCCGGAAATTTATCGGACATTTCTATGACCTGACAGGTGAAAACCTGAACGCGGCAGGTTCGTATGTCACCTTTTTTCGATAGTTTTTCGTATAGATAGCTGCCAATCGGGCCAACGGAATATATGCCGTGCGCCACACCGGCTTCTTCCCATGCTTCCTGGCGGGCCGTGTCACGCAGTGTTCTTCCGGGTTCTGACCAGCCCTTTGGCAGGATCATCCGTTTTGTGCGCAAACTTGTGATCAGCAGGATTTCGTGGCCCTGCAAACCTTCGCGAAAACACAGCGCCCCGGCCTGGTCATAGACTGGCTGTCCGGGCAGTTCCGGGTCGTCATAGCGGCAGGCGTGGCGTAAGACTTCGGGTTTCATCAGGCAACCGATAATTGCGATAAGTGACCTTATACCCCTTCAATATCACAGTTTTCTGACAGAAATCAGGTCAGCGCTTTCGGGGTTTTGCGCGCAGAGTTGGCGGGGCTTCGGTCGGGTCTTCCGGCCAGGGATGTTTGGGGTAACGCCCACGCATGTCTTTGCGCACATCTGCCCAGGATGTTTTCCAGAATCCGGGAAGGTCCGATGTCACTTGCAACGGCCTGCGGCCTGGGGACAGCAAAGTCATCCTCAACGGTTGCGGGGGGGTGCCAACACAGGGATGCTGCGTTGTGCCGAACACTTCCTGAATGCGCAGCTCAATTGTCGGGGTTTCACCGCTGTAGTCGATCGCGATCTTATTTCCCAGGGGGCTGATGAAATGCGCAGGCACCAGGCGATCAAGTTCCATCAGGATGTGATGCGGCAGGTAGGAACGCAGGGCTTCCAGCGTGTCAAAGCTACGAAGCGCCCGGCTTGTACGGGGGATATCATTTGCCGTCACAAACCAGGGCAACAGCCAGGTATCTGCGTCTGTGTATAAAGCGGCATCCGACAAATCCGGCACATCGGCCTGCCCGGTCAAAAGGCGGGCACGGGCCAGAAACAACGCAGACTTACTGCCGAAGGGGGGGCGCAATTCCTGCCAGGCTTTCAGTGCTTCCTGCGCCAGCGCGTCTTTTGAAACATCCTTCCAGATCTGATCACTTAATGCGATTGCGCCCATGCGTTCCTGGGTGCGGGCGTGGATGCGATCATCCCGCCGGGACCAGACGCAGCTGTTTGTTTGTACAATACGGTCGCCGAATAACCCGCGTATCTCTGCTTCCGAAATAGTGAGTCCCATACGCATTTTCGCTTCCCGGCGATCCCCGTCCAGATCTGTGGCAACCAGCAGGCGTTGCCCGGCCAAAGGGTCTTCGGAATTTAGAATTGCGCCTTTGCCGCCGCTCATCAGATAGCGCGGATCGTCGCCGGGGCGACGCAGGGAGATACGATCAGGGTACGCAAGTGCGGCCATTTCAGCGGTGCTGAAGCTGCGGAGTGGTTTTATTCCGGCTGTGATTTTTGCAAGACGTTTTGCGTCATCCCTGATGCGTTGCAATGTGCCCCGATCCGGCGGGAAAGATGCGTCACGTGGGTTTTTCAATGCGCTCAGACGCAAGGACAGATCCGCAGGCGCATGGCGTGGCAGTGGGTCGCGATCCGCCAGCAGAGCAGCGAGAGGTGCAGCATCCTGTCCGCAGGTGACCAGCATATGCGCAAGACGCGGATGCAGGGGCAGGGCAGCAATAATGCGGCCATGCGCGGTAATCAGTCCTTTTTCGTCCAGCGCACCCAGATCATTCAAAAGGCTTTGGGCGGCGGACCACATGCCTGTGTCTGGCTGCGTCAGAAAGGCCATTTCCGACGGATCGCTCGCCCCCCAGAGAGCCAGTTCCAGAACCAGCCCGCAAAGATCTGCGCTTTCAATTTCCGCAGGGGGGAAGCCGGCCAGTGCCCCTTCTTCGCCCCTGGTCCAGAGCCTGTAGCATACGCCAGGGGTCAGGCGTCCTGCGCGGCCCTGGCGTTGTGTGGCTTCGGCTTTGGTCACGCGTTCCGTCACAAGCCGCGACATGCCGGACCCTGCATCAAAGCGTGCCCGCCGGGAACGACCAGCATCAACCACGATGCGGATGCCATCAATGGTCAGGGAGGTCTCAGCGATGGACGTGGCAAGCACCACTTTCCGCCCTTTTTTTGCGGGCTGAATGGCGGTGCGCTGGGCTTTGAAATCCATCGCGCCGAAGAGAGTGAAAACCTGACAATCCACAGGTACGCGGTCGCGCAACAGGACTTCCACCCGCCTGATCTCGCCTTCACCGGGCAGGAATGCCAGCAAGCTGCCGTCTTCGGTATCAAGCGCCTGCAAGATCAGATCTGCAACACCTTCTTCGAGGCGGGCTTTTGATGCGCGGGGTTTGTCAAGCCAGCGTGTTTCCACCGGATAGGCGCGGCCTTCTGATGTGACCACCGGAGCGTCCCCCAGCAGTTTCGCCACGGGTTCGGCATCAAGTGTCGCGGACATTACAATCAGCGTCAGGTCATCGCGCAGGACCCCACGGATTTCACTGATCAGCGCAAGCCCCAGATCCGCATTCAGGGACCGTTCGTGAAATTCATCAAAGATCACGCAGCTTACACCAGTCAGTTCAGCGTCGCTCTGGATCATTCGGGTCAGAATGCCTTCGGTCACCACTTCGATCCGGGTTTTTGCGGAGGTTTTGCTTTCTCCGCGAATGCGATACCCGACTGTTTCACCGGCCTTCTCACCAAGGATTTCAGCCATCCGCGTCGCAGCCGCACGCGCCGCAAGACGGCGCGGTTCCAGCATGATGATGCGCCCTTCGGGAATAACATCAAGAAGCGCCAGCGGCACTTTGGTGGTTTTACCCGCACCGGGTGGGGCCTGCAGGACGGCCTGACCATGGGTTTTCACTGCAGTCAGCAGGTCGGGCAGGACATCATCAATGGGAAGCGCAAAAGACATAATGGCTTATTGCCGCAGGGGCCGCGCGGGATCAAGCTTGTCTGATGCAATGTGTACCGCCATAAAGGCCAAAACGCGAGGAGAGCAGGCAATGAATACAGCGGATATGGCACAACGCATTGTTGCTGGCGAACGTCGGGCGCTGGCGCGGGCGATCACGCTTGTGGAAAGCTCCCGTTCTGATCATCGCGCACAAAGCCAGGATCTGCTGGATCAGTTGCGCGCACTTGCACCAGATCGACAGGCCTTGCGGATTGGTCTGTCCGGCACGCCGGGGGTTGGTAAATCAAGCTTTATTGAAAGCTTTGGTCTGATGCTGACCGGGCAGGGCCTGAAGGTAGCAGTGCTGGCGGTTGACCCGTCATCTGCACGTTCCGGGGGCTCTATCCTTGGGGATAAAACCCGTATGGAAGAATTGTCCCGTGACCGGAATGCCTTCATCCGCCCTTCGCCCAGCCAGACAGAACTGGGCGGTGTTGCACGCCGCTCTCGTGAAGCCGTGGCCTTGTGTGAGGCCGCCGGTTTCGACGTGATCCTGATTGAAACTGTGGGGGTCGGACAATCGGAAACCACCGTTGCCGAGATGTCCGATCTGTTTATCTTGCTGATGGCACCCGCTGGGGGCGATGAATTGCAGGGCGTCAAACGCGGCATCATGGAAATCGCGGATATGATCCTTGTTAACAAAGCGGATGGTGCGCTGAAAGACGTGGCAACACGGACCTGTGCGGATTATTCCGGTGCCCTGCGTCTGATGCGCAAGCGTGTGTATGATCCGGAAGGTTTCCCGAAGGCCTGCACCGTTTCCGCCTGGGAAGGGCATGGCCTGACAGAAGCCTGGGCAGATATGCAGGCTCTGGCAGAGTGGCGCAAAACGGAAGGTCACTGGACACATCGCAGATCAAATCAGGCACGCCACTGGTTTGAAGAGGAAGTGCGGCAGGCCCTGTTGGCGCGTCTGACTGATGATCCGGCCGTTCGTGCGCAGATGCAGGGGTTTAGTGCCGAGGTTGCAGAGGGGCAGTTGTCTGCCTCAGCTGCAGCGCAAAACATGCTGAAATTGTTAAGCTGATCAGGGATACCTTCATGCGTTTGTTTCTTCTGACTTCTCTGACGATGATGGCTTTTGCGGCCAATTCTGTCCTGAACCGTGCGGCCCTTGTCACGGGCGACATGACGGCCCTGCAGTTCTCGGCCATCCGGGCGATGTCTGGTGCGATGATGTTGCTTGTACTGGTCCTATGGCAGTCAGGGAACCTGGCCCGTCTGCGTGCTGCCAGCATCACAGGCGGGGCAATGCTGGCGCTGTATCTGGTTGGTTTTTCAATTGCCTACACACATATGGATTCGGGCGTTGGTGCGTTGATCCTGTTTGGTGGTGTGCAGATCACGATGTTTGGCAGTGCTTTGATTGCACGTGAAAGCATTCCCCTGCAACGCTGGGTCGGGGCCGCGCTGGCTTTTGCCGGGCTTGTGGTGCTGGTCTGGCCTTCAGATTATTCCGGGTCCTGGGTGCATGCCGAAATCTTCATGGGCTTGGCTGCGCTGGGCTGGGGCATCTATTCACTGCTGGGGCGCGGGGCCAAAGATCCGCTTGCGGCCACAGCCGGAAATTTTGCCTATGCCTGCCTGCCGGTTGGTGTGGCGCTGATGATGCTTGATGGCCTTCGCATCCCTGAGCTTACGATTGCGCTGTTCTACGCTGTTCTGTCAGGTGCAATCACGTCAGGGCTGGGCTATGCGCTCTGGTATCAGCTTCTGCCGCAACTGCGCACAAGCATTGCAGCGATCGCGCAGCTTTCGGTTCCCCTGATTGCCGCTGCAGGTGGGGTGATCTTTCTGTCTGAAGCCACCGACAACCGTTTCTGGGTTGCGGCTTTCCTTGTTCTCGGCGGGATCGCGCTGTCCTTGTTTCCGTCGTGGAAACGCCTCTCGAATTCTTAACGGCCGCCGCCTATATACCGCTTATGCGCTGGTTATCTGCCTTGATTTTTTCTGCCCTGACCATGCCCGCCCAGGCGGATTGCGTGGTGCTTTTGCACGGGTTGGCGCGCACAGAATCCTCAATGGTGGTTATTGAAGAGGCGCTGGAGGCCAATGGCTACAACGTCGTCAATCAGGGCTATGATTCGACGCATGAAGACATTCCGACGCTGGCAGAACTTGCGGTGCCCGAAGGGGTCCGACGCTGTCAGGTGCAGGATCCGGTCGGGACCGTGCATTTTGTGACCCATTCCATGGGCGGCATCATCCTGCGGGCATATGTGGCGCAGGAACGCCCGGACATGCTGGGGCGCGTTGTGATGATGGGGCCGCCCAATCAGGGATCAGAACTGGTAGACAGTTTCAGCCGGCTTGAACCCTTTGCATGGATCAACGGGCCTGCGGGCATGGATCTTGGGACCGGTGTTCAGAATGCACCGCGCAGTCTGCCAGCGCCTGCGTTTGAGCTGGGCATAATCGCGGGCAGCCGGTCACTGAACCCTTTGTATTCGGCAGTTATTCCGGGGGCGGATGACGGCAAGGTTGCTGTGGCTTCAACCCGGCTTTCCGGAATGCGGGATCATATTTCACTGCCCGTGACGCATACATTTATGATGAATAACCCGCTGGTGGTCGGCCAGGTTCTGACATTCCTGCAAACGGGGTATTTTGAACCTGATATGTCTTATCGCCAGGCGGCAGAATTGATTGCCGGACCAATCCTTGAGGATGATGACTGATCCGGCAGAGTGTTATTTAGGTGCGCCCTGCACACGGTTCACGTGGCCCATCTTGCGGCCGGTTTTCACTTCGGCTTTGCCATAAAGATGGATGGAAGCTTTCGGATCGGCCAGCAGTTCCGGCAGGCGATCCATATCCTCGCCAATCAGGTTTTCCATGACCACATCCGAATGACGTTTGCCATCACCCAGCGACAGGCCCGCCACCGCGCGGATGTGCTGTTCGAACTGATCCACCGCGCAGCCGTTCTGTGTCCAGTGGCCCGAATTATGCACACGCGGGGCGATTTCATTGACGATCAGACCTTTGGGCGTCACGAAAAGTTCGACACCCAGAACGCCAACATAATCCAGCGCATTCAGGATGTTCGCCGTCAGCAAAACTGCATCCATCCGCTGGCTGGCCGTCAGGCGGGCAGGGACGGTGGTTGTGTCCAGGATCCCGTCTTTGTGCGCGTTTTCACCGGGGTCATAACAGGACACTTCGCCGTTTACGCCGCGCGCACCGATGACGGAAACCTCGTGCGAGAACTCAACAAAGCCCTCCAGCACCGCAGGGGCGCCGGCCATGGCTTCATAAGCTGCGCGAGCATCTTCTGCAGTTTTCAGGCGAGCCTGGCCCTTGCCGTCATAGCCCATGCGGCGGGTCTTCAGGATGGCAGGCGTGCCGATATCAGCAATGGCAGCTTCCAGATCCTCAAAGCTTTCCACATTGGCGAAAGGTGCGGTGGTCAGGCCAAGGTCACGCAGATATGTTTTCTCTGTCAGGCGATCCTGGGACACACGCAGGGCTTCACGACCCGGGCGGATCGGGCGCAGGCTTTCCAGCAGATCCAGGGCCGATGTCGGGATGTTTTCAAACTCATAGTTGATCACATCGACGGTTTCGGCAAAGGCACGCAGCGCGGTCTCATCATCGTAAAACGCAGTGGTCACACGATCCGCAACCTGACCGGCTGGCGGGTTGGCACCGGGTTCAAAGATGTGGGTTTTATAGCCAAGACGTGAGGCGGCTACAGAAAGCATCCGGCCAAGCTGGCCACCGCCAAGAATACCGATGGTCGCGTTTGCGGGCAGGGGGGGCTTTGTATCAGTCATCGACAGGTTCATCCGGAATAGAGGCAGACAGCGCATCGCGCCAGGCGTCAAGTTTTTCGGCAAGTGCATCATCAGACACCGCAAGGATACCCGCAGCCATCAGGCCTGCATTTGCAGCACCGGCAGCGCCAATGGCCATAGTTGCCACCGGAAAGCCCTTGGGCATCTGTACGATGGAATAAAGGCTGTCGACACCGGAAAGCGCTTTGGTCTGTACCGGCACCCCAATCACAGGCACGCGGGTTTTAGACGCCATCATACCCGGAAGATGTGCGGCACCACCGGCTCCGGCGATGATCACCTTCACACGACCAGCGGCTTTTTTGCCATAATCCCACAGACGATCCGGCGTGCGGTGGGCAGAAACAATCTTTGCCTCATAGCTGATCCCCAGTTCATCGAGAATATCAGCGGCCAGTTTCATTGTCGGCCAGTCTGACTGGCTGCCCATAATAATGCCCACATCTGCCATGGTCATATCCTTCGGTGGCTTTCAGGAAGCGGCACTATAGCCAATTCAGGCGCACAGACAATCTGACAATGGTACCCTGCGTAAATTTCAGGCAAAAATTACGCGATAATATCCGGTGTCAGTTCGTTTTCGATCTTCTGGATCCGGTCTTTCAGGAACAGCTTCTGCTTTTTCAGCCGTTTCAGGGCCAGCTGATCTGCGGTTGCGCGTTCTGCCAGGGCATCAATCGCATCATTCAGATCCCTGTGTTCTTCACGCAGAACCTGCAGTTTTACCCGCAATACATCGTTGTGAGACATTTCTTCAGGAGCATCCATTGTCATGGCCTTTTTTATTATTGTCGCCAATTTAACCGCATCAGCGCCAATAAAAAAGAGAGAAATAGACCAAATACCTTGCAAGCCCGGGGGCGGCCGCACATATTTTACCTGTCTGTGTTGCCGATATGCGGGGGGCAGGCGTGAGTCGCTGAACACAGGACAAAAAAGATGACAAAACTGACCCTTGGGTCTTACCCCTATCTTCTGGGTTTTGATCAGCTGGAACGGCTGGTGGAACGCACTGCAAAATCCGGAAACGATGGCTATCCTCCTTTTAACATTGAACAAACCAGTGATCATTCCTTCCGTATTACGCTGGCCGTGGCGGGCTTTGCGGAAGAAGATCTGACGATCACGGTCGAAGACAGTCAGTTGAATGTGCGTGGTGCGCAGCAAGACACGGATGACGGTCGGGTCTTTTTGCACCGGGGAATCGCGGCAAGACAGTTTCAGAAAAGTTTTGTTCTTGCGGAAGGGGTTGAAGTTGGTGCCGCAAGCATGGAAAACGGACTCCTGCATGTGGATCTGACTCGTTCCGTGCCGGAAACGGTTGTGCAGACCATACAAATCAACAAACCCCGCGGGGCATAATGAATTCAGAATATGATTTTCCCGGGCTTGAGCCTGTTGAAGGCGACAGCGAGAATCGCACGGTTTACGTGCGCGCGGTTGACGTTGCTGACCTGCCGGATGAAATGCAGGACGCTGCCGGGGATGTCGAACATCTTTATGCGGTCTGCACGGAAGAGGGTGAACAGCTTGCCCTTGTGAATGAACGCCGCCTGGCCTTTGTCCTGGCGCGTGAACATGACTATGCCCCGGTGTCGGTGCATTAAGCGCAGACGTCAAATTGAACTGCAGGCTGATAAGGGGCGGAACTGCCCGGATTATCAGCATTACCGCCAGGCTTTCGGGCAGGCTGGCTTGCAGGCTGGCCTGTGGCGCGTTAAAGCAGGCGTAACGAAATTAATCCACAGGAATCCAGGCATGTCGATTGACAAGGACACCGCCGCGCGGGTGGCGAAACTGGCCCGTATCAAGGTTGAAGATGATGCTCTGCCCGAACTGGCGCAGGAATTCAACGCGATCCTGGGCTTTATCGAAGAGCTGAACGAAGTAGATGTCGAAGGTGTTGAACCGATGACCTCTGTGACCCCGCAGCGCCTGAAACGCCGCGTGGATGGTGTAACAGACGGCAACCAACAGGAAGCTGTGCTGAAAAACGCGCCGGATGCGCGTGAAGGGTTCTTTGCCGTGCCGAAGGTGGTTGAATAATGACTGATCTGAACAAACTGACCATTGCTGATGCGCGTGACGGTATGCGCAAAGGCGATTTTACATCTTCCGAGATCACTGAAGCCTGCCTGACAGAAATCGACGGCGCTGGCGCGCTGAACGCTTTTGTGCATGGCACCGCTGATATTGCGCGCGAACAGGCTGCCGCTGCGGACACACGTATCAAAGCTGGTGATGCCCCTGACATGTGTGGCATTCCGCTGGGCATCAAAGATCTGTTCTGCACCAAAGGCGTTCCAAGCCAGGCTGCGTCCCGTATCCTCGAAGGCTTTAAGCCAGAATACGAAAGCACCATCACCAGCCAGCTGTTTGATGCGGGTTCCGTGATGCTGGGCAAACTGAACATGGACGAATTCGCCATGGGGTCTTCTAACGAGACCTCTGTTTATGGCGACGTGGTAAACCCATGGCGCCGTGAAGGTTCCGACGCAAAAATCACGCCTGGTGGTTCATCCGGTGGCTCGGCTTCCGCTGTTGCGGCGGATCTGTGTCTTGCGGCAACTGGCACCGATACGGGTGGCTCCATCCGTCAGCCTGCGGCTTTCACCGGTATTACTGGCATCAAGCCCACCTATGGCCGTTGTTCTCGCTGGGGCGTTGTCGCCTTTGCGTCCAGCCTTGATCAGGCCGGTCCAATGACCAAAACCGTGCGCGATTCTGCGATTATGCTGCAGGCGATGTCTGGCCATGATGCCAAAGACAGCACCAGCGCTGATCTGGCCGTGCCTGATTTCGAAGCCGCACTGACCGGTGACATCCGTGGCAAGAAAATCGGTATTCCAAAAGAATACCACATGGATGGCATGCCTGCTGAGATCGAAGCGCTTTGGGCCAACGGCCGTGAGATGCTGAAAGATGCGGGCGCTGAGATCGTTGACATTTCTCTGCCGCACACAAAATACGCGCTGCCAGCTTACTATGTGATTGCGCCTGCGGAAGCCTCTTCCAACCTCGCTCGTTATGATGGTGTGCGTTATGGCCACCGTGCGACTTTGGGCGCGGGTGATGCGATTGACGACATGTATGAGAAAACCCGCGCCGAAGGTTTCGGGGCAGAGGTTCAGCGCCGTGTCATGGTTGGCACCTATGTGCTGTCCGCTGGTTTCTATGACGCGTATTACAACCGCGCCCGTCGCGTACGCACCCTGATCAAACAGGACTTTGAAAACGTCTTCAACGCTGGCGTTGATGCGATCCTGACACCTGCGACACCTTCCAGTGCTTTCGGCCTTGGTGAAATGAAGAACGCTGATCCGGTGCAAATGTACCTGAATGACGTCTTCACCGTCACCGTGAACATGGCGGGTCTGCCGGGTGTTGCGGTGCCTGCGGGTCTCGACAGTCAGGGGCTGCCACTTGGTCTGCAACTGATCGGCCGTCCGTGGGAAGAAGGCGATCTGCTGAATCACGCCTATGTGCTTGAGAAGGCCGCTGGCTTTGTTTCCAAGCCGGGTAAATGGTGGTAAAACGCCATAACAGGTAACAGCAGGCAGGATGAAAATGCGTTTTGGCTCTACAGTAATGATGGCAGTCTGCACCTTTGCTTTTGTGGCAGGCTGCACAACATCTGAACCCGATCACCAGCCAGGCGTCGGGTTTGGAAACTATGCGGACTATGAAGCCGAACGTCAGCGTCGCAATGCGGAACTGCGTGGCGAAAGCCTGCCGCCGCGCATTTCATCCGAAGTGCCTGCTCCTGCAAGCACAGAGCTTTCGACAGAAGAGCTTCTGCAATCTGCCGAAGCCGCTGTTGGCGGCGAAGCGCCGACACAGGAATCGCCACGTCTGATCGGCCAGCCTGATAATGCGGGTATCTCTGATGAACAGGATTTCTCTGCTGTCAGTGGCCGTGAAACAATCGAAAGTGACGCTGAACGCATCGCGGCGAATCGCGCCAATTACGAAGTCATTGCACCAACTGCTGTTCCAACCCGTACCGGCAGCGGTGGTCCAAACCTTGTTGAGTTTGCGCTGCAGACCAACAATGCGGTTGGTGAACAGGTTCATTCCCGTACGAACCTTCTGGCAGGCAGCCGTTATGAACGTAACTGCGCGAAATATGCGTCACCTGACCTTGCACAGATGGCCTTCCTGCGTGCAGGCGGTCCACAGCGCGATCGCATGGGGATTGACCCGGACGGGGATGGATATGCCTGTCACTGGGATCCGACGGCATTCCGCAACGTGAACCGTGCCGGTGGCAACTGATCTTACAGGACTGCTGTGAACATTAATCTGAATAAAACACGGCGCTCTCCGAATTTCGGCGAGCGCCGTGGCGTTTCCGGCCCTGATATGGTGGTGTTGCATTACACAGCCATGGAAAGCTGCGATGCCGCCGCTGAACGCCTGTGTGATCCGCAGTTTGAAGTGTCCGCGCATTATCTGATTGCTGAGAATGGTGAAATTCATCAGCTCGTTGACGAAAACATGCGGGCCTGGCATGCCGGGCGTGGGTCCTGGGGGGATGTTGCGGATGTAAATTCCCACTCCATCGGAATTGAACTGGCCAATACCGGTTTCCATCCGTTTCCAGAGGCGCAGATGCAGGCGTTGGAAACCCTGCTTGCAGGCATCCTGAAACGCCACAACATTCCCGCCAACCGCGTGATTGGCCATTCTGACATGGCACCCGGGCGCAAGATTGACCCCGGCATTCGATTCGCTTGGCGGCGTCTGGCGACACACGGATTGTCTGTCTGGCCAGCGTGTGAGGCGGCATCTGCCACCAGATTCGAAGAGGCCGCCGTCGCTTTCGGTTATCCTGCTGAACTGCCAACACAGGATCTGCTCCAGGCTTTCCGGCTGCGCTTCCGTCCGCATGCCGGCGGCCCCCTGGATGCAGCAGACGAGGCCATGATCTCTGATCTCGCAACACGCTTCCCCGTTGACCGCAGTATCACCAGCGCCTAAAGCAGTGCTTGCGTGGATGGCCGGATGACCGCGGGGCCTTTGGGCCGCGAGGAAAGTCCGGACTCCGGAAAGCAACGGTGCCAGGTAACGCCTGGCCAGGGTAACCTGAGGGAAAGCGCCACAGAGAATAAACCGCCTGTCATCTGACAGGTAAGGGTGAAACGGTGGAGTAAGAGCCCACCGCGGGCCTGGCAACAGGACCGGCACGGCAAGCCCCACCGGGAGCAATGCCAAATAGGGACCGCGTGCGGCGCAAGTCGCGGGAATTGCTTCTTCCCAGCAGGTTCGGGTTGGCAGCTATAGTGTACTGGCGACAGTGCGCAGAGAAGAATGGTCATCTAAGGGGGCAACCCCGGGACAGAATCCGGCTTACAGGCCATCCACGCAAATCTTCACAATTGCTGCGCTGCGTCAAACACGGTTGCCGGGCGCAGATTGCCCTGTCGATCTGTTATATGTTCTGCGTAGGTTTCAATGCCTGGCGGAATGATGCTGCCCCGCACGGCATTGCCCAGGAAGATGTGCTTTGAATTCTCTGGTGTGATGTCAAACCAACCGGGGTCGTCGAAGGACCCGGCAAACACGCCAACGATCTGGTCAAAACGTTCAAAGCCCAGATACAGCCGTCCGCCGCACTCAGGACAGAAATGCAGCCACAGATGTTTGCCCGATCCTTTTGACAGATGGGCCCAGATTTTTGGCACGCCTTTGTTCATCCTGAAACTGGCATGTGTGAAAATGGGTTCCACCATATAAGAACTACCTGTGGTGCGCTGACAGAATCGGCAGTGACAGGTGGTGACTCGCAGGGGCGGGGCGGTTACCTGATACCGGCAGGAACCGCACAGGCAGCCGCCTTCACGGACTTTCATTTGCGTCTCCTCAACTTATTACAGGGCTACCATAGCATATTTTTGATGTTATTTCACGATTGCCCCGGAAACCTCGCCCTAAGTGGTTGACTTGGGGCATAGGCGCGCTAAAAGCAGGCTTCAAGAATTTCACGGGTGGGTGGATTCTGTATCCTGCCGCCCCGTTGACTGGAGAAGACCCATGGCGAAGCCGACCACAATTAAGATCCGCCTCAACTCGTCCGCGGGCACCGGCCACTTTTATGTGACGAAGAAAAACGCACGCACCATGACCGAAAAGATGGTCGTGCGCAAATACGACCCGGTTGTGCGCAAGCATGTCGAGTACAAAGAAGGCAAAATCAAGTAAGCCTTCTTAACGAAGACAAAGCAAAAGCCGCGCAACCCACACCGGGAAGCGCGGTTTTTCTTTTGAAGACCTCCGCGCCACCCCGGACCAACAGCCAAAGCTGACAATCCGCCGGAGATCATCATGGAACAATTTTCTGAGCTGAAGAATTTTACTGCCGTTGAACCACGCGAAACCCGCGTGAAGACGACAGGTGGCCAGACCATTGTCATGCGCATCGCCCGTAAGGCGGATTTTGACGCGGTGGATGCGCTTCTGGCGCAAAGCTATCCCAAAACCCTGACAAGCCACTACCTGCCCTCTGTGATGGCGCTTGCGATGCCAAAAATCGCACGTGCCAATATGCGGCTTCTGCGTTCAGGTCGTTACTTCCTGGCGCATAGTGAAAGCGGTCGTCTGCTGGGCGCGGGTGGCTATAGTCTTGAGGCACCCGGCGGGCGTAAATCTATCCCAGGCACTGCCCATATCCGCCATGTGGTGACAGATCATGCGCATCAGGGGCGCGGCATTGGCCGGGCGATCCTGCGGCACAGTCTTGCCCAGGCTGCACAAGAAGGCATCAATCGGTTTGATTGCCTGTCGACTGTGAATGCGGAAGGATTCTATGCCGGTTTCGGGTTTCGCAGTATCGGGCCAGTCGAACTACCTCTGGCCCCGGGGATTCGTTTCCCGGCGGTGCAGATGCAGTTATGAATTCAGCTTCCGACGCAGGGCTTCCAGTTCTGCGTCGGGGCTGCGCAGTTCTTTCAGTGCTTTCTTCAGATATTTGGTCATCCGCGCAGACAGATCCGGCAGAACCTGTTCCTGCGGGATGCCGCGCAGATACATGAACACAGCAAGACAATAGCAACGCGTGGGCTGGCGCATGTAACCGCCCCAACCGCTGGCCTCGGCCCCGTTGATCTGGATGATACCGCCACCGGATGTAATGCAGTGCAGATCGGTGCGCAGTTCTTCCTCTGCTAAAGCCTCCGGAAAGTCCTCTTCATCATTCAGAAGCACATGATGCATCATTTCGTGATGCAATGTCGCCAGAAGTGCGATGGGCTGATACTCCAGCAAGTCCACATCATAATGGATCATGGCTACACCCCCTGCGTCTTCATCCGCCGCCTGCCAGGTGCCGGCTGTATCGCCAAGTTTATCGTATTCGCGCACCATATTTTCTGCGCGGACTTTGTTCAGTGGCGCCACGTGTATTTCAGCATCTTCGATGTGCAACAATCGCTGAAAATCCCGCACAAGCCCTTGTACCGTTTCCGGGGTCTTGCCGCCGGGGGCTGTGAAGAAATCACGGGTCGGCAGGATCAGCGGCGTATCGTTACGCAGGATATTCTGATCAATCGCAAAGGCAAATTCTTCGATTATCCAGTGACGCAGATCATCTTCAACAAGCGGGCGGGATTTGAAAAACATAACGAACCTTAACTTTATATTTCACCCTCTGCATAAATGATCTTCGGCATCAGACCAACAGAACGCATCAGTGCGGCAGAGGCTTCGTTAAACAATGCATAGGTCACACTCATATGGGTGTAACCTTCATCTGTCAGGTGTTCCTTCAGCGCGTCAATCAGGGCGCGACCGATGCCCTGGCGGTGATAATCCGGCAGCACTGAAATATGTTCGATCATTCCGTGATTCTTTGGGGGCGAAACTGGTGCCTCTGGACCGCGGCGTTTCCTGCACAGGACATACCCAATCGGGTGGGCATTCTCATCACGGGCGACCAGTGCCACATATGTCGGATCACTCAGCATCTCTCTGAGCCAGGCAATACAATCATTTTTATCCGGGTCCGCAATATTGCGTTCGGGTTGATGTAAGACGTGCAGATCATGCACCACGCGCAAAAGCGACCAGAGTTCATGGGCGTTTTCAGCGGGCAGTTGGGTGATTCTCATTTTATCTCTCGCTTAAAAAGAAAAAGGCCGGTCATCTCTGACCGGCCTCGTAGTTCAGTTATGATGCAGCGATTATTCTTGCTGACCGAGGAACATCAGCAGGAACTGGAACATGTTCAGGAAAGCCAGATAGAGGCTCATTGCGCCATCAATCGCAGCTTTGTTCAGCCACTCCTGGTCGCCATGCATTGCGTGGGCAACATATGTGTTTTTGATGTCTTGTGTGTAGAACGCTGTCAGGCCTGCGAAAAGCACAACGCCGATGGCGGAAACTGCAAGTGTCAGAACGCTGGACTGCAGGAACATATTCAGGACCATTGCAATGATCAGGCCGATCACGCCCATCATCAGGAAGCCGCCCATAGCGGACAGGTCACGTTTGGTCACATAGCCCCAGATGGAAAGGGATGCGAAGGCAATGGATGTCACAAGGAAAGTCTGAACGATAGACGCATCCGTATAGACAAGGAAGATTGAGCTAAGCGACAGGCCGATGACAGACGCAAAGATGAAGAAGCCCAGTTGCACGCCTGCGGAAGACGCGCGACGCATGATTGCGCCCCAGCCGAAAAACAGGAAAGCCAGCGGACCAAAGGCGATGACCCAGCGCAGCGGCGACATGTAAATTGCTTCGCCCAGACCGGTCAGGTACTGGCCTTCACGCAGCGCAACGGTGGCACCGGTTGGGTCAGAGGTTACAGCAAGACCAGCAATGGCCCATGCGGCCAGTGCTGTGATCAGCATCCCGATGGACATTGTGCCGTAAACTTTATTCATATGGGCGCGCAGACCCGCATCAATTTCTGCTGCGCGGGCGCCGACGCGGACGTCTGACTGGTGATAGGTCGCCATTAGGGGGCCTCCGGTTGGTAACAATTGACAGCAAAACGCCGCCTTCACCGTGAAATATGGGTGAAGACGGCGCGTTTTTCAAGGTTTTCCGGTGCCGGATGATCAGAAGATCCGGTGTGCCTCAGTGTGGGCTGCGCGTGCGGAAACGCCAATGTCTTCCAGCAGATGGTCATCCAGATGTGCCAGAGCGCGACGCTGACGCATCACAGAAGCCATTTTCGCAAAACGTGCAAAGATTGAAGTGGCCTGAGGGCGCGCATTCGCATAGGCCGCAAAATCTGCATAAGAAGTAACGGCGGTTACAGTAGCAGTATGTGTCATAGTTCCGTTCCATTCATGTTTTGTGAAGCATTGGCTTCGTTTCATCATATTACTTGATGTGTATGTCATTCCGTGCTTGATATTGGAAATGAATGTTTATCAGGGTACACATCAAGGATTGTGATATGTCGCGTAATATTGATCTGACAGCTTTACGCAGTTTTGTTGCCGTTGCGGATGCGGGTGGTGTCACCAAGGCTGCGGGTTTCCTGCATCTGACGCAATCCGCCGTTTCCATGCAGTTAAAGCGCCTGGAGGAATCACTGAATGTGTCTTTGCTTGATCGGTCGTCCCGTCAGGTGGCTTTGACGGCGTCTGGTGAGCAATTGCTCAGCTATGCCCGGCGCATGCTGGCCCTGAATGACGAAGTCTATGGCAAGCTGACACATCAGTCATATGAGGGTGAGTTCATTCTCGGTGTTCCACATGATATTGTGTATCCGGGAATTCCCGGGGTGCTTCAGCGCTTTCATGCGGAATATCCGCGTATGAAGGTGCAGTTGATCTCTTCTTATACAACGAAACTGAAGTCACTTTTTGCGCAGGGTGAATGCGATGTAATCGTCACGACCGAAAACTCTGCGGGGGAGGGCGCAGAGGTTCTGGCTGAACGACCACTGGTCTGGGTCGGTGCCCCTGGCGGACAAGCCTGGAAAAGTCGCCCCCTGCGTTTGGCTTTTGAACACAATTGCATATTCCGGCAGGGATCACAGCGCGCGCTTGACCGGGCGGGTATCCCCTGGGAAATGGCGGTGGAAAGTGAAAGTTCACGTACAATTGAGGCCTCGGTCAATGCGGATCTTGCAGTACACGCTGTGATTGAAGGAATGCATGGCCCGCGCATGGAAGAGGTTGACCATGGCGGGACGCTTCCTGAACTGGAAAGCACCAAAATCAACCTATACGTGACTGAAGTAGATCGCGGACCGGTCTGTGAGGCAATGGCCCAGCTTCTGCGTGGTGCATTCAACGCATTGTAATCTATGCCATATAGTAAGGTCAGACCTCTGTGGGGTGGGGGGTAATTACAATTTTACCCGTAGACTTTCGCTCCTTTAGCAGGGTCAGGGCTTTGTCTGTATCTTTCAGCGTAAAGTGATGGTTCACATTTGCGCTGATCTTCCCCTCTGCAGCCCATTTCAGAATATGTGCGCCGGATTCCCGGACCCTCTGCGGGGCAAATTTCCAATAAGCGCTCCAGTTTACGCCAATCAGGTCAATATTCTTCACAAGCGTATGGTTGGGTTTGAATGTTGGGAGATCGCCGCTGGCAAAGCCAATCATCAGAAAACGTGCGCCTGGATTGCATGCGCGAAACGCGGCTTCCGCCTGGGTGCCGCCAACGGCATCGTAGACAACGTCAGCGCGCCCGGCTGCAATCACAGCGTCTCGAATGTCATCCGTTTCCGGGTCTATAGTAATATCTGCGCCGGCGTTTCGGGCTGCTTCAAGTTTCTTTTCGCCGCGTGCGACGGCTATAATGCGCGCACCAAGGATTTTACCCAAAGTGACGGCGCTTAAGCCGACACCCCCAGACGCCCCCAGAACCACAAGCGTTTCACCGGGCTGCAGCCGCGCACGTTGTGTCAGTGCGATGTGGCTGGTTCCCCAGGCAACCTGTACCCCGGCGGCGTCCGTGAGTGACAGGTTATCAGGAAGAATCAGACAACGACTGGCAGGGGCGATAGCCTGCTCGGCAAAGCCGCCCTGGCCAGAATATACGGCGACGCGCTTGTTCTTCAGTTCCTGGCTGACGTCCGGGCCGCAGGCTTCAATCGTCCCGGCCAGTTCCATGCCGGGCGTGAAGGGAAGTGGGGGTGTGTCCTGGTAGCGCCCCTTCAGCAACAGAAGGTCGGAAAAGTTAACGGCTGCAGCGGCTGTTCGAATGCGGACTTCGCCAGAGCGCGGGACTGGTGTCTCAAGGTCCTGCAGTTTGGGGGCTTTATCAAAGGATATAACGCGATAGCTTAGCATGGGTCCGCCAGTTTCTTAGGGCATTTGCGTAAGGTTTAGCAGAGCGCTGTATCGCTGCGAACTACAATTTTCCCTGCAGGTTTTGGGGTAAGGGGTTTGTTTCTGATTTGGCAGTGAGTGTCTTCTCGGAGACCCGATTCGCAAAATGCAACAATCATCCGATCAGCCAGGTTGCGTTTTGCTATGCAAAATGCAAAACACGCTATGCGCGAATTTTATCAATTGGTTTAAGTTTATTGTAAATGGTCGGCCTAACCTGGCCATTTAGCTAATTCAACCGGAAGAATTTCGGTGGTAGTCTGTAGAAGGCGACAAAAAGGCGCTGACGAATTAAAAAAAATCATCAAAACTCACACCTGGCATGGAAATTGCTTACTATGTGAGTCAGGGAAAAGGAGTATGGTAATGAAGCACCCTGTAGACGTACATGTTGGTAAACGCGTCAGACATCGCCGCTGGATGGTCGGAATGACACAACAGCAACTGGCAGAGAAAGTTGGAATTAAGTTTCAGCAAATTCAGAAATATGAA
Source organism: Thalassobius sp. I31.1 (assembly GCF_003031585.1). GTDB lineage: Bacteria > Pseudomonadota > Alphaproteobacteria > Rhodobacterales > Rhodobacteraceae > Halocynthiibacter. Next base: position 41,458 of record NZ_PWAA01000063.1, read on the forward strand.
ACCGGAATGAACCGGGTGAGTGCCTCTCGCCTCTGGGACATTTCTGATGCACTGGACGTGCCTGTGGCATATTTCTTTGAGGGGCTTCGTGAAACCGTTGAAGAGGAAGTCAGCGCAAATACGACGGTCCCCGGTGATCTGCTTGCGGATAAAGAAGCCCTTGAACTTATTCGTTCGTATTATTCCATTCCGGAAAACCAGCGACGTCGTTTGTTTGACCTCGCCCGCGTCCTGAGTGACGCTGCATGAAATTGAAACGTGCCGTCTGCTGATGGCGCGTTGATTTTTGTAATTCCGCATGTCAGGCGTATGTAAGCCAATGACATGCGGAGCATTTAATGAAAAACTTCCCTGACGCCGAGGCGGCATCTCTTAAGTCCTGTGCAATCGCGCTGGCAGAGGCCGCCCGGCCGCGGACCCTGGAACATTTTCGTTCTGCTGGTTTGTCCGCAGAAAACAAGCTTAAAGACAGCTTTGACCCGGTAACTGTCGCTGATCGCGCAGCAGAGAAAGCTATGCGTGATGTTCTCGCTGAATTACGTCCGGATGACGCGATCTTTGGCGAAGAATTTGGCCGCAAAGAGGGGACATCCGGGCTGACCTGGGTGTTGGACCCAATTGACGGTACACGCAGCTATATCAGCGGAACGCCCACCTGGGGGGTGTTGATTGCTGTCGGGGGTGAAAATGGCCCGGTGCTGGGGATTATCGATCAGCCGTATATTGGCGAACGCTTCTTTGGTGGATTTGGTGAAGCTTTCTGTGACGGCCCTTTGGGGGTGCGTGCTTTGAAAACCTCGGATATTTCGGATCTTTCCGAAGCGACCTTGTTCACAACCTTCCCCGAAGTCGGGACGGAAGCTGAACGTCAGGGGTTTGAAGCTGTGCGCGATCAGGTGCAGCTGACCCGTTACGGCACGGATTGCTATGCCTATGCGCTTGTCGCAGCCGGCCAGGTGGAGCTGGTGATCGAAGCTGGCCTGAATGCCTATGATGTGCAGGGGCCGATTGCGGTTATCGAAGCCGCTGGTGGCGTTGTGACCAACTGGCAGGGCGGCCCGGCCCATGAGGGTGGTCAGATCCTTGCGGCGGCGAATGCGGACATTCACGCCAAAGCCCTTGCCCTGCTCAAGCCATTTGCAGGCTGACAGATATAGGGTCAGAGCGGGGCTGCCCGCTCTGACCTGTCTGTTTTCGGCTATTCGCCGCGCGGAAAGCGTTTGCTTTCTTCCAGATTGTCCAGATTCATATGGTTGCGCATATAGCGTTCTGATGCTTTCTGAAGCGGCTGATAATCCCAGGGGAAATAAGCCCCGTTGCGCAGGGCTTCATAAACCACCCAACGACGCGCCTGACTTTCCCTGACTTCATTGTCATAGGCCGCCAGATCCCAACGCTCATCCGCTTCTGCGCGGAAGGACGCGGCAACCTCTGCATGCCCAGGATCCTCTGCCAGGTTGGTCAATTCATGTGGATCCTTGTCCAGATTAAACAGCTGATCCGGATCAAGCGCGCAGCGATTGTATTTCCACGGCCCCTGGCGCAGGGACACAAGCGGCGCATAGCTGGCTTCGGCTGCGTATTCCATGGCCACGGGTGATGTGCGTTCCTCACCGCGTGTCAGGGGCAGCAGGCTTTCACCATCCACCCAAGGGGCGACCTCTTCCAGGGACACACCGGCGATATCCGCAAGAGTTGGTGTCACATCCAGGGTGGAAACCGGGGTTTCGATCAGACCGGGTTCAAGTCCCGATGCTGAAATCATCAGTGGCACGCGGGCAGACCCTTCATAGAAGTTCATCTTAAACCACAACCCACGTTCGCCCAGCATGTCGCCATGGTCGGACACAAAGATGATGGTCGCTTCCTGGCGTGTGGTTTCAAGGATATCCAGCATCTCACCAACCTTATCATCCAGATAGGAAATATTGGCAAAATAGGCCCGACGGGAGCGACGGACATCTTCTTCGGTGATGTCAAAGTTACGCCAGTCATTGGCGTCAAAAATTCGCTTTGCGTGCGGATCGTGATCTTCATAATCCCAGGCCGGGATTTCTGGTAGAAGATGTTCGCAATCCTCATAGAGATCCCAGTATTTCTTGCGGGCGACATAGGGGTCATGCGGGTGGGTGAAGCTTGCGGTCAGGCACCAGGGGCGTTCATCATTGCCGCGCGCCAGATCATATAGTTTGGCGCAGGCGTTATAAGCGACCTCATCATCATATTCCATCTGGTTGGAAATCTCGGCCACACCCGCGCCGGTGACGGATCCCATGTTGTGGTACCACCATTCAATGCGTTCACCAGGTTTGCGATAATCCGGAGACCAGCCGAAATCTGCCGGATAGATATCGGTTGTCAGGCGTTCTTCAAACCCATGCATCTGATCCGGGCCGACAAAGTGCATTTTGCCGGACAAAGCGGTGTAATATCCGGCGCGCCGCAGATGGTGCGCATAGGTTGGAATGTCGGAGCGGAACTCAGCCGCATTGTCATAAACGCCTGTGCGGCGCGGAAGCTGCCCGGACATAAACGAAGCCCGGCCCGGTGCACAGAGCGGCGAGGCGGTATAGGAATTCTTAAAACGGGCGGAACGTGCCGCCAGCTTTTTCAGATTCGGCGCATGTAACCAGTCTGCCGGACCATCGGGAAACAATGTGCCGTTGCACTGATCTACCATGATGATGAGGAAATTGGGCTGTTTTGTCATTGATCGCGCTTCTTGTGTAAGTGGTGGAAGATCTGGCCCGTTTCAGGGCCGGATGGGTGGGCCGCTGCTGGTCTATCAGTGATCAGTTCCCCCGTCAGATTGTCATGATCTTTGCAATTCACTGATTTGAATAGTACAGAAGTCAAATGTCCGACATTGGAAAAAGCTATACCTCATTTTTACGAAATGCGTCCGATCTGTATGCATTTTTAGTTGTGTGCCGTTTGGGGCGCATCGGCCAGGCCGCGCGGGAGCTGCGTATATCTCAACCCAGCCTGAGCCAACGTATCCGCAATCTGGAAGAGGTCGTGGGGCGGCCATTGTTTGTACGCGTGGCGCGCGGAGTGGAACTGACGGAGGCTGGTCGCATGCTGCATAAGGATCTGGAGGTCCCGTTTTCAGACGCCGCCAGGCATTTCGATGCATTTCTGAACAAAGACAGCCAGAGAACTGTTTCAATCTCTGTTGACTATGCATTCTCCCATGGTGTCCTCATTCCTGGCATGGCCGACATCAGGCAAGATGTCGGGAGTGACGTTGATATTCGTGTGATTGCATCGCAGGAACCTCTTAAAGGTGAAGGCCCGGAAGCGGATATAACGATTTTTATGTGCGACAAAGCCTTTGCGCCGGACAATGCGAAACTTCTGTTTCGGGAAGAAGTCAGCGCCGTTTGCAGTCCCGACTTTGCGCAAAAGCACCCAAAGATACGCAACCCGACAGATCTGCTGTCTGATCCCTCTCTGTTGTTGCATCTGAGAACGCCGGGACGGCCTGCGTCATGGTGTACATGGGATGAGTGGCTTACAGGCTGTGGCGGACTGAAGGCGCCTTTGCGCAGATTCACCGAATATAATTCGCATGAACTTGTCATGCGTTCGGTTCTGGATGGGGAAGGGGTGGCCCTTGCCTGGCACGGTTTATCAGATGACCTGTTGCGTCGCGGCTGGATCGTGCCTCTGTTCGGGAATCGGATTGTGACAGGGTGCGGTTATTTTATTTGCCTGAACAATTCAGCGCCGGCTGCGGTCGTGCAGAGGGTATTTGATGCAATCGTGTCGATGACCTGAGCAGGTTGAATTCCTTTTTGTATTAATTTCATTTCGTTGGGCGCTGTATTATACCGTTTTTCCGTTTTATGCAGGCGCTTGGGGTGCCCTGATGCCGGATGCTCATATAATTTACATATTTTTTACAAAAGGTCGTAAAAGCCGCTTGTGGCCCGAATGAAACTGGGTTAGATCACCCTCAATTGACGCGGGATGGAGCAGCCCGGTAGCTCGTCAGGCTCATAACCTGAAGGTCGTAGGTTCAAATCCTACTCCCGCAACCACTAAAACAAAGCCTCGTAGCGAAAGCTACGGGGCTTTGTTCTTTCTGGCTTACAGTTTTTAAAATATGCACCTCGCAGAACATGTAATTCGACCTTGCTCCAGGTTTTCTGGGGCCTCTCTGTTGTGGTCTGGCCGTCTGTCGCCTGAAAAAAGCAACACGCTGACCAGGGATTGACCTGCGAGGCGCGTCATAGTCTTTGATATGCGTATGAATGTGGATGACAAAGAACTTGCGCTGGCGGCAGCTGGTGGGGATGGGCAGGCCTTCGGGGTTTTGCTGCGGCGGCACTACGACCGGCTGTTTGCCCTGTGCTTTCGTCTGACCGGAACGCAAGCGGATGCAGAGGACCTGACACAGGACATCTGCGCGGCCCTGCCTGCCAAGCTTACTGCGTTCCGGGGGGATGCGAAATTCACCACCTGGCTGTATCGTGTGGCGGTGAATGCCTCGCATGATCGCCGCCGTCGCCAGCAAACCCATGCCCGCCATGCGGAAGGCTGGGGTGACTGGGAGGTGAACCGGCAGGAAACGATCCGCGAAGAGGCCGACGCAAAGGACTGGCTGGCTGAGGCCATGACATCCCTGCCGCAGGATCTGCGTGATACGCTCGCCCTGACCATGGATCAGGATATGACCCAGGCCCAGGCCGCAGAGGTTCTGGGCGTGACCGAGGGCACCGTTAGCTGGCGAATTTCCGAGGTCAAGAAACGCCTGAAAGCCCTGCATGAAAAGGAGGCGGACACATGAGTGATGAATTTGATCTGGACAAGCTGACGTCTGCGATGAATGCAGCGACACCCACACCTGATGCTGCAAAACGAGACGCCAATATCGCGCTGGCGACTGAGAATTTCGAAAAACTTCACGCATCCCGCCAGGGATCTGCGGATGAGACACGTCCTAATCCTGAAGCCGCCCGAAAACCGGGCCTTATTTCAGGAGTACGTGAGATGTTTAAGAAACTGACAACCAAAGGCGTTCTTGCCGCGACAACGTCCGTCGCAACCCTTGGCGTCGCAATGATCGTGGTATTGCCCACGTTGTATAAAACAGATCCGGGTGTGTTGCACTTTGCAGAAAGTCAGGCCCCGGTTGAGGTTGCCGAACAGTCAGAACCTCTTGGTATTATGGCGACAGAAGAAGTCGCACTCGCAGATGAGGTGATGCTGCCGTCGGTGCAGGCCGAGGAAATGATCGTGGCTGAACCTATGGCTGCCATTCCGAAGATCCAGACCCGTGGTGTTGTCGCATTTGATTCCATTGCGCCGGGCATGCCGCAACCTGACATTATGCCCCTGCCGGAAAGCAACACCGAAACCTTCGCGAATGAAGCCCCTAATCCACTGAAGATCACCACAGAGGAACCTGTTTCCACCTTCTCAATTGATGTGGATACGGCGTCCTACGCTATCGTACGTTCGTCTCTGATGCGTGGTCAATTGCCCCCGGCGCAGGCCGTACGGGCAGAGGAGATGATCAATTATTTCCCCTATGATTACACGCAGCCCCTGGATGATCAGCCCTTTGCCACCACGGTGACCGTGACGGACACACCCTGGAATGCGGGCACCCAGCTTGTGCATATCGGCATTCAGGGTGAGCTGCCCGAGATTGCTGAACGCCCACCGCTGAATCTTGTCTTCCTGATTGATACATCAGGTTCCATGAGCAGCCCGGATAAGCTGCCCCTTCTGGTGCAAAGCTTCCGCCTGATGTTGTCAGAATTGCGCGCAGAAGACAGTGTGGCCATCGTCACCTATGCCGGCAGCGCCGGGCAGGTTCTGGAACCAACCCCAGCCAGCGACACCGCAACCATCATGAATGCGCTGACCAATCTGCACGCAGGCGGTTCCACCGCAGGCCAGGCCGGATTGCAACAGGCCTATCAGGTGGCGGAAGCCATGATGGAAGATGGCGAGATTTCCCGCGTGATCCTGGCGACGGATGGCGATTTCAACGTCGGCCTGTCTGATCCCGACGCCCTGAAAACCTATATCGCGGATAAACGCGAAAGCGGCACTTACCTGTCTGTGCTGGGCTTTGGGCGCGGCAATCTTGATGATGCGACCATGCAGGCGCTTGCGCAGAACGGCAATGGCACCGCATCTTATATCGACACCCTGCAGGAGGCACAGAAAGTGCTGGTCGATCAGCTGTCCGGTGCACTCTTCCCGATTGCCAATGATGTGAAGATCCAGATGGAATTCAACCCGGCTGAGATCGCAGAATATCGCCTGATCGGCTATGAAACCCGTGCCCTACGCCGTGAAGATTTCAACAATGACGCGGTGGATGCCGGGGAAATTGGCGCGGGCCACCGGGTGACCGCGATTTATGAGGTCACGCCGGTCGGATCAGATGCGGTTCTGAACGATCCGCTGCGCTATGCTTCGGATGAGCTGGCCGAAGGCAATGGCGAACTCGGCTTCCTGCGTCTGCGCTATAAGAACCCGGGGGAAGATGTCAGCAACCTGATCGAAACCCCGGTTCTGGCGGATACAGCTGAGGCCGGAACAGAGGCGGGTTTTGCCATCGCCATGGCCGGATTTGCGCAGCTTCTGCAAGGATCTGATTATCTGGGCGATTGGGATTATGATCAGCTAATTGATCTGGCCAATGCGAACCGGGGTGCGGATGAATTCGGCTACCGCAGCGATGCAGTGCGTCTGATGCGCCTGGCGCAAAGCCTGTCACAATAAGTGAAGTTGGCGCCGGGGGAAATCTCCCGGCGTTTCCTTATTCGGGCAGCGAAACCGCAGTTGTTTCTGTGCCCCATCCTTCGGTCAAAGTCTTTGCCCGGATGTAGATCTCCGCCAGATGATCCGGGATCTGAACGCCCGCAAGACTGCGTGTGAAAGGCTGTTCATTCACATGGGGATGATGCAGAACCCGCGTGCCCAGCACATTGCCATCCGCATCCTCAACCCGCCAGCCATCGGCGTAATCCTCCCAGCCGGTATCCCCATGGCGCAGGGTGACGTTGAAGCGGTAACTGTCAGAAGATTTTTGAATTTCAACGTGTTCAACGGTCGCCTCATCCGCGAAAGCGGGCAGGGACAGGGCAAAAAGGGCGGGCAAGATATAGCGCATTATGGCGTCTCCTTCAGGCATGAAACCTGCCCTGGGACAGATGATTTGACCAATCACTTGCATGTGATTTAAAATTGGTTATATTATTTTACCAGCTGATATTTCGGAAGGAACAGCCATGCAGATGCCCCAGCCTGATGCCAGGGTGCTTGATCGCAAGGACCGCATCATTGCCCGCCTGCGCGCAGCCCTTCCTGATTGCCCCGTGATCTCTGATCCGCGTGAACTGCATGCCTATGAATGCGACGCGCTGACGGCCTATCGCTGCCCGCCCATGTGTGTGGTTCTGCCCGGCAGCACGGAAGAGGTCTCTGCCGCGCTGCGTATCTGCCATGAAGAACAGGCGCCCGTTGTGCCCCGTGGAGCTGGTACTTCGCTTGCCGGTGGGGCGCTGCCCACGGCGGATAGCGTGATCATCGGTGTCGCCCGCCTGAACCAATTTCTCGAAACCGACTACACCAACCGTTTCATCCGCGTGCAAACCGGCGTGACCAATCTTTCGGTCACAGGGCAGGTGCAGGAAGACGGGTTCTTCTATGCCCCCGATCCCTCCAGCCAGCTTGCCTGTGCAATTGCAGGTAATATCGCGATGAATTCCGGCGGGGCGCATTGCCTGAAATATGGTGTGACCACGAACAACCTGCTGGGCGTCACCATGGTGATGATGGATGGTGAGGTTGTGGAAATTGGCGGGGAATACCCCGATGCCGGGGGCGGGCTGAACCTGCTGGGCCTGATCTGCGGATCGGAAGGACAGCTTGGCATTGTGACCGAAGCCACCCTGCGGATCCTGCATGCGCCTGAGGGCGCACGACCTGTGATGATCGGCTTTGACAGCAACGAAGTCGCGGGGGAATGTGTGTCAGATATTATCCGCGCGGGCATTCTGCCGGTGGCGATCGAATTCATGGACCGCCCCTGCATCCGCGCCTGTGAGGCCTTTGCAAAAGCCGGCTATCCCGATGTCGAAGCGCTGTTGATCGTTGAGGTCGAAGGATCGGAGGATGAGATTTCTCACCAACTTTCCCTGATCAAAGACATCGCGATGAAACACAACCCGGCCGAGTTCCGCGAAAGCACATCAAGTGAGGAAAGTGCCGCGATCTGGCTGGGCCGCAAATCGGCCTTTGGCGCTATGGGCCAGATCAATGACTACATGTGCCTGGATGGCACGATCCCGGTGTCAGAACTGCCTTACGTTTTGCGTCGTATCGGTGAGATGAGCAAAGATTATGGTCTTGATGTTGCGAATGTTTTCCATGCGGGCGACGGCAATATGCATCCGCTGATCCTGTTCGATGCAAATAAGCCCGGGGATCTGGAGCTGTGCGAAGAATTTGGCGCAGATATCCTGAAATTATGCGTTGAAGTCGGGGGATGCCTGACCGGTGAACATGGGGTCGGCGTTGAGAAACGTGACCTGATGGATCATCAGTATGCGCCCGTTGATATCGAGGCGCAGTTGCGTGTGAAGGATGTGTTTGATCCAGCCTGGCTTCTGAACAGCGCGAAGGTGTTTCCGCTGACGCATACTGAAAACCGTCGCAAGGGGGCGCTGCCCCCGTCAGCAAGCTGACTCCCCCGGAGTATTTCTGGAAAGATGAAAAGATGAAGCCAACAAGCGAAACAGAACTTGCTGAGATGATCCGGGCCGCGGATGGCCCCCTGTGTATCCAGGGCGCTGGCACACGCGGGCTGTCCTGTGATGGCGACGTGTTGGACACCACTGGTCTGTCGGGCGTGACACTGTATGATCCTGGCGCGCTGACACTGGTGGCGGGCGCGGGCACGACTTTGACTGAGGTGGAAGATCTGCTGGCAAAGGAAGGTCAGCGTCTGGCGTTTGAACCGCGTCGGCTGAATGCGCTTATGGGCACATCGGGTGAGACAACCCTGGGCGGGATTGTTGCGACCAACAGCGCCGGGCCTGCGCGCATTGCGTTGGGCAATTGCGCGGATCACCTTCTGGGCGTGCGGTTCGTGAATGGCGCGGGCGAGATCGTGAAAAACGGTGGGCGCGTGATGAAGAATGTCACAGGCTATGATCTGGTCAAACTTTTGGCGGGCAGTCACGGTACACTTGGGGTGCTGACAGAGCTGTCCCTGAAAGTGCTGCCACAGCCTGAGACTGAGGCAACGCTTGCGATCACGGGACAGACGTCTGCGGAGGCGCAGAAGATGATGGCGCTCGCGCTGGGCTCGCCCTTTGAAGTCACCGGTGCTGTGCATATTCCCGGCGGCGACACGCTGTTGCGCATTGAGGGGTTTGAGGATTCTGTGGTTTATCGGACGGGCAAGCTGTCTGAGCTGACCGGGGCGGAGGTTTCCTTGCAGGGAGAGGCAAGCCGCGCGCGCTGGGCGGACCTGCGGGATCTTACGATGTTTTCCGGTGGCGACGCTGATATATGGCGTCTGCGTCTGAAACCCAGTGACGGGCCGGATGCAATGGCGCGGCTTCAGCCGGGCAAGGCGCTGATGGACATGGCAGGTGGTGAAATCTGGCTGGAACATCAGGCCGGTGACAATCTGCGAAGCCAGTTGAAGGGCCTTAACTGTGATGCGCAGCAAATACGCGGGCAGGGTGCGGAACGCTTCCAGCCACAATCACCGGCCCTTGCAAAGCTGCAATCCGGCCTGCGGGCGCAGTTTGATCCGCGTGGTATTCTGAACGCGGGGCTGATGGGATAAATCATGCAGACATTTTTCACTGAAAAACAGCTTGAAAACCCGGCAACGGAACGTGCGAATGAAATACTGCGGGCCTGTGTGCATTGTGGGTTTTGCACCGCAACATGCCCGACCTATCAGGTGCTGGGGGATGAACTCGACAGTCCGCGCGGGCGGATCTATCTGATCAAGGATATGCTGGAGAATGAGCGTAAGCCCGACGCCAAAACTGTACAGCATATTGATCGCTGCCTGTCCTGTCTGGCCTGCATGTCCACCTGTCCGTCCGGGGTGCATTACATGCATCTGATTGACCACGCCCGCGCCTATGTTGAGGAAAACTACAAACGCCCCCTGATGGAACGCATGTTGCGCCGGGTGCTGGCGGTGGTGCTGCCTTATCCCGGGCGCTTTCGTCTGGCACTGCTGGGCGCGAAAATCGCAAGGCCTCTGGCGCGGTTTATGCCCGATCCGCGCCTGAAGGCGATGCTGGAAATGGCGCCCAAACAGATCCCGCCGGTCAGCCGCAATGATGATCCGCAGGTCTTTGCCCCGCAAGGCGCGCGCAAAATGCGGGTCGCCCTGATGACCGGCTGTGCACAAAAAGCCCTGAACACCGACATCAATGACGCGACCATCCGCCTGTTGCGGCGTCTGGGCTGTGAGGTTGTGATTGCCGACGGCCAGGGGTGCTGTGGCGCGTTGACCCATCATATGGGGCGCGAAGATGACAGTCACAAAGCGGCGGCCCGCAATATTAATGCCTTCCTTGATGAGGACAGCAAAGTGCCGCTGGATGCGATTGTGATCAACACCTCGGGCTGCGGCACGACGGTTAAGGATTACGGTCATATGTTCCGCAACAGTGACATGGCAGATAAAGCGGCCCGGGTCTCGGATCTGGCGATGGATGTGTCCGAAGTCCTGATGAAACTGGATCTGCCCGCGATGGATGCGGGTCACCCGGCCCTGGGGATGAAGGTTGGATATCATGCGGCCTGTTCCCTGCAACATGGACAAAAGATCAAAACCTTCCCGAAAACTCTGCTGAAAAACGCGGGTTTCACTGTGGCGGAACCGCGTGATTCTCATCTTTGTTGCGGATCCGCGGGTACCTATAACCTGATGCAGCCGGAAATTTCGGGGCAGCTGAAGGCACGTAAGTTGCAGACTCTTGAGGAAATTCAGCCTCAGGTGATCTCTGCCGGTAACATTGGCTGCATGATGCAAATCGGCTCTGGTGCGAAGGTGCCGGTTGCGCATACTGTTGAGCTGCTTGACTGGGCGACCGGTGGCCCTGTGCCGCCATCTGTTCTGTCAGCGCAGTCCGGTGGTGTGCCCCAGCCCGAGGTGCCCCGTCTGCGGTAATGCAGGAGCAGGTATGCGGTTTTTCTCTGGTGTCCTTCTGGCCCTTTCTCTTTGTGCTGGCGCGGTCAGCGCACAGGACAGTTCGGCCACACCATCAGAGCTGCGGACGCTGCTGACCGGGTTTGACGTGCGTGGGCTTAGTGGGATCGGGCGGCTGAATATCGACAACCGGATCATGTGTTCCGGGTCGCTGATTGCTGATGATCTGGTGCTGACGGCGGCCCATTGCCTGTTTGATCCCGAGAGCGGCCAGCCCTTTGAACCGGCTGACATCGAATTCCTGGCGGATCTGCGCCTGGGCCGGCCTTCCGCCACCCGGCATGCCAGTCATATTGCTTTGCTACCGGAATATAGCCCCGGTGCAGCGGATCGGTTGCAGATCGAACATGACATTGCGCTTTTGCAGCTGAACAGTCCGATCCAAAGCTTCACAATCTCGCCCTTCGCGCTTGGGCAAAGCCCCGGGCCTGGTGAGGATGTCGGGATCATATCCTATGCCAAAGACCGCGCCGAAAGCCCCGCTTTGCAGGACCGCTGCCATGTGACGGCCCGCGAAGGCCTGGCCCTGATCCTGACCTGCACGGTTGATTCGGGGTCTTCCGGTGCGCCGGTTCTGCAGATCGAAGATGGGGTCGCGACAGTGGTTTCTGTTGTTTCCGCGCTGGGGGAATTGCGAAATCAGAAGGTCGCGATTACCACTGTGCTGGACGGGCGAGTGGAACTTCTGATGGCCGAGATCGAAGCCCTGCCGCCTTCCACGTCGCGTGGCACGCGTCGCCTGATTCAGATCACCCCGGATCAGCCCGACAGCGGTGGGGCAAGATTCCTGCGCCCCTGAACTGCGATAAACGGGTCTTGAAACCCGAAAAATCCATCATATGTCGATAACAGCCGGACGCCACATCGGGTCCGGTTTTACCATGGTCCGTCCATCCGGAGGGCCGCCAATGTTATCGCTATGAAAGGGTAACCCTATGAGAGCTTTTGATCTTTCCCCGCTGTACCGTGCCTCTGTTGGCTTCGACCAAATCGCTGACATGATGGATCGTGTGGTCAGCAAAGACGCCGCCCAGCCGTCTTACCCGCCTTACAATATCGAAAAAACCGACGATGACGCTTACCGGATTTCCCTGGCTGTGGCCGGGTTCGCCGAAGATGAACTGTCCGTCGAAGTGCGTGAAAACGCCCTGATCGTCTCTGCCCGCAAATCGCAGGAAGACGACGAACGTACCTGGCTGCACCGTGGCATCGCCAACCGCGCCTTTGAACGCCGCTTCCACCTGGCCGATCACGTGCGCGTGCTTGGGGCCAGTCATGAAAACGGCATGCTGCACATTGAACTGGCCCGCGAAGTGCCAGAGGCCCTGAAACCGCGCCGCGTTGAAATTACGTCAACGGCCCATCCCGTGCTGGAAGCGGCTGAATAATCCCCCCCGAACACCTCCCGTGTTCAGTCAGGCGTGCCCTTCGGGGCGCGCCTTTTTTGTGTCGTTGCAATTTTCGGATCACAAAGGCAGAAAGACAAAAAACGGAGTGCGCCTCATGAAACCTTTTCTGATCCTGCAATTGCGCCCTGAAACAGAGGCCGCAGATGATGAATTCCAGGCCTTTCTGAAGTTTGGTAAGCTACAACCGGATGAAGTGCATCGCATTCGCCTGGATCAGGCTGATGTGCCTCAGGGGCTGGATCTGGAGGAATATTCCGGTGTGATTGTTGGCGGTGGCCCCGGTTGTATTTCCGATGACCCGGCGACCAAAAGCGAAATGGATGCGAAGATCGAACAGGCCTGCCTTGCTCTGATGCCTGACATCATCCGCGATGACATTCCCTTCATGGGCTGCTGCTATGGCATTGGTATTCTCGGCCACAGCCTGGGCGCGGAAATCAGCAAGGAAAAATGGGGCGAAGTCGCGGGGACTGCGGATTGCGAAGCTGTGGCAGATGACCCTTTGACTGAGGGGCTGACAGGCAGCTGGCAGGCTTTTGTCGGCCATAAAGAAGCCCTGCAGGACCTGCCGGAAGGGGCGGTGCATCTGGTGACTTCACCGACCTGCCGCTATCAGATGATCCGTTATGGTCAGAATGTCTACGCGACGCAATTCCACCCCGAAGCGGATGCCGCTGGCTTTGAAAACCGCATCAACATCTATAAGCACAAAGGCTATTTCCCACCGGAAGACGCAGAACGCCTGATCGCGATGTGTCGCGCGTCAGATGTCACCGTGCCGGAAGAAATCCTGCGCCGCTTTGTAGATCGTTATCGCACGGCCTGACACTTTCCACAGGCCGCCATCCGGCCTGTGAACGGGCATGCAGGGCATGTCTTATTCGGAAAATGCCGCTTCCAGGGCGATTTCAACCATATCGCCAAAGCTCTTTTCGCGCTGATCAGATGGCAGGGCTTCGCCGGTTTTCAGGTGGTCCGAAACGGTCAGAACAGCAAGTGCGCGCACACTGTGGCGGGCCGCCAGGTTGTAAAGTTCAGCCGCTTCCATTTCGACGCCCAGAATGCCGTGACGCATCATCTGTTCGTTCAGATCCGGACGTTCATCATAGAAAACGTCAGACGAATAGATCCCGCCCACATGGGTTGGCGTGCCTTTTGCTTCCGCCGCAGTGACAGCAGCTTTCAGCAGGCTCCAGTCCGCGCAGGGGGCAAAGTTGATTTCTTTAAAGATCCCGCTGGAAGGGGTGGACAGGCTTGTGGCTGTCATCGCGATAATCACATCACGGATCGCAACCTGATCCTGCATACCACCACAGGATCCGATACGGATCAGGGTTTTTGCCCCAAAATCGCCGATCAGTTCGTTGGCGTAGATCGACAGGCTCGGCATCCCCATGCCAGAGCCCTGAATCGTAACCGGATGACCCTTCCAGGTTCCGGTGTAACCCAGCATACCCCGGGTTTCATTCACCAGACGCGGCGCTTCCAGAAAATTTTCCGCCGCCCATTTCGCGCGATAAGGATCGCCGGGCATAAGAACAGTTTCAGCAATTTCGCCTTTTTCTGCGCCAATGTGAATGGTCATATCAGTACCTTCCTCAGATCTCCATGTCGGAAGGACTGATACCCCGGCTCAGCGCTGCGGTAAACCAGTTTGGTTTCCTGCCTTTGCCGGTCCAGGTCATTTCACTATCTTCCGGATTGGCATAGCGAGGTGGGGAAACAGAGCCATACATGCGCCCTGATTTACCGCGCCTTGCGCCGTTTCCAGAAATTTCATCCAGCGAAAATCCGTATTCAGAAACGGCCGCTTTGGCTGCATCCAAAGCTGCCTGACGGTCGCGGGCTTCCGCTTCTGCCAGGGCCTTTTCAACATCATTTTTTAAAACACTTAACTCGTTACGACTAAGGGTGGATAAGTTAATATTCATTTGGAACTCCCATCATCGTAGCCACAATAGGGCATAAGTGACGGGAGATTTCAAATGAATATACGTTCATTCCTGAGACAGGCAGCCTCAATTTCTTGTGCGTATTATTCTACGTTGACTTCTACCAGCTGAATAAGGTCCCCGATGATCCGATTAAGTTCGAAATCTTTTGGTGTGTAAATCTTTGAAACATTACAGTTTATCAGTTTTTCAAAATCTGCATCCGGAATGATACCACCAACAACCACAGGGATATGTTTTACCTTACTCTCTGAACGCAATTTCATTAATTCTTCTACCAGAGGAACGTGAGAACCAGACAGAATTGAAACACCGATTACATCCGCATTTTCATTTTCGGCGCTTTGAATGATTTCTGCAGGCGTCATTCTGATACCGTCATAGGTAATATCGATTCCACAATCGCGCGCGCGGGCGGCAATTTGTTCTGCACCATTGGAATGGCCATCCAGCCCCGGTTTCGCCATGACAAGTTTCACGCGGCGGCCCAGTTTGTCACTGATCCGGTCGACCTCAGCCCGCAATTCATCCAGGCCTTCGGTGCGGTTGGACGGATGCCGGCTGACACCGGTCGGGCCACGGTATTGCCCGAAGGCTTCGCGCAACATTTCGCCCCATTCGCCTGTGGTGACGCCTGCTTTCGCAGCCGCGATGGATGGCACCATGATGTTTGTGCCCTGCAAGGCCGCTTGCCGCAGATCCGCAAGGGCTTTGCTCACAGCTGAATCGTCGCGTTCCGCGCGCCATGCCTCAAGGCGGGAAATCTGGTCG
Source organism: Thalassobius sp. I31.1 (assembly GCF_003031585.1). Classification (GTDB taxonomy): domain Bacteria; phylum Pseudomonadota; class Alphaproteobacteria; order Rhodobacterales; family Rhodobacteraceae; genus Halocynthiibacter. Next base: position 56,799 of record NZ_PWAA01000063.1, read on the forward strand.
CGCTCTGCCGTCTCATCCACCACCATAATCGCGCCATCCCCGGCGGTCAGCGGGCTCTCGGCGCCCTCAACCCAACGGTTCACACCCACAACCGTGGTTTCACCGGCCTCAATCCGGCCAATACGTTCGGCGTTGCTTTCCACCAGGCGCGATTTCATATAGTCAATCGCCCCCACAGCACCGCCCAGCGATTCAATCTGCGCAAGCTCTGCCCGCGTGCCTTCTTTCAGGGCCTCAACCTTGCGGGTCACCGCCGGGTTTTCGTCAAACAGATCTTCATATTCCAGCAGATCGGTTTCATAAGCCAGGATCTGTTGCATTCGCAAAGACCACTGCTGATCCCATGGGCGGGGCAGGCCCAGGGCTTCGTTCCAGGCCGGCAGCTGCACCGCGCGGGCGCGGGCATTTTTCGACAAGGTCACCGCCAGCATTTCAATCAGAATACGATACACATTGTTTTCAGGCTGCTGTTCCGTCAGGCCAAGGCTGTTCACCTGTACCCCATAGCGGAAACGACGGAATTTCGGGTCTTCCACGCCGTAACGATCAAACGTGATTTCATCCCAAAGCTCAACAAAGGCACGCATTTTGCACATCTCGGTGACAAAGCGGATGCCCGCATTCACAAAGAACGAAATCCGGCCAACCATCGCCGGGAAAGCTTCCGCAGGGACTTTCTCTTTCAGGTCATCCAGCACAGCAATCGCAGTGGCCAGCGCAAAAGAAAGCTCTTCTTCCGGCGTCGCACCCGCTTCCTGCAAGTGGTAAGAACAGACATTCATCGGGTTCCATTTTGGCAGATGTTCCCGCGTATAGGCCGCCACATCGGTGATCATCCGCAGGCTGGGTTCGGGTGCGGTAATATAAGTGCCGCGGGACAGATATTCTTTGATCAGGTCATTCTGCACCGTGCCTTGCAGTTTCGACACATCCGCGCCCTGTTCCTCAGCCGCTGCGATATAAAGCGCCAGCAACCAGGGGGCGGTCGCATTGATTGTCATGGATGTGTTCATTTGTTCCAGCGGGATCTGGTCAAACAAAGCCCGCATGTCACCAAGATGGCCAACGGGCACGCCTACCTTGCCGACTTCACCGCGCGACAGCACATGGTCGCTGTCATAACCGGTTTGCGTCGGCAGATCGAAGGCCACAGAAAGGCCGGTCTGACCCTTGGACAGGTTGTCGCGATACAGCGCATTCGAAGCCGCAGCCGTGGAATGACCGGCATAGGTCCGGAACAGCCACGGGCGGGATTTTTCAGTGGTGGATTTCTGCACTTGCGAAGGGGTCTGGGACATCCTGGCCTCACATCCTGGCCGGAATCGCATCCGGCAATATTATTTCGTCACATGCTATCTATAGGAAATTTTCAAACCCTGTCAATTCGCTGCATTGCGGCATCACGCATGAAAATGATCTGAAACAATCACGTGATCAGGCATATAAGTTTTTAAACTTCACCGTTTTGCATCTTTAAAGACTTTAAACTTTGCTTCGGGGCGCGAAATTTTATTGCGCGTTTCATGTCGTAAAAGGCAGACAATGCGGGCGCAGAATGGCTTTTCCTGGCCGCATTCTCACGCTATGTTACTGTATGTTTCGTACGGTTGAACTGCCCCTCTGGGCCCTGATCCTCATCCTGCTGTTCGCAGCGGTGACCTTTGCCAGTCACTTTCTCTTTCCATCTGTCCGCTGGTTTTTCCGGCGGCGCATGGAACGTGTTGTCGCAAAAGTAAATCAACGGCTTGATCGTCCGATTGAACCTTTCAAGCTGGCGGAACGCCACGATATGATCCAGCGGCTGATCTATGATCCGAAGGTGACACAGGCGATTGTTGATCATGCCCGGGAAGAAGGCGTGCCGGAAAACGTCGCCTTTGAAAGCGCGCGTCGCTATGCCCGTGAAATCGTGCCCTCCTTTTCTGCAACGGCTTATTTTGGGTTCGGAACGCGCCTGGCCCGTTGGCTTTCAAATCGGATTTATCGTGTCAGATTAGGGCATTACGATGAAGCCGCCATCAAAGACATCGACCCGGACGCAACGGTTATCTTTGTGATGAACCATCGCTCAAATATGGATTATGTGCTTGTCACATGGCTTGCGGCGGAACGGTCTGCGCTGTCTTATGCCGTCGGTGAATGGGCGCGGATCTGGCCTTTGCGCACGTTGATCCGGTCTATGGGCGCGTATTTCATCCGTCGGAAAAGCCGCAACAAGCTCTACCGTCGTGTGCTTGCGCGCTATGTGCAGATGGCGACCGAAGGTGGCGTGACGCAGGCTGTGTTTCCGGAAGGTGGCTTGTCTCTGGATGGTTCCGTTCAAGCGCCAAAACTTGGGCTTTTGTCCTATATTGTCAATGACTTCGAGCCAGGTGAAAGCCGTGATGTTGTCTTCGTTCCCATTGCGCTGAACTATGATCGCGTGCTGGAAGACCGGGTTCTTATCGAAGCCAACAAACAGGGCAATCGCAAATTCGGCTTTAAGGTCAGCGGTATCTTTGGCTTCATCTTCCGCCAGATCCGTTTCATATTTACCGGGCGCTTTCATCGTTTTGGCTATGCTGCCGTCAGCTTTGGCCAGCCTATGTCATTGACAGAATTCATGAATTCCGGTGCCAAAGGGCCAGAAGCCGTAGGTAACGCCCTGATGGATCGCATCCGCGATGTGTTGCCTGTCCTGCCGGTCCCTCTGGTCGCTACTGTGCTTTTGCAGGCAGAGGGTGCGATATCTGAAGATGAACTGACCACGCGGGTTTCTGCCCTGATTGATCAGATCGCCCATGACGAAGGCCACGTCCATCTGCCTCGTAACTCCGTCGACTACGCCGCCGAAGTCGGTCTGCGCATGTTGAAGCTGCGTAAAATGGTTGCCGTCAATAACAACGCCATCACCATCGCCCCGGATCACCAGGACGAACTGTCATTCTACGCAAATTCAATAAAGCACCTCGTTCATTAAGGTTTCCGGCATCTTGCCGCATTGCAGAAATCCATCACGACATAAAATTACCAATTTGATCTGAATTAGGTTGCAAAGTTACTTTACGCCTCCTATTCCATAGGAAACCGCTGGTGCAGAGCGTTGATTCTGCGTTGCGGCAAATTTGCTGGCTGAGGAGGTCCGTTATGGCGCTCGATACCCCTGATAACATTCTGTCTTATGACGCCCCGAAGAAAGATCTGTATGAAGTGGGTGAAATGCCCCCGATGGGCCATGTGCCAAAGCAGATGTATGCCTGGGCCATTCGCCGTGACCGTCAGGGCGAACCTGAACAGGCGATGCAAACCGAAGTGGTAGATACACCAACACTTGATAGCCACGAAGTTCTGGTCATGGTTATGGCTGCCGGTGTGAACTACAACGGCATTTGGGCCGGTCTTGGCGTGCCGGTCAGCATGTTTGACGTACACAAGCAGGATTACCACGTTGCCGGTTCCGATGCCTCTGGGATCGTCTGGGCCGTTGGCGATAAGGTGAAAAGCTGGAAAGTTGGCGACGAAGTTGTCATCCACTGTAACCAGGATGATGGCGATGACGAAGAATGCAACGGTGGTGATCCGATGTATTCCCCAAGCCAGCGGATCTGGGGTTATGAAACCCCGGACGGATCTTTCGCACAATTCACCCGCGTTCAGGCACAACAGCTTTTGCCGCGTCCAAAGCACCTGACCTGGGAAGAAAGCGCTTGCTACACGCTGACCCTTGCAACCGCTTATCGGATGCTTTTCGGTCACCACCCACATGAACTGAAGCCAGGTCAGAATGTTCTGGTCTGGGGCGCGTCCGGTGGTCTGGGGTCCTATGCGATCCAGCTGGCGAACGCGGCGGGTGCAAACGCCATTGGCGTGATCTCGGGCGAAGACAAGCGTGACTTTGTCATGGGGCTTGGTGCGAAAGGCGTGATCAACCGGAAAGAGTTTGATTGCTGGGGGCAGTTGCCAACTGTGAACACACCGGAATACGACGCCTGGTTCAAAGAAGCCCGCCGTTTCGGTAAGGCGATCTGGGACATCACCGGCAAAGGCAACAACGTAGACATCGTTTTTGAACACCCGGGTGAGGCAACGTTCCCCGTGTCCAATCTCGTCTGTAAAAAAGGCGGCATGGTTGTGATCTGCGCGGGCACTACCGGTTTCAACTGTACCTTTGACGTGCGTTACACCTGGATGCATCAGAAGCGTCTGCAAGGCAGCCACTTTGCGCACCTCAAGCAGGCTGCCGCAGCGAACAAACTGATGATTGAACGCCGCATCGCACCATATATGTCCGAGGTTTTCCCATGGGCTGAAATTCCGGCAGCGCACACCAAGATGTATCGCAACGAACATAAGCCAGGGAATATGTCCGTGCTGGTGCAAGCGCCACGCACAGGGCTGCGTACTTTGGAAGATGTGCTCGAATCAAATAAGTAAATCCGTCTTTCTGATGGTCTGAACGGCGTCCTTTGGGGCGCCGTTTCCCGTTTGGGCCTTCAGAACGGGAAAAAATATTTTGCCTTAAGAAAGCTTTATAAACAGCCCCCTCGCTGTTTTCGGGGAGTTGAAATCTGTGAGTTTGCTAAAAATTTTACTCGTGCTAGGGTTGTGTTAAGGTTTTGTTAACGACTGGAAAAGAGAGTCTGTTATGAAGAATGACTGGATACTGGATGTTCTGACCGATCTGAAAACCTTTGCTCAGCAAAATGGTATGCAGGCGCTGTCTGAACATCTGGATGACACAACCCTGGTTGCAGCGTCTGAGCTGGCCAATCAGGGCGGAGGAGAGCGGGATCAGACCTTCGGGAACATCACGACGTCTGGAAGGACTAATCGATACCATCCATCAGGCCCGGACGCTTGAAGAACTTCAGGCTGTTATAATCAGCCTGCGTGATCTCTACGAAGTAGAACATCTGATTTACCATTCGGTGAACAGTACAGGGCAGCAATATGCCGCCCTGACATATGATCCGACCTGGGTCGAAAAATACACGGCAGATCGGTTCGAACGTATCGATCCGGTGGTGCAGGGGTGTTATCAGCGGTTCAATCCTGTGGACTGGAAGCAGCTGGACTGGTCTACAAAATCATCCCGCGAATTTCTGGAAGAAGCCCGGGCGGCCGGTGTCGGAAATCAGGGATTGTCTGTGCCCATTCGCGGCCCCAGCGGCCAATTTGCGCTGTTCACTGTGAATCACCGCTGCGATGACCCGGCCTGGCGGAAGTTTAGCCGCCATTCTGTGCAGGAACTTCTGCTGGTGGCCCATTATGTGAACCAGAAGGCGCTGGAACTGGAACGCGGCACGGATGTCGTGCCGGGGCAGCCCCTGTCCCCTCGCGAAACCGATGCGCTGACCATGCTTGCCCTTGGTTACAGTCGGGCCAGGGCTGCTGAGCGGCTGAATATTTCCGAACATACACTGCGGGTCTATATCGAAGGGGCGCGTTTCAAGCTTGGTGCCCTGAATACCACCCATGCCGTCGCCCGTGCCCTTGTGAAAGGTCTGCTTGTCGTCTGATCCTAACGACAGATTAACGCCCCGGACCGGGGCTTCATCACATCTTTGAAGGCTCTGCTTCTGATGATTGCCAGTTACGCAATCACGGAGGCCCCCCTTGCTCAGATATCTTTATGCCGATGCGCTTTCCACTTATCCCAAGCTGCGCGACACGATGTTTCGCGATCGTGCTGCACAGTTCAAAGGGCGGCTTGGCTGGGATGTGCATGTGAACCGGGCGGGTGAAGAACGCGACGAATATGATCTGATGAACCCGCTTTATGTAATCTGGCAGCAACCCGATGGCAGTCATGGTGGTTCCATGCGTTTCCTGCCGACGGTGGGGCGCACGATGGTGAATGATCATTTCAGCGACCTCAGCGACGGGCAAAACATCGAAAGCCCCCTGATCTGGGAATGCACACGGTTTTGCCTGGCCCCGGGGGCTGCTGCGAAAGTGTCTGGTGCCCTGATGCTGGGCGGGCTGGAACTGGGGCTTGGCCATCATCTGACCCATGCGGTTGGCGTGTTTGATCACCGGATGGTGCGTGTCTATCGCCGTCTGGGCTGGGGGCCAACGGTCATGGGAAGCACGGGGCAGGGGCGTGATGCAATCAGTGTCGGGCTTTGGGAATTTACCCCGGAAATCCGCACAGGGCTGTTGCAACGCACGGGGATTGGTCGTGACGTGTCACAGCATTGGTATGATCGCGCATTCAGTGCCTGTAAATCCGCCTGACACCACATGCGGGCTGGTAGTTTCCAGGGGGCGCCTGTAGGTTCCCCCTATGAACACGCCCGCGAATTTTACACTTTCCGATGACCAGGCCGAAGCCTGGGACAGCCTGACCGATCTGCTGACAGCTGCGGGGGTGAATCTGTCAGATTCCCTGCTGATGCCGCCTCATGATGGCAAAAGCCAGGTGATGGCGATTATGGGCAAGGCCGGGTCTGGTAAAACCCTGCTGCTGGCAGAGTTCTATAGGGCCCTGGAAGAGGCTGGCGTGAAAATCGTTTCTGGTGATTATGAGGGGAAGAAAAAGAAAGATCAGCGCACGCTGGCCATTCTTGCGCCCACAAACAAAGCCGCCAGCGTGCTGCGCAACCGTGGCGTTCCGGCGACCACTATTCACCGTATTCTCTACACGCCGGTCTATGATCCCGAGTATGAAAAGATCGCGGACTGGCTGGCCGGTGAAGGCGAGAAACCCGAGATCGAAGGCCTGACGGATGCAGCCCTGGATCGGGCCTGGGAGTTCTATCAAACCAACAAATCTATCCCAGGGGCGTTGGCCGTGGCCGGGCTGCGTGGGTCTGATTTTATCACCGGGTGGAAACGCCGTGATGATCCGCTTGATATCGGGTTTATTGACGAAAGCTCCATGCTGGATGAACGCCAGTTTGAAGATCTGAAAGAGATCTTCCCAACGCTTGTGTTGTTTGGTGATCCGGCCCAGCTTGCGCCAGTTGGTCAGTCTGGTTCGATGGTTTTTGATCATCTGCCGGCAAAACACAAAATGGAATTGTCACGGGTACACCGGCAGGCGGATGACAGCCCGATCCTGGATCTTGCCCATGCGCTGGCTGATCCACAACTTAGCTTTCAGGACTTTGAAACAATGGTTTCGGAGGCAGCGCAAAAAGATGATCGCGTGGTTCTGGCCCAGCGGGTGGAAAGTGACCTGATGGCGCGCAGTCCGGTTCTCGTCTGGCGCAACGCGACGCGTGTGAAACTGATCCAGGCCTTCCGTGCGGCCCATATGGCACCGCCGGATGAGCTGCTGCCCGGTGAACCCCTGATCTGCGACGGGATTGAATTGCCCGCAAAGCATCGCAAAAAGCGGATCGACCTTGAAGCCCGCGGCCTGATCAAAGGGGCGCAGGTGGTTTACCTCGGCCCTGGTCGCAAACCAGGGTTTTCGCGCCTGCATGTGATGGGGGCGGAAGATCCACAGGTGTCAGCCGCATCTATCGTGAAAATCGAAATCCCGGATGAAGAAGAACCCTTCATCCCCTACGCCGCCCGTATGGGCGCAGCCTTCCTGCATGGGGCGGCGGTGACCATTCACAAGGCGCAGGGGTCCCAATGGGAAAACGTGCAGGTGTTTGCGCCGGATCTGTTTGTAGCGGCCCGTATGGGACGGGTCGAAGCGGGGCAACCCCTGTGGAAACGCCTGGCTTATGTGGCGATCACCCGGGCGCAGGAACGTCTGTATTGGGTTGTGCGCAATCGGCTTGCGCGGCCCAGCCATGATCTGATCACAGATGATCTGAAACCAGCCCCGGCCACCCTGACGCTGACATCAGAAGACGCCGAATAAACCCGCCCATCCGGGCGGGAAGCATTATGATTTGATCAGACGGAACACGGCTGAGGCGCCCCAACCAGCTGCAATCGCAATGAACAACGACAGCAGGCCGTAGATCAGCGGGCGTTCATGGGCCAGGTTATAGATCCAGCGTTCCAGGCCCACTTTGCTGACGTCAATAACCGTGTCATAGGACGCGACAACTTCGCCCTCGCGTGCCAGATAAATCCGCGCTGTATAGTCGCCCTCGATCAGGTTGGCTGGAAGATCAATGGATGTGGAAAACAGCGTGTCCTGGGACAGTTCCACGCCGCCTTCAATCAGCTGATACAGATCTTTGTCAGTCCGGATACGAATGATCGCGTCTGAAAAATCCTGAGGATTGTCCGTGGCAAACGCCGTGCCAATGCTTTGCACCGCACGTTCAACCGAAATCCGGTGTTCCAGATCAGATACATCTGAGAGAATTTCACTCAAAGGGCCGGTACTGGACACGGCATAAAAGCTTGGTGCCTGATCGATAATCACGCTGTCCACATTCACCCAGATACCATAGCGGCGATCTTTGCGACGCACAGTTACGGGTTGGGACGGGCCGGTGACGGCGACGATCACATCAAGCGGGCCTTCGGGCAGGGGGGCTTCGCGTTTGACAGCGCCGAAAATCAGGATCTCAGAGCCATCAAAATTTGCGGTAATTGACACACGGTTCTGGGACAGACCCGCGACGACTTCTTCAGCGCGCGCAGGCAGAGCGAAGATCAGGCAAAGCAGTAGGAAACGCAGAAACATCAGTGGCCTCCTGCCGCGCCAAGGGAATACAGTTCAGACGGTTGCAGCAGCAGATCAAGCGCAAGCTTACCACATACGGCAAGCACCATCATCGCCAGCAGAATGCGCAATTGTTCGGCTTTCAGCTTTGCACCGATGCGCGTTCCGATCTGTGCCCCAACAACGCCGCCCACCAGCAGCAGAACCGCAAGGGCCATATCCACGGTATAGTTCGTGGTGGCATGCAAGAGCGTGGTAAAGGCTGTCACAAAGATGATCTGGAACAGCGATGTGCCGATGACAACTTTGGTTGGCATTCCAAGCAGGTAAATCATAGCGGGCACCAGGATGAAGCCACCACCGACCCCCATGATTGCGGCCAGAATACCCACAAAAACGCCAACAATCAGCGGTGGGAAAACAGAGATATAAAGACCGGACGTGCGGAACTTCATCTTGACCGGCAGATTGTGAATCCAGTTGTGTTTCTTTCGGACGGGCAAAGCGCCCGGCACTTTGGAACGACGAATGGCCTTGAGGCTCTCAAAGAACATCAGCCCACCGATAATGCCAAGGAACACAACGTAGCAAAGCTTAACCAGCAGATCGACCTGACCTGCGCTTTTCAGCATATTGAACAGTTGTACGCCCAGTGCGGCCCCCATGAGGCCGCCGATCAGCAAGACCGTTCCCATCCTGAGATCCACGGTCTTTCGTTTCAGATGCGCCAGCACCCCCGAAAAGGAAGAAGCCACGATCTGGTTCGCCTCAGTTGCAACAGCAACTGCGGGCGGGATGCCGATGAAGAAAAGAAGCGGGGTCATCAGAAATCCGCCGCCCACGCCAAACATGCCGGACAAAATGCCAACAAGCCCGCCCAGACCAAGGAGCAGGAAAGCGTTAACGGAGACTTCGGCGATCGGTAGATAAATCTGCATGTCCACCCATAGCCCGGAATATATTCTGAACTCAACGGTTATGGCGGGCAGTTCACACAAAAACAGGGGGGAAATTCCCCCCTGGTCTTATCATTTTATGGGGCCTGGTCTTATCAGGCTGCCTTGTGGTCGCTTTTCACACGTGATGCGTGCGATCAGCGCTCTTTCACGTAGGGTTCGCCGCCGGCTTTTGGCGGAATCGCCTTGCCGATGAAGCCAGCCAGAATCACCACGGTCAGGATGTAGGGCAGGGCCTGCATAAACTGCACGGGGATCTCGAAGGCACCGATTTCAATCGACTGATAGCGGTTTGCGATCGCTTCCAGCAGACCAAACAGCAAACAAGCCATCAGGGCCTGCACCGGGCGCCATTTTGCGAAAATCAGCGCTGCCAGTGCAATAAAGCCCCGGCCTGCGGACATGTCTTTCACAAACCCCGCCGCCAGACCGGTGGACAGATAAGCCCCCGCCAGACCGCAAAGCACACCACAGATGATCACAGCAGAATAACGCAGCTTCACCACGGAAATGCCCGCGGTATCCACAGCACCAGGGTTTTCACCCACCGCCCGCAGGCGCAGGCCAAAACGGGTGCGGAACAGCACATACCAGGACAAAGGCACAATCAGCAGCGCTACATAGACCAGGAAAGTATGGCCTGAAATCAGTTCCGAATAGACAGGGCCAAGCACCGGCACATCTTTCAACGCGTCTGCAACCGGCCATTCCAGGTTGGAGAAACGGCCATCCCCTGGCAGCGCAGGCGTGCGCCCGCCCAGGCCAAACCAGGCCTGGCCGATCACAACGGTCAGACCAGCGGCAAGGAAGTTGATCGCTACACCGGAAATCAGCTGATCGCCCCGGAAGGTGATGGATGCCACACCATGGATCAGCGCCAGAACCACAGAAACTGCGATACCGGCAAAGAGTCCCAGCCAGACATTGCCTGTTGCAGCGGCAACACCGGCAGACAGAAACGCTGCCGCCAGCATTTTGCCTTCAAGCCCAATGTCAAAGATCCCGCCGCGTTCTGAAAAGAGACCCGCAAGGCAGGCCAGCAACAGAGGGATCGCAAGGCGCACTGCGCTGTCGGAAATCTGGATGATTGTATCAAAAACTTCCATCAGACGGCTCCGTTCTTGGTTGGTTTACGCAGGATCAGGAAAAGATTTTCCAGCGGGCGACGCACCATTCCGTCAAGCGCACCGGTGAACAGGATCACCAGACCCTGGATCACGGTGACCAGTTCCCGTGGGATACCTTCCCACAGCGACAGCTCTGCACCACCCTGATAGAGAAAGCCGAACAGGATGGAGGCCAGGATCACACCAATCGGATGACTGCGCCCCATCAGCGCCACGGCGATGCCGATAAAGCCCGCACCTTCTGTCGCGTTCAGGATCAGGCGTTCGCTTTCCCCCATCACGTTGTTGATCGCCATCATCCCGGCAAGCGCGCCGGAAATCAGCATGGCAATCACGGTGATCTTCAGCGGTGAAATACCAGCAAATTTCGCGCCGCGTTCACTTTGACCAAAGGCACGCATGGCAAAACCCAGGCGCGTGTGCCAGATCAGAACCCAGAACCCAAACGCACAGAACAGGGCGACAAAGAAACTGACGTTTACAGGCGCGTGCTTAAAGATATCAAGCCCGAAGAGTGCGAAGATGTCATTAAAGGTTGGCAGATGTGCGCCGGGCGGGAAGTTCGCAGTTGCCGGATCCATACTGCCCGGCACTTTCAGAAGATCCGCCAGCAGGAAGCCAATCAGGGACGCCGCGATAAAGTTAAACATAATCGTGGTGATCACGATATGGCTGCCACGTTTCGCCTGTAGATACGCCGGAATAAAGGCCCAGGCCGCGCCGAACACAGCGCCGCCAACAGCGGCAGCAGGCAGGGCGACCAACCAATGCGGCCAGTCGATGGCAAGACAAACCAATGCCACGCCAAGACCGCCCAACAGGGCCTGGCCTTCGCCACCAATGTTGAAAATCCGCGCCTGGAAGGCAACCGAAACCGCAAGCCCTGTGAACATAAAGTTCGTGGCGTAATACAACGTATACCCAAGGCCGGTTGTGCTGCCGAAGGCGCCGTCGATCATGGTTTGAATCGCGACAATCGGATCTTTACCAATCGCCAGGATCACAAGGCCTGACACCAAAAAGGCCAGCAACAGATTGATCAGCGGAATAAGGACAATATCCGCCCATTTTGGCAGTTTCTGCATTATGCTGTCCCCCCACTGGTTGCGGTGTTCATACCGGCCATCAGAAGGCCCAGCTCTTTTTCGTTAGTGGTCTCAGGATGACGTTCGCCCATGATCTGTCCGTCAAACATCACTGCAATCCGGTCTGACAAAGACAGGATTTCTTCCAGTTCGACAGAGACCAGCAGGATCGCTTTGCCCTGATCACGCAGTTCAATGATCTGCTGGTGGATGAACTCAATCGCGCCCACGTCAACGCCACGGGTTGGTTGCCCGATCAGCAGCAGATCAGGGTTGCGGGAAATCTCACGCGCCAGAACGATCTTTTGCTGATTGCCGCCGGAAAAGTTCCGCGCGTGCAGGGCTGGATTCGGCGGACGCACGTCGAATTGTTCCATATGTTCGGCACAGGTTTTGCGGATCGCGGCGTTATCCATCAGGATTTTGCCGTTGTATTCCGGTTCGTTGTGATAGCCGAACGCGGTGTTTTCCCAGGCCGCAAATTCCAGGATCAGACCTTCGCGGTGGCGATCTTCTGGCACATGTGCAATGCCACGGTGACGGCGGCTTTGTCCGTCGGAATGTTTGCCGGTCAGATCAAGTTCCTGACCATTCAGTTTCACAGAACCCGTGCCCTTGCGATAGCCGCCCAGAACTTCCATTAGTTCAGATTGGCCATTACCGGAAACGCCCGCAATGCCCAGGATTTCACCCGCGCGGATGTTCAGATCAATCCCCTTCAGACGACGCACACCAGCGCTGTCGATGACTTCAAGGTTCTGGATATCCAGGATGTTTTCTTTCGGCTGGGCCGCGGTTTTATCCACCTGCAACAGCACTTTCCGGCCCACCATACGTTCGGCCAGATCTTCGGGTGACGTGGTTGAGGTCGGGATCGTACCCTTCATCTCACCCCGGCGCATCACGGAAACAGAATCCGTCACATCCATGATCTCACGCAGTTTATGGGTGATCAGCAGGATGGTTTTGCCTTCGTTTTTCAGGTTGCGCAGGATGCGGAACAGGTGATCGGCCTCAGCAGGGGTCAACACGCCGGTCGGTTCATCCAGGATCAGGATTTCGGCTTTGCGGTACAGCGCCTTCAGGATCTCAACGCGCTGTTGATGTCCTACAGACAGGTCATGAATCAACGCATCCGGATCAACATCCAGCTCGTATTCTTTTGCAAGCTGTGTCAGGGATTTGCGCGCTTTGGAAAGCGACGGTGTCAGGCGTTGCCCGTCCTCGGCGCCCAGAACGACATTTTCCAGCACCGTGAAGTTTTCAACCAGTTTAAAGTGCTGGTGCACCATGCCAATGCCCGCGCGGATCGCGGCCTGGCTGTCCGGAATAGGGGTGAGGTTGCCGTCAATGCGGATTTCCCCTTCGTCGGCTTTATAGAAACCATACAGGATCGACATCAGCGTGGATTTCCCAGCGCCGTTTTCGCCCACAATGCCGTGGATCGCGCCTTTGGCGACGGAAATGGTGATGTCTTTGTTCGCCTGCACCGGGCCGAAGGCTTTGGAAATACCCTTCAGTTCAATCGCTGGTGGCAGGCTGGCGGATGTGGCTGGAGCGGCAGTTGCCTGCCGCTCCTCATTTACAGAACTCTGCATGTGTTAACCTTAGTTAACCGGGCAGGATTCGTCAGACATGTAGTCGTGAACCACGACTTCGCCTGCGATGATTTTAGCGCTGGCTTCTGCAACCGCCGCACGCATTTCTTCGGTCAGAAGGCTTTCGTTGAATTCATCAAGAGAGAAGCCAACACCGTTATTTTCCAGGCCCATCGCAAGGGTCACACCGGTTTCCAGATCTTCACCAGCAGAGAAAACGTCATAAACAGCGTTATCAACGCGCTTCAGCATGGATGTCAGAACGGAACCCGGGTGCAGGTGGTTCTGGTTGCTGTCCACACCAATGGAAAGCACGCCTTCGTCCGCAGCAGTCTGCAGAACACCAAGACCGGTGCCGCCTGCAGCGGCGAAGATCACGTCAGCGCCCTGGGAAATCTGGGTGCGGGTCAATTCACCGCCTTTTACCGGGTCATTCCATGCCGCAGGGGTTGTGCCTGTCATGTTCTGAACAACGGTCGCGTCTGGGTTGGCAGCTTTTACACCCTGGGCATAGCCACAGGCAAACCGGGAAATCAGCGGGATATCCATGCCGCCAATAAAGCCAACGGTGTTGGATTCAGACGCCATCGCCGCAAGCATACCAACCAGGTAAGACCCTTCATGTTCTGCAAATGCGATCTGACGGATGTTGTCACCTTCAAGCCAGTTCACATCGATGATTGCGAATTTGGTGTCAGGGAATTCTTTAGAAACAGTGTCCAGCGCAGAGGCATAGCCAAAGCCGGTCACAACAATCGGGTTTGCGCCACGTTCAGCGAAACGACGCAGGGCCTGTTCGCGCTGTGCTTCGGACTGGATCTCAACTTCAAGGAAGGAGCCGCCGGTTTCTTCAGCCCAACGTGTCGCGCCGTTGAACGCAGCTTCGTTGAAGGATTTGTCAAATTTGCCGCCAAGGTCAAAAATTACGGCGGGGTCAGCTACAGCGGCCGCAGTGGAAATTGCGACGGTGGCAGCTGCGCCAAGGAATGTCCGCATCAGGGTCATAGGTCTCTCCCGGTTTATTATTCAGGCTGTACGTCATAATCGCGAACAGCGTTCTGATTGAGCAGATCTTCAGATCATCCGCAATTAAGGCCGTTTCAGGGCGGGGGGGTCAACTGCTTTTTGGGGAATCAACCGGAATCGGCGGATGCATTTCCCAATTATGTTGCAAGCGGGCGTGAAAATACGAGCGCATCCCGATTTTGCCCGTCAGGAGTCGTGTAATACCGGGGCCGTTTGCCCGCCTGAGTATACCCTGACGCTAAGTAAAGTGCGATGGCGGGTGCATTATCTGCGGCGACTTCCAGGAATGATTCTTCCGCACCAAGGGCGCTGGCCTGCGTGTGATACTGCCCCACAAGATCGCGCCCGATCCCGGCTTTGCGGGCATCCGGTGCAACGGCAATTGTCAGAAGCTCCGCCTCAGGTCCGGCAATGCGCCCTAGGATAAACCCCCGGCTATCCCCGGCCAGAATGATGCCATTGCTGCCCAGCAGATCCGCGAACTCTGCCGCCGTCCATGGGCGGGGTGTCGTGAAGCAAAGGCTGTGTAATGTGGCGAGATCTTCAGGCGTCATGTCTTACCCGATGATTTGCGGCAGAGGATCTTTGGGTGGGGCCGCATCTGCGGCACGAATGTACAAGGGCGCGGGGCGTTCGGCTTTTCCTGATACCGCCGCGATCCGGGCGATGCGCAAAGCGATGTCCTCTGCGGATAATGTACTGAATTCAAAGGTCTCTGCCGTGGTGTCGGGCAGATCCACACGGGGCATGAGCACAGGCATTTCCTGCCCGCTTTCAAGGCAATAAACCTGATCCCTTGGGGCATTCACCAAGGCGCGGAAGTGCGCATCTGCACCAAAAGCTGCAACCTCAAAACCACTGACACCAATCGCCGGAATGTTCAGGGAAAGTGCAAGCCCGCGGGCGGCGGAGACGGCGATGCGGATGCCGGTGAAATTACCGGGGCCAATGCCAACACCGATGCGATCCAGATCCTGCCAGGACTTTCCTGCGCCTGCCAGCATCTCTTCCATCATCGGCATGAGATGTTCGGCCTGGCCTTTTGCCATCAGGTCGCCCCGGACAGACAGAACCTCATCGCCAGACAGCAAAGCGGCCGCGACATGCGCGGCCGATGTATCAAAACCCAGAGTCAGCATTTATGCAGCGACCGGGCGGACCTCGGTCACTTCGGGGATGTAGTGACGCAGAAGGTTTTCAATGCCCATTTTCAGGGTCAGAGAGGCGGAAGGACAACCGGCGCAAGCGCCCTGCATATGCAGATACACAACGCCGCGATCAAAGCCGTGGAAGGTAATGTCACCACCATCCTGGGCCACGGCAGGACGTACGCGGGTATCCAGCAGGTCTTTGATCTGATTGACGATTTCAGCATCTTCGCCGGTATGTTCCGCATGCCCCGTGGAGGCCACAGCCTCACCCGCCATGACCGGCTGGCCAGACTGGAAATGTTCCATAATCGCGCCGAGGATTGCGGGTTTGATGTGGTTCCAGTCGGTGGCGTCATCTTTGGTGACGGTCACAAATTCATGGCCGAAAAACACGCCGCTTACGCCGGACACCGTAAAGATCCGCTGCGCCAGAGGCGAAGACGCCGCCGCTTCAGCAGAAGGAAAATCCGCAGTGCCGGAAGGCAGAACTGTCTGACCTGGCAGGAATTTCAGGGTCGCGGGGTTTGGCGTGGATTCGGTTTGAATAAACATGAGGCGCTCCGTTGTTGCGTCAGATATGCGCCCGCGAAGGCGAAGTGTCAAGTTTTGGAATGGTTCTAAACTAGACGCAAAAAGCGGGATGCACAAGTCATGCACAATCCATGCATATGTTATGCATATAAATTGTATACAGCTTCGCGGCTGTTATTGGATGACATCAGGTTGCGCGGCATTCTGCAAACATGAAATTTGTGTTTATGAAAGACTGTAGATATGCGGATACTGATCACACTTTGCCTTTTGTTAAGTTTGCCACAGGCGGCGATGGCGACGCCATACCGACATGTTGAAATACGGGAGCTGGTC
Source organism: Thalassobius sp. I31.1 (assembly GCF_003031585.1). Classification (GTDB taxonomy): domain Bacteria; phylum Pseudomonadota; class Alphaproteobacteria; order Rhodobacterales; family Rhodobacteraceae; genus Halocynthiibacter. Next base: position 73,166 of record NZ_PWAA01000063.1, read on the forward strand.
CTGGGGCAGACTGTACGCATTTCTTTGTCCTGCGTCATATTGGGGACAACCGCGGTTATCACGGAACCCGGCAGGACGAATTTATCTGATCTCACACGATTTGCTGAGTGGCGCTGAAGAGCGGACCTGGCCCGTGATGCGCAGCCTGGATCATGGACGGTATCATTTTCAGAACAATGTGCCGGAGCGTTTTGAAAATCTCGGCGCAGGCGAAAGAGTTAATCCCTTCGACATTCTTCTGTGGGTGAAGCGGTAAATCTGAACCCGATGATTTACCCCATGGGGGACCACTGGCCGCATGTGCAGATATCGGGCAGCGATATTGTGGTTTCCGGGCCGGACGGAAGTTCAGATGTTGCAGTCGCCACTGTGGTCGAACCTATGATCGAAAGCCTTCAGGATACCCATGCGTTATTGTCTGGCGACGGGAAGGGCGGGCAGTGGATGGAAAAGCTTGCGGGGGAGCTTGAGCGGCTGCGCCAGAACACGGAGGCGGTTGCGGAAAGCTGTGCCTTTGCGGGCAGTTTCACACAGAATGGCCGCCTGAAGCCGACATACGCCCGGTGCTTGCGCAGCTGACGTGCCGGTTTGAGGATGAGTACATAGGGTGCATTACCTATTGGGCCGTGCTTCCCCCGGAAAAGTTGCAGAGATAAGTTTTGCAGGTTCCTGCCAGAGGCGATCAGGTGATCGCCTCAAGCCGTTCTTTGGACAGCTCACCCGGCACAATTGTGATAGGGATGGAAAGAGAACCAGAAGCTCTGGTCAGCTGGGTTACAAGCGGGCCGGGGCCTTTTTTTTCGGTGCCAGCGCCAAGCACCAGAACGCCGACTTCCGGGTCATCCTGAACCTGGGCCAGGATCTGTTCCACGGGTTCGCCTTCGCGCACCACAAGTTCGGGATCAACGCCCTGTTTGTCCCGCATCCATTTGGCGAATACTTCGAAATGGGCGTGAATACGTTCGCGGGCTTCTTCGCGCATCAGATCGCCAACGCCAACCCAGTGGTTGAAATCATCCGGCGGAATCACAGACAGGATTTCAACGCCACCACCCGTATGGGCGGCGCGCATGGCGGCAAAACGCATGGCATTCAGACATTCACGGCTGTCATCAAGAACGACAAGAAATTTACGCATACAGATCCTCCTGAGGTGCGGGCATGATGACCAGGGATTGCGGCGGGCGCAAGGGCAGGATTGCCCCTGCGACGCGGTGGCCACATCCGGGGCTGTCTTCTGGCGATATCAGGCGGAATGCGCCCAGTCCCAGTAAAGTTCACGCGCGCGGCGGGTGACTGGGCCGACCTGGTAGTTCACGTCGTCAAACTGCGTGACCGGGGTGATTTTGGACATGTTACCTGTGAGGAAGACTTCATCTGCGCTGTCGAAATCTGCGTAATTCAGGGTGGCTTCATGCACCTTCACGCCATCAGTGCGCAAAAGTTCCATGTGACGGGCCCGGGTGATGCCGGACAGGAAGGTGCCGTTGGCGATCGGGGTGAAGACTTCGCCGTCTTTAACCATAAAGACATTGGCCGTGGCGGATTCCGCGACATTGCCGTTTGAATCACAGGCCAGCGCATTGCTGAAACCGCGCCGTTTGGCTTCCATCAGCATGCGGGCGTTGTTCGGGTACAGGCAGCCTGCCTTGGCGTTGACCACGGCGTTTTCCAGCGTCGGGCGGCGGAAACGGGTGCGGGTGAGGGTGGTTGAGGCTTCGGGCGCGGCCATGGGGACTTCTTCCAGACAAATCGCAAAGCCTGTTGTGTCTGTTGACGGCACAATCGCAGAGGCATCGCCATCAATGCCCCAATACATAGGGCGGATGTAAACGGCGGCGCCCGCGTCAAACATCGCAAGCCCTTCATGGGTCAGGGCGACGATGTCTTCCATCGATACGGTTGGGGTCAGCATCAGGGCTTCGGCAGAACGGTTTACGCGGTGCGCATGTTTGTCGAGATCCGGGGTGAGGCCCTCAAACAGGCGTGCGCCGTCAAATACGGTAGATCCCAGCCAGGCCGCGTGATCGGCGGCAGACATGACAGGCACGTCGCCCGTGTGCCAGGTGCCGTTGTAATAAGTGCGGATGTTCTTGCTGACAGCCATTTTCGTTCTCTCCCCCAAAACGCCAATTCGTTGTTGTCGCAACGATATGGTGGGAAAGGTCAGAGGTCCAGACGTTATTTATCTTCGGCCAAGACGGCATCAGGCAGTGTGCAGAAGGCCGGATCATGAGGGGGCTTAAAGTAAGAAGTCACCCGTACTATCGCGGCTTCCTGTGCCATTTTCTCTCGTATACGTTTGGCGTTTTTGCCCGTCGTTTACCGGGACCGCACAAAACCCACGATGTCATAGGTCTTTTCCAGAATTGGTCGTGCGATGGCGTCGGCGCGCTCTGCGCCGCGGCCAAGGATCTTGTCGATCTCGGCGGTGTCTTGCATCAGGCGGGACATTTCGGTGGAAATCGGGGATAGTTTTTCAACCGCCAATTCCGCAAGTGCCGGTTTGAATGTGCCGAATTGTGACCCACCGTGATCTGCCAGAACCTGATCAACGGTCATGTCCGCAAGGCCTGCGTAGACGTTCACAAGATTGCGGGCCTCGGGGCGATCCTCAAGGCCTTTTGCTTCGGATGGCAGGGCTTCCGGGTCGGTTTTTGCTTTGCGGATCTTCTTGGCGATGTCATCCGCGCTGTCTGTCATATTGATCCGGCTCATGTCGGAGGGGTCAGATTTTGACATCTTCTTGGACCCATCACGCAGAGACATCACGCGTGTGGCCGCGCCTTCGATCACCGGTTCGGTCAGCGGGAAGAAATCGACGCCATAGTCGTGGTTGAACTTGGCCGCAATGTCACGTGTCAGTTCCAGGTGCTGTTTCTGATCATCGCCCACAGGCACATGGGTTGCGTGGTAAATCAGAATATCCGCGGCCATCAGGGCAGGGTAGGCGAACAGGCCAAGCGATGCATTTTGTGCGTTCTTACCGGCTTTGTCTTTGAACTGGGTCATGCGCTGCATCCAGCCCATGCGCGCAACACAGTTGAAGATCCAGGCCAGTTCCGCATGGGCAGACACCTGGCTTTGGTTGAACAGCACGGATTTTTCGGGATCAATACCGGATGCGATGAAACCAGCCGCCAGCTCGCGTGTGGCGTGGCGCAGGTCAGCCGGGTCCTGCCAGACGGAGATCGCATGCATGTCGACCATACAATAGATGCTTTCGATGCCTTCGTTTTGTTTCTCAACAAAACGCTTCAGCGCGCCCAGGTAGTTGCCAAGCGTCAGGTTGCCGGAAGGCTGAATACCGGAAAAGATACGGGTCGGGTGGGTTTGCGCTGCGTCGGTCATCATGGGCCTCGGATCGGAAAGCTGGATATTTTGTTCCTGCTGGCTTACCCATGGCAGACAATAAGGTCAACCGGAGCAGTTATTCATGTATCAGGACCACAACACAGCCCCCGTCAATCCTTTGCCGAAGGTGCTGATCCTTCTTTGTGTGGCGCTTGCCGCGGCAGAACCTTTTCTGATGTTGCAGAAACTGGGGTTTCTCGGTGGGATCGCAGGGCTTGACGGGCGCAGTGCGCTTTTGCAGGATTTCTTTCTGCCTGCCGGCCTGTTGCAGGCGATGCTGGAAGCAGGTGATTTCAGCCCACAGTATCTGTCCCGCTTTATCAGTTACATCTTTGTCGATGGCAGCCTGATTGGCACGATCTTTGCCCTTGTCTTCATTTTGGCATTCGGGAATTTTGTTGCCCGCGCTTTTGCGCCCTGGCGGTTTCTTGTCATCTTCTTTGCATCCGTTCTGACCGGGGGGCTGGTCTATAATGTGCTGGCGCTGATGATCGGCTATGGTGGCGTGCTGGCCGGGGGAATGCCGGGGGCCTTCGGGTTGATCGGGGCGTTTACCTGGCTGATGTGGACCGGCATTCTGCGCCATCCCATCGGGGCAACCAACCCCTTTGCGCTGATCCTGTTCCTGGTCATTTTCCGTGTTGCCTCAGCCCCGGTGTTTGGCTGGGACTGGACGACCGTTGCGGATTGGACCGGGTTTGCAACCGGGTTTGGTCTGTGTTTCCTGTTGGTGCCGGGCGGATGGCAGCAGATGTTGCAACGTCTGCGTCAGCGCTGATCAGCCGCCGCGCCGGACAGAGGATTTCAGTTCAGACAGGCGGAAAGCGCCAAACAGATGGCCTGCAATGCCGTATGAAAGCATGCCGGATGTGATCAGTATCAGCAGGGCAAGATAGCGCCAGCCATTGTAGCCAAACATTGGCTGGATCAGCAGCATTGTCATCCAGAGCCAGGCGCACATGGCGGCGCTGGCCAGGCAGATCCGCCAGGCGCGTTTGCGGAAGCGGGCGTCAAAGCGGGCGACTTCACCCATTTTGCGGCTGCCGGCCCAGAGCAGAAAGAACATCGCCCAGCCTGCGATGGTTGTTGCGACTGCGGCAGCATAAAACCCGATCCATGGGGAAAGCCCCACTGCAAGGGCAGCGTTTACCACCATGGCGACAAGCGCATAGTAAAACGGAGATTTTGTATCTTCGCGGGCGAAATACAGCGGTTGAATGACTTTTTGCAGCACAAAAGCGGGCAGCCCCAGGCCGTAGATCGCCACGGCCAGCGCGGTGTTTGCTGTGTCGTCAATGGTGAATGCGCCGCGCTGGAACAGGACTTCGACCAGGGGCAGTGAAAAGAACACAAGCGCCACGGCGGATGGGATCGTCAGCATCAGGGCAAATTCGCCAGCACGGGAAAACGCGTCACGGCCGCCATCATGATCCTCAGCCGCCAGGCGACGGGAGAGTTCGGGCAGCAGGACAATGCCAATGGCAATGCCGACAACCCCCAGGGGCAGCTGATACAGGCGGTCGGCGTTGTAAAGCCAGGACACAGCTTTGTCGAACTGGCTGGCAACCTGACGGCCCACCAGCAGGTTGATCTGCACAACACCCCCGGCAAGGGCGGCGGGGCCGGCGATGATCGCAAGGCGTTTCAGATCCGGGGTGAAACGCGGGCGGCGCAGGCGGATGGGGAACCCTGCCTTTGCGGCGGCGTACCAGACCAGCGTCAGTTGCGCGACACCGCCGACGGGGATGGCCCAGATCAGTGCATCAGCAATGTTATATCCGGCAGCTGCGGCAAAAAGGATTGCGCCGATGAAGACCACATTCAGCAGAACGGGGGCTGCGGCAGCAGCCGCGAAATGGCGGGCGGCGTTCAGCACGCCGGACAGAAGGGCGGCGAGCGAAATAAAGACGATATAAGGGAAAGCAACGCGGCCATAATCCACCGCCAGATCGAATTTCTCTGTTCCGGCAAAGCCCGACACCTGGGCCCAGATCAGCCAGGGCATAACCATTTGCGCGATCACGGTCAGCACAATGACAATAGCAGCCAGCCCGGCAAAAGCGTCAGAGGCGAAGCCCTGCGGATCTTCCCCGCTTTCCAGTTTCTTTGAGAACATCGGCACAAAGGCCATGTTGAACGCCCCTTCCGCAAAGAAGCGACGGAAGAGATTGGGCAGGGTAAAGGCGGCAACAAAAGCCTGATGCGCCGGGCCTGTGCCAAGATAAGCGGCAATCAGAACATCGCGCAGAAATCCGAGGATCCGGCTGGCAAGTGTCCAGAAGCCTACGGTGAAAAATCCCCGTGTCATTCGCATGATGTCTGCCTCTCGTTAAGCCTGCGCTTCAGGCCCGCGCCCGTTCTGCGCCCCTGACTATCGCTTCCCGCAGCTTCTTTTCAAGGGACTCTTGTTTCAGCTTCGCGTGGTATTTCAGACCATAGCCGTCTTTGACGTAGAATGTATCCACCACCTGTTCGCCATAGGTCGCGATCACGGCGGAAGAAATATGCACATTCATATCTGCCAGTGCGCGCGTCAGATCATGCAAAAGGCCGGGGCGATCCCGTGTATCGACCTCAATGATGGTGAAGATTTCAGAGCCTTCATTGTCAAAGGTGATATGGGTCGGCACCCGGAAAGACCGTTCGCGTTTGCGGATTTTGTCTTTGTCTTTCAGGGCATCACGGGCGATCACCTGGCCTTTCAGGATCTTGTCGATCATCTGGTTCAGGCGCTTATAGCGGCTTTTGGCGAAGGGATGCCCATCATTGTCCTGCACCCAGAACACCGCCGTGGCAAACCCGTCTTTGGTCGTGTAAGTCCGCGCATCCACGACGTTTGCGCCAACGAGCGCCAGCGCCCCTGCCATGCGCGAAAAGATGCCGTGGTGATCCTGCAGAACAAAAGCAATGCGGGTGGCGTCACGGTCTTCGTCCGCGACAATATCAATGCGGATGTCATTGTCCGGAAGATCACGCAGGAGGCGTGCGAACGTTGTGTGTTGCCCAACGCGCAGCCCCTGCCAGTAAGGGTCATAGTGGCGTTGTGTTTCTGCGCGCAGATCCTTTTTGCTCCATTCCGGCAAAGCCTGACGCAGGGTTTTCTTTGCCTCGGTGCTGCGGGCTTCGGTTGTCAGCGCCTCCATCCCGTTTTCCAGCGCATTGGTGGTTTCTTCATGCAGCTGGCGGATCAGCATGGCTTTCCAGTTGTTCCAGGTGTCCGGCCCAACGCCGCGGATGTCACATACAGTCAAGACGGTCAGCAGATCAAGCCGGCGGCGGGATCGCACGCGTTTGGCGAAATCACGGATGGTGCGCGGATCTGAAATGTCACGTTTCTGGGCGACGTCTGACATCATCAGGTGGTGACGTACCAGCCATTCCGCGGTTTCGGCTTCTTTCTTGTTCAGGCCCAGGCGCGGCGCAACTTTGCGGGTGATCTGGGCGCCAAGGATTGAGTGATCTTCCGGGCGGCCTTTGCCGATGTCATGCAGCAGCAGCGCGATATACAGCGTCTTGCGGTTGATGCCTTTGGCGAGGATGCCGGAAGCCACCGGCAGTTCTTCGACCAGTTCTTTGCGTTCGATCTGCGCAAGGGCGGCGATCACCTGAATCGTATGTTCATCCACCGTGTAGGAATGATACATATTGAACTGCATCATCGCGACGATGGGTTCAAATTCCGGCACAAAGGCGGACAGCACGCCCAGTTCATTCATCCGTCGCAGGGCGCGTTCCGGATTGCCGTGTTTCAGCAGCAGGCCGGTGAAGATCTTTACCGCTTCCGGATTGCGCCGCATGTCGTCATCAATCAGATCAAGGTTCGCGGACAGCAGGCGCATGGTGTCGGGATGGATCAGATAGCCCGTGCGCAGAGCTTCTTCAAACAGGCGCAGAATGTTAAGTTTGTCTTTCAGAAAGCTTTTTTCATTGCTGATCGCGATGCGGTTCTGAATGATCTTCAGCCCCTTCATGATCTTTTTGCGATGGCGGAACAGGCGCAGAAGATCCGGGGCCTGTTTGACGTGGCTGGCTTCCAGTTCAGTCAGGAAGATGCGGGTCAGCTCGCCCACGCGGGTGGCGTGGCGGAAGTAATCCTGCATGAAGATTTCCACGGCACGGCGTCCGGCCCGGTCTTTATATTCCATGCGGGTGGCGACTTCGACCTGGAGATCAAAGTTCAGCTGATCCGACGGACGTTTCGTCAACAGATGCAGGTGACAGCGCACAGCCCAAAGGAAATTTTCAGCCTCAAGGAAAGCGTCAAATTCTTCGCGGGTGAACATTTTGAGGCGGGCCAGATCAGCGGTGTCATGCACCCCATGCACATATTTCGCGATCCAGAACAGGCTTTGCAGATCGCGCAAACCGCCTTTGCCTTCTTTCACATTGGGTTCAACGACGTAACGCTGGCCGCCCTGTTTCTGATGACGTTTCGCGCGTTCCGACAGTTTGGCTTCGATAAAATCCGATGCGGTGCCTTTGAACAGGTCTTTATCAAGGGTTTCGCGCAGCTCATCCGCAAGGGCGACGTCCCCCGTGATATAGCGGTTTTCCAGCAGGGCAGTGCGGATCGTGTAATCATCGCGGCCCTGGTTGATGCAATCGCGGATCGTGCGGACGGAATGGCCGATCTTCAGCTTCATATCCCAGAGGATATACAGCAGGCTTTCGACCACGCTTTCGCCCCAGCCGGTGATTTTCCAGGGTGTGAGAAACAGCAGATCGACGTCGGATTGCGGGGCCATTTCACCGCGCCCGTAACCGCCAACAGCAATCAGCGTCAGGCGTTGACCGTCTGAAGGCAGGGGATTTGGATGCAGGCGGGTTGTGACCACGTCATAGGCAAGCGCCAGGATCACATCCATCAGCCAACTGCGCGCACGGATTGCGCCATGGGCGTTGCGGGGTTGTTTTGTGAAAGCTTCTGCGATAATGGCGGAACCGGTATCCAGAAGTGCGCGCAGAATATGCGTGACCTCATTGCGCATCTCGCGGCTGGTGGTGGCGCGGTATAATGCGTCGTTCAGCAGGCTTTGTGCGGCTGTGAGGTCGATGATCTGTGAGGGCTCGCAGATCAGAGAGGCGGGATCAGGTGCAGGCAGGATCAACCCGCCCGCACCTTTGGTATCAGGACCCGGAGCCACCGAAGCTTCTCGGAGCAGGGGAAATTTCAACAACCTGACCATCGCGGATGGTTGCAACCGCCAGGGCACGCTGGGTGGACCCGTCTGGCAGCAGACGGAAGACACCGTTTACGCCAACAAAGCCGGAGGACCGTGTCAGGGATGGAATGGTCAGCGCATCATTGCGGTCGGTTTTCAGCAACGCACCAACGGCGGCAATACCGTCATAGGCGATACCAGCAAGTGGGTGTGGGGGGGAGCCATATGCAGCGGTGTAGCGGTTCTGGAAAGAGGCATGGAGACGCGTATCAGGCACGGTAAACCAGCCGCCCTGAACGCCGGGCTGTGTCAGCATGGTCGCCGGGCGGTCCATACGGCGCAGGCCGATGAACTGCTGGGATGCAGGGGATACGCCATTGTCGAGTAGCAGCTGCGTGGTCAGACCCAGCGCACCGGCACCGCCGGAGGTGAAGAAGATCGCATTGCTGCCATTTGAGCGTGTCGCGCGGGCGATAGCTGGTGTTGCCTGAACAACGCCGTTCTGAGACAGTTCAAACCCGGCAGTCGCCGTGACCGTACCACCTGCGGCCTGAACCGCAGCGGTGATCGCATCGCGGCCCCGTGTTTCGCTGGAGTTATTCCCATACACAACCATCACGCGGTTGCGGCCCTGAGACACAGCATATTGCGCCAGACGGTTTGCGGTGTTGCGATAGCTGTTGCCCAGAACAAAGACGTTGCCGCCGGCGATGGATGGGTTGTTAGAGAAAGACAGGATGTTCACATTGCGGTTTGCAACAGCAACACCAGCGGCGTTCGCTGCGGGTGCGAAGACCGGGCCAAGGATGATTTTTGCACCATCACGCACCGCAGTGGTGGCAGCGGCAGCAGCACGTTCAGGCTGACCACCTGTGGCGTAAATGCGCAGATCGATGTTCACACCATCGAGATCGGCAATCGCAAGACGCGCTGCGTTTTCCAGCGCAGTCGCAAGCGCCGCATCAGAGCCACGCTGTGATTCGTGTGGAATTAGCAAGGCGACAGGCACAGCACGGCTGGTATTCACAGAAGGACCAGCGCCGCCCCCGGTATCAATACAGGCGGAAAGTGCAAAAAAAGAGAATAAAGCAACGGTTCTGGTGACTGAACCACGCAGAAAGGTGAAAACAGCAGACATGGGGTTTCCTCGGTTCCTCGGACAGAAGATAAAGCAGATGTTCAGGGTATGCGTTTGCTGCCTGACTGTAAACGCGCCACCAGGGGGAAAATTATGACCGATGTTACCAAAGCACAGGCTTCAACCAACGCGGGCGGTATTACCTTTGTTGCAACCCCGATTGGCACGGCACGCGATATCACCCTGCGGGCATTGGATGTTTTGCGGGATGTGGATGTTCTGGTGGCCGAAGATACACGCACCCTGCGCAAGCTGATGGATATTCACGCGATCCCGGTGAACGGACGCCCCATGATTGCCTATCATGATCACAATGGCGGTGCGGTGCGGCCACGTCTGATGGGGCTTTTGCGGGAAGGCAAATCTATTGCTTATGCGTCAGAGGCGGGCACGCCTCTGGTGGCGGATCCCGGCTATGGGCTGGCGCAGGACGCGTTAGATCAGGGCTTTGCGGTGACGTCTGCCCCCGGGCCTTCTGCTGTGATCACGGCGCTGACCATTGCCGGATTGCCAACAGATCGGTTTTTCTTTGCCGGGTTTGCGCCGAATGCGTCTTCTGCGCGCAAAGGGTTTATTGAAGAAGCCCGCGAAATCCCCGGAACGCTTGTGTTTTATGAATCTCCGAAACGTCTGGCGGCTTTTCTTTCCGATGCGTCCGGGGTTCTCGGGGATCGTCAGGCGACGGTGTGCCGGGAGCTGACCAAGAAATTTGAAGAGGCCCGGCGGGGGCTGTTGTCAGAACTGGCCGCGCATTATCAGGAAAATAAGGCCAAGGGCGAAGTGGTTGTCGTGATTGATCGCAACCGTTCAGATTCTGTTAATGCTGAGACGTTAGAAGACAGCTTGCGCCAGGCGCTGCAGACCATGCGGGTGCGCGATGCTGCGGATGCGGTGTCTAAGGCCCATGGTGTGGCGCGGCGCGATGTCTATCAGTTGGCGATTGAGATGAACAAAGAAGACCGGAACAGTGACTGACAAAGCGGCGAAAGGACGGACAGCCTATTACGCGGGGCTTGCCGCCGAAGATCAGGTCGCAAAGCATTATACGCGGCTGGGCGCTGAGGTGCTGGACACCCGCTGGCGCGGTGAAGGGGGCGAGATTGATCTGATCCTGCGGCTCGCCGGGATCACGATCTTTGTTGAGGTGAAGAAAAGCCGCGATATGACATCCGCCGCAGACATGCTGTCGGCCACCCAGGTGACCCGGATCATGGTCGCTGCCGGGGAATATATGGCTGTGAAGGGTCTGATGGGCGATATGCGCGTTGATGCGGCGCTGGTGGATCAGCAGGGCGCGATTGAGGTGATTGAGAATATCACGCTGGATTTCTGAGGAAATTCATCACGTTTTTGTTGCGCCCCATTGATCCTGCCTGCCTGGCGGTCCATGTATTCACGACCAGAATTTGCCTGTCAGAAGGGGCCTCTCATGAAAATCGCGTTTCAGATGGATCCGATCCAATCCGTGGACATCAATGGGGACAGCAGTTTCCGCCTGGCGGAAGAAGCCCAGGCCCGTGGCCATGAACTGTTTTTCTACACGCCTGATAAGCTGGCTTATGAAGAAGGGCGCGTGACCGCGCGCGGTCATTCTTTCACCGTGAAACGTGTGCAGGGTGATCATGCGGAACTGGGCCCGGAAACTGTGGTGGATCTTGCGGATTTTGATGTGGTCTGGCTGCGTCAGGACCCGCCGTTTGATATGTCTTACATCACCACGACCCATATTCTGGACCGTATTCATCCGGAAACACTGGTGGTGAATGATCCGTTCTGGGTACGCAATTATCCGGAAAAACTGCTGGTTCTTGATTTCCCGGATCTGACCCCGCCGACGACCATCGCGCGTGATCTGGAAACCCTGAAGGCGTTTAAAGAAAAGCACGGCGATATCATCCTGAAGCCGCTGTATGGCAACGGTGGTGCAGGTGTGTTCCGCCTTGGCCCGGATGATCGCAATATGACATCGCTGCACGAACTGTTCGCGGGCATTAACCGTGAACCGCTGATCGTGCAGAAATTCCTGCCGGTTGTGTCAAAGGGCGACAAACGTGTGATCCTTGTGGACGGCGAACCTGTGGGTGCGATCAACCGCGTCCCCGCCAAGGGCGAAACCCGTTCCAACATGCACGTTGGTGGCCGTCCTGAGAAATGTGAGTTGACCGACCGGGATCGTGAGATCTGTGAGCGGATCGGGCCGCTTCTGAAAGAAAAGGGTCAGGTCTTTGTCGGGATCGATGTGATCGGTGACTGGCTGACCGAGATCAACGTGACCTCGCCCACCGGCATTCAGGAACTGGAACGCTTTGACGGTGTGAACATCGCGGCCAAAATCTGGGAAGCGATTGAGGCGAAGAAAGCCTGATCAGGACACTACTTTTTCGCGGGGGGCGATCAGGCGATAGCTGACGGCCTCTGCGATGTGGTGCTCGAAAATATCCGGGGTGCCTTCCAGATCTGCGATGGTCCTGGCGACTCGCAGAACCCGGTGATAGCCCCGCGCCGACAGGCCAAATTTATCGGAAAACCGGTTCAGAAGATCACGCCCGGCCTGATCGGGTGATGCGTGTTCTTCAAGAAGTCGCCCTTCGGCCATGGCGTTGCTGGAAATGCCCGGGTGATCCGCATAGCGCGTGGCCTGAATATCGCGGGCCTTTGCGACACGTGCGGCGATATCAGCTGATCCTTCCCCATCCTGGACTGACGACAGATCCTGCCAGGCGACAGGCGGAATTTCCACGCGCAGATCGAAACGATCCATCAGCGGGCCTGACACGCGGCCCATGTATTTTTCACCACAGACCGGGGCCTGATTGCAGGCGCGGCCGGGATCCATCAGGTGACCGCATTTGCAGGGATTTGCCGCCGCGACCAGCATGAAACGGCAGGGATAGCGCACATGGGCATTGACGCGAGCCACAGTAATGGCCCCGGTTTCCAGGGGCTGTCGCAGTGTATCAAGCACCATTGAAGGGAACTCGGGAAATTCATCCATGAACAAGACACCATTATGGGCAAGGGACACTTCGCCGGGCTTTGCATCACGGCCGCCACCCGACAGGGCAGCAACGGATGCGGTGTGATGTGGTTCGCGAAAGGGGCGTTGGCGGGAAATACCTTCGCCCGCCTGACCGGTAAGGGAGGAAATTAGTGATGTTTCAAGGGCTTCTTCCGGGCGCAGCGGCGGCAGGATGCCGGGCAGACGGGCCGCCAGCATGGATTTGCCTGAACCTGGCGGGCCGAGCAGAAAAACGTGATGATGTCCGGCGGCGGCGATTTCCATGGCGCGTTTGCCCCGGTATTGGCCTTTGATGTCGCGGAAATCCTTGCTGATTTCGGCGTCCTGCACCATGCCGGGGCGGGCGGCGTCAAGCGGGCTTTGCCCGGTCAAATGGCGGATGGCGGCGTGCAGGTTTGCAGGCGCAAACACCGCGTCAGCGTTGATCCAGGCCGCACCTGCACCAGAGGCCTGGGGGCAGATCAGGCTGCGCCCGGTTTCTGATGCGGTCAGGGCGGCGGGCAGGGTGCCGGGCACGTCGATCAGTTTGCCATCAAGGGAGAGTTCGCCAAGGGCGATGGTATTTTCGACCTTATCTTCGGGCAGGACACCCATCGCGGCAAGCAGGGCCAGCGCAATCGGCAGGTCGTAGTGTGATCCGGCTTTCGGCATGTCTGCGGGCGACAGGTTGATGGTGATTTTCTTTGGCGGCAGGGCGATCTGCAGGGCGGTCAGGGCGGCGCGCACACGTTCGCGGGCCTCAGCCACGGCTTTGCCCGGCAGGCCGACAATGGCAAAGCCGGGCAGGCCGGGGGCGGTGGCGCATTGCACCTCGACCAGACGGGCCTCGATCCCTTCAAAGGCCACCGTGAATGCGCGCGCCACCATTTTCCCTGCCTCAGTGCTGTTAACCGTGGTTAACGATAGGCGGGGGATGGTTTACGAATGGTAAAGATCCATGAAAGCGGGCCAGGCGGCGGGATCGGCCACGGTTTTGTCGCGGCAGATCTGGTTGCACATGCCAAAAACCCGCCCATCAATTTCCATGAGCCACGTCGCAGGTTTGCCGGAATAGGGGCAATGGGCGTTCAGGGGTTCACCCAGACAGGTTTTGCGCGCGCTGGGCAGATCGGCCAGATCATCAGCCTGCGGCCAGTCGCGGCGGGGCCATGTCTGACCGTAACGTTCAAGCGGCGTATCCGTTGCAAGGCCAATTGCACGCCACTGGCGGAAGTTCCGGTCATTCAGATGCAGTTGCACATATTGTTTTGTCGCATCATCCACGGGCAGGTCGAAACCCGCAATCCGCGCAGCAACTGGGGCGTAAAACGCATCGGCTGCACTGTATGCGCCGCACAGCCAACCATCATCTGAACCGGTGGTTTTGCGCGCCCAGGCAAAGAGATTTTGCAGTTGAATAAGGTCTTTCTGCAGGGCGTCGGAAACTGCAACACCACTGTAGGCACGGGCCAGATCCATTGGGCAGTCATTGCGCAGGGTCATGAAGCCCGAGTGCATTTTCGCAACCAACGTGCGGGCGACGGTGCGAGCCTTTGGGTCTTTTGGCCAGATGGCGCTGTCCGGGTGGCGGGTGGCCAGTTCTTCCGTGATCGCAAGAGAATCGTCGATCGCGATGCCTTCCGGTGTCACCAGCAAAGGCACGGTGCAGGCCGGGGCCAGCGGGGCCAGTTGTTCGGATACGGGGGCTTCTGCAAAGCTCAGGAATTCGCTGTCAAATTCCGCACCTGAAAGTTTCGCCACAAGCCAGCCGCGCAAAGACCAGCTGGAATGAATTCGGTCGCCAAGGATCAATCTGTATGTCATACCGTCAGGGTAGCGGACCAGATATCATTTCCAAAATGAATATTTAAAGAATAAATCATCAATATTTGTGATATTATTCCGGCGTGACGTTAACATCTTCCAGATGCCAGAGCTTACCTTCAACGCGAATGCGACTGACCGACAGGTTATCAATATGCTGACCAAAGGCCTGCACCGGTGTATGCCCGGCGGCGCGAGCCACCTGGGTGAGGATCGCGCCAAAATGGGCGACGATGATCAGGTTTTTCGTCAGGCAGCGATCAATCAGGTTGTCGACCTCACGGCTGGCGCGCCAGGCGACATCATACCAGCTTTCGCCGTCCGGGGCGGGTAGATGACCGGGTTTTTCCCAGAACTGGCGGGACAGATCCGGGTCGCGTTCTGAGACCTGATCAAATGTCATTCCATCCCAGATGCCGAAGTTAAATTCGCGGAGTTGATCGGAATGATCCATGCGATGGTGATGGCCCGTTAAGACGTCAGCGGTCTGGCGGGCACGCAGAAGATCGGACGAAATCAGCGTAGATTTTTCAGGCAGATAGGTGTTGAGGCGCTCAATCTGTGCATGATCAGACAGGTCGGCAGGGACATCGCGCCAGCCGCAGAAGGATTTCTGATGTGTCGGGCCGTGACGCACAAGCCAAAGTGTCGTCATGGCAGCTGCCCCTTCAGAATGTGCGGCAGACCAGCGGTGACGAAAGCCACGGTATCGCTGGCGGCGGCAAGGGCCTGATTGACTTCACCCTGAAGCTGGCGGAAGCGGCGGGCCAGCGCGTTTTCGGGCACGACACCCTGGCCAACTTCGTTGCTGACGATAATCACGGGGACGGGGCAGTTTTGCAGGGCGCGGATCAGTTTATCGGTTTCGGCCTCAATGTCATGTTCTGCGAACATATGGTTCGACAGCCAGAGAGAGGCGCAGTCAAAAAGCACGACTTCATCGGTTTGAACCTGTGTCAGCGCGCCAGGCACATCCAGGGGGGCTTCGATTGTGCGCCAGCCTGCGCCGCGCCGGTCCTGATGGCGGGTGATTTTCACCTGCATTTCATCATCAAAGGCCTGGGCGGTGGCGATATATAGGCGCTTGTCAGACCAGGCCTCGGCCAGACCTTCAGCAAAGCGGCTTTTGCCTGAGGCCGCGCCGCCAAGCACGAATGTCAGATGGGGAAGATGGGTGAATTCAGTCGTCATAATCCTCATCTGGCAGGGGATTGCGCCTGCGTCAAAGAGAAAATCCGCAATTGACGCAGGCGGGGTGGCTTGAGTTGACGGGCTGCGCGCCCTAAACCTGTGATGTCACCGCATCAGGCGGGACGGAAAGGGCAGTCATGCTGGCAGGTAAGAAAATTCTTCTGATCATCGGTGGCGGGATCGCGGCGTTTAAATCGCTGGACCTGATCCGAAGGCTGCGTGAACGCGGGGCGGAGGTCGTGCCGGTGCTGACAAAAGCAGGCGAAGAATTTGTGACGCCTCTGTCCGCATCGGCCCTGTCTGCGCAGAAAGTGTATCGTGATCTGTTTGATCTGACGGATGAGGCCGAGATGGGGCATATTGAACTGTCCCGGGCTGCCGATCTGGTGGTGGTTGCACCGGCGACTGCTGATCTGATGGGGAAGATGGCGAATGGTCTGGCGAATGACCTGGCCTCGACCTTGCTTATGGCGACGGATAAACGGGTGCTGATTGTGCCTGCGATGAATGTGCGTATGTGGGAACATCCGGCAACGCAACGCAATCTGGCGACCCTGCAGGGTGATGGCATTCTTGTCTGCGGACCGGATGACGGCGCGATGGCTTGCGGTGAATTTGGCCCCGGTCGTATGGCGGAAGTGCCGGAGATTGTGGAAACGGTGGAAGCTGCGTTGCGCGATGGGCCGCTGAAGGGCAAACGCATCCTGATCACCTCTGGCCCGACCCATGAACCGATTGATCCCGTGCGTTACATTGCAAACCGGTCCTCTGGCGCACAGGGCACAGCGATTGCAAATGCCCTGGCGGCGCTGGGCGCAGATGTAGTCTTTGTGACCGGTCCTGCGGATGCCGCGCGTCCGCAGGGTGTTGAGATTGTTGAAGTGCAAAGTGCGCGTGAGATGCTTGAAGCTGTGGAAATGGCTTTGCCTGCGGATGCGGCAGTCTTTGCGGCGGCGGTGGCGGACTGGTGCGTGGCGAGCGCGTCGGACAGTAAGATCAAGAAGGACGGAACGGGCAAGCTGCCGGTGCTGGAATTCGCAGAGAACCCGGATATCCTGGCGACGGTTTCACAGATGAAAGCCGGGCGGCCTGGGCTGGTTGTAGGCTTTGCGGCGGAAACCGATGATGTGGTGGCCCATGCCACGGCGAAACGGGAACGCAAGCAATGCGACTGGATTGTTGCCAATGATGTGTCCCCCGAAACCGGGATCATGGGCGGATCTGAAAACCAGGTAGTGGTGATTTCGGATCAGGGTGCTGAGGCCTGGCCGCGTATGGGGAAAGACCAGGTGGCGAAACGTCTGGCGGCAGAGATTTCCACAGCGTTGCAGGAATGATTTTTCGGTGAAAAATCGATGCCTTCGGCGAGAGTATTTATAGAAAGATGAAAGAGCAGAGATGGTAAATCCGGTGATTGCTTTCAAATGGCTTGAGGGCGCGGATCAGGCGCTGGGCCTGCCGCAATATGAAACGCGCGGTGCGGCGGGGGCTGATCTGCGGGCGAATTTTGCGGTGGATCAGCGCGGGGGCGTGATCTTGCAGCCGGGTGCGCGGGTGCTTGTACCGACAGGGCTGGCGCTGGAAATTCCGCAGGGATTTGAAGTGCAGATCCGGCCGCGTTCGGGGCTTGCGCTGAAACATGGGATCACCCTGCCCAACAGCCCGGGCACGATTGACAGCGATTATCGCGGGCCTTTGGGGGTGATTGTGCAGAATGGCGGCGATACGGCCTTTGAGATCGCCCATGGTATGCGGATTGCACAGATGGTGGTCGCACCTTTGGTGCAGGGGCAGTTTGTGCTGGCAGATGATCTGACGGAAACTGCACGCGGGGCGGGTGGCTTTGGGTCAACAGGTGTGAACTGATGCTGTTTTCCTATGTTTTCAGCATGGCGGTGATTGCGGCAATCCTTTGGGGGATTGGCGTTCTGATGAATGCACCGCTGCGCCACCGGCTGATCCTGATCGGGATCATTGGGGGGATCCGACTGGTGCCGGTTGTGATTGAGGCGGCACAGGTCTGGCGCACAGAGGCTTTCCGGCGAGAGTTGCTTGGGCTTGTAGTGCTGTGTGTCTGCGTGGTGTTGGCGGTTCTCTATGCCCGCTGGGTGCGCAGCCTGAAGGCGCAGCGGCAGCCGGTTAAGGTTGAGACCGTTGAAGAACCTGCGCAGGCGGCAGCCCCGCGACCTGCATCGCTTTTTGCTGAAGGGGAGCTGGAACGCTATGCCCGGCATATCGTTTTGCATGACATTGGCGGGCCGGGGCAGAAGGCCCTGAAACAGGCGCGGGTTCTGGTGATCGGGGCCGGTGGGCTTGGCTCGCCCGCGTTACTGTATCTGGCGGCGTCAGGTGTTGGCACGATTGAGATCGTCGATGATGACGTGGTGGAGCTGTCCAATCTGCAACGCCAGGTGATCCACAGCGAGGCGGGTGAAGGCACATTGAAAGTGGCCTCTGCGGCCGAACGCATCCGGCAGATCAATTCCCATTGCAACGTGATCGCGCATGATATGCGGCTGGATGACATTTCGGCAGAACCGCTGATCTCCGGTGTTGATCTGGTGCTGGATGGTTGCGACAATTTCAAGACCCGCTACCTTGTGAATGAATATTGCACACGCCTTGGCAAACCGCTGATCTCTGGCGCGCTGAGCCAGTGGGAAGGGCAGATTTCTGTCTTTGATCCCGCCAGTGGCACGCCGTGTTACCGCTGTGTCTTCCCCGAAGCACCCGCCGGTGACAATGCCCCAACCTGTGCGACCGCCGGGGTGCTTTCGCCGCTGCCGGGTGTCGTGGGTTCCATGATGGTGGCGGAGGCTGTGAAGCTGATCACCGGTGCGGGCCAGGCCCTGCGTGGGGAAATGCTGATCTATGACGCGAAATATGCCGAGACGCGCAGGATCAGGTTGCAAAAGGGTTATAATTGCCCGGTTTGCGGCGATCAGGGGTAACGCCGCTTGCATCAATCACTTGCATGCTCATAGTAGGGCACAGATTTGTGACAGACATCTATCGGAGAGCTAACAATGAGACTGACATCCATTCTGGTCGCGGCAGCGGCTGCTTTCGTATCAACTTCCGCACTGGCTGATGGCCACCTGCCGGATCTTGGCGGCAAGGAAGTGGTGATTGTCACCGAAAACGCCTATCCGCCGCTGCAATTCGTCGATGGTGACGGCAATGCTGTGGGCTGGGAATATGACGCAATGACAGAGATCGCTGAGCGTCTGAACATCACGGTGACCTATGAAAACATCAGCTGGGATGCGATGATTGCATCTGTTTCCCAGGGCCAGTTTGATATGGGCATGACGGGCATCACCATTCGCGAGGATCGCGCCGAAGTGGTTGATTTCTCTGACGCTTATATGCGGTCTGAAATGGTGATGCTGGTGCGTGGCGATGAGGATCGTTTCTCTGACGCTGCCGGTTTTGCTGCCGATGCGGATCTGCTGATTGGCGCGCAGCCGGGCACGACGCCGTTCTATGTTGGCATCTATGAGGTTCTGGATGGCGATGAAGCCAACCCACGCATGCAGCTGTTTGAAACTTTCGGTGCGGGTGTTGAGGCCCTGAAAACCGGTGATGTGGATCTGGTTCTGACCGATGGCACAGCTGGCAATGGCTATGTTGCGGCCTCAGACGGTGGCCTGCAAATCGTTGGTGGTCCGCTGGGCACTGAGGATTTTGGTTTCATCTTCCCAAAAGGGTCTGATCTTGTGGAGCCGATGAACGCTGCGATTGCTGCGATGCAGGCGGATGGCACCATGGATGCGCTGAACACCAAATGGTTCCTCGACTATAAAATCGGCCAGTAACGGTCCTGATGCCCCGGCCTTTGTGTCGGGGCTTTTTGTGTAAGATCCCCCATGACCCCACGTCCCGGTACCGATAAACCAGATTTTCCCTGGTGGCTGATTGCTATTGTCGCCTTCACGGGCCTGTTTATCTTTCAGGCGCTTGATGATCCCATTTACCAACAGGTCAGCGTGAAGCTGATCAAAGGCGTGAAAATCACGGTGTTTGTGACACTGGTGGGGTTCTTTCTTGCGTCTGTTCTGGGGTTGCTTCTGGCGGTGGCCAGCCTGTCGCGTTTTCAGATCCTGCGTCAGCTCGCGCGGTTTTATACCGAAGTCCTGCGCGGTCTGCCGATCCTTGTGATCCTGCTTTATGTCAGCTTTGTTGTCGCGCCCGGGCTTGTGCAGGGCTGGAATTATATCGCGGAACATATCGGGCTTGATCCGATACGTACCCGGGATTTCACCTTTCTCTGGCGGGCGATCATTGCGCTGACCCTGGGGTATTCGGCCTTTATTTCCGAAGTCTTCCGTGCCGGTATTCTGTCGGTGGAAGAAGGGCAGGTCGAAGCCGCAAAGGCTATGGGCCTGAACGGCTGGCAGCGCTTTCGGCTGGTCGTCTTTCCCCAGGCGATCCGCACGATTATGCCGCCGCTGGGCAATGATTTTATCGCGATGATCAAGGATTCCTCGCTGGTGTCGGTGCTGGGCGTGTTGGACATCACCCAGATCGGCAAGGTCACAGCGGCGGGCAATTTCCGCTATTTCGAAACCTATAACGTGGTTGCGATGCTTTATCTGACGCTGACCGTCACGCTGTCGCTGTTGCTGCGTAAGCTGGAAACCAAGTTGCGTGGTAAATATCCGTAATTCGCCTCTGGACGATTGGGGCACGCGCACATAGCTTTCCTGCAAAGGAGATCACTCTATGACCAACCCGCTTCTCGCCCCCTGGAACACGCCATTTGAACTGCCGCCCTTTGCAGAGATTGAGGATGCGCATTTCGCCCCGGCTTTTGACGCTGCCCTGTCAGAGGGTCGGGCAAAGATTGCAGAGATTGCAGGCAACCCGGATGCCCCGACATTTGCAAATACGATTGAGGCGCTGGAGCTTGCGGATGAGACCCTGGGCCGTGTGCTTGGTACGTTTTACGGCATCGCCGGCGCGGACAGCAATGAGGCACGTGAAGCCCTGCAACGGGAATTTGCCCCGAAACTGTCAGCCTATAGTTCGGAGCTGACCATGAACCGCGATATTCGGGCGCGCATTAAGGCATTGTGGGAAGATCAGAATGCTCTCGACGATGAACAGAAACGTCTGCTGTATCTTTACAACCGCAATTTCATCCGCTCCGGTGCCGATCTGGAAGGCGATGCACGGGATCGTCTGACGGATGTGAAGGCGCGGCTTGCGACCCTTGGCACAGATTTCACCCAGAACCTGCTGGCGGATGAACGGGAATGGTTCATGGAACTTAGCGCGGATGATCTGGGCGGTCTGCCGGACTTCCTGAAGGAAGCCATGAAAGGTGCTGCGGAAGAGAAGAATGTGGATGGCCATGTGGTGACCCTGTCGCGGTCTCTGATCGTGCCGTTCCTGCAATTTTCCACCCGACGTGATCTGCGTGAGGTGGCTTACAAAGCCTGGGCTGCACGTGGGGCCAATGGCGGTGAAACCGACAATCGGGGCATCGCGGCGGAAACGCTGGCGCTGCGGCATGAACGTGCGCAGCTTCTGGGGTATAAGGATTTCGCGGCCTATAAGCTGGAAACCGAAATGGCGGGCAATGCGGATAACGTGCGCGATCTGCTGATGCAGGTCTGGAAACCGGCCCGCGCTGCTGCGCTGAAAGACCAGGCGGTGCTGGAAGCGATGATGCGGGAAGATGGCATCAACGGCGATCTGCAGGCCTGGGACTGGCATCATTATTCGGAACTTCGCCGCAAGGCCGAACATGATCTGGATGAGGCTGAACTGAAACCTTACCTGCAGCTTGAAAAGATGATCGAAGCCAGCTTTGACTGTGCGAACCGCCTGTTCGGGCTGGAATTCGCGCCGCTGGATGTGCCGATGTATCATGAAGATGTGCGCGCCTGGGAGGTCACCCGGAACGGCAAACATATTGCGGTGTTTATCGGGGATTACTTTGCGCGCGGATCCAAACGGTCCGGGGCCTGGTGTATGGCCATGCGGGCGCAGAAAAAGCTGGGCGATGATACAGCCCCGCATGTGGTGAACGTCTGTAACTTCGCCAAACCTGCGCCGGGGGCTTCGGCACTTTTGTCTTTCGATGATGCAAATACGCTGTTCCATGAGTTCGGCCACGCCCTGCATCAGATGCTGTCGGATGTGCGCTATGAGGCGATTTCCGGCACTTCTGTTGCCCGTGATTTTGTGGAACTGCCAAGCCAGTTGTATGAACACTGGCTCAGCGTGCCTGAGGTACTTTCAAAATACGCGGTCCATGCCGAAACCGGGGAAGCGATGCCGAAGGAACTTCTGGATCGCCTGCTGGCGGCGCAGACATATGACATGGGGTTCAGTACGGTGGAATATGTGGCATCTGCTCTGGTGGATCTGGCCTTCCACGAAGGCGCACCAGCAGATGATGTGATGGTGAAACAGGCCGAGGTTCTGGAAGGGATCGGCATGCCTGCGGCGATTGAAATGCGTCACCGCACCCCACAGTTCGCCCATGTGTTTTCCGGGGACGGCTATTCTTCCGGCTACTACAGTTACATGTGGTCAGAGGTCATGGATGCGGATGCGTTTGAGGCCTTTGAAGAGGCAGGCGATCCGTTTGATGCGACGCTGGCAAAAAGCCTGGAAGAGAACATTCTGTCTGCAGGCGGATCACAGGAAGCGGATGTGCTGTACAAGGCTTTCCGGGGCCGGATGCCCGATGCGACGGCCCTGCTGAAAGGGCGGGGGCTTTATGCGGCAGAGTGATCTGCCTACGGTCTGACAATAAAAAGAGCGGTGATGTCACCGCTCTTTTCGTTTGATCCAGGGGGGGGGCTTACCCTTGCGGGCAGTGCGGGCGGCCAGAGTTATCGCCACCGATGATGCAGGGGCTGCGGTCGATCACGGTGTTGTCCACCTGCGGATCGCCCAGGGTGGTTGTGGTAATGTCGCTGGTCTGAGGGATCGCGGCTTCGACTTCTGCGACTTGTTCGGTCACCACAGGCGATGTGGCTTGCGGTGTTTCCCGGTCGCCAAAACCACCGCGCAGATCGGGGATCTCAATCCCCGCGCAACCCGCCAGCATCAGAGCCATTGTGCCCACCGTCAACATTTTCAGATTTTTCATACCGCTCACCTTATCATTTATCGTTGATATAAGTTTACGCGCCGGATCACGCCCCGGCAAGCGGGACGTGGCAAATGTGCAGGATCAGGCCCAGCGGCCCTCAAAATCTTCGGGCACCAGCAGGATGTTTTCATCGACATTGTTGATGTCGCGATGGCCACACAGCGCCATGGACACATCCATTTCCTTGTGCAGAACCTCCAGCGCCTTTGTCACGCCTTCTTCGCCCATGGCCCCCAGACCATAGATATAAGCCCGTCCGATCATCACGCCTTTTGCGCCCATGGCGACGGCTTTCAGGATGTCCTGGCCCGTGCGGATACCGCTGTCGAGATGGACTTCGACTTTATCCCCCACAGCCGCAACAATCGGGCGCAGCATACGGATAGAAGACAGTGCACCATCCAGCTGACGACCGCCGTGATTTGACACAACAATCGCATCAACGCCCAGTTCAGCGGCTTTTTTCGCGTCTTCCACGTCAAGGATCCCTTTCAGGATCACCTTGCCGCCCCACCAGTCACGGATTTTGGCGACCTTTTCCCAATCAAGCGTCAGATCAAACCGGTCACCCGTCCAGGCGGCCAGATCGGCGGGGTCTTTGATGCCGTCCACATGGCCCACGATATTGCCAAACATCCGGCGTTTCGTACCCAGCATGCCCAGCCCCCAACGCCAGCGCGTGGCCAGATCGGCAATGGATTTCGCGGTCAGCTTGGGCGGGGCGGAGAGGCCGTTTTTCAAATCCTTATGACGCTGACCAAGGGTTTGCAGGTCCAGCGTGATCACCAGCGTGGAACAGCCCGCAGCTTTCGCACGGTCAATCAGCTGTTTGGTGAAAGCATCATCGTTCATCGTGTAAAGCTGGAACCAGAACGGCTGGCTGACGTTCTCAGCCACGTCCTCAATAGAACAAATCGACATGGTCGAAAGCGTATAGGGCACGCCAAATTTCTCGGCAGCTTTCGCGGCTTTGATCTCACCATCGGCATATTGCATACCCGTCAGGCCAACCGGGGCAAGCACCACCGGCATCGCCACATTCTGACCTGCCATCTGGGTTTTCGTGGTGCGGTTGGACATATCCACAGCCACCCGCTGACGCAAACGGATCTGTTCGAAATCAGAGGTATTCTCGCGGAAGGTCTGTTCCGTCCAGGATCCGCTTTCCGCGTAATCATAGAACATCTTCGGCGCACGTTTCTTATGCAGCCGCTTAAGATCATCGATACAGGTAATCACAGGCATTTCGGTCCCCCGGGGTGGATTTCCAGAATTGGTAAGGTTTCATTACCAAAGTGTGGGGTGTGGTGCAACTGGTGTACGCAGGGATGCGACGATGAGGACTGTGAAACACCTTAGGAAAACTGCTATAGGTTGTATATTGTCAACTGCAGCATCAGATGACTTCTTTAAATATGCCACTATTTCCATTCAAAAGGATGAATTTATGTCCGATGAGAGCAAACAGCTCACCGAACTTTTTCGTACTCTGGGAGCAGAAAGCCCAGAACAATGGGCCAGTTCTCAGGTACATGAGAATATACCACAGCTTCAGAGGTATCTTTTCATTCGCCAAGCCTGGTCACAGGTAATGGACGAAACCGATGATAGCTGGATCGAAAATATCGTTGAGGCTGCGCGACGAAACCCAGATGCACCATTTTCGGGTCAGGGACAGGCAATCGAACGGATGTTAGCGCTTGGCGTAGCACGTTCCGATATTGTTGATTTGGCCCGCTGTTCGCAAGCCGAAATGATTTCCGCACTGTGCTACTTATTGGATGATCCGTCATTGCACGATGAACAAAATGAGCGTGTTCAGAATATTGGTTGGTGCCTTGTTTCAACAAATGAAGACTTTAAGCCTACGGCTGAGATCATCGGCGGATTGCATGAGTCATTTTTGAGCGCGGATCCAACCGGACGCGAAATGCGACCAAGAAAGAAAACCCCACCAACCTGAGTGGGGTTTAATCAATTTTACAGGCAATCAGATCAGGCGCGGTGGGCGCCGTCGGCGAGGGTCTTTACGAAAGCCAGCACATCTGCAGTGCTTTCGCCTTCGCCGATTTTCTTCACGATGGCAGACCCCACAACCGCGCCATCTGCAATCGTGGCGATGGCTTCGGATTTCTCGGGGGTGTTGATGCCAAAGCCCACGATCACAGGCAGATCGGTTGACGCTTTGATGCGCGCCACTTCCGGGCCAACATTGTCGGCTTCGGCTTCGGCCGCACCGGTCACACCGGTGACGGAGACGTAATATACAAAGCCGGAGGTGTTTTGCAGAACCTTTGGCAGGCGCTTGTCGTCGGTGGTTGGGGTTGCGAGGCGGATGAAGTTCAGGCCCGCGGCCTGGGCCGGGATGCACAGTTCGCTGTCTTCTTCCGGTGGCAGATCCACCACGATCAACCCGTCAATGCCCGCAGCTTTCGCATCCGCGAGGAATTTATCGACGCCACGGGAATAGATCGGGTTGTAATAGCCCATCAGCACAATCGGCGTTGTGTCATCTTCCTTGCGGAACTCTGTCGCGAGGTCGAGCGTTTTTTGCAGCGTCATGCCTGCTTCGAGCGCGCGCTGACCGGCCAGCTGAATGGTTTCACCGTCGGCCATCGGATCGGTGAAAGGCAGACCCAGTTCGATGACATCAACACCCGCAGCCGGCAGACCTTTGACGATCTTAAGCGATTGTTCGTAGTTCGGGTCACCTGCCATCACATAGGAAACAAAAGCCTTCTTACCTTCAGCTTTCAGCGCGGCGAATTTTGCATCAATACGGGTCATGGGCAGTCCTTTATCTCTTGCCTATGACCTGTGCCCGAAACTGCGGCGAAGATCAATCCCGCATCACAATCCTGATCGATTTCAGGGAAAAACGGGTGGCACAGAAATACCATCAACTTGGCGGCGAATTCAGGAATTACAATAGCCATGAGAATCCCAACACGTTTAAGGAGCCTTTAATAAGAAAAAGCATCGAGCAGTAAAACGAGGTAAACATGCCCGTTTTTACATTTCAGGCGATTGGACAAGCCACGTCAGCATTACGGGTGGAACCGGCGCAGGTGGGAACAGCCTGAGCGGGGTCAATTAGGGACGGCAGCCATCTTAGAAGTGCAGCTCTGACGCTTTCTGTGGGTGGGTGAAAGCATCGATGTTTTCGACAGTTACAGCAGTCGGTGTCTGGAAATCACGCAGACATCTGACGGTGTGATATATCCGGACAACATCCGGGTTGAAGCCGAATACCGTATTGATCTGACCGACGGGATCAACACCTGGACGCTACTTGCTCTGAATTTCGATACGAGTTCCTCAGGTTATGGAATCGCAGAGGGCCTTTGCTGATTTCTACAGGTGGCCCTCCTCGGCCCTTCGGCGTTCCCCTGGATGTCAGCAGTGTGGCGGAAGGTCCGAATTTTTCGTTCAGCAATATCGGTGATCCTTGCTTTGCAGGCGGAACACAAATTGTCACCGATCTCGGTGTGCGCGCTGTCGAGATGCTGCATGCCGGGTTTCAGCCCCTGATCCGGGTCGGGTCACAGGTGGCTTGTGGGCTGGGGAAACGCGCCGGCTGAATTTGCGTCCGGCACCCTGGGGAATTCCGGGCCAGTCCGGGTTTCTCCGAGGCACAGGATGCTTTTGCCGCATGAATATAACGATGCGTATTTTGGCCTGGATGAAGCCTTTGCGGCGGCCGATCACCTGCTTCAGGGGGGGGGGCAGATCCGTCGCGCCCCATGCTTCCAGATCACCTGGCATCACCTTTTGTTTGATCGCCATCAGGAGGTTGTGGTCGTGGATTTCCTGTCAGAAAGCCTTTATCCCGATTTGGAAAGCATGAATGTCCTTTCTGCGAGATCGTGCCTGAAGATATCAAATGCACTGATGACCCGGAATATCAAACCGTCGCATTACGGCCCCACAGCGCGCCCTGTTTTGCGGCGCCATGAGGCTGCTTTGATTGCGTCAAAAGCTTTTGCGCCAGCGGAACTCAACAGTGTCTACGCCAGGGTTGCGGTCTGAAATGCCGCCGTTTGAGCGGTGGGTCAGGGCCACAGATATCGCATTGTCGTCATTGATCTGATAACCCACACCCAGGACTGACCGGAATTCCAGGTGGTGTCCCAAATCAGTGGCATCATTGTCGGGCAGATAAATTCCCGGAGCGAAACTGCCTTCAATGAACCAGTCATTTTTCAGATCGTAACGCCCGGACAGACCAATCCCGGCATAATAGTCACCGCCGTCATGAACGGTAAAAACAAGCATCGGGCTGATCGCCACTTGTCCAATATCGTGGAAACTGTCGCCATGGGCTTCAAGTGACAGCACCCGTGTGTTCGGCGGCTCATTGCTGCCAAAATCCGTATAGCCAAGTCCGACAACAAAATCAGCGGCGTGAAGCTGAGCTGCACTCAGCAAAAGAGAGGCCGCAGAAAGCGCGGCAGGAAAAAGACGTTTCATCCCGTCATCCTGTGTTGTGTGAATGTCTGAGAAACCAGTGGCGCGGGGCCGGTTACAAGTAAAATTACCGTTCTGTCATGAAACTATCTGGGGTGCGAAAACCCGTGGTGCAAGCACCGCACACGTCACCGTGAAAACGCGCGTGTATTGCGTGATTTCGCCCGGGCCTTGCATGGCGGGCCTTCCCGGCCTAGAAGCCTTCTCTGAAACCGTCCTACCGCAGCCAGGAGATAACGCATGGGCTTTAAAATGGGCATCGTCGGCCTTCCGAATGTCGGCAAATCAACGCTGTTTAACGCGCTGACCAGAACCGCTGCCGCCCAGGCTGCGAACTTCCCGTTCTGCACCATCGAACCCAATGTGGGTGAAGTGGCTGTACCGGACACGCGTCTTGATCAGCTGGCCGCCATCGCGGGTTCCAAGCAGATCCTGCCGGCACGCATGACCTTTGTGGACATCGCGGGCCTAGTAAAAGGTGCGTCTCAGGGCGAAGGTCTTGGCAACCAGTTCCTGGCCAACATTCGTGAAACCGATGCAATCGCCCATGTGCTGCGTTGCTTTGAGGATGGTGACGTCACCCACGTTGATGGCCGCGTGAACCCGGTTGAAGATGCAGATGTGATCGAAACCGAACTGATGCTGGCCGATATGGAAAGCATTGAAAAGCGTCTTGCGAACCTCGTGCGTAAGCTGAAAGGCGGCGACAAAGACGCCCAGCAACAGGATCGCCTGTTGAAGGCCGCACTTGCTGTGCTGGAAGAGGGTAAACCTGCCCGTACGGTTGAGATCGACGAAGAGGATCAGAAAACCTGGGAAATGCTTCAGCTTCTGACGTCCAAGCCTATTCTTTATGTCTGCAATGTCGGTGAATCTGAGGCTGCGGAAGGCAATGAATATTCTGCGGCAGTGGCGAAGATGGCAGCAGAG
Organism: Thalassobius sp. I31.1; assembly: GCF_003031585.1. Classification (GTDB taxonomy): domain Bacteria; phylum Pseudomonadota; class Alphaproteobacteria; order Rhodobacterales; family Rhodobacteraceae; genus Halocynthiibacter. The sequence continues at coordinate 101,341 of NZ_PWAA01000063.1, forward strand.
CAAAACGCAGCCCATGTGATTATTTCTGCCCAGATTGAGGAAGAGATTTCCCAACTGGAAGATGAAGAAGCCACCATGTTCCTTGAGGAAATGGGCCTGACAGAAGCTGGCCTGGATCGTCTGATCCGTGCGGGTTATTCCCTTCTGGATCTGCAGACCTATTTCACCTGTGGCCCGAAAGAAACCCGCGCCTGGACCATCCCTGTTGGGGCATCTGCACCGCAGGCGGCTGGCGTGATTCACACCGATTTTGAACGCGGCTTTATCCGGGCTGAAACCATCGCCTTTGATGATTTCGTGGCCAACAATGGTGAAGCAGGTGCGAAGGATGCAGGCAAGCTGCGCGTGGAAGGCAAGACCTACATCGTCAAAGATGGCGATGTGATGCACTTCCTCTTTAACGCCTGATCGGCGACACAGAACTTTGCCAGCCCATGCGTGGGCTGGCATATCTCAGACGGTGATTTATCAGACGGCAATGCGGGGACGGCCAGAGGCCTCCACAGTCAGTTCTGCCTCGATAAACACATCATTTCCTTCGATATTTGCGATTTTCAGATCGCGTTTCACCGTGATGCGGATGCCTTCAGCCCCGGCGGTTTCGGCGGCATCACCTGCGTCTTTGCGCAGGACCTCTTCCAGACGTGCAATCGCCTGTTCATGGTCCGGGAAATCTTCCGGGCCGGTTTCCAGGTGCACACGACAGGCCCCGCCGGATGGGCTGGTGACCGTGCCGCTGCGCCGGATCGTGATCCGGCCAACCACCGCGCCAATCGCATTGGCCACCCCCGCATATTGCGGCACATCCATTGGACAGCCCAGAAGTTCGCCCACCTTTGGGTAATACGTCGCGGCAGAGGCCCCAAGCCCCACAACCGGCAGGTTCAGGCCGCTGTCGATCCGGATCAGCCCTGCGTGGTTTTGCAAGCCCCTTTGCATCAGAACATGGCGGGCCAGGTCTGAGGCGGGCAGGCCGAAATCTTCGCCTTCTTCCGCAAAACCGGCTTCCAGCAGGGCGATGCCGGTCTGATGGGTCAGCTGATCAATGATCATTTGTGCCATGTCTTGTGCGTTGTCGGCCAGTTTGCTGCCGGATCCGGAAACATGGCGGCGGAACAGATCCAGCACCATTTCGGCGGCTTCACGATCCCAGGCGTCATTCAGGCCCAGAACGTGGCTGGCATCCGACGGGGTCACACCGGCAACCTGCACAAGACCACGCCCGACAAGGCGGCGCAGGGCGGTTTGTTCAATGCGGTTTTTCAGAACCTCATCCAGCGGTTTCACACCATCCCCGATGCGTTCCATCAGGGTGATTTCACGCGCCTCCAGTCCGTTACGTGGCAATCCCGGCACAAGACGTACGAAACGCCCGTGATGTTCATCAAGGCTTGGCTGGCGCATTTGGCGGGCCAGGGCTTCATGCACGATTTCCGGCGCTTCGGCCCCCATAAGGGACACGGGCAAGACACGGGAGGGGCCAAGTTCCAGCCCGCCCTGCAGGCCGGATGGGCGATAATGCACTTCGCTGTCGCCACCAAGGCCGGTCGTGCGCATGGCGACGGCTTCTACCATGGTGCGGAAAGGGCCAACACGGGCACCTTCGGGGTCAATCGTCGGGCGGCCATTGCGCAGCAGGGCCACATCGGTTGTGGTGCCGCCAATGTCACTGACCAGCGCGTCTTTCTGGCCGGTCATCCAGCTTGCGCCGACAATGCTGGCCGCTGGCCCGCTGAGGATGGTTTCAATCGGCCGTTCCAGCGCCATTTCGGCAGAAATCAGGGCCCCGTCGCCACGCACAACCATCAAGGGCGCAGAAATGCCCAGTTCATTCAAACGGGTCTGGGCGCGGGCGATCAGACGGTTGATGATGTCAATCAGACGGGCATTCAGAACCGCAGTGATCGCGCGTTTCGGCCCGTTCAGCTTGGCGCTGAGATGGTGCGACGCACTGACAGGTTTCCCCGTGACTTCGCGAATAATCGCGGTCATTTCCTGTTCATGGGCCGGGTTGCGGGTGGCGAATTGGGCGGCCACGGCAAAGCCGGACACCTGATCCCCATGTTCCGCCAGCCAGTTGCGCAATGTATCGGCCTCAAGCGGTTCCGCCTGCCCACCTGCGTAGTTGTGACCACCTGCCAGATACAGCACAGGATCACCGGCCATCGCGCCGGACAGGTCATGGCGTTCCAGTTCCTTTTCGCGAAAACCCGCAAGGATCAGCGCAACCCGTTCGCCCTGACCTTCGATCAACGCATTGGTGGCGAGCGTGGTGGACAAGGAGGCAAGGTTAATCTCGGCCGGATCAATCGCCGCCTGTTTCAGAACCGCTTCGACTGCAAGGCCAATGCCTTCGGCCAGATCGTGACGGGTGGTCAGGGATTTGGCTGAGGCGATGACCTCTTTCTCATCCCGGATCAACACTGCATCCGTATAGGTTCCGCCGGTATCCACGCCGAGAGAAATTGTCATGCTGGCCTCCTGTTTCGCTGTGCCGGGGTACAGGGGATCGGGCAAGCGTGCAAAGCTGTTTTCGACAGGGGTGTCGTATTCAGGACAGATCAGAAAACCTCATCTTTCACCGCCTGCATCGCGACATAGGTGGATGTATTGGCGACATAGGGCAGGGATGACAGTTTTTCCGCCAGAACCCGCCGGTAATCGCGCATGTTTTTGACCCGCACCTTCAGCAGATAATCGAAATTCGCCGCCAGCATATGGCATTCCTCAATCTCGGGGATCGCAAGCACGGCGTCATTAAACGCGCTCAGCGCCGCTTCGCGGGTGTCGGTCAGGCGGACTTCGACGAAGGCGATGTGATCAAGCCCCAGACGCACCGGATCCAAAAGCGCGCGATAGCCCCGGATGATGCCGCTGTCTTCCAGTTTCTTCAGCCGCGCCTGGACCGGGGATTTTGACAGGCCGATCCGCCGGGCAAGTTCGGCGACATTCATCCGCCCGTCGCGCGCCAGTTCATCCAGAATCCGCCGGTCATAGGAATCAAGCGTCACATTCATTTCGTCGGTATCTGACATTGAATTCGAACCTTTCGCCTTCAATTTTCATCTGCTTCAGTCGTTCGAACTTCATATTACGTGGTATCATAGGTTAATCAACCCACAATCTGCGAAGGTTTCCCATGTCTCACGCCACCCTTGCCCCACTGCGTCAGGTGATTGACGAACGCAAATATGCTGATGAAGCTGAAATGCTGGCTCTGCTTATGCAGGACGCGGGCCTGAGCAGCGAAGATCGTGCCCGTATTTCGGTGCATGCCGCTGGTCTGGTCAGTGAGATCCGGTCTTCGTCCAATCCGGGCCTGATGGAAGTGTTCCTTGCGGAATACGGATTGTCGACGGATGAAGGCGTGGCGCTGATGTGTCTGGCCGAAGCCCTGTTACGTGTGCCGGATGCCGATACGATTGATGCGCTGATTGAAGATAAAATCGCACCAAGCAACTGGGGCAAACACCTGGGCGCGTCGTCATCATCCCTTGTGAACGCCTCCACCTGGGCGCTGATGCTGACCGGCAAAGTCCTGGACGAAGCTGAAAACCCCGGTGTCATCGGCCACCTGCGCGGCGCGATCAAACGCCTGGGCGAACCTGTGATCCGTACCGCTGTATCCCGTGCGATGAAGGAAATGGGGCGTCAGTTCGTGCTGGGCGAAGACATCCAGGCCGCGATGAAACGGGCGCGTGAGTTGGAAGAAAAAGGCTACAGCTATTCCTATGATATGCTGGGCGAAGCCGCGCGCACCGATGCGGATGCGAAACGCTATCACCTGTCCTATTCCCGCGCGATTTCTGCGATTGCCAGCGCCTGTAAGGGTGGCAATATCCGCACAAACCCTGGCATTTCTGTAAAGCTGTCCGCCCTGCATCCACGTTATGAAGAAGCCCAGCTGGAACGGGTGATGTCCGAACTTGTGCCGCGTGTACGTTCGCTGGCGCTGCTGGCAAAATCCGCAGGCATGGGCTTTAATATTGACGCGGAAGAGGCCGACCGTCTGTCCCTGTCCCTTGATGTGATTGAGGCCGTGATGGAAGGCCCGGGTCTTGAGGACTGGGATGGTTTCGGTGTGGTTGTTCAGGCCTATGGCCCGCGCTGTGGCGCAACCATCGACTGGCTGGCCGCCCTCTGTGACCGCCTTGATCGCCGCATTATGGTGCGTCTGGTGAAAGGGGCGTACTGGGATACGGAAATCAAACACGCGCAGGAAATTGGTGCGGCTGGCTTCCCGGTGTTCACCCGCAAGGCATCCACCGATCTGTCCTACATCGCCAATGCCCGCAAACTGCTGTCGCGCACGGATGTGATCTATCCGCAATTCGCAACCCATAACGCGCACACCGCCGCTGCGATCCTGGATATCGCAAAGACCCTGGGCTGCAGCGTTGAAGATTACGAATTCCAGCGCCTGCACGGTATGGGTGAACGCCTGCATGACATCGTGCTGGAAGGTGAAGGCACCGGTTGCCGGATCTACGCGCCTGTGGGCGAGCACCGTGATCTGTTGGCCTATCTTGTACGTCGTCTGCTGGAAAATGGTGCGAACTCTTCCTTTGTGAACCAGATTGTGGACGAAGATGTCACCCCGGAAGAAGTCGCTTCTGACCCGCTGGCAGAAGTGGAAACATATCTGGATGCGCCACAGAACCCGTCCCTGAAAGCACCGGATGCGCTGTTTGGCGATCGCGTGAATTCGCGCGGCTGGGATCTGGCCCATGCGCCGGAACTGAACATCCTTGATCAGGCACGCAATCCTTTCCGCGAAACTGTCTGGAATGGTGCGCCCCTGCTTGCGATTGAGGCAAAAACCGAGGGCACAAAGCCTGTCCTGAACCCGGCCAGCCCGGATGATGCACCAGGTACAATTTCGGCGGCTTCTGACGAAGATGTCGCGGCCGCGATTGCGGCGGCACAGTCATGGGATGCGCCCGCGTCTGAACGCGCGGCAATCCTGCGCAAGGCGGCGGATCTGTATGAAACCCATCACCCGGAACTGTTCGCACTGCTCGCACGTGAGGCCGGAAAAACCCTGCCGGATGCGACGGCTGAACTGCGCGAAGCGGTTGATTTTCTGCGTTTCTATGCTGATGAAGCTGAAAAACGCACAACCCCGGCCGCTGGCGTCTTCAGCTGTATTTCGCCGTGGAACTTCCCGCTGGCAATCTTCACCGGCCAGATTTCTGCGGCTCTTGCTGCGGGCAACGCAGTGCTGGCAAAACCCGCCGATCAGACCCCTCTGATCGCCTGGCGCGCTGTGCAGCTTCTGCATGAAGCAGGCGTACCACGTTCTGCAATGCAATACATTCCAGGCCCGGGCTCCCGCGTGGGTGCGGCGATCACATCTGCGCCAGAAGTGTCTGGTGTTTGCTTTACCGGGTCCACCGCCACGGCCCTGCGCATCCGTCGTGCGATGGCTGAAAACATGTCCCCCACCGCACCGCTGATCGCGGAAACCGGTGGTCTGAACGCGATGATCGTCGACAGTACCGCCCTGCCAGAGCAAGCGGTTCAGGCAGTGATTGAAAGCGCGTTCCAATCCGCAGGCCAGCGCTGTTCCGCCTTGCGTTGTCTGTATATTCAGGAAGACATTGCAGATACCTTCCTGACGATGCTGTACGGCGCGATGGATGAACTGGCGGCAGGTGATCCCTGGGATATCACCACTGACACAGGCCCGGTGATTGATGAAACCGCCCGTAAGGAAATCGCCGATTACGTTGCCGCTGCCCGTGAACAGGGTCGCGTGACACATGAACTGACCACACCAGAGCACGGCAACTACATCACGCCGGTGGTTCTTTCTGTGAACGGCATCGCGGAAATGACCCGCGAAATCTTTGGCCCGGTTCTGCATGTGGCCCGCTATAAGGCGCAGGATCTGGATAACGTGATTGATGACATCAATGCCACGGGGTACGGCCTGACATTTGGCTTGCACACCCGTATTGATGACCGCGTACAGCATGTGGTGGAGCGCGTGAATGCAGGCAATATCTACGTGAACCGCAACCAGATTGGCGCAATCGTGGGGTCACAACCCTTTGGTGGAGAAGGGCTTTCCGGCACCGGCCCCAAGGCGGGTGGTCCGATGTATCTTAACCGTTTCTATGCAACCGAAGCCCAGACATCTGACGAAAGCGCTGCAACACAGACAGCGGTGAAAGATGTGCAGGCGGCGCTGACAGCACAGGCGATCGACGCGATCACCAGCTCTGATGCCCTGCCTGGCCCGACGGGTGAAAGCAACCAGCTGACCACTGTACCACGCGAACCACTGCTTTGCATGGGGCCGGGGGAGCGCACAGCGCAGCAACAGCTTGAAGCCATTCAGGAAAGTGGCGGTGTTGGTGTGATTGCGCATGGGTTGTCTGCGGATGACCTGGCGGCGCTTGAAGGCTTTTCAGGGGCTGTTTTCTGGGGCGATGCGGATCAGGCGCGGGATTACGTGAAGGCTTTTGCCACGCGTGATGGTGCGATTATTCCGCTGATCGGTGATCTGCCGGATGCCAGCCGCACACTTATTGAGCGCCACGTTTGCGTGGATACAACTGCTGCAGGTGGCAACGCTGCCCTGCTGGCAGAGGTCAGCGAGGGTTGATAATCGCTTGACGACAAGGGGCGCATGGGCAACCGTGCGCCCATGCTTATTCCGATCCGAGACCACAATCCATCCCGCCGCCGCCCCTTTGTAACCTGGGGGCTGATGGCGCTGAACATCCTGATTTTCCTGATGTATTGGGGGAATATTGAGGATTTCAAAACCATTGTACCGCTTTACAACACATGGGCTTTGCAGCCGGTGGATGTGGCGTCAGGCAGCGAGATTTACACGCTGATCACCTATCAGTTCCTGCATGGCGGATTTATTCATCTGGCCGGGAATATGCTGTTTCTGTGGATCTTCGGGGACAATCTGGAAGACACGCTGGGCCATCTTACCTTCCTGGGGTTTTACCTTGCGACGGGCATTGCTGCCGGGCTGGCCCAGACGCTGGCTGATCCCGGAAGCTACATCCCGATTGTTGGTGCATCCGGTGCGATTGCAGGGGTGATGGGTGGGTATATGTTGTTGTATCCAAAGGCAAAAGTTGATGTGCTTTTGCTGATTATTATCTTCTTTGAGATCTTCAGCTTCCGGGCCTGGGTGGTTCTTGGGGGCTGGTTTGCCTGGCAGCTTTGGTCAACCATATCAGGAGGTGATTCCGGTGTGGCCTGGCTTGCGCATGTGGGCGGGTTTATTGCCGGGGTTGTCTTTATGCTGCCTTTCTGGCTGGCACGGGGCGGGGCGCAGTTCTGGCAAAGAAACCAAGGGCATCCGGACCATCCGGAAACGCCTTATGGGCCGCTGAGTGTGAGTTCTATACCGGTGGTGAAACGGCGGCGCTGAGGGAGCAGAGGGGGCCAGCCCCCATCCGCCTGAGGGCGGATTCCCCCGGGATATTTGGACTGAAAAGAAAGAGAATACCCTATGCACAAAGCATGCACTTCTTATGCACATGTTATGCATATCAGGCGGGCGGTTGCGTAAGGGTTTGTCAGGACATGATTAGTCGAGAACTGCGCATGTGCGCAGGCCAAAGCGGCGGGTGAGTTTGGCGGCTTTGAGCGCCTGCACAAGAGCATCGCTGAGGAAGACGGCATTTGTCAGTTCCGTATCGATCCAGAGGTCCGGGACTGCACAGGCCTGGCGAGTCAGGGTCAGGCCGCCGTCTTCAACGCTGGGAGACAAGTCCCGTTTGCCGCCATATCTGGGTATCTCTGCTGCAGGAGATTTTTCCGGGACAAGCGCAGATTTCACTTCACCGAAGTTCAGGCAGAAGTAGTTGCCTTCCACCGGCGTTTTGCGGTCGTGTTGAAACAGGCGGGTTGGATAGAGGGACGTGTGGCCGAGGTTGAATTGCCTCAGGACTGCGGCGACTTCGACGGAGACGGCCCAATATCCGCCTGCATTAAAGATATCCGGCATCTTTTTCAGGCGTTTGTCGGGGTATTCTGCGTACATCTCTGACGGAAAGCGATCTGCGGGCAGGGGTTCCCCGGCTTCATTCCGGCGCATCGCGTCGACCGCTGCGTCTTTGTCTTCAAAGTAAGTGTTGTGATCAATGCCCTTAATCAGCGTTGTATCGCACATGATCCGGCTGACCCAGACCTGGGGTTTCTGGCGCATAATTGCCTCATTCAAAGGATGGTTTCAAAAAACAGACAACAAAAATCCCGACACATCTTCTGTGCCGGGCTTTGTAAATTTTTGCAAGAGACTGGTGATCAGTCCTCAGACACTTCAACCGGGTCGCGATCGCGGATCACTTTGGCGAAACGATCAAAGATGGCCTCGTTCGATGCAATCACATGACCGGTTTCGAGGATATTCTGATCTTCGCGCATCGGTTCCGCAAAACCACCGGCTTCGCGCACAATAATCAGGCCAGCGGCGATATCCCAGGCTTTCAGGCCACGTTCCCAGAAACCTTCATAGCGGCCAGCGGCAACATAGGCGAGATCAAGGGAGGCCGCGCCCCAGCGACGCACACCGGCACAGGCCGGCATCAGACGCGCCAGATCCTGCAGGCTTGCAGGCAGGTAACGACCACCGCCAAAAGGCACGCCGGTTGCGAAAACGCTTTCGATCATCCGGTTACGGCCAGACACCCGAAGACGACCTTCGTTCATCCAGGCACCCTGACCTTTTTCCGCAAAGAACAACTCGTCCTTGGCAGGGTCATAGATTACGCCGGATACGACTTCGCCCTTATGTTCCAGCGCAATGGAAACAGCGAAATGCGGCATGCCGTGCAGGAAGTTTGTGGTGCCGTCCAGCGGATCAACGATCCAGCGGCGTGTCGGATCCTGACCAGGTTCTTCGCCACCTTCTTCGGCCAGCCAGCCGTAGGTCGGGCGTGCGCCCATCAGTTCTTCTTTCAGGATCGCTTCGGCTGCAATATCTGCGCGTGACACGAAGTCCCCGGCACCTTTCATAGAGACCTGGAGGTTTTCAACCTCACGGAAGTCTTTGGCGAGGGAACGGCCTGCCTTGCGGGCGGCCTTGATCATGACGTTAAGATTTGCGCTGCCTTGCATCAAACGGACTCCTTTGGCTCAGACGCGGCGTATACGCGCTGTAACCCGTTTTGCCAAGGGGTTGTCGCGCATTGATTGGTTAAATCAGCGGATCATAAGACCACTGCAGCAATGCCTGGCGCTGGCGGGGGCGGCAGAAGATATCGCCGGGCTGACAATTGGCGCGGATCTGGCCGGCGTGGCGGTTAAAATTGCGCCATCGTCTGATCTGGATTGCATCGGTTTCTGGCAGGCGGCGGCCCAGCCAGTAGCGACAGAACCACTGAAACCAGCCACGGGGATCCGGCTCGTAGATCCAGCCCTTTTCCTGCCATGTGGACAGGGGCTGGCGGCTTTTGACACCAAAGTAGTTCAGGGTTTCATCCGGCTGATCAGAGGTTTTGGCAAGGGCAAACCAGGCTGCGGGGAATTCATCCTGGCAATCGTTCAGGTATTTGCCCTCAAACACGCCCATTTCCAGCATTTTCACAGGGCTGAGATGCGGCGCGAAACCCTCTGCAAACTCCTGCCCTTCCGGCGCAGTCAGGTGATAACTGTACCCCTGCTGCATCCGGTCATTCACAGTGATTTCCACCTGTTAAAGCATGCCCGGCACAACCTGATCCGGCGGACGGTGGCCATCGTCAAAGGTTTTGATGTTCAGCAGAACCTTTTCACCCATTTCAAGACGGCCTTCCACGGTGGCGGATGCCATATGCGGCAGCAGAACCACGTTATCAAGTTCACGCAGGCGCGGGTTCACATCCTGGCCATGTTCAAACACATCAAGGCCAGCGCCCGCGATTTCGCCGGTGCGCAGCATGCGGGTCAGGGCGTTTTCGTCGATGACTTCGCCGCGGGATGTGTTCACGATCACGGCCTCTGGTTTCATCAGCTTCAGACGACGGGCGTTCATCAGGTGGAAGGTTGACGGCGTATGGGGGCAGTTGATGGAAATTACATCCATCCGCGCGACCATCTGATCAAGGCTTTCCCAATAGGTCGCCTCAAGCCCGGCTTCGGTATCCGCATGCAGGCGGCGGCGGTTATGGTAATGGATCTGCATGCCAAAGGCCCGGGCCCGGCGCGCAACGGCCTGACCAATACGCCCCATGCCAAGAATGCCCAGACGGCGCCCGCCAATGCGCCCGCCCAGCAATGCGGTCGGGGCCCAGCCTTCCCAGCTGCCACTTTGCATCACACGCAGACCTTCGGGAATGCGGCGGGTGGTGGCCAGCAGCAGGGCCATGGTCATATCAGCGGTATCTTCTGCGGAAACACCCGGGGTGTTTGACACAAGAATGCCGCGCTGACGGGCGGTTTCCACGTCGATATGATCCACGCCAGCCCCGAAATTCGCGATCAGGCGCAGGCGATCACCGGCGCGGGCCAGCAGGGAAGAATCAATTTTGTCGTTGATGGTTGGCACCAGAACATCGGCGTTCTGCATGGCTTCAACCAGTTCATCCGTGGTCATCGGCGTGTCATCATCGCGCAATTTCACGTCGAAAAGCTCTGTCATGCGGGTTTCCACCGCCTCGGGCAACCGTCGCGTCACAACAACACTTAACCGTTCCTTTTGCATGGGGCACCTCCCGGGGTTTTCTTCCAGACCTGTTACTGTCAAGTTGACCGATACAAAGCCGGGGCACAAGAACCCCGTTGGGTCAGAAGTAAAATTTCGCACCCGTTTGAGGAAAATTCGTAAGGGCAGTGTGTCGCATGTTCCGTATTTTGATGATTTTGCCGGCGCTGATGGTCGCAATGATGCTTTCTTCCGGTGTTGTCCGGGCGGAAGATGATGCCGCGCGTGGTCCGGTTACCAACCTGCCGATTCCACGTTATGTGTCGATGAAAGCATCCGAGGCCAACATCCGGCGTGGTCCGGGGCTGACGCATCGGATCGACTGGGTGTTTCAGCATCGCGGCATGCCTTTGCGGATCACGGCAGAGTTTTCCAACTGGCGACGTGTGGAAGATCAGGACGGTGTTGGCGGCTGGATTCACTATTCTCTGCTGTCGGGGACACGCACGGTGCGGGTTCTGGAACCGCTTGTAACCATGTATTCCAGCGCGTCAGACAGTGTCCGGGCCAATGCGCAGATCGAAGGCGGTGCAATCGCGCGGTTGATGGAATGCGAACCGGACTGGTGCCGCATTTCCGCAGATGGCTATCGCGGCTGGGTGCGCAAGCAAGTGATCTGGGGCGTGGCCGCGGATGAAATCCGCGAATAGCCACCGGGTTGTGAATCGCTTCAGCTGTCCAGGTTGCGCAGCATAGATTTCGCGATGATGATCTTCTGGATTTCACTGGTGCCCTCATACAGGCGGAACAGGCGCACATCGCGGTAAAACCGTTCAATCGGATATTCCGCCATATAGCCTGCACCGCCAAAGATCTGCACAGCGCGATCTGCCACACGGCCGACCATTTCACTGGCGTAAAGTTTGCAGCAAGACGCCAATGTGCCCGCGTTTTCCCCGGCATCCCTGCGCCGGGCGGCATCCCGGATCATGCATTCTGCCGCGTAAAGTTCTGTCTGACTTTCCGCAAGCATCGCCTGCACCAGCTGAAATTCTGCGATGGGTTTGCCGAATTGCTGACGTTCATTGGCGTAACGCAGGGCTTCGTCCAACAGACGTCTGGCGGCCCCGGCGCAGATGGCGGAAATATGCAGGCGGCCCTTATCCAGTGTCCGCATCGCAGCGGTGAAGCCGGTGCCTTCCTGGCCGCCCAGCAGGGCGTCGTCCGGTACAAAGGAATCCTGCAAGATCACATCCGCCGTATGGGCGCCCCTCTGACCCATCTTTTTGTCCCAGGGTCCGACAGACAACCCCGTGCTGCCGGCTTCGACAAGGAAACAGGAAACACCTTTTGCGCCAGGTTCACCTGTGCGGGCCATGACGGTAAACAGGCCTGCTTCCGGTGCGTTGGTGATAAAGCGTTTTGTGCCGTTCAGAATGTACCCGCCTTCTGTTTTGCGGGCGGAGGTTTTGACCGAAGCCGCATCAGACCCGACATCTGGTTCTGTCAATGCGAAGGAGCCGATCAAAACGCCGCTGGCCATATCCGGAAGATATTTCGCGCGTTGTGCGTCACTCCCACCGAATATGATCGCCTGTGACCCGATGCCAATGTTGGTGCCCGCAAGTGACCGGAACGCCGGGGAGGCCTGGCCAAGGATCATCGCGACCTCAACTTCATCCGACATGCTGAGGCCAAGACCACCAAATTCCTCTGGGATGGACAGGCCAAACAGGCCCAGATCCTGCATCTGCTTCACAATATCTGCCGGGATCTGATCCGTTTCAGAGACCTCAGCTTCCGCCGGGATCAGGACTTCGTTTACAAACTTGTGGGTCGTTTCCAGAAACAGTGTCCGGGTTTCGGGATCAAGCATTGCGGTGGGTCTTTCGATAAGGGGTTCAGGTCAGGCTTGCCGTGAAATCATGCAGGATGCCGGCGGCTTTCTCCAGTTTTTTGTCCTAGGCTGCATAAGAAATGCGAAAGGCCGGGTCGTGAGAGAAGGCCGCACCATGGACCACCGCCAGCCCATGATGTTCCAGCAGGGCTTTGACGATGTCAAAACTTGTGTTCAGCTTGCCCGCCTTCGGGTGGGTCTTGCCCAGAAGATCCCCGCAATCGAGATACAGGTAAAAGGCACCTCCGGGATTTACGACCTTTAAGCCGGAAATGTCGGAAAGGGCCTGGACCAGCATATCGCGCCGGGCGCGGTAGGTTTCATTGCGCGCCAGCAGCATATCTTTCGGGCCATCCAGCGCGGCAATGGCGGCGGCCTGGGACACAGAACAGGGGCTTGAGGTGCTGTTCGAGATAATCTTACGCATCTGCAGGATGACCTCAGCCGGGGCCGACGCCCAGCCAATACGCCAGCCGGTCATGGCGTAGGCTTTTGAAACACCATTGATGGTGATGGTGCAGTGGCGGAAATCCGGGGCGGCGTTGAGGAACGAAACATAAGGGTCATCGGTGTAGAGGGTATGTTCGTAGATCTCATCCGAGATCACCCAGACATGCGGAAAATCCTGCAAGACTTCTGCCAGGGCTTCGTATTCTGAACGGCTGTAGGTGACGCCTGCGGGGTTGGAAGGGGCGTTCAGGATGACGGCTTTTGTGGTGTCGTTCAGCGCCGCACGCAGCGCGTCCGGGGTCACTTTGAACCCATTGCCAGCCTCACCGCGCACCAGCACTTTCCTGGCCTGCAACATACCCAGCATTTCCGCATAAGATCCCCAGGCGGGGGTTAGCAAAACGACTTCGTCACCAGGATCCGTCAGGACGGAAAGCGAGGTGTGCAGAACGGTTTTTGCCCCGGCGCCAACCGAGATTTCGGAAGGATCAAACACCAGATCATTTTCCCGCGCCAGTTTCCGGCAGATGGCCTGTTTCAGATCGGCGGTACCGTCGATCACCGTGTATTTTGTGTCCCCCGCCCTTGCGGCGGCATCGGCGGCGTCTTTGATGTAATCCGGCGTGTCAAAGTCCGGCTCCCCCACGCAGAGATCGACAATCTCATGCCCCTCTGCACGCAGATCGCGCACCAGGGCAAAGATGTGGGAAATGGCGGATATTTCGAAGTTATCGAGGTTTCTGGCAAGTTTCATGATGTGCGTTCCTCAGACAATCAGTTCGATCAGGAAAGGGCCGGGTCTGGTGAAGCTGCTGCGCATGAGATCGCAGAGTTCATCCAGATTTGTCGCAACAGCGGCCTCAACCCCCATGCCATTTGCAAGGCTCACCCAGTTCAGATCCGGATTGGACAGATCCAGCATATCCATTGCAGTTTTTCCGGGTGTTGCGCCGACATTGCCGTATTCTCCGATCAGGATCTGATATTTGCGGTTTGAGATTATGACCGTGGTGCAGGGCAGCTTTTCGCGGGCCTGGGTCCAGAGAGATTGCAGGGAATACATGGCAGAGCCATCGGCCTGCAGGCTGATCACACGGCGGGCGCCTTTGCCCGCGATCGCCGCACCGGTTGCGACAGGCAGACCATCCCCGATTGCGCCGCCTGCCAGATGCAGCCAGTCGTGGGCCGGGGCGGCAAAGGTGTGCGGATAGAAACCGCGCCCATAGGACAGGCTTTCATCCGATATGATGGCATTTTCCGGCATGAGCGCCGCAACGGCCCGGGCCAGGCCTTCCGGGCTGCAATCGCCGGTGGGGGCGTCAGGGCGCGGTCCGGGGTCGGGGATTGCGGCGGCCGGGGCGTCCAGTTCATCCACCAGGGCCTGCAGTGCGGCAACCGCATCCTGATCCGGGCGGGACAGGCGGATGAAACGTGCGTCATCCGCATATTGTGTCGACGGTTTGCCCGGATAGGCAAAGAAACCAACAGGCGGTTTTGCCCCAACCAGAATGATTGTTTTGAAAGGGGCAAGCGTTTCCCGGGCGAGATCGGTGTTATAGGGCACACGGTTCAGCGGCAGCCGCCCACGGCCCCGGGCCAGATGCGAGGTCACATAATCCGCCATCAGAGTTGCACCCGTTGCCTGCGCCAGACGCCAGGCCAGGTCCTGGGCCGGGGCGAACACCCCGTGACCCGCCAGCAGGATCAGCACTTTGCCCTCCTCACGCAGGGCGCGGGCGGCGTTTTGCACCGTGGCCGGGTCAATCTGTGCGGGGTCCGGGGCGGGCAGGGGGGCGGCAACAGCCCCGGCTTCATCCCAGCTGGTGTCTGAGGGCAGGATCAGGGTCGCGATCTGGCCGGGCGTGCTATTGGCGGCCTGAATGGCGCGGGCTGCATCGGCCCCAACCTGATCAGACCGCGTGCTGGTGTGCACCCAGTTCGACACTGTCCGCGCCATTGCGTCCGTATCCGCCTGAAGTGGTGCATCATGTTTTGCATGATAGGTGGCCTGATCGCCGACAATATTCACAATGCCGGCCCGGGCACGGCGGGCGTTGTGAAGGTTCCCCATGCCGTTTGCAAGGCCAGGCCCACAGTGCAAAAGGGTTGAGGCCGGTTTGCGCGCGATGCGGAAATAGCCATCTGCCATACCTGTCACCACGTTTTCCTGCAAACCCAGCACGCATTTCATTCCCGGGATCTGATCAAGCGCGGCCACGAAATGCATTTCGCTGGTGCCGGGGTTGGCGAAACATGTATCTACGCCGGCCCCAAGCAGGGTACGCACAAGGCTTTCTGCACCGTTCATATCATTGCCCCTTTCTGTATTGTTCAGGGAAAGCTTAGGGGCAGATCAGATATGCTTGAAATTAATTTGTGTTATTCTTAGCATAAGTAATGTTTATCTGAAGAAAGCCTGCGCCCTTGTCCCGTGATCCTGATCTTGCGCTTTACCGCGCTTTTGTTGCCGTTGCCGAAGACGGCGGGATGACGGCGGCTGCGGTGACGCTGAATCTGACGCAGGCGGCGATAAGCCAGCAGATCCGGCGCCTGGAAGAGGCCCTGGGATGCCGTCTGTTCTTGCGGGAACATCGTAATATTCGTCTGACCTCTGCCGGGGAAACGCTTTTGCCGAAGGCGCGCGAAATCCTGAAACTGCATGACGAAGCCTGGGCGATGATGACAGCGCCGCAGGTTGCGGGGGAAATCCGGCTGGGCGCGCCAACCGATATCGTGAACCGGTTTCTGCCGGGGGCTTTGCGCCATTTTGCCCGGGAATTGCCTCAGGTGGATGTGACGCTTGTCTGCCGGACTTCGCCCAGGTTGATTTCTGACTGGAAAAGCGGGGCGATTGATATTGCCCTGTTTGAAGAACCCATTGGACATGGTGTCAGGATTGCCCGGAAGGAATGCCTGATGGTTGATCGCCTTGTCTGGATCGGGGCGCGTCACGGGGATGCTGTCCGGCGCGCACCTTTGCCGGTGTCCCTGAGCAACGATACAAATGTATTGCGCCCGGCCATGCTGAATGCCCTACGCGACAGTGACGTGCATTACCGGGTGGTGTCAGAGGTGGGCACAATGGAAACGATCAGCGCCACGGTTCGGACTGATCTGGCGATCACGGCCTTGTTGCAGTCAACCGTGCCGGAGGATGTTGATGTTGTTGGCGCGGAAGGGGGCCTGCCAGATTTGCCGCATTTTGAGATCAATATGCTGCCTTCCCGCAAGACAGGTGATCCGGTGGCCGAAGCGCTGTGCCGTGAAATCCGGGCGGTGTTCTGAGGGGGATTTTCTGTTCGATTGCAGTCCCGGAATGATCGCCCCCGGTGACAGGGGCGATCTGAAAACGCAGTTATGCGAAGGATCGTTCAACAGATTTTTTTCGTGTCTGCGTTACAGGTTGCACCGGCTTTGGGCGGGACCATTCCGGCGGACGCCGGGTGCAGGAAGGGCAGATCCTGTTGTGGCCGCCGGGACATATCAATGTGGCAGCCGTAGGCGCGCGACAGGTTTTCGCTGGTGTAAACATCCTGCACGGTGCCACTGGCCACGACTTCACCGGCGCGCATCAGGACGATGTGATCGGCCCAGGCGGCGGTCAGGTTCAGGTCATGCATCACGGCAATCACCCCGCCGCCCTGATCTGCAAAGTCGCGTGCGATCTTCATCACGTCGCGCTGATGGGCGATATCAAGGCTGGACACGGGTTCATCCAGAAACAGCCAGCGTGGTGCGCCATTGTCCATGCCCTGCCACATCTGGCACAACACCCGGGCCAGCTGCACCCGCTGTTGTTCGCCGCCGGACAATTCCTGGTAAAAACGGTTTTCATACCCCGCCAGATCAACCCGGTGCAGGGCGTCAAAGGGCAGGGTTTTGCGCAAGGACGGTGAGGCGGCAGCGGTGCCCGCCATCAGCCCCATACGCACGACCTCGATCACAGTGAAAGGGAAAGCCAGCGGCGTGGACTGGGCCAGAACACCCCGCAATGCGGCCTGCTCGGATACGGGGATCTGCTGCAGATCCCGTTCGTTCAGCATGACAGATCCCTGATAGGGAAGATCCCCGGTCAGGGCCCGCAAAAGCGTGGTTTTCCCGCAGCCATTCGGGCCGATGATGGCGGTGAACTGTCCGGGCGTGGCCTGCAGGTTAACGCCATGCAGGATCTGTTTCCTGCCGATGGACAGGGTGATATTTTCAGCGTTCAGCATGGTTTACATATCCAACACGCCACGACGGCGCAGCAAAATCCAGAGGAAAACAGGTGAACCCAGCACAGCGGTGACAATGCCGATCGGCAGCTCTGCCGGCGCAATGATCACCCGGCTGATCATGTCTGAGATCAGCAGAAGGATCGCCCCGAGAAGGGCTGCGTTTGGCAGAAGGTAACGATGATCCGGCCCGATGGCGAGGCGCAGAAGATGGGGCACGACGATGCCGATAAACCCGATGCCACCAGTGGCGGCAACAGCGGCGCCCGTGGCGGCGGCAACGGACAGGATCGACAGGCGTTTCACCCTTTGCACATTGATCCCAATATGACGCGCGGCAGCTTCGCCCAGGGACAGGCCGTTCAGCCCTTTGCCAAGGAGGGGTGCAACAGAAATTGCCAGCAAAATCACGGGGGCGGTGACAAGCACCTTCAGCCAGGTCGCCCCGGCCAGCGATCCCATGCCCCAGAAGGTCAGATCCCGCAGCTGATCATCATTGGCCTGATAAATCAGGATGCCGCCAACTGCGCCGGACAATGCCCCCAGCGCGATACCTGCCAACAACATCGTTGCAACAGAGGTCTGCCCGCGCCGGGTGGCCACGCGGTACAGAAGCAGGGTTGTGCCCCAGCCCCCCAGGAAAGCGGCAAGGGGTACAAGGAAATACCCCGTGGCCTCGCGGATCGCCAGTGGCAGATGCCCGACCAGGACAATCGCGCTGACAGCCGCCAGCCCCGCGCCCGCGTTCACACCCACAAGGCCGGGATCAGCCAGGGGGTTGCGAAACAACCCCTGCATCAGGGCACCGCAGACCGCCAGAGACGCGCCCACAAGAATGCCCATCGCAAGGCGCGGCAGGCGGATATCCCACAGCACGACTTTGTCTCGCAGGCTGATCTCTTCGCCGTGAATAAGGGCGCTTAGTGCATCCAGCAATGATGTGCCTGCCGCCCCGGTTGTCAGGCTGAAATAGCTGGTCACAACAAGAAGCCCGGTCAGGATCAGGATCATCTGGCGGGCAGAATGGGACCGGTCCCGGATCGGGGGAATAGGGGAGGCCACGGCTTCGGATGCGTCTGTCAGCATAGACATGATCAGCCCTCACCCCCGCCATAAAGCGCTTCGGCCAGCAGCTGAACGCCCTGTGCCGCACGCGGGCCAAAACCCAGCAGCAGCGTGCCATCAATGCGGATGACTTTTGCGTTTTGTCCCGCCGGGGTCAGGGCAACGGCGGGATGCGCCAGGATGTCTTCGGTGGATGTGCTGTGATCCCCGCGCGGGGCCATCATCAGGATTGCATCCGGGGCGAGTTCGATAATCGCCTCATCAGACAGGGTGCGGTATTCTTCAAACACCTGAATGGCATTTTCCGCCCCGGCCATTTTGATGATGCCATCACCACGTGTGTTCAGCCCGCCGACATTCAGACGACCGCCCGGCATGGACAGCACAAACAGCACCCGGGGTTTTGCATCACCTGCACGTTCCGCAGCCATGGCTTCGACCGTGGCCAGTTCCGCGCCAATGCGTTCCGCAAGTTCCGCGCCTTTTTCAGGCACGCCCAGAACGGTGGATACAGATGTGATCCGGTCCAGAATGCCCTGTGTCGAATACCCCCCGGGCACGGGTACGAAAGGCACGCCGGCCTCTGTCAGGATATCAATCGTTTCCTGGGGGCCGGAACCTGGTTCGGTCAGCACAAGATCAGGGTTCACCGACAGCACCCCTTCCGGGGAAAGGCGGCGCATATAGCCGACGTCAGGCAGATCATGCACCGCAGGCGGATAGACCGAAGTGGTGTCGCGGGCGACAAGACGGTGTTCTTCGCCCAGCTCGTAAATGATTTCGGTGACCGCGCCACCGACAGAGGCAATGCGGTTTGCATCCGGATGGCTGTCCTGTGCCTGCAGGGGCAGGGCGAAGAATGCGGCGGTCAGGGTTGCTGTTGTCAGGAACCTCATTGGTCCGCCTCCATGTCGGTCAGAGTGCCTACGATCTCATCCCACAGGGTCACCATGGTTTCGTCTGTCCGGCGATCCGGGAAAATTTGCAGGATGATCCGGCCTTCAGGGTCAAAGGCCTCCAGCGAAACAGCCGGGCCGCGTTTGGTGGGTTTGGTCACGACATAAACTTCGGCCACGTGATCCTCGCGCAGGTGCATGTCAAAGCGGGGATCCAGTACGTTAAACCACGGCCCCATGCGTTTCAGGTTTTTGGCAGGCCCGCCGTGGATCTGAATACAGCCCCGGTTGCCGACGAATATCATCACCTCGGCGTCCTTGGCTGACACGGCTTCAAGCGCTTTTGACACGCTGTCATTTTCCACACGGCGCACATAGGGGGCACCGGCGATCCGGTAGGCACCCAGACGGTTCATCTTCAGTTGGGACACGATGCGGCCGAACTGATGCGTGTCGGTCATCTGATCCCATTCGGCGCGCAGTTTTTCGGCCTTTTCCGGGTCTGCTTTTGGCATTTCCGGGGCGCCTTTGGTGCGGAATTCAAGGTCCGTGACCTGATCGCTGAGTTTCAGGTTTTCTACGATCTCATCCCAGGCGTCATGATTGCTGCCTTCGCGCAGGTGGATCTTATGCACGGCCATGCCTGTGCTGCTAAAGATCTGCAGGCTGCGGCGCGGGCCGTTTTCGCCGGGCTTTTCAACTGCAAAGGCATGGGTCCAGAATTTACCGAAAATCCGCAGATCCACATCCGGCCCCAGCACCATCGACGCATGCTGCCCGTCGTGCCATTCGTCATAGGTGCCAACGCGTTCAATGACGCAGCTTTCGTTGCGGGTCAGGGCCAGGACTTCGCCCAGTTTTTTCGCGGCCTGAATAATGTCATCGGGTGTGGCGGTGATGCGTGTCACGCGCTGCCCGTCAAATTCACCGGTGTAAGCGGCGAGAAATTCGGCCTCGCTTATTCCAAGGCTATCCGCGAAATCGCGTTCGCGGCTTTGTGGGTTTTCAGTGCGTGCAGCGCGGATTTGTGCGGCGGTGAGTTTTGTTTCGTCCAGCATATCAAAGCTTCCGGGATCTGGCTTTGTCTGGCTTGGATGCGTGGTCATCCGTTGCTGGAGCGTGTTTAAGAATTCGTCACAAAGGGGTTTTTCATTAGTTGACAGTTTTAGTCAAGTTCATTATCGAACCCTTCGACTTCTCCGGGAAACATCCGGCGACGGGATCACGACGCCAGCCTGCATCACGCATGCCAGCCCGACGCAAAATATGGATGAGGGGAAGAACATGCACGGACATGCTTCACAAAAACGCAGACTGCTGGCGACCACCACGCTGGCCGGTCTTATGGTCGCGACACTTGCGGCACCTGTCATGGCGCAGGAAACACCTGAAGAACCCGGTTTCTTCACAATGCTGGGTCGCCTGGTCTTTGGCGCCGGTTCTGAACGTGTGGCGATTGATGTGCCACAGGCTGTGACTGTGCTGAACCAGGACGATATCGATCGTGAACAGGCAACGACAGTTGGTGACGTTCTGGAACGCATTCCAGGCGTGACAACCGTTGGTTCTGAAAGCCGCTGGGGCGAAAGCTTTAATATTCGTGGTATCGGCGGCGGTGGATCCGCAGATGAGCCGCGCATCATTATGCAGATTGATGGCGTTGGCAAATATTATGAACAGTACCGTATGGGATCGCTCTTTTCTGAGCCGGAATTCCTGAAACGTGTCGAAGTCCTGCGCGGTCCGTCATCCTCTACGCTTTATGGTTCAGGTGCCATTGCGGGTGTGATTGCGATGGAAACTGTCGATGCCTCAGATGTTATCGAAGAAGAAGGTGATACCTTTGCACTGCGACAGCGACTGCAGTTCAGCGACAATGGGAACGGGCGCCTTTCCAGCTCGCTTCTGGCCTTTGCGCCGAATGATCAGTTTGAGGCGCTTTTTGGCTACACCTGGCGTGACTCTGACATTGCGGAAAGCGGGAATGGCACGCCTTTGCATGGGACAGAAGGTATTTCCCGTGGGCTTCTGGCCAAGGCTGCCTACAGCTTTGGTGGCGCGCATTCTGTTGAAATGTCTTATCTGCGCGATGATTCATCCATCAATGATCAGCCGTATAATCTGGTAGATGCGACCACGACCTGGGGCACTGTGGATCGGGACATTCAGGACAGCACCGCAATCTTCCTGTATAATTTCAATCCGGAAGACAATGACCTGATCAATCTGGATGCGCAGCTGTCTTATGCAGAAACTGCGGTCGATATGGAGGATGCCCAGGGCACGTTTATCCCGCCGGCGGACTATGCCTATGAAACGGTTACACTGAAACTGGAAAACCGGGCAGAATGGTCAGGTGCCAATTTCGAAAACTATCTGACAGCGGGTTTCTCTGTTGCGGAACAGGATCGTCGTGCCGAAGAAATTACCGGCGGGACGGGTTTTTCTTATCATCCTGAAGGGACGGCAAGAACGACAAGCATCTATGCGCAGAATGAACTGATCTTCGATGACCGGTTCACCATTATTACCGGCCTGCGCGCGGATCATCAGAAGATGACACCCGGCCCGCTTGTTCCGACAATCAACGAAACCTCTGATACGGCTTATGCCGCGAACCTTGCGCTTCATTATGCGTTTGATAACGGCTGGGCGGCTTTCGGGTCTGCGTCCTATACCGAACGTCTTCCCGTTCTGGATGAAATATATGACACCCGTGCCACAAGTGGCGGTGCGACAGATGCTGCCCTGGGAACGCTGCGTGCTGAAACCAGCCGTAACTTTGAACTGGGGGCGGCATGGTCCGGTGAACAACTGTTCAATGATGATGACAGCCTGTCCTTCAAAGGGGTGGTATTCAGCAATGACCTGTCAGATCAGATCGCACGAAACAATGCGGGCACGGCTGTCGGGGCAATTTCGCCGACCTATATCAACCTTGGCAGCAACCGCATTTCGGGTGTTGAGCTTGAAGCGTCTTATGAGACAGAGGCTTTCTTCGGGTCGCTTGCCTATACGCATCTGACCAGCACGAATGCCGACTATGAGCTGCCCGCAGATGCCATGCAGCTTTCCCTGGGGACACGTTTGCCGGATCAGAACCTTGAATTCGGCTGGAGCGTTGCACTGGTAGAAGGCGCATCTGATGGCACCCCGGGATATGGCGTGCATGACGCTTATGCGCTTTGGAAGCCTGATCAGGGTCTGATGGACGGTGTTGGTGTGCGCCTTGGTGTATCCAACCTGTTTGATAAACAGTACCGCTCTAATCTGCAGTCATCACAGACGTCCCGGATCGGTCGAACTGTCAGCCTGACACTGACCAAAACCTTCTGATCGTAAAGGAAAGACCTATGAAAACCCATGATCGCAATTTCCCTCAGCTGGCGGGTGCATTGATATTGGCCGGACTGGCGGTCATGGGGGGACCGGCGCAGGCGGATACATCTGCGCCGGTCCCCGCGATTTCAATTGAACTGAATACACTGACAGATGTTGAAGGTGGTTGTCGCCTTAGTTTTCTGGCGCAGAATTCGCTGGAAACGGACCTTGATCGTCTGGTGCTGGAAACCGTTCTGTTCACGAAAGAAGGGGCGGTGCAGACCCTGACTTTGTTTGATTTTCAGTCCCTGCCCACAGGCCGCCCGCGCGTGCGTCAGTTTGATCTGGCAGGCGCCAGCTGCGACGGCCTGGGCAATATTCTGATCAATGGGGTGAACCAATGCGCAGGCGGCGATCTGGATGCGAATGCCTGCGCTGACGCCCTGAAACTGCAAAGCCGTACAGAGAATGAGGTGCTGGGATGAACTGGCTGACGTATACAATTGATGCCATTCGCGGCTTTATCACCCTGGGCGGTCCGGTGGTGGCCTTGCTGCTTTTGATGTCTGTGCTGTCGCTTGCGGTGGTGCTTTACAAGATCATTCAGTTCCGTCGTTTTGGCGTGGGACGCCGGGCCAGTCTTGAGGTCGCGCTGATGGCCTGTGACCGGGGCGACATGAACGGATTACAACTTGGCATGCAGCGCAGCCGCAGTCATCTGCGCTTTGTTTTCAGTGAAACCCTTGAGGCTGATACTGCGGATAAAACCCGTCTGGCCGAACGCCTGGCGGCCCGTGTGGAAGATCGCCTGGCCCAGCTTGAAACCGGGTTCCGCCCGCTGGACACCATCGCGCAGACCGCACCGCTGCTGGGGCTGTTTGGCACGGTTCTGGGGATGATCGAAGCTTTTCAGAACCTGCAGGGCGCGGGTACATCTGTTGATCCATCACTGCTGGCGGGCGGGATCTGGGTGGCGCTGATGACCACGGCGGTTGGCCTGGCTGTTTCTATGCCGACGGCACTGTTGCTGACCTGGCTTGAAAGCCGTGTCGCAGGGGAACGGGTGTTTGCGGATAAGGCCCTGAACATGCTGCTGTGCCCGGCGGAGCAGGTGAAAGAGCCGATCCATGCGGCGGCGTAATCCCGGATTTGCGCGGCGGGCACTGTCTATGACGCCGCTCATTGATATCATCTTTCTGCTTTTGCTGTTCTTTATGCTGACGTCCACTTTCACAAAATTTGCAGAGATTCCGCTGATCACAACGGGGGAAACCCGCACGGAACCGGCGACACCGAAAAACCCGGTCTTTCTGCGTGTTGCAGAGGACGGGCTTTCGGTGAATGGGGCGCCAACGGATTTCGCCGATATCACCCGCGCGATCATTGACGCAAAAACCAGCGACGCGACAGAAACGCTTGTGCTGTTGTCGATTGAAGAAACCGTGCCTGCCCAGCTGTTTGTTGATGCGCTGACGCGTTCGCGCGCGGTGCCGGATGTATCGGTGGTGGTGCTGCGATGAGACGCAAGGGCGGACAGAAACGCAAAGCGACAGAACCCACAATTGCCCTGATCAATGTGGTCTTTCTGATGCTGATCTTCTTTCTCATCGCGGGTACGGTTTCGCCGCCTCTGGATGAGGAATTGAAACTTGTGAATGTGGAAGGCCTTGAGGGGCGGCCGCCACCCGATACGCTGATCCTGCATGCCGATGGTCATCTGTCGCTGCGGGGCGAAGTGGTTCTGCCGGAAGATATCGACATGTCAGACCTGCCGGATACCGATGAAGACGAAGACGGGCAGATCGCTTTGCGTCTTATCCCGGATCGTGACGTTCCCGCGATGACCTTGCTGGAAGTGACCGACCAGCTGCGCCTGGCCGGGGCAACACAGATCTGGCTTGTTACCGAAAGAGGGTTGCAATGAAGCTACGATCTTCTGCTTTGGCCACCGGTGTTATCTGCATTTCATTTGCGCTGCATGCGGCTGGATTTGGTCTGGGTTATGCCCCTTCAGAGGTGCAGGTCGCAGGCGGGGCGCCGGCTGAATTCGCCCGTCTTGGTTCCGGGTTTGAAGATATGGTGATGGGGATCGCCCAACCGGTTCAGCCGGACATGCCGGACGCGACAGAAGTCGCAGCCCTGTCGCCACCGCCGGTTCAGATGGCCAGTGTTTCCCCGCAGGTGCAGCAACCTGTAGCCTCTTCCATACCGGTGGAGGTGAACGTTACAGCCGTTGTTGCGGCAGATGTTGCCGTCAGTCCCGCACCGGCTGAAACCGTTACCGCAGAACCGGATGTGACAGCACAGGACGCCGCCGCTGACACCCCGCGTCCACAGCGTCGCCCGGACCGGACCGAACGCCGTCAACCGGAACAACAACAGGCCCGCAGCGCGTCGCGTGGATCCAACAGCCGCCAGAACACGACCCGTGGTCAGGCGGATGGACGGCAGGACGCCACGGCGACGGCAGCCTCTTCGGGGGCATCCGGGAATGCGCAGGCTGCAGGAAATGCGGCAGCATCCAATTATGATGGGCTGGTGTGGCGAAAACTATCGCGGACGCGGCGTGTCCGTTCCCGGGCACGGGGGGAAGTGACGATCAGCTTTCATGTTCAGGCCTCTGGCGCACCATCGCGCATCCGGGTGCGCCGATCTTCCGGGAACCCAACAATTGACCAGGCCGCTGTTGATCATGTCGTCCGGGCAGGCCCCTTCCCACCGCCCCCAACAGGCGCACGCCGGGATTTCGGTTACACCTATGAAGCACGACGCTGAAGGATATGCCTGTGGGTGCAGGCATCTGATTTATTGAAGGAAAGGCCGGTGTTTCGGTATCTGCAGTGTTCTGTCGAACATCTGCAAACGATATCGGAACATGCCGGTTATGCGCGGGTCAGCACCGGGGAACAGTCGGTTGAGGCACAGGTTGAGGCGCTTCAGGCCGCCGGGTGTGAGAAGATCTTCCGTGAGGTCGCATCTGGGGCAAAAAACGACCGGGTGGTTCTGAAACAGGTGCTGGATTATCTGCGCGATGGCGAGGACACGCTGGTCACCTACAAACTTGATCGCATCGCCCGCAGCCTGCCGCATCTGATTGACATCATGGCCACGCTGAACAGTCGCGATATTGCCTTTCAGAGCCTGACTGAGGAAATCAACACAGGTTCAGCCGGTGGCAAACTGCTGTTCCATATCATGGGGGCGATTGCGGAATTTGAACGTGATCTGATCCGGGAGCGCACCAGTGCCGGTCTGAAAGCCGCCCGCAAGGCCGGTCGTGTCGGGGGACGTCCGCCGGTGATGGATGATCACAAACTGAATGCCGCGCGGAGTCTGCTGGCAGCGGGAACCCCGGTGAAAGACGTCGCCACCACCATCGGCGTTTCGGTGCCCACCCTGTACCGCTGGCTGCCCGGGGCATCGCGTTGACTGATCCTGATATCATGTCGGGCATTATTTTCAGCAGGAACTTGAAATCACATCTGTAGAAAGACAGCTTAGTCATCCTGTCGGAAGCCGCTGAATCTGCGGGATTTCGGCAATACGCAATTTATGGCTAGACAAGGTTTTACCGATAGAGATTTCATGAGCCCATCCCGGATAAAAAATAGAATTTCAGCGGGCCAGATCATTCTCTATCGGCGCGTCAGTACAAAGCCGCAGGCGGAAGATGAATATAACAACTCCATGTCATCAAAAACACTTTTCCTTCATTCACGATTAGCCATTCCACGATTGCAAACGTTACCGAAGTCATATCCGGTCTCGCTGATCCTGAACGTCGTATGGCTGCGGGTCTGGGGCGTGCCTTAAAATTACGGATACGTAATCCTCAGGCAATCATGCTGGTATCAGAGGCAGATCGTATTGCGCGTCATGCTGAAATCTTCAGACTCATTCAGCAACAGGGATTGGGTGGGCGTGTGTTTGTTGCTTCAATCGGTCTGTCCGTGGATTGGATTATACAACGAGGCGGACATCGACGAATTGAACAGATTACTATTGAACAGCGGGATGCCCGGCGTGAGGGGCTGCAGAAATACAAAGAAAACGGTGGCGTCACCGGGGCGGCGGATATCGCGAACTATTCGAAGCAGGCCAGTCAGATAAAAAAGCAAAAACGCCAGGAAAGACAGCAGAAGATTCTATCTGCAGTCAAGAAAATCATCCGGAGCAATCATGGCAGGGTTCCGGGGCTGCAGGATATATGTGACGCGCTGAATCATCTGTGTATCCGTACAGGGCAAGGGCGTTTTTTTACACCGGAGCGACTGTCTCAGTTTCGTAAGCAATGTCCGGGGAAATGGAAGCAGGCGCGTGACAGTTACGCGCGACCACGGCGACGCATACGTTATATTGCCATCGCCTCCCTGATAGAACTGCGAAAACGACGTAATCGACAATGGGCAATGAAACAATTGCTGCGGATGCTGCCCGATGACAGGGCCTGGCTGGATTGCTGTGAGTTGCGGCGGTGCAGGAATGATATCCCTGTTGGTATCGCGGATGATCAGGAAGGGAAACCACGCAGTCGTGATGGATGTCGCGGGCCACCTGATACCCGCAGGGGCTGGGATGCTTATGTGCTTTCAATGAGGGGCTGATCTTGAAAGATCCGGGGTCCTGGCGTAACCGGGTGTTCTGTTTGCCCTGGTGATCCCGTGACCTTCCGACATCACATCCTGCCTGCTGCGCTGACCCTGTTGCTGGCGTTTTCTCTCTATACGGTGATGAAACCGCAGCCCGGGGCATTGCTGCTGCGGGCCACACAAATCTATGTGATTGACGGGGACAGGATCCGTGTTGATGCGCAGACAATCCGCCTGACCGGTTTCAACGCCCCGGAAATCCGATCCGCTGCCTGCGAGGCTGAACGTATCACCGGGATAAAGGCAAAAGACCACCTGCGTGGGCTGATTGATAGGGCCCGTGACCTGCGACTGATCCTGCGCCTGAAACGCGATGGCACACAGGTCACCGATAGATACCGCCGTCACCTTGCGCGGTTTCTGCTGGATGAACATGACATTGCGGACCTGATGGTCAACGCGGACCTGGCCGAACCCTACAGCGGTGGAACCCGCCGGTCATGGTGCCCGTAATCTCCCCCGGATGCTTGCCGCTTCGCCGGTCAAAGCGGACGTTGAAGCCCACGCGCCCGGATGCCCGCGCAAGTCAGTAATGGGCAGTTAGTGACCTTTGCAAAGTTTCGCGGACTGCCCAAAGCTGGTGGCTGGCCTATAGCCAGTTTCGGGGCAAGTACGGCTCTGGCTGAGCCTCAGTGATTCAGACTTCGGGGCGCGAAGTGTGACGAGTGCTGAGGTCTGAAAATTCTGCAGTTACAGTTATGTCGCACTGCGTACGTGATGGGGCAGTGCGGACTGAGTGAGAATGGTAAGGTTACAGCCGTACACACCTGTATTGCACTGAAGAAACTTTACAACAACGACACTCGTCACAGTGCGGTAGGTGCCGCAAAAAACTGTGGTGGTCTATTGTCAAAAGACCCTGTTCCAATTTTTGGCAGAGGCCTGCCAGGAATTGCAAGCACTGGTCATTCCACTTCAGAGTGTCGCGAAAGCACAGGACGTTATACTGCCTCTGCAGTTTGCTGTGGGACCGGCGGTGCGGGGGAAATGCCGTGCCGCGCGTCCAACCGTTTCCAGAAGATGTCAAGCATGGGGAAGCTGCTGCCAGCGCGGCGGGCTGCGCAAATGTTCCAGGTGAGGGTTTCCTTCGTGTGTAATTGCTTCAACAGCCCCAGTGATCTGTGTTGTGCAATATCGGCTTTCATACCGGCAAGGATCAGGTCTGAATGACATGCAAGCTCAGTCAGAAAAGCAAAATCGTCGCTTTCGACTTGCGGCAACTGATCCACAATGTCCCAGGCCGCTTTATCATTCCCAAGGATATTTGCGACGGCTGTCCGCCAGTGACGATGCAGATGGGCGCTCCCCAAAGAACCCCGAAAGATTTCTTTGACGCTAAGAGACCCTTTTTTGTGCAGGGGGTGGGATGGTCTGGCCCAAAAGGCAATCGGTTCCTTTTGCAAAAGACAAATTTCCAGATCCCGAAGATCGGGCGTATGTGTGAGATCACAGACGACAACATCAAGTTTACCCAACCTGAGATCGTCCAGTGGGTCTTTGGTGGCGCGCACCTGAACCAGGGCCCTGAACTTAGAATGCTCTTGCAATATTTCAGACAAAAGTGGTGCCAGGATTGTGCGACTTGCCAGAGGCCCGTACCCGATGTTGAGGTTCGCAGGGCCAGCCTGCCGAAGTTTGTCTACCCCTGCCTCGAACTGGCTGCCTGCAAGATGCAACGCATCTAACATCTGAAGGAAACGTCGCCCGGCTGGTGTTGGAAATGTTCCGTTGCCACCTCGTTCAAAGAGAGAAATTCCGGCATAAGTTTCAGCTTGATTGATATATCTCGAAAAACTTGCGGGAGAGGTTCCCACGACATCTGCAGCTACACTAAAGCTGTTGTGTTCGGCCAATGCACGGACTGCAGATATTACTTTCTTCTCTATCATCCACATGCACCTCTCGCGTTTTGCAACTGATCCGATTCTCGATATGCGAATGCTAAGATCTACACACTCAACTGAGGGATGTCTCTTCGAAATCTCTTACATTGCTGCAAATATCAATAAAAAAAGGCGCATGAATCATGAATTCCGATTTCAGGCTGATGGTGTCGTCAACAGATGAGTGGGCAAATTTCAATTTCCGGAAGAGGTGTTTCGCAATCTGAAATGCACAAGATCTGTACTGGAAAAACGTTTTCAGGTTGTGCAGTGATACCGATGAGCGCGAAGCAAAGGTACCAGTTGTTGTGTACTCTCAGCGGAAGGTTATGCAGTGTTGTTCACAATTTTGATGCTTATAAATGTTACACTAATGAGATTTGCTGTGCACTCACCCTTTGACTTTGAGGCGATTTCAACATGGGCTTGATCGCAGCTTTTCAGGGGAATGCCCCGCCCTGATACATCCGGGTTGGGCTTAGATCCCTCTTTCATCTTCTGACTTTTTCACCTGCTTCCACCATCGGTAGCAGCCCCGCCAGTTGCGCGGGTTCGATACTTCCTGACTGCGCATCAAAGGATACCCAATGGCACATCACGTAATCACAACTTCCGGAACATATTTCCTTGCCGATGGCGATACTGTCGACATCCAGGGCATTTCTTCCGGAACCGTTATCCTTAATAAACTGGGTTCTGAACCCAACCCCAATCCGGAAGTGGAGGTAACCGTCAGCGGCGATCTTACGAATGGTGCCGCGGTTCTTGTCAATGGTGTTAGTACGGATTTCACCGTTTCTTCTGGTGTTGATATGTCAGAAGGCCAACTGTCATTCACGAAACCACTTTTTGGTCAGGTGCCTTCGTCACATTCCATCCATATCGAAGACAATGCGCATATCGGAAAAATTGTCCTTCAATCCCGCAGGGATACCGAAGTAGAAATCACGTCGGGTGATGGGGGCATCTGGGGCGCGGATGGGGCAAACGTTGCGGTGATCGACAGTCAGCTGGCAGGGGAGCGGGGCAATTCGCTGAATGTTGAACTGGGTGACAATAACATCATACAATCCCAGGTATGGTTGCAGGATGCAGATTATGCGCTCAAAAACCTGGAAATAAACGGTGCAACTTTTTCAGGGCTGACGTCAACTGGTGTGCCTGAGGCATCAATAAGCCTTCCGCTTGGGTATCACCCACTGGGGGATAGCCCGGTTATCAATGCGGACAATCTGACTGTAAATGCAGGTTATCTATACTCTAGTGGATTTAATACCGCAAAATCCGAAGAGATCTTTCTTCGGGGGTTAAATCATGATGTCTGGGGACTGCCTGATTCTGGATTGGCAGATTCAGGCTTTGGTATCTTAAGATTGGAAGGTGGCGATGATACCCTGCATCTGGGCGGTGATCTGACAACCAATGATCTGACTTATCACGTCCACGGTGGCCAGGGGAATGACACCCTGGATTTTCAGTTCGTCAGCGCGGCACAGAAACAGGAATTCATCGATTCCTTTGTTGCCGCCGGCGGCACCTATGATCCCATGACAGATACTTTTGGCGACGCAACCGGCCTGACCTGGAGCATCAGCCAGCAGGATGGCACGGGCACGGTTACATTTTCCC
The DNA here is from genome assembly GCF_003031585.1 of Thalassobius sp. I31.1. Taxonomy (GTDB): domain Bacteria; phylum Pseudomonadota; class Alphaproteobacteria; order Rhodobacterales; family Rhodobacteraceae; genus Halocynthiibacter. Next base: position 131,939 of record NZ_PWAA01000063.1, read on the forward strand.
AATTTGAAAATGTATCCGTTTCCACCATGCCCAGTATCTGTTTTGCGCGTGGCACGCTCATCAAAACAATAGATGGGGATGTTCCCATTGAAACCCTGTCTGTCGGTGATCTGGTCCTGACGCAAGACAATGGTTATCAGCCAATCCGCTGGCTTGGGTCGCGTCATCTTTCTTACCCTCAACTTCTGGCAAACCCAAAGTTGCTGCCCGTCGAGATCAAGGCTGGCGCGTTGGGTGAAGGTCTGCCTTTGAGAGATCTGAAAGTTTCCCGGCAACACCGGTTGTTGGTGCGTTCAGAAATTGCGCAACGGATGTTCAATGACCCCGAAGTCCTTATTTCGGCCATAAAGCTTTGTAAATTTGAGGAAATCAAAATCTGCATGGAAGCGAAAGAAGTTGATTATTATCATATGCTGTTTGACCGCCATCAGATTGTTTTTGCGGAAGGCACACCTGCTGAAAGCCTTTTTACTGGCAAGGAAGCTCTGAAACTGCTGTCGCCAGCAGCCAAGCGCGAGATTTTCACGCTTTTTCCAGAATTGTCTCAGCAAACATCTGCGCCGATGCCGGCCCGCCACATCCCAGACGGCCGCAAGCAGAATAAACTGGTGGAACGGCATCTCGCAAAGCAACGAAAGCTTATGATGTCACTGGCGTCATAAAGGCTACATTTTAAGCGCAAATGTTGACCCATAATTTCTGTGCCACTATGAGCGGTGAAACGACAGACACGATGCCCCAGAATAAAGTGTTGTCGCCAGCAGCTATAAATCAAGAACGTTATGTCTGCTTTGGGCTGGGAGTAGTCATTCCGTGTGAAGAACCGGTCGCTTTGCAAAGGGCTGCTTTCAGCGCGTTTCTGTCATTGCAGCGGTTTATGATGGCTGGCAGCGGTGCGCATTCCGGCTGAATCCGCTGTGTTGGCCGCACCGGGGACATCATCTTTCCGCTGAAACACTTCGGGCTGCGTGACGGAAAGGTGGGTCACGCAGCCTGTTTCAGGTGGGATTTTGGTCACTTTCAGGGGTATTCCCGGGTGGATTCAGGTGGTCCAGACCTGACTTTCTCCCGGGATTGCCCGGTTGGTACCTCGTTCTGATCGCTGTGGGAAGGTCGTTTTACCGCGAATTTAAAAAATCTTTTAAAAACAAGGGCCCTAAATTTGCGGATACGTGACCAGTTATAAGAAGGAAGGACCGCAGGGAACTTCCGACGGGTGGGTGCGGGGTGCTTGTGGCAGGGCGCAGAGAGGTGCAAACAGGTCTTCTGAGGCATTGTTGAAACAGATTTCGGGGAATACAGAGGAATCGTCAGTCCCCGGATGGAGGATCTGATACGGCGAAGCCACAGACGTGCGATATCCTTTGAATGTAGAAACGGGTCTGCCGGTGTTTCCGACACAGGGTGAAGTACAGGTACAGTAGTTGCATCGGCAGTATTCAGGCCAGAGGCATGCGCCATACCGGACAGATCAAATACTGTTGGTCGATGTTTCGGATGGGCTTTCTTCTTCGGAATGTTAATACGCACAGCACGCTGAGCGCCCTTGATCTGTTTCAGAAACTTCCACTCTGTCATGACGCGATCAACAATACCCAAGTCGACGGACTGGCCACCGGTGCTAACGCCCGCAGCAGATCTGAACCGTGGGGGCACTTAAGCCGCAGCGGTTTCCAAAGGCCCTCAGGCTGAGATTATTCCGGGTGAGGTAATCCTTGAGGGTCATGTGATATTACCTAATATGTAACATGTGATTCGTTAATTGTAATTTGCATCTTTGTTGCAATTTCCACGGGAACGTTACATGATATGAAATGGCCGCAACGCATGACGATAAGACAGAACCGCTTTTTGACCGTATCCGGCGGGCACGGGAACATTCCGGTATGAGTATCGATGAGGCCGCCGGGGCCTTGGGTGTCAGCCGTGTGCAGGTCTGGCGTCTGGAACATAAATCCACCACGGTCAGCGCCGAACGTCTGTTTGAACTCGCTGATCTCTACGGCGTGGATCCCCGCAGGCTGTTGCAGGGCGATGGTGCGGATATCGGCACCGGGCCGTTTCTGGATGTTGTCGGTGATGTGGTGCAGATGGTCGAGGAAATCGTCCAGACCCAGGACGCACGCCCAGCGCCACTTCTGATCCGTCAGGCGGTGGCGGAAATCCTGAAACAGGAATTACAATCCCCCCGCACCGCCGACACCCCATTTGATCCCGGCAAATACCAGGGCCTCGTCACACTGCTCTTCAAAACATCCCCTTAACCCGGGGCATGGGACCATCACCGGGCACGCCGATCACTGCATTACGGGACAGGACAGGGTTGCTCAGGGCAGGTGCCGGAAGATTTTTACACGTCAAATGCTGTTTGGGGTTGATATGAGACAGTCAGCGGCAGAACTTACAGGCAAGGGCGGAACGGCGCGAACTGGCGTAAGTCTAAACACCATTTGGATGGGCTTGCAAAACTGTTGCTGACCGATTGATCTCAGTTCAGAGCGGTGGGGCACTCAGTTCAGATTGTGTGGGAAATAGTGCAGAGCATGACTGCCCCACTTTTCCGTAAAGCAAGGCGAGATAATGCATGTGTCGGGTGTTGGGTCCGGTAAATCCGCTACACATGTTTGGATGGCGGGCTGGTCTTCTGAGTGCTATCTGGGGGCTCAGATATGTTCCAATAGTGGGGCGATTTTGTTCCAATAAGGGGTTTCTGAATTTTCAGAAACCCCTTATTTTATTGTCATTTTTACACAGACATGCAGATGTATTTCATCTCAAGGTATTCTTCGATGCCGTGGTGTGATCCTTCGCGGCCAAGGCCGGATTGTTTCACGCCGCCGAAAGGTGCGACCTCTGTGGAAATCACGCCGGTGTTCACGCCGACCATGCCGTATTCCAGGGCTTCGGCGACTTTGTAAACGCGCGACAGGTCTTTGGCGTAGAAGTAGCTTGCGAGGCCATAGATCGTGTCATTCGCCATTGCGATCACATCATCGACGTCATCGAATTTGAACAGCGGCGCAAGTGGGCCGAAGGTTTCATCGGTCGCAACCTGCATCTCCTGGGTGACGCCTGTGACGATGGTTGGTTCATAGAAGGTGCCGCCCAATGCGTGCGCTTTGCCGCCGGACAGCAGGGTTGCGCCCTTAGATGTCGCGTCTGCCAGGTGTTCTTCCACTTTCGCCACAGCCGCAGGCGTGATCAGCGGGCCGGTTGTGATGCCGTCTTCCATGCCGTCGCCGACGTTCAGTTTTGCCACTGCGGCGGCCAGTTTTTCAGCAAAGGCATCATAGACACCGGCCTGAACGTAAATCCGGTTCGCACAGACGCAGGTCTGGCCGTTGTTGCGGAACTTACAGATCATCGCGCCTTCTACGGCTGCATCGAGATCGGCATCATCAAAGACGATGAAAGGCGCGTTGCCGCCCAGTTCCATAGAACATTTCATCACCTGATCAGCCGCCTGGCGCATCAGGATACGGCCAACATTGGTGGACCCGGTGAAGGTCAGTTTGCGCACCGCGAAGTTTTCACAGAACTCCTGGCCGATGCCTGCTGCATCTGTCGCCGGGATCACGTTAAAGACACCTGCAGGAATGCCCGCGCGTTCCGCCAGGACCGCCATTGCAAGGGCCGACAGTGGGGTTTCAGTTGCGGGACGCGCAACAAAAGTACAACCTGCCGCAAGTGCTGGGGCAGCTTTACGGGTGATCATCGCATTTGGGAAGTTCCATGGCGTGATAGAACCGACAACACCAATGGGCTGTTTCAGCACCATGATACGTTTGTCGGGCTGGTGACCCGGAATGGTTTCACCGTAAACGCGTTTGGCTTCTTCCGCGAACCATTCGACAAAAGACGCACCATACATGATCTCGCCCTTGGCTTCGGCCAGAGGTTTGCCCATCTCAGCGGTCAGGATCGCGGCAAGGTCATCGGCGTGTTCAATCATCAGATCATACCAGCGACGCAGGGTGTTGGCCCGTTCCTTGGCGGTCAGAGCAGCCCAGGGTTTCATCGCCGCTTCGGCATCTGCAATGCAGGCTTCGGTCTGGGCACGGCTGACATCCTGCACGGTGGCAATCACATCACCACGCGCCGGGTTTTTTACCTCAAACGTTGCACCGGTTTCGACCCATTCACCATTGATATAGGCGCGGGTTTCCAACAAGGTCGGGTCTTTCAGCAGGGATTTCAGATTGGTTGCGGACATGATATCTCTCCGAATGCAGAACAGTTGCGCTTTCAAAGCACGCAGCCTAAGTCTTGTCCAGATAATATGATCAAATCCACAGAGGTAGAGCCAGCCATGCCGGATATACAGTCCAACGATGATGCTTATGCGAACGGTGCTTATATTGAGGGCGCGGCAGATTACCCGGAGCGCTGGGAAGAACTGGCGCATGACTGGCGCATGCATGAAAACACCGCAGGACGGGCGCGGCTGAACCTGGCGTATGGCGATGCGCCCCGGCAGCAGTTTGATCTGTTCCTGCCGGAAAGTCGCCCGGAAGGTACACTGATCTTTATTCATGGCGGTTACTGGCGGGCGTTTGACAATAAATCCTGGTCGCATCTTGCCAAAGGTGCACAGGCGTGTGGCTGGACGGTCGCGATGCCGTCTTATACGCTTTGCCCGGAGGCATCGATCGCAGATATCACACAGGAAATTCGCAAAGCCCTGCATCATATTGCGGGCATGACACGTGGGCCAATAGCGCTTGCCGGGCATTCGGCGGGCGGGCATCTGGTGGCGCGGATGTTGTGTCATGATGTGGTGCTTGCGCCGGACGTCGCGGAACGCCTTGTGAAGGTCACGCCAATTTCGCCGCTGTCCGATCTGCGCCCTTTGGTCGACACCGCGATGAATGATGATTTCGCAATGGACGCGGACAGCGCCTGGGCCGAAAGCCCGCTGCGCGAAACCGCGCCCCGCAAAACCCCCGCGACCTGCTGGGTTGGCGGGGATGAGCGCCCGGCCTTCCTTGATCAGGCCAGATGGCTTGCGGATGCCTGGGGTGGTGAATTGGTGGTTGATCCGGACCTGCATCATTTCAATGTGATTGACGCGCTGGCGGATGAAACGTCCACACTCACCAAAGCGGTGCTTGGGTTGTAATCTTCCAGCCATTTTCGTTCTGTAAATATCCCGGGGGTGCGGGGGCTGGCCCCCGCCTTGCAACCTGCAAATTTCCGACCTGTTCTGTCGATTTTCCCTGCCCAAATCTTCAAAAATCCGTTACCACGCCTATATAGGGTGCAGTAGTAAATGGATTAGGGAGCACTATGGCCGATTTTAACACGCAGATTCAGCAAAGCCAGCAACAGGTTTCAGAGGCGCAAGCCCAGATCGAGGCGATCACAAGCCGGATCGAAACCGCCCGGGCGAAAATGAAAGCCGGGGAAAGCGACATTGATATCGAAAACGCATCTCTGGAAGATGTACACGCCCACACAGATCTGATGAACGCAAATATTGCGGAACTCATCATGGGGCTTGATGATGTCACCGCTGGATTTTCCAAAGAATTTGACGAGATGCGGTCAAAGACCGGCTGGGAAACCTTCGTTGGTATTTTCTCCAAAGGCAAATCCGAAGCCATGCGTCAGGAACGGATGCGCGAAGCTTCCGTGCAGGACAAACTGCAGGATCTGATCAGCAAATCTGATGTGATCGTCCAGCTTCTGGAAGGTCAGCTGACCGTTCTGAACGAACAGAAGACAAAAGTATCCGGCAACCTTGAAGGCACGCTGGATGAACGCGAAATGGTCGTGGGCGAACTGGAAAGCCTGAAGATGGAAATTCAGGGCATGGATCCGAAGATCATTGAACTGGAAAACAAGATTTCCGTGGAACAGGACGCTGCTGCGCGCACGAAACTGGAATCCGAACTGGCCCGCCTCAATGAACAATACAATGAGATGGTGCAACAGGAACAGGTGAAGATCGCCAAGTCACAGACCCTGGAACGTTACATTGAAAAGGGCAAAACCTGGGTCGATTCCCTGCAGAACCAGGCCGCGACGCAGATGGTGCTGATCAACAAACTGCAGACGGACACCAAGCAACGCGTGGTGCTGTATGATGCGCTGACCAGCTCTCTGAAAACCGCGCAGCAACAGGATGTCGCCCACCAGATCAACGAGATCGGCGTGGAAACAGACCAGAAAGCCCAAACTGCCATGGCCGCCATCGGGTCCGCCACCAATCAGCGTATGGCTGAAATGATGGAAAAGCACGAAGACCATATGGTCTTTGCCCGTGAGGTGCTGGAGGCGAAAGCCAAGTCAGACGAGCGTTTCGCCCGCCGTTTCGAGAAGATCGTCGAGAAGCACGACAAGAACCTCTACGGCGGATGAACTGGCAACTAAAAGCAGGCCTTGTGACCTTCGCAGGCCTGCTCCTTTATGTCGGACTGCGAAAGCTTGGCTTTAATCCCGCCGGGCATTGGGAGTTGCCTTTGGCCGGGGTAGCGGTAGTTATTATACTCGGTGTCTGGCTCTGGGATTATATACTCTTACTTACCAGTCTTACAAAGGCGCTATTTTTGACACTCGGCAGGGCGTTCAATGACCGAAGTTAACCTCACTCGCGATCACAGCGACCTCTCAGATGGTCGTTTGGCGCGGCGGTATTTTGCGAAGTTTCAGCGGATTACCCGCCATCTGACACGGGTGGCGGCGGTGATGCAGCAGGAACGGGACTATTCCAAAGCGGAAATGGCTGTGCTGACGCGTTATCTGTCGGGCCTGTCTTACACGTTCCAGGCGCTGGCGACGAAATATCTGATGACCGGCCGGATGCAGGGCATGGGCGCGGGCGAGATGACGATTGACCGCAACGAAAGCGGCTTTCCGGTGCTTGCGGAACTTTTGCGCATGGCCAATGACGCCAGTCAGGCCGAAAACCATCTGCGCAATATGCCCACAACGGAAGCCCTGAAAGACGATATGGTGCGCCAGATTGTCGGCGATCTGTCGATCCCGACAAAGCTGCAATTCGCCCTGTCGCAACGGCTTTATTATGAAGAGCTTTTGAAGGGGGAACTCTTCTGGGCGTCGAACGATCCAGAGGCGCTCTGGCAGGGGAACATCGGGGAAGATCGCCGGGAATTTCTTGTGCATTGGGCGACCTGGGACAATCAGGTGAACCTGCCAGTGATCTATCTGATGACGCTTGAGGACAGCGGCCGCACGGCCCTGCCCAAAGACAGCCGCCGCTGGCCCGGTGTGCAACATCACCTGATGGCCCAAGCGCTCAATGGGTTGAAATTGGTGACAATTGCCAAAGGGTTTGACGAAGACTTCGACGATCTGCACCCTAAACGTCTGCGCCGTATCCATATTGGCCCGATGTATTCCTCGGCCTTTACCCGCCAACGTGGCCCGATCCGCGAGGTTTTGGAAAAAGCGCGCGCATCCGTGGGCGATGACTGGGCCCTGGCCTGGACGGTTGAGGATCTGGAAAGCGAGAAAGTCCTGCAGGAGAAATCCGGCTGGTTTTCAACGGTGGATCGGGAAGTGTTTAAGCTGGATCCGTTCAGCGGCAAGGGCGTTGATACCGGTGCCACCCGCACCAAACGCGCGATCATCATGCCGGAACGCCCCTTCCAGGTGCTGGATGACATGCGGCCCGCAGGCTTCGCCAATGTTGAGAAATTTGTCGTCAGCGGGAAAGGGCGTGTGCTGCGCTATCGTTGATTGTCGAACATAAGATTTAATGCCTCCGGCGGGAGTACTTCGGGAAAGATGAAGGGGGCGCTTGATTAAGAGGGAAGAGTTATGAGCCATTCATCCGATCAGATGGAATTGTGCGAAGACGATATTCGCAAACATTATGATGCTGCCGGGAACATGCTGGCAGGGATTGATCACACGCCGCGGATTGGCAAGGGGCGTGAAGCTGCGCCTGTGGCGGGGGGATCATCCGGCATTCCGACGCGCAGACGTTTTCGATCCACGACACCGGGCCTTGTGACGCGATCCACCGCGCGGCCTGAAGGCGTGCAGTTGATTGCGCGGATTGAAGGGCTGGGCGGGGATGATCCGCTGACCTCTCCGCTGGAAGCGACCGTCTTGAACGACCTGCGCCGGGCGATTTCGATTGCTCTGGCTGTGGCTGAAAACTTTGGTGAGACGACTGAACTTGCCGCGATGAAACGCGACAACCTGCAAGGTGCTTTGGGTGACGACCGCAAGGCGGCCTTCAGTGAACTGCTGACCGCAGAGGCCCTTGTCACCCTGTCGGTTTTCGCCAATGCCGCGTCCTTCCTTCTGGCCCCACATGCATCTGAGGTCACCGCCGATATTGGCGAGGTTGAGGAAGTTCTGACAGACAATGGCCAGCTTGCCCTGCATGGTGCATTGTGGGAGCTGGATCAGGAACTGTCGGCGCTGACCGAGGAAGAAAAACTGGTCGCCACGGTCATGCCTTTCTGTGAAAAGCTGATGGAAAAGGTCAGCCTGCGTGCGCAAAACGCCGGGCGGCTGGATGCGTTTCACAACGCAAGCTGGAAGGTCGAAGCCGATGATCTGACTATTGCGGGTTTCACCCCGGCACGTGCCGCCAAGGGCAGCAAGCTGACCATGAGCTTTAAGAAGCCGCATGAAGTTGTCGGCAACCACATCGCGAAATATCAGGCGATGAAGCTTGCGAAAATGGTCATGGCCTATGACTTTGAACGCAAGCTGAACCCCTTTGCCGAACTGGGCGGTTTCATCTTTACTTTCATGGGCGACGGCAAGCCAGGCACGGGTAAAACCACGCTGATCCAGATGATGGCCGGGCTGATCAATGATTACTGTCAGGTCGCGGGCTATCCCTTCCGCTATCAGAACCTGTCCACCGATAATATCGACAGCTATCAGGGCAAATCCGGCCAGAACGCCAAGGCGTTTATCAACAATGTGCTTGATCCCAATGTCATTGGTTTTGGCACGATTGATGACATCGACCAGCTGGCGGGCAAACGGGGCGATCGTCAGTCTTCCGCCGGGCAGCTGGAAATCACCGCGGTTCTGATGGAAAGCTTTGCCGGTGCCAATACGGTTGTGCGCGGGAACTGCACCTTTGGTATGTTCTCAAACTACCCGGAAAACGTCGATGATGCGCTGCGCCAACGGGCGGGGGCGCGCTTCCTTGTGGACGGGCCGCAGACGCGGGAAGATTACATTGATATCCTGTCGCTGTTGATGGGCAAGAACCACGATATTCCGGTGGGCAATCATGAGCTTTTCTCAGCCCAGGAGATCAAGAAAGCCGTTGCCGCCAGTTTCGAAGGCCACGCCCGCCCGCATGAGGCGGGGCTGCTGAATGTCTTTGATAAAGTGCATTCTGATGTGGGCGAGCTGGACACAATCGCCAAGCTTGGCACCTATCTGAAAGCGATCCAGCAGGCGGATGAACGCTTTACGGGCCGTGCGATCAAGAACATCACGGATGCGGTGAAGGTGCGCGCGATGGATTTTGAGCTGCCGGACGAATGGATGGAAAATCCGGAACTGTTCCTGTTCAAGGATTACGCGGCCAAGCTGGCGATGATCAATGACATGCGCCAGCCGATCACGGTGGATATGGTGATTCAGGAGATCAACCGCTACGCCGACAGTGAGTTCCGTTATGCGGATAAGTCGGATGAAGTGGCGATTGAAAACATGGTGCGCGATTTTGGCCGGAACGAGGAAGCCAAGCGGCGCTATCTGGAGGGGAAAGGATGAATGCCCCAAGCGACATAATCCCGGGCTGCAAGCCCGGTTCGCACCCGACCCCGCCCCCCAGGGCGGGTGCGAAATCGCCCCCCCCTCGGTGCCGGGCGCGAACCTTTGTGGTGATCTGAAACGGGGTATCTGGGATGAGTGAGGAGAAAAAGGAAGAGTTGTCCTGGGGGGAGTGGCTCGCGTCTTTCTGGTCGCTGCCTCTGTTTCTTGCCATTTTATGCACTGGAATATGGGGAGGGGTCGTCTGTTCTATCGCTTTTGAACCTACACCATTGTTGATATTCTTTGATGGTCCAACGCCCTGGGATTTATTCTGGGAAGGGAAGCCAAATGAAATGGGTGACACTCTTGCCGGACTGACCGGTGTTCTGGTGATGATCTGGGTGATCGCTTCTACGTTTCTGCAAAGAAGTGAGTTGAGGCAAGCTCGCGATGAATATGCAAAAATGGCCAAAGCTGGTGATGATCAGGCATCAGCCCTTGCGGTTCAAAACTTTGATAATTTGGTTTTTGAAATGATCGCTACTCACAATTCAATCGTTAGCTCCATGGATATAACGACAAAGAAACAGCCAAACTACAATCGGGAATACGAGAACATAAACAAAGGTAATGTTTTCTTTCGTGGGCGGGATTGTTTTCGCTTCTTCTACAAGCAGATTGAAGAACGACAACTGGCCGACAGATTGTACGATGGTGGATTAGACCTCGAGAACACACTCAAACGATATGAAGCAATGTATGAAAGCCATTCTTCGGATCTCGGTCATTATTTTCGCTTTATACACAACATGTTCCGCGTCATTGAAGAAAGCAACGTGCCGAAGCAAAAACACAAGAAACTTGTGCGAGCATTGTTTTCTGATGATGAGCTACTAGTAATATTTTACAATGCCCTCACTTCTCGAGGTGAAAAAATGGTGCAGTATATCGAAAGCTTTGAGCTTTTCGATAACCTTCCGCAAGAGCGGTTGGTTGAACTGACACATAAAGATAGTCTGAGTGCAAAGTGCTTTGGAGAGAAAGCAAAATGAAACGTCTCATCCAACATGGCCTGATGTTTGGCAATTTGATTGAGGTCTCCTCGCCCGCTTTGGTGGCGCGTTACAATCGGGCGCTGGACAGTCTGACGGGGAAGACCACTAGCCTCACGGATTTTCACATTGATATTTCCGGCTATTCCCCCGAGATCGGGGATGAGCTGGGCAATCATCTGTATCTGAACCACGGGGGCTGTAACCGGCAGTTTATTCTGCTGACTACAGACCAGAAAACCGCGCCGCTGCTGAATGCGCAGTTCTCGACCTCGCGCGGGATTTTGCGGCAGTTTATTGAACGCAATGAAAGCCAGCTGTTCGCCCTGACGACGCGGGATGCTGTCGCGGGGGAGCTTCTGAATTCCGTTTATGCCGTCGATGATCCGCTGGCGCTGTTTGACATCCGCCAGATCACGATTGAGGCCGACACGACTGAGGCGCATGTGTCTGACGCGAACCGCCTTGAAGGCATGATCAACAGGTTTCGCAACACGGATGACGGCTGGCTGGATGATGTCTTGATCGCGGATATGATCACGCTTGCCAAGAAAACCGGCGATGTGACGCGCCAGCCGATTGCCCTGAAAACCCCGACCTTTAAGCAGGAAAACTTCTGGAGCGCGCATTTCGGTGGTGTCTATCTGTTCCAGAATATGGACCACCCGGCGTTGATTTCACGGGAAGATAAAGAACCGCTGGGCAATAAGCTTCCGATCAAACATGTGTTTGATTTTGATAACAGAAACCAGATTGCGAAGTTCCTGGAATATAACGATCTGGTGGAACCGATTGTCAAAGCGCGCGGCGTTGATGCGGCGGCGATCCTGCAACAGAAGATGGATTTCATCGTGATGGATGTGGCGGCTGACGCGGGTGAAGACCTGACCGGCGCGACACGGCGTGATATCCGGGCGCTGGCGCGGCGATACGGGCGTGACCTGCCGCAGGAATTCCACGGGCTGGCGGATCTTCTGCGCTGGGCGAATGGCGCGGGCAAATGGCCAAAGATCACGTCAGAACACCCGGCCTATTTTTACACCCTGCGCGCGCGCAATCATGCGGATAAGGATCTGGTGAATATGTTGCTTGCGGAACTGTCACCCAAAGACATCCGCCAGCTGTTTATCTGTCACAAGGAACGGTTTTACCGCGATTACATGTCCTGGCCCGATGCCAAGAAAGGATATGTGGCGGAATTCCTTGCGCGTGATTATATGGTAGATAAGGCCGGGGCCCGCGCGGCCCTGTTTGGCGGTGAAACCCCGATGGAAGGGGAGACACCAAAGCAGGTGCAGCGGTTCAGCGGGCCATGGGGCGGCGCAGTATAAAAGGAGACTGACATGGGTCTAATACGTCTGATTATCTTCGGCTTCCTCGGGATGACGATCGCCTATTGGCTGGTGTCCTGGTATTCGCGCTCTGTGCGGCTGGAACGTCTGGAAAAAGAATGGGACGCCGATCCGCAGGGGGATGATGCCGCACGTCAGGCGCATCTGGATGCGGGCATGGCGGCATATGAGAACGGCTTTCGCAAGAAGCTGATATTGCTGATTTATGTTGTGCCGGTGGTCTTTGTGATCACGGCCTTCTTTGTGACGAATACGAACTGAGGGACCAATGCTGCAGAGAATTAAATTCGGACTGAAAGTCCTTCTGATCATCATCATGGGCGGGTTTTTCCACTATGTGCTGCCGCAACATGATGTGGTGCGCGTGACCTCGACCGAGATCATCCGTCAGGATTTCTCCTGGTATAACCGCATGTTCTACGCTCAGGCCGACAGTGGGAATGTGGAAGGCACGAACCGCGATATGCGTCTGATCAATACCGTGCGCCGCAAGACCTGGATCTGGGGATTCTTCCGCCGTGAAAGTGAAGAAGTCATGGTGTATCGGAACGAGGATACCGGCTGGATCTGGCCGCCGTATTTCAAGTTTGACAGTTCTAACCTTCAGGCGGAATCTGCGGCGCTTGCGGCGTCTGGCGGGCAGGAACAATGGGCTGTGATCACTCATTACGGCTGGCGTAACAAGCTGCTGACGGTTTTCCCGAATGCTGTGTCAATCAAACCGGTTGCCGGGCCTGATGTGCGGGTGATCCCCTGGTTTAACATCTTTTTCTTCAGCTTCCTGGTCATCGGCTGGCTGTTCCTGCGCGCCGCCTGGCGGCAGTTCCGGGAACGCAACCTTGATCCGACTCTGAATGCGATTGACGAACATGTGGACGCGGCACAGGATCGGGCGCAGGGTGTCTGGGGGCGCTTTATGGCCTGGATCAACACCTGGCGCGGTAAGCCCCGCGTTTAAGCGATCAGAGCTTCAAAACATAAAAGCCCCGCCGGATGTGTGATCCGGCGGGGCTTTTGTTTGACTGTCGACGGGTCTTATTCGCCGTAAGGAATCCAGATGTTTTTCACTTCTGTCGCGGCTTCAAGGAAGGGGCGCATATCCGGGGCGTTCCAGTCGCGCGCCTGGCCATTGTTGACCCAGGTGCGTTTCAGGTTGCCTGCGGAACGGGCCTCAATATCGGCGGAAATATCGCTGGAAGAGAAGCTCCAGACCGCATCCACATCCAGGTGATCCGCCAAAGTTTTGGCGAGTTCCGCGTGATCACCGGTGATGATGTTCACAACACCTGCGGGCACGTCAGAGGTTTCCAGAACCTGGTAGAAGTCCGTCGCCGCCAGCGGGAAAGCGTGGGAGGCAACCGCAACGGATGCGTTACCCATTGCCATGGCTGCGGCCACGGATGTGACAAGGCCCAGCAGCGGCGCATCATCAGCGCACAGCATGCCGATGGTGCCCACGGCTTCTTTCATCGCGAGTGCAACACCACGGATCGGCACACCATGGGCCTGACCGTCATATTTGTCAGCCCAGGCCGCAGCGGTGAACAGTGCGCTGACAGAGGCTTCGACCTCGGCTGCGCCAGTTTTCTTACCGGACATTGCATCCAGGCGGGCAGCAAATTCATCGGCACGGGCAGAGAGGTTTTCACCGACATAATACAGGATCTGCGCGCGCAGATGACCTGATGTCTTGCCCCAGCTGGAACGTGCCTTCGCGGCGGCTTCTACGGCGTTGCGGATGTCCTTACGGCTGCCAATGCCAACGTGGCCCAGCAGCTTGCCTTTCGGGGACCAGATCGCCTGAGACTGACCCGCATCCGGACGCGCCTGTTTGCCGCCGATGTACATTTTGGCGGTGCGATCAATTGCGTCGGCAGCATTCGCTGTGCCCGGGGCATATGGCGCGATTGGGGCCAGCTTTTTCGCAGCAGTCGCAGGTTTCGTATAGGCCGCCAGACCTTCCCAGCCGCCTTCACGCCCAAAACCGCTTTCGCGCACACCACCAAAACCGGCAGCCGCGTCAAACAGGTTGGTCGCGTTTGTCCAGACAACGCCCGCTTTCAGTTTCGGTGCGATATCCAGCGCCAGGTTTACGTTTTCTGTCCAGACAGACGTGGCCAGACCGTAACGGCTGTTGTTCGCGACTACGACAGCTTCGGCCGGGGTGCGGAACGTGGTGCCAACCAGAACAGGGCCGAAGATTTCTTCCTGCATCAGGGTGGCTGCCGCATGCAGACCGGTGATCAGGGTTGGCGGGTAGTAACAGCCGCCTTCGGGCAGATCGCATTGCGCCTGATGCACTTCGCCCTCGCTGCCATGGGCATCGACCAGCGACGTGATCCGGTCCAGCTGTCGCTGATCGACGATCGCGCCGACATCAATACATTTGTCCAGCGGATCACCCATGCGCAGCTTGTCCATGCGCGCGCGCAGTTTGGCGTAGAATGTGTCGGCAATGCCTTCCTGCACCAGCAGGCGGGACCCGGCACAACAGACCTGCCCTTGGTTGAACCAGATCGCATCTACAAGGCCTTCGACAGCGCTGTCGATATCCGCGTCATCAAAGACGATGTAGGGGGATTTTCCGCCTAGTTCCAGGGTCAGCGCCTTGCCGGAACCAGCGGTGAGTTCGCGAATGCGACGCCCCACAGCGGTGGAACCTGTGAAGGCAACCTTGTTCACGTCGTCATGGGTGACAATGGCTTCGCCCGTGGCACCATGGCCGGTGACGATGTTGACAACACCGGCAGGTACGCCGGCCTGCTGGCAGATCTCGGCAAAGAACAGCGCGGTCAGGGATGTGTATTCCGCAGGTTTCAGAACCACGGTGTTGCCCATGGCCAGCGCAGGCGCGACTTTCCAGGCCAGCATCAGCAGTGGGAAGTTCCAGGGGATAACCTGGCCACAGACGCCCAGGGCCTCACGCCCCTGCATTTCGGTTTCGGCCAGTTGCGCCATGCCCGCGTGGTAGTAGAAGTGACGCGCGACCAGAGGGATGTCGATGTCACGGCTTTCGCGGATCGGCTTGCCGTTGTCCATGGTTTCCAGAACCGCGAGGATGCGGGCATGTTTTTGCACAAGGCGGGCGATGGCATAAAGCACTTTCGCACGCGCGTGGCCGGATGTTTTGGCCCAGGAAGCCTGCGCTTTGCGCGCGGCTTTCACGGCGCTGTCGACGTCATCTGCGCTGCCTTCGGACAGGTCTGCCAGGAAGTCGCCATTGGCTGGATTGTGGCTTTTGAAACCTGCGGTGGCAGTGGTGAAGGTTCCGTTGATGAATTGGCCGAAGCTGCGGTTGTTGGCCTCAAGCCAGGCCAGGGCTTCTTTATTGCCTTCAGGGGCGGTGCCATAGTCCATAGTGTTGAAAATCTCTGCAATGGTCATGAGTTTGTTCCCCAGAAGATGAAGGCGATTGTGAATGACAGATACAAGGCCCAGAGAAAGTAATTTGGCCAGCGAGTGACCGAGTAGAGTTTGCGGTAGGTTACGAGTGTTTCGGTACACCGTAGTGTAGGGGGAGGTGTGTAGTAGGGGGCGGGGGCGACGAGCGCGCGGTCGCTTTCCGGCAGTGCGGAAAACGCGCGGGCGAGTGTTTTGCGCCGCCACCATGACAATGCGCTGCTGCAACAGATCACTGCGATTATGATGTAGCTGGTAAAGTGCATCTCGCTACCCGATGGCGTGACGGTTTCCGGCGGAGTAGCGGCCGGTGAGGTGGTGTTCAAGCTGGCGTTCAATATCGCCCAGAAGCGACGACGCGCCAAAGCGGAACAGATCCGGTTGCAGCCAGCGATCGCCCAGTTCTTCCTTGATCAGGGCCAGATAAGTGATCGCGTCTTTTGCTTTGGAAATGCCGCCCGCAGGTTTGTAGCCCACACGGTAGCCTGTCCATTCATGGTAATCCCGGATCGCCCGGATCATCACAAGGCTGACGGGCAGGGTGGCGTTGACGCTTTCCTTACCGGTCGATGTCTTGATGAAATCCGCACCGGCCATCATGCAGATCAGGCTTGCACGTGCGACATTGCGCAGGGAACCCAACTCGCCGGTGGCAAGGATCGCTTTCACATGGGCATCGCCACAGGCACGGCGGAATTCTTTCATTTCGTCATAAAGCGCCTGCCAGTTCTGGGTCAGAACGTGACGGCGGGAAATGACGATGTCGATTTCTTCTGCGCCGGCTTTGACGCTTTCTTCGATCTCAGCGACGCGCAGGTGGAAGGGCGAAAGACCAGCGGGGAAACCGGTGGACACGGCAGCAACGGGAATACCCGTGCCTTTCAACGCAGCAACGGCGGTTTCGATCATATCGTGATAGACGCAGACCGCACCGGTTTTCAGATCTGGCAGGCCAAGGTCATTCAGCATATCTTTCGACACCGGCTGACGGGCTTTGGCGCAGAGGCGACGTACGCGGCCTTCGGTGTCATCGCCAGACAGGGTGGTCAGGTCGATCATGGAAACGGCTTTCAACAGCCAGGCTGCCTGATGATCTTTTTTCACGGAACGACGGCCGGGCAGGGTGGCGCAGCGGCGTTCCACCGCGCTGGTATTCACTTGCACCGCCATCACGCGATCCAGATCCAGATCGGTGCCGGGATTGCGGGGTTCGTGCAGTTGCGGCAGTCCTGCGGCGGAGGCCTGCAATTCACTTGTGTTACTTGTCACTTCGGTCTGCATTCAGCTGTCTTTCAAGGCGGTGGCGTAAAGCGTGAAAATGTCATGACAGCGCAAACAATGCAAGCTGACTGCGCGGTATATGGCGGCTTCCTGACTATTTGGTCAATTTATCCGGAATTTCACGCAGGCGGCTTTCTTCATTGAGGGAATCGTGTATGGAGAGGGAAATTATCCCTCAGGAGACCTGCGCCATGTCCTTTGACCGTTCCCTCAAAATCGCCCCGTCGATTCTTTCCGCTGACTTTGCGAATTTCGGTCAGGAAATTCAGGCTGTGGAAGCCCAGGGGGCTGACTGGATCCATGTGGATGTGATGGACGGGCATTTTGTGCCAAACATCACCTTTGGCCCGGACACCTGCAAAGCCATTCGTCCGCATATTAAAACCGTGATGGATGTGCATCTGATGATTGCACCTGCGGATCCTTATATCGAAGCTTTTGCCGCATCTGGTGCGGATTACATCACGGTGCATGTCGAAGCCGGCGCGCATACGCATCGCACCCTGCAGGCGATCCGCGGCGCCGGCGTGAAAGCTGGCATTGCGCTGAACCCCGGAACGCCTGCGTCGGCGGTGGCATCTTTGCTGGATATGGTGGATCTGATCTGTGTGATGACTGTGAACCCCGGCTTTGGCGGGCAGAAGTTCATTCACAGCTGCGTTGAGAAAGTGGCTGAACTGCGGTCCATGATCGGGGATCGCCCGATCCATATTGAGATTGACGGCGGCGTGACACCTGAGACTGCACCGCTTGTGCGTGCGGCGGGTGCGGATGTTCTGGTGGCGGGCTCTGCTGTGTTTAAGGGTGGGTCTGTTTCCGATCCTGCGCCATATGGCGACAACATCCGTGCGATTAAGGCGGCGTGTAAGGCATAAAGGGAAGGGGGCCAGCCCCCGTCCCTGCGGGACTCCCCCGGAGTATTTTGGGGAAAGATGAAGATACAGGTTTTGCCGGTGCAGATGTCTCTCTGCCCGGTTTTTCTTTGTCTGATTGGTATGGAGGTTCTGCCGTTTATAAGAAGGCGGCGCCGCCCATACGGAGGATGAGACCGGAATGGGAAACCCCGGTGAGGAAGCTTGTTTCGCCCGGTCTTTTATCGGGCCTCGTTCCGTTTATGGTTCCCGGATGGTTGGTCCGGGATATGATCGATCAGGTGCAAGACTGCCAGCATTATGCTAACAGAAAGAAAGTTCAGCGCACGGTGGAGCGATGTTGACAGTTTTCAAACGATGGATCGCGGGGACACCGGCGGATCAGGGGGTGATAAGATCTTCACAATCTGCCTTGCCCCGGACCGGTTTCATTTACGCCACGTCGGGCAGACGCGGCAGGGAAATGGCTATTGGGTCACCTCACAGCTGGCCTCTGAGGCGGGTGGTACACGGGATTTTATCGTGGGCTACCTGTTTGATCAAAATGGAGAGATGATCGCTGCAGATGTTGTGGATCTCGGTCTGAGAAAAGGCGGATATGATATAAGGGCGCGCCTGCGGGACAGATTGAAACCATGTTGAAGAAACTGGAAGCTGCAAAGAGAACGGCCATAAGGGTACAGCCGTTTTCCTGCGAATTCTATGGGCACAGATTTGGACTGATCCCACGCGAAGGCGAAACGGATATGCGGCTTGACGCAATGCCCGGACATACGCTGATGTTTTATGGCCCTTGGGATCGCTGCAATTGCGACAGTTGATCTGCAAGGCGGGTGTGTTTTTTGCGCTGTCAGCTCTGCGGGAATTCCCCTATACTGTGCGCAAATTCTCATTCTTCACAGGACTCACATCATGTCATCTGCGCTTGAACAGCTTCGTTCCATGACCACCGTTGTGGCGGATACCGGCGATATTGCGGCGATTGAACGCCTCAACCCGATTGACGCAACCACCAATCCTTCCCTGATCCTGAAAGCGGCGACCATGCCGGAATATGCGGATCTGGTGCAGGCGGCGATCGGGCGCGTGGATCGTGCGGGTAAGACCGACGCACAGGTTGTTGAAGATGCGATTGATCAGATCGCCGTTGGTTTTGGTCAGCAGATCACAGCCCTGGTTCCGGGCCGTGTGTCCATCGAAGTTGACGCCCGTCTGTCTTATGACACGACCGCGACCATCGCCAAGGCCCGCCGCATTGTGGCGTTGTTTGATGCGGTTGGCGTTGATAAATCCCGCCTGCTGATCAAGATCGCCGCGACCTGGGAAGGTATTCGCGCGGCTGAGGTTCTGGAAAAAGACGGCATCAACTGTAACCTGACACTGATCTTTGGCTTTGCCCAGGCGCGTGCGTGTGCCGAAGCCGGTGCTTTCCTGATTTCCCCTTTCGTCGGACGCATCCTGGACTGGTTCAAAAAGGCCAACCCGGGCACTGAATATACCGCCGAAACCGATCCGGGTGTTGTGTCTGTGACCGGCATTTATAACTGGTTCAAGACCCACGGTTATCCAACCGTTGTGATGGGCGCGAGTTTCCGTAACACCGGTGAGATCAAATCCCTTGCTGGCTGTGATCGCCTGACAATCAGCCCGGCGCTGCTGGACGAACTGGCCGCTGATGATGGCGCGCTGCCCCGTATGCTGGAAGACAAAGGCGCAACAGCTGACCGTCCTGCTGCTTTGACTGAGGCTGCGTTCCGCTGGGATATGAACGAAGACGCTATGGCGACTGAAAAGCTTGCCGAAGGCATCCGTGGTTTTGCCCGCGACAGCGAGAAGCTTGAGAAAATCATCGCAGACATGATCTGATTATCAAAGAATTCAAGTAATTCTTTCTGAAAGGCCGGGCGGGAAATCCTCCGGCCTTTTGCTTATGTTAAGGGGAACAGAAAGAGAGGGAAAACCATGTCAGGCAATTATTTCGCACCCACTGGCGGGCATCCGGGACAGACAGAGGTTATGACCGATCGCGCCGTGTTTAAAACGGCTTATGCTGTGATCCCCAAAGGGGTGATGCGCGATATTGTGACGTCGGTTTTTCCACATTGGACCGACACCCGGGCCTGGATCATCGCGCGGCCTTTGTCTGGCTTTGCTGAAACCTTTTCGCACTACATTATGGAAGTGGCGCCGGGCGGTGGCAGTGACACGCCTGAACCTGATGCTGAAGCTGAGGGCGTGCTGTTTGTTGTTGCGGGCCAGATTGATCTGACGATCGACGGGCAGGCCCATGTTTTGGGAGAGGGCGGTTATGCGTTCCTTGCGCCGGGGGCGGATTGGGCTGTGACGAACACCACCTCCGCGAATGCAACCTTCCACTGGATCCGCAAAGCCTATGAAGTGGCGCAGGGCGTTTCTGTGCCGGAAAGCTTTGTTTCAAATGAAAGTGACATGGATCCAAATGTCATGCCCGACACCAACGGCGCCTGGTCGACCACGCGCTTTGTTGATCCCGCAGATCTGCGTCACGATATGCATGTGACGATTGTGAACTTTGAACCAGGCGGGAGCATTCCCTTTGCCGAAACCCATGTGATGGAACACGGGCTATATGTGCTGGAAGGCAAAGCGGTTTATCGGCTGAATGATGATTGGGTTGAGGTTGAGGCAGGTGATTATATGTGGCTGCGTGCCTTTTGCCCGCAGGCCTGTGTTGCTGCAGGGCCGGGGCGTTTCCGCTATTTGTTGTATAAGGATGTGAACCGTCATCCAAAGTTGAAACTTTAAAAGCTTTGCAGAACCTGTGCGGCGAAGTTTAAAGTTTTGCAGGGTCCCGGCGTTTTTCAAAAACGCCGGGTAAATTTCTTTGAAAGAAATTTGGGGGCGGTGACATGAATGTTCTGTATCTGCGGCATGGTCAGACCGACGGGAATCTACAAAATATCTGTGTCGGTCAGATGGACATGCCCCTTAATGCAAAAGGTCTTGTACAGGCGGAACGGGCGGCGCAGTCCTCTCGCCTTGCTGAGATCCGTTCAATTGTCGCCAGCCCTCTGATACGCGCGCGCCAGACAGCGAAAGCTGTTTCCGTCGCGACAGGATTGACTGTGGCATTTCATGATGGGCTGAAGGAAGTCTGCATGGGGTCCTGGGAAGGCCTGCCTGAGGATGATCCCGGGATGTATGCGCGTTGGATCGCCGGCGAAACACCTGAGGGTGCGGAAAGCTGGGTGGGGTTTTCGACACGTGTGCGACAGGCTGTCACTGAGATCCTTCAGAAACAGGATGCCCCCCTGATTGTTGCGCATTGCGCCGTGCTCTGGGCGATCCGTGATAGCCTGGGTCTGCCTGTCGACAGCGAACTGGGCAATGGGGAATATATAAAGCTGGATATTCCTGCGGATTACCCCTGAGCCGGACGAAATCCGGTCGAAGAAGGGCCGGGCAGATCTTATGCGACAATCAATATGGGGTGAGGAACACAATCTGCGGGGGGTGAAACAGATTTTTTAAAGCAGAAACATATTTTGTGCGCAGCGTCACGTTATGTCATTTTTTGCGGCCGAATTTTTTGAAATCTGGTGCAGTAATAGGCATTTTTTATTCAGCTGGTTTCGTGCTTTCTGGTGTCAGGAAATGAAACATCAGAAAGGGAGATCAGAGATGAAATGCGAAATATATAAGAAAGCAGGCATCAAGGCCCTTGTCATAGCTCTGGCAACAATAGTGATGGCAAGTCAGGCAAGTGCTTGTATTTACAGCACCCAAAAATCCCTTTCATCCCTGGATCAATCCGTGAAATCTGTACAGCAACAGGTAAACTTTTCCTTCTCAAACAGAGGGCCAGGTAAGCTGCAATCCGGTGACAGCAAACGCTTGTTTGCTTCGGTTGAAAAAGATGTTGTGCGTTCCAAAAATTTGCCCGCACAGAAAGAGGACGCAGCACGCACTGTTGTAAAACTGCGTAAATAACCTGCTGCGCGGCTTCGGTATCCCGGACGCAAAGCTGTTTTCACGATCAGGCATATTATCTCCATCCAGTCGCCAGTTCTGAAGAACAGCATTTGCAGTTTCGGGGGCGCACCTATCTTCTCCTCGGGTGCGCCACATATTTGCAGAGATGCAATGTCGTTCTGAACGATCCTGTCACCCCCCCCAGTGCGGCGGTATCGTTCAGACTTGTCAGTCGGTGTGGCAATGCCATGCTGACTGACGCAAGTCGGACCTGCCAGTCCCGCCAGCTTTGTGGAATTCTCTGTCGGGAACCGTCACGAACTGTTTTGGCAGGGCCGGCTCACTTACCGTCGCCTGAAACAGGTGGCGGTTTTTTTGGTGTGTCGCTGCGGGGAGAGGTGCCGATAATAAAGGCGTCTGGTGCCATGCGGGCCTTCTGGCTTGTGTTCTGCCGGGGTTTATGCTTGTTTTAGGTGACCTGAACATGACAGGAATTGTCGATGCGCGAGCTTGTAACACAGAACTGACTTCCCTGAGGGAGTCCTGAGACAGACCATCCGGCGGGACCGGAGGGTTTTTCTGTGTTCTGAATACAGGCTTACGATGAATATCTCAAAACAGGAACAGCGCGTGTTGCACGTGCTGGCACAAGGCGGGCATATCCGCTTTGAACGGGCGTCAAACGGGCGTGTGACGGAAGCAGACTGCTTCACACATAATGGCATGATATACAGCGATATGACGCTGGAGATCCTGCAAAAACTGAAACGAAAACGACTGATCGAGTCCCATAACTCCAGCCCGTACCGGATTTCCGGCAAAGGCAGGCGTTCGGTGCGGGCGCGTATGGACAACCGGACATGAGCGGAGAGACTGAAATGAAGATACGTGAAGAAGTGCCCGCAGATTTTGCGGCGATGGATCGGGTTTGTGCCGCGGCTTTTGCGACGGTGCCTTATGGCAGTCCACATGATTCAAAGATCACAGGGCTGTTGCGAGACGCGGGTGCCCTGACGCTGTCACTGGTGGTGGAGGATGCGGGTGAAATCCAGGGGCATGTCAGTTTCTCGCCGGTGATCATCGGTAACAGATCTGAAGGCTGGTATTGCCTTGGTCCGGTTGCTGTTGCGCCTGAAAGCCATGGTAAGGGTATCGGGTCACAGCTGATCCGGGACGGGCTTGCGCGTTTAAAGGATCTGGGCGCGCTGGGCTGTGTGTTGCTGGGCAACCCCGCATATTACGCACGGTTTGGTTTTGAGGTTCAGAACGGCCTGCTTATGGATGGCGAAACCAGCCCTTACCTTCAGGCGTTGAACTTTCAAGGTGAGATACCCGAAGGCGAAGTCACGTTTCATCCGGCTTTCTTTGAAGGCTAGATACAAAAACGCCCCGGTCGGATGGCCGGGGCGTTTGCTTTGATATGGGGGCTGATCAGTCGATCTCGTCCGGCAGCACCAGGTTCAGAACCACAGCCACCAGCGCGGTAGGCGCAACGGCGGATGTGGCAAGTACTTTCACAACACCTGGCAGATATTGCACGGCAGTTGGCACAAGGTTCAGGCCAAGGCCCGCCGCCAGTGAAACCGCGATGATGATCATGTTGCGACGGTTCATGTTGACCTCGGTCAGCACATTCAGGCCGGCGGATGCCACCATGCCGAACATCACGATCACACCACCGCCGAGAACCGGCAGAGGCATAGAAGCGATGACTGCGCCGATTTTTGGCAGCAGACCACAGAGGATCAGGAAGATCGCGCCGATGGTCACAACATGGCGGCTCATGACGCCGGTCATGCCGACGATGCCGACGTTCTGGCTGAAGGATGTGTTTGGCAGGCCGCCAAAGACAGAGGCCACAGCAGTGCCCAGACCATCCGCATAGGTCGCGCCTGCGATTTCCTCATCCGTTGCATCACGCCCGGCACCCGCTTTGGTTGTGGCTGACGCATCGCCCACGGTTTCAATCGCGGAAACAACGGAAATCAGGGTGACAGCGATCACTGCGCCAAGGTTGAATTCAAACCCGTATGGCATGACGTGGATGGATGTGATCCAGTCGGCACCTGCGACTTTGTCAAAGCTGACCATGCCCAGTATATAGGCCAGGATGTAGGATAGGATCATGCCGATCAGGATTGCGGCGTTGGAAAGCGTGCCTTTGGTCCAGAATTTCAGACCAAGCGCGACGACCACCACAGTCAGGGCAACGGCCCAGTGTTTCAGGGAGCCAAAGCTTTCGGCTTCCATCTGGAAGGGGGCAGCACCACCGGCGGCGTATTTGATTGCCACTGGGATCAGGTACAGACCAATTGCCAGAATGACGAGGCCGGTGACCAGGGATGGGAACAGGAACCGCAGGTGCTGAATGACTGACCCCAGCGCAAAGTGAATGATGCCGCCGATCAGACAGGCGGTCAGCGCAACGCCCAGACCCTGGGTTGCCGCGATACCAGCGAGCACGCCAACAAAGGCAAAGCTTGTGCCCTGCATGATTGGAAGACGCGCACCAATGGGGCCAACGCCTACGGTCTGAAACAGGGTCGCGATGCCTGCAAACAGCATGGCCATCTGGATCAGGTAAACCTGTTCCGCGCCACCAAAGGCAAGGCCCGCAGCCCCTGCGACGATGATGGATGGGGTGACGTTAGATGCAAACATGGCCAGCACGTGTTGCAGGCCAAGTGGTATCGCTGTTGCCAGCGGTGGTGTGTTATTCGGATCGCGCATGGCGTCCGTTGTCATATCAGTCATTGGTTTCTCCTCCCGTTTGACTGTCCCTCGGTGGTCCTTGCGGACCCTTTTTGTAAGGCCGTTAAAACGGCTCTTATTCTGGTTTGGCGACTGTCCAGGTCGTGTCAAACCAGTGTTCTTCCAGATTATCGGCGGCATCACCTTCGGTGGCGATCCGGTCGATGACCGCAAACAGGCCTGGCGCGTGCAGAGGCGTCAGAACCCCGTGCCAGGTGTTGCGGTGAAAATTGATGGCCTGGCCGGGTTCCGTCAGAAACGCGCGGGGCGTGCCGGGTTTGCCACCCTCATCCGGCGCAACGATCACCAGAAATCCGTGTTGGGTCATCGGCACAAAAGCCTGACAGCCCAGCGGATGGCGTTCCATCATATCAAGCGTGTAGGGCAGGGCGCGGGGTGTTGCGTTAAACAGGCTGACGCCCATGCGCCCGCCGTCAAAGTCGATATGCGCCTTGTCGTGATAACGGCCACACATGCCCTGATTGATCATGACATCCGGTGCGCCTTCGATCTGCATGAGATCACCAAAAGGCGCGAAAGCGTCGCGCGTCATGGGTTCGGTATGAAGGGTGCGGGTCATAGTGCGCTTTCCAGTGTGTCAGAAAGACGATACCAGGCGATGCGTTCCACCTGTTTGCAGGCCTCAGTAAATTCTGTGGCGCTGTCATTGCTGATGCGCCGTTCAAACGCCGCCATGATTGACGCTTTATCATTGTCTCGCACAGCGATGATGAAAGGGAAGCCGTGTTTGGCAACATATTCGCTGTTCTGGCGCGTGAAGGTGTCGCGTTCCGCGTCCGTCAGCATATCCAACCCGGCGCTGGCCTGTTCCGATGTGCTTTCGTCTGTCAGGCGACCGGCAGCGGCGAGCTTGCCAGCCAGATCCGGGTGGGCGTTCAGAACCCCAAGGCGGGCGTCATGATCCGCAGCACGGAAGGCACGACACAGCAGACTGTGCACGCCTTCAAGGCAATCATGCGCCGGGCCTTTTTCAAGATCATGGGCGTTTTCGGCAACCCAGGCGGAGTGTTCAAAAATACCACCGTAAGCCGCGACAAATGCGTCACGGGACATTCGCGATGGGCGGGCCCATTGCGCAGGGGCCGGGTGATGTTCCTGCCAGTGGCGGGCAATGTCGATGCGGCGCGGGAACCAGACATCTTCGTGCGACATGGCGTATTCAATGAAATCACGCAGGGCCTCAATCCGGCCAGGACGGCCCAGCAGGCGGCAGTGAATGCCGATCGACATCATCTTTGCTTTGCCTTCTTCGCCTTCACGATACAGCGCATCAAAGCTGTCGCGCAGATAGCTGAAGAACTGATCCCCACAGTTAAAGCCCTGCGGCGTGGCGAAACGCATATCGTTTGCGTCCAGCGTATAGGGAATGATCAGCTGATCGCGGCCATTGTGGTGACGCCAGTGCGGCAGATCATCATCATAGGTGTCCGAGATATAGTCAAAGCCGCCTTCATCGGTAACGATATCAACGGTGTTGACGGAACAGCGGCCCGTGTACCAGCCGGTGGGGCGGGTGCCTGTGACTTCGGTATGCAGTTTGATCGCGGCTTCCATATCGGCGCGTTCGGTTTCGACATTGGCGTCTTTATATTCGATCCACTTCAGCCCGTGGCTGGCGATTTCCCAGTCGGATGTCTGCATCGCCGCGACTTGTGCGGGGGAACGGGCCAGCGCCGTTGCGACGCCGTAAACGGTTGGACGGATCTGCATTTCACTGAACAGACGGTGCAAACGCCAGAAGCCGGACCGCGCGCCATATTCATAGATGCTTTCCATGTTCCAGTGGCGCTGACCGTACCATTGCGCGGCCCCGACGATTTCGGACAGGAAGGCTTCGGATGCCTCATCCCCATGCAGAATGCAGTTTTCCCCGCCTTCTTCATAATTCACCACAAATTGCATAGCAATTTTCGCCCCGCCGGGCCATTGCGGATCGGGGGTATTTGCGCCATAGCCAAGCATGTCACGCGGGTAATTCTGCACGATTTTTCCTCATTCGCGAATTGTTGATTTGATGTTAGCTTAAAATAATCTTTCGCACCTTCAAAATTTCCCTCAAACTGTTTCCCATGAGTGCAACTTTCCCGAAGGGAAAAATGCAGGCAAAACGGTTAAAACTGCAGGAGACGCAAAAATGGCTGGCTGGTTAAGCACACATGTTCTGGATACGGCAAAGGGCTGCCCGGCAGAAGGCATTAAGATTGAACTGTATAAGGTGACAGGCAATTCCCACAAAAGGATTGCAGAAAGCGTGACCAATGCAGATGGTCGCACCAACAGCCCGATCCTGCCGGAAGACCAGTTTAAGACTGGCACGTATGAGCTGATCTTTTTTGCGGGCGACTATCTGCGGGCGACCGGCCAGGTGGATGAGGAAATTCTGTTCCTTGATCAGGTGCCGATCCGCTTTGGTATGAATGAAGACAGTCACTATCACGTGCCGCTGCTTCTGTCGCCTTACGGCTGTTCAACCTATCGCGGCAGCTGATCAGGCAATGCCCCGGGCGTAACCTGTCAGGATCTGGTGAAATTCATCCCTGAATGAGATAAAGGAATGGTTCAGCCCTGCCTGTTCTGATGCCTCGCGTACAATTGCGCTGCGGTTGGTTATCGGCCAAAGCCCGGCAAGAATGACATAAGCGGTGCGAATGAAAAGCACCGCTTTCATCTTGTCCGTGACGATGTTCAGATCCAGTAGGACATTGCACCAGTCTTCCAGTTGACGGGCTGATTCCTGTTTGATGGCGATCAGGGCTTCGAGGCTGATATTCTGTTCAAGATTTGCCCCCATATCACTGGCAAGCTTGCAGAACAGCGGACGTTTCACACAAAGATCAACATAGGCGGCGGCTGCCTCTGTCAGATCGCGGCAGCCGGCCAGGGCCACGCGCATGTCTTCGGCCATGGTTCTGGATTCGCTCATCAGAAGCCAGGCCAGAATTTCTTCTTTGCTGCGGAAATAGCGGTAGAAAGCGGATTTGGTGATCCCGGTTTCGGCCGCGATCCCCGCAAGTGTCAGCGCGTCCGGACCATCCCGCAGGGCAACCTGGCGGGCAGCGACAAGAATTTGCTGCTTGCGCACTGATTTTTGTTCAGGTTTTCGCGCGCGTATGAATTTTTGTTTTTCCATAAAGGTTTATGTCATATCTGATCGCGCGGTAAAAGATTGGATTTCTGATCTGAAGCCCGGTGTCGCCTGTTCTTCCATACAAAATTCCGATGAACTTCATTTAAGAGAATTAAGTTTACTTAAATGAGGCAGGTATGAAGTGCTGGAAGTTGAATGACATACCTGATCTGACCGGTAGGGCTGCAGTTGTAACAGGTGGGAATGTCGGGCTGGGGTTTCGGTCTGCGATGGAACTGTGCCGTAAGGGGGCTGATGTTGTCATTGCCTGCCGCCGCCCGGATGCGGGACAGGCCGCGATCACACGCATTCTGGCAGAGGTACCGGACGCCCGGATTCGCTGCATCACCATGGATCTGACGGATTTTACTTCGGTACAGCGGTTTGCAGATGAGTTTCGTGAAGGATACGCACGGCTTGATATTCTGCTGAACAACGCGGGTGTCGTGAACCTGGAACAGCTGCGTCACACAGCGGATGGCCATGAGATGCATATGGCGACGAACCACTACGGGCATTTTGCATTAACGGGGCATCTGTTTGGCCTGCTTTGTGCAACGCCCGGGGCACGGGTGGTGACTGTTTCCAGCGGTGGTTACCGGGCGGGGGAAATCCGCTTTGATGATATGGACTGGCGCAAGCGGCCTTATTCCCGGCTGAAATCTTACGGCACCAGCAAGCTTGCGAATGTGTTGTTCATGCGTGCCCTGCAGCGCCGGTTTGAAGCCGCCGGGGCAGATGCGATCTCGCTTGGTGCGCATCCTGGATTAAGCGGGACAGAGCGGCAGCAAAGCATCGGCATGGGCGGATGGCTGACACGTATTCTGGCATCCCCTGTTGCGATCGGGGTGGCCCCACAGTTATGTGCCGCAACATGCCCCACTGCACAGGCGGGCGAATATTATGGCCCGCGCTTCGGAATCCGCGGCGCACCCCGGGCCGAAGAGATCAAACCGGTCGGCTGTGACGATGATACGGGTGAAAAGCTCTGGACACTGTCAGCTGAGGTGATCGGCGTGTCCTTTGGCTGACCGGAATCCCGGCGAACCCTTGTTCACATATTGGTTCGTCAGATATCCTGGGGAGTCCCGCAGGGACGGGGCAGCGCCCCCGCAGGCGCAGCCTGCCCGGCCCAACAGGGGGCGTATTCACTGAATGCGTGCCCCTGGCGGGAGCCATCCGGTCAATTCAGGTCAGAACTTCCCTGAAACAGGGCCTTCACCCGGTCCGCCATAAAATCAATAAACAGGCGGGATTTCGGATCCTGATGGCGGCGGTGGGCGTAAAGCAGGGCCAGCTGCACGGGCTGGGGCGGGGTTTCTGTGGCGACGGGCACAAGCCGGCCTTCTGCCAGATGTTGCGCCACTTCAAAATGCGGTTTCAGCACAATCCCCTGACCTTCCAGCGCCCAATTGGTCAGCACATCGCCGTCATCTGTTTCAAACGGACCGGTGATGGCAAAGCGCTTTGGGCCTTGCGGGGTTTCAAGCAGCCACTGAAATTCCGGCGCACCAGGAAAGCGCAGAATCAGGCAATCATGTTTCTGCGCCACAAGATCCGCGCCATTCTGCGGCATGCCACGGGCTTTGATATATTCAGGTGACGCACAGAGCAGGCGTTCACAATCCGCAATTTTACGGATCTTCAGATTGCTGTCTTCCGGTGTGCCCAGGAAAAACGCCACATCCAGCCCTTCCTGTGTCAGATCAATGCGCCGGTCAGACAGGCGTAGACGCACGTCAATCAGCGGGTACTCTTTGGTGAACTCTGGCAGAAGCGGCGCGATATAGCGGCGCCCGACACCCAGGGGGGCTGCGATATACAGGGAACCCCGGGGATTGCTGGTGACATCAGAAATCGCGGCTTCCGCATCTTCCACGGCCTCAATAATGCGCTGGGCTCCTTCATAGAAGATCTGCCCTTGTTCAGTGGCATTCAGGGACCGGGTTGTGCGCTGAAACAGGCGGACATTCAGGTGATTTTCCAGCTGCGAAATTCTGGAAGAGGCCACGGCAGGGGAAATGCGCTGATCGCGCGCGGCGGCAGACATGGATCCAAGTTCATAGACACGCACAAAGGTGCGGATGTTTTCAAAGTAAGACATGTCCGTTTTCCTTTTGCGTTCGCCTGCATTTTATCACAGAATTTGAAACTGTCGGGAAATTTATCAAATGGCAAGATAAAACCTGACGTGACATAATAAGACAACCAACAGGAGGGCGCACCCAATGCAGGATCTGGCGATAATATTTGACTGGCTCGGCTTAGCCGTACGCTGGCTGCATGTGATTACGGCGATGGCCTGGATTGGCGCATCGTTTTACTTCATTGCGCTGGACCTGATGCTGAAGCCCAATGAGGCCCTGCCGGAAGGCGCCCATGGCGAAGAATGGGAAGTGCATGGCGGCGGTTTTTACCACACGGTGAAATATATGGTGGCCCCGGAGCGCCTGCCGGAACATCTGACCTGGCACAAATGGCAGAGCTATACCACCTGGCTGTCAGGCGCTGCGCTTCTGATGATTGTCTATTGGGCCGGGGCGGAACTTTACCTGATTGATCTGTCAAAGATGGAGCTGACCCAGTTCCAGGCGATCCTGATATCTGCTGGTTCCCTGACCATTGGCTGGCTGGTCTATGATTTCCTGTGTAAGTCAGAACTGGGGGATCATCCGACCCTTTTGATGGTGCTGCTGTTTGTGATCCTTGTGGGCATGGCCTGGGGCTATAATCAGGTCTTCACCGGGCGTGCGGCGCTGCTGCATCTGGGGGCATTTACGGCAACGATTATGACGGCGAATGTATTCCTGATCATTATGCCAAACCAGCGTATCGTCGTGGGTGACCTGAAAGCAGGCCGGGTGCCGGATGCGAAATACGGCAAGATCGCCAAGCTGCGGTCCACCCATAACAACTATCTGACCCTGCCGGTGGTTTTCCTGATGCTGAGCAATCATTACCCACTGGCGTTCGCGACGGAATATAACTGGCTGATTGCGTCGCTTGTCTTCCTGCTGGGGGTCACGATCCGTCACTATTTCAACTCGATCCACGCAGGCAAAGGCAACCCGACCTGGACCTGGCTTGTGTCTGTGCTGATCTTCATTCTGATCATGTGGATTTCCACAGCACCTTTGCGCCAGGACACCTATGAGGAATCTCAGGCGCGGGAGCTGACCGTCACGGAACAGGTGTTTGCCTCTGCCACAGGGTTTGAGGATGCAACAAACATCGTCGCCGGGCGTTGTTCTATGTGCCATGCGCGCGAACCTTTCTGGGATGGCATTCATCGTGCACCAAAGGGGCTGCTGCTGGAAACCCCGGCAGATATCGCCCGTGCGGCGAAGCAGGTTTATTTGCAGGCGGGCGTGACACACGCGATGCCACCGGCAAATATCACCGCCATGGATGACAGCGAGCGCGCACAGATCCGGGCCTGGTATCGGGCCGCGCGGGCAGAGCTGCCCTTCAGTCTGGCGATGCATTAACCAGGTGGACCGCTTCCTTATGGGGGCGTCTTGCTTGACCTTGCTGGCCTGACGGATCAGGTTGCAGCTGTGAGCAGGCTTTTGACATATCGTAACGCAATACTGACGCTGGTGCTGGGCGGGGTTTCCGCCGTTGTGGCCCAGGCGCTGGGCATTGCTGCGCCGTTTCTGACGGGGCCTGCCTTTGTTGTGACACTTGCGGCACTTGCCGGGATGAAGACAGAAGTTCCAGACGCTTTGCGAGACTTCTGCATGCTTCTTCTGGGCATTGGGATCGGGGCAGATGTAACCCCTGAGGTTCTGAAGGCCGCCATGTCCTGGCCTGTCAGCTTTCTGGCACTTGCGATTGTGATGTATCTGACGATCCGTCTGAACGCGCTGCTGTTTGCGCGCATCTTCCGGTTTCCTGAAGCTGAGGCGACCGTCGCCGCAGTGCCTGGTCTGCTGAGCTACACAATCGCGATTGCCGAAGACAAAGGCATGAATGTTGCGCGGGTCAGTCTGATACAGACCCTGCGTGTGATGTTGCTGACATTGCTGGTGCCCCCGGTGATGGGGCTGATCCCCAAGGGTGATATTCCGGCGGCTGATGTGGTGTCGATGGGTTATGGCTGGATTTTGATCCTGTTGGTTGCGGGGGCAGCCTTTGCCTGGATCCTGCGGCGACGCCATATCCCTGCCGCGATCTTTCTGGCGGGGTTTGCCGTATCTGCCGCGACGCATCTGTCCGGAATTTCACCTGGTGTTTTGCCGGACTGGATTGGTCTTTCTGCGTTTGCGGTGATTGGCACGCTGATTGGCAGCCGCTTCCGGGGCGTGGGTTTTGCGGATCTGAAAGCCTCCCTTCTGGCCGGGGTGGGGATGACTGTGCTGGCCTCGCTGATTGCGCTGGCCGGGGGCGCGGTTGTGGCCCTGATCCTGGTTCTGCCTGCGGAAGCTTTGTTTATTTCATTTGCGCCTGGCGGGCTTGAAGTGATGATCGCACTGGCGGCGCAGATGGGGGTGGATGGCACTTTTGTTGCGGCGCATCACATCGCGCGTTTGCTGATCCTGATGGCACTTGTGCCGCTTCTGTTGCGTGGCTTACGCACATGAGGAAAACCTGTGCGTTTTCCCCCCTGCTTTGGTTCGACAGGACGCGGGAAGCCGGTTAATCTCTGCGCAGTTACAATCTGGGAGAGTTAACATATGTCTATTCTGAAACGCGGCCTGAAAGGTGCACCTGTCAAACGTCTGCAGGAAAAACTGGGTGTGGATGCGGATGGTGCTTTTGGCCCCGGCACAGAAAAAGCCCTGAAGGAGTATCAGGCGGCTAATGGCCTGGCGGCGGATGGTATTGCCGGTCCGGATACGTTTGCAAAGATCGGCCTGCCGGAACTGATCCTGCTGCGCGTTGGGTCCCGTGGCGACATGGTGAAAAGCATGCAGGAATGTCTGGGCATTGATGCGGACGGGCATTTTGGTCAAGGCACCAAGAAATCTGTCGAAGAATTCCAGGCGAAAAGCGGTGTTGCTGTTGATGGTATGGCCGGTCCGGAAACCCTGTCCAAAATGCTGGGCCTGCTGGCGATCTTCACACCTGCGGTGGTTGAGAAAGCTGTCGTCCAGGCGGATGAAGAGCATTTTGAGGGCGAAGCCCTGCCGGAAATCAACGGCGGTGATGTTGTTGCTGCGGAAGCTGACGCACCGGCAGAGAAATCCGTCTGGGGCCGCGTGACTGGTTGGTTCTCCTGAACACCTGACGCACAAGCTAAAAGAAACGCCCGGTCAGTGCCGGGCGTTTTGCGTTATGTATCTTGGGAAACCCAAAGCACCAGCGCGTCTTCTTCGCTGACCGAAATACAGCAGTGGCCCATGGAGGCGTCGTAATAGACAGAATCACCGGTGCCGAGGCGTAGGGGGCGGTAGTGTTCGGTGTGAAGTTCCACGCTGCCTTCCAGAACGTACATGAATTCTTCGCCCCGGTGGCGCACCCATTCCCCGAATTCTGACATGTCGCGTGCGCGGATGCGGGACAGGTAGGGCAGCATGGATTTGGATGTGATTTCGATACAGAGCAATTCGTGCTGATACGTCTCTGTCTTGCGGACCTCGCCAGCGCCTTTGCGGGTGATGTCGCGCCGCCCGGCGATATCGCGGGATTTGCTTTGCACGAAAAGTTGCGGTGTCTGCAGATCAAGGGCTTCGGTCAGGCGACGTATAATATCAAAGCCTGCACGGGTCTGGTCGTTTTCAATCTTAGACAGGGTGGATCGCCCGATTCCCGCGCGTTTCGCAGTTTCCTCAAGCGTCCAGCCCCGGTTGCGACGGGTTTCCCGGATAAGGCGCGCAAGGCCTGCGCTGTCCTGGGCAATCTCTGCCGCAGCGGCTTCGTTACTGCGTGCGGGCTGGATATCTTCCATTTCGGCCATATCAGATTTGTCCTGTCTTCACGTTTTTGTCGGGCTTTCAGCAATACAGAAAGAGGTATTGATTTGCACTCTAAATGAGTCTAATCAGAAAAAATCCCCTATGGGGAAATTTTTTCCCCTATAAGGGAATTTCCGGAAACACAGCGCAGGTCAGGCCCGCGCATTCAGGGAGAAGCAGAGTATGACTGAGCCACGCCGCACACCGCTTTATGATCTTCACGTCGAACTTGGCGGAAAAATGGT
The DNA here is from genome assembly GCF_003031585.1 of Thalassobius sp. I31.1. Classification (GTDB taxonomy): domain Bacteria; phylum Pseudomonadota; class Alphaproteobacteria; order Rhodobacterales; family Rhodobacteraceae; genus Halocynthiibacter. The sequence continues at coordinate 165,586 of NZ_PWAA01000063.1, forward strand.
AGACTTCGCGGACTGGGAAATGCCTGTGCAATATCCACTGGGCATCATGGGTGAACACAACCAATGTCGCGAGAAAGCCGCGATTTTTGACGTGTCCCACATGGCGCAGGTTGAACTGCACGGTGAAGGCGCTGCTGAAAAGCTGGAAGCGCTTTGCCCACAGGCGTTCACCACACTGAAGCCAGGCAAATGCCGTTACGGTTTCTTCACCAACGAAACTGGTGGCATCATGGACGATCTGATCGTCTCTAACGCTGGTGACTTTATTTACCTGGTTGTGAACGCCTCTATGCGTGACCAGGATATCCCGCACATGCGCGCAAACCTTGAAGGTATTGAAGTGCGTGAGATCACCGATCGTGCGCTGATCGCTGTTCAGGGCCCGAAGGCAGAAGCTGTTGTTGCAGCGCATTGCCCGGCTGCTGCGGAACTGAACTTCATGGAAACCACTGTGGCTGACATCGATGGCGTATCCTGCCGCGTGTCCCGCCTGGGTTATACCGGTGAAGACGGTTATGAGATTTCCATTCCAGAAGCTGACGCGATCCGTCTGACACGTCTGTTCCTTGAGAATGACGATTGTGATGTGTCTGGCCTTGGTGCCCGTGATAGCCTGCGTCTGGAATCCGGTCTGTGCCTCTATGGCAATGACATCAACGGCGAAACGTCGCCTGTGGAAGGCAATCTGACCTGGGCGATGCAGAAGCGTCGTAAAGAAGAGGGTGGTTTCCCGGGTGCCGAGCGCATTCAGCGTGAACTGGCGGAAGGTCCGGCAAAACTGCTGGTTGGCATTAAACCAGAAGGTCGTGCGCCCGCACGTGCAGGCGTTGAAGTGCAATGTCTTGAGGGCAACACCATCGGTGCAATCACATCCGGCAGCTTTGGCCCGACAGTCGGCGGCCCGGTTGCTATGGGATACGTCTCGAAAGGCCACGGAGAGGCTGGCGAGAAGGTAAATCTGATCATTCGCGGGAAATCTCAGCCCGCAGAGATTGTCAAACTGCCATTTGTGCAGCAAAACTATAAGCGCTGACAGCGTTAACATCGGGAGATAAGTAAAATGTCCACCTATTATTCAGAAGACCACGAATGGATCACCGTTGAAGGCGATATCGCCACTATCGGTATTACTGCACACGCTGCTGAGCAGCTGGGTGAAGTTGTATTCGTTGAGCAGAAAGAAGCTGACGACGAGTTCGAAAAAGGCGACGAGATCGGCGTGATCGAATCCGTTAAAGCAGCATCTGAAATCTACGCACCTGTAGACGGCACGATCGTTGAAGCTAACGAACTGCTCGAAGGCAACCCTGCAGCGCTGAACGACAGCCCTGAAGCTGACGCCTGGATCTACAAGGTGAAAATGTCTGACACATCCCAGGTTGATGACCTGATGTCAGAAGCGGATTATAAATCCTTCATCGGTTAATCTGAAAATAACACATATCCGGCCAGATCCCCTGGCCGGATATTGCTGTACAGCCTGCCCCAGGGGGAAATAATATGTCATTTAAGCTGACTGACTACGAAGCCTATGACTTCGCAAACCGTCGCCACATCGGGCCAGCCCCGCAAGAGATGGCGGACATGCTGAAAACCATCGGGTATAAAACCCTTGATGAACTGATCGACGATACTGTTCCACCCGCGATCCGCCAGAAAGCGGCGCTGGATTGGGGTGATGCGATGTCCGAGCGTGACGCGCTCCATCACATGAAGAAAATCGCGAAGAAAAACAAAGTTCTGACGTCTCTGATCGGTCAGGGTTACCACGGCACAACCACACCTGCGCCGATCCTGCGTAACATCCTGGAAAACCCGGCCTGGTACACAGCTTATACGCCATACCAGCCAGAGATTTCCCAGGGCCGCCTTGAGGCACTGCTGAACTTCCAGACCATGGTGTCTGATTTCACAGGTCTTGAGATCGCAAACGCATCCCTGCTGGACGAAGCAACCGCAGCTGCGGAAGCTATGGCCATGGCGAAGCGCGCGGGTAAATCCAAATCAAACGCTGCGTCCTTCTTTGTGGACAAATTCTGTCACCCACAGACCATCGCCGTGATCAAAACACGCGCCGAACCTCTGGGCATTGACGTGACTGTTGCGGATCCTGCGGACATGGAAGCCGGTGCACACTTTGGTGCGATCTTCCAGTACCCGGGCACAAACGGCCACGTGCGTGACTTCACCGCACAAATCGCAGCCCTGCATGAGCACAAAGCAATCGCAGTTGTTGCGGCTGACATCCTATCGCTCGCGCTGCTGAAATCACCTGGTGAAATGGGCGCAGATATTGCCATCGGTTCCACCCAGCGTTTCGGCGTTCCAATGGGTTACGGTGGTCCGCACGCTGCTTATATGGCAACGACGGATAAGCTGAAGCGTTCCATGCCTGGCCGTATCATCGGTGTTTCCGTTGATAGCCGCGGCAACAAAGCGATGCGCCTGGCGCTGCAAACCCGCGAACAGCACATTCGCCGTGAAAAAGCGAACTCTAACGTGTGTACTGCACAGGCGCTGCTGGCTGTTATCGCATCCATGTACGCTGTGTATCACGGCCCTGACGGCATTAAAGCGATCGCACAATCCGTGCACCGCAAGACATCCCGTCTGGCGAAAGGTCTGGAAGAAGCAGGCTTTAACGTGGCACCAGAAGTGTTCTTCGACACGATCACTGTTGAAGTTGGTTCTCTGCAGGGCGTTGTCATGCAGGCGGCTGTCAACAATGGTGTGAACCTGCGTAAAGTGGGCGAAGATCGTGTTGGTATTTCTCTGGATGAACAAACCCGTCCGGAAACCATCGAAGCTGTCTGGCGTGCCTTTGGCGTTGAGAAAAAAGACGACAGTAAAGCGAACCGCGAATATCGTCTGCCGGATGCGATGCTGCGTGAGACCGAATACCTGACGCACCCGATCTTCCACATGAACCGTGCAGAAGCTGAAATCACACGTTACATGCGTCGTCTGGCGGACCGTGACCTTGCGCTTGACCGTGCGATGATCCCGCTTGGGTCCTGCACAATGAAGCTGAACGCGACCATCGAGATGATCCCTGTGACCTGGCCTGAATTTGGCGACCTGCACCCGTTTGTGCCGGCTGATCAGGCGCTTGGTTATTCCGAGATGATCGCAGATCTGAACGACAAACTGTGTCAGATCACTGGTTATGATGCCATTTCTCAGCAGCCGAACTCTGGTGCGCAGGGTGAATACGCGGGTCTTCTGACCATTCGTGGTTATCACGCGTCCCGCGGTGAAGCACATCGTAACGTTTGTCTGATCCCGACATCTGCACACGGCACAAACCCTGCGTCCGCGCAGATGGTGGGCTGGAAAGTTGTGCCGGTACAGGCGGATGACAAAGGTAACATTGATGTTGCTGACTTCCGTGCGAAGGCTGAAAAGCATTCTGACGATCTTGCAGCTTGTATGATCACATACCCATCCACCCATGGTGTGTTTGAAGAAACCGTTCAGGAAATCTGCCAGATCACACATGATCACGGTGGTCAGGTTTACATCGACGGTGCGAACATGAACGCGATGGTGGGTCTGTCCCGTCCGGGCGATATTGGCGGTGACGTCAGCCACCTTAACCTGCACAAGACCTTCTGCATTCCACACGGTGGTGGTGGCCCCGGCATGGGTCCGATTGGTGTGAAAGCACACCTGACGCCACACCTGCCTGGTCACCCTGAATATGCGGGTGCTGTTGGTCCGGTGTCTGCGGCGCCATTTGGTTCGCCTTCCATCCTGCCAGTCTCCTGGGCTTATGTTCTGCTGATGGGCGGTGCTGGTCTGACACAGGCAACCAAGGTTGCGATCCTGAACGCGAACTATATCGCGGCATGCCTGAAGGATGACTATGACATCCTTTACACCGCCGAGAATGGTCGCGTCGCACATGAATGTATCCTTGATACACGTCCGCTGGATGACAGCGCGCATGTAACTGTGGATGACATTGCCAAGCGTCTGATCGACAACGGCTTCCACGCGCCAACCATGTCCTGGCCTGTGGCTGGTACGCTGATGGTTGAGCCTACAGAATCTGAACCAAAAGCTGAGATCGACCGCTTTATCACTGCGATGAAAGACATTCGCAATGAAGTGCGCGACATCGAAGGTGGCAAGATTGATGCGGAAAACAACCCGCTGAAGAACGCGCCACACACGGTTGAAGATCTGGTGGGTGACTGGGATCGTCCATATTCACGCGAACAGGCCTGCTTCCCTGCGGGTGCCTTCCGTGTGGACAAATACTGGTCCCCTGTGAACCGTGTCGACAACGTATACGGTGACCGGAACCTGATCTGTACCTGTCCTCCGATGGAAGACTACGCCGAAGAAGAGTAATCTTCTTCAGGAACGCATTCAAAAGGCGGCCTTCGGGTCGCCTTTTTTGTTTGGTTGAAAAAAGAAATGCCCGGCGCAATGGCCGGGCATTTTAGTTTCTGTTTTCTGAGGTAATCAGTCTTTTGCAGCTGGGTTCGGCAGGATCATGTTCAGGACCAGGCCTGCGATGCCGGACAGGCCGATACCTGCGAGTTTAAAGCTTTCGCCGAACTCAAGGGTCAGGCCACCAAGGCCGATCACCAGCACGGTTGAGATGATCACCATGTTGCGCGGCTCTGTCAGGGTGTCGCCCAGACGGGCCAGCACGGAGAGGCCAACAACTGTGACCATGCCAAACAGCAGGATCATAATGCCGCCCATGACAGGCATCGGGATTGTGCCAAGCGCGCCGCCGATTTTGCCGACAAAGGCCAGGATGATCGCAAAGATCGCAGCCCAGGTCATGATCGCCGGGTTAAAGGCGCGTGTCAGGGTTACGGCGCCGGTCACTTCTGAATAGGTGGTGTTTGGCGGGCCACCAAGGAAACCGGCAGCCATTGTGGCCAGACCGTCACCCAGCATGGTGTTCTGAATGCCTGGCTCTTCCATATAGTCTTTTTTCGTCACATTGCCGATCGCCAGGATGTCACCGAAATGTTCAATCGCGGGGGCAATGGCCACGGGCAGGATGAACAGGATGGCCGCAAGGTTGAATTCCGGCGCAACAAAGCCAGGAACGGCGAACCAGGGAGCAGAGGTAAAGGCAGACCCGTTGATCAGGCTTTCACCCGTGATCAGCCCCATAAAGATGGCAGCCGCATAACCTGCGATTACGCCGACCATGATCGGTACGACACGCATGATGCCACGGCCAAGGATTGCGGTCAGCATGGTTGCGCCAAGGGAAACCGCTGCGAGGATCAGCGCGGTGGATTTCGGCATGATCTGCGTGTCACCGGCAAGACCCGTTGCCATGTTCACCGCAACCGGTGCCAGCGACAGGCCGATGATCATGATGACCGGGCCAACGACCACGGGCGGCAGAAGCTTATGCAGGAAACCACTGCCGAAGATGCGCACTGCAAAGCTGAGAAGAACATACAACAGGCCAGCCGCGGCAAGGCCACCGGTGGTTGCCGCCAGACCCCAGGTTGCGGTAGCAACACCGATAGGCGCGATGAAGGCGAAGGAAGAGGCCAGGAAAACCGGCACTTTGCCTTTGGTCACGATCTGGAAGATCAGCGTGCCGATGCCGGCGGTGAACAGGGCGACGCTTGGGTCAAGGCCGGTCAGCAGGGGCACAAGCACCAGTGCGCCGAAGGCCACAAAGAGCATCTGGACGCCAACCAGCGCCTGGCCCGGGCCAAAGTTATAGTCAGTATTTTCGTTGGGTGTCATTTTTTGTCCTTTCAGGCGCATATGCGCTTCGTCCAAATTGTTGCTTACCTGGCGGAAAATTGCCCAATGTTCCAGATGGTTTTCACCCGGAGGGTGGAATATTTTCTGATTGCTGAGAAATGCGGCAGGTGGCTGTTCTTTGTGGGGAAAGACGTGTTACAGGCGGGCAACCGGAAAAGGAATGATCATGTCTGATACCTGCGAAATCTGCTCGGCCTCTGGCGGTCTGACCACACATAGCATGGCCCCGCGTGATGCGGCTGTGCAGCTTTGTGAAACCTGTCTTGCAGGCGTAAAAGGCCCGGTTTCAGATGCGCCACACTGGCAATGTCTCAGCGGTGCAATCTGGTCTGAAAGCGAAGCTGTGAAGGTTCTGGCCTATCGTCTGCTGCACGGTCTGAAGTCAGAGGCCTGGGCGCAGGATATTCTGGATATTGCTTATCTGGAACCAGACACGCTGGCCTGGGCTGAGGAAGATCTGCCGGATGAAAACGCACTGGTGCATCGCGACAGCAATGGTGTTGTTCTGTCCGCGGGCGACAGTGTTGTTCTGATCAAAGATCTGCCGGTAAAGGGTGCCGGGTTTACCGCGAAACGCGGCACGCCCGTGCGCAATATTTCCCTGTCACCGGCGAATGAAACCCATATTGAAGGCCGGGTGAACGGGCAGCAGATCGTGATTCTGACGCAGTTTGTTAAGAAAACCGGCTGATCAGAATTCCATCGGGATGGTGACAGGCCCGTCATTCAGCAGGCGCACTTTCATATCTGCGCCAAACTTACCGGTTTGCACCGGAATGCCTTCAGCCTGCATCCGGGTGATGAAATATTCATAAAGCCGTTCGCCCTCGGCTGGGCTGGCGGCGGTTGAGAACCCCGGGCGATTGCCGCGCGAGGTATCGGCAGACAGGGTGAACTGGCTGACGATCAGGGCCGCGCCGCCAATATCCGCAAGGGAACGGTTCATGCGGCCTTCGTCATCGCGGAAAATGCGCAGTTTTGCGATTTTTGCCGCCAGCTTATCTGCGTTTGCCTCGGCATCGCCCTGCATAGCGCAGACAAGGATCATAACGCCTTCACCAATTTCCCCGATGCGGGTGCCATCGACATCGACACTGGCCTCTGAGACCCGTTGAACCACTGCTTTCATGATCTGTCCTTACTGATTTTGCGCGATGATGTAACCAAGGCCACCGGCCACGATCAGGCCCAGCGTAACCGCAATTGCGATTTTCCAGGCCGACCAGGGGCGTTCCCCCTGCACACGGCCTGTCTGTCCGTTGACCACAAAACGATAGGTCTTGCCGCGATATTTATAGGCGGCCATCCAGACCGGCAGCAGGATATGTTTAAACGTCACATCCGACACTGAAGTATTCAGGGATGAGATGCGCTGACGATCCCCGCCAATGTCAAACTTGATGTCGCGGCGAATAACCTGATCCATCAGGGCACGGGCTTCATCATAGCCGTCGGCCAGTTCAACAACATAGCCTTCGGAATTGAACCCGGCCAGATATTCCGGGCGGTAAGGTTCAAGATGTGACAGATCCCAGGGGGCGAGGTTGTCGGTGTATTTCTTCGGCAGGCTGCGACTGGCAAGGACCAGCACGTCATCAAAGAAACGTGCAACCCGACCAGTGACATTGCGCCAGCGGATCTTCTGCACCCGACGCGTTTCGGTTTTTCCGTTCACACGTACGGTCCGGGTTTCATAGTAAACCGTGCCACGCTGGCCGGAATAGCTGGTTTTGGTGTCGGCGTCATAGGTCCAGTAGGGGACATAGATGCCGTTCATCTTGCGGCCCTTTCGGGCGTATTCCTGCAACCCGTTCGGCGCAAACCACAGGCTGCCCAGCCAGTCGGACATGGCGTTGCGGGCCTGGCGTTCTTCCAGGGCGAAGGGCAGGGCGGCTTTGGGCTTGATCTGGCGGGATGCGCCGGTGTCAGTCACAACCGGTGTGGCGCAGAAGGGGCATTCCTGCGCATGGCTTTCATCGGCAAACACAACATGCGCGCCGCAGTTCGGGCAGGAAGAGGTGCGGATTTCCTCTGTCTCGGCCTCAGGCAGGCGGGCATTCAGGGCGGTGCGGAAATCCAGTTCCCGGATGGCATCTGAGTGGCTGATCGCCCCGTGACCTTCCAGAGTTTCCTGATTGCCGCAATGATCACAGTTCAGCAGGCCCGCCGCAGGATCAAACCGCAGATCTGAGCCACAGGCATCACAGGGAAAACGATGGGTATCCGGGGTGTCAGTCATATATCAGAGCCAGCGGTGCAGAATTTTCGGAAACATTATACGCAAAGCATTATCCTTTAATTTTACATGTCGCCAGATGTGAAATGCCGCGTGTAGTACAATCAGAATGATCAGTGCATCAAAGGTGATTTCGTGAATTTCGGTTGCGAAGTCATGCAGGGATTTATTGCCGCCTGCAAAGTTAATCGGTATCACGCCGAACCCTTTGATCAGATAGGGCGCGGCAAGGCCCGCAAATGCGCCAGAAGCCACAACAACCGGCACGCCGATCTGAAGGAGTTTGTGATTCAGGGTATGAAGTTTTTTCCCCCAGCCAGGCAGCTTGGGGCCCGCCCGTCCCATCAGCCCCTTACGCAGCCAGATAAACAGCCAGATCCCGGTGACAATTGCCAGAAGCAACCCGGCACCGGCATGGGTGGACAGGGCGGCCCCTGCGTCGGCCATGTCGTCGTCTGGTTCAACGGCGAAGAAATAGATCAGCAGGGCAAAGCTTAACCAATGTAACCATTTAATGAGTGTGCGTTTCATGCGGGCCTCCGTTCTGCTTTCATCATGAAAGCCCGTTGGGCCGTCCGCAAGAAATTTTCCTGAAACCCCACAGGCCGGAAAGAAATCGCCCGCCGGGATGCGGCGGGCGTGAAGGATTTAGCTGCCAGGGGGCGGTGGTGGCGGCAGGATGGTGAACAGTTGGGCGAGTTCCGTGATCGCGCCAGCCTTCTGCCAACCATCCTGACCAGCGGTCCAGACCAGGCTTTCGCGGGTCAGGCTGCCCTCAGACGCCATTTTACCCATGGCGGCGCGGGAAAATGGGCCGGTTGTGCTGCCGCCCTGGGTGATATGCCAGAGCTTTTCGACCGGCGGTGGAGGCGGCGGCGGGGTATGTGCGGTAGCGGGTTGCGTCGGGGCCGCGCCCCATTGGCCGGATTGTGGCATCATGGCGTTCTGCATCTGCTGTGCCATTGCCATGCCCATTCCCATACCAAGACCCGCGCCCATGCCACCATCGCCATTCGGATTGTTGGCAGCGGCTGTCATGGCCTCCGCGGCAGAGAATTGTGTGTATTTACCCAGATCGCCGACCACACCCATGGAGGTGCGTTTATCCAGGGCGGCTTCTACCGCAGGCGGCAGAGAGATGTTTTCGATGTAGAGTTCCGGGATTTCCAGACCGTAAGACGCGATGGTGGCGGAAATCTCGGTTGCAATCAATTTGCCCAGGTCGCCGGTGTTCGCGGCCATGTCCAGAACCGGAATCCCGGAAGCCGCCACCGCGCGGGAGAATTCCTGCACGATAATATTGCGGATCTGGAAGCTGATTTCATCCATGGTGAATTCACCGTCAGTACCGGTGATTTCGGTCAGGAAACGGCCGGCCTCCTTCACACGCACGGAATAGGTGCCGAAAGCGCGAATGCGGGTCGGGCCGAATTCCGGGTCGCGCAGCATCAGTGGGTTCTTCGTTCCCCACTTCAGATCGTTGAACCGGGTGGTGTTGATGAAGTAGATTTCCGATTTGAACGGGCTTTCAAAGCCATGATCCCAGTGCTGCAAACTGGTCATGATCGGCATGTTGTTGGTCTCAAGCATGTAAAGACCTGGCGTAAATACATCCGCCAGCTGGCCTTCATGCACAAACACCGCAGCCTGGCCTTCGCGCACGGTCAGCTTGGCACCATATTTGATTTCATGGCCTTCGCGTTCAAACCGCCAGACCATAGTGTCGCGTGTGTCATCGGTCCATTCAATAACGTCAATGAACTGACCAGAGAGGAAATCCAAGATACCCATCGGGTTCTCCTTTACTTAAATACGGCGATCCGGGTTCAGGCCGGATACGATGTTTTCAACGATCGGGCGCGCCTGCCTGGCACGCATGCCTGGGCGCAGGCGCGGATCGTAAAGAATGCGCAGCAGATATTCGTCATGGCGTGTCAGCAGGCCGAATTCTTCGTCATCGTTAAAGATCGACGGGCGCGCATCGGGGCTGTCATTGGGCAGACCCATGCCCTGGGCCAGTTCTTCGTGGAAGCAGGACAGGCGCGTCAGGTTCGGATGTTCGGCACGGACAAGCGCAATCGCCTGGGTGAATGTGCCACTGCCGGTCGGATCCCATGCCAGCATCTGGCATTGTTTATGACGTGGCAGGTGCAGAATGGCGCGGACAAGCTGGACAGGCAGATCGGGCAGGATGCGGCGCAACTGATTGTGCCAGGTCCGACGTTCATGTTCATTCAGAACCAGCACATGGAAATTGGCATTTGTATTGCTGACAGTCACCGGATGACGGGTGGCGCGGGCCACCTGGCTTGCGAACCCCCGGATGTTGGTCAGATCTTCGCGTTGCTGATCCAGCGGGACGTCTTCACCGAAATAGATCCCGAATCGCACGGGTTGCTCCCAACGCCGTAAAGGGGCTTCTGCACGGCGCGCGCCGCCATTGGGATTGTTGGTTTCATCAAACAGGGCAACCGCCATGAAATTGTCGATAAGGTCTGTACGCGTAAAACGTGCATCCCGCGGCGCAGTGTCGGTACGCATATGGCCGCTGGCGACACTGGCCTGCTCAGAACGGGCCAGATGTTCTTTCATTGCAAGGCTTTGCGGGGTTGTGCGCGTGACTGTCGCCGCAGGTGGAGGGCTGAACCGGTTTTGTTGCACTTCCGTGCCGGGCCGCGTGGCCGGGGTGCAGCCCGCAATAAATGTCAGGGCTGTCGTAAGTGCGCAGATTGTCTCCCGGTTCAGCATTCTTCCTCCGTTCAGATGCCTTTAAGCAGGAACTGCAGCCCCAGCCGTGTCGCCGGTACTATCACCGCGCGCTTTGGCAGAGGCAAGCGTGTCTTTTAGGTCAGTTTCCATCTTTTTCAGATCTTCTTCGGCAGCGGCACGGCGTGCTTTGCCTTCATCAGCGATTTGCAGGCTGTCATTGATGGTGGCGATCAGGGTTTCATTGGCGGCTTTCACGGCCTCAATGTCAAAGACACCACGTTCCATTTCCGCACGCACTTTGGCGTTTGCCTGGCGCAGGTTTTCTGCATTGGCAGTCAGCAGTTCGTTGGTCAGATCTGTAGCTTCTTTAACCGCATCTGCCGCATCAGAAGACCGCTGAATTGCCACGGCCTGCGCCAGCTGAGTTTCCCAGAGAGGCACGGTGTTCACCAATGTTGAATTGATCTTGGTGACCAGAGATTTGTCGTTTTCCTGAACCAGGCGGATGGACGGCAGGGATTGCATGGTGACCTGACGTGTCAGTTTCAGGTCATGCACGCGGCGTTCCAGATCATCCCGGGCGGCACGCAGATCGCGCAACTCCTGGGCTTCCATAACCTGCTGATCTTCCGGCGCGGTATCGACGGCTGCGACTTTCGCGGGGATCACGTCTTCATCCAGCACGCGCAGTTTTTCTTCACCAGCAGAAATATACAGTGCCAGTTCGTCATAGAAAGCGAGGGTTTTTTCATACAGCTGATCCAGGGATTTGATATCCTTCAGCAGTTTATGTTCATGATCCAGCAGATTATCCGTGATATTGTCGATCTGGCCCTGTACGGTTTCAAACCGGGCATAGAATTTGGCGAAGGGCGATGCAGCACCTGTCAGTTTTTCCCACCAGGACCGCTTGCGGCGTGTATCCAGTTCAGTAATGGAAAAGCCGCGAATGGTGGATACGATATCGCGCAGGCTGTCACCGGCCGGGCCGACATCTTTGTTGCGCACATCCGCAAGCATCGCCTGGCTGATCACCTGAAGTTCTTCCTGGGCGCTTGAGCCAAAGCTGACGATGGAACCGGTATCGCCCATGTCGATTTCATCCATGCGCTTTGTGATCTCAGCGGCAACGGGTGCATCGGCTTCGGCCATAGGCACCAGCGCATTGGATGGTTCTGCCAGAGTCACGGCAGAGATTTCGGAAATTTCAGCGGCGCGGGCTTCGGCCTGCTTTTGTACAGTAACACTCATAGATTTTATCCCTGTTCAGAAAACTTCATTCAGACATTTGCATCCCGCGCGAGACGTTCGCGCAGTACTTCGATTTCGACGTCGAGATTATCCTGCCCGTCTTCCAGCAGCTTCTGGGTGCGGCTGGTGAACCCTGTTTCCAGATCATCCAGCAAAGCCTCGAATTTGTCGCGGGCCTCTGCGTTGGCGCCACGTGTGGCGATAGATACATATTGCACCGTCGCTTCACGTGCGCCTTTCAGATAGACGCCCATATATTTGCGCGCAGCTGTCAGGTCGCGCGGGTCTTCTTCCACGGTGCGGAACATATTGCGCGCAGTGACAGCAAAGCGTTCCACCCGGGTTTCCAGCATCCGGTCGCGCGCCCGCAGGATGGCGTCGCGCATGGCTTCCAGATGTTCTTCGGCGTCCTCTACTGCACGGGCCACACGATCAGCCTGAAAGCGGTCGATGCCTTCCATGCCTTTGTCTGACAGCGGATCCGGGCCAAAGGCGATGAAATGGCATCCCGTGGCCAGCAGGCCAAGGGCGATGGGGCCGAACACCCCGCCCATGCCGGTGAAAGCAGCAAGCGTCACACCAATCCCGCTGAGCGCAGAAGCAATGATTTTGCGGGGCAGGGCCGGGCGGCGGGCAACCTGGCGCGCGTCATATTCAGCCTCTGCCCGCAGACCTTCACGGGTCAGCCAGGCGGCCAGAATCAGCGCGGCAAATGCGATCAGAGTCATTGCGAGCGTAAGCGGTTCACGGCCAAAAGCCTTGAACACCAGCGGCATGGGGGCCACAAAGAGCAGCCATGCACGGAACCGGTCGCCCATTGTGGGTGTGGCCGGGCCTGCGCCGGGGGCAGGGGCAACAGAGTGTTGCGTGCGCCCCTGCGGGCTGTAATCACCACCGAAACGTTTTGCCATTACGCCGCCCCCTTGAAGGTTGCGTAAAGGATCAGGGCCACAAGTACCCAGAACCCAAGGTTTTTGACCCTGTTTCCGCCCATATCTGCAATTTCCCCAGTTAAGGTTGTCTCTCTTACGAGACTATATAGGGGAAATTGCCGTTTAAAACCAGAAGTGGTGCCAGGGGGAATTAATGGGCAGATTTACCCCCAGCCTCGCGTTCGCGGTTCAGTTTGCGCTGATAGCCGGACTGGATGATTTCAACTGCGAACAGCACGATGACCGCGAAATAGAAGGTGGATTTGGACATTGGGATGATTTCATAGCCGAACACTTTCAGCGCCAGCGCATCATCATGCACCGCATGTGCTGCCGCCTGGCCGGCTTCGCCCAGCAGAACAACACCGACGATCAGCAGTATGAACAGGCCCAGGACCTCATACATGCGGTTCTTTTCCAGGAATTTCGTCACACCGTCAGCCAGAACCAGCATCGCAAGACCAGACATCAGGATGGCGGCTGCCAGGATCGGGAAGACATCGGTGATCGCAAGGGCGGACAGGATTGAGTCAAAGCTGAAGATCAGGTTCATCATCACGATCAGCGTGATCACCTGGGCGGCAGATTTGCCGGACTTGTTCTCAACATCCGTATCCAGGTGACTGACGGACAGCATGTGAGAGATCTCTTTCACCGCCGTATACATGATAAAGACACCACCGATGATGAAGACAACTGTGGCAAAGTTCACGCCGCCTTCGAGAATGCCCGGCATGTCGAAGATATGGAAAGGTGCCGCCATGGCGTCGATCAGGCGGATCATGACGAACAGCAGAACAACACGCAGGGCCACAGCAATGATGATGCCCCAGAAACGCACAGATTTCTGCGCTTCCTTTGGCGCGCGCTGGCTTTCAATAGAGATGTAAAGAAGGTTATCAAACCCAAGCACCGCCTGCAGGAAGCAAAGCATCAGAAGGTTACCCAGGTTTTCGAAAGTTAAAAGTTCGGACATTGGCCGCTCCGGCTTACAGAAATCGTTTCGCCGTTTTTGCTTAAATTGGCGTCATTTGTAAATGGTGCAGTCTGCGGGGGAATTCCCCGTAACTATTTGCGAATGATGTTTGCGACACGGGCTGCGATGGCGCGGCTGGCCTTTGGAGGTGGGTGAATCAAGTCAAACGCATGGTAAGAACGGTCGCCATGAGGAACAAGATCCCGAAGGGACACATAATGTACGCCAGGATCTTTGCGGGCGGCTGTGACCAGACGCCGTTCCAGCTCATTTCCTTCATCTGCACAGTTTTCAATAAGGGAACCGACACCGGGGCTGCGTAAATATCCGACATAAATGACCTGTGCACCGGTTGCCCGAAGGCGGGACAAAAGGTTGGGAATTGCACCCCAGTTGCCATCTTCCGACGCAAGAAGGTTCAGACGGTCAGTACAGGCGTTGCATCCGCATCCCAGAAACAGATCATTTCCACCGCCATTCAGAACAATCCAGTCCCGTTGCCCGGGCTGAAATTGTTGTGGTATGTTCAGGCCCATTGCGGCGCCAAGGGGTGTTCTTCGGATGACAGACGCGCCCAATGCCGACCGATCAAGCACCGGCTGGCGCAGATCAGCTTCTAACTGCTGCGCTACGGACTGCCCTGAATGCCGGTTCCAGGCCATCAGAGAATCCCCCATCAGAAGAATGCGGTCATTTCCTCCTGGCGATGCGGTTTCCGCGCAGGCTGTTATAAGCTGAAGTGCAATAAATATGGATATCAGGCGAAGAAAAAAACTGGTGAGAAACTGTTTACCGTACTGCATTGAAACCTGTGTTTCCGGGGGGGGCAGATGATCGTATTGCACCAGAAAACAGTCAACCAACTGCATGTGTCAATGCTTTAGGGTTATCTTTCTGTCTTCGCATTCATCCCCCGGAAGAAATAAGAACCTGCTGTCAGCGTCTTGTTGGCTTCCTTGGGGGGGCGTTTTTGCTTCTGCGGTCCGGGCGTTTACCTGGCGAAGTTTTCTGTGAACCCGCCCCGGCATCAGCCCTTTGTGCCGCTGGTTGTGATCTGGTCGGCTTCTTTCCATGTGTTCCGGATTTCAGGCCAGGTTTGCGACGGCGCGTAACTGTTGGCTTTTCATCCGCACCATCAAGCCCCAGCTGATCGCGCACAACGCGTGATTTCAGTTCTTCAACCTCACCCGCCTTCAGGGATCCGATCTGGAAGGGGCCGTAGCTTACGCGCAGCAACCGGTTCACCTCAAAGCCAATCGCAGACATAGCACGACGGATTTCACGGTTTTTACCTTCGCGGATTGCGATGGTCAGCCAGGCATTGGCGCCCTGCTGACGATCCAGGGTCACTTGCATGGGCTGGAACTTCTCACCCTCTACCGTGATCCCTTTGCGCAGAGGTTCAAAGTTTTCATCCTTTGGCCGGCCATTGACGCGCACACGATAGCGCCGCAACCATCCGGTGGATGGCAGTTCCATCTGGCGTTTCAGCGCGCCGTCATTTGTCAGCAGCAGCAGACCTTCGGAATTCAGGTCAAGCCGTCCGACGCTCATCACACGCGGCATGCCTTCGGGCAGATTGTCAAAGACAGTGTCGCGGCCTTTTTCGTCGCGTGCGGATGTCACAAGGCCCGTTGGCTTATAGTACAGCCAGACGCGCGGTGCATCCGGTTCGGCCAGAAGTTCACCTTTTACAGTGATCTTGTCTTTCTCAGTCACGTTCAGGGCAGGGCTGTCGATCAGCTTGCCGTTGACGGTCACATGACCATCGGCAATCAGACGTTCGGCATCCCGACGCGAGGCAACACCAGCGCGGGCGATAACTTTGGCGATCCTGTCACCGGTGCGGGGGGCTTGGGCTTTATCTGTCATAGGGAGGCTTTACCCTGTCTCTGTGTAAAGGGAAAGATACTTGGCAGGCGGGGCACACCAGGGCATGACTGAAGTATGACAGGTTTCACATCCTATATGGGCACAGCCCTTAAAGAAGCGCAGCTTGCGGCGGGCCGGGGTGAAGTGCCTGTTGGTGCTGTTCTTGTCTCACCTCAGGGGGATATTCTCGCACAGGCCGGCAATCGCACCCGTGAACTCAATGATCCATCCGCCCATGCTGAAGTGCTTGTGATCCGTGAGGCCTGCGCAAAGCTTGGTCAGGAACGTCTGCCAGGCTGTGAACTCTGGGTGACACTGGAACCCTGTCCGATGTGTGCGATGCTGATTTCATCCGCACGGATTGCCCGTCTTATATATGCGGCCTCTGACCCGAAATCCGGGGGCATTGAACAGGGGCCATGTATATATAGTCACGCACAGGCCCATCACGTGCCCGAAGTGATAGATGGCGTGCGCGAACCGGAAGCCGCCGCACTGTTACGTGATTTCTTTGCGCAGCGCCGCTCTTCCTGAAATTTCGGGTGCGGATTCGGAAAACCACAGATGACTCGTATCCGATTCCGGGGATTCTGCCTGCGATTCCACACGAAGTCAGTCTGTTTGGGGTGCTATCACCTGCATCCCTTTGTAGTGGTATTTAGGCGTGCGGTTGTTAAGAGGTTTTTCATGAATAAAAACTGTTTAAAAACATAAGATTAGTCGAAAATTCAAAAAAGCTTCACGGAAAATGTAAAAAGGGGTTGCGGGTGTTGGCGTATAACCCTAGAACCCACTTCACCGGCAGGGCGACACGGAAACGAGACGC
>NZ_PWAA01000064.1 GCF_003031585.1 Thalassobius sp. I31.1
ATATTGGCGGTGGTGGCGACTTCGAGGCCCAGCAAGCCACCCGCAGCCAGAATTGTCGGGATCGACATCAGCATAGACAGGCGCGCCGCATCTTCGCGGTTAAAGCCAAGGCTGCGTGCGCCGGTGATGGTTGCGCCAGAACGGGATGTGCCGGGGATCAGTGCCACGGCCTGCCAGAGGCCCATAACAATCGCATCGCGCAGGCCCCAGCTGGCCGCGTCGCGTTTGGTCGGGCCTTTCTGGTCGGCGATATACAGGACGATGCCAAAGCCGATCATCGTAAAGCCAATCACTTTGATGGATCGCATCATATCATCCAGGCCAGTCAGTTTCAGCATCAGGCCGAAAATGATGGCGGGGATGGTTGCGATGATCAGCAGAAGGGCAAGTTTTGATCCGGGGGTATCTGCTTTGCCCGTGGCCAGGCGGGGCAGGCCAAGGGCGGCTTCTGATACTTCGCGCCAGAAGAAAATGACCACGGCAATCAGAGTGCCCAGGTGAACTGCAACGTCGATCACCTGCCCCTGATCCTCGGCCCCAGTCAGGACGGGTAAAAGGATAAGGTGGCCGGAGGAAGAGACCGGAAGGAATTCTGTCAGGCCCTGGATAATGGCGACAAGAAACAGATGAAACAGGGACATGGTGCGCGCTCGAATCAGTTTTTCTTCACATTATCCTGGTTGATTCGAAAAGACATCAGAAAGCATATAGGTAAGCTTTGATGACTGAAAGTGTTGCTCAAAAATGTCGCATATCGCAATTTGCATCTCAAAATTACATTATAGGTCAGTAATGATGACTTTTAACTTTCTGACGCCTTGTATAGAAGGGCGGGACCACAGCGGAGAATAGCCATGGCCGAGAACCCGATGCTTAAATTTGTCACCGTATCCCGTGACATGCCTGAAAAACGTGATGCAGGTGTACGTAATGAGGACTTCAATGAGATTTACGCGGAGTTCGCGCGGGAGAAGGCTGAAGAGCAGGCAAGCCGTTGCAGTCAGTGTGGTGTGCCCTATTGTCAGGATCACTGCCCGCTGCAGAATAACATCCCGGATTGGCTGCGTCTGACCGCGACCGGCCGTCTGCGTGAAGCTTATGAGATGTCCCAGGCCACGAACACTTTCCCGGAAATCTGTGGCCGCATCTGCCCGCAGGATCGCCTGTGCGAAGGCAGCTGTGTGATTGAACAATCCGGCCATGACACTGTGACCATCGGCGCGGTTGAGAAATACATCACTGACACCGCCTGGAAAGAGGGCTGGGTTACGCCAAACAAACCACGTCGCGAACGTGAAGAATCCGTTGCTGTGATTGGTGCCGGACCTGGTGGTCTGGCGGCTGCAGATATGCTGCGCAAAGCCGGTGTGCAGGTCACGGTTTACGACCGCTATGATCGTGGTGGCGGGCTGCTGACCTATGGTATCCCCGGCTTTAAGCTGGAAAAAGATGTGGTGATGCGCCGGATCGATCAGCTGAAAGAAGGCGGCGTTCAATTTGTGATGGATTGCAACGTTGGCGAAGACATCAGCTTTGAGGAAATTCGCAGCAAACACAATGCAGTGGTGCTTGCGACGGGTGTTTATAAATCCCGTGATCTGGGCGGCCCCGGTGCCGGTGCAAAGGGCCTTGTGAAGGCGCTGGATTATCTGTCTGCCAGCAACCGTCAAAGCTTTGGTGATACGGTTGAAGCGTTCGACAGTGGTGAGCTGAACGCCGAAGGCAAACGCGTGGTTGTTATCGGTGGTGGTGACACTGCAATGGACTGTGTGCGCACGGCGATCCGTCAGGGCGCGACCAGCGTGAAATGCCTGTATCGTCGGGACCGTGCGAACATGCCGGGGTCTGTGCGTGAAACGCAGAACGCGGAAGAAGAAGGCGTGGAATTCGTCTGGCTGGCTGCGCCAAAAGGCTTCACCGGTGACCCTGTTGAAGGTGTGATGGTGCAGAAAATGCGCCTTGGTGCGCCGGATGCGTCTGGCCGTCAAAGCCCTGAAGTGATCGAAGGTGCGGATTACGTGGAAGATGCCGATCTGGTGATCAAAGCCCTGGGGTTTGAACCGGAAGATCTGCCGACGCTTTGGGATACACCGGAACTGGAAGTGACCCGCTGGGGCACGGTTCTGACCGATGGCGCAACCCATCAGACCCGCCTGCCGGGTGTCTGGGCTGTGGGCGATATTGCCCGGGGTGCAAGCCTTGTTGTCTGGGCGATCAAGGATGGGCGTGACGCAGCGCAGAACATTCTGGAAAACCTGAACGCAGCGGCGAACATCGCGGCGGAGTGATCTGCACAACCTATGCATAATGTATGCACAATCCATGCATACATCGTGCATAGGCCCAAATCTTAACGGGTCAGTCTGGCTGACTGTAATTTGACAAAAGTAAACGGAGGGTAAAGCGATGACAGACCATACTGGCCAGTGCATGTGCGGCGATGTGCGCTTTACTGCCCGTGATGTGCCCACGGAATATGGCACCTGCCATTGTGAAATGTGCCGACGCTGGACGGGCTCTGCCCTGCTTGGGGTGTCTGTGCCTGAAGGCAATGTCACCTGGGACGGGCGCGAGAACATTGCGGTGCGTCAGAGTTCTGACTGGGCGGAACGGGCCTGGTGTCGGAGCTGCGGCACAGGTCTGTGGTTTCGTGTGACCATGGAAAGCAAATGGGCGGGGAATTATGAAATCCCGCTGGGTCTGTTTGATGCAGCCGATGATTTCACCATGACCAGTGAGATTTACATTGATCATAAGCCTGCGAGTTTTGCTTACGCGGGTGAAGGGCGCACAGTGATGACGCGGCAGGAATGTGTTGAGAAATTTTCAGTTTTAGATAGCGATCAGGGAGATATTTCATGAAATTTGCATATGCTTTTGCCGCGATGATCGTTGCGCCGGTGGCGTCTTTCGCGGGTACTGTCACGCCACCTGCGGGGTGTGAAGCCTTTCTGACGGTGCAGTCTGCGGATTGCCAGGTGGAACATTACTGGTCATGTGAGGGCGAGCCTGAGGGCGTGAAGTGGCGTTATTCCATGGGGGAAGACGGGCCGGTTTACATGTCGCAGATGGATCGCGAATACCGCTGGCTATATTCACAGAACCTGATTGACGGTTTTGAAAACACCATGAGCAAGCCGGAAAAAGACCTGCAATCCATGAGCCGTCTGCGCGACACAGGCGAAGACAGTTTCGATTTCTTTGAGGTGGTCGGTTATCCCGGGGCTATGCCTGCGCGACGTCATGTGGTTGGGCAGGATGTACTGACTGGTGAAGTGGTGGAGATCGACGGCCAGCGCCTGCTTGAGACGAATTATCAGATCAGCGAAACCACCGGTTCCAACGTGTTCGAAGGCCGTGGGCAGGAATATGTTCTGGAAGAGTTTAACCTGTTCATCGGCGGGGAAGGGCATTTCCGGAACAATGGCGGGGCCTGGGAAGCTTATAATTCCTCACCCCTGACGTTTTCCCGTCCTGGCGAAGATGGTTTCCTCAGCGACACCCCGCAATTTGGCTGCGGCGCGATGATGTCATCGCTGGCTGATGTGATGAGGGCCGGATGATGCAGCGCCATAAAATGATGACACGGGTGATATGTTCCGCGTTCTGCCTGGCTGTGCCCGTTGCGGCCGGTGCGTTCGACTTTGGCGCGGTTGATCAGGATACCGCCCGGTTTGAGCCGTTGAAGAATCCGGAATTTGAATGTGAGGACATATTCGCTGTTCCGGGCCGTATGACGGGTGAATTGAAAGAATATCCGGTGGCGGCAATCCAGCCATACTGGGAAGGGCGGTCGCTGTATGAAACCGAAACCGTGCTTATCGACTATAGTTATTTGCAACCTGGTCGCCATCGCCAGGTCGAAAGAAATGATCTGCTGAGATCAAGCGGGGATTTCTATGTTCCGGACGATGCGCCGGATCGCGAAGCGCGTGTGTTGCGGGATGTTGCCTTGCCGGCAATCGATTTCTCGTTTGAGATGGAAGGTTGTTTTTCTTTTCTGGCGGTCACGCCGGTCAGCGGAACCTGGGCAATTTCCTTTGATACAGAAGATTACACCGGACAGGGGGCGGGCACACTTCCTGCTGAGACACTTCTGTTCTCCGGTCTGAAAAGCGAATTTCACCGCAACTGGAGGGGGGCAGAAGAACCGTTTTCAGGGCGCGCCTGGCTGAACTTTGCGGTTTTTGAACAACCGGTGACAATCACAGAAAAATCCGGCTTCAAACGCACGGTCGATGCTCGCATGAGCTTTCGCTTCACTCAACTGCTTGCCCCGGATGGGCAATAGCACCGCAAGACTACCACCCACTATGCCCCAACCGGGCACCCTGAGAAGGACATCCAAAATGACGAAGACCAAGACAACATATGACGAGAACTGGGTGCGCGCGGAAGAGGCGAAGCGTCAGTGGATGGCTGAAAACAGTCTTTACCGTGAGGAAGAAGAACATTCTTCCTGCGGGGTGGGGCTTGTTGTTTCCATCGATGGCAAGCCATCGCGCCAGGTTGTGGATGCGGGCATTGATGCCCTGAAGGCGATCTGGCACCGGGGTGCTGTGGATGCGGATGGCAAGACCGGCGATGGCGCGGGTATTCACGTGCAGATCCCGGTGATGTTCTTTTACGACCAGATCCGCCGTACCGGCCATGAACCACGTATGGATGAACTGGTGGCGGTTGGTCAGGTCTTTCTGCCGCGTACCGATTTCGGGGCGCAGGAAACCTGCCGGACGATTGTCGAAACCGAAGTGCTTGAGATGGGCTATTACATCTATGGCTGGCGCCATGTGCCGGTGGATGTGACCTGCCTGGGTGAGAAAGCGAATGCGACCCGCCCTGAGATCGAACAGATCCTGATTTCCAATTCCAAAGGTGTGGATGAGGAAACGTTTGAGCGTGAACTTTACATCATCCGTCGCCGGATTGAGAAAGCCGCGCAGCGGGCTGGCGTGCCGGAACTGTATCTTGCGTCTTTGTCCTGCCGGTCGATCATTTACAAAGGCATGATGCTGGCGGAACAGGTTGCGGTGTTTTACCCGGATCTGATGGATGAACGCTTTAAGTCGTCCTTCGCGATTTATCACCAGCGCTATTCCACAAATACCTTCCCGCAGTGGTGGCTGGCACAGCCGTTCCGTATGCTGGCGCATAACGGGGAAATCAACACGCTGAAGGGCAACCTGAACTGGCTGAAATCCCATGAAATCCGCATGGCGTCGGCTTTCTTTGGCGATCGTGCCGGTGATATTAAACCGATTGTGTCCAGCGGTGCGTCAGATTCGGCAGCACTTGACGGTGTGTTTGAACTTCTGGTGCGTGCGGGTCGGTCTGCGCCGATGGCGAAAACCATGCTGGTGCCGGAAGCCTGGTCAAAAAGCACCACGGGCCTGCCGAAAGCCTGGGTTGATATGTATTCCTACTGCAATTCCGTGATGGAACCATGGGATGGCCCCGCCGCACTGGCGATGACCGACGGGCGCTGGGTGTCTGCCGGGGTGGACCGGTCTGGTCTGCGCCCGATGCGCTATGTCATCACCGGCGATGGTCTGCTGATCGCAGGGTCTGAGGCCGGCATGGTGCCGATTGACGAGGAAACCGTCGTGCAGAAAGGCGCGCTTGGCCCGGGTCAGATGATTGCTGTCGATATGCAGGAAGGCAAATTCTACGGCGATACAGAGATCAAAGATACGTTGGCTGCGTCCCGCCCGTTTGGTGAATGGGTTGGTAAGATCGTTGAAACCGAAGACGTTCTGGCCGCGATTGAAGAAAAAGCTGTGTTCAGTGGTGAAGAGCTGCGCACGCGTCAGATCGCTGCGGGTTTCACCATGGAAGAGCTGGAACATATCCTGGCCCCAATGGCGGAAGACGGGAAGGAAGCGCTGGCATCTATGGGGGATGACACGCCGTCTGCGGTTCTGTCGAACCAGTACCGCCCGCTAAGCCATTTCTTCCGTCAGGCGTTTTCCCAGGTCACCAACCCGCCGATTGATTCACTGCGTGAATTCCGGGTGATGTCGCTGAAGACGCGGTTCGGTAACCTGAAGAACGTGCTGGACGAAGACAGCAGCCAGACCGAAATTCTGGTGTTGGAAAGCCCGTTTGTCGGTAATGCGCAGTTTGAAAAGCTGATGGGTGAATTCAACGCACCGATGGCTGATATTGACTGTACCTTCCCGAAAGATGGCACGCTTGCGGATGCGCTGGCGCGTGTGCGCAAAGAAGCGGAAGAAGCTGTGCGTTCCGGTGCGGGCCACATTGTTCTGTCTGATATGGCGCTGGGCGATGATCGCATTGGTATGCCGATGATTCTGGCGACTTCTGCTGTGCATTCCTGGCTGACCCGCAAAGGTTTGCGGACTTTCACATCGCTGAACGTGCGGTCTGCCGAATGTCTGGACCCGCATTACTTTGCGGTGCTGATCGGCTGTGGTGCAACCATCGTGAACGCCTATCTGGCAGAGGATTCTCTGGCAGATCGTGTGGACCGTGGCCTGCTGGAATGTTCACTGACCGAAGCGGTGGCGCATTATCGCAATGCGATTGACCAGGGCCTGCTGAAAATCATGGCGAAGATGGGGATTTCTGTGATCTCAAGCTATCGCGGTGGTCTGAACTTTGAAGCGGTCGGTCTGTCCCGTGCGATGGTTGCGGAATATTTCCCAGGCATGACCAGCCGTATTTCCGGGATCGGGATCACCGGTATTCAACGCAAGTTGGAACAGGTTCACGCGAAAGCCTTTATGGGCGCAAATGTTCTGCCGGTGGGTGGTTTCTATAAGTCGCGTAAATCCGGCGAAACCCACGCCTGGGAAGCGCAAAGCATGCATCTGCTGCAAAGCGCCTGTAACACCGCAAGTTTTGAGCTGTGGAAGAAATACAGTGAAAAAATGCGCAGCCTGCCGCCGATTCACCTGCGTGATCTGCTGGACGTGAAACCGATGGGTGCGCCTGTGCCGATTGAAGAGGTGGAAAGCATTACGTCGATCCGTCAGCGCTTCGTCACCCCGGGCATGTCCCTTGGTGCGCTGTCACCTGAGGCGCATAAAACCCTGAACGTGGCGATGAACCGGATTGGTGCAAAGTCTGACAGTGGTGAGGGCGGCGAAGATCCGGCGCATTTCGTGCCGGAACCCAATGGCGACAACCCATCTGCGAAAATCAAACAGGTGGCATCCGGTCGTTTTGGGGTGACTGCGGAATATCTGAACCAGTGTGAAGAACTGGAAATCAAAGTGGCCCAGGGTGCGAAACCGGGCGAAGGCGGGCAGCTGCCGGGCATGAAAGTGACCGACCTGATCGCGCGTCTGCGTCATTCCACCAAAGGCGTGACCCTGATTTCACCGCCGCCGCACCATGATATCTATTCCATCGAAGACCTGGCGCAGCTGATCTACGATCTGAAACAGATCAACCCACGCTGTAAGGTGACGGTGAAGCTGGTGGCGTCTTCCGGTGTTGGCACGATTGCTGCCGGTGTGGCCAAGGCGAAGGCGGATATCATCCTGGTGTCCGGCCATAATGGCGGCACCGGTGCATCACCTGCGACCTCGATCAAATATGCCGGTCTGCCGTGGGAAATGGGCCTGACCGAAGCGCATCAGGTTCTGGCGATGAACAACCTGCGGGATCGTGTGACATTGCGCACCGATGGTGGTCTGCGCACGGGCCGTGACATTGTGATGGCCGCGATGATGGGTGCGGAAGAATACGGCATCGGCACCGCCGCGCTGATTGCGATGGGCTGTATCATGGTGCGTCAGTGCCAGTCCAACACTTGCCCTGTCGGCGTCTGTACCCAGCGCGATGATCTGCGGGCGAAATTTACCGGAAATGCCGATAAAGTCGTGAACCTGATCACCTTCTATGCGCAGGAAGTGCGTGAGATCCTGGCGTCTCTTGGTGCGCGTTCTCTGGATGAGGTCATTGGCCGTGCAGACCTGCTGGCACAGGTGTCCCGTGGCTCTGCCCATCTGGATGATCTGGACCTGAACCCGCTTCTGATCACCGTGAATGGTGCAGGCGATATCGTCTATAACCGCGATAAAGAACGCAATGTTGTGCCGGATACGCTGGATGCGGAAATTGTCCGGGATGCGGCGCGTTTCCTGAACGATGGCGAAAAGATGCAGCTGCATTACGCGGTGCAGAACACGCATCGGACGGTGGGCACGCGCACATCCAGTCATATTGTGCAGAACTTTGGTATGCGCAACTCCCTGCAACAGGATCACCTGACCGTGAAACTGACCGGTTCTGCGGGTCAGGCGCTGGGCGCTTTCGCGGCCCCTGGTCTGAAGATCGAAGTATCGGGTGATGCGAATGACTATGTCGGCAAAGGTCTGTCTGGTGGCATGGTTGTGGTGCGCCCGCCGATGAATTCACCGCTGAAAGCGTCTGAAAACACGATCATCGGAAACACTGTGCTGTATGGTGCAACCGCCGGGACACTGCTGGCGGCAGGTCGTGCCGGTGAACGGTTTGCTGTGCGCAATTCCGGTGCGAGCGTGGTGGTTGAGGGCTGTGGTTCCAACGGTTGTGAATATATGACCGGCGGGGTTGCAGTGATCCTGGGGTCCATTGGCGCAAACTTCGGTGCCGGTATGACCGGGGGGATGGCTTATATTTATGATCCTGAGGGCACATCTGCGAAGATGATGAATATGGAAACCCTGGTGGTGAATCCGATTGGTCATGCGCATTGGGAAGATCAGCTGAAAGGGTTGATTGAGAACCATTACGATGAGACCGGAAGTCAGAAAGCAGGTGAGATCCTGCAGCATTGGGAAGCCGAGCGTGGGAACTTCCTGCAGGTTTGTCCGAAAGAAATGCTGATCCATCTGCCTGCCCCGTTAGAAGCGGTCGCTGCAGAATAAAACAAAGGGCCGGTTGCAGCGATGCGCCGGCCCTTTTCTTTCAAAGAAAAGGGGACGGAAACTTTGAAAGTTTCCGGGCTGCACCCTGGCGATGATTTGCTATGTCACAGGCTTCCGGTTGACCTTGCCCGCCTGCATATGGGATTGCTTAGAGGTGACAGAGAAAACGACAAAAAAAACCACCGGTAAATCCGGGGAGAGCAGCGCAAAGCGGGCGCCGGCGAAGAAACCTTCTTCGTCCAAATCGACGCGCAAGCCGCGCAAATCCACCAAAAAGACGCAGCCTTCCCGTTGGTCAAAAATCTGGCGCTGGTTGCGCTGGCCGGTGCGGATCTTTGGCGCGCTTCTGGCGATCAATGTGCTGGCGGCGTTGTTCTACCTTGTCATCAATCCCCGCATGACCCCTTATATGATTTCTGAAACCCATCGCCTGGGTCAGCTGGATCATGCCTGGGTGCGTATGGATGAGATTGCCCCGGTCATGGCCCGGTCCGCTGTTGCGGCGGAAGATGCGAACTTCTGCAATCACTGGGGCTTTGACACGGATGCGATTCGTGATGCTTTGTCTGGTGGCGCGCGCCGGGGCGGATCCACAATCAGCCAGCAGGTTGTGAAGAATGTCTATCTCTGGCAGGGGCGCAGCTGGCTGCGCAAAGGGCTTGAGGCCATGCTGACGCCGATGGTTGAACTTATCTGGTCAAAAGAACGTATTCTGGAAGTGTACCTGAATGTGGCTGAGTTCGACGAAGGCGTCTTTGGTGTGGAAGCCGCAGCCGTGCATTATTTTGGTGTGAATGCCAGCGATCTGTCCGCCCGTCAGGCCGCGCGGCTGACCACGGTTCTGCCAGATCCCAAGGGGCGGTCGGCCAGTCAGCCGGGCAACTGGCAGCGTCAACGCGCGTCTTCTGTTGCCGGTGGTGCGGATCTGATCCGTGCAGATGGACGCGCCGATTGTTTTGCGCCTTGATTTCAGGCACACTTCGGGCGAAAGAAAAGAACACCATTCAAAGAGCATAATACCAAAATGATCCGCCTTTATCATGCACCACTGTCCCCGTTCTGCCGTAAGATCCGCCTGAGCCTCGCTGAGAAAAGGCTTGAGGTTGAACTGGTGGAGGAACGGTATTGGGAACGTGACGCTGATTTCATGCGCCGGAACCCTGCCGGGAAAGTGCCGGTATTGAAGATGGATGGAAAACTGCTCGCGGAGAGTGCGGCGATCTGTGAATATATTGAAGAACAGTTCCCGACGCCGTCCCTGATGCCCCAGGCGCCAGAAGCGCGGTATGAGGTGCGCCGGCTTGTGTCCTGGTTTGACGATAAGTTTCACCACGAGGTGACCTCAAAGCTGCTGTATGAGCGGGTGAATAAGAAAATCACCAAGGCGGGATATCCTGATAGTACCAATGTGAAAGCGGGTGCAAAGGCGATCAAGTTTCACATTGATTATATGGCCTGGCTTCTGGATCAGCGGCGCTGGCTGGCAGGGGATGTGATGACGCTGGCGGATTTCGCGGCTGCGGCGCATTTCTCTGCGTTAGACTATATTTCTGATGTGGACTGGAACCGTTCCCCCACTGTCAAAGACTGGTACGCCAAGATTAAATCCCGCCCGGCGTTCCGATCTATTCTTGTCGATCAGGTATCCGGTTTCCCGCCCCCGCAGCACTATGCTGACCTTGATTTTTAAACTGCGGCCCCTGCAGGGGGGCTGCCTGCCCCCCATCCTTTCAGGATTCCCCCCGGGGATATTTGAGGAGCGAAAATGGAAGGGCTGAAGGCGCGATTACAGGGTTATGCCCTTGAGGCGGGTTTTGCGCAGATGGGGGTCTGTCGTCCGGATGCGGTGCCACAGATTGCGGAACGCTTGCAGCAATATGTTGACGCGGGGCGGCACGGGCAGATGGCCTGGATGGCCGAGCGGATGCATTGGCGGGGCAGCCCGGCGACGTTGTGGCCTGAGGCGAAATCTGTGGTGATGCTGGCCGAGGTTTACACGCCCGAACATGACCCGCGTGAGGTTCTGACGCATAAGGACCGGGCGGCGATTTCGGTATATGCGCAGAACCGGGATTACCATGACATTGTAAAGAAACGTCTGAAACGTGTCGGGCGCTGGCTGATTGAACAGGCGCCGGACACGCAGATTAAGGTTTTTGTCGATACGGCGCCGGTGATGGAAAAGCCCCTGGGCGCTGCGGCCGGGCTTGGCTGGCAGGGGAAGCATACCAACCTTGTGGGCCATGGTCTGGGCAGCTGGTTCTTTCTGGGCGCGATTTTCACAACTGCTGAGCTTGAACCGGATGATGCCGGGCGTGACAGTTGCGGATCCTGCCGGGCCTGTCTGGATGTCTGTCCGACCGGGGCTTTTCCCGCGCCTTACCAGCTGGATGCGCGGCGTTGCATTTCTTACCTGACGATTGAACATCACGGGCCGGTGGATGAAGACTTGCGCCGGATGCTGGGCAACCGGATCTATGGCTGTGATGATTGCCTGGCGGCCTGTCCCTGGAATAAATTTGCGCGGGAAGCGTCTGAGATGCGGTATCATGCGCGGCCTGAATTGCTGGGACCAGAACTGGCAGAGCTGGCGGTTCTGGATGATGCGGCATTCCGGGCGTTCTTTTCGGGGTCACCGATCAAACGCGTGGGCCGGAACCGCTTTGTGCGCAATGTGCTGTATGCGATTGGCAATTCCGGGCGGGCAGATTTGCGGGCGGTGGCGCAGGGCCTGGCTGAGGATGATGATGCCACCGTCGTCGATGCTGCGCGCTGGGCGGTGGCGCAGCTTGATCAGCCGGGCGCGGGCGGTTAAGCAGGGGCAAAGCATGAGGGCGACGACATGAGTGACACCGGGCATATTGAGAACATCCGCGAGGCGCTGACAGCCTTTCGCCACGGCATTCGTGTTCTGGAAGATCACCTTGCGCCGGATGCCCCTGATCAGGCCCTGACAGAGGCGCTTACCCCTGCGTTAGAGACTATTTTGGCGATGAAGGGCCGGTTGATCGTCAGCGGAATGGGGAAAAGCGGGCACATCGGTTGCAAACTGGCGGCGACTTTTGCATCAACGGGTACGCCTGCGTTTTTTGTGCATCCGGCGGAGGCCAGCCATGGTGATCTGGGGATGATCACAAAGGACGATGTGGTGCTGATGCTGTCCTGGTCCGGGGAAACCCGCGAGCTTGGTGATCTGGCCACCTATTGCCGCCGTTTCCGGGTGCCGCTGATTTCCATTTCCGGTAACGCGCAAAGCACACTTGCGAAGGCTGCGAATGTGGCGATTGCTTTGCCGAAGTCACCCGAAGCCTGCCCGCACAATCTTGCGCCAACGACGTCTACATTGTTGCAGCTGGCGATTGGTGATGCGCTGGCGGTGGCACTGCTGCGCGCGCGTGGGTTCAGTGAGAAATCCTTCTTTGATTTTCATCCGGGCGGCAAGCTGGGTGCGTCTCTGACCGACGTGGGTGATATCATGTCCAAAGGCGACGATATGCCATTGGTTGGGCAGGATCAGGTGGTGTTTGACGTGGTGTCCGGCATCTGGGGTAAGAACCTGGGCATCGTCGGAATCACCAATGACGCGGGCGATCTGATCGGCGTTGTCACCGATGGCGATCTGCGGCGGTATCTGGCGGAAAGTTCTGACACCAGCATGCAGGCGGCGATGCGGGAAACCAAAGCGTCTGAGATTATGACCGCTGATCCGATCTGCCTGAGCAAAGATATGCTGGCAGCGGGTGCGCTGGCGCGGATGCAGAAGAACAAGATTTCCGCTGCTTATGTGTTGGAAGAGGGTAAGCCGGTTGGTGTGTTGACCCTGCTGCAGCTTCTGAACCTTGGGGTGGCCTGATCGGCCATTTCCCCTGTGTCAGGCACTGTTTCAGCGTGCGATATCGTCTTTCGTCATGCGTTGAAACACCTGTTCGCCGTTCTCTGAAACCGTGAATTCCTGTTCAATGTGGAAGTGATCCGCAGAAGTGGTCTGTCGGGTGACCAGGTGGCTGTGGGCGGTGATATCATCGCGTTTCAGCCAGCGTTGCCAGATGATTTCGACACGGGCAGAGGCGGGATTGTCCGGATGAATGGTCCAGATCTCTGACATCTCGGACCCGGTGGTCAGGCCATTGATCTGATCGGTCACCTCATTGCGCCCGGATCGGATGATTAGCGTGGATTCCCCTGTAATAGGGTCTGTTTTGCGCTGTTTTTCCTCTTTCCCGATCTCGTTCATCTGAATGTCGCGGGCTTCCATCGGGCGAGGCGTGTCATAGTGGCATTCATCGCTGTCAACGATCGTCTTGCGGCAGGGCAGCGTAAGGCTGGCGTTATGCACAGTCAGTGTCGCAGGGGTGGCTTCGGGCCAGGCGTAGGGCCAGTAGCTGGGGGAAATGGCAACGCGCAGCTTATGGCCGGCGGGCATGCGATATGCGCTATGATCCAGTCGGATAGAGACTGTTACGGGCACGCCCGGCGTGAGGTCGCGCATTGCGTCTGACCCCATGTGATGACGCAGGTTCAGCATGCCAAGGGTGATCAGGGCGGATGTGCCGTCGGGGCGTTCATCGCAAAGCCGGACGATCATCTGTGCGCGGGGCAGATCCGCCGCAAGGGTCAACGTGACAGAAGGCGCGCCAAGGATGTCGGTGGTGTCTGTGACGGGCACATCAAAGCAAAGCGAACGGGCGTTGTCGGCGGTCTGATCATCCGGCAATTCGCCGGGGCCAAAGCCGAAGGGGAAATATTCGCCGCAGCCCTGACCACAAAGCAGATCGGTCGCGATCTTCTGCGGCGCATTGCAGAGCTTGTGGGTTTGCACGGTTACATTGTCTGAGGGCCAGGAAGCCTCAGACACCCAGCGCCCGGGGCGGGCCTTCAGTGCGGGATCGGGCGGGCAGCTGTCCATGATATAGGCGCGGTAGGCGGGGGTATTTTCAGCACCGTTTTCCACGCCTTTCAGCCAGCGATCCCACCACATCAGAGCATCGCCAATATAGTCTGTTGCAGGAGAAATCGTCGAAATATGCGGGTATTTGTGGTTCCAGGGGCCAAGCACGCCTTTGACCACACCGGGCCCGTTTTCAACCAGTTCGGACATAGCGTTGCGATAGCCATCCAGTTGCCCGCCCATGATCAGGGTTGGTGTCGTGATGGCGCTGTAATCTTCGCAGACGGACCCATGTTTCCAGTAATCATCGCGGTTCTTATGTTCCGTCCAGACCTTGCCGAGGTTCGGGGTGTTGTCCATGCGCTCCAGCCAGATCTCGCGCCAGTTTTCAATCAGCGCGGGGTCGGGCGGCATGGAATTCCAGGAGGTCGCGGTTGCCACCCAGCCGATGTTTTCAGACAGCTGAATGCCGCCCTTGTAATGGATGTCATCGGTGTAACGATTGACGGTGGTGCCGATGGAAATCACCGCCTTCAGCGCAGGGGGGCGACGGGCGGCCAGCTGCAAACCGTTGAAACCACCCCAGGAAATGCCCTGAATGCCGACACTGCCGCTGCACCAGGTCTGATCTGCGATCCAGGCGATGATGTCTTCGCCGTCTGACAGTTCTTCCTCGGAGTATTCATCGTCAAAGCTGCCCTCACTGTCGCCGGTGCCGCGCCGATCCACCCGGAGGCTGACATACCCATGCTGTGCAAAGGCCAGATGCATACCATGATCACGTGCGGCGGTGCCGTCGGATTTGCGGTAGGGCAGATATTCAAGGATCGCCGGGAAGGGACCGGGGCCATTCGGCATCCAGACCTGGGCAGACAGGCGCGTGCCGTCGGGCAGGGCAATGCCCATATCGCGATGAATGGTGACGTTGTGGGGCTGAGACATCGCGATATTCCCTGAATTAGTGTCTTATTTGCGGTGATTTATTTCCGCCGGCGTTTCAGTGTTTCGCCAAACTGAATAACCGGGGAAATTTCCAGACGTTCCGGGGTGTGATCCTGATCCGGCGTATTGCGGCGAATGATGATTTCTGCCGCTTTGCGCCCGATTTCAGAACGTCCCGCATCCATGGTGGCCAGCTGGACTGGCAGACCTTGCAGCAGTTCGACACCGTTGAACCCGGCAAGACCGATCTGGCCGGGCACGTCGATGCCCTTGCTGAGGCAATGCAGAAGCCCGCCCGCGCCGATCATGTCGTTTGAATAGTAAAGGAAATCCAGTTCGGGGGAACGTTCCAGGATGGCCTGGGTCATCTCGCGCCCTTTGGCAAGTGCCGAGCCGCCGGAGTAGAATTCCTTATCCTGGATCTCAAGCCCCGCTTTGGCGAGCGCTTCTGTGAAACCCTCAAACCGTTTACGCGCCCGGTGATCCAGCGGCATTTTTGTGCCAAGGAAACCGATGTTTTCATAACCCGCCTTGATGATCGCCTTGGCCATTTCGCGGCCAGCGCGACGGTGGGAAATCCCGACCATGGAATCAATTGGCTTGCCATCCACATCCATGATTTCGACCACTGGAATGTCGGCGTTCTGCATCATGGCGCGGGATGCATCTGTGTGTTCGAGACCCGCAATGATCACACCGGACGGCCGCCAGGACAGCATTTCATACAGAACCTGTTCTTCCTTTTCCGGGCGATAGCCGGTGATGCCGATGACAGGTTGCAGCCCGCTGCCATCCAGCACTTCGGTAATGCCGGTCATGACGTCGGGGAAGACCATATTGGACATGGAGGGGATGATCACAGCGACAAGGTTCACACGTTGCGAGGCCAGGGCACCGGCGATCTTATTGGGCACATAGCCCAGTTCTTTGGCGGCTGCGCGGACTTTTTCACGGGTGCGTTCCGACACATCGCCGCGATTGCGAAGCACACGGGACACCGTCATTTCACTGACCCCGGAGGCCTCAGATACATCACGCAAAGTCAGGGGGCGTCTGGGCGGTTCCGAAGGTGTGGAGGTCATTGGGTACGCAGGCCTTTTGTAACTGTTAAACCATTGTTAGCGTCTGTCAGCCCGGAAATCTATGGTTGGATGAGGTGTATTGTTTCAACTGCAAAATTTACAATCTACCGAATATTCGACGGAACAGGCCTTTTGGTTTCGATTGTTGTGCCAGCATATCATTTAGCCTCAGAGAAGAAAGCTGCACTGTTGCGCCTGCCAAATCTTCTGGAGCTTCTCCGGCGTCCAATGCATTGCTTATCATATTTGACACCGAACTTCGAAGCAGGAGCGCTTGGATCTCGTCTTTTGTGATTTCCCCGTCCCGGACAGCTCGCTGTAAATCTTGACAGAAGGTCATTTCCGACATGGGCATTTCTACTGTCTGACTTAGTATAACAACCTTAGACATTTTAGGGAGGCCCGATTCATCTGATACCACTTCGAGCGCAGCATCGCAGAGTAAGTCTGCAGCGAGCATCAAACGCAACTCTGATGTTTCATAGTCGCAATCAGTGAGTTCGTGATCAATGATTGCGCGCAGTTCGGGGGCGCTGACATGAGATTTGGCGGCAGCAATAATTAAATCATCAGTTATCACGGAAAACTCCTTATTTGAAATGTTGGTGGTTACCGAAAAAATGGTGAAACAGGTTACACCATCCGGATCACGTCTTTTTCGATCGCCAGCATATAGCCGCGGCGGGCGATGTTTTTGACCAGCAGGTCGCTGACCATCTGATTGCCCAGGGTGTCACGCAGGCGTTTGATGCGGGTGGCACCGGCGGCCTCTTCGCAGTCGGATGGGGAGCGGCCTGAAATCATGCCTTCGATCTCGGCCCCGGACAGCACTTCGTCATCCATGCGGGCCTCGGCCAGAACGGAAATGGTTTCAAGCGCAGCCTCAGTCAGCTTGAATTCCATATTGTTCAGATAAACCGTGTTTTCTTCGCGGGAAATCATCAGTGAAGACACCTGAATGCCGGCACGTTCCACCGCAGAGAGGCGGCGGTTCAGGGCGACGATGGTGACGAGAAACACAAGGGCGGCGATCATCATGGCGGTGGCGAAAACCAGCAGCACGAAGATGGCGCTGCGGTAAGATCCCAGGGTTTCCTGGAAGGCGGTGCCGGATTGCGCGAGGACTTCGAGAAAGCGGATGTCGCCCGGATCGGTCAGGGATGTGTTTTCCACAAAGATCCGTTCCACACGCGCGTTGAAGGCGTTGGCGTCGGGCAGGTTATAAAACAGAACCACCGCAACAATCAGAAGGATCAGCACGATCAGGCTGATGCCGATGGTGACAACCTGGGTGCCGGAAACGGGCAGTTTGGCGATTTTTTCTGATTTTGGCATGAACTGCCCTCCTGACGGATATTGTCCGGCGAAGCACCGGGAAAATCAAGTCTCGCCAAAGGGGGATCGGCGGACAAATGTTTAAAACGGGCCTGATATATGATAACATCAGAGTGATATTGAGCCTGTGCCGGGCATGTATTTTTCTGAGCCCGGACTTGCGGATAATCCGCACTATTTAGCAGAGGAAATTGAGATGACAAAGTTGAGATTACATTTTGGGACAGTTACCACGCTGAAAGCAATGGTTCTGGGTATGGCAACAGTGGCCGGTTTAACGGTGCTGGCGGCGGAACCTGTGAGGGCCCAGGCCTATACGATGGATTGCCCGCTGGAATGGGCGAACCGGACGATCACGGACCGGCTGCCGTCTGACTGGTGGACCACCCCGATTGGTGAACGGTTAAGCGGCACACGTGTCGGGCGGATTGGCGGGCAGAATGCGCTGATCTGTGAATATGGCGCGGCCGGGACCATTCAGCGTTATGAACCCGAAGGCGAAGATTGCACTGCGAACAGCCGCGGTTTTGCCTGTCAGGGGCGCGCGGTTGTCCGGGCCACGCCTCCGGTGCACTCCACAGGCGGTGTGGAAGTGCCGGGCACTTATGTGATCGATCTGGACAGTGGGCGCCTGGATACGGCCCGCGGTGATGTCTGGCTGCAGGCGGTGACGGCCTCGGAAAGATATCTGACACCAAGCAATGGGGCGCAGATTTCAAACGCTCGTAACCGCGGTCGTGGCAAAGACGGATGTGCTTCTGCGGGACTTAGCAACAATCGCCTGCCGATGAGCCGCGTGGACGTCGGATCCTGGATTTGTGTGCGCACAAGCGAAGGACGGATTTCGGAATTCCGCGTGAACGAGATCCGTGGCGGTTCGCCTTATTCCCTGGTGCTGGGCTATACCACCTGGAATTGATCTGAACTTTGAGACAATAAGAACGCCCGCCGGGGGAACCTGGCGGGCGTTTTCTTTTGTCGTGCTGAAAGGATCAGTAGCGCAGATAGAATTCTGCGGCTTCTGACTGGCGAGAACCCAGCCCGCTGTCATCAAAGACAGAGATCACATTCAGCAACTGCCAACCATCCCGGCCAATCCGGCCAGAGATGACGGATTGCGCTGCATTGGCGTTGCAGGCATCCGCAGGCAGTTCGATCACGCCGTAATGCAGACGCAGCGGGTCTTCCTGCTTGGCCTTATAGTCGGCAAAACATCCCGCAGCGGCAGGCGTGGCGCTGAGAAGCGCAAGGGTGAGTGTCAGTGTTTTCATCATATCCTGATCAATGTGTGTTTTGGGGCCGTTATTCAATATCAGACCCGATCCCGGGGGATTTTGCAAAGGCTGAGTTTCAGACAGTCTGAAACTGTGGCTTTCGGATGTGCCCTGCTAAGTGACTGAAATCATAGCTGTAAACCGATAACTTCCCGCTGTTATTGAGCGGCTTTCCCCCGACAGGCAATGTTTTCCCATCACCTTCATCCGGTGCGGCGTCCTGGGGGCGCTTCACCCGAACATCAAAGGAAAACATTATGACACGCCAATTTATCACATCTCTCGTTGCTTCTTCCCTGGCGTTGACAGCGGCCACAACCGCCCCTGTGAAAGCCGATGAAGAAGATGTTCTGAAAGCCCTGCTGGTGGGTGCGGTGATTGCCGGTATCGCCAAGGCAATGGACGACGATGACGAAGCCGAAGCTGCGCCAGAACCTGTCCCCGCGGAGGAAGGCGTGGTGGGCGTTCCGCCGATCTATATCCCGCCTGTGGATATCGCGACCCTGGTTCCTGTGACACCTGTAACCTATTCCACCGGTGGCATTGATATTCCGCAGACATGGATTGCGGATCTGGACGAAGGCGGCCTGGCGTCTGACAGCAGGGGTGATCTGTGGTTCCAGGCGGAAACCAGCACCCGCAAATTTATGACGCCGCTGAACGGGGCTTCCATTGCGGTGGGTGACCGGACCAATCGCGGCTTTCTGGGCTGTTCCAATGCGGCTTTCTCTTATGACAGCGTGCCTGTGCGGGCGATCCCTGTCGGGTCTTACATCTGCGTGAAAACCAGCGAAGGCCGCGTCAGCCAGTTCCGCATGAACGATTATGCCGCCGGCAGTCCGGCCAGCCTGCGCATTGGCTACACCACCTGGAAGTAAGCCGCACAGAACGGGGTGGGTCTGACCTGACCACCCCGCAAGCCCATAAAACAAAGGGTCGTATCTGATAACATCTTCCCGATATTGTTTATCTGACATGAGGGCGCCCAGATTGGTTTCACAAACCGACGCACCACGAAGAGGTACACATCATGTTTCGCAGTTTCACCGCCCTGGCCCTTGGCGCCGCACTTGCCGTTACCGGTTTCGCATCCCAGGCCCGTGCCGGGAATGACGATTTGACAAAGGCCCTGATTGGCCTGGCTGTTATTGGCGGTATTGCCGTGGCCATTGATAACCGCAATGACCGTCGCGATGCCCGCCGGGAAGCCGCGCGCAAACGCCTGCCGGAACAATGCCTGCGCCGGTTCAACAGTGGTCGCCGTGCGGAATACGGTTTTGGCGAACGCTGCCTGAACAACCATGCAGCCCAGGTGACACCGCCGGAACATTGCGCGCGTCGCGGTCGCAATCGCCGGGGCAACCGTGTGACCTATTTCCCCGAACGTTGCCTGCTGAATGACGGTTATACCGTTGTCAGTCGCTGAATAAAAAACGGACGGGGCATCGTGACTGATGCGCCGTCCGGTTGTTTTACGACAAGGCTCCAGCCGTTGATTTACGCGGCAAGTTGGCGGATGATCATCTGCTGTTCATAGGTTTTCGGGATAAACGCGGCTGCTGGCATGCTTTCGCCGGGCTGACCGATCTGATCGCCGAAAAGATCCTGAATCTCCTTGCGCCCCTCTGGGGTCTGATTTTGCAGAACCGAAGGGCTGAGCAGCAGGCTTTCCGTTTCGGCCCCTTCCGCATAGATGATTTCGTGGTTTTCAAACACAAGGTGGAAGTATTCTACCTGAAACGCGCTGTGATCCAGGAAAACGCCAGGCAGGGATGTCATGTTTTTGTCAGCGCCCGGCTTAGCAACAATTGCAGAGGTTGCGCAGAACCGTCAGCGGTGATGATGCTGTCGCCTGGTTTCAGGGATTCTACCGGACGTGGCCCATCTGCCGTTTCAACCCGCGTGCCCCGGGTCAGGCAGGTGACGAAACTGTCATAGTTAATGGCGTACGTGTAGAACGGGAGAATATGGAGCACCTCCAGTGTAACACCAAGAGGGGGCAATTCATCGACAAAAGCAACACCGGCAAGGTAATGCGTGGGCGTGCTCCCGTGCCCCAGAAGGGGATTAACCGAAGGTGTCGCAATCAGATATTCTTTGCCGGTTGCCGGTTGCCGGTTGCCGGATCTCTCAACCTGAACTGGCCTTCATTTTCAATGTACCAGCCTGGCTGGGTTGTGAAGTTGACCGGTCCGGTGCCGAGGTCGTTGCGGACCCCGGTAAGGCTGAGAGAGTTGGTTATGGTCTGCAGGCTGGCGTTGCCGTCATTGTCAAGGAACTGATCGGTGTTCGAGGTTGTTATCGTAGAACTGGTGGATGAATTTGGCGTGCCGTTATCCTGAACGGTAAGGGTTGAGAAATTATAGCTGTGAAAGGTCACGCTGCCCTGGGCTGTGTAGCCTTGATTGGCATAATCTACCTGAGACCCACCGGGAGGGAAGAAACCGATACCCGCACCTTTGAAATTTGTGGCCGAGTGTGCAAAATTCCCTACCGCAGTGAGCTGATCAAATGTGATGAAATTTACGTCGTGTGTATTCGCCATAGTTACCCCCAGAAACTTACTAAATATACTATAGAGGTACCTACAGCACCCGCCCGTCATGTGGCAATATATTGTTATAAATAAAGGGGATAGCCGCAACCTGGACGCGAAATTTGATGCGTTTTTCAGCTGTCCATCAGCCCAGGTTGTGCGGTGTGGATTGCTGCTGTTTACAATCACGGGGAGGGGGCGAATCATCCATTGATCGAGGACAATAGGCATTGTGTCCCAGGCCTGAATCGCGTTTGTAAAGCTATGACTGAAAAAACCGCAAAACCCGCCCCCGACCTGAGCTATGAAACCGCCGCCCGTGACAAGGGGTTCGTGCGAATTGCCGGTGTGGATGAGGTCGGGCGGGGCCCCCTGGCCGGGCCTGTGATGGCGGCTGCGGTGGTTTTGGATGTTGAAAACGTGCCCGAGGGGCTGAACGATTCAAAGAAACTGAGCGAAAAGAAACGCCGGGTATTGGTGGAATTGCTGGAAGCGTCCGCGCAGATCGGGGTGGGCGAAGCGTCCGTTGAGGAGATTGACGAACATAACATTCTGCGCGCGTCCCATATTGCCATGCTGCGCGCGGTGGCGGCTCTGGACCCACAGCCGGACTATTTGTTGATTGATGGCAATATGATACCGCGCGGCGTTAATCTGCCTTGTTCGGCCGTGGTGAAGGGCGATGCGAAATCGCAATCCATCGCGGCGGCATCGATCATTGCAAAGACCCTGCGCGATGATCTGATGGCGGATCTGGCGGAGGAATACCCGGGTTATGGCTGGGAGAAGAACGCAGGTTACCCGACAAAAATGCACCAGGAGGCACTGAAAGACATCGGTGTGACACCACATCATCGGCGTTCCTTCAAGCCGGTACACAATATCTTGTATCAAGAATAAAACTTATCCCCAGGTTGCAATAAATTATTTGACGCGGAATTCTGGATGACTCATGCTTGTCGGTAATCACGAGGTGCGCCAAAGACACCCGGATATTGAGGCAGATATGAAGAAAACCAGTACAAAAGCGGCTGTCGAATTGCCGCTGAACGAAATACTTGCGGGCGATTGCATTGAGATCATGAACAGCCTTCCTGAAGGTTCTGTTGATCTGATTTTCGCCGACCCCCCCTATAACCTGCAGCTGAAAGGCGATCTTCACCGTCCCGACAATTCCAAAGTGGATGCGGTTGACGATGAATGGGACCAGTTTTCCAGCTTTGCGGCCTATGACAAATTCACCAAAGACTGGCTGGCGGCCGCGCGTCGTGTGCTGAAGCCAAATGGTGCGATCTGGGTGATCGGGTCTTACCACAACATCTTCCGCGTTGGGTCTGAACTGCAGAACCAGGGTTTCTGGATCCTGAATGATGTGGTCTGGCGCAAGTCCAACCCAATGCCGAACTTCCGCGGCAAACGTCTGACCAACGCCCATGAGACCATGATCTGGGCTGGTAAGAACGAAGATTCCAAATGCACCTTTAACTATGAAGCGCTGAAAGCCCTGAATGAAGGCACGCAGATGCGGTCTGATTGGGTGCTGCCGATCTGTAACGGTGGTGAGCGTCTGAAGAATGAAGCGGGCGAGAAAGCCCATCCGACACAGAAGCCGGAAAGCCTGCTGCACCGTGTTCTGGTTGGCGCGACCAACCCGGGTGATGTTGTGCTTGATCCGTTCTTTGGCACTGGCACCACCGGTGCTGTGGCGAAAAAGCTGGGCCGTGATTTCATTGGTATTGAACGCGAAGAAGCCTACCGTAAGGTTGCTGCAAAGCGTCTGTTCAAAGTGCGTAAGTTTGACAAAGAAAGCCTGATGGTTTCCGCGTCCAAACGTGCCCAGCCACGCGTGCCGTTTGGCCAGCTGGTGGAACGTGGCATGCTGCTGCCAGGCGAAGAGCTGTATTCCATGAATATGCGCCATAAGGCGAAAGTGCGTGCAGATGGCACCCTGGTGGGTGGTCCGGATGTAAGTGGTTCTATTCACCAGGTGGGGGCGCAGCTGGAAGGCGCGCCAAGCTGTAATGGCTGGACCTACTGGTGCTATAAGAAAGACGGTAAAACCGTGCCGATTGATCTGCTGCGTCAGCAGATCCGTGCAGAGATGAACTGAGGTTCACAGAAATCGCCTGCAGGGCTTTTTTCCCTGCAGGCGTAAATACAGAATAACTGGTTACCGCCTGTGCCTGCGACATTGATCGCGGCACATACCTGCCCCGCTGCCTGTTGTAGCGGGGCCTTTTTGGTTTATGATCTGGCAGATATATAAGGTGAAATGGTGATGGCTTTGGAAAAAACGATCCTGGCGCTGGGCGGCTCCGGCCGTGTGGGGCGAATGTTGCGGGCCGGGTTTGAGATCGCCGGTGAACACCGCGTGATCTGGCAAAGCCGTACGCCCTTGCCGGGCGGGATCTGTCTTGATCCACTGGCAGATGATGGCGTTGATGCCCTTGCAGATGCGATGAAGGGGCGGGATGTGGTTTTTGCGCTGGCGGGTGTGACACCTGCCACCGGCGGATCGATGAACATCAACAGTGCGCTGGCAAATCAGACACTGGCCGCCGCTGAACAAGCTGGCATCCGTCATGTGTTCTTTGTTTCATCCGCCGCTGTTTACGGCGTATCAGACGTTACACACAGAGAAGAGGAGGCCCTGACGCCGGTCTCTGACTACGGTGTTTCGAAGCAGCGTATGGAAGAGGATATATTGCGGGCGCAAAGCCCGGTCAGATCCGTCATTCTGCGTATTGGTAATATTGTCGGTGCTGATCAGCTGATAGGAGGGGCCACAAAGGGCACCACGATTGGTCTGGATCAGTTCGCAGACGGTGGCTTCCCTGAGCGCAGCTATATGGGGCCGATCACCCTGACCTCTATACTGACGCAACTGTTTGACCGGGCCCTGGCCGGTGATGCTTTGCCGCAAATCTTAAATGTTTCTGCACCCGGGACTGTTTCAATGGACGCACTGGTGCAGGCTGGCGGGTTCAGTATTCAGCCCCGACCGGCGCCGGAACAGGCCATTCCGCTTGTTGTTCTGGATACAAAACGGATTGAGGGCCTGGTGACGATGCCGGAAAACGCGGCACATCCTGATCAGATGATCGCAGAATGGAAGCGTCTGCAGGCGGCAGCGGAAGGGAGTGTGACATGACAGTTATGAAGAGGACGTTCGATATTGTATTCTCTGTCTGGCTGCTGTTGTTTCTTGCGCCTGTTATTCTTGGGGTCTGTATTGTCATGCTGATCCAGGGAGGCGGGCCGGTTTTCTATTTTTCGGAACGTATGAAAACTGTGGATCAGGGATTTTTGCTGTGGAAATTCCGCACGATGACGGTTGTGGAAAGTGACACCGGGGTATCGGGTGGGGATAAAAATGCACGCATAACCCCATTGGGCGCGCGTCTGCGGCGGTATCGGCTGGATGAATTGCCGCAGCTGATCAATATCCTGAAAGGTGACATGAGCTTTGTTGGCCCGCGTCCACCCCTGCGTCAGTATGTTGAACGGTTTCCGGATCTGTATCGTGCCGTTTTGCGAAGCCGCCCAGGGGTGACCGGGCTTGCGACATTACATATGCACCAGTTTGAAGCCCGGGTTCTGGCAGAGTGCCAAAGCAGGGCGGAAACGGATCGGGTCTATTCTGAACGTTGTGTGCCTCGCAAAGCGGGCCTTGATCTGATTTACCAGCGGCACCAGAGCATCTGTTTTGATTGCGTGTTGATCGCCGACACCGTGAAACGCGTGTTCGTTAAGTAACGGTTGAAATAAGAAATCTTCTGCCCGTTGGCATTTTATTAAGTGCCGGACTATAAGCAGAATGTGGTGCCTTTTCTCTGATCAGAACCCAGAGAAAAGACAGGGTGTGTGGGCCGGCCTGGTTGCCGGAATTTTTGAGGTGTTCGAGAAGATGAACTCTGTATTACCGGTCGTGACCGCACTTACCCGAGGGCAGAAACGTGCCATTCTGACAATTGTAGATGTG
The DNA here is from genome assembly GCF_003031585.1 of Thalassobius sp. I31.1. Taxonomy (GTDB): domain Bacteria; phylum Pseudomonadota; class Alphaproteobacteria; order Rhodobacterales; family Rhodobacteraceae; genus Halocynthiibacter. The sequence goes on from NZ_PWAA01000064.1 coordinate 24,916, forward strand.
CTTCTGGTGATGCCGGCTCTCTATTTGAGTCTGGTTTTGCAGGCGAATTCTGTTCTGCCTGGAAAAATGCTGGCAGAAGTTTTATGGTTGTTGCCGCCTCTGGCGGTCGCTGCGGCCGCAGTTTCAGCCCTGAGCGGGGCAGCACATGTGCGGCTTGGATCCTTTGAAGGCGCGGCAGTTGGGAAATCGGCAACCCTTTCTATAGGTATTGGGTTTGCAAGTGCGGTGCTTGCAGGCGTTTTGCAGCTTAATCTGGCTCTTGGTTTTCATTTTATTTTTGCTCTTTCGTTTTTTCTTCTGAATGTGATCAGCCGTCTTGCGATGATCGCTGTTCTTGTCAGAATCTATAACACGGCTCCTTCCGGGCGCCGTATTGCGATTTATGGCGCGGGCAAGACCGGATCCCAGCTGGCGGTTGCTTTGAGGCAGGATCGCGATGTAACGGTTGTCGGTTTTTTTGACGACGATATGTCTTTGCAGGGTATGTCACACACCGGCCTGCCTGTCTGGCGCGGTCAGGATACAACCCGGATCTGTGCCGCCTTTCGGGTCGATGAAGTTCTGCTGGCGGTTCCTTCGACATCTTATACGCGCAGAAATGCGATTGCGCAGCGCATCGAAAAGGAGGGGGTTGAAGTCAAATCCCTGCCGACTTTCATGCAGTTGATCGACAGTCGGGGTGTTGCAGATAAGCTTGTCAGTTTTCCGACCTCTGCCTGGCTTGGGCGGGAACAACATATGCGGGCCCTTGCTGCGGAAGCTGCGGAATATAGCAGCCGGACAATTCTTGTCTCAGGCGGGGGGGGATCCATTGGGTCAGAACTTTGTCGTCAGGTGCTGGCCTATCGCCCTGATCGTCTGATTGTTCTGGACAATTGTGAATTCTCACTGTTCCGGATTGAACGCGAACTTCTGGCGATGGCTGAAGTCATTGGTGCAGAAATTGTGCCTGTGCTGGGGTCTATAACCGATCAGGGTTTCGTGGCGTCTGTTTTTGAACGTTTCAGCGTTGATGTTGTGTTGCACGCTGCGGCCTATAAACATGTCACACTGGTTGAACAAAACCCCCTGGCTGGCATTCATAACAACGTGTTTGGCACGAAAGTACTGATCAAAGCTGCCGTTGATGCGGGGGTGCGCCGGTTTGTGCAGGTCTCTACGGATAAGGCAGTGCGCCCGGCCTCTGTTATGGGGGCGACGAAACGTTTCGCTGAGCTTCTGATTCTGGACCAGGCCGCGCGCAGCAGTGAAACTGTCTTTTCTATTGTGCGCTTTGGCAATGTTCTGGGCAGCTCTGGTTCTGTGGTGCCGATTTTCCGCGAACAGATCGCCAGTGGAGGCCCTGTGATGCTGACAGATGAAAATGTTACGCGCTACTTCATGACCGTTCAGGAAGCAGCACAGCTGGTTCTGCGTGCGGGCGGTTTTGCCCGGGGTGGTGAAGTCTTTGTGCTGGATATGGGCGAACCCGTTCTTGTAAGCGATCTGGCGCGTCAGATGATTGAAAGTGCCGGCTGTACTGTACGTGATCAGGCGAACCCGGAAGGCGACATCGAAATTCACGTGACGGGGCTGCGCCCGGGCGAGAAAATGCACGAAGAGCTGGTTATCTCAGAAGGTGATATCATCACCCGTGATGAAAAGATCTTCCGTGTGCGCGAAGATGCCCTTTCGGAAATCGAAATTGCGGCTGCTATGAAGGTTTTGCGTCAGCATGTAGATGGGGGTGAGGCGGATGCTGCGGTTTCCGCGTTGATGCAGGTGGTTTCGGATCAGAATAAGCCTGCAACGGCGCAAAGCGAAACCGGATAAGGCCCGTGGCGAAGGTGCTGAAATTGCACCAGTGCCAGTTGGAATTATTTCCCGGCTTGTCAGATCTGCCGCAGTTCTGAAAGAAGATGAAAAAATTAAAGTGCGGACACGGGTGGCAGCGAAATGATGACAGGTAAAACGACAGGGATTCTGGTTCTTGCCCTGGGCGCGATGATCCCATCTGTAACCCTTGCGGAACAGTTGCGATTTCCTGCAACTCTGAATACCTCCGGGGTGCCCGGCGTCATCGAGATGCCATCATCTGCCAGTCTGGAAGACGGCCAGCTGTCTGTGACAACGGCGCATTTTGGCAATATTTCCCGCAACACACTGACCTTTCAGATATCTGACCGGATGAGCGGTAGTTTCCGTTATTCGGCCACCCGGGACTGGCCGAATAATGGTGTGAACACGTATTACGACCGCAGTTTTGATCTGCGGTATCGTCTGTTGGATGAAACCAACTGGCGCCCGTCTCTGACGATTGGTTTGCAGGATTTTGTCGGAACCGGGCTGAATTCCGCAGAATATCTGGTCGCCAGCAAGCATTTCGGCGACCGGGTGAGGGTCAGCGGCGGGATCGGTTGGGGACGCCTTGGGTCTTACAATTCCTTCTCAAACCCTCTTGGTCTGGATGACCGGCCCACAGATTTTGAACCCACCGGCGGCACCTTTAACTTTGATCGCTGGTTCCACGGGCCTGCTGCTTTTTTCGGGGGCGTGGAATGGCAGGCAACGGATCGCTTGCGGCTGATGGCGGAATATTCCTCTGACGGGTACATCGAAGAAGTCGGGCGTGGGCTGATTGAACGCAAGTCGCCACTGAACTTTGGTGCATCCTATCAGATCCGCCCTTCGATAGATCTGGGTCTGTTCTATCTTTACGGATCAGAAGCGGCGGTGCGTTTCAATGTTCTGCTGAATCCTAAGAACCCAGCGCTGGGTTCCGGGAATGAAGGCGCGCCTCTGCCTGTTAACCCGGCTGCACGCGCCGCCGCCATGAGCTGGCCCGCGCAACAAAGCCTGCCTTCCGAGGTGACCGGCCAGATCGTTGAAGCTGCGAAACCTGTGTTTGAGGCCAGTGAACTGGAACTTGAAGCCCTGCATATTGGCGACCGCACCGCGACCGTGCGGTTCAGGAACCCGGGATATATGGTGGAAAGCCAGGCTTTTGGTCGTGTTGCCCGTATTGTGACGCATCTGATGCCGCAGCGGATCACAAAGTTCCGGCTGGTTCCGGTTGATCAGGGCATGGAATTGTCCGCGCTGGAAATTAACCGGGCTGATCTGGAAGCTGCAGAACATGCGCCGGATGGCGGCGAAAGCCTGTATTCCCGCGTGAACTTTTATGATCCGGCCACGACCGGCCTTGAAGATGGTGTGATCGCTGAAGGCCTTTATCCGCGCCTGAACTGGGGGATTACCCCCTATGTGAATGCGGTGCTTTTCGGCCTTGAAAACCCCTTGCTGGCCGATGTGGGTTTGCGCCTGTCCGGGTCTGTTGATATTGCGCCGGGTCTGTCCGTGAACGGTTCTGTGACACAGCTTGTGATCGGCAATGGTGATGATGAAGGCGATATTGAAACCACGTCACTGCCGGTGGTCCGGACAGATCGCAGCCTGTATGCGGCAAACAACAGCCCTGCGATTGAACGCCTGACACTTGATTATGTCTTCCGCCCGGGTCGCAACCTTTATGGTCGTTTCTCTGCCGGCTATCTGGAAAGCATGTTCGGGGGCGTTTCCACGGAACTTCTGTGGAAGCCGGTCGGCAGCCGACTGGCGTTTGGTGCTGAGATCAACCACGTTATGAAACGTGACTATGACCAGCAGTTCGGGTTCCAGGATTATGACACGACAACAGCGTTTTTGTCCGGGTACTACCGCTTTGACAATGGCTACCACGCGCAACTGGATGTCGGCCGCTATCTGGCCGGGGATATTGGCGCAACCCTGTCTCTTGATCGCGAATTTGCCAATGGCTGGCGCGTCGGGGCATTTGTGACGCGTACAGATGCTTCCTATGAAGAGTTTGGCGATGGGTCCTTTGACAAAGGGATCCGGGTTACTATTCCTCTTGGGGCGCTGACGGGGCAGGCGACACGCGATACATCTGCTTTCGCACTACGCCCGTTTAACCGTGATGGGGGTGCCCGGCTGAATGTGCAGGGGCGCTTGTACGAAAGGGTGCGTGAGTATCATAATCCTGAAGTAGCTGAAAGCTGGGGGCGTTTCCTGCGATGAAAAAGTCTATACAGATTCTGGGTGCTCTTGTGATTATGGCTGTTGGTGGATGCAGCGGCGGCGGCGGCGGCAGCGATCGGGGCCTTCTGCCTGCAATCGCTGAGAATGCCAGTAATATGTTCAGTGGTGGACGTGCCGAAAAAGTAAATGAGTTCAATATCGAACAAACTTTTGGGCCGGAACAGATCGCTGCGATGTCTGCACCGACGCTGGCAGGGCGCCTGCTGACGCGGGATGTCTGGTCTGGCATGACTCTGGCATTTTCTGCACGGGGGTATGATACCTATCATACATCTGAAGGAATTGGTCTGAGCTTCCGGTCAGATGTTGTTGTATCCACGCGTGGCATCGGCGGTGATCTGTTTGCAAGCGACATGTCAGGAACGATTCGTGCCCTTGCTGCCGGCGGCGGAGGTCAATATCAGAAATCTATGCGCTTTCTGACACCTTTGTCCGGGTTCAGGGATGTATCGCTTACCTGCCGTATGCGACGGGATAATGTTGAACGCTTTGTGATCGCACAGCGGTCTTTTTCAGCACGTCGATATACTGAGACCTGCACGTCTGAAGGTTTAACCGTTGAAAACCACTATTTCCGCAATGATGCCGGGAAAATTCTACGTAGCCGTCAGTGGTTAGGGCCAGAAGGCGGGTATATCGAACTGTTTCGCCTTAAGGGGTAGTTTTGGTATCCTTTTGCGGTGAAGTTGTGATAATTTTGCCTGAAAGAAAAAGCTTCGCCTTTGCAGCGTTTGACATTATAATTTGACGCAGCAATAACCGCTTCACACAATTGTGCACTGGAGAGTAACAATGAACAAAATTTTCACAGCTGCTGCGATTTCCGCAGTTATGGCCACTTCCGCTGCTTATGCAGGTAACCCAGTTCTGCCGGCAGACGATACTATCGTTGTTGTTGAAGAAGATCCAGCAAGCTCCATCGGCAGCTTCGGTTCCGGCGGCACTGTTCTGGCTCTGCTCGGCGTTGCAGCCGTTATCGCGATTGCTTCCGACAGCAGCCACTAAGCTTTACGCTTACTGAATTTACGTTAAAGGGCCCCGTTTCGGGGCCCTTTTTCATGTCAGCGTGGCATTGGGTTTGTACCGTTTTTATAGGCCAGCCAGCTTTCGATTTCCGGATAGTATTTCTCGCGCCACGCCCCGACCCGCGGATTCATAATGCGGCGCCAGACCGGCGGAATCATCGCAGCCACCGCCATCAGCGGATAACCATAGGGCAGTTGCGGGGCCTGATCTTCTTCATAGTTCTGAAGCAGCGGAAAGCGGCGATCCGGTCTATAGTGATGATCGGAATGACGTTGCAGGTTGATCAGTAGCCAGTTCGTCGCCTTATGCGCCGCGTTCCAGCTGTGGTGCGGTTTGACGTGTTCATATTTCCCATCACCCAGGTGTTTGCGCGTCAGCCCATAGTGTTCAACGTAGTTGGTCAGTTCCAGCTGCCAGATCGCGATATAAGCCTGCCAGAGAAACAGCAGAAGCCCCCAGAAACCGCCCAGCAGAACCGCCAGCAGTAACATGCCGCCCTGCATCGCCCAGTAGCGGTAAAACGGGTTGCCTGGGTGGCCTTTCGGCAGGTTCTTACGTTCTAGCATCGCGGCTTCTGCCTGCCAGGCAGAGCGCACGGATTCAAACAGAACCCGCATGAAAAACCTGTGAAACCCTTCGTTATATCGGGCGGTTACCGTGTCACGTGGCGTGCCGACATAGCGGTGATGTACCAGCAGATGTTCACTGCGAAAATGGCTGTACATCACCATGGCCAGCAGAAGATCGCCAAGGGTACGTTCAAACCTGTTCGTCTGATGCATCAGTTCATGGGCGTACACGATGCCGACGGATCCGCACATCACCCCCATACCAAAGAACAGTACGATCATTTCCCAGACGGAATGATGATCTGCATGTGACACATACCAGAGCACGAAAAAGCCCGTCACGAACTGCACCGGAAACCAGATCATGGTGATCAGGCGATACCAGAACAGATCGGCTTCACCCGTTTCAGGATCCGCGTTTTCAAGGTTCAGCCCGGTGAAGGCATCGAGGATCGAAAAGAAATACCATGCAAAGAGCGGCATCAGATACACCGTCCAGCCGCCGTGAATGGCACCCAGCAGGGCGACCGGCACGGTCAGAAGGCTCATCCAGAAGGGCAGGGCTTTGGTGAACTGGCTTACATTTGGCGTGAATGACATAGTGAACAACTCCCGGGTCGGGGACAGAGAAACGCAAACGCCCCTGACAATCAATGTGACATATAGGTTTTCGCAAGGTTAAAGCACTTGCGCATCACGGTGGGCAGATCGGACGGGCTGAAATCCTGTTTTGCGATGAACAGGCCGGGGCAATCCATGGGCAGTTGGGCCACGCGGATTTGCAGGATCAGGTGGAAATGCGTGAAGGTGTGGCGCACATCTTCATTCAGAGGTGTCCAGTTGGCGTCAGCCGGTGGGGCTTCCTGCGCGACATCGCCCCATTCCGCACTGGGCCAGCCCAGCATGCCGCCCAGCAGGCCTTTTTCGGGGCGACGTTCCAGCAGAAAGGCCCCGTCTTCCCGCTGTCCGACATAGGCGATGCCGTGACGGGTTGGTTTGGGTTTCTTCGGGGTTTTCTTTGGGTAATCCGCCTGATCGCCTGCCTTGCGTGCGTCGCAATACGCTATCCATGGGCAGATCCCACAGGCAGGTGATTTTGGCGTACATATGGTTGCGCCCAGATCCATCACCGCCTGGGCATAATCGCCGGGGCGCAGATCGGGTGTCAGGCCACGCGCAAGATCCATCAGTTCGGGCTTTGCCGCCGGCAGGGGCGTGTCGACACGATATAGCCGCGACATCACCCGTTCGACATTGCCATCAAGAACGGCCTGCGCCTGATCAAAGGCGATCGAAGACACCGCCGCCGCTGTATAAGGCCCGATGCCGGGCAGTTTCAGCAGGGCTGCGTGATCATTCGGGAAAGTGCCACCATGGTCCGCTACCACCACACGGGCGCATTTCAGAAGGTTGCGCGCGCGGGCGTAATAGCCCAGCCCGGCCCAGGCCGCCATGACATCTTCATCCGCCGCACTGGCCAGATCCTGCACTGTCGGCCAGAAACGGGTGAATTTCAGGAAATATTCCTTAACGGCAGCAACTGTTGTCTGCTGCAGCATGATTTCCGACATCCAGACATGGTAAGGGTCTGGCATCACGCCGTTTTTTCGCGCATGGGGTGCGGTGCGCCAGGGCATTTCGCGTGCATTCACGTCGTACCATTCCAGCAACTCAGCACTTAAATCGGCTATATCACGCAAGTTTTATGCCCCTGGCTGTCTTTTCGCTGGTGCCCCTCACGGGCCGGGATACAATACAGGTGAAATGGAAAAATACACGCAGAAAAAGACGCCGCCGTATCGTCGGAAAGGGCGTAAGTTCACCCGCACCGGATCGCTGCTGGAAAAGCAGATCCGCAAGGTGGGCGAAGGGCGTGGTTTTACGGTTTCGCGCCTGCTGACGCATTGGTCTGAAATTGTTGGCGAAGACACCGCCGCAACTGCCCTGCCGGTAAAGATCGGATATGGGCGCGGGGGCGTTGGGGCAACCCTGACAATTCTGACCACCGGTGCAAATGCGCCGCTGTTGCAGATGCAGGCGGAAAAGATCCGCGAGAAAGTGAACACCTGCTATGGCTACGCCGCCATTTCAAAAGTGCGGATCACACAGACAGCTGCCACCGGCTTTGCCGAAGGGCAGGTACAGTTCAAGCCAAAACCCCGTGCAAAACCGGCCCGGGTCATTAGCCAGGACATCAAAGACGATGCGCGTGAGGCTGTCGCCGGGGTTGAAAATCAAGCCCTGCACGATGCCCTTGCGTTGCTTGGTGAAAACATCTTATCCAGACATAAATCCTGAAGAGGAATGGACATGCAAAGACGAATGCTTCTTGGTACGGGCGCAGCAGCGCTTTTTGGCGGCGGTGCCTGGTTTCTGAGCCAGGGCGCAAAGCCCGGCGCAACTTCCTTCGCCCCGGTATCTGCGGCCAACGCACAGGACGCCGGTGATATTGATACATCCGGCGTGCTGGAACTGGTCCTGGGCGATGAAAACGCGCCTGTGACTGTGACGGAATATGCGTCTTACACCTGCCCGCATTGTGCCTCTTTCCACGCCAGTGTGATGCCGCAGCTGAAGGCAAATTACATCGAGACCGGCAAAGTGCGCTTTGTGTACCGCGAAGTGTATTTTGACCGTTTTGGTCTTTGGGCTGGCATGTTGGCGCGTTGTGGCGGTCCGCTGCGTTACTTTGGTATCCAGGATGTGCTGTACAACACCCAGCGTGAATGGCTGGATGGCAGCGACCCGGCGAAGGTTGTGGAAAATCTGCGTGGTATCGGAAAATCCGCCGGCATTTCTGACGCGGAACTGGATGCCTGTTTTGCCGATGAAAACATGCCACGTGCGATGCTGGCGGTTTATCAGCAGAACGCTGAAGCGGATGGTATCAATTCCACCCCGACCCTGCTGGTGAATGGCACCAAATACGGCAATATGAACTATGCCGATCTGGCGGAACTTATTGACGCGGAGCTGCCCGCAGAATGAGCCCGCTCAAAGGTCTGAAAGTGATTGAACTTGCCCGTGTGCTTGCTGGTCCATGGGCAGGTCAGACGCTGGCAGACTATGGCGCGGATGTCATCAAGCTGGAAAGTTTTGACGGCGATGACACGCGCCAATGGGGCCCGCCCTTTGTTGAACGGGACGGGTCTGCTTCTTATTTTCACAGCTGCAACCGGGGGAAACATTCGGTTGCGGTTGATCTGCGCTCTGACACGGATCAGGCATTTATACGGGACCTGGTGGCAGATGCCGACATCCTGATTGAGAATTTCAAACTGGGTGGTCTGGCGAAATACGGGCTGGATTATCAGACCCTAAAGCAGGTTAATCCGGGTCTGATCTACTGTTCGGTTACGGGTTTCGGCCAAACCGGCCCCTACGCCCATCGCGCGGGTTATGACTACATCATTCAGGGCATGTCCGGATTGATGAGCGTGACAGGCGCGGTCGAAGGTCAGCCGCAGAAGGTCGGCGTAGCAGTCACTGATATTTTCACGGGGCTCTATGGCGTCACCGCGATTCTGGCGGCGCTGCATCAGCGGCATGAAACCGGCACAGGCCAGCATATTGATATGTCTTTGCTGGATGTGGCGGTGGCGATTGGTGCGAACCAGGGGATGAACTATCTGACCACGGGCAATGCCCCGCAACGCATTGGCAATGCCCATCAGAACCTTGCGCCTTATCAGGTGTTTGACTGTGCCGATGGCTGGCTGATCATCGCGACAGGCAATGACGGGCAATATCAGCGGCTGTGTCAGCTGTTGGATCTGGAAGACATGGCGACCGACCCGGATTATCTGAAAAATGCGGATCGCCTGAAGAACCGTGATGTGATGACCAGGCGCCTGACGGACAAGACCCTGACCCGCACAAAAGCCGATCTTCTGGCCGCTTGCGAAGCCCATGGCGTACCTGCCGGGCCGATCAATGATATGGGCGAAGTCTTTGCTGATCCGCAGGTGCAGGCCCGTGGGATGCAGGGTGAACTGGATGGTGTGCCAACCGTGCGTGCGCCTGTTGTGTTTTCTGACGCGGAACTTGCGATAAAGAAACCTTCACCTGCACTGGATGAACATGGCGCGGATATTCGTGTGAATCTTTGGGCGGCGGTTAAGGATTAATCGCTGCAATCAGGCTCTGTTTCAGGGTATTTGCGCCTTCAATCTGCAAACGTACCGGCAAAGTTAACACTTTCTGCCGGTATTTTTGTGGCAGGCGGGCAGCGTCTTTTTCCGTGGTCACAAGTTGCGCGCCGTGGGTCTTTGCATCACTTAACAAGCGCGACATCAGGCGATCAGACAGGGGTTGATGATCTGCCAGGGCCTCTGCATGGATCAGATCTGCACCCAGGTCTTTCAGGGTTTTAAAGAACTTTTCAGGCCGCCCAATTCCGGCGAAAGCAAAGACGGGCATTCCGTCCCAATCCATGCCCGTTTGCAGGGTTTCAAGGTGCCCCTGATATTGCGGCAGATCCGGGGTGATTTGCATGATGTCATCTTGCCAGCGTGCATCGAAATCGGCCTGCGCCTCGGCATCGCCAATGCGCAAAAGCGCCGTGGCACGGGGCAGGCCCGCGCTGATCGGTTCGCGCAATGGCCCGGCGGGGATGCAACGCCCATTGCCAAAACCGACCTTCGCATCAACGACGACAAAGGCAAAATTAGTCTCTAACGCGGGGTTTTGGAAGCCATCGTCAAGGATAATCACCCCCGCGCCCTCTGCAATCGCGGCCTTCGCCCCGGCGGCGCGATCTTTTGCAACGGTCACGGGCGCGAATGCGGACAGCAGCAGGGGTTCATCCCCGACCTCATCCGCTGAATGACGTTGTCCATTCACTCGAACAGGGCCTTCCAGCTTGCCGCCATAGCCGCGGGACACGATATGGGGGTTCATCCCCATGGCGGATAATTCCATCGCCAGCCAGATGCAGACCGGCGTTTTCCCCGTGCCGCCCGCGTTCAGATTGCCAACGCAAATAACTGGCACGGACAGGCGTTCTGGGGCGCCTTTGGCAAGGCGGCGTTTTGTGCCTGCTGCGTAAAGCGCGCCAAGGGGGGACAGAAGCAGCGATTTCAAACCGGGTTTGCGGGACCAGAAATCAGGGGTTTGCATCGGGTATGCCTCCGCCATCAAGAACCGAACCGGCGATGTCTACCAGGCGATCCAGCACAACTGCGCCCTCGGTTACGGCTTCCCAGGCATTATGCGCCATGCGCGCAGCCTTATCCGGGGCAAGCAGCAGAACCACCGCTTCGGCCAGGGCACGCGGGTTTTTGACCCGCAGAGATGCGCCGCGTTCTTCCAGCTGATCGGTCAGGGCGCGGGCGGAATGAATGAGTGGTCCATAGATCAGGGCAGAGCCAAGCGCCGCCGGGGGCAGGATCTGCGGGGCCTGACCTGCGGCCAGAGTTTGCCCGACAAAACACACAGGCACCACACGGTACCACAGCCCGATTTCTTCGGGGAAATCTGCGATATAGACCTGATGTTCCTGTTCGGGATCATCGCCGTCTGATCGCAACCCGGCCACAAGACCGCGTGCTTCGGCCAGGGCTTTGATTCGCATTCCGTCTTCTTCACGGGCCGGGCAGATCACCAGCAGCAGGCGATGGGACGACCGTAAAGCGCGTTCGTGGGCTTTCAGGACCGCTTCGAATTCTTCATCGGCACAAAGTGCTGCCAGCCACGTTGGACGGGCTGCAAGCGTGCGGGTCATATCTTCGCGTTCGCTGTCATTGCAGGGCGGCGGGCAGGCGCCTTCGCGCAGGGGGCCGGGGGCTTCGATCCGGGCCTCATCCGGATACATCACCAGCATGCGGGTGCGGTTTTCATCATCAATCGCAAAGGCGCGGTCAAAATAGCTGAGAACAGATCGCCGCAATCCCGGAATGGCGGGGCCGGTTCCGACAGCTTCGGCATCGGCCAGCAGCATCACTTGGGCATGTTGCGCAATTTCATTCAGCATCGAGGGCAGGGAAGGCCCGCCCGTCCAGATGCAGACATCGGGCCGCCAATGGGCGGCGATCCGGGCATCATCGCCCGCAAACAGCAGCAGGAAGGTCTGCGGCAGGGCGGCGCTTTTCACGTGCTGATCAAGGCGCGATTTCACATGGGGCGATTGCGTGGTGATCAGAAACCACAGATCATTCCGGTCCTCAGCCAGGCGCAGAACCAGTTCTGCAAAAGCAATGGCCTGGGTTTCCGTACAGGCGTGCAGCCAGACCAGAGGCCCCGCCGGACGCGCATCGCCTGCGGTGTTCCCGCCGGTCAGATGTTTGCGCCGGTTCAGGGCCTCGTAAAGTTTCAGGCTGAGCGAGGGTTTCAGTTGCCCAGTTCCTCGGTTGGGGAAGCGGCGGTGGCCTCATCCCGCAGGCGGTGAATATGGGCGATGAAATAGCGCATGTGGGCGTTGTCGACGGTGCGCTGTGCGGCGGATTTCCAGGCGTTATAGGCGCTGTCGTAATCCGGGAACATGCCGATGATGTCGATATCATTCACATCGCGGAAAACGTTTTTGGACGGGTCGGTCAGTTCACCACCAAAAACAAGGTGCAGGCGTTGGGTCATAGGAACCTCTGTTTATATGAATTTTGGGGCAATTTACGCCAAAGCCTGACCGGGTGAAAGGGCTTAGTCCGGGATGGATGTGGGCTTCAGCCGTGTGATCAGACCGTCATGCAATTCCGGCCCTGCCGCAAGCATTCCTCGCAGTTTCGGATGCGGGTTGTTAAAGCGTGCTTTGCCGCCGGCCAGATCCGTCACCCGTGCGCCTGCCAGTTCGGCAATCAGGCTGCCAGCGGCCACGTCCCATTCCCAGGTTGCGCGGTTGGTGATCATACCGTCAAAGCGCCCCTCGGCCACAAGGCACAAACGCCAGGCAAGGGAAGACCTTAAGTGGCGTTCAATCGGCGGGGTTTCATCATTTTGCCAGTGTTCAGGTGCGAAATTCGGCTTTGCGCCCAGAACTTTCGCGCCCTGCATCGGGGCGGGTGTGGCCTGAATGGGCTTGCCGTTCAGTGTGGCGGTTCCGTCCCGATGGGCCAGATACATTTCATCCCGGATCGGCAGGTAAACCGCAGCGGCGATGACTTCGCCCTTCTCGGCAATCGCCAGGGAATGAGAAAAGCTTTTCTCGCCCTGAATAAAGGCCCGCGTGCCGTCAATCGGGTCAATGATAAAAACACGATCATGGTTCAGGCGGGCGCTGTCATCCTCGGTTTCCTCCGACAGCCAGCCATAATCCGGCCGCGCATCGCGCAACTCGGCGTGCAGCATCCGGTCAATCGCTAGGTCGGCTTCGGTCACCGGACCCGCACCATCGGGTTTGTCGGTGACATCCGGGTCGTTCTGCCAGAATTTGCGCGCAATATCCCCGCTGGCAAGCGCCGCGTCACGCAGAAGGTTAAGATCAGCTACCGGCAAGGGTCATCCCTTCGATCATCAGGGACGGCACAACGCGCGACAGATGGGTGCGCGCATCATTGGCCGGGATAATCCGCATCAGCATATCGCGCAGATTGCCCGCGATGGTGCATTCGTTCACCGGGTACTGGATTTCGCCGTTTTCAATCCAGAAGCCAGATGCGCCACGGGAATAATCGCCTGTGTTCGGGTTGATGGTAGACCCGATCATCGACGTCACCAACAGGCCGGTGCCCATATCGCGCATCAGACCCCCAAGGGTCTTATTCCCCTGTGTTAGTGTCACATTGCCTGCGGTGGGTGATGGGCCGGAAGATGTGCCGCGGCTGGCGCTGGCGGTGCTTTCCATACCCAGTTGCCGGGCGGTGGCCAGGTCAAGCGTCCAGCCGGTCAGCACGCCGTTTTCAACGATATTACGCGGTCGTGTTGCCAGGCCTTCACCGTCAAAGGGGCGGGATCCGCCGACGCGGGCGCGATGCGGATTTTCCCGCAGGGTCAGGCCTTCTGGCAAAATCTGTGCGCCAAGGCTGTCCTTCAGCCAGCTGGACCCGCGTGCGACGGACGCACCATTGGATGCGCCCAGAAGATGCCCGATCAGGGAAGAAGAAATCCGTTCATCAAAGATCACAGGATATGTGCCGGTGGCAGGTTTTCGGGCGCCTTTGCGTTCGACTGTGCGTTCGGCGGCGATACGGCCAATGTCTTCCGGGCTGATCAGATCATTCTGGAAAATACGGGAATCGCCATAGTAATCGCGTTCCATGCCTGTGCCTTCGCCGGTGATCGCCACACAGGAGGTGCCGCGATTTGTCCGGGCATAACCACCGCCAAACCCGTTGCTGGTCGCAAGATGAATGCTGTGGCGGCCATAACCGGCACTTGCGGATTGCACCTGGGTGATGCCCTGAACTGCCTGGGCCGCCGCTTCGGCGCGGCAGGCGTCTTCTTCCAGGGCTTTGGGTGAAGGTTCGTCTGATGTGTCTTCAAGTTCAAGGGCTGCGACATCAAAGCTGGTGGCAAATTCGCCCGCGTCCGCCAGGCCCGCCCAGGGATCTTCCGGCGCTTCTTTCGCCATGGCAACGGCACGTTCGGCCATTTGCGCGATTGTATCCGTGCGGGTATCGGAAGAGGAAACCACCGCAGTGCGTTTGCCGATGAACACCCGCAGGCCGATGTCTGTGCCTTCTGAGCGTTCCGCATGTTCCAGCGCGCCCTGACGCACATCAACAGAAACGGATTGCCCTTCAACCGCCAGCGCATCTGCGTGATCCGCCCCGGCCTTGCGGGCAGCAGTGATCAGGGCGTTGGTGATGTCGGAAAGGGTCTGTGTCATATCGGGCCTGTGAATTGTTTCAGATACAGGTAATTCCCCACCGCTTGTGACACAAGGAATATTACAAAAAGAAAAGGCCGCCCCGGAAAGGGACGGCCCTGCTATTTGACCGAAGCTGGTTTACTTCAGGCGCTGGCCATTGGCAAAGATATGGCCTTCTTCGTTCATCTCAAGGCGGGAGTTCAGCGTGTCTTCACCTTCACCCGGAACAGCAAAGAGACCCATCATCATGCGCGCGCCCATAACCTGATCTTCCGGCAGAAGCCCCATGGCCACCAGGTTGTCCATCAACCCGTTCAGACCAGAAGCCGCCAGATCAATGTGACCCGCGGGCTGCGGTGCGAGGCCGCTGTAATCCACATCCATTGCGCCAGTCCCGGTGAGGCTTGCGCCCGCAGCGGTCAGCTCAAACGCGTCCAGGCGAATGTCGGTTGGTTTCACCGGCAGGTTTGTTTCGCTTACATCTTCCCAGGCTGCAAGATCCAGCACGTTAATCTGCCAGGCGGGATCGGCAGACAGATCCAGGGTCAGTTGTGCCGCATCACGTGGCAGAACTGCTGTCGGATCAAACATGCCCCAGATTTCGTCATTCAGGGTAAAGTCGTTCAGAGCCACCATGTAACGTGCACGGTTGCCGTCGGAAATCAGCGGTGCGGTCATATCTACAGCCATACCATTCGCGGCAATGCTGACAGGTGGAATAAACGGTGTCACTACATCAATCGCGGTTTCGCCATAAGTGGCAATGACCTGCACCAGCCCGCCGTTTGCTGCCATATCCACAGCCATATCATTGGCGTTAACTTTGCTTTGAATCGGACCAAGCGGCGACATCTGGTCGCTTGCCTGAACGCTGGTTTCAGCGGTGGATTTAACTTTGAAACCTAGGCCGCCTTTCAGGGCATTGATCGCACCTTCAGGGCTTGTGAAATCAAGGCCCGCTGGCAGGGTGAGGCTAATGGCGGTCTGAATCCCGGTCTGCACCATGGAATCTGTCTGGTTCATCTGGGCATCTGGCGCTTCCATTTTCATATTGTAGGAAAGCTGTGCGGTGTTATCGGTGCCGCTGACAGAAATGCCGTTTGTGCGGTCAACGGTATATGTGCTGTTCTGGCCTTCGATTGCCATGGCAAATTCGAATACGAGCTGGGCAAGGTCCTCTGTGGAAACATCACCGCCAGTAAAGGACCAGTCTGCAAGCTCCCAGGACATTTTATCTATCGCGGTTTCGTAGATCATCTCATCAGTTGAACCGCTGATCGTTGTCACGCGGCCTTCAGATGTGGCATCAACAGAAAACGCACCGCCATCTTCACCCATAGTGAAGGACACAACGATGGTGTGGTTGTCGGGGATGGTCAGGCCAACAGTGCCGTCGCCATTGTCTGTCAGAGTCATGCTGCCCAGATCTGCGCGGATTTCCAGAGGCGCGTCCATTTCACCGACCTGCGGGATGGTTGCGACATATTCCATCGCAGAAATTTCAAGGCCGGATGCGATTTCTGTGGTGGATTCGCCATTCAGACTCATGCCCATAGCGGCGGCATCTTCCTGCCAGGCCTGCCAGACCTCAGATGCAGTGATATCTGCAAGGGCGGTTGTGGTCATCAGAATGGATGAAGTTGCAGCAAGCGTGCTGAATGTCAGAATGCGGTTCATTATGAAGCCTTTCAGATGGATTTGGAAGCTAGTTATCGTGCAGCCCCCCACCGGGTCAAGGAGGGGAAACCTTACCACGGGGGGCTGACGGAATTATGCCGGGGCACAACTTATCGCAGAAACAGTCAAAGCCGGAGTGTGAAGGGGAGGGAAAATTCCGGGTTGTTTCTGCGTCATGTGAAGAATTTGTGGGTTCAGGGCATTTCTTTCAAGATCCTGCGACATTCTGCGCGGAAAATCGCTTTTGCCGGGCGGAAAGCCGCTCTAACATATCGGTAAAGCTGAAAAGGAGGCAGGAAATGACCACAGTTTCCGGGAAGACCGTATTTATCACAGGGGCAAGCCGGGGGATCGGCGAAGCTGCGGCGCGTTTGTTTGCCGATCAGGGGGCGAAGGTTGTGTTGTTTGCCCGTTCCGGCGATGCCGTGAATGCAATCGCGGCGGATATTGGCGAAAACGCCCTGGCGCTGACCGGGGATGTGTCGTCCTGGCCTGACATGGTCAATGCGATCACCCATGCCGAACGTCATTTTGGCCCGATTGATATTCTGATCAACAACGCAGGTGTGATTGATCCCATCGGGATGCTGAACACCTCTGATCCCGAAGCCTGGGGCAAAGCGATCGATATCAACACCAAGGGCGTTTATTACGGTATGCGCGCGGTTGTTCCGGGGATGGAAAGCCGGGGCCGTGGCACCGTGATCACCATCAGTTCCGGTGCGGCCCACAATGCCCTGGAAGGCTGGAGCGCTTATTGCACGTCAAAAGCCGGCACCGCCATGCTGACACGTGCGGCACATCTGGAAAGCGGCGGTAAGGGTGTGCGGATCATGGGGCTGTCACCGGGCACTGTGGCGACGCAGATGCAGAAAGACATTAAAGTGTCCGGCATCAATGCGGTCAGTCAGCTGGAATGGGAAGACCATGTTCCGGCAGACTGGCCTGCGAAGGTTTTGCTGTGGATGTGTTCTGATGATGCGCGCGACTGGTGGGGGGCGGAAGTTTCCCTGCGTGATGAAGGCATCCGTCGGGCAGCAGGGCTGATTGAATGATTGATGTAAAGAATGACGGTGCGCTTTGCACCGTCACCATCAACCGGCCAGATAAGGCGAATTCCCTGACAGCCGCGATGCTGGAAACCCTGTGCGAGACCTTTGAAACAGTCTCTGTTTCAGGGGTAAATTCAACTATCCTGACAGGCGAAGGCAAAGTCTTTTCCGCCGGGGCCGATCTGGATGAGGCCCGCGCAGGGCTTGCGACGTCGCCCCTGTGGGAACGCCTTTCCGCTGCTGTGGCTGCCGCGCCCTGTCTGACGATTGCGGCCCTGAATGGCACGCTTGCGGGCGGGGCCATGGGCATGGCTCTGGCCTGTGATCTGCGCATCGCGGTGCCCGGGGCAAAGTTTTTCTATCCGGTGATGAAGCTGGGTTTTCTGCCGCAACCTTCAGATCCCGGACGGCTGAAAGCCCTGGTTGGCCCGGCGCGTGCAAAACTGATCCTGATGAGCGGCCAGAAGATTGAGGCAGATGAGGCCCTGAACTTTGGTCTGATTGATCGCATTATTGCGCCGGAAGATCTGCTGGCAGAGGCGCGCACCCTGGCGGGTATTCCCTGTCATGCGGATGCTTCACATGTTGCGGCGATCAAGGACATGCTGCGTTAACGTATCGTTCAGCTTGAGATTTCACCGAAAAACTGTATGCACACATAAATTCTGAGTGCCAGGACCGGAGAGTATTGTGAGTATTGAAACAGCTGAAAACCAGGGCGGGATTGTAGAGACCGCGCAGGAATATGCGCTCTGGGTCTGGGATATTGCCAGCGACTGGCTATTGTCCCCTGCGGCCTGGACACAGTTTGCACTGTTGGTTCTGGCCTTTGGTCTGGCTGTGTATGTCACGCGGAAGGCAACGCCTGTTATTGTCCGCCTCGTCACGCCGCCCGAAGAACAGACACACATCGTCGCACGTCTGCGCCGTTATGCGCTGATTTATCTGCCCCTGATGTTGCCGCTTCTGGCCTACGCGTTCACGGGTGCCGGCGAAGGTGTGACGCGTTCCCTGTTCGGGTCCGGCGCGGTGATTGCTTTTGGGAAACGGGTTTTCCTGTTCCTCGCAGTGCGGGCATTTGTGCGGGACATCGTGAAGGATTCTTTCCTGAAGATGCTGGGCAGATATGTGCTTTTGCCCGCCATGGCCCTGCACACGCTTGGCCTGCTGAACCCTGCCATTGATTTCCTGTCAAACACGATCATTCAGCTTGGCAATATCAGCTTTTCTGTCATGTCGCTGGTGCGCGGTGTGATTGCCGGGGCGCTGCTGTTCTGGCTGGGCCGCTGGTCCAATGACCAGAGCACAACTTACATCCAGAAACAGGAAGAACTGCGCCCCGCCACCCGTCAGCTGGCGGTGAAAGCGTCAGAGATCTTCATCTTTGGCCTCGCCTTCCTGCTGCTTCTGAACATCATGGGGATCAACCTGTCTGCCCTTGCAGTGTTGGGGGGTGCCATTGGTGTGGGCCTTGGTTTTGGTCTGCAAAAGATTGCGTCGAACTTCATTTCCGGCGTGATTCTACTGCTGGAAGGTCAGGCGACTGTGGGGGACTATGTAGAACTGGATGGCGGCGAATCCGGGACCATTGTAAAAATGACCGCCCGTGCGATTTTCCTGGAAACCTTTGATGGTCGCTGGATTGTGGTGCCGAACGAAGACTTCATCACAACCCGCGTGGTGAATTATTCCGATCAGGGGTCTTCCAACCGCTATGAAGTCGAATTTTCCGTCAGCTACGACACCGATATTAACAAAGTGCCGGATATTATCGAGGCTGCGGTGGCAAAACACGAAGGCGTGCTGGATGCCCCTTATCCGCCGGATTGTGAGCTGCGCGGGTTCGGTGACAGTGGCGTTGATTTCGCGGTGGAATTCTGGGTCAACGGCTTTGATGACGGCGAAAACAAATACACCTCTGATGTGATGTTTATCGTCTGGAACGCGTTGAAAGACGCAGGCATTGAAATTCCATATCCGCACCGTGTGGTGGAAATTAAGGGCGGCCTGCCCATCGCTTCCGCATGAAGACGGCGCTTGTCATCGGTGCCGGCCCGGCCGGGCTGATGGCGGCGGAAGAACTGGCGCGGGCGGGTGTGTCCGTGACGGTGATCGAGGCAAAACCCAGCCCCGCGCGCAAATTCCTGATGGCCGGGAAAAGCGGACTGAACCTGACCAAAGATGAACCGATGCAGGCGTTTCTGAATGCTTTCCCCGATGCGCCGGATCTGTTGCAAGACATTCTGCGCGACTTCGGGCCTGAGGCCGTGAAAACATGGGCGCCGGATCTGGGGCAGGAGGTGTTTACCGGCACGTCAGGTCGTGTTTTCCCGAAGGTGATGAAGGCATCCCCCTTGCTGCGCAACTGGCTGGCACGACTTGATACGCTGGGCGTGACCCTGCGCACTCGCACCCGCTGGAACGGTTTCACTCCAGGCGGTGTTTCGGTCGTCAGCGCGGGTGGAGAAGACATCCTGACACCGGACGCAACCGTTCTTGCCTGTGGCGGCGCCAGCTGGGCGCGGCTGGGGTCGGATGGGGCCTGGACGCAGAATATGGGCGCTGATGTTGCACCGTTTAAACCTGCGAACATGGGATTTGAAAAAGCCTGGTCGGGTCACATGGCGAAACATTTTGGCAGGCCTGTGAAACCGGTTGTTCTGAAAGCCGGGACGCAGCAGGTAAAGGGCGAATTTGTGATTTCTGCCCGTGGGCTGGAAGGCAGTGCAATTTATGCAGTGTCCCGGGACATGCGCGAAGGCGCGGAATTGTTTCTGGATCTGATGCCGGATCTGGATGTTGCGAAACTGCAGGCGCGCCTGGACAAACCCCGGGGCAAAAACAGCATGACCAATCACCTGCGCAAGGCAGGTTTAAGCCCGGTGAAGATTGCGCTGCTGCGCGAGGTTGGTTCTGAATTCACCGCCGTGCAGATCAAATATATGCCATTGCTTCACGATGGCCCACGCCCGCTGGATGAGGCGATTTCTGTGGCAGGTGGTTTGCGGTTTAATACGCTTGATAGGGGCCTGATGCTGCAAGACCGGCCTGGGGTTTTCTGCGCCGGGGAAATGCTGGATTGGGAGGCCCCGACCGGCGGCTATCTGATCACCGCCTGTCTTGCCACCGGGCGTCATGCCGGGCGTGCAGCGGCGGCCTGGATTTCGCAACAGTGAAGAAAACATTAACTCTGAAACAGAGCCAAACCCGCCAGACAGGCTCTGTTTAATGCATTTTTAACCTTATAAATAAGGCGCAAGGTAATCCGCGGGTTACCCTGCATCCCGGCCTGGCATCACTCTTTCATTGCCAGCGTACGGCGATAAGCATCACGGTTGCGCAGGCGTTTACGATAGTCTTCCAGCACGGGCTCAGTGATCTCAAACCCGGCACTGCGGGCCCAATCCAGACAATGGGTCAGGATCAGATCCGGCACGGTTATGACATCCCCCATCAGGAATTCACGCCCTTCCAGACGCGGGGCAAGTGCTGCCATATTGCGTGCCAGTTCTTTTGCGCAGGTGTCACGCACGCCCGCGATGCGTTCTTCTTCCGGCAGGTAATGTTCATGCCGCCCGGCCATCCAGAGGACAGAATCAAATTCATCCAGCACAAGCTGGGTAAAACCATCCTGTTGCGCCCGCTCAATCGTACCGGTTTCAAAGGTCAGTTGCCCGTGGCGATCTGCAAGGAATTGCACGATCGCGGTAGAATCGGTCAGGGCCACGCCATCAACGATCAATGCGGGGATTTTGCCGGTTGGGTTCACCGCGCGTGCGGCGTCTGAACGGGCAGGTGCCGGGTTGCGGGTGTAAGATGCGCTGATTTCTTCCAGCATCCAGAGAACCCGACGGGTGCGGGACCGGATTGCGCCGATGACTTCATACATGTGGGGCTCCTATCGTCTGGCAAGCATAGAAAGGCGGATAAGCGTGCGTTCCATCGCGGCATTGGCGGGTGCGGTGGATGCCGAACGCAGTTGTAGATCGGTTTCTGTCAGCATCTGCAAGGCCTGTTCAAGGCGGCGCAGGCCCCAGGTGTTGGCCTGCCTGGTCATACGGTCGCGGCGCGGGCCGAAGACCGGGGGGCGCAGCCGGGAAATGCCCTGAGACGGCCCGCCCGGGTCAGAGGCGGCCGCATGCAGCGTGCGAAAGTGGCGCATAGTGCCAATGCAAAGCGTCACCGGCAGCACGCCCTGGCTGCGCAGGCGCGCCATCAGCGGGCCGATTTCAGCGGTGCGGGCCTCGGCGACGATGTTCAACATATCATCAAGCGCCGCCTCGGTAGAGGTTGGGGCGACGGCGTCGATATCCTCGGCTGTGACCGGGGAGTTATCCCGGAACTTATAAAGGCCAAGCTTTTCAATCACCTGGCCAAAATCACCGGGATCAAGGCTGCGTGACAGATCTTCGATCACGCCAAACGCATCTTGCGGCACATCCGTCAGGCCCGCTTTCTTCAGCATATCTTCGATTTCATCGCGCCCCGGGGGATCATCGTAGATACCAACAGCGAAGCAATTATTGTGGCCTTCAAACAGTTTGCGGATCTTGGATGTAGCTTTCAGGGCTTTGGCGGTCACGACAACCTGCGCATCGCCCGGCTGCCAGTCGTCCAGGGTTGTCTGAAGTGCGGGGAAAGCGAATTCGGTTGCTTCTTCGACAAAGACAACACGGGCGCCCGGGAAAAACCCCACGGCTTTCACGGCGTCGCTTAGCTGTGCGGGATCCTTGCGCAACTCTGCCCCGTTGATCCGGGTCAGGCGCATTTCTTCTTCGCCCTTTGGTCCGACAAGCGCGGCAATCACCTGCTGACGTTTCAGGGCAACGCGCATGGCGTCTTGCCCGTAGATCAAAAGGCCGGTTTTACCGGGATCCGGCTGTGCGAAATAGCGTGTTGCTTCGCGCGCTGACAGTTTCATTGCACGATCTGATCGCTGTTCAGCAGCAGTTGCGTATAAAGCTGATCTGCCAGGATAAACATCAGGCGCTGGCGGGCGTCACGCTCTGCGGTCAGGGTGGAAACCGTGTTGCCGGTGGCGGCATAGCTGGTGGAGTTCCGGACCTGGCCGCTGAACACCTGCTGATCGGTGCCGCTGAGGGTTACAGTGAAATGCACCTGCCCATGAATGTTAAAGCGGGTGGTCACCTGTTCCGGGGTGATCCCAACGCCTTCTTCATCTGTGGTCAGCGTATAGTTCAGATCCCAGTTCACATCACGGGGCTGGCCCAGGCGTTCTTCCAGGCGGCGGGTGATGTCAAAACTGTTGCGATCATCCGGTGCCATCACTTCGATTCGTCCCGGCAGGGCAGATCCGCTGTCCCCTGGCGCAAGCGCAGGGGTGAAGCCACAGCCCGTGAGGGCTGTGAGCATGAGAGTAAAGGTGAGGCGTTTAAACAACCACATTGATAATGCGTCCCGGAACCACGATCAGTTTCTTTGGCGCACCACCGTCGAGCGCCTTGACCACAGCATCATGGGCCAGCGCAAGTTTTTCAATCTCTTCTTTTGTCATATCCACAGGCACGCTGATTTCCGCACGGCGTTTGCCGTTGATCTGGATCGGCATGGTGACGGCAGATTCCACCAGCAGAGATTCGTCGGCTTTCGGCCATGGCGCATGGATCACCAGACCTTCGCCGCCCTGATGTGCCCAGATATCTTCCGCAAGATGCGGGGTCATTGGGGCCATCAGCTGTGCAAGGGTCATGATGGCTTCACGCTGTGCTTTGTAGCTGGCTTTGGATTTCTGGATGGTGTTGGTGAAACCGTAAAGCTTTGCAATCGCGGCGTTAAAGCCAAAGCTTTCAACGCCCAGGGTTACATCGCGGATCGCCTTGTGGGTCTCACGCAGCAGACCTTCATCGCCCTGGCCCGTTGCATCTTTGTCCATCTCGCCAATGCGATCACAGAGGTTCCACACGCGGTTCAGGTGTTTCGCAGCCGCTTCCGCACCAGAGGCAGTCCATTCCACGTCACGTTCGGGCGGGGAATCAGACAGAACAAACCAACGCGCGGTATCAGCACCATAAGAATTGATGATCTCAATCGGGTCGACCACGTTGTTCTTGGATTTCGACATTTTGGCAGAAGGGGTCACCTTCAGCTCTTCGCCGGTTTCCTTAACAAAGGCACCGCCATCGCGTTTTTCAACTTCATCCGGGTAGTGATACAGCGTGCGCCCTTCCGGGGTTTTACGTGTGGTGTTCTCATAAATCTCATGAGTCACCATGCCCTGGGTGAACAGCGCATCAAACGGTTCAGACGCTTTTTCCGGCAGGTGGCCGCAGATCTGCATCGCGCGCGCAAAGAAGCGGGAATAAAGCAGGTGCAGAATCGCATGTTCAATGCCGCCAATATACTGGTCGACGTTCATCCAGTATTCAGCCTCAGCCATATCGGTTGGGGTGTCGGCATTTGGCGCGGTGAAACGGGCGAAATACCAGGATGAATCAACGAACGTATCCATCGTATCAGTTTCGCGTTTCGCAGGTGCGCCACAGGATGGGCAGGCACAGTCGCGCCAGGTCGGGTGACGATCCAGCGGATTGCCCGGCTGATCAAAGCTGACGTCAAACGGCAGTTCAATCGGCAGGTTTTCTTTCTTCTCAGGCACCACGCCACAGCTGTCGCAATGCACAACAGGAATCGGGCAACCCCAGTAACGCTGACGGGACAGGCCCCAGTCACGCAGGCGGAATTTGGTCACACCTTCACCCCAGCCGTCTTTTTCAGCCAGATCAATGGTCACGTTGATGGCGTCTTCACCGGTTGCCTCATCAAGGCCGGCAAAATGGTTAACCCATTTCACTTTTTCGGACTTCATCGGAACGAAGGCTTCGTTTTCAACCGGGGTTTCATTATCAAGCGCATAGAATGTGTCGATCACCGGCAGGTCGTACTTGCGGCAGAAATCAAGGTCGCGTTGATCATGGGCCGGGCAGGCAAAAATCGCGCCTGTGCCATAATCCATTAGGATGAAATTCGCGATCCAGACGGGCAGTTCAGCACCTGTCAGCGGGTGTTTCGCCTTGATGCCAGTGTCATAGCCCAGCTTTTCAGCGGTCTCGATGGCTTCTTCCGTGGTGCCGCCCTTGCGCATTTCCGCAAGAATCGCAGCGACTTCGGGATTATCAGCCTCAAGTTCCTTGGAAATCGGGTGATCCGGGGAGATACCAACAAAGCTTGCGCCGTTCAGCGTGTCGGGGCGGGTGGTGTATACGGTGATGGGTTCTTCGCCATCCACACGTTCAAAGCTGAATTGCAGACCGCGTGATTTACCGATCCAGTTTTCCTGCATCAGGCGTACTTTCGCAGGCCAGTTTTCCAGATCATCCAGAGCGGTCAGCAATTCATCCGAATAATCAGAGATCTTGAAGAACCATTGGGTCAGCTCACGACGTTCAACGGGCGCGCCGGAACGCCAGCCACAACCGTTTTCTACCTGTTCATTCGCCAGAACCGTCATATCGACCGGATCCCAGTTCACGATGGCGTTCTTACGATAGACCAGACCTTTTTCAAGGAAATCCAGGAACAGCGCCTGCTGTTGACCGTAATATTCAACGTCACAGGTGGCGAACATGCGGGACCAGTCCAGAGACAGACCCAGTGGTTTCATCTGTTCGACCATTGTGTCGATGTTTTCATAGGTCCAGGTTTTCGGATGCCCGCCAATGGCCATCGCCGCGTTTTCCGCCGGCATACCAAAGGCATCAAACCCCATCGGGTGCAGAACGGAAAAGCCGCAGGACATCTTATAACGCGAAATCACGTCGCCCATGGTGTAGTTGCGCACATGACCCATATGCAGCTTGCCGGATGGATATGGGAACATCTCCAGCACGTAGTATTTTTCTTTGGAATCATCACGGGTGGCGGTGAAAACACCGGCCTCTTCCCAGGCCTTCTGCCATTTGGGTTCCAGTTCAGATGCAGTGTAGCGGGACATGTCAGGTGGTCCTTTACGTGAAAACGCCGGGCGAGTGGGCCCGGCGTGGTCATAATCGGTGATTGGGCGGTGGTCCAGAGCGGACGTTATAATGGCTTACAGTTTGCCTTCGGCAATGCGCAGCTGGCGGGCACGTGTGAGAATCGCATCTTCCACAGCGCGGCGGGTGTCTGCATCAACGGCGCGACCGCCGGAGGTTTGCAGAGACAGGTTCAGAGAACGCGCGTCCAGGGCCGGATCAGTTATGTACATAGTGGCGCGGTAACTGCGACCACCGCCGGGCGGGGTGCCATAACCGGTAGAGATCACGCCAGAAAACGGATCAGCGGTCTGAATCGGCAGGAAGTTCAGCGTTTCAAGGCTGGCGCGCCAGATATATTTGTTGACCTCAAGCGTGGTGTTGGAATCGGATTGGTTGTCAAAGATGTCCCAAATGGATTCGCGCTGTCCGGCAATTTGCTGGCGGGCCTGGATGTCAATTGGCTGAGAGTTCCGGCTGTCACCCGGACGAGCTTCCGGTACTTTGCCTCCGGTTGAATTTCCGCAAGCTGTCAGAACAAGGATGGCAGCGATGCTGCTGATCTGTGCAAAGGTTTTGCCGGTTTTCATTGTTTCGCCTCAAAGTTTCCTGCCTGTACCTGTTACAGGCGCTCTTTCATACGGGCAAGGATTTTCACTTCTTATAACGTGTGTACATGTGCCTATGCGCAATTCTTCGCCCGAAGTTTGTGTCGGGGCTGTGACAGAGGTGTGGCAAAGCTGCACCATTATGCGGGTGTTTGCAGGTTCGCGGTCCGCTTTTCTTGAACCGGAGGGGAAAAATGGGGAAACAACAGCATACCCGGTTCAGATTCTCCTGAATTGGGATGCACCTTTGAATTCCATGAGGGAAACAAAATGAACAAAATTCTTCTCGCGACTACCGCACTCGTAGCAACCGCTGGCGTTGCTTCTGCTGACGTAGCTCTGTCCGGTTGGGCTGAAATTGGTCTGGTTGACGATGGCGTTAACGATGTACAATTTCACCATGACATGGATGTACGTTTCACCCTGTCCGGCGAAACAGACGGTGGCCTGACATTCGGCGCAACCATCGACCTCGACGAAGTTTCCAGCGGTATTTCTGCTGATGCAAGCCCTGCTGCTGTATTCATCTCCGGCGGCTTCGGTACTGTAACTATGGGCGACACAGACGGCGCGTATGACTGGGCAATGGCTGATGTTGCTGTTGGTGGTGCAATCGCTGATGATCACACTGCACACGGTGGTTACAACGATCACGCATTCGCTGACGCTGCAGGTTCCGGCCGTGACGGTCAGGTTCTGCGTTACGACAACACTTTTGGTGATTTCGGCGTAGCTCTGTCCGCACAGTTGGATGAATCCGGTGGTCTGCCAGGTAACGATGACTCCTTCGGTCTGGGGCTGCGTTACAACGCTGCTCTGGGCGGTCTGGATCTGGGTCTGGGTCTGGCTGTGCAAGACAACGGCGCCAACACAATCGCTGGTCTGTCTGTTGACACCACTTTCGCAAACGGCCTGCGTGCTATCTTGAACTATTCTGATCTGGATGGTGCTGTTGCTGGCGGTACTGCTAAAGACTCACACACTGCTTTGGGTCTGGCTTACACCTCTGGCGCTCTGACTGTTTCTGCAAACTATGGTTCTTACGATGGTACTGTTGCAGCTAACGACGCTGAAGGTTACGGCTTGGCTGTAAACTACGATCTGGGCGGTGCTGAAGTTCAGTTCGGCTACGGCGACACAGACGGTGGCAACTCCACTTGGTCTCTCGGCCTGGCGATGTCCTTCTAATTCAGAAGAACATTTCTTATAAGGGAAGGGCTGGTTTCAACCGGCCCTTTTCTTTTGTTATAAAGCGATGTTAGATCAGCCCGGAAACAACGGGGCTGCGCATGTCACTTTCAGAAATTACCGCGAAAATTGAAAAAGAAGAAAACCGGGTTGGCCGTGCTGTGGGCAGCACAAAGCTGATCGCGGTTTCTAAAGTGCAGCCTGACGAACGGGTTGAAGCTGTTTTGCGCGAAGGCCATCGTCTGTTTGGTGAAAATAAAGTGCAGGAAGCTGCCGGGAAATGGCCGGGGTTTCGTGAAGAATTCCCTGACGTTAAAGTTCATCTGCTTGGGCCGCTGCAAACCAACAAAGCGCGGCAGGCGATGGAGCTGTTTGATGCGATCCATTCGCTGGATCGCCCGAAACTTGCCAATACTCTGGCGCGACTGGTACAGGAGCTGGGCAACTGTCCCGAGCTGTTTATCCAGGTGAATACTGGGGAAGAACCGCAAAAAGCGGGTATTCTGCCATCGGATGCGGATACGTTTATTCAGGAATGCCGTGCGCTGGATCTTCCCATTGTTGGCCTGATGTCGATCCCGCCTGCAAATGAAGAAGCGTCCCTGCATTTCGCCCTGCTGCGTAAGATTGCCGAACGCAACGGCGTGGAAGGGCTTTCTATGGGGATGAGTGGTGATTTTGAACGCGCGATTGCCCAGGGGGCGACACATGTACGCGTGGGATCTGCAATTTTCGGGGCGCGGGATTACGGCTGATTGGGCACGATTAAACGGGCACCGGGGCGCAGGTTTTCCACGATATAATGTAGGTTCGTGCGGCTGAAGGCGACACAGCCTTCCGTGCCGTAACCGGGCCTGCGCCACTCATGGATAAAAATCGCTGATCCTTTGCCGGGCATTGCCAGTGGCCAGTTCCAGGATGTAATCAGCACCAGATCATAAAGCGGATCGGCGCGACGCAGCTTTTCATGGCTGAAGCTGTAATCATGCGCGTTAACCAGGTGGTTGTAATCCGTGTCTTTCACGTCATCCGACCAGAGATCATTCAGCCGCAGGGGCATCATGGGCAGGGCCGTGCGGGGTGTGTTGATGCGATCCGGGCGGTAGAAGCCGCCGATAATTTCATGGCTGCCGGTGGGGGTGGCCCCGTCGCCTTCGCGTTTCTCTGCGGAAATGCCACCTTTGCCGATGCTGCAGGGGAAGTAACGCCCCATGAAGCGCACGCCGCGCGGGGTGAGGATCAGATCACCTGGGGTCACAGAAGATGCCCTGATTTCTTTGCTTTGGTCGCAAGATAGGCGCGGTTTTGTTCTGTTTCCCCAACTTTCAGAGGCACACGTTCCGCCACGCGGATTCCCATATCTTCCATTTTCGCGACTTTATTGGGGTTGTTGGTCATCAGTTCAACGGATTTGAAGCCCAGCTTTTTCAGGATCTCAGCGCCGGTGCGGAAGTCACGTTCATCATCTTCAAAACCCAGGCGGTGGTTGGCTTCGACTGTGTCAAATCCCTGATCCTGCAGGGAATAGGCGCGCATCTTATTCGCAAGACCAATGCCGCGGCCTTCCTGGTTCAGATACAGCAGAATGCCAGCGCCGTTTTTACCCATCGCGGCGAGGGCTGCGTTCAGCTGCGGGCCGCAATCGCATTTCAGCGAGCCAATCACATCGCCGGTAAAGCAGGCAGAATGCAGACGTGTCAGGACGGGCTGATCGCGATCAGGTGATCCGATTTCAACCGCGTAATGTTCGCTGGATCCATCATCGGTGCGGAAAATATGCAGACGACCGGCCTCGGATACGGTCATAGGCAGACGGGCGTGCACGACCTGGGTCAGGATGTGACCGTTCTTCAACAGCAGTTCAGTTGCTGCCCCGTCCAGTACCGTCAGATCATGGGCAGAGGCAAAACCACGCCCGTCCTCAATTGGCACACAGAGCATGGCAGGCAGGATCTGCGCGGATTTCGCCAGCTGCACAGATGCACGGGCAAGCTGACAGTCGCCGCCGCGAAGTTCGCTCCAGGGGCCCTTCATAGGATGCAACAGATCATCTGCGGGATCAGCGGTGGCCCGGATCCAGGCGACACCGGCATCTGATGGCAGGCGCAGGCGGGCAATGTCACCGTCATAGGCGTGGATTTTCAGGGTTTCGGCGCGGCGCGCTGTCAGGGTCAGGCTGACGTCCCCGAGAGTGCGCATTTCAGCCAGCCGATCGGCGCTGACGTTCTCTGCCCCAATCGCCAACAGGCTTTGATCGCCATCGGTCACGACAATGGCAACACCCATGCGCAGATCCGCGCGCGCCCGCGCGAGTCGTTCAGTTGTGGTCGGAAAGAGCGCGTTCATCGGCTTGCCATCGCGTTATATTGTTACAGGTCTGCCTGAGACATAAAGAAATTCCCAGGGAAATTGAAACATAAATCGTATGTCAAACACGAGGGCGTGAGAAAATGTTTCGACCTCTTGTGAAATAACTGTGCCATACTCAATTAACAGTCAACGCAGCACTAAGACGGTTTGAACAAGGATAGTAACATGAGCAACCTGAAGAAAATCCTGCTTGTTGACGATGACGAGGACCTGCGCGAGGTCCTGGCAGAACAACTTGTGATGACCGAAGATTTCGACGTGTTCGAAGCGGGCGACGGCGCGGGTGCCATGGAAAAGGCGCGGGAAGCGATTTACGACCTGGTTATTCTGGACGTGGGTTTGCCGGATACAGACGGTCGGGAACTTTGCCGTCTGATGCGCAAACAGGGTGTGAAATGCCCGATCCTGATGCTGACCGGCCATGATTCAGATGCCGATACCATCCTGGGCCTGGATGCTGGTGCGAATGATTACGTCACCAAACCGTTCAAATTCCCGGTGCTTCTGGCCCGTGTGCGGGCGCAGCTGCGTCAGCATGAACAGTCTGAAGATGCTGTGTTCCAGCTTGGGCCATATACGTTCAAACCTGCGACCAAGATGCTGGTGACGGAAGATGATCGCAAGATCCGCCTGACGGAAAAAGAAACCAACATCCTGAAGTTTCTGTATCGGTCTGCCGATGGTGTGGTGGCGCGCGATGTGCTGCTGCATGAAGTCTGGGGCTATAATGCCGGTGTGACCACCCACACACTGGAAACCCATATCTACCGCCTGCGTCAGAAGATCGAACCTGATCCCTCTAACGCGCGTCTGCTGGTGACTGAATCCGGTGGTTACCGCCTGGTCAGTTGACGAAACCCCGTGGTGCCCGGGTTATGGTACTTCTCTCCCTTATGGACTGGCCCGGCTTTATGCCGGGTCTTTTTTTGTCTGGGGCTCATGTGGAATGCTGTTCATCCAGTCGCGCACCGCTGCGCCCGCGCGAAACGGGGATTAATTCGCCTGTATTCAGTTCCAGAACCTGTTTGCCATCTTCGCGTTTCAACTGCTTTGCAGCCTGACGGGCGACCCACCAGGATCTGTGCACCTGAATGCCATCGACGCCATCCAGCTGGGCAATGGCTTTGCTGATGCTCAGGCGGGTCATGCCGTTGCGGTTGATGCAACTCAGCTGAACGTAATGTTGCTGCGCCTGAATGGTCAGAAGGCTGCGGGTATCAACGGTGATATCCCCAATCTGAACAGTATAGTTTTCAGCCGGTTTCAGTTCGGGAATCGGGGTATGGTCCGGGGGCGGGGAAGTCGGATCTTTCCCGGCTTTGCGGTTGTTCAGGTAAATCGGCCAGACCAGCGCCACAAGGAGGAATTCAAAGACAAGGGCGAGGATGCCGCTTCGGATGAAATCCCAGAGTGTCACAACCGAGTAATCGGGCACGACCCCTGTGAGGATCAGCGAACCGACAGCGATCCAGACAATGCAGAAGACCGTTGTTATGGAGATAATAATTGTCGGGAAGGCGCGGTCAGGCCATTTCTTCCAGAAGGTGTGCGCCAGGACAAAAATAAATAGCCACCACATGAAAACAGTGATTCCCACGCTCATCACCCAATAGGCGAGTCGGAAAATTAAAGTGATTTCGGCGTCAAACTTTACGTTTTTGGTAAGGGCCTGAAGAAGTGCCAGGCCAAATGCACTGCCAACGACGGCTTTTCCCTGTTTTTACTGGTTCAGACATGGCACTAAGATCTTGTCAGGTACGGTTGCGAGTGTTGTGTTAATAAGTGTGACCTACGAATTCGCTGCTGCTGCTTGCATCGGATTTTTTGTGTTCGGGCTGTGTTTATAAGTTCCTGATGTGCGTTTTATCGGTGGCCCGACGGTGGACGCAACCTGTCTTGAAGTTACATATCTGTTTTTATATTTTTAGTCGGAACAGACCATACACAAGCATCATTGCATAGCCCAGGGCTGCAATGCACCACGACAGACGCAAGGCGAATTCCCTGCCCAGGTCAGGTTCTGCCAGTTCAACCACAAGACCTGCGGCGAGGGCGCCGAGCGGCATCATGCCCCAGCCGAAGAAACGATAGATCGCATTCACACGGCCCAGCAATGCGTCGGGTATAAAACGCTGCCGATAAGAAACCGTTACGACGTTCCATAAAATTGCGACGAACATTTCTGCAAACAGTGCGATTGCTGCGATCAGGGGGGATGCTGTGAAAAAAATGATCAGCGCAGGCAGTGGGAATAAAGCCAATGCCAGGTGAATGCTGCGCTGCGTGCCGAGGCGGTTGATGATTTTCGGGCAAAGCAACCCGCCGGCCACACCGCCAAATGCCCCTGCGATCATCAAAAGCCCGTGTTGTGTTGCGTTCAGATGCAGGATTTCCTGGGAAAACAGCACAAAGACTGTAATCGTCATAGTGGCAAAAGCGTTGAGCAGCCCCAGCATCAGGGCAAAGCGCAGAATGATCTTATGCCCCCACATCCAGCGCAGGCCTTCCATCATCTCAGTCATAAATTTGCGTCGTACAGGCGGCGCGACACGGGTGATGGAGATACACCAAAGCGCCCAGGCAGACAGGGCAAAGGCCAGCGCATTGATGCCAAAGGGCAGGGGCACCCAGTAAGCGATCAGGAAACCGGCAAGGGGCGGGCCGACGAAAGAACCGGCGATTTGCTCGGCGCTCCACATCTGGCCATTTGCGGTTTCCAGCTGGTCCTTATGCACGACAGAGGGCAGCATGGTTTGCGCAGCATTGTCACGAAAGACTTCGGCGGTGCCGATCAGGAAAGCCGCACCCGCCAACAGCCAGATCAGATGTGCGCTGTTGGCAGCCGGCAGGGGGCCGGCGGAAAAGATCAGGGCAATGACGCCAAGGGTCAGGATCACCCGGAAGATATCTGCCTGCACCATCAACAGGCGGCGATCAAGACGATCTGTCAGAACCCCGACAGGCAAGGAAAAGAACAGCCAGGGCAGACGTGATGCCATTGCGACCATGGCAATCGCCATCGGGTCACGGGACAGAAGCGTTGCAAGCCAGGGAAATGCCATGGCGGCGATACCGTCACCGAGATTGCTGATTGAAGAGGCGGAAAAGAGAAGGCGGTAATTGCGGTTCGTACGTAATAAATTCATGTGACCAGCCTGACACAGTGTTCAGGGCGTGGCAAACAGGGAATGGAAAAGGCCGGGGGATAATCCCGGCCTTTTGTTGTTCAGATCAGGCAGCGGCCTGTGTTTTGGCAGGGCGGGCCAGGACGCGGAGCCGGCTTTCAAATTCGCCGCGGTCGACATAGCAGCCGTGCAGATGGCGGAAGCCGGTCTGCGGATCAAAGGCGTTGCGCCCGTGCATCACGCGGCGGTTGTCAAAAACCACCATTTCCCCGCCTTTCAGTTTCAGCGTGACCAGATAGTCGTCAGACCGGGTCATCTGCATGAAACGGCGATAAGCGCGATAGAAACGCGTCATCAGGACGGGTTCCAGATCAAAGATATCGGCCAGGTGGGCGTTGAAGCAGACTTCAATCACCTGCCCGTCTTCATCCAGGTTGATCACCCGTTTGCGGTTGCGGATGTCGGTGTCTTCGTCGTGAAAACGGAAGGGCACGGAAACGGTTGAAAGCAATTCGAAAGCTTCCGGATCGTTCTGGCGCAGATCTTCTGCTATGGCGTAGCCGTCACAGAACAAAGAACCGCCGCCCTGGGCCTCATTTGCAAGGCAGTGCAGGAACTGAAAGCCCGGGGGCAGTTCCTGGTTGGTCAGGTCTGTGTGCAGGGGCAGGGCAATTGGCGTATAGGCCAGGTTGTTTGGGTTTGGCTTGGACTGGACTTCAAAGGTCACGCCAAAGTTGGTCTGACGCAGGAAACCGATGCGCCGGGCGACATCCATGCCTGCTTCGGTGTTGTCAGCCAGACCTTCGACGATGGAATAGCCATAGATCTGCGTTTGCTTCAGCCAGTCGGTCAGGGCGTCGTCAGAGGTCAGGATCGCATTGGCATTGACGCGGGGAATACCTGCTGCGCCCAGATCTTTGCGCCAGTGGTGAAAACCTGTGCGGGCAGGGTCAGCGGCGCGCTGTCCGGGGATATGGGCTTCGAGCCAGGACAGATCGAATGTGCTGGCCGGGCGATTATCGCTCCAGGTGAGGGCCAGGCTGGTATCGGTGATCTCAGCCGCTGTTACCGTGATATCAAGCGGGATCGCCGTTAGGTCGGTGATGCGTTCCTGGGTCTGCGGATGAAAGCCTGCCGGGTCATTGTCGGCCAGCCAGATATAAGGGAAAGCGGCCTTGGTACCGCTTGTGAAAGTCAGTTCAACAGTGGCCGTGGTGGCGCACAAAGTTGCATTGGTCATGGAAGTCTCCTGACGCTGGAAGTTTTAATTGAAAGGTAAGGTACGGCTTCAGCCGCGCAGGGGCTGCGCGGGCGGCGGCCACCAGTCGTGGACCTTGGTGTATGGATGTCCGGGCAAGCGCCCCAGAACAACAAGCATCCGAATCCGGCCTTCGTCAGAAAGATTTCGCCCGATGTGCCTTCGCCGGTCATCGAGCGCAAGCGTTAATTGCGTCAGCGTACTGGAATTTGATATTTTCTTTTCTGGTCAATTCGGGCTGTTCAGGGCAGTATCCGGCGGACTGTTTTGCCTGTCCCGCCGGGGCAAGCCACCGGATGAATTCAGAAGAGAGCCGCTATGAGTTTCACACTTGCCACCTGGAATATTAACTCTGTCCGTTTGCGCGAACCGATTGTGCTGAAGCTGATGGAGGAACACGCACCGGATGTGCTGTGTTTGCAGGAATGCAAAAGCCCTGTGGATAAGATCCCTATGGATGGCTTCCGGGCGCTTGGCTATGAACATATGGTTGCCAGTGGCCAGAAGGGGTACAACGGCGTTGCGATCCTGTCCAAAATTCCGATGGAAGAGGCCGGCATGCAGGACTTTGCCTCGCTTGGTCATGCGCGTCACGTGGCAGGGCGGCTGGAAAATGGTGTGACCGTTCACAATGTCTACGCCCCTGCCGGTGGGGATGTTGCAGACCGTGAAGTGAATGAGAAATTCGGTCAGAAGCTCGATTTCTTTGCCGAGATGCGTGACTACTTCAACACAAACCGTCCTGAGAAATCTATTCTGGTTGGCGATCTGAACATTGCCCCGCGCGAAGATGACGTCTGGGATCATAAGAAACTGTTGAAAGTTGTCAGCCACACGCCTGTTGAGGTCGAGTTGTTTGAAGACGTGCGCAATTCCGGCGGCTGGCATGATGTGACACGCGGCGATATCACCGAAGGCAAACTGTATAGCTGGTGGTCCTATCGTGCGAAGGACTGGGATGCTGCGGATAAGGGCCGGCGTCTGGATCACATCTGGGCGTCGGATGATATTAAGAACACCCATCACAGCAGCCGGGTTCTGCGTGATGTGCGCGGATGGGAAAAACCATCCGACCACGCGCCGGTCTTTGCGACATTTGATCTGTAAGAAAAAGCCCCGGTCATTGCCGGGGCTTTTGATTTAGGCGTAGATGCCACCGTCTGACGTGCTGCCCGCGCTGCCGCCGGGCAGATGGGAAACCCCGGCACCATAGGTGTTGACCGAAGACAGTACGCTGATGTCATAACGCGGGCCACTGGCGGTGCCGGAAAAACTGTTGCCATCAAAACTGGCAACGGAACCATTGTTTGCCTCAATAAACGCCGTGGAAAAATCAGGCGCGCCGGTCAGGGTTAGGGTCTGGCCTTCCATGCGGAAAACGGCCTTGTGGTCCAGGGCAATGTGGCGATCCGCATCGCCGGTGATTTCAATGTCACCAACCACTTCGCATTCTGCATTTTGCAGGCTGATATGGGCACTGCCGCCTGTGCCGAATTCGACTTCTGACAGGGTGATCTGGGCATTCTCGGCCCCATTGATACAAACCTCTGCCGGGGCAGAGGTACTGATTTCAACGCCGGACAGGGACACAACCGCACCGATCACATCAAGCACGCCTGCACTGCTGTTCAGCGCAACCAGAGACGGCGAGGCCGTGTTGCCGGTGATCATGATCTCACCGCCACCGACCAGGGGCTGGTCGATCACAACGGGGCTGGTCAGGTTGTAGGTGTCATCGGCCAGCTGGATGGTGACGGCATGGCCGCCCGCATCAATCGACAGAACCTCATCCACCGCGCGTTGCAGGGTTGCAAAGGCACCAGTGCCGGAAAACAACCCGCTGTTGCTGTCATTGCCGTTGCCCGGGTCCACATACCAGGTGGTCGGAGCGGCCAGCATGGGGCGCACGCCACCGGACGGAAAGCTGACACGCCCGGTTGCGCCATCGGTTTCCATAGCCGTGAACCAGGTGCCGCCGTCAGCGCTGACTTTAACGGCGAAGTTCGTATCACCAGACAGGCCCATTTCTGCGTGACCAGTCCAGGCGCTCTGAAACAGCAGGCTGGCTGTATCGCCGGAACTGTTCTTATTCACCTTCACCTGATGCCCGCCGCCTGCATGGCTGAGCAATGTGGCGTCAGAGGCAACCGCAAGCTTGTTGGTCGCATCCGCAGAGGTGTTCACACCAATATGTACAAGGTTATTGAGGGCATCGGATGTCAGATTGGCTTTGACCGGACCCCAGGCCGCACCGTCAAAAACTGCCAGTTCCATCGTATCGGTGACCATGGCGATCCAGCCGCTTTGCGGCGCAATGAAAATCCAGATACCGTTTTCGCGCAGGGCAATTTGTTCGTTCTGACCGGCCCAGTCGCCAGTCGCGCCGGTGGCTACGATAAAACACTGTCCTTCTGATGGGGCAGGGGGCGGGGTGGTGTCACTGCGGCTGTCAGCCACCAGCTGAACCAGAACATCCAGCAGGCGCAGGGCCTCGTTGTGGGTGACATGTTTTTGTGCCTGGGATGGCGCGATATAGGGCATCGAAAGGATTGGCGTGTTGGTCATTGGGTCTGCCTCTGCTGTGAATGCGCAAATCTGGACTGAAATTCCTTTCAGTTCCGCTGTGTGCGGGCACGTGGGGTAAAGGTTCTGTTAACCGATCAGGTGACGCGCGGGGCTTGAAACCTATCTGTTTTCACGCCATCTAAGAGGAAACCCAGAGGGGACAGAGAATGTTAGAATTTGGAAATGAAACCGCCGCGTCAGAGGCACCTGCAGACCTGATCAAAGACGGATCAGAAGCCACCTTTATGCAGGATGTGATTGAAGCCAGTCAAACTGTGCCGGTGATTGTGGATTTCTGGGCGCCCTGGTGTGGCCCCTGTAAAACCCTGGGCCCGGCGCTGGAAGCCGCAGTGGCTGAGGCCGGTGGCAAAGTCCGCATGGTGAAACTGGATGTGGATAAGAACCAGGGCATCGCCGGGCAGTTGCAAATTCAGTCTGTCCCGACGGTATATGCGTTCTTTGAAGGTAAGCCCGTGGATGGATTCCAGGGCGCGTTGCCGCCGTCTGAGATTAAAGCATTCGTAGACAAACTGGCTGCGATGGCCCCGGACGAAGACAATGGCCTGGCTGATGCTGTGGCGGCTGCGGAAGAAATGTTGACCGAAGGGGCTGCAGAAGATGCGGCACAGACGTTTGCTGCGATTCTGGAAGAGGATGGGAATTTTGCTGGTGCCTGGGGCGGTCTGATCCGCGCGCATCTGGCGATGGGTCAGCTGGATGAGGCCGAAGCCGCGCTGAATGGTGTGCCTGCTGAGATTTCTGACGCCTCTGAAATCGAAGTCGCCGCTGCACAGCTTGATCTGGCAAAACAGGCCGCAGATGCCGGCCCGCTGACAGAACTGCGCGCAGCACTTGAGGCGGATGAAGGCAACCACCAGGCCCGGCTGGATCTGGCCGTTGCCATGCATGCGAATGGCGATTCTGAAGGCGCGGTTGATATGCTTTTGGATCTGTTCCGTCGCGATTGTGACTGGAATGATGGCGCAGCAAAGGCGCAGTTGTTCACCGTTTTTGAAGCGCTGAAACCGGAAGATCCCGTGGTTCTGAACGGCCGCCGCCGCCTGTCGTCAATGATATTTGCGTAATCAGATAAACAGGTTAAGGTGGTTTTATGATACTTCCCGCCGACCTGCCTGATGTTATTCCGCTGTTTCCTTTGTCCGAGGCGATCCTTATGCCTCGGGCGAAGTTGTCGCTGCATGTGTTTGAGCCGCGGTATCTGACCATGCTTGACGATACTTTGCGCAGCGATCACCGGCTGATCGGGATGGTACAACCGATGCAAGCCGACAGCGAAGCCCTGCATCAGATCGGCTGTGTGGGGCGTGTGACATCCTTCACTGAAACCGAAGATCATCGCTATATGATCACCCTGTCTGGTGTGTCGCGCTTTCGTATTGAACAGATTGAGGAAGGTTTCAGCCCTTATAAAAAAGCCCGGGTGAACTGGCGCGGTTTTGAGGGGGACAGTCGTAGCATGTCAAAAGATCCGTCTTTTGACCGGGCTGGTTTCCTGAAACTTTTGCAGCGCTATTTCGATTTGCGTGATCTCAGCACCGACTGGGAACAGATCCAGGGCGCTGAGGAAGAAATGCTGATCAACAGCCTGTCGATGCTCTGTCCGTTCTCAATTGAGGAAAAACAGGCTTTGCTTGAGGCGATAAATCTTGCAGAACGGCGCAGAACCCTGACCGCATTGCTTGAATATGCGATCTACAGCAGCTCTGATACTGAGGTCATCCAATGAATGACGAAGCCCCGACATCCCACGCCGAATTTTCCCCGCGTATGCTGGAAGCCCTGATGTGCCCGCAGACTCAGCAGCCTCTGGAATATGACGCGAAGCGCCAGGAGCTGATCTCTCGTGCTGCGCGCCTTGCTTTCCCGATCCGCAATGGCATTCCTGTCATGCTGATCGACGAAGCCCGCCGGATCGACTGAACGCGAATATCAGATCTGCCGGCCTTGCATCAGCTTTGGCAGATCTCCGGTCAGGCCTGCGGCTTCGCGGATGAAATTGCGGCGCAGAGTGGGCAGAGCGTTCACAATACCCAGACCCATGCCGCGGGCTGCCCGCAGGAATGGGTTATCGTTTGAGAACAGGCGCACGACACCGTCCATCCCGGCGCTCATGACAGTGGTATCCCAGCGGCGCCATTGTTCATAGCGGGCCAGCACGTCGGGGGCGGCGAAATCTTCACCACGGCGGCGGGCTTCAATCACCACTTCGGCCAGCGCCCCGACATCGCGCAGACCCAGGTTCAGCCCCTGACCGGCAACAGGATGCACACCATGGGCGGCATCGCCAACAAGGGCGAGACGATCTTTGACAAAATGTTCTGCCAGAGACAGGCTTAGTGGGTAGGTGAAGCGCACGCCGGACAGGGAAATATCGCCCAGGAAATCACCAAAAACCGGGCGCAATTCTTCCATGAAGTCATCATCAGACAGCCCGGCAAGGCGGGCGGCTGTGTCATCTGATGTGCTCCAGACAATGGACGAATGGTCACCGGGCAGGGGCAGAATGGCCAGTGGCCCATCGGGCATGAAGAACTGATGCGCGGTGGCATTGTGGGGTTTCGCATGTGCAACCGAACAGACAACCGCCGTTTGATGATAACTGTGCCCGTTGCGTTTGATGCCTGCGCGCGCGGCAACACCGCTGCCGCGCCCGTCCGCACCGACAAGCAGGCGGGTTGTGTGGTTTGTGCCATCATCCAGGCCCACGGTGACAATGGCACCTTCAACCTGTTGCGATATAACTTTTGCCCCGGAAATCTTTGTGATCAGCGGGTGTCTTGCCACGACTTCACGCAGGGCACCTGAGATAAAACGATCCTCAACCATATAGCCGGTCGGGCCTTCTTCGATCTCGGCGTGATCAAACCCCATCACAAAGGGACCAGGCCCTTCGCCCACGCGGCCATCGGTGACTTTGACGTTCAGGATGGGTTGCGCGTTTCCGTCAAGCAGGGACCAGACGCCAATCGCCTGAAACAGCCGCTGGGACGCGAGCGCCAGCGCATAACAGCGCCCGTCAAACCCCTGGGTTTCGCGCGCACCATCGGGGGCAGCATCCACAAGAGTTACATTCAGGCCACCATCGGCCAGGGCAAGCGCAAGCGAGGGGCCGTTCAGCCCGCCGCCTGCAATCAGGATATCTGAGTCGCAAGTCATAAAACCCACTATCGTGACTGCGCGGGGATTGTCCATGCGCCCCAGTGCCGCTACCGTCCGGGAAAATGATTTTGGGAGGGCAGGCATGTCACTGAACTGGCAGGATAAGACCGCAAGTGAACTTGGGCGGATGATTGGCATGGGTGAGATTGACCCGGTGGATCTGACACAGGCCGTGCTGGACGCGATTGAAGCGCATGACATGACGGATCGCATCTATGCCCGCCTGACGCGGGAACGTGCGCTGGCAGAGGCGAAGGCTGCGTCTGATCGTGCGAAAAGTGGCGCGCGACTGAGTGCGCTGGATGGTGTGCCGATTTCCTGGAAGGATCTGTTTGACACAGCAGATGTTGCGACAGAGGCCGGGACGGCTCTGTTGAAAGATCGCATTCCGGATGAGGACGCGGAGGTTCTGAAAAACGCCACTGCTGCTGGGCTGATCTGTGTGGGTAAAACCCATATGTCCGAACTGGCTTTTTCCGGTCTGGGGCTGAACCCGATAACGGCAAGTTCACCCTGTGTGAATGATCATGATGCTGTGTCCGGCGGGTCCAGTTCTGGTGCAGCGGCATCGGTTGCCTTTGGTCTGGCGCCTGCCGCGATTGGGTCTGATACGGGTGGATCCGTACGTATCCCTGCGGCCTGGAATGACCTTGTGGGGCTGAAAACCACTTCGGGCCGCCTGTCGCTTGAAGGTGTCGTTCCGCTTTGCGCCTGGTTTGATACGGTTGGCCCGCTGGCGCGTTCTGTTGAAGATTGCGCACAGTTGCTGGCGTTGATGGAAGGCGGAAAAGCTGCGGATTTGCGTGGGGCTGACCTGAAAGGCAAACGTTTCCTTGTGCTGGAAACAGTTGCGATGGATGACGTGCGTGACGCACCTGGTGCTGCGTTCCAAAGTGCGGTTGAACGGCTTCAGGCCGCAGGGGCCCAGGTGGATCGTGGGGACATCCCGGAAGTTGCCGAAATCATGGAACTGACCAGCATTCTTTATACAAGTGAGGCCTGGGGTACCTGGAAAGATGTGATTGAGGCCAACCCGGATGTGATGTTCCCGGAAATCCTGGGGCGCTTTCAGCTGGGTCAGTCCTGGTCCGCCGGGGAATATATCGCGGCCTGGCAGAAGATGGAAAAGCTGCGGGCGGGCTATCTGACAGCTGTGGCGCAATATGATGCGGTGATCATGCCGACATCCCCCATTCTGCCGCCGAATGCGGAACGGCTGATGTCGGATCATGATTATTATATTACCGAAAACCTACTGGCCTTGCGCAATACGCGGATCGGCAACCTGATGGGGTTGACGGCGCTGACCCTGCCCACCGGGGTTCCTTCCTGCGGTATTACGCTGATGACACCGCCAGATACAGAAGAACGCCTGCTGCGTCTTGGTGCGGCGGCAGAAGCGGCGCTGGCGTAAAAGAGTCACAGAGATCGGCGGGTTCTGCCTGCCGGTCACATCACGGGCTGGACAGACAGCCATCTGCGCCGTATTCTGGTCTTAATCGGGGCGAAACGATCCCGGAACAGAGGCAGATATGGTTTCAGAAGAGCGGGCGCAGCCCCTTTCTTTATTGATGGAATTCCACGCACCAGGTGTATCTTCACCCGGGTGTTTCCCCATGTCCGCAAGTGTAGTGATGATGGATGGTTTTCATCCCAATAAGTATAAATCCGCCCTGTGAAGCGGCTGAGAATGTGTAAGGACAGGTAAAATGGCGTCTTATCAGATCAGACAACGTGATCCTCTTTTCGACAGCAATACCCAGGCTGCGCTTGAAAAACGTGGCAAGGAACTGATGGGCGTGGGAATGATCATTGCGGGCTTAATTGTTACGCTGATGCTCTGGACGTATTCGCCATCTGATCCAAGCATGTTTGTTGCGTCAGATGGGCCTGTGCAGAATATGTTCGGCACACCCGGTGCCTACCTGTCTGGTATGATTTACACGCTGGTTGGCTGGGGTGGCTGGGGCATTGTCGCGGTTCTGCTGGCCTGGGGCACGCGATATGTGCTGCACTATGGTGAAGAACGCATCATGCCGCGCATTCTGTTCGCGCCTGTCGCGATTGCACTGATTTCTCTGTATGCGTCGATTTCTGTTTTTGCGTCATCGGTCGGTACGTCTGATCTGTGGGTGCATAGCTTTGGCCCCGGTGGCGTCATTGGTGACGTCATTTCCGGTGCGGTTATTTCCGTGATGCAAAGCCTGGGTGGCCTGGCTGTCTGGGTGAACCTGCTTTCTATTCTCTCTGCACTGGCCATGATTGCCGTGCTGCTGCCTGTCCTGGGCTTTACCCGGGAAGAGCTGCGCAGCTTTGGTCGCTTCCTCTTTATCGGGGCGGTGATGGGCTATGTGCTGGTGATGAAGCTGATTGGTCGGGGTGTGCAAAAAGCCGGTGCAACCGCGCAATCCCTGAATGAGGCGCGCCTTGCTCGTCAGGAAAGCGCACGCCTGCATCAGGAAGAGGTTGTTATTCATGACGGTCCCGAAGCCTATGAACCTGTTGCACCCGTTGTCCCTGCGCGGGCAGCGGCACAGGTTGTTCGTTCGGGCCAACAATACGCAACACCAGAATACGTGGAACCGCAGGTTCAGGCCTATGCAGAACCACAATATGCCGAACCTGTACCGGAAGCCGTCGAAAAACCCGGGCTGCTGGCATCTCTGCTGCGCCGCACACCTGAACCGGAACTCGTGGAAACACAGCCGCCGGCCTATGATGCGCCTGTGGATGAAGATGGTGGGGATCGTATTAAATCCCGGATCACCGATGCCATCCAGGCCCGCCGCCGTCGCGTGCCAGTTCTGAAAGCCAATACCGCCCCACGCCCTGCACCCACGCGTGCGGAGCCCCAGCTGAGCCGCCAGGAAGCCGTTATGGAGCCTGTTGCACCTGTTGTCGCGCCCGTTTTGCGTGCCCCTGTTGAGGCACCGATGCCCGTGGCAGAACCTGCGCCTATGGAACAGGGTGACTGGGCGGCCTTCCAGTCAGAAGAAACAATGCAGGATTACCACGATGATGTGGTGATTGAAGAGCTGCCGGAAGATTACTCTGCATATCAGGAAGATGATTTCGCGGAGCCCTGGGAAGATGAAGCACCTGTGGCCGCGCCTGTACCACAGATGGCGGCACCGATGCAGATCCCACAGCCGCCTGTTCAGAAAGCTGTGGTGCAACATGCGCCGAACAAGCCGGTTCAACCGTCCCGTCAGGCCCAGGCCGAGGCGCAGCCAAAACTGCAGTTTGACCAGCAGGCTGATACCTATGAAAATCCACCGCTGAACCTTCTGGCCAGCCCGGATACCATTGAACGGCATCACCTGTCTGATGAAGCCCTGGAAGAAAACGCCCGCATGCTGGAAAGCGTGTTGGATGATTACGGCGTGAAGGGGGAAATCGTTTCTGTACGCCCTGGCCCTGTTGTGACCATGTATGAACTGGAACCTGCGCCCGGTCTGAAAGCGTCCCGTGTGATTGGCCTTGCGGATGATATCGCCCGCTCCATGTCCGCATTGTCTGCGCGTGTGTCCACCGTGCCGGGCCGGTCTGTGATCGGTATCGAGCTGCCAAATGAAAAACGTGAAATGGTCAGCTTCCGCGAGATCCTGTCAGGCCGTGATTTTGGCGATGGCAGCCACAGCCTGCCGCTTGCGCTGGGCAAAGACATTGGCGGTGCGCCGGTCGTTGCGAACCTTGCCAAGATGCCTCACCTGCTGATCGCGGGTACCACGGGTTCTGGTAAATCGGTTGCGATCAACACGATGATCCTGTCGCTGCTGTATAAGCTGTCCCCGGATGAATGCCGGATGATCATGATCGACCCTAAAATGCTGGAATTGTCTGTTTATGACGGCATCCCACATCTGCTGTCGCCTGTTGTGACCGACCCGAAAAAGGCGGTTGTTGCCCTGAAATGGGTCGTGGGCGAGATGGAAGAACGCTATCGTAAGATGTCGCGCATGGGGGTGCGTAACATTGCGGGGTATAACGGCCGTGTCGAAGATGCGCTGGCGAAGAATGAAATGTTCTCGCGTACCGTGCAGACAGGCTTTGACGAAGAAACCGGCGATCCGATCTTTGAGACCGAGGAAAACAAACCCGAGAAAATGCCATATATCGTGGTGGTCGTCGATGAGATGGCTGACCTGATGATGGTGGCGGGTAAGGAAATCGAAGCCTGTATTCAACGTCTTGCCCAGATGGCGCGTGCGTCTGGTATCCACCTGATCATGGCGACACAGCGCCCGTCCGTGGATGTGATCACCGGTACGATTAAGGCAAACTTCCCAACCCGGATTTCCTTCCAGGTGACGTCCAAGATCGACAGCCGTACCATCCTTGGTGAACAAGGCGCGGAACAACTGCTTGGCATGGGGGACATGCTTTATATGGCGGGTGGGTCCAAGATCACTCGTGTACACGGGCCCTTCTGTTCTGACGAGGAAGTCGAGGAAATCGTGAACCATCTGAAAGCCTTTGGCCCGCCGGAATACATTGGCGGCGTGGTGGATGGCCCGGATGATGACAAGGCTGACAACATCGACGCTGTGCTTGGTCTGAACACAG
Source organism: Thalassobius sp. I31.1 (assembly GCF_003031585.1). Taxonomy (GTDB): domain Bacteria; phylum Pseudomonadota; class Alphaproteobacteria; order Rhodobacterales; family Rhodobacteraceae; genus Halocynthiibacter. The sequence goes on from NZ_PWAA01000064.1 coordinate 68,890, forward strand.
GTGGCAACACCAATGGTGAAGATGCGCTGTATGATCAGGCGGTGGCGATTGTGATCAAAGATCGCAAATGTTCGACTTCTTACATCCAGCGGAAACTGGCGATTGGCTATAACAAAGCCGCGCGTCTGGTTGAGCAAATGGAAGAAGAAAGCCTGGTCAGTGCTGCAAACCATGTCGGCAAGCGCGAAATTCTGGTGCCAGAGCAGAATTAAGTCGTACGGTGGGGAAGGCCTTGTCCTGGCCTTCCTAACAGACCGTAAATAACAAAGTTAAGGTTCGCTCAGAATCTTAAACAAGAGACATGATTTAAACAAAATCCGGTACCCGGCGGGCTTCATTGTATTCCCAGACTACCTTCAGAAGTTGGGTGAAGGTGGAATATGGCATACTTGGGACTGACCGGCGTCATCCTGCCCGGTCTGGATGGGATCGACCGGAATATTACCGGCATGCATGTCTCTGTGACATCTCTGGGCGTCTATTTATATGGTACATCCGGCATCAATGGTGGTCTGATCAGCTATGCGTTGACACAGGGGCAGATCGCGGTGCTTGCGGGGTCTGTTGTTTATGACGAAACCACCACGATATTCGCAGTATCCGACTTATCCTTTCTGGAACTCAACAATGTAGAATATGCAATCACGGGTCTGGACGCTTCCGGAAACCTGATCGCCTATGCGCTGGAAGAAGACGGAAGTGCTACAGTCCCGGTTTTGTTACCAGGAGATGGAAGTTCCGCAGATTTTGCGGCCCTTACGGAAGGGGCAGTACCAGTACAAGCCAGCTACTATTACGCCGTCTCTGCTTCGGGGGATGAGATACAGGTTTTCGAAATTGGCACAGAGATCACGGCCCGGCCAGAACTGAGCATTTCAGATACAGAGGACAGCTACGGCACAAACATCACGGATATGCTGCGGATCAGTGTCGGGGGGAATTCTTTCCTGCTGGTTACTTCGGCTGGCGAGAACGGGATCAGCATCTATAGCATTGACGATGCAACGGGGGCGCTCAGCTTGTCCGACACTGTCGGAGCAGCACTTGAACTGGGGATAAACACACCACTTGCAATGGAACTGCTGGAGGTAGGTAGCGCAAGCTATGTCATCGTGGCGTCGGCGCTCAGCAATTCTCTCAGCGTACTCAGGGTGGAAGAAAACGGCATTCTGAATGTAACGGATCATATCATTGATACATCGCACACCCGCTTTCAGAATGCTTCGGTGATTGAAACTTTCACCATCGGGGATCGCGGCTTTGTCCTGGCGGGTGGCGGGGATGATGGTATCAGCCTGTTTACCATCCTGCCGGACGGGACATTGCTGCATCTGGAAAGCATTGCTGATGAACTGAACACGACACTTGAAAATATTGCATCCATCTCTGCAGTCGTGCTGGGTGATGAAGTGCAGGTTTTTGTAACCTCTGGCAATGAAGCAGGTGTGACGCAGTTTTCTCTTTCTGCCGTGAACTACGGAGACGTCATTTATGGCACTGCGCTGCAAGATAGTATCACCGGGACCAGTGGGGATGATCTGATTTATGGCGGCCCGGGGGATGATGATATCTATGGCGGCGACGGTGCGGATATTCTTTATGATGGATCGGGTTCTGATGTCCTCTGGGGCGGGGCAGGGGCGGATATCTTTGTCTTCGAGGCAGATGGGGTGACGGACACCATTCAGGACTTTGAACCAGGCGTGGACCGTCTGGATCTTAGTCATTTTAACTGGCTCTATTACATCGGGCAGATCAGTTATGTCGTGGAAGCCTGGGGGATTACGCTGAATTTCAATGATGAACAGATCCATGTAAGAACCCTGAACCAGACATCGATTACCATTGACGATGTCTTTGGCGACTCTTTCACAGATCCAAACCGACCGGTGCTTATTGGTACAAATGAGCAGATCGGGTCGGATGCTGATGACATTCTGATTGGTGGCGATCAAGGCGATACAATGTTTGGTGGTGCGGGCAATGACGTCCTCGTAGGGGGCGGCGGGGCTGATGTTCTCAACGGTGGTACCGGCGTTGATCGCGCCCAATATCTTGGGGCATCTGCGGTCATAGCTGACCTTCTCAACAGTTCCAATAATACGGGTGTCGCGAGCGGGGATACGTATATTTCCATTGAGCGTCTCTACGGCACTGCCTTTGGGGATGGTTTGTATGGTGATCATGCCAACAATGCGATCTGGGGACACAAAGGTAACGACTTCCTCTCTGGCAGAGGGGGCAATGACGCGCTTTACGGTGGCGGGGGCAATGATGTCCTTGTCGGGGGCTCGGGAGGCGATGTTCTCAACGGCGGTACCGGCTATGATCGCGCGCAATATCTTGGCGGCTCACGCGTAACGGCTGATCTTTTGAATAGTTCCAACAATCGGGGAAATGCCATCGGGGATACCTATATTTCCATCGAACGGCTTTACGGTTCTGCCTTCAACGACTCGCTTTTGGGGGATCATGCCAACAATGCGATCTGGGGGCATTATGGTGCCGACGATCTGTTTGGCCGGGGCGGAAATGACGCGCTTTATGGCGGGGTCGGTGCCGATGATCTTTATGGTGGTGCGGGGAATGATTTGCTTAGCGGTGGCGGTGGTGCGGATAAGTTTGTCTTTTTCGCCAATAGCGGCGATGACAAGATCGTCGATTTCCAGAACAATTATGACAAAATCAACCTTAAGATCTCCGGCTTGACGCTTGAGGACCTCACCCTGACCTATGCGAATGGCGATACCACCATCGATTATGGCTCGGGCACGATCACGGTTGAGAACACAACCATCACAGCGGTCTCGGACGATATCGTGTTCCTCTAGAGGAAATGAGCCTTCCCGGCCTAAACAACATCGGGCCGGGAACCGTTGCGAAACAGCAGGCGTAACGGAAGCACCCCATTGTACAGAAACCCTAATCGTACAGTGACAAGTTAAAGCGGCGACAGTTGAACGGCAAAGAGATACACACTGGTAGGCAGTGCTTGTGTGCAACTATGAGAGGGGGCAGCATGATGATATGGTGATCCTGGATCAGATCCGCGAGCAGCGCGGCCTCAGCCTGAAAAATTATGGGCGGCTGTGTATGACTGAAGAGCTGCTGGAACTGCACTTGAATGTCGGACGCACATGGTCAGGTAGAAGGCGTAGTATTCCAGTATATCAACAACTTTTTTAACCCACGTCGCCGTCATTCATCGCCGGGTGGTAAAAGCCCCTGGCATTCGAACGATAGGTCGCAAGTGAGTTCAGAGACCAGAACGGAACTGCTACAAGGCCAATTGGACGATGTCGAAGATTGCAGCCTGGTGTCCTTCATTTCAGTTTGGCTTCCTCTCCCATATTCTCACGATGTACTTCCAGTGCCTCGTCAATATCATCGAAATATCTGAGAATACCATTTTCCAGAACAACACCAGCCGAGCAAATTGACCGCAATGTGCTTGCGCTATGAGATACAACAATTGAACCAGCCTGGCTCAGGCGATCGTTCAGCACGTCGGTACATTTCGCACGAAAAGACCTGTCGCCCACCGCGGTCACTTCATCAATCAGGTAATAGGAAAACGGGATCCCCATAGACACGCCAAAAGCCAGGCGGGCCCTCATACCTGAACTATAGGTGCGAACAGGTGCCCTGAATGCCGATCCCAATTCTGCAAAATCACTGACATAGTCTTCAAGCTCTCGGGTATCCACGCCATACACACGTGCAATAAAGCGAGTGTTTTGCAAGCCGGTCAGTTCCGGGTGGAAACTCCCGGCAAAACCGATCTGCCAGGAAATCGCGCCTTCGCTTAATACCTCGCCCGCATCCGGGCGCATTGTTCCGCCAATGATCTTAAGCAATGTGGACTTACCCGCCCCATTTCGCCCGATCAGAGCAACAGATGTACGCGCAGGAAATGTCGCATTTATCTGCCGTGCCACATATTTTCGCTGCCCTCCGAGAAGAAAGCTTTTGGTCAGGTTTTCGAGCACAATCACAGCAGGTCACCCTCGGTCGCGGATGGAATATGCCACCATGATTGCAACAGCCCAGCTAAGCAGCAATAGAGCAAAGGCAATTGGGATAATCACCCAGGAACGTGGGTAAAGTGCAGTATCAGACAGTGTTGGCTCAATATGAACTGCGAGATATTTTGTACGGCGTCCGGCATCTGCCCGCGCGACATCAAAAGCGGCAGCGGCGGACACAAAAGCCTGCTCGGCAAATTCGCGTTCGACAAGAAGCGCTTCAAAACGACCGACAATTTCGACCATACCACTGTTCGCACTCCCGGCCAAAGCCTGCCGTTCTTCCTCCAGCCGCCCTTCAATCGCAGCAACCCTTCGACGTAATTGCGTAAGCCGCGGATCATCTTCACGCGTGGTGGCGGCTGTCAGCAGATCAAGCTCAATCCAGGCATCAGCCAGCTGTTGTTGCAATGCAGCTGATACCCCGCCCTGACTTTGAACAGCAATCGTCGGATCAATAATGCGCGCAGAAGAACGGAATTCACTCAATTCCTGACGCGCAACTTTCAGACGTTCACGAGCACTTTCAAGATCCTCCTGGGCATAACCAATTGCATCCTGACGCGCCAGAAAACTCAGCTGATCCACCAGCTCCTGCGACTGCTGTAAAATATTGTGGTTGATACGTCTTGCGTCTTCGGGGTTAAATGCAAATGCCTTCACCCGGACAATTCCGCTGCCCTTGTCCAGATTGATCTGAACCATACTATGCCAGTGCTGGACGAGTTTCTCTACGGAAACGTCAGCTGAAATTGTAAAAACCGGGTCATTGTCTGGGGCAGAATACAGGGCCCGCAAACCAACCTGTTCATCAATAGTCCGCACGATTTTCTGGCTGCGTATAAAGTCAAAAACGATCTGCGCATCAGATGATGTACCCGATGATAGCTCGCCAAGACCAGACAGTGCATCAAACGGGTTCGCAAACTCTTCTGAGCGAATAGAAAACGACATTGATGATGCGAACTGAGGCGTGGCGAATACACCCAGATAAAGTGCAAGCAATCCAACCGGCAACTGAACAACGAGCATAAATGACCAGATCAGGAATTTGTGCCGGCTTCGCATTTTTACCTTCCGGGCCGGAAGCGGAACCGATGGACGAACCTGCTCATTACCCGCCTGTTTCGTTGAATTGGCTGTCATACTCCAGCACCTATTTTTAGAACGCACAACCAACATCTACAACAATTGTGTCCAAGTTCAATTACCTATAACGTCACGCCATGAGAAAGAATTCCTCCACAAAAAACGTTCAGCGCAGGCATGTTCCATTTCAGACCTTAAGGGTCATTGCAGCACTGTGCATGCGTGAAATGACAACGACATTCGGTCGTTCGTCTCTCGGCTATTTGTGGGCTGTAATTGAACCAGTTGGTGTTATTCTGGTATTCACCGTTGCATTTTCCCTGATCTTTCGGCAACCACCCCTTGGGTACAGTTTCCCGTTGTTTTATGCGACGGGATATATTCCCTTTGGCATTTACAATACCTGTCAGGGAAAGATTTCAGCCGCCATTTCACAGAACAAAGCGCTGCTGTTTTACCCTGCTGTTACGTATACGGATGTGATCTTGGGCCGGTTTGTATTGATATCCCTGACGGAAATGACAACTGCATTCTTCGTATTTGGTGGCCTCCTTGTTTACACAGGTTCACAGGTTGCAGAGTTTGGGTATGTTTTTGCGGGGTTCGGTCTTGCCCTGATGATTGGGACGTCCGTTGGGCTGTGCAACGCGACATTGTTCGAAATATTTCCATCCTGGCGTAACATCTGGCGCATCCTCAGCAGGCCAATGTTCTTTATCTCTGCGATTTTCTACCTGTTTGATACCTTGCCCGACGATATGCAGGCGCTGCTTTGGTGGAATCCGCTAATCCATATTGTTGGTACATTGCGAGTCGGTTTCTACCCCGAGTACGAAGCACCTTATGTTTCGTGGTTGTACGTCATTCTGGTATCGCTCGCGCTTATGACAATCGGGCTTGTGAACCTGCGGTCATCCAATAAGTTCATTATCAACAACTAGATCATATCGATCAAAAGAGGCTCTGTCAGGGTGAGGCCTTTTGTTCGTGATTCATCAAATAGACACTTTATAGCCCAACGCTTCAGTTATATTGTCAGCGCACTAAGGGAGTTCATGAGGCAATGGCCGCATAGAACCAGGAACTAATTTGTCCGGAAGCAGGGATGAATTCATTCCATCGAAACTGAAGAATCCAATCACATATCGATTTCCTCGCCCCTGCCGTCGCGTACAGGGCGATGTTATTTAATCGATGCCAACCGCATGATGGCTTCCTGGGTCTTGCGTAGGCCAAGCAACCCTTCGTTGACATCATCCGGATTTGCCCATGACTGGAAAAAATCAGAATTGTCACCGCCGCCATATTTCTCCTGAAGTGTGCGGAAGATTGGCTTGTATGTGTCGTTCAAGCGAGTCAGCTCTTCCCTGGTCAGCAAGCTATAGCGCCGGCCTTTGTAGCCATAGCGGTCAAGGTGCTTTTCCACTTTGTCCAGCTGTGCGGACATCTTTTGCGCGTGATCGCTTGGTCTGCGAAGCAGGCTGCGCAAAAGCAGATCGTCCGTATCCGGTGTCTCGTTTGAGCGCTTAGGAATGTTGAAGCGTTCGATAGGCAGATCAACAGTGTGAAGGAAATCAGAAACCGCATCGCCCCCATGCAGCTGTGGGCGCTCATAAGGGCGCAGGCGCACGCTGCCGCGACCAAAAAGCATGTCGAAGTTTGCAATAAGCTTTTCAAACTGAAGCCCCGTGTTCACAAATGAAGAGGCTAGAAATTCGGTCATTGTGCCCGAGCCTGTGCCGCTTTTCAGCCCTTGCTGGAACCATGAGTTCAAAAAACTGTCTGGTCTGCGCAGATAGATCAGAACGGTGACGTCATAGCCTGACAAAAGCTCAGCCAGTTTGGCGGTATCGCTACGCTTGGTGTTTGCAAAGTGCCACAGCCCCTCATCGGAGATGATCAGATTATCGGCGTTTTCTTTAATGCTTTTCAGAGCAGGTTTCAGCGTTGACGAGTGACGCATTGGGGGGCCAAAAAAGCTGTAGCCGCAATCGCTCAATACATCGCAGTTGCCGGCCAGTGCCGCCTGGATAGAGGTGGTTCCGGTTTTCATGGTGCCGATGTGTAGAATGGCCTTTGGCATTGGAAGTCCTGCTTCTGGTTACAGTTTGCGATATCGCCAGATACGCTGCGTGAGGTGACGGAAAAGATACACGGCGCTTGTCATGGCAGAGAGTTTTTCAACATCGCGGTACATGCGCCACGTGTCATAGCTAGACGTGAGCTTATTAGAAGAAAGCGTGCCTGAGGCCAATCTCAGAACTGCGACGGGGTGGGTGACGCCGCAGGCGGGGCCGTGGGTTTTCAAAATTTGCAGCCACAGCGCAAAATCATGGCGACGCTTCAGGGGGGGCATTGGGACCTTGCCGCAGATCTTGGTGTCGTAGATTGCGGTCAGGCACCCGATTACATTGCCTCTTAACAGCTGCTCGTAGGTGACGTGCGGTGGTACGCTGATGGTATTGCGTGGGCCAGCTTCGCGCTTGGCGTAATATCCGCCATAGCATAGGGGCGCGCCGGTCTCTTTCATAAGCGCAAACTGCTGAGTCAGCTTATCTGGTAACCATTGATCATCTGAATCCAGAAACGCAATGTAGCGCCCTGTTGCCACCTCAAGCCCTGTGTTGCGGGCAAACGCTGCACCGCGTGGGCCTGTGTTGTGTAATAGCTGGATGCGCGGATCTGTCTGCGCCCGCGCAGAGACGATTTCGCATGTCGCATCCGTAGAGGAATCGTCGATCACCAAAAGTTGCCAATCTCGTTCGTTCTGGGCGCAGACCGAAGCAATCGCCGCATCGATAGTGTGTGCGGCGTTGAAGGCAGGCATCAGAATGGAGACAGTAATCATGGCACGCTTGAAAGGTTTGATCATTGACGTCTATGCGCTTCAGGCGTTATGCGCAATAGACCTGAAGGGTGTTAGGGGGCCTGCTCACCGATAGGGTCTGAAGCAGGATCAAGTCGAAAGGTAACACCGCGTGTCCCTGGAATTTCATTTGTGCAACAATCTGCGCCATTTGGTGTTTGCTTTAGCGGATATTGTTGGGCGGGGGGCTACTGCACGCATCCTGTATCTTGAGGATGAAACACCGTTGTCTGCGGATTTGAAAAGCAGGCTGCGCGCTGCATTTGGCCATATTGATATTCTATATGACCGCGACGCGTCCCAGATCAAGCGGTTCGGCGGGGTGCCCTTCACAGAGCTGACGCGGCGAAATCTCAGGTTTGACGGTTTGCGGGGTATCAAAGTTGCGACTGGCTGGCCACTGCCGATTTTGAACGGCGCGCGGTTTGATGTGGGCTATATCTACCATTCGGGGCTTTTCTGCGCCAAGGCGGCATCGGTGAGCTGTGATCGTATTGTGATGCGCGAATCTGGCCTGAACAACTATGTCAATTTTCCCGTCGCATGGCCCAAAGCCATGATACGATGCTTGGTCGGGCTGCCTGCATTTCGACAAGTCTGGGGCGAGGAACAATGGGTTGACGCTATCCAGGTGTCAAAACCCGGGCACCTGCCCCACGCGGTGCGCCATAAAGGGCACAAGCTCACATTTCCAGATGTTTTCGGGCGACTCACGCCGCACGATGCGGCGCTTTTGGGATCAATCTTTGTTCCCGAACGGCCCGTTCTTGGCACCGGGTCAAAGCCACGCGCACTGCTGTTGACACAACCGTTGGACGGTGTTGCATTGTGCAGTACGCCTGAGAACCGGGCATCTTACCAACACATTGCCGATGAGCTGGTACGCCTTGGGTATGAAGTGCACGTTAAATTCCACCCCAGAGAAAAAGCCTATCCGCTGGAGGGTGCTTCGGTGCTGTCGGCGCATTTTCCCATTGAACTTTGGGCGCCGCTTGGCTTGCCGCCTTTTGATCTGGCCGTCGCCATATGTTCGGCCTCTTTGATAGAGGGGGATAGGTCGATCGCGCATCAGGCGGTTCAGCTGCTCACACCAGATGCGTTTACCGTCCAGGGGCTGAAACAGTGGCGTGCGGGGCTTCCGAAGAATCTGGCACACCTGGCCCGAGCGTGCGAAAGTGACCAAATACCGGAACATTTGTGAACAACTGATATTGCACTCACGTCGAATGCCCGGAACCACCCGCTTTCAGGCGATTTCCTGAAAACCAAACTGAAGGCTGTTGGTTGTGGGGTGATCCGCTCTGAAACGGTTTCCGGTGCATCTCGTGATGATCGCTCAGCGCTGGCCGAGGCTGAAACTGAAGTCGATTTTAACTAATTTTTCCTTTGAAAACCTGAATGCACATAGAGACGTTACGTCTTGCATCCTTTTTGAGCGCAAGAACGTCAAAGGCGACTGCTCTATAACGCGCACGAAGGGACGAGCTTCAACCTGAAAATCACGGCTCTGACAGGGCAGGCGTTATCCATGTGACAATGGACTGCCAGTTAAACCGGATCACCTGAGTGTGGCACGCCACCGACTGCCCTAAATTTTGAAGACCTGATGTGGGCCGTCGATAAACAGGGATTTCGGGCGCGCTTCGCCCGAGCGCAGCGCGCGTTCGGGTGGGAGAGCGATCACATCACTGACAAGCTTTTTGAACGGCCCTTCGAACCCTTCCAAAAGCTGGGGCTCACGCTGCAGAAACGCGGCGCATAGATCATGATAGGGCTGCGGGTTTTCGATCAGCGCGTTGATCTCGCGGCGCAGGGATGACGCGTCGGAAAAAAGTGGGCCGCCAATAATATCGTGCTGGTTCAAGGGGTATTGGGTATCGCCGTTGGTCACACAGAAGACGGGTCTGCGGTACAATGCGGCCTCAAGAACGGTGGCGCTGTACCCGGACATGACCAGATCAGAGGCCTCGATCACCGCAATCGCATCCGCCTCAAGAACTACGACGCGCGCGGTTGCGTTCAGTTCTTGTACGATAGCGTGATAGGCCGCAACACGGCTTGCCGTCTCCTCGGGGTGGGTTTTAAGGACGAGCGTGCAGTCAATGTTATCTGTCGCCTCAAGGATAATTCTCCAGACCTCTGAGATCTGGCTCCAGTCGGAGGGTTGGGAGAAGAAGGAAAAGACGGGTTTTCCCTGCGGGAATGCAATCTCGTTGGCCTCGGACAGCTCGGCGCGGACTGTTGCTGTACGCTCTGCCAGATCATAGTCGACAGGTGCCTCAAGACGTGGGGACCCGACCACAGGTGCACGGTCCAGCGACATGCCAAAGCCGTCAACCGCGGCTTGCGCAAAGAACTGGCTGATCACACCGTAAAAGTCTGCCGTCACTTTGCTGTAGCGGCAATAGCTGGCATTCAGGCCATGCGGCTCAACCGCGATGGTGGGCACGTTATGACGCCGTGCAGCCTCGGAAAGTGCCGTGACGCGTACACTGCGAAAGGGGGTTAACACAGCGACTTTGGGCAGTTGATCATTGGCTTTGAGGCGCGTGAACCATGCATCACACAAGGTGGCATGCGTCAAATAGGCAAGGATCCCGTCACGCGCGACTGAAGGCAGGCGGTTTAAAATTACATGGGCGACATAGGACGGGCCTGCATGATGCACATATTCTTCCAGAAATTCGGTAAGCCAGGCATGCAGGAGCCTGTCGCTCTTATGTGCGCTCTGCGGCATGGGCACAATCGTATCAGGGCTGATCCGTTCATCTGTCAACTGACTGAACGCCATCAGGTTTCCACCCAAAAACGCGATTTGCAGATTTCCGATGTCTGCAAGTGTTTCGCTGTAAGCCGCCGAGGACCTGTTGTAGGCTGCGACTTGTGATGTGGCGAGCAAAACACGCGGTTTATCCGTCTCCGACCACTCAGGAAAGGTTGGCAGAACTGCTTTTATGCGATTTTGCATTGCTTCGATGGCAGGCAGCAGCGGTTGTTTGTCTGGCTCTGCTTCAACGCTTAAATCTGGCTTCGTCGACAGCACTTTCACCAGGTCCGAAAAGGCGTTGAGCCCTGCTGTGTTCGGGGACAGGCAGACTGCCTCGACCCGGTTATCGCTGCGCAGCTCTTCGATGCCAGACAACAGGCGCACAAAGTCACTATTGGCCTTAGGTGTCGCCGTATTGCTGCCGCCCATGGCGACGACAATGTGATCAAACTCTGACGAGGCGACAAGCTTTTCCAAAGCAACAAACTGGAGGCAGGGGAAGAAGAGCGTATCCGCCAGTGCAATTTCAGTACCTGCGATGTCGGTCATGGGAAACGCGTCTGGCGTGGTCTCGTCCAGCGCATGAACGATACTTTCGGCAGCCGCGCGCGTATCTTCGTGTACGCGGTGGTAGTCGGCACTGAATCTGGTGATCCTGCTGCGCAAATGCTCAACATCGACCTGACAGTCACTGCAATGCTGCATCCGATCTTCAAAGCTGACCCGCCCGTAGAGATCATCGAGAATAAATACAGTGACCTTTTCCGCGCCCTGAAAGAGCAGTGGCAGCGTGGGAACATGGCGGTTTGAAGCGGCGATGATCAGGCGGTGGGACTTGGGCGATCTGAACCCCGAGGCAGGCAGATATCGCCGCGCGTCTGTGTGCGGTGTTGCGGTGATTGATTTGCCGCAACAGTCAATGAAGCTGCGCGTCACCTTGGTTTTCTGCGGGTTGATTTCGGTGGCCTGTGCTGCGAACGCCGCAGCTTTCTCCTCAGGGAGCAATAGGGTGGCCGTCGCGACGAATGCCCCCAGCAACAACTGACTGCGCTGGATGCGTTGCCGCGCGGTTGAATCTGCTTCAAAGGTCTCATTCATCAAGCATGTGCGCAGAGTATCCCTGCTAAGCTCTGAGCGGGCCAGATTTATGATCACATGAGGGTTGCGCGTGGCCTGATAACTTTGTTCGACGAAATGTGCGAGCGCATCGGGATGCTGCTCTGCAAGTTGCAAAAGGCGTGTCTCGACGCTTGGCCATTCATGTGTGTCGCGCACCCGCCAGAATGTTGCATTGCTGGCCTCTGGCCCGATTGCGCGGTCGGAGATATTGAGCCAAAGCCTGAACGCCTTGATCCGCGCCTTGCGGACATTTTGCCTGAACGGGGTGACCAGCTTGCGCTTAATCGTCCCCTTTTTGGCTTGCGCAAAGGCTTTAGGCAACGTCCGCACCTGCTTGAACAGGCCACGTATCCGGGAAATGAAAGGCATAATGCACCCTTTGGATGTAATCGTATTTACTGGTTTGACCGCAATAGCATAAAGCACTCGGCAGCGGCCGCGCCGCATGCAACGCCGCGCACTTCGGCTTGTGCCCGCACGGCCCGAAGGCTGCGAGGAAAGGGAAACGGCTGGATTTCAGCGCCGAACATGCTGGTGATCTCCAGCTTGCGTTCAAGGAAATCCGCGATGTCGACAAAAACGTTTGGCTCGAATTTCTCGCCATCCTGCACTGCGGCGTCCGTCTCGGAGAGCACCTCATAGACAAGCGTGTTGCGCACCGACGGGTATCTGAACCACTTGGCACAGGCTGCCCCCGCCTCATGCAGGGCTGCATGATCGCTGTGTGCATCGCCGCGGTGCGGAAGCAGGATGGTTTCGGGCTCAACCTCTTTCACGACGGCGCCAATGGCTGCAACCAGGTCGCCCATGGGCAGTGTGTCCAGGCGCGCGGCGGGAAAGGGCAAGATATGCACACTTGTAAATCCGAACGCTTCGGTCACCGTTTCGATCTCTTTATCGCGCAGCGCCATCTTCTCGGCAGGCCAACCGTCTTCGGCGCGCATTTTGGTGCCGATCAGCCAATGTATCGCCCGCCCTTGCGCCGCTGCGCGCAGCAGGGCTCCGCCTGCCCCCAGCGTCTCATCATCAGGATGCGGTGCAAGCACCAGAACGGGGCCCTTTTGATCGTCTGAAAACATGCCTCAACCTTCTAATATAAATCGTTTGTGCATCAGTTCCGCGTTGATTTCCGTCTGCGCCAGAACTTGCGCGATCCGTGCGCTGGCCGTGCCGTCGCCGTAAGGTGTCTCGCATTTGGCCACTTGCGCGCGAAACGTTTGGTCGGTGGTGACTTTGGTCAGCGCGTTGGAAATTTCGGCGGGGTCATAATCGGTGAAAATGACGTTGTTGGCATGTTCGCGACCGCGCTGCCGCTTGCCAATGTTCACGGTGGGCAGGCCCAGCGTAGGGGCCTCAAGAATACCCGCCGAGGAATTGCCCACCATTGCAGACGCATGGCGCAGCATATTGACGAATGTCTTGCGCTCAAGAAATGAGAAAAGCCTGACCCGGTCGCATCGCGCCGACAGAGCTGTCAATTCAGCCACGACAGCATCATTGCCCGGATCGGTGTTGGGCATCATCGCCACGATGTTGAGGCCGCTGTTTTCCAGGACCTCCGAGATGGTGGCCATATGTTCGCGCGCGGCGGAAAAATCGGTAATTGTGGGGTGATAGAGGAACACGACATAGGGCGCACCGTTGAACTCCAGACCCATTGCACCCTCAACCGCGGCGCGTTCCATATGCGGTGTGCTGATCAGTCGGTCGAGGCCTGAGGCTCCCACTACATTAATCCGCCAGTCTTCCTCACCCAATGCACGCAGCCGCGCACCGCTCAGTGGTGTGGTGGCCATGTGTAAGTTCGCTAATTTAGAGACTGCATGGCGGATCGGGTTATCAACATTGCCATCCTCGGCGTGGTCACCCCCACCGAGATGCACCACGGGGATATGATGATAAAGGCCCGTCACGGCGCCCGTCAGGGATTCCTCTCGGTCGCCCATCACCACCAGAAAATCAGGTCGCTCCATCGCGAACAGATCGGTCATGCCTGCCATCTGCAGTGCTGCCCCTTTGACTCGCCCTGACAGTCCGTCAGAAGCCAGCAGGGTGTCGATGCGTGCCGCAATGCGAAAACCGTCCGCTTCGATCTGGCTAACCGAATTGCCCAAACGCGTGCTCAAGTGGCCGCCCGTTACGATCACGCTGGCTTCAAGTCCTTCGGTCGCGTTAACCGCGCTGATCACAGGCGCAAGGATATCGTATTCAGAGCGGATGCCTGTGAGAAAGTGAACGTGGCGTGTCATGGTGGCCTTTCAGTAGAGATCGGAATCGAGCATGGCGATACGCCAGCGCCGCGAGTCCGTAAAATCATTAATCGTGTTTACAAAACTTCTGCCGCCCAGATACGTCACAGGCGCGCTGGCCGCAAAGCCAAAATGTTCAAGGTGCAGGCGTGCGGGGTCCATCCTTTGGGACCAGCTGTTCATCTGCTTGATCCCGTCCCGGGCCGCCCGCTGGCGGATTTCTGCCAGCAGGGCCATGACGTGACCACCCTCTGTGCCGCAGATATCCACGATGTCCACGGCCGCATCGCCGAATGATTTGGTGATCGCATAGCCTGCAATTTGTCCCGCGCCCGCAGGAATAACATAACGGGTGTAGGTGTTAATCGGATTGCGATCGACCCGCCAGCCCAGCGTGGCCGCATCGCGCAGACCCATCACAGTACCTGCCTGAGCGCCCCGCTTTTTAGCCTCCCAAAATCGTGCATCGATCACGTCAACTGTTTCGACCTTGAGTGCCGGGTCGATCTTTGGGATGCGCGTGGTATTAACGGCCATCGACAGCGACGCGATATCGTCAATCGGGTGCCATGCCAGTTTACGCTGCCGTGTGGCGTTGATCATCGCATTGGGAAAGCCCCATACGGCTGCATATCCATCGCCGCGCAAGCTGTCATAAAGCGCCTGGCCCACCGTTTCGACCAGCCCCAGGCCGCGGTCGTCGGGGTGAGTCATCGTGGTCATGGACATGGCCGAGGGGATCACCTCTTCTTCATAATACAGAGGTGCCTGACTTGCGCCATAATGCGCGGCCAGCCTGTCACCCTTCCATGCCAGCATGATCAGGGGGCCGCCCGCAGGGTGATCGCTAAACCGCCAGCGCCAGAATTCAGGTGTCAGTCTGCGCCCGAAACTTGCGTGAAACAAATCCAGAATGGCATGCTCGTCACCAGGCTGCCAGGGACGGATATCATAGCCTTTGGTCATATGTCTGGCGTCCTTGTCATCGTAACGGCTTTCGGGTAACAGATATCCAGGAAGCCGAGCCGGATGTCAATCAAGGTGGTCTGTTCTTTGCATCTGTGTTAAGGATTTGGGTGAGTGATACGGGCGTTTACGACGCGCTGCGGATCGCCCCGAAATATAAGAATTCGAAGGTTATATTGTTATTATGATCCCCCTTGCCGTCCCGAATCTCAATGGAAACGAAGCTGCGTATTTGCAAGACTGTATTACCTCCACTTTTGTTTCTACGGTTGGTCCGTTTGTAAACGATTTTGAGGAGCGTATCGCAGCACTAAGCGGGACATCCACCGCCGCTGTTTTGTGCAGCGGAACTACAGCGTTGCATCTGGCGCTTGAAGGGTTGGGGATTGGCGAGGGGGATCTGGTGATGGTTCCTTCCCTTACGTTTATTGCCAGTGCCAATTCCGTCAGCCATGCGCGCGCGGATGTGTGGCTGGTCGACGTAAGTGCCAGTGACTGGATGTTGGATACCGCCCGCGCCCGCGCCGCTATCGAGAGCCAGACCGATGCACACCCGGACGGGCGCCTGCATCGCGCCAGCGGCAAAATCCTGCGCGCCATTATGCCTGTCATGGTCATGGGGGCTGTGCCTGATTTCGACGGTTTGATTGCGTTGGCGAAAGAGTTCGGCCTGCGGGTGATTGTAGATGCTGCCGCCGCGATCGGCACAACCTATGGCGCACAGGTGCCACTGGGTGCAACGGGCGTTGATGCTGTGTGCTATTCCTTCAATGGCAACAAGACCGTCACATGTGGCGGGGGAGGTGCGGTGGCCGCGCAGGATGAGGCTCTGATAGCGCGGATCAAACATCTTAGCTCGACAGGCCGGGTGGGTGCGAATTACGACCACGATATCGTGGCTTATAACTACCGCATGACCAATCTGCAGGCTGCCGTCGGCATGGCCCAGCTGGAGCGGTTGGAGGACTTTCTTGCGGCCAAGAAATCGATCCGCGATGCCTATGCCAATTTTGCGGCAAATTCCGCCGTGCTCAGCGCATTTCCTGAACCGCCGCATGGCCAGAACGGCCACTGGTTTTCTGGTTTTTGGTACACAGGTGATACACCCGAAATTGGGGCAAAATTCCGCGCGCATATGAAAGCGGCTGGCATTGATCTGCGTCCTTTCTGGAAACCGCTTCATCTTCAAACTCCCTATCTCGATGCGTGGGCCGAGCCGATGCCCGTGACCGAAGACCTATGGGAACGTATCTTTCCGCTGCCTTGCTCCACCCATATCCCGGATGCTGACAAGGCTACCGTTCTTGCTGCAGCTGCAGCGTTCTGGGACAACCACGGAGCACGCGCATGAGACTGGCAAATTACAACGGCGACGATTTGGCCGCGCTGTGCGTGCGCGAGGATCAGACGATACAGGATGCCATGCGCATTATGAGCAACGCGGGCCTGCGACTGGTCCCTGTTGTGGCCGCACAGGGTGGTGACTTTGTTGGCGTGATCGCGGATGGTGATATCAGGCGCTATCTGTCGGAAAACGATGACGTGCATATTCCCACTTCCGAGGTCGTCAACAGATCGCCCGTGAAGATTGAAACCGACATCTCCGTGGTGGATGCCCGCGCCATGATGATACGCCACGGGGTCGAATACATGCCGTTGGTGCGCAACAACAAGATCGAGGCGTTGTTCGTGCTGTGGGTTGCTTCCGATTCCAAGTCGCTGACAGCGGTGATTATGGCGGGCGGGCTGGGCAAGCGTCTGGCCCCGCTGACCGACGATTGTCCCAAACCGATGCTGGAGCTGGGCGGTAAACCGATCCTGAGCCACATCATCGAAGGGCTGCGCGATCAGGGCGTGACCCGCTTTGTTCTGTCGACAAACTATCTGTCTGAGATGATCGTGAACCACTTTGGCGATGGTGCGCAGCTGGGCGTTTCGATCTCTTATGTACACGAGCAAAAACGGCTGGGCACGGGCGGTGCGCTCAGCCTTGTGGATGTCGAAGAGTTGTCCGAGCCTTTCTTGTGCCTCAACGGTGATATCCTCAACGACATTGACGTGGACGGGCTGCGTCTTCAGCACCAGAGCAACAACTGGGATGCCACGATGGTGGTGCGTAATTTCAATTACACCGTGCCCTATGGTCTGGTCAAAACATCCCCTGAAGGCGATTTCGTCGAGGCGCAGGAAAAGCCCACCATCCAATTCAAGATCAACGCAGGCTATTACATGCTGTCCAAATCGGTGCTGAGAAAAGTCCCCGAAGGCAAATTCTATGACCTGCCCACCCTGTTCACTGATCTTCAGCAGTCTGACATGCACGGCGGCACATTCGTACACGAAGGCCGCTGGATCGACATCGGTGACATTGCCGAGCTCTCCCGCGCCCGCGCTATTTTCGAAGGTAAAACGTCGTGACATCCTTTCATCTGCCCACCCTGGATTCCCGTATCGTAGGACGACAGAACAGCTTTTTCGCCGAAGATTCCCTGCGTTTTCACGACACCTTGTCGGAGAAGATCAAAGGGTCGCGCATTCTGGTCATTGGCGGGGCTGGCTCTATCGGGTTTCATACGCTGCGCAATGTCATGCGGTTTGCCCCTTCGGTGGTACATGTTATCGACCACAACGAGAACGGTCTGGCCGAGGTCATTCGTGCCCTGCGGTCTGCGCCTGAGCCTGTACTGGTGGATGAGTTGTTGACCCTGCCATTCGACTATGGTGGCGCGCCGTTCAAGCACTGGCTGGCGGCACAAAGCAAACCCTATGACTATGTGCTGAACTTCGCCGCTCTCAAACATGTCCGTTCCGAGAAAGATCCCTATTCCATCCTGGCCATGCTCGAGACTAACGTGCTCAAGTTGGTGGATCTGGCGCAGGGGCTTGAGAGGATCGGTGCGCCGAAGGGCCTGTTTTGCGTGTCTACAGACAAAGCTGCAAACCCCAGCTCGATGATGGGGGCGACCAAAAGACTGATGGAGCATGCGTTGTTTGCGCCCAATCTGGCGTGGACCCGGCAAACCCGGATTACCTCCGCGCGGTTTGCCAATGTGGCCATGTCCAACGGCTCCTTGCTGCAAAGCTGGCAAATGCGCCAGGCTGCGGGTCAGCCGATGGCCTGCCCCGAAGGCTGCCGTCGCTTCTTTGTCTCGCTTGATGAATCAGGTCATCTGTGCACGCTTGCCGCCTTCCTTGGTCAGGACCGCAGTGTCATTGTGCCAGCCCTTGACCCTGCCGAGCATCTTGTGCTGCTTCAGGATGTGGCCACATGGTATCTGGATGCCCAGGGTCTCAAGCCGTGGGTCACCCGTGACGAGGATGAGGCACGCAGCATGGTCGCGACTTGTAAGGCGCGCGGCGAATATCCCTTGCTGCTTACGCCGCTCGATACCGCTGGGGAGAAGCCCTATGAGGAATTCATCGGCGCAGGTGAGAGCGTGACGCGCGGAGATTTCACCTCGCTTGAGCAGATTGGTTATCTGCCGCCCGCCGACGCGGCCGTCTTTCCCGCTTTTATCGAGACCTTGCGAGGGTTCCTGAGCGACCAACCGCAAACAGCGCTCACCGAAGAGGTGTTGAAAAATGCAATCGCAACGGTCGAGCCTGCCTTTGCCCAAAGCCACCGCGCCAGCGCAAAATCGCTGGACGCCCGTGTGTAGGACGCACATCATGGATGACCCTTGCTATATCATTGCTGAAATCGGCGTGAACCATAACGGATCGTTTGATCTGGCCTGTGAGCTGATTGATGCCGCTGTCGACTGTAAGGCCGATGCTGTCAAGTTCCAGACCTTTCGTGCCACAGATCTGGTCACCGCAAGTGCTGCAAAAGCCGCCTATCAAAGTGCGAATACCGAAAATAACGACAGTCAGTTTGCGATGCTCAAAGCGCTTGAGTTGTCGGAGGACACCTTTGCCAAACTCAACGCCTATTGTCAGCAAAAGGGGATCGCGTTTCTGTCGACACCCTTCAGCGAGGATGCCGTCGATATCCTCGCGCGGATCGGGGTGAACGCCTATAAGGTCAGCTCGGGCGACCTGACGCATCTTGATCTGCTGTCCTATATGGCCAAACAGGGGCGCCCGATCATTCTGTCCACGGGTATGGGAACCATCGGCGAGGTGGAAGAGGCCGTGAATGCCATTCAGTCTGCGGGTGACGTTGACGTCTCATTGCTGCATTGCGTGTCCAACTATCCTGCGGCCCCCGAGGATTGTAATCTGGCGGCGATGGACACGATGGCGCAGGCCTTTGGCTTGCCGGTGGGATGGTCCGATCACACACTGGGTTCAGAGATTTCATGGGCGGCGGTGGCGCGCGGAGCAAAGGTGATCGAAAAGCATATTACCCTTGATCAAACTCTGCCTGGCCCGGATCACAAAGCTTCGATGGAACCTGATGATTTTGCGGAGTTCGTCGCGGGTATTCGCCGGATTGAAGCTGCAATTGGCACAGGACGCAAAGGGCCAACGAACGCGGAAAAGCAAACAGCACTTGTTGGTCGCCGCTCTATCACAGCGGTGCATGATCTGCCCAAGGGCACTGTATTGACCGCCGCTGACCTTAAGGTGGTGCGGCCAGGCACAGGGCTTGCACCACGGATGATGGATTTTGTCATCGGCTCGGTGCTGACCCGCGATGTGGCCGCAGACACCCCCTTGGTCGCAGATGATATTCATGCCTGATACGCCTCTCATTCTTATCGGTGCGGGCGGCCATGCCTGTGTCGTCGCCGAAGCCGCGCATTTGGCTGGATGGCAGATTGCGGGGCACGTTGCACCGCAGGCTGGTGGTGATGCGCTGCTTGGCGAATGGCTGGGGGATGACAGTGCGCTGGGCAAGTACCTTGCTGGCGGGGCTATGTGTGCCATCGGTCTGGGGTTCGTTGACGCAGCATCAGCGCAACGGCGTGCAGCGATCCTGGCAGGGCTGGACACTGATACTCTTGCTACAATCATTCACCCAGACGCCAGCGTTTCACCCAATGCGCAGCTCGGCTCCGGGTGTTTTATCGCAGCGCAAAGCGTGATCGCGACAGGGGCAATTATTGGGTGTGGCGCTATTGTGAACACTGGCGCTATCGTCGAGCATCACAACACCATCGGTCAGAACGCACATATCGCAACGGGCGCGAGGCTTACGGGTAACGTGCATGTGGGTGACAATGTGCTGGTTGGTGCGGCCTGCGTGGTGCGCCAGGGGGTATGCATCGGGGACGGGGCTGTTGTTGGTGCTGGATGCGTGGTGCTGTCGGATGTGGCCCCGAATACGGTCTTTATCGGTCGCAGAGGGCAAGCATCATGATCGGCTCTGCACTTGTCATAGGTCTTGGCTCTATCGGGCGGCGGCATCTGCGCAATCTGGCCACGCGGTTTTCCGATGCCGATCTGCATGTATTGCGTCATCGCGATGCCCCGGATGCAGAGGCGAGCGCGATGGGTGCCACTTTGCACAGCGATCCTGATCATATTCTGGAGATGGATATTGATCTGGTCGTTCTGGCCACGCCTTCGGCCAACCATATTGACCTGCTGCCTCGTCTGATCGCCAAAGGCTGTCACTTGCTGGTGGAAAAGCCCATCGTTTCTACGATGACCGATTGCGATTTGGTGCTGAAGGCATTGCAGAACGCACCTGCGGCTGTGCGGGTCTCGGGATTTAATTTCCGTTACCTGCCTTCCCTGCAAAAAGCGCAGGCCCTGATTGCCAGTGGCACACTTGGGCAGATCGCCAGAGCAAGCTTTACGGCCGGTCTGTGGTTGCCCGACTGGCGACCTGATCAGGATTACACCAAAGGCTATTCTGCTGATGCTGCGCGCGGTGGCGGGGTCGAAATGGATCTGGTGCACGAGATCGACGTGGCGCGCTGGTTCTTTGGTGATCTGAAAGTGGATTTTGCGAAGGGCGGCCATCAAAGCCACCTTACACTGCAGGCAAACGACACATCGCTGGCCGTACTGTCGGGCGCGCAGGGCGGCCCGTTTGTACAAATCGCCCTTGATTATGTTTCGCGCCGACGGTTGCGGCACTATGAAATTGTCGGCGATGCGTCAGGTCTGCATTGGGATTTGTCTGGCACTCTGGATCACCTGAAGCCTGAGGGCGTGACGCCTCTCGCGCAAGCGCCTGAGGATTTTGACGTGACCCAGACCTATCTTGCCATGTTCGACAGTATGGCCGCCGCCATCGCCTGTGATACAACGTTCCCCCATCCCCAAAGCCTTGAGGACGGGATTACCAGCACCCGCCTCGCGATTGGAATCAGAGACAAAGGGTCCTCCCAATGACAACCATCTGCACCATCTGCGCCCGCGGCGGATCAAAGGGCGTGCCGCGCAAAAACGTGCGCGAACTCTGTGGCAAACCGCTGATTGCCTATACCATCGAGCAGGCACTGGCCTGTGACCAGATTGATGAAGTCTATGTATCGACGGACGACGACGAGATTGCACAAGTCGCCCGCGATTATGGCGCACGTGTCCCCTTCAAACGCCCTGCCGCCCTTGCCACCTCTGAGGCGGGTAAGCTGGAAGTGATCATCCATCTGATCGAACAAATCGAAGCATCCGGCGTGCGCGTGGACCGTGTGATAGACCTTGACCCCACTTCGCCGCTGCGGCTGCAATCTGATATTGATGCCGCGCTCGATCTTCTGAGTGAGGATACAGATGCGGTAATCACAGGCTATGTCGCGGAGAAGAACCCCTATTTTAACATGGTTGAGGCCAAGGAAGACGGTAACATCCGTCTGGTCAAAACCCTGGAGGGCGGTGTGTTCTCGCGCCAGGCCGCACCAGCGGTGTACTCCATGAATGCCTCCATCTATGTCTGGCACCGCGCCACGCTGGCAGGTGGGCTGTGGGCTGGCCGTACTCGTATTCACAAAATGCCCCATGAGCGGTCGGTCGACATCGACAGTGAAATTGATTTCAAACTGGTCCAACTGCTGATGAACGAGACCCGAAATAAGGATACCGACCATGGCTGATACACTCTCGTCCACGCCGACTGCTGCGAAAATCATTGTACTGACAGGTGGCGGCGGGTTCCTTGGAACAGCCATGACCCGGCGCCTGACCCGCGATGGCCATGCCGTTGCAGTGGTGGACCGCGACCTTGAGAGCGCGACCAAATCAGCTGCAGGTGCCGATGCGGCAGGTCGTGCCATCGGGTATGCCTGTGATGTCTCCGATCGCGCGGCACTTGTTGACCTCAAGGCAAAAGTCGAGCGCGATCTGGGCGCGGTGGATGTGCTGATCTGCGGTGCGGCAACAAAATCTGACAATTTCTTTGAACCGTTTGAGACCTTCCCCCTCGAGGATTGGGATTACGTTATGCGCGTGAACCTCACAGGCCCCGCCATGTGCGCGCAGGTCTTTGGTGGCGATATGGCCAAACGTGGCGCAGGCTCGATCATCAACATCCTGTCGATCTATGGCATCGCCGCCCCTGATCAGCGCATCTATGACGGCGCTGTATATGAAGGGCGCGCGATCAACACGCCCGCAATTTATTCGGCATCCAAGGCAGGGCTTTGGGGGCTGACGAAGTACCTCGCCAGCTATTGGGGCAAGAACGGGCTGCGCGTGAATGCCGTCACGCCAGGTGGAATTTTCAGCGGTCAGAACGACACGTTCATCAACAACTACTCCGCCCGCACCATGATGGACCGCATGGGAGAACCACATGAGATCGCGGATGCGGTGGCCTTTCTGGCATCCGACGGATCATCCTATATCACAGGGCAAAACCTGATCGTCGACGGAGGGCTGACAGCATGGTGAAGAAAATCCTTTTGTGTGGCTGCGGGAACATCGGTTTTCGCCACCTGCAAGCCCTGGCGCAACTCAATACGCCTGCCCACATCACCATCGTGGAGCCATTTGCACAGGGCCACGCTCGTATTACCGATTTCATCACCTCGGAGGAAGCGAACGGCGCTGAACGTTACCGCCTGTTGGGTGCGCTACCACAAACGCGTGAGGCGTTTGACCTTGCTGTGATCACAACGCGCGCCGATGTGCGCCAGGCGGTTTATGAGGATATCGTCACGCACCACGATGTGACGTCTATCCTGTTCGAGAAGATATTGTTCCAGACGGTGACCGCACTCGACACCGTAGAACGTGATCTGGAGCAGCGCAAGATTGTGGGGTTCGTGAACTGCGGCCGCCGCGGATTTGACAGCTACCGCGCCATGGCCGCCGAATTTGCAGGCGACACACCCACAGACATCACTGTAGCAGGCAGTGCCTTTGGTCTGGCCTCCAATGCGGTGCATTTCCTCGACCTGGCAGAGTTCCTCAACGGCAGCCCCCTCAGTGAGGTGGATCTGTCGCAACTGAACAGTGACACCGCCCAAAGCAAACGCGACGGGCTGGTCGAGATTTTTGGCACCCTGCGTGCAAAGACGGCCAATGGCGGCAAGCTATCGGTTACTTGCGCGGATGAGCCTGGCATGGCCATTGCCATCACCGTACGCCACGCAGGCCGCGACATCCAGATTGACGAGCTGGGCAATACGCAAACAGAAGGCGGACAAACGGTCCCATTCGGGACAAAGTTTGTTTCGGGGATGCCTTATCTTTATGATGATGCTCTGCAAACGGGCGATCCTGGTCTGACGCCTTACAGTGCGTCTGCCCGTCAACATCGTCTCTACCTTGGCGCGATGTGTGATCATCTGGATTTGCCTTCGGGCGATGATACACTTATCCCCATTAGCTAATCTGCAAAATCAGGAAATATTATGAGCAATATCGGTCAGGTTCTTTTGGTTGGCGCGGGCGGCATGGCCCAGGCCTATGCCGCCGTCCTCACGTCAATGGGCGTCACGCCCAGGGTTCTGGGGCGCAGCCCCGCCTCGGCGGCAGCGTTCGAGGCGGCAACAGGCCTTACCCCTGGCACGGGCGATCTGGTGACCCAGCTGGAAGGTGTGGATCCGAACGCCACCGCCATTGTGACTGTGAACGCGCACGCCCTGGCTGAGGTGACCCAGACCCTGATGAGGCATGGCATCAAGCGCCTCATGGTTGAAAAACCCGCCGCCCTGGACATGGAAGAGATGGCAAGCCTGCAATCTGTCGCCACTGCTGTCGGGGCAGAAGTTTATGTGGCCTACAACCGCCGTTTCCTGTCGTCGGTGATCGAGGCAGATCGCCTGATCGATCTGGACGGCGGTATTGTCAGCGTGAAGTTTGACTTTTCGGAACCTACGCGCAAAATCGGCGCTTTGGGCAAGCCTGAACGCGAGCTGTCGACGTGGTTTTACGGCAATTCGACCCATGTGATTGACCTGGCTTTTCACTTCTTTGGTCCGCCTGACACCCTTGAGGCGCACGTCGCCGCTCAAGGTGGCATTGACTGGCACCCGCAGGCGGGTGTGTTCACAGGTTTCGGTGCCAGCGAAGACGGGGCGACGATCGCGTGGCATTCCAATTGGGTATCACCTGGTCGTTGGGGGCTGGAGGTTCTCACCCGCGAGCGGCGGATTATCATGCAGCCGCTGGAAAAGCTTCGCATCCAGACACACGATAGTTTTGCTGAAATTGATCACGTCATCGAAGATGCCTGCGATCAGAGCTCCAAACCCGGATTGTTGCGTCAGACGACCGCGTTCCTGACTGGGGCGGATGAACAGCGGCTGGTGTCCCTTGAGGCCCACGGCGCGAACATGGTGTTCTATGAGGCGATCCGGAACGGTACTTCCTACACAAAGGCCAAGACATGAACGTCGCCTATGAACCTGAAATAACTGAAAAGATTGATGCCGCACATGCCCATGCGCAAGAAGGTGCAATGGAAATCGCCGTACAGGAATTCAGCCTTACGCGCAGCAGCGTGTTGCATCTGGCCGATGCAGCTGCACTGGCGGATCGGATCGCGTCGGAGAAGGCCGCTTATGCTCGCGAACGTGAGCGCTTCCGCGCCGGTATCGCCCCAAAAACTGATGGCACGCGCAAAGTTCTGATCATGGCCGACAGCCTCGGCCTGCCCCGCCCCGACGACCCCGACGGGACGGTCCTGACATATTCCAAACTGATCGACCAGACATATTCCGATCTGTCGGTCGACAGCTTTTGTCAGCGATTTTTTACCACCAAAGACGTTCGTGACGCACTGGCAGCTGATCCTGATCTGGGCCGTGACAGCCACTTTATCCTGCACGTCGGTCTGAACGATTGCGCCAACCGCATGTTTCTGGAACCAGAGCGCATTGCGCTGGGATTGTTAACACCTGCAACCCGCAATAAGATCATTGATTTTTCACGCAAATACCGCAGGCAAATCATCCTGGATCTGCCGCCGCACCATTACGTGCCTTTGGCGCAGTTTCGTGAAAACCTTGATGTCATCGTGCATCTGTTGCGCGCACGCAATGTCGGTAAAATCATTCTTTCATCAATTATCCTGCCGCCTGCACGATCCTGGCCTGGCACCCCTGGGATAAACCGCAACTTTGCACTGTATAACATGGAAATCATGCACGCGGTGCATGACCATGGCGCACTGCTTCTGGATATGGATCGTCATATCTGGCAGGCTCAGAACCGTGGTGTGCTTAATGCTGACGGCATGCATCTGGCTGAAGGCGGGCATGATCTGTTTTGCAAAAAATGTGATCCGTACCTCCGATGAATACGCCTGGGATCCGCGTCACTTTTGTCATTCAAAAGCTCTTGGGGCTGACGGGCGGCGCAGAGCGGATGTTTCTTCAGACGGCGGTCTCCCTGGCCAAACTGGGGATGGAGATTGATCTGGTCATCTACGACGCTTCGCCCGCTGCCCCGCAGTTTGACACAGGCGGCCTCACGATAACCAACCTTTGTCCGATCACAAGCCCCCCGCGTGAGGGGGGCAACAAAACCGCTGGCAGGCTCAAACGCATACCCCATTCAGGTCCGGTCGGGCATCTCAAATGGGCGATGACCCATGGCATGTTCGAGCGTGCAGTGCGCAAACATCTAAAACGTACAACACCTGATGTGGTTATTGCATTCCTGCCGCCAGCGATCACGGCGGCGGTGCGTGCGGCGGCGAGGCTGAATATACCAGTAATTGCATCCACCCATAACGTCCCTGAACATGATTTTGGATTGGATAGCCCCCGCTGGGATCAAAATCCCATCTACCGGACCCGTGCGCGCGCCGCCCTGTCGGGAGCCACAAAAATCACAGTGTTGCTCGAGGATTTTAAACGCTGGCTCACGGCGGAGGAACAGACTCGCACCACCGTGATGCCTAACCCTGTGCAGCGCCTCTCCCCGTCTCCCGTGCAGTCCCCTGACCGCGAAAATATCGTTTTGGCAGTCGGACGTCTGACGGACATAAAACGTTATCATCTTCTGATAGGTGCATGGGCGCAGCTGCACGAGGGTTTCCCCGAATGGCGCGTCGACATCTATGGCGAAGGTGATCTGCGCGCCGATCTGAGTGCCCAAATCACCGCTCATGGTCTGGGTGATGTGGTGCGACTATGCGGGGTGACGTCTGATATTGGCGCTATCTGTGATCGCGCGCGACTGCTGTGCCATCCCGCCGCATTCGAGGGCTTTGGGTTGTCCGTAGCCGAGGCAATGGCCCACGGAATGCCCGCTATGGGGTTTGCCGATTGCGCAGGCATCAATCAGCTGATCACGTCCGGGCATGACGGTTTTCTGATTGATCCCGCACCCTCCCCGCAAGCTGCCCTGACCGCAAGCCTGCACCGCGCGCTGAGCGATCCGGCCCATCTGGAGAAACTTGGACAGCGTGCCCAAAAAATCACTCAGACCTATCAGGCCGAAAAAATCGCGATGCAATGGGAAACCCTTGTGCGCGATTGCCTGCCATAGACGCCACCACCAGCTTTGAATTCTCACCCCCCCCCCTGTTTCCGGGGTTTATACCAGATGCCTGAATGACGGGGTTGCCGGTTGTGGAAGGCGTCAATGTATCTGAAGATTACAGCCTCTGCTGCGGCCTGCATTTTAAAGCGTCTCTAGTGTACCATCGCCCAACAGTCGCTACTTGATGTTCGTTTGTGTATGTTTGGGGGGTCTTTACAATGGGGTGTTCTGTGCATTGGCAGGGGAAAGTACCCCGCTGTCCGGGAAAAGGGACGAACATCACATGGTCGATGCTGAAGGATCAGGAAGGGCTGGTGCCACAGTTTGGTATACAATCAGAGGCTTATGGAACGGCCAGGCCAGAAATGTGTTGGCTGGATCACATGTAGCTGTCTTCCGTTAATCTTTAGTGTATTTGATTTGTCCTTTAGTGTATGTCTGAATGTCAGAGTATTCCGGTTCAGCGCCGCGAGATATCGAGTGTAATCAAAGGGCAGGACATACTATTGAAACACATTACCAGCAGCAGATTGCGCAGCCGCCATTTTGCGTTGCTTCTGATATGTGTTCTGTTCGGAGCATCACTTATGACCTTTTCACCAGGTGCCAATGCGCGCCAGCCAATCCGTCCGATTGTTGCGCTGACCTGTGAAGGCCGCCTGTCGCTCTGCCAGGAGATCGTACAGTCGCTGGCCGACTTGAAGCCTGGATATGTTTACCGGATGAACCCCGCCCGCAAACCCAATGGATCGTTTGACCTTAAGCTTGAACTTGACAGTGATGGTCATGGCCAGCTGTTCTGGTCAGGTGGCGCAGGGCAAATTACGCCCCGGGCAGGTCAAAGTGACGCCGAGTTTGCCCGCCAAATCGTAGCGAATGCCAGCCCGGATCTGTCCCGGGCGATGGAAAATCCCTGAGATGGGAAAAATGTTATCATCTTTACTTTGCGCGCTGCTGCCTGCGAATATTAAATAAAAGGACTTGAGAAATGTGCATCATTTGTAGCCTTAGCCAGACCTTTGACCCTATGCGTCATGGCCCAGATCACCCATTGTCTGGTGAAGATACATCTTCTCTGACCGCGCTTGAACGTTCAGGTGCGACTGATGTTGCTGTCGGGGACACAACCTCGGGCACGATCTCTTTCGGCGGCGAGCAGGACGTATTTGAAATTACCCTTGAGGCAGGTCAGGGCTATGTGATTTCAGCGCTTGGTTCATCTACCGGCGGTGGAACTCTTAGTGATACTGATCTGCATATCTATGACAGTTCAGGCAATTTGATTACCTATAATGATGGTACTTCCAGCAATGGGTTTGATGCGTCTGCTGTCTTTACCGCATCGACGTCCGGAACCTATTATATTATGGTCGACAGCTACTATTCCACCCGGACTGGCAGCTATCAGTTGCAGGTCGAAGAAAGTATCCTGCCTCCTTCAGGTTCAGATGGTTCCTATGAAGAGCTTTCTGAATATCTTCAGAATGAAGGCCAGGGGGAAGGCGCAGAGACAATGGTTTCCTCCAGCACGGTGACCGTCAATATTTCTGCGCTGACAGACCTTGGACAGCAAATGGCCCAATGGGGGATGGAAGCATGGGAAATGGTTGCGGGGATTGATTTCCAGATTGTTACATCTGGCGAGATGGTCACAGTCGATGACCAGAATGCAGCGCCGACCGCAAGCAATCCAAACGGCTACCAGGCCTGGGCTTACTACGGCGCGCAGGGGAATAATAACGGCATTGAAATGATGGTGTCGGAAAGCTGGTTTGACTTTGGCACAACGATGGACAGCTATGCGTTCCAGACATATGTGCATGAATTCGGGCATATCCTGGGGCTTCACCATCTTGGTCCGTATAACGGGACTGCAACTTTTGGGCAGGACAATTACTTCTCAAATGACAGCTACCAGGTGTCTGTCATGTCTTACTTCAGCCAGAGCGAAAACCCGAATGAAGATGCGTCCTTCGCTTATGTCGCCGGGCCAATGATCGCTGATATTCTGGCGATCCAGGATTTCTACGGTGCGCCGGGCTCCAGCGGGGTAACCGCCGGAAATACCATTTTTGGCCTGAATTCAAATCTTGGCAACTACATGGATACGCTGTTTGAGGCGCTGGCGACCGGGGCAACGTCCGACGTAATTACCGGCAACCGCATGGCTTTCACCCTGTATGATCAGGGCGGTACAGATCTGGTTGATCTGAGTTTCGCGGACAGCGGCACAGACATTAACCTGAACCTCAATGAGGGGATCTTTTCAGATTACGGCAACCATATCGGCGCGTTTAACATTGCGATTGGGACCGTCATTGAAAATGCCACAACTGGTGCTGGTGATGATACCGTGACCGGGAATGCTGCGAATAACATCATCCGTGGCAGAGGTGGCAATGATACGCTTTATGGTGGTGTGGGCAATGATGTTCTCGTCGGGGGCTCGGGGGGCGATGTTCTCAACGGTGGTACCGGCGTTGATCGCGCCCAATATCTTGGGGCATCTGCGGTCATAGCTGACCTTCTCAACAGTTCCAATAATACGGGTGTCGCGAGCGGGGATACGTATATTTCCATTGAGCGTCTCTACGGCACTGCCTTTGGGGATGGTTTGTATGGTGATCATGCCAACAATGCGATCTGGGGACACAAAGGTAACGACTTCCTCTCTGGCAGAGGGGGCAATGACGCGCTTTACGGTGGCGGGGGCAATGATGTCCTTGTCGGGGGCTCGGGAGGCGATGTTCTCAACGGCGGTACCGGCTATGATCGCGCGCAATATCTTGGCGGCTCACGCGTAACGGCTGATCTTTTGAATAGTTCCAACAATCGGGGAAATGCCATCGGGGATACCTATATTTCCATCGAACGGCTTTACGGTTCTGCCTTCAACGACTCGCTTTTGGGGGATCATGCCAACAATGCGATCTGGGGGCATTATGGTGCCGACGATCTGTTTGGCCGGGGCGGAAATGACGCGCTTTATGGCGGGGTCGGTGCCGATGATCTTTATGGTGGTGCGGGGAATGATTTGCTTAGCGGTGGCGGTGGTGCGGATAAGTTTGTCTTTTTCGCCAATAGCGGCGATGACAAGATCGTCGATTTCCAGAACAATTATGACAAAATCAACCTTAAGATCTCCGGCTTGACGCTTGAGGACCTCACCCTGACCTATGCGAATGGCGATACCACCATCGATTATGGCTCGGGCACGATCACGGTTGAGAACACAACCATCACAGCGGTCTCGGACGATATCGTGTTCCTCTAGAGGAAATGAGCCTTCCCGGCCTAAACAACATCGGGCCGGGAACCGTTGCGAAACAGCAGGCGTAACGGAAGCACCCCATTGTACAGAAACCCTAATCGTACAGTGACAAGTGAAAGCGGCGACAGTTGAATGGCAAAGAGATACACACTCGAATTCCGGCGTGATGCAGTGTGAATGGCGGCGACAAGTGGTGCAACGCGGCCTCAACTTTCATTGGACTCAGGCTTCAAGAAGTGCGCCTTTTGCACGAGGGGAGGGAAGTGCCAAAAACTTGACCAAGTTCAGCATTCTTTGAACCTGTGTAAAAAAGCAGGCCACTGAGCGTGAAAAATGCAGTTGTCATTTCATGCGTGCACAAAGCGGCAATAACGCGTGCAGTCTGAAATGGAACATGCCTGCGTTGCAAGTTACGTAGCGAGATAGGCTTTCTCATAGCGTAAAGTTATAGGCAATTGAACTCAGGCATAATTGCTGTAAGTGTTACTCAGGCATTTCAAAACAGGGGCTGGAGTATGACAGCCAACTCAACGAACCAGGTCGAGGCTGCGCAGGTTCGCAAGGGGATTCGGCGACCCGCGCAAAGAACGCGTATACAGCGCCGGCATAAAATGCTGATCTGGTCTTTCCTGTTGATTGTTCAGTTGCCGGTCGGCTTGATTACGCTCTATCTGGGGGGGCTCGCAACACCTCAGTTCAGCTCATCAATGTCATTCTCCATACGCTCTGAGGAATTTGCAAATCCGTTTGACGCATTATCTGGTCTTGGAGAGTTGTCATCGGGTACAACTTCTGATGCGCAGATCGTATTTGATTTTATTCGGAGTCAGAAGATCGTTCGGACATTGGAAGAAGAGATAGGATTACGCGCCCTCTACGCTGCACCGGAACATGATCCGGTGTTCACTATTGCCAATAATGTTTCTGTGGAAGAACTGGTGCAGCACTGGAACCGTATGGTGCAGGTGAATCTGGATAAAGGAAGTGGTATCGTTCGTGTTCAGGCTTTTGCTTTTGATCCAGAGGACGCAAGGCACATCAATGAGCGTATTTTGCTGCAATCACAGAGTCTTGTGGATCAACTGAGCTTTCTTGCCCGCCAGGATGCGATCAGATATGCAGAGGCTGACCTTGAAAGTGCTCGTGAACGCCTGAAAACCGCACGTCAGGGCCTGAGCGAATTCCGCTCAGCAGCTCGTGTAATTGACCCTACAATTGCAGTGCAAAGTCAGGGGGGGATATCAGCGGCTTTGCAGCAGCAACTGGCGGACGCCTGGATTGAGCTTGATCTTCTGACTGCCGCGACGACACGTGAGGATAGCCCGCGGCTTGCGCAGTTGCGCCGGCGGGTTTCCGCAATTGAAAGCCGCCTCGAGGAAGAACGTCAGGCTTTATCGGGAAACGCGAACAGTGGCATGGTCGAGATTGTCGGGCGTTTTGAAGCGCTGCTTGTCGAACGCGAATTTGCTGAGCAGGCCTTTGTCGCGGCGGCGGCTGCTTTCGATGTTGCACGGGCAGAGGCCGGACGGCGCACCAAATATCTTGCTGTCCATATCGAGCCGACATTACCTGACACAGCGCTTTATCCGCGTTCCCTGATGATCATACTGGTGTCGTTTGCTTTGTTGCTTCTGGGCTGGGCTGTTACGATTATGGTGGCATACTCAGTTCGTGACCGGGGATGATCTGTTGTGATTGTTTTGAGAAACGAACCAATAAGTTTCTCCTTGGTGGGCGGATGAAATATGTAGCGCGGCAGGTCAATGCAACATTTACCTCTGTAAGCATGTATCTGATCTGGAAAACGGGTTATGTAACCGGAACCGCTGCGTTCGAAATATACAAGCGTGGCTCGTACGTGATTTTGGCAGACATTTGAATGAATAAGATGAATTTTCAATCTGATCCTTCCCCACGACTGGGGCGTCATATCCTGGCGGACTTTTATCAGGCGCGGTATCTGAGCTCTCCGGGGCCGGTTGCGCAGCTTTTGTCTGATGCAGCTGCTGCGGCGGATGCCACAGTGCTGGATCTGAGATTGCATGATTTTGGCGAAGGGTTCGGGTATACGGGCTTTGCCTTGCTCGCTGAATCCCATATTTCGGTGCACACATGGCCGGAACACGACTATGTTGCGATTGATATTTTTATGTGCGGACAGTCGGATGCGGAAAAGGCTCTGGCTGTTCTCAGGGCGTATTTTGCACCGGGTGAAGAACGTATCCAGATCCTTGATCGCGGGCAGGTGCCGCAGGTGGCAGATCAGAAAGCCCCTGTCTGATGCAGGATTTACGGCGGCTTCGGGTGACGCCTTTTCTGTGTCTGGTGATACTTTGGGTCTGGTTTCAGGCCGGACCACTGACAGATGCGGCGCAACGGCAGAACTTTCAGGACAGTCTGGGTGCGGTTTTGCGGCATGGCAGCCTGTCACATATGCTGATGAACCTGGGATTGATCGCTGTGGCCGGGACGGTGACAGAACGTGATATCGGGGCATTGCGTAGTGCAGGCTTGGCGCTGGCCTGTGTCGTGTTGGGATCCTTTGCGCAATTCCTGATCACAGGCCCGGATTTTCTGGGAATGTCGGCGGCGGCATACGGGTTTCTGGCTTACGCAATTCTACATAGCACCCCCACGGAAAAGCTGGTGCAGACCTGGGTGCTGATCCTGATGTTTCTGGGGCTGGAGGTCTGGTTTCAATCTGATCAACTTGCAATATACACACATATAACTTCTATTCTGATTGGCGGAGGATATGCCATGTTCGGATCTCTTTTTGGCGGCAAGGAACCGGTTCTGAAACCGATGCAGATGACGCATCTTTCTGCGGTTATCGCGATCATTGATGAAACAGATGATGACGACGCGCGCGAAGCGGAAAGCACCCTGCTTGAAGAAGGCTTTGACGGCATGTTTGTCCTGCAACAGCGTGGACAGGTTCTTGGTGTGACCGGATATTATCTTGACGAACAGGTGCCCGATATTGCCTGGCTGTCCTGGACCTATCTGACAAAAAGCCATACCGGCGAAGGGTATGGCAGCCAGATGATGAACAATCTGCTGGGCAAACTGAAAGATCAGGGCGTACGTAAACTGTTTATTGCCACCAGTGATTATGATGACTTCGGTAAACAGCTTTATGCTGATGCGCACCGGATGTATGAGGATTTCGGGGCTGAAGTTGAACTGAAGATCCCTCAGTTTCACGGTACACGCGAAGCAAAGATCATCTACGGGCTGAACAATCCTGAATTTGTGCCAGGTCCGGCTGAGGCGGCATCACAGAAAACAGGCCTGCGCATTCGCGATGGTGCGCCTGAGGCGGAATCAGATCGTGTCATCGGGCTTGTCTGGCGTGAGACAGACGAAGGTCTGAGCGGGATGGAAGACGCTTTGCAGGATGCCCGTCGTCAATACGCCAAACAGGTGTCGCTGGCGGTGCCTTCTGATTTGTCAAAAGCAAATAGTGACGCATTGGCTGCACATGGGTTTGAAAAAACCGGTGCGCTGAAAGATTATTATGCACCGGGCTTGCATCAGGACTGGTGGATATGTTCTTTGGCAAATAAATAGAATACAGATTTTGAAAGTAAGGATTCACACATGTTCGGACAACTTAAAGGCCTCGTAATTCTGGGTGTCGTTGGCTTCATTCTTTACAGCGTTTTCCTTGGTGGGAAATCAGAACAAACCGCAGATCTGGGTCAGGTTCTTGATCGTACAGAATTTGCACTGGTGAACTACCAGGGCTACCTGGAATCAAACAGCTTTGACTCTGTCGCTGAAGAGCAAATGACAGAATTTACCGGTTACTACACCGATGTTCTGAATGCCGATCCGCGCTTTTATGGCACATCCCTGGGCCTGACGGTTCAGAACGATGCGACATTCCTTGGATATGCGGATGACAACGGCAACCGCGTTCAGGATGAAGGCGAAGGCAAAGTGTTCACCGTTGAAATCGACGAAGCAAACAACCGTCTGATCGCAACCGATGTGGCTGGCAACTCTTCCGGTCTGCGGTTCTCCGGTACAGGTTTTCTGACAGGTATGCTGCTGGGCAATCTTCTTGGCCGTCAACGTGCTGCAGGGGTGACCCCGAACAGCTTTAACAACCGCAACGTCACGCCGCGCAGCCAGTATCAGGCACCACGCAGCGCCCGTTCCGGTGGCCCGCGCGCGGGCAAATAAGCCGACGCAAATACCAACACAAAGCCCGGCCGCGAACTGCGCCGGGCTTTCTCATTTCTGCAAATAAATCTGAGGCAGGGGCATGTCCCGGGAAAATGAAATAAATTATCAGGATCTGCCTGCGCGACAGGCTACCATTCTGCTGATCTCCATTATGGTCGTTGCACTTTGCGGCATTGTATATGAGCTGATCATCGGCACGGTTTCGAGCTATCTGATGGGCAATTCTGTTTATCAGTTCTCACTGACCATCGGTTTTTTCATGTTTGCCATGGGCGTCGGATCCTATGTGTCGCGTTTCATCATGGGCAATCTGATCGCGGCCTTTGTCTATGTTGAACTGATCCTCGCGCTGGTTGGGGGGCTGTGCAGCATTGCTTTGTTCATGCTCTTTCCATTTGCCCCGTGGCTTTACACCACCGGCATGTTCACCTTTATCTCGCTGATCGGGTTTCTGGTTGGTCTGGAAATCCCGCTGCTGACACGCGTTTTGTCTGACCGGTCCACCACGCGCGAATCCATCGCTGACGTTCTGTCTCTGGATTATATCGGTGCCCTGATCGGATCGGTTGCTTTCCCGATGTTGTTGCTGCCGTCGCTTGGCCTGATCACCTCGTCCTTCGCGATTGGCCTGATCAATGCCACCGTGGCTTTGCTGAATGTCTTCTGGCTGCGCGATCATTTTGCTGCCCCGCGTCGGATGCTGGCGCTGACATGTGGGGCGATCCTGTTGTTGTTCGGGCTGACACTTCTGGCGTCCCGCATCACGGCCTATGCCCAGGATCATCTGTATTTCGATCAGGTGGTCTGGCGCAGTCAGTCCCCCTATCAATCGCTGGTCGTCACCAACACCTGGCAGAAAAACGATGTGCGCCTGTTCATTGATGGCCACCTGCAATTCGCCGAAACCGATGAATATCGCTATCACGAAGCCCTGGTGCATCCGGTGATGTCCTGGGGTGACAGCCCGGCAGAGAACATCCTGGTTCTGGGCGGTGGCGATGGCTTGGCGATCCGTGAGATTCTGAAACACCCGGATGTGCAGCGCATTGACCTGGTCGATCTGGATCCGGAGATGACGGAACTCGGGCTGGAATTTGCCCCGGTTGTCCGCCTGAATGGCGGCAGCATGTCATCTGAAAAAGTTCATGTGTTTAATCAGGATGCGTTCCTTTTTGTGAAGGAAACCGACCAGACATATGACCGGATCATCATTGACTTCCCCGATCCGCATAACGAAGCGCTGGCCAAGCTTTATTCCGTGGAATTCTACGCCATGGTCGCTGCGATTCTCGATGACGACGGAACGATTGTTTCGCAAAGCTCGTCGCCCTTCTTTGCCCCGCATTCCTACTGGACAGTGGCGGAAACCCTGAAAGAACGCTTCCCCGAAGTCATCAGCTACCAGACGGGCATTCCGTCTTTTGGGATCTGGGGATTCCACATGGCGTCCGCACAGGCCGGGCAACAGGTGCAGGATTTCCCCGAAGGCCTGCGATCTCTGACCAGCGCCAGTTTCAGCGCCAGCCGTGTTTTTACATCTGACCTTCTGCCGCGTCGTGACCTTGGGGTGAATTCCATTTTCAACCCGACGATCTACGAAGAATATGCCCGCGACATCAAAACCTACTAAAGATCCTGACGCACCAGATCCTGAATATGGATAGCAACAATCGGTTCGCCCAGCTGTCGACGTGCGGTTTCCAGTAACGCGTTGCGCAGCAATGTCATCTTATTGGTATCGGTAAACGCCCCGTCAAACCCGCCGATATTGGCATGATTGAACATGACCTGCAGAAAAGCATCGCGCAGTTTGGGTTGCTGCCGGAAGACTTCCTCTGTGTTTCCGGGCAGCACTTCGACGTTTAGGGACATAACAACCAGGGCAACAATTTTGTCGTCATCCACAACGGAAACCACAAACTGATTGGAAAAGCGCACAAATTCATTCTGGGTGGAATCTGTGACCTCTTCTTCAGCTGGCTCAGCCTCTGTTTCCTCAGCCATCATGACGTCCCCCGGGCCGCAGGGATGGATTTCCATGGGCGGTTCCGGCGGGGGGCGCAAAGCAACCCCTGCACCAATGCCAATACCGGTGCCCACCAGGGCAAGAAGGATAGGTAAAAGTTTTCCCAACATCAGAATCTCCGTTGATCAGAACGGCAGGATGACGTCAGCAATCTGCTGGCCAATCCGCGGTTGCTGAACATCCGAAATTTGTCCACGTCCGCCATAAGAAATCCGGGCTGACGCGATTTTGTCATAGGTGATCTCATTCTGACGCGAGATATCTTCAGGCCGCACATAGCCCGACACCAGCAATTCGCGCAGTTCAAAATTCACCCGTACTTCCTGTGATCCCTGAAGGGCCAGAACCCCATTGGGCAGAACCTCAACCACAGTTGCCGCAACGCGTAATTCAAGCTTTTCATTCCGGCTGACCGTGCCGCTGCCGGCGGACGCACTGGATGAATTTGTCTGAACCAACGGATCAACTGTCGCCCCCGCGGGCAGTCCTTCTGCGATGCGTTGCGGAATGCCCAGAAGCTGCGGAACGCCCATGCTTTCATTCCCTGATCGCGAACGGTTGGTGGCATTGGAAATTTCGGCCTTATCATCAATCTCGATCACCACCGTCAGAATATCGCCACGGACGGCAGCCCGCCTGTCGCCCAGCAAAGATCCCCGGTTGCGCGTCCACAGCGATGCCCCATCTGTGGCTTGTTCAGGCGTGATCGAAACGGGCAGGCCCGGCGTGACCATTGCGGCCTGTTCTGCGCCACCCTCTGGTGGGATAAAGGCCGGTGCGCGCCCGACATTTTCCAGACGGGAACAGGCCATAAGTGACAAGAGAGACAGCAAAGTCAGGCATAAACGTATCATCGGGTTTCCTTATTAATTCTGAACAAGCACAGACCCATCCGCCATGGCGCGGCCACTGACGGTGGTGCGGGAGGACAGGTTCATAATGCGGACAAATTCGCCGGGGGCAGCGCGATCAAGCGCACGACCTTCAGTGGTGATTAAAAGGCCTGCCGAACTGTAGATCAGCGGCACAACCTGATTGCGTTGCACCACGGTCGCGGGGCCGACATCACCTGGCCGGATCGGACGCCCGGCATATAGCGTAACCCGTGTTTCCAACCCTTCCACTTCGCTGACCTGTGTAAAACTGCCGGTGGCGGTCCCTTCAGACACGATCAGATCGGATGCATGCAGAATGGTCTGGCTGCGAATTGTTCGGGCGGCGATCAGGGTTTCCGCCAAGGCAGATTCCCACATGAAAAACCACAGGGATGATATGATAATAAGATGTTTCATCAGCGGATCTGTGTGGTTGCGCCAAGCATCTGATCGGCGGCGGTGATGACTTTGGCGTTCAGTTCATACCCGCGCTGGGCTTCGATCAGTTCGGTCACTTCGCGCACCGCATCAACAGAACTGTCCTCAAGATAACCTTGCCGCAAAGTACCCAACCCGTCGACGCCGGGCGTTCCCACCGTTGCGGGGCCGGATGCCGGAGTTTCCAGGAACAGGTTTGACCCAATCGCTTCCAACCCTTTGGAGTTGGTGAAGTTTGCCAGCGTCAATGTACCGATCTGCTGGGCCTGAACCTGGCCGGTGAAATAGGCGTAAACTTCGCCTTCCGCGTTGATGGAAATGCTGCGCGCATCTGTGGGGATCGTGATGTCCGGCACCACCGGATAACCATCTGATGTCACAATCTGCCCTTCACCGCTGCGCTTTAACCCGCCATCACGTGTATAGGCCGCGGCCCCATCCGGCATGGTGACTTCAAGATATCCGTTGCCTTCAATCGCAAGATCCAGATCATTGCCCGTGGCCGAAAGTGAACCCTGTGCCAGTTGCACCGAAACCGATGTTGGCCGCACGCCCAGGCCCAGCTGCACGCCCGTCGGAACGACCGTACCATCGGCGGCATTGATTGTGCCGGGGCGGGTCATCTGTTGATAATGCAGATCTGCAAATTCCGCCCGCCGTGCGTTGTAACCCGTTGTGTTCATATTCGCGAGGTTTTGGGAAATCGTTTCAACCCGCATTTGCTGGGCGCTCATGCCCGTTGCGGCTATTTTCAGTGCGCGCATATCCGTCCCTCCTTATGATGCACCCAGCGTGCGCATGACGCTGCGAATGCGTTCGTCTTCCTGATCCATAAAGCCCTGGCCCAGTTCGTAAGCGCGCTGCACTTCGATCATCCGGGTGATTTCGGCCACAGGATCCACGTTCGAATTTTCAATAAACCCCTGCACAATCGCGCTGCCTTCCACCGGCAGAACGCCTGCTTCTGAAATAAAGCGCACGCCGTCTTCGCGTTGCATCAGGTTCGGATCGGCGGGCTGATACAGGCCGATCTGCGCAAGCGGGGTATCCCCCGCTGACAATGTGCCATCCGCCGCCAGACTTATTGTGTCGGCGTCAGGTGGCACAAAAACCGGCGCGCCGCCATTATCCAGCAGGCGATAACCTTCGGGTGTTACCAGTTCGCCTTCTGCACTTGGGGTGAAATTGCCCGCGCGACTTAACCGGTCGCCCGCCGGGGTTTCGATTAGAAAGAAGCCGGGGCCTTCAATCGCAAAATCAAATGTCCCATTGGTTTGGGTCAGCGTGCCCTGCACCATGGATGTATTATGTGCGCTGGCGGTTGCCATCGACAGGCTGTCGCTTTCACCGTCCAGCCGTTTGATATGTTCGGCAAAAATCAGACCTTCCCGGCGATAACCGCTTGTCGACATATTGGCCAGATTATTGGCCACAGTCTGCATTTCGCGCATTAAACCGGATTGCCGGGTCAGCGTAGTATAGCCTGCGTTATCCATCTTAACCTCCTGATATCAGAGGAATAATCTGACCCTGAAAAAAACTGACCAGGGTTTTTGACATGAAGTTCATCGAAGCCCAGAAAACGATGACAATCGCCAGAAGTTTTGGCACGAATGTCAGGGTCATTTCCTGAACCGATGTCAGCGCCTGGAACAGTCCGACGATCAGGCCCGCGATCAGGGCCACGGCCAGGATCGGGGTTGACGTGATCACCGTGACCCAAAGGCCCTGGCGAAGAACATCGAAGAAGACAGCTTCGCTCATAACACGCCCCTTACACCGGCATCCGCAGGATTTCCTGGTAAGCTTCAACCACTTTGTCCCGTACGGTCACGGCGGTTTCCACCGCAAGTTCCGTCTGGGCCAGCGCCTGAACAAGCGCGTGGGAATCTGCCCCGCCGGTCATGGCGGCCTTTGCGGTTTCTTCACCCTGTCGCAGGGTTTGCGCGAAATCTCCGGCCAGTTGGCCAAAGCCTGACGCCGCTTCCTCTGCCCCCGTTTTAGGGGCAGTGGCCGGGCGTGTTGCCGCATATTGCTGCGCGGCGAGTGTGGAACGGATATCCATTCTTTTCTCCTTTACCGGCGCAGAAGCTGAAGCAGGCTGGACGACATTTGCCGCGCCTGATCAAACATTTTGAGGTTCGCCTCATAGCTGCGCTGTGCTTCGCGCGCATCTGCGATTTCGACCACCAGATCGACATTCGATCCATCATAATGGCCACTTTCATCAGCGAGCGGATGAGACGGATCAAAGATCTGCTCTGGCGCGCTGCGGTCCAGTTGCACCGGACCTGTCTGCACCTGTCCGGTGCGTGCCCCCTGGGACAGAACTTCTTCGAAGTTCACGGTTTTCCGGTGAAATCCCGGGGTATCTGCATTTGCTATGTTCTCTGACACATGGCGCAGGCGGGTGGATTGTGCCTTCATGCCGCTTGCGGACAGGGCCAGGGTATCGCTGAAATCAGTCATCATGTGTTCCTATCGGCCAATGGCTGTGCGCAAGATGTTCAGGGAAGAACTGTAAACCGTCAGCGCTTTGTCATGCTGACGTTTCACATCTGTCGCGGTCAGCATTTCCTGTTCCAGGGAAACAGTGTTGCCATTGGGGCTTTCTGTTCCCGGATCCTGACGGATCTGCAACGGCACCGAATATGCGCTTTCACCAGGCAAAAAATGTCCGGGTCGGGTGCTGCGCAGGCCATCACTGGTCTGGTTCTGATATGTGTCACTGAAAGAGGCAACATCCCGCGCCTTATACCCGGGGGTATCGGCGTTCGCGATGTTCTGCGCCACGGCACTCTGGCGTGTGGCGGCGTGTCGGGCCATGGCATCGGCCATGTTGAAGATTTCTATCTTATTAAGCATCGGGGCTTCTCCCACGTGCGGTTTCAACCAAGATTTAACCCTGATTCCTTTAGAAATGGTTTCAATCGATATGAACGTAGTGAAAGCAGCCCATGACAGAGACCGTGAAAACCAGACCAGAACACAAGGCCGGGCTGAGAAACCTGTTGGCCGAATTCGCAACTCTCAGGGCGACACAGCCCGTCGGCAGGATCACGGAAGTTTCCGGAAACACCCTTTCTGTCAAAGGGTTGTCTTATAAGGCAGGGCTTGGGGATCAGGTCAGCATTCACTGTTCCAGCGGAATTGTGTCCGGGGGCGAAGTGCTGCAGCTGAACCGGGAAACTCTGACGATTATGCCGGATCAGAATCTGGAAGGGGTCGCCATTGGGGACGAAGTCATCCTGACCGGCCAGAACACGATTGCACCCGATAACAGTTGGATCGGCCATGTGATTGATCCCTTTGGTCGTGCAATTGACGGATCTTTTCTGATGCGCGGCGTGAACGAATACCCTTTGCGCGGGAAACCCCCGCTTGCCACGGAACGGCGCGGTTTTGGGGAACGTCTTGAAACGGGTACCGCTGTGTTTAATACGTTGCTGCCTATTGTGCGGGGTCAGCGGATTGGCCTTTTTGCGGGGTCGGGCGTGGGCAAATCCACCTTGCTGGCGAAGCTCGCACGCAACGTGCAGGCCGATATTGTGGTGATCGCCCTGATCGGTGAACGTGGTCGCGAAGTCCGGGAGTTTGTTGAAAATGTGCTGGGGCCAGAAGGCATGGCACGGGCGGTTGTTGTGGCCGCGACGTCTGATCAGTCACCGCTTGTGCGCCGCCAATGCGCA
The DNA here is from genome assembly GCF_003031585.1 of Thalassobius sp. I31.1. Classification (GTDB taxonomy): domain Bacteria; phylum Pseudomonadota; class Alphaproteobacteria; order Rhodobacterales; family Rhodobacteraceae; genus Halocynthiibacter. The sequence continues at coordinate 110,293 of NZ_PWAA01000064.1, forward strand.
CTGACCGCGATGAGTGTTGCAGAAAATTTCCGGGATCAGGGGCAACATGTATTACTGCTTGCAGATTCCATCACGCGGTTTGCCGAAGCCCATCGCGAAATTGCCCTGGCGTCAGGTGAACCAGCGTCTTTGCGGGGCTTTCCCCCGTCGACCAGCCATATGATTATGTCGCTGTGCGAACGCGCCGGGCCTGGTGGCGAAAACGGGGGCGATATCACTGGCGTATTTTCAGTTCTTGTGGCCGGATCAGATATGGATGAACCGATTGCAGATATTCTGCGGGGCGTGCTTGACGGTCATGTCGTGCTGGATCGGCAGATTGCGGAACGCGGACGGTTTCCGGCGGTAGATCTGCTGCGATCTGTGTCCCGCAGCCTGCCCGGTGCCGCAAGTGATGCGGAAAATGCCCTGATCACCCGTGCACGCCGATTGCTTGGGGCTTATGACAGGGCAGAAATGATGATCCAGGCCGGGCTGTATCTTGCCGGGTCAGATCCGGTTGTTGACGCCGCCATTCGGGTCTGGCCCGGCCTTGATCGGTTTTTGTCCGAAGATGACATGGGCTGCTGTGCGGATAGCTTTACACGGCTTGAACAGGTTCTGGCGGCAGAAGAGGGGGCGTAAAGTATTTATCCTGACTGTAGCAACGTCAGGGCCGTCTGGCTGGCTGATGTCTGGGCATTGAAATTTTGCGCCTCAGATCGGATCAGAAAATTCCGGATCAGTTTTTCCCGCATCTCAGGTTGATTGAATTGTTCAATGCTGTCAGTCCCAAAATCCCGTATTGCCCTGTCACGGTACACTTCCAGCTGTCTGTCCAGATCCAGGGCTGCGAAACTTGCAGGCATTCCGAAGGCCGTATCAAACACCTGCCTTAGCGGGGCATTGCCCATCACGGTATACCATTTTGCTGTATCCGATATGCTTCTGTCAGACAGAACCTGCAGATCACGTTCCGCCCCCAATGCAAGACGCATATCTGCGTTTTGATCCCCTACCGCGATTTCAAACCGGTTGTTCTGGAAAGCCGTCGTAATTTCCGTCGGAAAGTCGGACAGCTGGGTGCGCGGCACGTCAAAATCGCCAAATCCGAAAGCCTGGGCGAATTCAAGATACCGTTTGTCGGCCAGCCTGTTTGCAAGGCTTGCGGTATCCAGTGTGTCGCTTTCCAGGATCTGTTGAACAAAAGCCTTACTGTTGATGTCTTCTTCAAGCCCGAAAGCCCCAAGCGCGACCTCAAGCAGTTGTCGATCATTGACCAGTTGCTCAGCTGTCTGAACAGCCCCGATCTTCTGTTCAAAATTCTGCACCTGGCGTGTAATTTGCGCGCCTTGTTCGAAGGTTTCCTGCTGTTGATCCAGCGTGCGGGAAAGGAACGTCCAGCCTGGATACCCCGTGAAAGGCAGGACGGGCTGAAAGCTCATGACGTGACCGCCTGTGCACTGGCCAGTAACCGCTCTTCGCGGGGCAGCAAAGCGCGCAAAGCTTTCAGAGCCTGATAAAACTGATCACCCACCACAGCTTCGGTCGCTACGGCCATCTGGCGCCGGCTGTCATCATCTGTAAACACTTGGCTAAGCTGTTCAATCCCACGGATCAGCTGCATTCGGGCCTCTTCTTTGTCCGCATCACCGGACAGAATAAGCTGGGCTATATAGCAAACCCGTTTGACCGGGGTTTTGACATCTTCGGGGTGGATTGCATCACGCAGCCGAAGGATGTTGGCATTTGGGGTGATAATGGACAGGCGGGAACGCCGGTCGCCGTTTTCAATAACGGCACCATTGATCAGAACCCGTTCTCTTGGGGCGAGTTTCAGAACAAGACCACTCATGACGTGCCATCCTGGGCGCGCAGACCGCGCATTATGGCTGTGTTGATCTCAACCAGCGCTGTCAGATCTGCATCGCCGCGCAGAACCTTGCTGCTGTGTTGTGTTGTGAACTCTGCAAGGCTGAAGATCCGGGCGCGCAAGTCCATCGGCAGGGCGTTGTCATCACTGACAACCGCCGAAGCCAGGCGTGACCAGAGCTGTCGGTTGTCATGGATGGCATGGGCAATTTCAGGGATGTTTTTGGGGTCACGTGCCGCTGCATACATCAGCTTACGCGTAACTGTGGCGAAGGCTTCGTATTCATTTGCACTTGGGGTGCGGATGGTCGAGGCATTTGCACCGGAATAGGCCGTTTTGGCCATGTGATATGCGTTCACGTCATTTCCTTCCAATGACAGCAAATTCAATACACGGGTTTTACCGCGGGCTGGATGACAGAGCCCCTGGGGGCTCTGCCGGAATTATGGCTGTTAACGGAACAGCGACAGGATGGATTGTGGCGCCTGGTTCGCAATCGACAGGGATTGTACGCCCAGCTGTTGTTGCACCTGCAAGGCCTGCAGTCTGGTGGAGGCTTCTTCCATGTTTGCATCGACCATCGTACCGATACCCGACTTAAGAGAGTCGGTCAGTTTGCCAATGAAACTTGACTGAGTTTCAATTCGCCCCTGTGCCGAACCAAGTGCCGCGGCTGAGTCAATCGAGGTATTGATCAGTGTTTCAATGTTCCCAAGGGCCGCATTGGCGGATTCATTTGTGGTCACATCAATACTGTCGAGACCAAACAGGCCACCCGAGGCAGTACCACCGTCAGCAGCGGCAAGCGCAATCGACAAATCAGTGTCACTGTTGTTGTCGATCTTCAGGCTGGCTTGTCCTGTGGTGCTGTCGATTGAAACCTGGGTCGTAACTCCTTCAAGGGCTGCGCTGTCGACAGCCGTTTTCAGGCCACGGGCCACATCTGCAAAGCTTTCACCTTTACCTGCGGTGTAGAAATATGCAGTTCCGCCAACGGATGCCTGATAGCTGTTGCCTTCCTGCGGTGTTGCCGCTGTGGTGAAGTCGATCTGTTCTGCGCGCTGTGCGATGTCGCCAGAGGTATCCGTCAGGCCTGATGCGCCGTTCAGATCTGTGATCTGGTTGGTGTTTGCATCTGTCGCAGTGGAGATGCTGACTTCTTCAAATGCCCGTGTCGAGGAAATTGAAACTGTACCAGCGGTGCTGCCATCAACGACAATGCCATCAAGATCAAGCGCTTGCAGGGCGGTCGAAAGACCGGCGGCCATCGCATCCTGATCTTCACCGCCCGTCGCCGCAGTATAGGTAACGGTTTGACCTGCAACGGTGATGGAAGCTGTCTGGCCCGCAGTCCAGGAACCTGATCCAAGCGTTACAATCGCTTCATTGGCATCATTGGTGATATCTGGTTCCGCGACGTCCGCGTTTACGATCTGACCGCTCAGTGAGCTGCCAGTACCAACGCCGTTCACACCGGCAGAGGTGCTCAGGTCCTGGCGATTGACGGTGATGTTGCTCGCGTTGACGACGCCGTTGCCCTGACGATCAAGTGAGGACAGGATGTTCACATCTTCCGTGCCTTTCAGCAGGTTCAGACCATTGAACTGCGCGGCTTCTACGATGGATGTTACCTGACCTGTAAGGGCCTCAATATCCGTCTGGATCTTTTCACGATCAACGTTTTGTTCCTGGGCCGCAACAACTTTGCCTTTAATCTGTGTCAGAAGGTCGGTTACGGTTTCAGTCGCAGAACGTGCAACGGTGATTGTACTTTCGCCAAGGGCGAGACTGTCTGAAATTGCCTGAAAACCTGCCACGTCTGACTCCATCGTTTTAGAAATCGCCCAGATTGCGGCGTTATCTTTCGCGGATTCAATGGTTTTCCCGGTAGAGATCTCGGCTTGTGTTTTCGTCAGATTGTCGTTGATAGAATTCAGTGTCTGCAGCGCGACCATCGCACTGGTGTTCGTCAGAATACTGGACATAATGCTGTTCCTTACTCCAATCAGTGCTTTTGCACTGAGTTATGTAACCCGCCCCTAGTGACGGCATTGATGTCATTTTGACGGGATCTGACCGCAGCGCAGATCACCTCTTCTGAGGCAGGAACAAACTGCGCGCTAAGTGCTAAAACATTCCTAAGCTTTGCATTTTGTTGCCTGGAACTTTCAGCGAATTTTATTAAAAAAGCCCCGCAATTGAATTGCGAGGCTTCGTTTGTCTTATGCTGCTGGCTTGCGGCGACGTGGGCGACGGGGTTTTCCGCCTCCGGGATTTCCGCCACCCGGTTTCTGTCCCTGTGGGCGTCCGCCACCACCGTTGCGACCACCGCCACCGCCACCATTGCGGCCACCGCCGCCTCCGCCACGGCGGGGTTTGTGTTTGCCGAGGCCACCGCGCGGTTCCGGTTTTTCTTCCTGTGGGCGTGCGCCGCCGATCACGGGAATGGTGATCTTCATCAGCTTTTCAATGGCGCGCAGATAGCCGATTTCAGTCGCGGCACAGAACGCCACAGCTTCGCCATCACGGCCTGCACGCGCAGTCCGGCCGATGCGGTGCACATAGTTGTCAGCAACTTCTGGCAGCTCATAGTTGAACACGTGACTTACGCCCGGAATATCAATCCCGCGTGCGGCGACGTCGGTTGCAACAAGAATATTGATTTCACCGGATTTGAAATCACGGATGGCTTTGTCGCGCTGATTCTGGCTTTTGTTGCCGTGGATCGACGCGGCCTTAAAACCTTCGCTTTCAAGGTGACGCTTCAGTTTTTCAGCACCATGTTTCGTGCGGGCAAACACCAGGGAAATCCCATCAGGATCTTTGCGCAGGTATTCTTTCAGCAGCTCAGTCTTATTTTCCTTCGCGCAGTAGTGCAGCGACTGCGTGACCTTATCCGCAGCCTTACCCGGAGGTGAAACCTGCACGCGTTTCGGATTATGCAGATAGGTTTTCGCGATTTCATCCATGTCTTTTGGCATGGTCGCAGAGAACAGCAGCGTCTGGCGTGGTGTGCCAAGCTTTGGCGCGATTTTGCGCAGGGAATGGATGAACCCCATGTCCAGCATCTGATCGGCTTCATCAAGAACGAGGTACGTCGCACTGTCCAGGTACAGGGCTTTCTGTTCCATCAGGTCGATCAGGCGGCCCGGTGTTGCCACCAGAATATGGGTGCCTTTGGCCAGCTTCTTGATCTGGTTGTTGATGGAAACGCCGCCCACAACGGTCACAACGCGGATCGGTGTGCCCTGGGTGTAGGTTGTCAGGTTCTCAGCGATCTGGTTCACAAGTTCCCGGGTCGGGGCAAGGATCAGCGCTTTGATCTGTTTTGGCTCAGGCTTGCCATGTTCGCGCATCAGGCGGTTGATCAGGGGCAGGCCAAAGGCCGCGGTTTTACCGGTTCCGGTCTGTGCGAGGCCCATAACATCATGGCCTTCAAGCACCAGCGGGATCGCCTTTTGCTGGATCGGGGTCGGGTTCTTGTAGCCCGCACCGGCGATGGACGCCATCAGTTTGGGTGTGAAATCCATATCTGCGAATTGCAGGTTTGATTTGGTATTGTCGGTCAAAAGATGACCCTTTCGTATCTGGGGCGCATACAGCCCAAAGAAGACAGGTCTTTCCGAAAACGGAAACACCAGCGCCTGAAAGGCGCGCGGATTGCGGTTGCAGGGCGATGTTACGCTCTGCCAGACCCCCGCGTGATTTGGGAACTGTATTGGAATTTTGTGCCTGCTTCTGCCGGTTGTCCGGCGGCTGCTCACGCGGCAGCGGGCAGGAACAAGGCGCATATGGCGCTAAAACCCGACAAAGTCAATGGTGACCGTCTTTACCGCTTCCGGCTGCGGATCACAGTATAAAGCCCGCTTAGTACAATCAGGACACTGCCGGCGATGGTCCAGGCATCCGGGTTTTCGCCAAACACGATCATTCCGATCAGCATGGCGAAGATCAGACGGGAATAGCGGAAAGGCGATACGACGGACACTTCGCCTGATCGCATTGCCCCTGTCAGGGCGGAATAGGCGATCACACCGATCACGGCTGCGGCCAGGATTTTTGCCAGTGTCAGCGGGGTGGGCATCACCAGCCCGCCGCTGAACGTCAGCGCAATCACACCGGCAATCACCAGCATGGTAAAGCCGCTGACCCCAAGCTGTGCATTGGTCATGGTCGCAGGGCTGGCCCGGGTCGCCAGATCCCGCCCGGCAAACCCGATGGTGCCAAGAAGGGCGAAGAGTGCGGTTAGTTCCAGGCCTTCGGGGCCAGGGCGCAGGATCAGCAGAACACCGGCAAAACCGATCAGCATGGCGATCCAGCGTTTCGGGCCGACTTTCTCACCGAACAGAAAAATCGCAGCGAAAGACACAAACAGCGGGGTTGCCTGAAGAACGGCGGAAACGGTGGACAGCGGCGCAAAGGCAATCGCCAGCGTAAAGAACAATCGCCCGCCGATTTCAAAGAACGCCCGCCACAGCATGGGTTTTGATCGCCACTGCGGATGGATCAGATCCTCGCCCCGCACACGCCCCATGCCCGCGAATATCACCCCGCCCATCAGACCAAAAAGAATCAGCGCAAGCCCGACAGGCACCTGCTGTGTCGCGCTTTTCAGGAACATATCTTCTACGGCAAAGCAGGCCATAGCGGCCACCATCAGAAAACTGCCTTTTGTATTATCCATTTCGCAGTTCCCTGTTCATACCCGGGCTGACCATAATGTGTTCAAATAGCACAGCAAGGGGGTAAATCGACCTCTTCCATGCAAGGGGGCTTTGCGCTATGACACCTCTCGCCCGCTATGGGCAGAACAAAGAGGAGTCCCGTGATGGGGTATAAAATTGCTATCGTTGGCGCCACAGGCAATGTGGGTCACGAAATGCTGAACATTCTGGCCGAACGCCAGTTTCCTGTAGACGAGATCGTCGCGCTTGCAAGCCGCCGGTCCCTCGGTTCCGAGGTCAGCTTTGGCGATACCACACTCACGACCAAGGACCTCGACACCTTCGATTTCGCGGGCTGGGATATGGCGCTGTTTGCCGTGGGTTCAGAAGCCACCAAAATCTACGCGCCCAAAGCGGCGGCGGCCGGTTGTCTTGTGATCGATAACTCATCTTTGTATCGCTATGATCCAAAGATTCCGCTGATCGTGCCTGAGGTAAACCCAGAAGCGATCGTCGATTATAAAAACAAAATGATCATCGCCAACCCGAACTGTTCCACAGCACAGATGGTTGTCGCGCTAAAGCCTTTGCATGACCGCGCCCGCATCAAACGCGTTGTTGTCAGCACATACCAATCCGTGTCCGGCGGCGGTAAAGAGGCGATTGATGAGCTTTGGGATCAGACCAAATCCATCTACAACCCGACCGACAACAAACCACCGAAGAAATTCACCAAGCAAATCGCTTTCAACGTGATTCCGCACATCGACGTCTTCATGGAAGATGGTTCGACCAAGGAAGAATGGAAGATGGTTGTTGAGACGAAGAAAATCGTTGATCCAAACATCAAAGTGACTGCGACCTGTGTGCGCGTGCCCGTGTTTGTTGGCCACTCTGAATCCGTGAACATCGAATTCGAAGATTTCCTCGACGAAGACGAAGCCCGCGACATCCTGCGCGAAGCACCTGGTGTTATGGTCATCGATAAACGCGAAGACGGCGGCTATGTGTCCCCGATCGAATGTGTTGGTGATTTCGCAACCTTCATCAGCCGTATCCGCCAGGACAGCACCGTTGAAAACGGTCTGAACCTGTGGTGCGTGTCTGACAACCTGCGCAAGGGTGCTGCCCTGAACGCGGTGCAGATCGCAGAACTTTACGGTCGCGAGATCCTGAAAAAAGGCTGATCGCAGCGATACATATACAAAAGGCCGGGCAATGTTCCGGCCTTTTTGCTTTTAACATCCGCGTGTCCAGGAGGACTGCATGACTATCTCTTACCTTGTGACCCATTCCGGCGGCTTCCACGCGGATGAACTTCTGTCTTCCGTTGTTCTGACACGCCTGTACCCCGACGCAGAAATTCGCCGCACCCGCGACCGCGACTGGCTGACGCCCGCAGCGGATAAAATCATTTATGATGTGGGGGGCGAGTATAATGCGGATGCGCAGATATTTGATCACCACCAACGCCCCGGCCCACTGCGTGAAGACGAACAACCTTACAGTTCTTTCGGTCTGATCTGGGCGCATTACGGGCGTCAGTATCTGACGGACCTGAATGTGCCTGAGGCAGATATTGACGCTATTCACGCGTCTTTTGACAAGCGGTTCGTGCTGCCGATTGATTTGCTCGACAATGGCGCGATGGAACCTTCCGTCGCAGGCCCGCTGTCCGCTTTGACACTGCCGTCGCTTCTGGGCAGCCTGAAACCTGTGTTTGATGACACATCACCAACCGCAGATGATGATGCGTTCATGGCCGCCCTGCCAATCGCGCGCAGCTTTGTTGAGGCCAATATCGCCAATCTTGCCGCCAAGGCGCGTGCCAAAAGCATCGTTGTTGACGCAATTGCAGCTGCGGGCGATTCTGCTATTCTGGAACTGCCCATGGGTATGCCCTTCGCCTCTGCTCTGGACGAAGCTGACGCGGGTCACATCCTGTTTATGGTGACGCCACGCGGCAGTGACTGGACGTTGAACGGGATCAAACTGTCGCGGGATACATTTGATCAGCGCGCCGATTTGCCTGCGGCATGGGCCGGCTTGACCGATGTGGATCTGGAACAGGCCAGCGGTGTCAAAGGGGCAAAGTTCTGCCACAGCAAACGGTTTATTGCCGTGGCAGATTCACGTGATGCGATCATGGAAATGGCCGCAATCGCTGTGACGTCGCTTACACCGGAATAAAGCTTCCCTGGGCTGGGTCAAAGCATTCCAGCCCACCACTGGCGATGTCATTCCACAGGCCATGAATAGACAGATCACCGGATTTGACAGCCTCAGCAACAAAGGGGAACCCCATCAGGTTCTCCAGCGAGACAAGCACAGCTTCTTTTTCAAGGGCTGTGCGACGTTCGGTTTCGTCCTCAATATGCTTCACACGCTCATAGCCCGGGCGCAGAATGTCCATCCAGCGGCCGACAAAGCTCATCTTTTCTTCAAGTTCCGGGGCTGTGCCACTGCACATGCCATCACAACCGGCTACACCGCCACAGCTGGAATGCCCCATGACAATCACATGGGCCACTTTCAGCGCGTTGACCGCATATTCAATCGCAGCAGATGTGCCGTGGTGATCGCCATCAGGCGCATAGGGCGGCACGAGGTTGGCGATATTGCGGTGAATAAAGAATTCGCCCTGTTCAGCCCCAAATAGTGCGGTCACATGTACACGGGAATCACAGCAGGAAATCACCATCGCACGAGGATGTTGACCATCTGCAAGGCGGCGATACCAGGCTTTGTTGCCCTCATATGTGGTTGCTTTCCAGCCCTGATAGCGATGAGTCAGGTAATCGGGCAGGCGTTTTGCGTGTTTCATATGTGCCTCGTAAGTTGGTCAGAGTGGCGGGTTTCAGCGCTTTTACGCAAAAACTGGACTCAATTCGAGAGAATTCTCTGTCTGGCTTCAACCTTTTCGAAGGAATTGAATGCCAGAAAGGGAAGATGCGTGGGGGCATGCGAATTGGGTGAATATAATGGTGGTGACATATCTGCGTCAGAATGAGATGCCGGGATTTGACCCGGACCGTCTGACAGAACTTTATGTGAAACTTGGCGAAGCCGGGGCAGAAGATGTGATTTGCCGCGTGATGGAAGATTTGGCGACACGGCTTGCCGATATTCATGACGTGCAGGGGATTGCAGATGACAGGCTTCTGCAGCAGGCCGTACGAAATATCGCGGAACTTGCCGGGAAAATCGGCCTCACCGGCCTGTTCCGTGTGGCGCTTGATGTGGAATATTGCCTGAATTTCAAAGATTACCCCGCCCGGGCAGCCACCATAACCCGGATGCTGCGCATTGGTGAAAAGTCCCTGACAACGATCTGGGATCATCGTGATCTGTCGATTTGAACTACCCTTCATTTCCCCCTTGCAGCGCCTGCGGGGGGGGGCTATCTGGCACCAGTCAGCCAGAAAGGTCACAGATGTCCCTGCAATTTGCCACCGACACCAATGCACTGCCGCTATACATCATCGAAAAAGACGCGCTTGGGGATTTCCTGAACAATCTGCCTGCGGCACAGAAAGTCTGGGTTGAGGCTTCGGGTTTTACCGCGGCGACTGGTTCCGTGGTTGTGCTGCCGGGGGAAGATGGCGCACCCGCCGGTGCGATTGTTGGGTATGGGTCCACTGCGACACGGGCACGGGGACGTTTCTACGTGGCGGCCGCGGTGGCAAAACTGCCAGAGGCTTCCTGGAAGATCGCAACAGATCTGCCACAGGAAGACCTGGAAGAAGCGGCGCTGGGTTGGTTGCTGGCCACTTATCGTTATGATCGCTACGCCAGCCAATCTGCGCCCAAAGCCCGGCTTGTTGCCCCGCAGGGCATTGATGGCGCGCGGATAGAAGCAATTGCGACGGGGGAGGCCCTGACCCGCGATCTGATCAACACACCTGCTTCCGACATGGGCCCGCAGGAACTGGAAGAAGCCACGCAAAACCTGGCGAATCAACATGGCGCAACCCTGACCGTCACACGCGGCGAAGATCTGCACGCGGCCAATCTGCCGATGATCCACACAGTCGGGCGCGCATCGGATCGTGCGCCACGTCTGCTGGATATGTCCTGGGGCGATACCGGACCGCAGCTGGTTCTGGTCGGCAAAGGCGTTTGCTTTGACACCGGTGGTCTGAACCTGAAACCCGGCGGCTCCATGGGGTTGATGAAGAAAGATATGGGCGGTTCCGCCGCAACGCTGGGCCTTGCGCATATGATCATGGCGCTGGGCCTGAAACTGCGTCTGCGCGTGTTAATCCCGGCGGTGGAAAATTCCGTGTCCGCCAATGCCTTCCGCCCGCAGGACATCCTGACGTCGCGCAAAGGCCTGACGGTGGAAATCAACAATACCGACGCCGAAGGGCGGCTTGTCCTGGCGGATGCGCTGACGCTGGCCGATGAAGAAAGCCCGGATCTGATCATTTCTATGGCGACCCTGACAGGCGCGGCCCGTGTGGCTGTTGGCCCGGATATTGTACCGTTTTACACGGATAGTAACGCGACCGCCGCCAGTCTTGCACAATCCGCAGATCGGGTGCGCGACCCGCTCTGGCGTATGCCTTTCCATGATCCCTATGAGGCAATGATCGAACCGGGCATCGCTGACCTTGATAACGCGCCTAAAGGCGGTTTCGCGGGTTCCATCACCGCCGCGCTTTTCCTGCGCCGCTTTGTCAGCGATGATCAGCCCTATATTCACTTTGACATGTATGGTTGGCAGCCCTCTGCCGCGCCCGCACGCCCGAAAGGCGGGGTGGGTCAGGCAACGCGCGCGGTGCTGGATGCGCTGCCGGATCTGCTGGGGTTGAAGTGATGGATCGCCGGATCACTCCCGCAAACACACGTGTCGCTGCCGAAGAATTGCGCGGTCAGGTTGATGCAGAGAATTACAGCACGGGCACGCCCATGCGCGTGATCGCGCCGGTTGCAGATATTCTTGCGACCCCTGGCGGCAAACGTGACCGGCAGATCCTGATGGGGCAGGCGGTGCGTGTCTTTGAACTGCACGAGGGGTACGCCTATCTGCAAAGCCTGCGTGATGGCTATTGCGGATATGTGGCCGAGGTCGCGCTGGGCGCAAATTTCGAAACCACCCATTGGGTGACGGCCCCTGCCAGTCATCTATACGCAGAGGCGGATTTCAAATCCCCGGATCACGCCTTGCTGTCGCTTGGGGCAGAGCTTCGCATCGTGGAAACCACCGACAAATACTGCAAAACCCATGACGGTTTCTGGGTGCCGCTGCAGCATATCGCCCCGCTGGATTTCCGTTTTGACGACCCGGCCATGGTTGCGGAAAGTCTGCTTGGCACGGATTACCTTTGGGGGGGGGACAGCCGTTCTGGCCTTGATTGTTCCGCACTTGTGCAGGCGGCGTTTCAGGCCTGCGGCGTGACCATTCCCGGTGACAGCGATTTGCAGGAAAAAGGGCTGGCCCCGGGGAAACCCATGGGGAACACGCCTGAACGCAATGATCTGATGTTCTGGAAAGGCCATGTGGCGCTGGTTCTGGATGAACAAACACTGATCCACGCCAATGCAGGCGCAATGGCCGTTGTACGTGAAGGGATAGCCGAGGCAATTGACCGGATTGAAACCCAGGGCGATGGGCCGGTGACATCACGGATCAGGCTGTAACTCTGGTGTCAGTCCACAGCGCGGATCAGTTTGCGTTCCAGCACACGCAGCACCTGTTTCAGGTCACGGCCCCGGCGCAACACCTGGCCATCCATGCCAACCACAGAATATTGCCCCTGTTGCAGGCGCAGTTTCGGGCGTTTTTCGATCCGGTACATCGGAACTTCTGCCGTGCGGCGGTACACAGAGAACACAGCAAGGTTTTTCAGCGCTGAAATTCCGTAATCACGCCACTCACCTGCGGCCACCATACGCCCGTATAGTGAAAGAATGATCGCAAGTTCGGTGCGGTGGAAGCTCACCTGGTCCTGTATGCCCATGCTGTTGGTCAGGGGGGTCGAAAGATGCTTTGTCATAGGGATAGCCTGCCCCCGGATTGTATCAAAGGCAAGGTAAACGCCAGAAAGGCGACACAATTATACCTCTTAATTTTCATTCAGCTGCCCGGATTGCCTGAGATACAGGCATCATAGCTTAGATGCTACTTCCGGTGTCGCGCCAATCTTGCCCCCACCTGTGCGTGACACCGGATAACTTTCAGACAAAATCAGACCGCCCAATCAGGCACTATAGCGGGCAAGGAATGTGTCGACAGCACCGTTCACCACGCGTTGAATCTCTTCTTCCGACGGATTGCTTTCCATGTGCAGGCAGCATCTGATCCACAGATCGGTTTTGCACAGCCCGCCCAACTGGTCTGCCGCCAGTTCTATATCGTCAATCACCAGCTCACCGCGGGCCACCAGGGCTTCAAACAGTTCAACAATCCGGGTCATCGCCATTTCCGGGCCCATGGCGTAGAATTTTTGCGCCAGTTCCGGAAAACGCCGGGCTTCACCATGGATCAGATTGTGCATGGAAATCGCCAGCGGTGACACCATGAAGCGCACGAAAATATCTGCCGCACGGGTCAGGGCTTCGCGGGCAGGGGTGTCCAGAATATTGTTGCAAAACGCAGAATCCGCCTGGGACAGGCATTGTAAGCGGATGATTTCCAAAAACAATTCCCGCTTGTCCGGGAAATAACTGTATAGCGTCGCCTTCGACACGCCGGCCTCACGCGCGATGTCATCCACGCTTGCCCCGTCAAACCCGTCCCGCATAAACACCGTCTGCGCGCCCGTCAGCACGTCGTCATATTTGCGGCCCTTGCGGTTGGTGTCTGTGGTGGCGTCCATGCGGTGTCCTCTTTTTCAGATCAGGCGAGTATAAACTGAACAGTTCGCTTACAACAAGCTGCCTTAAAATACAAAAAGGGCGGCAGGTTGCCCCGCCGCCAGTTTACCCTCAGGGATGAAAGAGGGAATTACTTTCCTGCGTCAGCATCAGCAGGGGAGGTTTCGGTCGGCCAGGTCAGGGTCGGGAACCAGGTGTCGCCTGTCGGAGATGCAGCGGCAGGAACGGCCAGGGTCGCAACCAGGGCAAGGGCGAGGGCAGTACGGATAAAAGACATGTTCATCTCCTTTCTATGAACTAAACTGTTTCGTGCAGTTGATCTAAACCGTTTAGTTCAGAATGCAAGAGGTGGGTGCATTTTTTTCTTTCAATTTGTCAGAAAAGGCATAAATTAGAATCATTCTAAAGAGAGGTGCTCAGATGTTTTCCGGCCGCATGAATCGCAGACGTTTTTCAGATCTGACGGAACAGGAAGTTCTCGCGCTGGCGATTTCTTCCGAAGAAGATGATGCGCGGATCTACCGGCTTTATGCCCAGCGTCTGCGCCCGGATTTACCGGAAAGTGCTGCGATGTTTGATGAAATGGCCGCAGAGGAAGATGACCATCACCGTGCCCTGATCGCCATGCATCAGAAACGCTTTGGCGACGTGATCCCCCTGATCCGGCGCGAACATGTGTCAGGTTTCTATGCGCGTCGTCCGGTCTGGCTGGTGGAAAACCTGTCGCTTGAAACCATGCGGGGTGAGGCTGCAAAGATGGAACATGACGCCGCGGCCTTCTATACGAAAGCCGCGCAATACAGTTCTGATGCGCAGACCCGGCAATTGCTGAATGACCTGGCCGCAGCAGAGGCCGGGCATGAAAACCGCGCAGAAGGCTTGCAGGAAAACCTTGCCGGTGACGCGGGCGAAGAAGAAAACCGCGCCGCTCATCGTCAGTTTGTTCTCACCTGGGTGCAGCCGGGCCTTGCGGGGCTGATGGATGGGTCCGTGTCCACCCTGGCCCCGATCTTTGCCGTCGCTTTTGCAACGGGCGACACCTGGACAACCTTCCTTGTGGGCCTTGCGGCTTCTGTCGGGGCAGGGATTTCCATGGGCTTTACCGAGGCCGCATCAGATGACGGCGAACTGTCCGGGCGTGGATCGCCGGTGAAACGTGGGTTTGCCTCGGGCATTATGACAACGGTTGGCGGGCTGGGCCATGCGCTGCCTTACCTGATCACCGACTTCTGGACCGCCACGACCATCGCAATCCTTGTGGTGTTCATTGAACTCTGGGCGATCGCCTGGATCCAGAACCGCTTCATGGATACGCCCTTTCTGCGGGCGACATTTCAGGTGGTTCTGGGCGGTGCCCTTGTCTTCGCGGCCGGGGTGCTGATCGGCGGCGGCTGAACACCGTAGCTTCAGGGGATAGGCAAAGCCCGCCTGACATGTTAGCGCTGCTATATGATCGAAATTTTCCTGAAGACCCTGCCGTTTTTCGCCATCATCGGCCTTGGCTATGGTGCGTGTCGCAGTGGGTTCTTTCCGGAAGTAGCCGCAGCCTGGCTGACGAAATTTGTCTTCTACTTTGCACTCTCCGCCATGCTGTTTGGCTTTGCCGCCAGCCTGCCGGTTGCTGAACTGTTCAACGTGCAATTTGCGCTGGCTTACCTGGCGGGGTGTTTCTTCGTTTACATCATCGCAACCATAGTGGCCCTGGCGCGAAAACGCGGCCTGGAAGAAGCCGCAATAGAAGCCCAGGTCGCGACCATCGGTAACACCGGTTTTCTGGGCGTACCAATGTTTGTCACACTGTTCGGCGCGGCGGCGGCCGGGCCTGCGATCATGGTGCTGGCACTGGATCTGGTGGTGTTTTCCAGCCTGATCGTCATCCTGATCACCGTGGCACGCGAAGGCCGGATGCGTCTGGCCCTGCTTGGCAGTTTGGTTATGGGCCTTCTGAAAAACCCGATGATCGTGTCCATGGGCGCGGGGTTGATCGTGGCCATAATGGGCTGGACCCTGCCCGTGCCGGTAAAAGAATTCACGGATATTCTCGGCGGGGCGGCGACGCCGGGCGCACTTTTTGCAATTGGCGCATCCCTGGCCGGTAAGTCGGCAGAACGCATTTCTGTCGCCGTCTGGCTGTCTTTCCTGAAACTCGCCGTGCATCCGCTGGCGGTTTATATCGCGGCCTTTCATATCTTTGACGTTGATCCTTTCGCCGCCATGATCATGGTCTCTGCCAGCGCACTGCCGGTGGCCGGGAACGTCTATATTCTTGCGCAACACTACGGGGTTGCGCCGCAACGGGTGTCTGCTGCGATCCTCGTTTCAACTGCCATCAGCGTGCTGACCGTCACGCTGACCATCGCCATGCTACAGGGGTAAACGCATGTTTTTTCTTGATGATATCAAATATGAAGCCCTGGCCCTGCCAGACCGTGCTGATATGGATGACGCGCAGATGCAGGAAGCCGCACAGGCCTTTGCGCAGTTCATGACAGAACGCCACACGGTGCGCGATTATTCGGACCGTCCGGTGAATGAAGCCGTGATTGCCGAATGTATCCGTGCCGCTGGCACTGCCCCCTCTGGCGCAAATCACCAACCCTGGCATTTTGTTGCGATTTCAGATCCGGCTATGAAAGCCCGCATTCGCGAAGCTGCGGAAGAGGAAGAGAAAGCTTTTTACGCCGGTGGTGCGGGTGACGAATGGCTGAAGGCGCTGGAACCTGTGGGCACCAATGAACACAAACCACATCTGACCAAAGCCCCCTGGCTGATTGTGATCTTCGCGCAGCGCTGGGGCGAAACCAAAGACGGGCATCGCTATAAGAACTACTATGTGCCCGAAAGCACCGGGATTGCTTCGGGCTTTCTGCTGGCCGCATTGCATCACGCGGGGCTGACCAGCCTGACCCACACGCCAAACCCGATGAAGTTCCTGAATGAAATGTGCGGACGGCCTGCATCGGAAAAAGCCCTGATGATTGTCGCTGTCGGCCACCCTTCTGAAGACGCCACCGTGCCCGCCGTTGCCAAACTGAAGAAACCGCTTGATGAAATCATGTCGGTGAACCCGGGCCCGGCCAAAGGCGAAAACAGCGACTAACACGGCGCAAACCGGGTTTGCCGGAACCACCATGCCTGCTATGCAGTTTATAAATCAAAGAAAAGACATCAGGGAAAAACGCATCATGAAAACCGTTTCAGAAAATACCTGCTTCGGCGGCACCCAGGGCGTTTACAGCCACGATTCCACCGCAGCCGGCACCGAGATGACCTTTGGTCTGTTCCTCCCGGAAGAGGCGAAAGACGGCCCGGTTCCGATCCTCTGGTATCTGTCCGGCCTGACCTGCACCCATGAAAACGCCATGACCAAAGCCGGCGCACAGGCCTGGGCGGCGGAACAGGGCATTGCGATCTGTTTCCCTGATACGTCCCCACGCGGCGAAGGTGTTGCCAATGATGAGGCTTACGATCTGGGCCAGGGCGCGGGCTTCTATGTGAACGCAACCCAGAACCCCTGGGCCCCGCATTTCAACATGTGGGATTATGTTGCGGACGAACTGCCTGCGCTTCTGGGCGAAAACTTCAACATCGATATGGATCGCCAGGGCATCACTGGCCATTCCATGGGCGGGCACGGTGCGCTGACACTGGCGATGAACCTGCCGGGCCGCTACCGTTCTGTTTCCGCGTTTTCCCCAATCGCAAACCCGACCCAAAGCGACTGGGGTCGCAAACAGCTGTCAGCCTATCTGGGCGATGATGAAACCAGCTGGGCAAAACATGACGCAAGCCTTCTGATGGCAGACGCAGGTTTTGACGGCCCGGTTCTGATTGATCAGGGTGCCGATGATCAGTTCCTGGACCTTCTGAAACCCGAAGCCCTGGCCCAGGCCATGGCAGCAAAACGTCAGGACGGGATCTTCCGCATGCAAAAAGGCTATGACCACAGCTATTTCTTTGTGGCCTCCTTCATGGAAGACCACATCAATTTCCACGCAGAAGCCCTCTGGGCATGACGAAGGTACAAGGGGCACTGTTATGAACCATTATGATCTGATTGTTATTGGCAGCGGCCCCGCCGGGCGCTCTGCTGCGATCCAGGCCGGGAAACTGGGCCGTCGTGTTGTCGTGCTGGAACGCGCACCACGTCTGGGCGGTGTGTCTGCCCATACGGGTACGATCCCTTCCAAAACCCTGCGTGAAACCGTGCTGAACCTTTCGGGCTGGCGCGAACGCAGCTTTTATGGCCGCAGCTACCGGGCACGCGATGACATTGGCGCGTCTGACCTGAAAGCCCGCCTGCATATGACCATCGACCACGAAGTTGACGTGTTGGAACATCAGTTCAACCGCAACCACGTTGATACGATCCAGGGCGAGGCGCATTTTGTCTCAAAGAACGAAGTTGAGGTGAAACAGCCCTCTGGTGAGGTTCTGACTCTCACAGGTGACAAATTCCTCATCGCGACAGGCACCCGCCCCTATCGCCCGGAATACATCCCTTTCAACGGCAAAACCATTCTGGATGGCGATGAATTCCTGGATATGGATGACCTGCCGCGCAGCCTGGTTGTTGTCGGTGCGGGCGTGATCGGCGTGGAATATGCGACCATGTTCTCAGCCCTTGATATCCGCGTCACCCTGATCGAGCCACGTGACAGTTTCCTTGATTTCATCGACCGTCAGCTGATTGATGAATTCACCCATCAGATCCGCGAAAACGGTGTTGATCTGCGTCTTGGCGCAGCGGTGGAAAGCGTGGAAGATCGCGGCAACCACATCGAGGTTGCCCTTGATAATGGCCGTCACGTGCGCACGGAAATGCTGCTGTTCGCTGCGGGCCGTATGGGCGCAACGGATGCGCTGAACCTGCAAGCTGCGGGCCTTGAAACCGACCACCGCGGGCGTCTGAAAGTTGCACGTAAATCCTATCAGACCGATGTACCACATATCTATGCCGCCGGTGATGTGATCGGGCACCCAAGCCTTGCGTCAACCTCGCTGCAGCAGGGCCGTGTTGCAGCCTGTCACGCGCTGGATACGCCATCGCTCAGTGAATCCCCCTGGTTCCCCTATGGCATCTATTCCGTGCCGGAAATGTCCACCTGTGGCATGTCCGAAGAGGAAGCTCAGGAACGTGAGATCCCCTATGAAGTCGGCGTTGCGCGTTTCCGCGAAACATCGCGCGGGCACATCATGGGGCTGGAACATGGTATGCTGAAAATGCTGGTCAGCCTGAAAACCCGCCGCCTTCTGGGCGTGCAGATTGTGGGTGAAGGCGCGACAGAGCTGATCCATATTGCCCAGGCGGTGCTGAACCTGAAGGGCACGGTGGATTACTTCGTTCAGAACACCTTCAACTATCCGACCCTGGCCGAGGCTTACAAAATTGCCGGTCTTGATGCTTTCAACCGCATGCCGATCCCGGAAGAGTTCAGGAAAAAGCCTAAGGCCAAAGCCGCAAAATCCGACGACAAAGGTGCGAAAGACAAATGACAGCGATCTACATTGACGCCGATGCCTGCCCGGTGAAAGCCGAGGCAGAGCGCGTGGCAACCCGCCACAAGGTGAAGATGTATGTTGTCTGCAACGGCGGTTTGCGCCCTTCGCAAAATCCCCTGGTTGAAACCGTGATCGTGCCCGATGGCCCGGATGTGGCCGACATGTGGATCGCGGATCGTGCGGTTAAGGGCGATGTGGTTGTCACCGGCGACATTCCTCTGGCGGCGAAATGTGTGGCCTCTGGCGCGCGTGTTGTGCGTCACAATGGCGAAATGTTTACTGAGGCCAACATTGGCCAGCAGCTTGCCACCCGTGATCTGATGGCTGACCTGCGCGAAGCTGATCCGTTTCGTCAGGGCGGTGGCCGGCCGTTTTCAAAGGCCGACCGTTCCCGGTTTCTCGATGTGATGGAACGCGAAACCCGGGCGGCTCTGCGGGATTAAACCCCGAACCGCCCGTTAATCCTGCGTACGCCCGATATGCATAACATGTGCATAGGATGTGCATGGATTGTGTATGCGATATTTACCGCTTTCAGACCATTTGCCAGACTTGGAACAGAACCCCCGCCATAAAGGCCCCGGACAGGGACAGGGCAATGTATAATCCAAAGACTTTTGGCTTCACCAGCGCCCAGACGGCAATCGCCGCGGGCAGGGATGTCACGCCCCCGGCAACAAGAAACGCAAGCCCCGCACCAGGCGCCATCCCCTGTTCGATTAGCCCGCCAATCAGCGGCAGCGCAGCATAGCCGTTCAGGTAAGCCGGCACCCCCACGAATGTCGCCACTGCAATCGGCCCGACACCTGTGCCACCAAGCGCCTGTGTCACCATTTCCGCCGGGATCCAGGCCAGCATCAGGCTTTCCAGCAGGAAGGCGAGGATCAGCCATTTTGCAAGGAATAGCGTTGTTTTTATGGCTTCTTTTGTGAATTTCTCCCGGCGATCTGCGTCTTTCCAGAAGGCCCAGACAACCGGTTTTGTGCCCTGCGCCGTTGATGCGCCACAGCCTCCGCCGACACCTTCTTTCAACGGGTCACGCAGGGCTGCTGTACCGGAAAGCAGATGCACGCTCCAGCCGCCAAACAGGCCCAGGCCCACCGCCGCGATGGTCTTGGCAATGGCAAATTCAAACCCCAGAACGCCTGAGGTCAGAAAGAACATCGACGGGTCCATCACAGGGGATGCCAGCCAGAAGGCCATAACCGCGGACAGGGGCACGCGCATCGCCAGAAGGGCTGCGATCAGGGGGATGACGCCACAGGAACAGAAAGGCGAAAACCCACCCGCAACCGCACCCAGAAAGATCATGAGCGCAGGCGTCCCGGTAAACGCTTTTGCGATCAGCCCATCCGCATCACTTGCCCCCGCCCAGGCTGCGATGCCGATGGACAGAAGCAGGTAAGGTGCTGTGTGTAAAAGAGAAACCCAGACCTTATCAAGGCTGGCGCTGGCCTGTACCCGGTCAAAGATCACGAGCAATGTGAATATGACCAGGGAAGCAAGCCAGACGCGATGATCACGCCAAAGCGTCACAAGGAATGAGGTTTTCGGGGCCGGGGTGCAGCAGGTATTTGCCATTTCTATATATCCGGTTTTATGGTTTCTTTTTGCCAAAAAAAGGGAAAACCCCCTATCTGACGGTTTCCAGTGTTCTGACGCCGACGCAGCATTCTTCGGCCAGGAAGCCCAGCAGCGCGTGCATCTTGTCGTAATCCACCATGCTAAAGACCTCACGCCCTTGTTTTTCCTGAAGAACCAGGTCTGAATCTACCAGCGTCGACATATGGTGGGCCAGGGTTGAGGGGGCGATTTTGATGTGCGCGGCGATTTCCCCCACACGCAGACCTTCTTTCCCGGCCTTCACCAGAAGGCGAAAGATCGAAAGGCGGGCATCGTGGCCAAGTGCGGCAAGCGCGCGTGCATTGGGGCTGCTTGTACTCATGCGACTCAATATAACTAAAAAACCGGTTATGTCAATATATGGGGGCGAAGACTGAAAACGACCCCATGTCGCACCCGGCGCAGACGGGCGCGCAGAATCTGTTTGTATGCGAATATGACCCAGGCAGAGCTTTCACAGATTTCATCCCGCAGCACCCTTTATGGTGCGCTTTCCGTGCTGATTGCGGTGTTGTGTTTTTCAGTTAACGACACCACGATCAAATTCCTGTCCGGGGGGTACGCCTTGCATCAGATCGTGCTGATCCGTTCGATCATCGGGCTTGGAATTTTGCTTGCGGTTTTGATGCCGCTGGAAGGCAACTGGCGGCTATTAAAAACCAATAACCTGGGTCTGCACCTGATCCGGGGCCTCTGTGTGGTCACCGCGAATATGACCTTCTTTATCGCACTCGCGGTCCTGCCTCTGGCGGATGCCATTGCGGTTTTTTTCATCAGCCCGCTTCTGATCACCGCGTTTTCGGTCCTCTTCCTTGGTGAAAAGGCCGGGATCCACCGTTGGGGCGCTGTTGCCGTCGGCCTGATCGGTGTGGTGATCATGCTGCGCCCGGGTACCGAAAGCTTCAACCTGACGATGACCCTGCCGCTGTTCTCTGCCACGGCTTATGCGGCGCTTCATGTGCTGACGCGCAAAATCGGCCTTGCTGAATCTGCTGTGACCATGACGTTCTATATGCAGCTGACCTTCATCGTGACCTGTATCGTCATTGGGCTTATGCTGGGTCATGGGCGCTGGGATGGGCAGGGCCCGGAAATCCTCCATTTCCTTCTGCGCCCCTGGGGTATTCCGCCGATGGCAGACTGGTGGCTTTTTGTGCTGATCGGCATGGCCAGTGGCTTTGGCGGCTATTTCATTTCCCAGGGCTATCGCCTGGCCGAGGCCTCTGTCGTGGCCCCGCTGGAATATGTGGCTATGCCGATTTCTGTGTTCGCCGGGTTGTTCATCTTTGGTGAATGGCCTGATCCGGTGGCCTGGATCGGGATCACCCTGATTATCGGGGCGGGGCTGTATGTCTTCTGGCGTGAAACCATACATAACGTGCGCCTGCGCCGCCGCACAATCCAACGCTGATTTAGGGACTTTACGCGGGCCATCTGCCCTGTATCAATAACGCCTGAAAGCGGGGGATTATGGCGGCGAAAGCAGTTATCTTTGACATCGGAAATGTGCTGATCGAATGGCAGCCCGAACGGTTCTATGACGCTGAAATCGGCGAAGCCCGTCGGTGGGAAATGTTTGCAGAGATTGACCTGCACGACATGAATAATGATGTCGATCTGGGCGGCCCCTTCCGCGAAACCATTTACGCCACAGCAGATAAATACCCGAAGTGGCGCAATGAGATCCGCATGTGGCATGACCGCTGGTTTGAACTTGCGACACCTGCAATTGATCATTCCGTACATCTTCTGCGGGCTTTGCGGGCAAAGGGCGTGACGGTGTTTGCCCTGACGAATTTCGGAGATGAGATTTTCGCACGCGCCCAGAAACATTATACGTTTTTGCAGGATTTCGATCAGTTCTATGTTTCCGGTGAAATGAAGCTCGTGAAACCGGACGATGCGATTTATGCGGCGGTTGAGGCCGCTTGTGGGCACGCGCCGGAAACGCTTTTGTTTGCGGATGATCGTCAGGAAAACCTGGATGCCGCTAGCGCGCGTGGTTGGCAGACACATCATTTTCAGCACCCGCAGGGCTGGGCCGATCGCCTGGTATCTGAAGGCCTGCTGACCCGGGAAGAGGCCACCTGGCCAGAAGTAAAGAAAGACAAGACATGATCACACAACAGCAGATCGAAGAATTCCAGCGCGACGGCGTCGCCTTTATCCCGGGTGCCTTTAAGGACTGGGTCGAAGTCATGCGCGACGGCGTGGCCCGCAACCTGGCAGAACCCGGTGAATATGCGTCTGAAAACAATGTGAAACAGGGGCGGTTCTTTGATGACTACTGCAACTGGCAGCGCATCCCGGAATTTGAACGCATCATGCGCGAAAGCCCGGCGGCGGAAATTGCGGCCAAGGCTATGACATCACAGACCGCCCAGTTCTTTCACGACCACGTGTTGGTCAAAGACGGTGGCACCCCGACGCCCACACCATGGCACCAGGATGGGCCATACTATTTCGTGGAAGGCGAACAGACCGTCAGCTTCTGGATCCCGCTTGATCCGGTGGATACCGCGTCTCTGCGTCTGATTGCCGGGTCTCACAAATGGGACAAACCTGTGCGTCCGGTCAGTTGGGCCGACAACAGTGATTTCTATGAAGGCGATGACACCGATTGGATCGAAGTGCCGGACCCGGACAGCACCGATTATGGCAAACATGATGTGCGCGAATGGAAGATGGAACCGGGTGATGCGGTGATTTTCGATTATCGCACCGTGCACGGCGCACGCGGCAATCCTGGTGGCACCGGCCGTCGTGCCCTGTCCCTGCGTTGGGTTGGTGATGATGCGCGCTATGTGGAACGTCCTGCGCCGCCATTCCCCGGCCACGATATGAAACCCGGCCAGAAACTGCGCGAAGACTGGTTTCCGGTTATTCCGTTTTAAGAAAGGCCCGATATGCTTTGGTTTTCGACCCTGATCCTGCCCATTCTTGGCGTTGCGGCTTTCCCGTTTGTCCGCGAAACCCTGCGCCCGGATGTGGCGCAGATCCGGGCGAAAACTGAACGGCCGGGGCAGGTTGCGGTTCTTCCCTCTGGCAAGACATGGTACAACTGGTTCGGTCCTGTTGATGGTCCGGTTGCGGTTTGTGTGCATGGGCTGTCCACGCCGTCCTTTGTCTGGGGCGCGGCGATCACCGCTTTGACGGATCAGGGCTTTCGCGTGCTGACCTATGATCTTTATGGGCGCGGGTTGTCTGATCGTGCGCCAGGGGATCAAAACGTTGATTTTCATCTGCGTCAGCTGGATGAATTGCTGGAAAATCAAAAGGTTGCTGACGGTTTCACCCTGCTTGGCTACTCCATGGGTGGTGCGATTGTGACCTGTTTCGCAGCCCGCGCGCCACAACGTCTGAAACAGGCGGTGATCATTGCGCCTGCCGGCCTTGGTCATGATCTGGGCGGCACAAGTGCCTATGTCACAAAGAACCCGGGATTTATCGCGAACTGGCTGATGCAAACGCGTGGCGCGGCGGAACTGCGTGAAGGCATTAAATCCGAAGCCGCTGGGTTCACCTCTGCGGTGCCAGGCATCTGGGATATGCAAGCGGAAGAACTGACGATCAAAGGCTATATCCCGGCGATCACATCTAGCCTGCAACATTTCCTGCGCGGGGATCTGCGCGCTGAACATGAAACGATCCGCGCGGCCAACCTGTCCTTGCTCGCGATCTGGGGCGAAGGCGACACGGTGATCCCGATTGACTGCTGCGACAAGCTGGCCGCAATTAACCCGGATGCCACGCAAGTCACAATCCCCGCGGCCCCGCACGGCCTGACCTATACGCACCCGGATGATCTGCGGTCCGCACTGGAAAACCTGAACGGCTGATCTGAATTCAGGCAGGTTTCGCTTCTAACGGTTTCTCTCGCACCGGCAGATGCACAATCGCTGAAAACGCACCAATCGCCACGCCAAGCCACCAGACCTGGGAATAGCTGCCATAGGCGTCATACATACGCCCGCCCAGCCAAACGCCCAGGAAACTGCCCAGCTGATGGCTGAAGAAGACAATCCCATAAAGCGTGCCCATGTAACGCAGCCCGTAGATATGCGCGACAAGGCCGGAAGTCAGCGGCACAGTTGCCAGCCAGAGGGAACCCATTGCAAGGGAAAACAGAATGACGCTGGTGGGGGTGATCGGCATCATGATGAACAGGGCGGCGACAATCGTGCGCCCGGTGTAGATGCCGGCCAACAGGTATTTCTTGCTCCAGCGTTTGCCAGCCCAACCCGCCAGCAATGTGCCCGCGATATTGGCCGCCCCGATCAGGGAAATCGCGACAGCGCCCAGGGCCGAAGTGGTGCCGATTCCCACGGATGACAAAAGCCCGTCGGGGGAAATTGGCCCGCAGAGTTCGCGCACAAATGCCGGGAAATGCGCGGTGATAAAGGCCAGCTGATAGCCGCAGGAAAAGAACCCAAGAAAGATCAGCGTATAGCTGGGGTCTTTGAAAGCTTTGACCAGGATTTCACCCATGCTTTCTTCCAGCTCTGCTTTGCTGGCCACAACGGGGGAACGCATCAGGGGCAGACAGACCAGTACGGCGATCATCACACCTGCAAAGACCAGGAACACAGACTGCCAGGTCATGAAGCCCAGCAGATATTGCGCGGTTGGCGCGCCGATGACCTGGCCTGCGGACCCGGCAGCGGTGACAATCGCCAGTGACATGGATCGGTTTTCATCGGAACTTGCGCGGCCAACCACGGCCAGGATCACGCCAAACCCCGTGCCTGCGATGCCAAAACCCACAAGAATTTCATAGATCTGGTGTTCCGTTGGCGTCACAGCGAAGGATGACAACACAAGCCCGGCCGCGTAGATGATTGCCCCCATCAGGATCGCCTTTCGATCCCCGATTTTTTCCGCAATCGCACCAAAGATCGGCTGACCAATGCCCCAGGCGAGGTTCTGAATGGCGATCGCCAGGGAAAATTCCGCCCGCGCCCAGCCGAACTCATCCGCAATCGGGATCTGGAACACACCAAAAGAAGCCCGCACCGCAAAGCTCAGCAGAATAAAGATACAGCCACCAATCAGGACCGGCGTCATTATTGAATTGCGTGAGTCAGTCATGGCGGTCTCTCCTGTGGTGCTTGCGGACCCTGCCTTTCTGCGCACCTGGGGTCAAATTCATTCTCGTGATGACGTTACATCATCTTTTCTAATGCGCCCTGGCGGTCTATGTGGGGGTATGGAAACGCTTAGTGATATTTACCGTGCCAAAGTTGCTGCAGGCGAGCTGACATCAGACGCCGCGCAACTGTCGATTCTGCCTGCGCTTGAACGTATTTCCCAGGCGCTGATGGCACCGGAACCTAAACGCGGATTTTTCCGCAAAGCCGTGCCTGTTGATGTGCCGAAAGGTTTGTACCTCTGGGGCGGTGTCGGGCGTGGGAAATCCATGCTGATGGATATGTTTGTCGATCACCTGGATATCCCGGGAAAACGGCGTGTGCATTTCCATGCGTTCATGCAAGAAGTCCACGCTGCCCTGCATGAAGCCCGCAAAACCGGCGTCGATGACGCGATTGCACCCGTGGCGGCGGATATTGCCAAGGGCCTGAAAGTGCTGGCCTTTGACGAAATGCAGATCACCGATATTACCGACGCAATGATTGTCGGGCGGCTGTTTGATAAACTGCATGAGGCGGGCGTTGCGATTGTCACAACCTCCAACCGCATGCCGGATGATCTGTATAAAAACGGATTGAACCGGAACCTTTTCCTGCCGTTTATCGAGCTGATCAAAACCCGTCTGGAAGTGGTCGAGATCATCTCTGAAAACGACTATCGCCAGAACCGCCTGAAGGGCGAACAGGTGTGGTTTTCCCCTGTCACGACGGACACACGCGCGACGATGGATGCGATCTGGCATGATCTGACGGGCGGGAAATCAGAACAGCTGATCCTGACTGTGAAAGGGCGCGAGGTTGAGATTCCCGGGTTCCACAACGGCGTGGCGCGGGCGTCTTTCTTTGATCTGTGCGGCAAGTTTCTGGGCGCGGGTGATTACCTGGAACTGGCACAGAATGCGCGTGTTCTGCTGCTGGATAATGTCCCGCGTTTGGGGCGGACGAACTTTAACGAGGCCAAACGTTTCGTGACGCTTGTCGATGCGCTTTACGAGGCCAAAGTCCGCCTGATCGCTTCTGCTGCGGCGGAACCTGAGATGCTGTATGTCGAGGGCGAAGGCAGTTTCGAATTTGAACGCACCGCATCCCGCCTGCGCGAAATGCAGGATGAAACCTGGGGCGACGAATAGAAAACGCGGGCACAAGGCCCGCGTTGTTTTTGAGTATTTATGGCAAGATGAACGGTTTAGCGTTGTGCTGTGATCAGCTTTGCCGCCAGCCCGACAAAGACCAGACCCGCGATGCGATTGATCCAGATCTGGGCAGAGGGGCGGGCTTTCAGCCAGTCACCCAGTGATCCCGCACCAATGGCGACGCTGCCAAAGACCAGGATCGTGGACAGCGCCATAACCGCGCCCAGGATCAGCAGTTGTGGGATCAGCGGGCCGAATTCTGGTTTTGCGAATTGCGGCAGGAACGCGAGGAAAAAGATCGCGACTTTCGGGTTGGTGATGTTCATGATCAATCCGCGCAGATACAGCGATTTCAGGCTGGCTTCTGCGCGTTCGCCTTCAATGGCGGTGTTGCCGGCACGAAAGGCTTTGTAAGCCAGATACAGCAAATACCCGGCGCCCGCGAATTTCAGCAGGGTGAAGGCCAGTTCTGACGTCTGAAAGATCGCCGCCACACCAAGGGCCACAGCGGTTGTGTGAAACAAAAGCCCCGTGCAAAGGCCAAGGGTCACAAACAACCCGGCCACGCGCCCGTTCATCGCGGATTGGGTCAGGACAAAGACGTTGTCCGGCCCAGGGGCCAGAGCCAGCATCACGGATGCGCCGAAAAACAGCGTCAGGGTTTCAAAAGGGATCATGCCTCATTCCTCCGCAGAACTTCGCCCGCCAGATAAAGCGAACCACAGATCAGTATACGCGCGGTCGGGTCCGTTTCCGCAAGCTTTTTCAACGCGCTGTCCACATCTTCTGCTGTGTCGGTTTTCATCCCGGCATTAGCTGCAAAACGGGCGGTTTCTTCGGCGGGCAATGTGTTTGGCTCGCCGGGAATAGACACCGCTGTCAGGCTGTCAGCCACTTTCGCCAGTGGCCCCATATAACCGGACGCATCTTTGGTGTTCAGCATGCCGCAGATCAGATGCAGCGGACGTTTCGGCAGGTTGCCCAGGTGTTTTGCCAGCGCTTCGGCGGCGGCGGGGTTGTGACCGCCATCCAGCCAAAGCTCAGCCTCTGGTACGCGGGCCTGAAAGGCCCCCTCACTCAGGCGCTGCATACGCGCAGGCCAGGTGACGTTGTTCATGGCGGCTTCATAGGCAGCTTCACCCACATTCAGGTGACGCAGGGCGGCAAGGGCGGCACCGGCGTTTTCGATCTGATGTGCGCCCGGCAGCGCGGGCAGGGGCAGATCGAGCAGGCCGGTTTCGTCCTGATAAATCAAACGCCCGCGTTCCTCGGACACATGCCAGTGCTGCCCATGGGCAATCACCGGCGCGCCAAGACGGGCGGCGGTGGCTTCGATCACATCCATGGCTTCATCCTGCTGCGGTCCAACCACGACCGGCACACTGCGTTTGATGATCCCGGCTTTTTCGCCTGCGATTTTGGTCAGCGTGTCGCCCAGGAATTGTTCATGGTCGATGGAAATCGGGGTGATCACAGACAGTTCCGGTGTGATCACATTGGTTGCATCCAGACGCCCGCCAAGGCCGACCTCAAGCAAGGTGTAGTCGGCCTTGTTCCGGGCGAAAGCCAGCAGGCCCGCAACAGTGGTGATTTCGAAATAGGTGATGCTTTCGCCACCATTGGCGTTGTAACATTCATCCAGCATCTCGGTCAGATGTTCTTCGGAAATCAGTTCCCCCGCCAGGCGGATCCGTTCATGAAAACGCGCCAGATGTGGGGATGTATAGGCGTGCACAGATTTGCCAGCGCCTTCCAGCCCCGCCCGGATCATGGCCTGGGTGGAGCCTTTGCCATTGGTGCCTGCGATATGGATGACCGGGGGCAGTTTTTCCTGCGGATTATCGAGCGCCGCCAGCAAACGCCAGACACGATCCAGCGTCAGGTCAATGATTTTCGGGTGCAGCGCCATCATGCGCTCAAGGATAAGATCGGATGTCTGGGCCATAGTCACACCTAATATTTGCGGGTTTCACGCTGTCTGCACCAGAGTAGGACAAAAGAAAAGGGCCGGCAGCGGACGATCAGCCATGCTGCGGGCCAGAAGCGACATCGGCAAAGAAAAAGGGCCGCCCATGGGCAGCCCTGAATTTCATATACAAGTGCAGATCATTCTGCCGGTTTGCCTGCCTTCGCCTCTGGTGCAGGCTTTGGCAGATCGCCTTTCACCGCCGGGCCAAGACCCATCAGCATACGGGTGATTGTGATCAGCTCTTCGCGCATATCTTTGCGGTGTGTCACACGGTCCAGCATGCCGTGATCCAGCAGATATTCGGAACGCTGGAACCCTTCGGGCAGTTTCTCACGGATGGTTTGTTCAATCACACGTACACCGGCAAAACCGATCAGCGCATTTGGTTCCGCGATCTGCACATCACCCAGCATCGCGTAAGACGCAGTCACACCACCGGTGGTCGGGTGGGTCAGGACAACAATGTAAGGCAGGTTCGCTTCGCGCAGCATTTCAACCGCGATTGTGGTGCGGGGCATCTGCATCAGAGACAGGATGCCTTCCTGCATGCGCGCGCCACCGGCGGCAGAGAACAGGACAAACGGGCGTTTCAGTTTTACCGCACGTTCGGCACCGGCGAGAATCGCGTTGCCGACATACATGCCCATGGAACCACCCATGAAGGAAAAGTCCTGACAGGCCGCAACAATCGGGGTGCGCCCGATTTCACCTTCGGCCACCAGCATCGCTTCGTGTTCGCCGGTTTTCTTGCGGGCCGCTTTCATACGATCAGGGTATTTCTGCTGATCTCTGAATTGCAGCGGGTCAGCGGTGACAGCCGGCACTTCGATTTCACCGAAAACGCCACCGTCAAACAGTGCAGAGAAACGTTCGCGTGGTGTAATCGCCATATGGTGATCACATTCCGTGCAGACGTTCAGGTTTTCTGCCATCTCGCGGTGAAACAGCATAGTGCCGCATTCTTTACACTTGATCCAGAGGTTGTCCGGCGTTTCACGACGTGAAAACAAAGAGTTAATCGTCGGTCGGACGTAATTTGAAATCCAGTTCATTTGGCCCCTCAGGTATTTCTCTGGTCTGCATATGCAGGTGTTTGCCCTGAAATACGCTGTCGCAACGTAAATTGCAATCAGCGCCGCAGCACAAGCCTGATCATAAGCCAGGAACAGACCACAAAAAGGAAGTCTGTCAGCAACATCGGGTTGGCTTCCAGCATTTCTTTGCTGGTGCAGGGCAGATGAAACAGCGCAAATCCGCTCAGGTAATCGGGGATCCCGGCCCAGACCAGCGGGTAAAGATTGTTCACAAAGTGAAAGGCAACTCCGGCGGCCAGTGTGCCGCTGCGGGCCACAACATCTGCGGCACAAAGGCCAAAGACAAACGCCCAGAGCACCGGCCAGATCGCGCCATCCCCCCAGGTTGCAGGATCATAGTGCAGATAGCCAAAGATCGCAGAAGGGATCACCATCCAGACCCAGGGGCTGTTAAACCGCGCGGCCAGCTGGCTTTGCAGATAGCCGCGAAACACCAGTTCTTCCGCGCCTGTCTGAATAAGAACCGCCAGCAGGGCCACGGGCAACAGAACCACCCATTGGGGGAAATCAAGGTTCGGGTTCCATTCCAGCAGGCTGTAAGTCCAGGGCGGCAACAGCTCAATCGCGAGGCCCAGTGTCAGCAGGGCTGAGGTCACGGCGATGAAAACTTTCAGTTCCATCCGCCAGGGGGCGAAAAGCGTGTGCCAGCGCCGTTTGTGCAGGGTTTCTGTGATCAGGAATACCGGAAGCATCATAAAGACAAAGGAAAACAATGTGATCGCTGTTGTCGATGGTGAGATGATCTCAGTGAGACAGGCGATATATTCGGCTGTGCTCATGCCCTGCGTTCCGGCAACAAGCGACAGGAAATACAATGTGCTGATGTAGTAAATCACTGTCCCCAGCAGACAGCCGACAATCACCCGCCAGATCTCATTCTTTTCCCGCGCAGGGGCAATCAGCGGTTCATAGTAGGGGTAATGCATGTTTACTCTGCCGGTTCTCTTTTGCCTGCGCATGTCGGACGTAATTGCGACAAATCGCTGCCTGTGGTGAAATCTTCGTACAAAAATGCCCCCTGTGACGCAATCATACTTGTTCCCGCGCCCGCAGGAGAGTATTCCCGACACGATCCCGTTTCAGGAAGGCCAGCTATGTCCAGCTTTGATAAAACCAAACTCCCCAGCCGTCATGTTACTGAAGGCCCGGCTCGCGCGCCACATCGTTCATATCTTTATGCGATGGGTCTGTCAGAAGAAGAAATTCACCAGCCCCTGGTCGGCGTTGCCACCTGCTGGAACGAAGCGGCCCCTTGTAACATTGCCCTGAACCGTCAGGCGCAGTCTGTAAAAGCAGGCGTGAAAAAAGCGCTGGGCACACCGCGCGAATTCACAACCATCACCGTGACCGATGGTATTGCCATGGGCCATGAAGGCATGCGTTCGTCGTTGGCGTCCCGCGAAGCCATTGCGGACACCGTTGAACTGACCATGCGCGGCCATTGCTATGACGCGATTGTTGGCCTTGCCGGTTGTGACAAATCCCTGCCAGGCATGATGATGGCGATGGTGCGTCTGAACACGCCTTCCGTATTTGTTTACGGTGGTTCCATCCTTCCAGGCCGTCACAACGGTAAAGACGTGACCGTTCAGGACGTGTTCGAAGCTGTTGGCGAACACCAGGCGGGCAATATGTCTTCCTGTGAGCTGGAAAAGCTCGAACAGGTTGCCTGCCCATCTGCGGGTGCTTGTGGTGGTCAGTTCACTGCCAACACCATGGCCTGTGTGTCTGAAGCCATCGGTCTTGCGCTGCCAAACTCTGCCGGTGCGCCTGCGCCATACGAAAGCCGTGACCAATATGGTGAAGCTTCCGGTCGTGCGGTCATGAACCTGATCGCAAAGAACATCAAAGCCCGTGACATCGTGACCCGCGAAAGCCTGATCAACGCAGCACGCGTTGTGGCCTGTACCGGTGGTTCCACCAACGCTGGCCTGCACCTGCCTGCGATTGCGCATGAAGCTGGTATTGATTTCTACCTCGAAGACGTCTGCGACATCTTCCGTGAAACACCTTACTTCGTTGATCTGAAACCAGGCGGCGCTTATGTGGCGAAAGATCTTTATGAAGCAGGCGGCGTTCCTGTGATCATGAAAGAACTGGACAAAGCGGGCCTCGTGAACCGCGATTGTATGACGGCAACCGGTCGTTCCATCGGTGAGGAAATCGATATCGTCACCCGCGAAGCTGACGGCAAAGTCATCTATCCAGCCGCAACACCCATCACCAAAACCGGTGGTGTTGTGGGCCTGAAGGGCAACCTTGCCCCGGAAGGTGCGATCGTGAAAGTGGCTGGCATGTCCGAAGAACAACAGGTCTTTACCGGCCCGGCGCTGGTCTTTGAATGTGAACAGGACGCATTTGATGCGGTTCAGGAACGTAAGTATTCCGAAGGCGATGTTTTCGTAATCCGTAATGAAGGCCCATCCGGCGGTCCTGGCATGCGCGAAATGCTGGCAACCACCGCGGCGCTGTCCGGTCAGGGCATGGGCAAGAAAGTGGCACTGATCACCGATGGCCGTTTCTCTGGCGCGACACGCGGTTTCTGCGTGGGTCACGTTGGTCCTGAGGCCGCGCATGGTGGCCCGATTGCTCTGGTTGAAAATGGCGACATGATCACCCTGAACGCCCTGACAGGTGAGCTTTCCATTGATCTGACAGACGAAGTTCTGGCGGAACGCAAAGCCAACTGGAAAGGTCCGCGCGAAACCATCTACGCATCCGGTGCGCTGTGGAAATACGCGCAGCAGGTTGGCGCGACCTACAAAGGCGCTGTGACCCATCCGGGTGGCAAAGCCGAAAAGCACCAGTATATGGATCTCTGATGCGTTTTTTCGCAAATATGATGTCAAAGGCCCGGATCATTCCGGGCCTTTTGATTTGCTCAGTGCTTGCCGCCTGTGTCACACCGCCTGCGCCGGAAGGGGCTGTGAATTTGCAACGCAGCGCCACAGCTTTTGGTGGCGATGTCACCCTGCGTGCGCCGCGTGGCTATTGTCTGGATCAGGCGGGATCAACGCCGCAAAGCGAAAACCCGGTGTTCTTTTTCGTCAGTTGTCACGCCCTGTCTGGCGGCACACATGCCTCTGTGCCCGAAGTCATGGGGTTGCTGACCGCCACCGTTTCTCAGGGGCCGCTTGCGCCGGGGGCAGGGGATCACGCAAACCTGACGGAATTTTTCGGCACGACCGCCGGGCAAAGACTATTGTCCCGCCGATCCGGCGGTTCTGTCCGGGTGCATGAAATCAGCAATGCGAATGACGATTATTTCTGGCTGCTGGCCGAAGAAACACGCGCAACAGACCGTATCTTCAGCCCCTGGATCTGGTTTGCCCTGACAGAAATATCCGGCCACAAGGTCAGCTTCCGGTTTTACCCCGCCGCAGACAGTGCAGAAGATTCCCTGGCCGGGCGTGCGGTTTTCCATCGCTTTGTACGATCCACCCATTAACGCCACGACCTGGCCTATCAGACAGGTTGCCCGTGGCCGGGATGATCAGATATTTTCTGAAACCAGAAGAATTGTCTGAAATTGTGATTCAGGTTTCTTCTCCGAGGGTGTATGCTTGGGCATTAGTAGTCATTGTAACCCCGGTCGTGGTGTGCTTGCCATGTTTCAATCGGGGGCGTGCGAGTAAAAATAAACTGTTTTAACAATTCGGATCTCTCGTGTTCTCACTGTTTCGTACCTCTCGTAAAAAACCTGTGGTCAGGCTGTCCCCGCCACGACAGCAGGTTCAGTTTCCGGATGCACCTTTCGGCACAGACTGGCTCTGGCAGCCCGATATCAGTCATCAGGCGATATCACCTTCAGAATTTGCGCATTGCCCGAAACGTCAGAGTATCGGGGACAGTGCTGTCCTGTTCCATGATTGCGAAGCCCAGGAAATCACAGCCCGCCAGATGCGCGATGATGCGGATGACAGAACTGATTTCGGCCTGCAATTTGAGATCGGGAAATTCGACGGCAGCTTTCTTTCACTTGCCTGCGATTTTCCGGACACTGCACGGCAAGACCTGAAAAAACGCCATGTTTTCCGGTTCGAAGCTGATCTGGATTGTCCGCAGGAAATTTCGATCTATGCGCGCCTGAACGCCAAACACGGTCCGAATGTTGAAAAAATCCTGCAACATATGGGCGCAGGAAGCGACCACATCAGCGCAGAATTTGATCTGGCCTATACGCAGCTGAACATTGGCCGCCTGGAGAAAATCTGGCTTGATCTGATTTTTGAAGATCCGGCAGGCAAGATCTTCACCCTGCGCAATATCAGGCTCAGCCG
Source organism: Thalassobius sp. I31.1 (assembly GCF_003031585.1). Taxonomy (GTDB): domain Bacteria; phylum Pseudomonadota; class Alphaproteobacteria; order Rhodobacterales; family Rhodobacteraceae; genus Halocynthiibacter. The sequence continues at coordinate 144,376 of NZ_PWAA01000064.1, forward strand.
TCGTCCGCGCGCGGAACTCTGACACAGCGTCCACATCATTCAACTGGTTAACGCGGCGTCCCGGGGTGACAGCACGTGCGTTTCTGCGCAAACTGCCCGCAGTATAAAGGAAACGCCAATGACCAGCTATCCACGCCTGCTTGCCCCCCTTGATCTTGGATTTACCACGCTGAAGAACCGCGTGCTGATGGGATCCATGCACACCAATCTGGAAGAGCGCGGCGACTGGAACCGGGTTGCGGAATTTTACGCTGCGCGGGCACGTGGCGGGGCCGGGCTAATTGTCACCGGCGGCATGTCTCCGAATGCCGAAGGTGGCGTGTTCCCGGGTGCGGGCGGGTTGTTTTCTGACAAAGACATCGCAAACCATCGCCAGGTGACGGATCGTGTGCACAGCGAGGGCGGTAAAATCGTCATGCAGATCCTGCATGCGGGCCGCTATGCCTATAGCCCGGATTGCGTTGCGCCTTCCCCGGTGAAATCTCCGATTTCCCCCTTTCCGCCGAAAGAACTGGACGCGGCGGGGATTGAAAAGCAGATTGCCGATATTGTGACCTCTGCCACCCGCGCGCGTGAGGCAGGTTATGACGGCGTGGAAATCATGGGATCCGAAGGGTATTTCCTGAACCAGTTCCTGGTGGCGCATACCAATAAGCGTGAAGACGAATGGGGCGGTTCTGCCGAAAATCGGATGCGCCTGCCGATTGAGGTCGTGCGGGGTGTGCGCGAAGCCGTAGGCACGGATTTCATTCTGATTTATCGCCTGTCGATGATCGATCTGATCCCGAACGGCCAGACCTGGGAAGAAGTCATGACGCTCGCGAAGGCTGTCGAGGCCGCAGGTGCCACCATCATCAACACCGGCATCGGCTGGCACGAAGCCCGCATTCCGACCATCGCCACCTCTGTCCCGCGCCGCGCCTTTTCCTGGGTGACGAAGAAACTGATGGGCGAAGTCTCCATTCCCGTGATTACGTCGAACCGCATCAACACGCCTGAGGTCGGGGAAGAGGTCCTGGCCGATGGCTGTGCCGATATGATTTCAATGGCGCGTCCCTTCCTTGCGGATGCGGATTTCGTCAACAAAGCGGCCGAAGGTCGTGCAGATGAAATCGCCCCCTGTATTGCCTGCAATCAGGCCTGCCTGGATCATACCTTCGCCGGCAAGCTGACCACCTGTCTTGTGAACCCGATGGCTTGTCATGAGACTGAATTAGAGATGACAACCACCGACACGCCGAAAAATGTCGCCATTGTTGGTGCCGGTCCGGCAGGTGTTATGACGGCTATTACCGCGGCGGAACGTGGTCATAAGGTGACGCTCTATGATCGGGCTGACAGGATTGGTGGCCAATTGAACATGGCAAAGCAAGTGCCTGGCAAAGAGGAATTCCACGGGCTTGTGGCCTGGTTCGAAACTATGGTCGCAAAATCCGGCATTGATCTGCGCCTGAATACGGAGGCCACCGAAGACGCCCTGCAAGGGGCGGATGAGGTTGTGATCGCCACCGGTGTCATCCCGCGTGATCCACAAATTCCCGGACAGGATGGACCGAACGTCGTGAACTACATCGACGTGTTGCGCCATGGCGCAGCGGTTGGCGAACGCGTTGCCGTGATCGGGGCCGGAGGCATTGGTTTTGATGTGTCCGAATTCCTCGTGACGGGTGACAGCCCGACCGAAGATCTTGAGGCCTGGAAGAGTGAGTGGGGCGTGGGCGATCCATCAGACACACGCGGCGGTCTGCACCCGGATGGGGCGCAACCGGATGCGCCGGAACGCGAGGTGACGCTGCTTCAGCGCAAGGCAGAGAAACCCGGTCGCCGCCTTGGCAAAACCACCGGCTGGATCCACCGCGCCACGCTTCATATGAAGGGCGTCAAAATGCTGGGTGGCGTGAATTATGAACGCATCGACGCAGAAGGCTTGCACATCTCCACCGGTGAAGCCCGTGAAAACCCACGCCTGATCGCTGCGGAAACGATTGTGCTTTGTGCCGGGCAGCTTCCGGAACGAAGCCTGGCGGATCAGCTGGTAGAAAAAAACATCCCCTGTCATGTCATCGGTGGCGCAGATGTTGCCGCCGAACTGGATGCCAAAAGGGCGATTTCACAGGGTGTGACCCTCGCGCTGAAGTTGTGAGTTTGCTTTAAGGTTAGATAGAGTTTTCCATAAGTGGTTGTTAATATTTATGGTTTCTATCTTTTGGGCGGCGTCTTTAAACCCTGGTATTGTCCGTGATGTGACCCATTGTTGCCTGATTTATCGTCAAAATTGACGTATGGTTACGGTAATTCAGGTATGCACATGGACAGATTGACAGAAATGGAAGCTTTCGCCACCGTTGTTGATCAGGGCGGGTTCACAGATGCGGCACGGAAGATGGGGATTTCTAAGTCTGCGGTGTCAAAACACGTTTCTTCGCTTGAAGGCCGCCTTGGTGCGCGCCTTCTCAACCGGACAACGCGCCGGGTTTCTCCGACGGAAATAGGCCTTGCTTACTATGATCGCGCCCGACGGGTTCTGAATGATGCAGGCGAAGCAGATTCGCTTGTGACGTCAATGCAGGGCGTGCCTTCCGGCCAGCTTCAGGTTTCTGTGGAAACGGATTTCGGGGTGAACCTTCTGTCGCCGGTGATTGGTGACTTCCTTCAGGAATTCCCTGACATCAACGTCAATATGGAACTGAACAATCGCTATGTCGAACTGATCAGCGAGGGTTTTGATCTGGCCATTCGCATTGGTGAGCAGGAAGACAATACGTTGCGGACGCGCAAGCTCGCGGAAACTGAAAAATGCATGGTAGGTGCACCGTCCTACTTTGAAAAATACGGTCGCCCGGAAAGAATAGATGATCTGAATGATCATAAACTTTTGCATTATTCGAACGAATCCTCCGCAGCCGTCTGGAAACTGACGTCCCCTTCCGGGGAACAGCGTCAGGTGCGCACAGCCGGCTGGTTGTCTGTAAATGACGGCCAATCGTTGCTGAATGCGGTGGTGTCTGGTCTTGGGGTCGCGTATTTGCCCAGTTTTATCTACGCAGATGCGCTTGAAAAAGGTCTGGTTGTCAAAGCGATCCCGGACCTCCCCGTTGAATGTCAGGGGATTTATGTAGTCTATCCGCCCGGGCGCTATGTTCAGCCGAAAGTCAGGGCGTTTATCGACTTTCTGATACGTTCATTTGCCGACAAAGGCCCGACGGAATGGTGATCTATTCAGTTGAGGTCAAAGTGACTTCAACCCGCCGGTTTGCTTCACGCCCTGCGTCTGTAAGATTGCTGGCGCGCGGGGCGAGATATCCCACACCATCCGCTGTAATCTGATCCGCTCTGACGCCCAGATTTGCGATCAGGTGCTGCATCACAGCCTGTGCGCGGCGTTTCGACAGATCAACATTCCCCGCCAGGCCGCCTACCGCATCTGTATGCCCGACCAGGGTCACGCGACGGCTGGGATTCTGTTGCAAATATTCGGCAACCGCTGCAAGCGATGACATGCCGGATTCCGCCAACGTCGTGCCGCCACTGCGAAATGTCACACCTTCCAGTACAGCGTGCCCACGGGTTTCCAGGGCCTGCCCCAGATCTGAGGACACCACAGGCGTCACCGGGATCGGGGTAATCACGGGTTCAGTTGTTGTTGGCGTGTCGGCTGCTGATCCAAGCTGATTGATCTGCACAAACCCCGTCTCAGGCGTGCGGCTGATCATGATGTTCAGCGCCTGGCTGCCCCCGTTTTCTGCGGTTCTCCGGGCAGACAGAAACCTGTAATCGCCAAGGTTCACATGCATCCCCGGCTCATTAAACACATCAGCGGCAAAGCGAAAATCAAACCCGCCGCATGCCTCTGTGTCGCATTCAAACACCAGATCATAGCCCTGTTCGGTCAACTGATCGCGCAGCGGGCTCAGCAGTTGCAGGCTGGTCAGCTCTGACGTCGGAATACGCCAGGATTGTTTGCTGACCTGCCCCTCAAGCTGCACTGCAGGCAGTTTGTCACCATCCCAGGCCCCGGAAATCAGGCCAAAACTGCTAAGATCAGAAACCTCACTGGCATTCGGCTGCGCAGGCAAAGGGAAAGCCGGAGTAAACGCAAAAGCTGCCCCCGGAATACATGCGACCAGGTAAAAAATAAAGGAAAGCGCAGATTTCATCGGTGGCTCGCGTGGTATTCGTCATTGGGGCGCATTTTGGTGCCGGACGCGATCCGGTTGGTCATATTGTAGAACCCGGCAACAGACGCAATGTCCCAGATGTCGCGATCAGAAAACCCGACATCGCGCAGTTTCTCACGGTCAGATTCCACAACCTCAGAACTTGTCTTTGTCAGCTTTTCAGAAAATTCCAGCATCGCCCACTGGCGTTTCGGCAGATCCAGCACACGCCAGTTCATCACCAGGGCTTCGCCCAATTGTGGATCACCGGACAGTTCGCGCACCGCAGCGCCATGGGCGACCAGGCAGTAATGGCATTTGTTGATGGATGACACACAGACCGCGATCATCTCGCGTTCCAGTTTGGTCAGGCCTGAATCCGCCAGCATCATATCATTATAAAGCGCGGTGAAAGCGTTCAGCTTGTCGATGTCAAACGCATAGGCCTGTAACACATTCGGGATCAGCCCCAGTTTGTCCTGGCAGATGTCGAAATATTTCGCGGTGGCCTCTGGCAGCGGGTCGACCATGGGAAGATCAAGGGCGGTTACGGATTTATCTGTCATGTTCAGGCCTCAACTGGTTTTACGCGGTAATGATACTGTCCCACAGAACGCATGTTCAGGGAAGAATAGAGCGCATTTGCCCCCTGATTTTCCTGCGTCACAATCACAGAGAAATACTTCGCCCCGTGATGTTTCGCCCAGGTTGCCGCTTTGCGCAGGATGCGTCCGGCACTGCCATTGCGGCGCTGGGAGGGTGTGATTTCAAGGGCGTGCAGCATGGCGATGTCGTTGTGAATACTGACATAGGCAACGCCGGCAGGCTTGTCATTTGTGCGCCCGAAGATGCTGGTTTTTGGGTCACAACCCCGGTGCATCACATCCAGACGCGCCGGGCCAATGCCACCCTCAGCCCATAGTTCTTCCATAATGCCGACCGGCGGCCAGACGGTGAACGCCGACATGCGCGGGGCATCTTCCGGCGCGATTTCATCAATCTCCGCCAGCCAGATCGTAACCGGGTCTTTGATCTTATATCCGCGTGCCTCCAGCGCCTGATTCAAGGCCTCTTCCTCTTCACGGATCATAAACAGCGGGTTTTGCCCTAAGGCGTCCATCGCGGCCTCTGCTGCCGCAATTTCAGGCACCTCGCCGGGCTTCATTGCAGTCGCAGCAGAGACCCGCTGCCCACCGTCAGCCCCATTCCGGATGCTCCAGCCGTTTTCCTCTGTCACCGCTTTCGCGGGCCAGGTTGCTTCACAAACGGCATAAAGCGTAAATACGTCAGGCTGACTCATATCATCTCTCCTGCGAAACGTTCCCGCAGCACATCCATCACCGCTTTTGCAGCCACCGCATCCGTACCCCGGATCACGATGTTCGTGCCGTAGCGGCCTTCAAAATGGAACGGGTAGGATCCAATGGACAGGTCCGGGTTCTCTTCCGCCAGTTTGCCCAGAGGTGCTGCAATATCTCCTTCGCCCACAAGAAAACGCTGGCTTTCAGAAATCAACGGCGCACCACCGATCAGGCCAGGCATTACGCTTTCGACCATCGCCCGGAACACCGACGGCACCCCGGCCATGACGTAACAGTTCTCCACCTGAAACCCCGGCGCAACCGACACCGGATTATCAATCAGCACCCCATGTTCCGGGATCCGCGCCATGCGCAGGCGGGCCGTGTTCAGTTCGGACCCCTGGCGTTCATAATGCGCCGCCAACAGGGCGCGGGCATCATCGCGCACATCAATTGACTGACCAAAAGCCTCTGCCACGCAATCCGCGGTAATATCATCATGGGTCGGGCCAATGCCGCCCGAGGTGAACAGATGGTCATAGCTGCCACTCAGCGCCCGGATCGCCGCAACAATCGCCGGCGCATCATCGGAAACAACCCGTACCTCTTTCAGATCAATGCCTTTTTCCGTCAGAACCTGCGCCAGATGATGCATATTTGCGTCGCGCGTGCGCCCGGAAAGGATCTCATCACCAATAACAAGCATTGCAGCCGAAGGATTTGTCATGTTCTGTTCCCTGAAGATCGTCACCCCGGTATAGGCCCGCCCCATGGAATTTCAAACCCCGCTTGTCCCCGCCAGGCTCATTCGTCGCTACAAGCGCTTCCTTGCTGATATGCGCTTGCCCGATGGGCAGGAAGTTACCGCCCATTGCGCCAATCCCGGATCCATGATGGGGCTGAAGAACGAAGGGCAGTTGTGCTGGCTTGAACCCAATGACGATCCAAAGAAAAAGCTGAAATATGGCTGGCGCCTGGTCGATCATGAAAACGGGCATTTCACGGGCGTTGATACCAGTCTGCCCAACCGTGCGCTGAAAGCGGCCTTCATGGCGCGCGACGTGCCAGAGGTTGCGGATTACGCCACAGTCAGGCCCGAGGTGAAATATGGCGAAAACTCCCGCGTGGATTTTCTGCTGACGGATGAAGATAAACCCGATCTCTGGCTTGAGGTGAAATCCGTGACGCTGTGTCGCAAAGATGGTCTGGCAGAATTCCCCGACAGCGTGACCGCACGTGGCACAAAACATCTGAACGATCTGGCAGAACAGGCGCGCAAGGGGGACCGTGCCATGTTGTTTTACCTGATTCAGCGCACCGACTGCACCGCCGTCACCCTGGCGGAAGACATCGACCCGACCTATGCCCGGGCATTTCGTGAAGCGCGTCAGGCCGGGCTGGAAGTGCTGGCTTACGATTGCAAAATCACCCCCGAAAGCATCACCCTGCACAGGCCCGTGCCCTTCAGCTTCGATTAAGCTTTTACATTTTCACTGGCTGCACTATTTATGCGCCACTCAGTGATGGAGAGACACGTGAACGATATGCATCTGCGCGAAACCCGCGAAGGCATCCGCATTTATGACCCCGCCGATTTTGACGGCATGCGTAAGGCTGGGCGACTGGCGGCGGAAATTCTGGATGCGGTTGGTCCTCTGGTCAAAGCCGGTGCCACGACCCACGCGATTGATGCCGCTGTTGAACAGATGGTCGATGACGCCGGTGCGCTGTCCGCGACGATTGGGTATAAAGGCTATAAGCATGCCTCCTGCATTTCGGTGAACCACGTGGTCTGCCACGGCATTCCCGGCAGCGAAATCCCGAAAAGCAAATATGAAAAAGTGGCACGCAAGAATGACATCCTGAAAGATGGTGACATCCTGAACGTCGATGTCACCGTGATTGTCGATGGCTGGTTTGGCGACACCTCCCGCATGTACACCGTCGGCCCGCAGAAAAAATTCGCAGAACGCCTGGTGCAGATCACCCATGACAGCCTGTTTGAAGGCATCAACGCGGTGAAGCCCGGCAACACATTTGGCGACATCGGCCACGCGATCCAGAAATACGCGGAAGCCCGCAAAATGTCCGTGGTGCGTGATTTCTGCGGGCATGGCATTGGCCGCGTCTTCCACTCGCCGCCCAATGTGTTGCACTATGGCAAGCCCGGCACCGGTGCTGTGCTGGAAGAAGGTATGATCTTCACGATTGAACCCATGCTGAACCTTGGCCGTGCGGAAACCAAAGTTCTGTCTGACGACTGGACAGCGATCACCGTGGATAAAACCTTGTCTGCACAGTTTGAACATTCCATTGCTGTCACATCCGACGGATTTGAAATCTTCACAGAATCCCCCAAAGACCTCTACTTCCCGGGCTGATCCTGGCCTTTCAGATGCCGTAGCTCATCATGTTTGCGCAAAAGATGATCGATAAGATTCAATGTCCATTGGATCTTATCACGCTGCGGCACTGGGATATCAAATACCCTCTCTTCAGAGGTCGTACCAATCTCGACCCACGTGCTGGTGTCACATAATATGACCCAACTGCCTTTAGTAAACCGCATTGCGGGTGCACGCTGCCATCCGTCTGTGATCAGGGCGCTGGCAAACTCTTCAAAGAATGACGCTGGCAACAGCCGCTCCTTCATTTTTGTTCTGTAAATATCCCGGGGGTGTGGGGGCTGGTGGACCGGCTTTCGTTTTTTTCATCGGGGATTGATTTGTTTTTCATACCCCGCCTGCTTATCCGGCCCCTGTGATTTTCGGTTTCTCGGCC
>NZ_PWAA01000065.1 GCF_003031585.1 Thalassobius sp. I31.1
CTTTGGCGATGCAAAGATGACAACCGCGCTTTTGGATCGTGTGACCCATCATTGCTCAATCGTTGAGACCGGAAACACGTCCTATCGGTTCGCTCAGAGCAAAAAGACCCGGAAACAATAAACCACAGCGCAAGCAAAGCCAGCAGACGAGCTCGCTATTTGAGGGCATCTCGCCTGCTGGCTTTGCCTCATAAAGGGTGGGTCACTTTTAAATGCACATACCGGGTCAGTTTTGAACGATCATTGACAAATTGGGCATAAGTCTGACGGCTTTGGGCAGCCTCCTACTGATATTGCGGATGATTGACTTGGTCCAGGACCCTTTGTTGGGACTCCTGACAGATCGTTTCCCAGCGGCACAAGCAACCTTTGCCAATACGGCCGCCCTGTCGATGGCCCTTGGATTTCCCCTGTTGTTCATGCTGCAAGCGGGGATGACCTGGGCTTTTGTCGCCCTGCTGATCATCCTGTTCACCGGCTATAGCCTGGGCAGTATATTGATCTATGGGCGCAGCGCCTCGCTTGCGCGATCTGCGCAGCCGGATGACCTTCTGCGCCTCGCCAGTTGGCGTGAAGGCGGGCAGCTTGTTGGTGTTATCTTAGCCGCGGCACTGCCCTCCCTGCTGCTGGCCGCAGGCACAGGGTCTGACACATGGTTTTACTTTGGACTGTGTCTGGGCGGGATTGCCTGTCTTGCCGCCTGGATCAGCCGAACCATCTGGCGTGGCCCCGTAGAGATTGGGGAAAACCTGTCACTTCTGGGTCTGAAGCAGGCCGGCGCCATGAAGCTTTTGTTTCTGATGTTGCTCAACTCACTTCCGGTTGCGCTGACCTCGACGTTGTTTCTGTTCTTTGCCGAAGATCACCTGGGCCTCAGCGGAGAAGCCGGCTTATTTCTGCTGGCGTTTTTTCTGTCTGCAGGGCTGTCCATCCCCGTCTGGTCCCGTGTCAGCACACGGCTTGGCAACCGAAACACCCTGATTTTAGCAATGGGGCTTGCAATCATTTGCTTTGTCGGCGCTGCTTTTCTGGCACCAGGGGATCGCGTTGCATTTTTGTTGATCTGTGTCGCATCAGGCTTTGCCATGGGCGCCGATATTCTGATCCTTCCGCTGATGTTTTCAAAAGCATTGATTGCAGCGGGCCTGAAGGCCGCATCCGCTTTTGGCTACTGGAGCTTTGCCGGTAAGCTTGCCCTGGCTCTGGCCGCCGCAATCGCTTTGCCCTTGCTGGATTTCTTCAACTTCACCCCGGGCGCCACACTGAATGCCAACGCCCGCCGCACCCTTGTCTTTGCATACGCCGTGTTGCCTTGCGTGCTGAAACTGATCGCCCTCTGCTTCACCCTGACCTTACCGCAAAAGGACCCCCTGACATGAAACTTCTGACACTGGCATTGTTCGCCATTCTCCTGATTGTCACTGTGCGTGGCATGTTTTTCAGCTTTGGATCGCAAAAGCCCGGGGATTACGCTGAAAGTGGGCCGGCCTTTATCCTGAAGGAACATCTTTCCGGTCCGATCCTGTCGGAAGGATTGATCTATGGCCCAACCGGGCGCGTCACCAACAGTTTCACCGCTCAGATGCAGGGGGAATGGGACGGGGACACAGGAACACTGACTGAAAGCTTCACCTATTCCAACGGCCAAACACAGGAACGTAAATGGTTCCTGACGGCGAGCTCCGACAACACATTCACCGCAACTGCGGAAGATATCATTGGAGAAGCACAAGGCGTCGTCTCTGGTTCCACCATCATGATGACCTATAAAATCGTTTTGCCCGAACGCGCCGGAGGACATGTTCTGTCTGTGACAGACTGGCTGTATATGACCGAAAGCGGCGTCATCATTAACCGTTCTGAAATGCGCAAATTTGGCATTAAAGTAGCTGAATTAGTCGCCACAATGCGGCCTTCAAGAGAAGGCAATACAGGGGACTGAGGGAAAGTATCCGCATGCTTCATATTTGGGAACCCATATGAAATAGCTCATCATGCATACTTGTAGTGGTTCAGATATGATCTGACAGTTGGTCGCTTTTCTGGCGGCGTCTGTCAGGTCAAGTTCAGTTCACAAACGTTTCCCACCAGATTTACTTCCCATTGATCATAGTTTCGTCCGGTGATCTGCCGCAATACATTGTACCCTGATGCGGGCGTTCGTGGTTGGGCGGGGTACCTCTGTCGATTGACAGCGCATGAAACAGATTTCCCACGAAATTACTGGCATCGAATGTTCCGGATAGAAAACTGAAATCATACTCTGAAAGGAACTTAGCATATTCTTCGATTTCCTTTATCGTTTAATAAGCCACTTCGAACGATCATGATTGTTAAACGATCTTCATTTCCCAATTTGTTGAGTAGCCACACATTGGTACATTCATCTAGGATATTTCTTTGGAAACGACACGCAATGAGCTACTCCCCATTTATTAGACAGGATCTCCTTGATGGATGCCCCTGCTGAAGCTGAGTTGAACAAAAAGCAAAAAGCAAAAAGCAAAAAGCAAAAAATTCGTCCCTCACCGACATAGATGTCAAATTCCGATTGTTTTCCGACCACTCCAACGTTGTCCACGCCTTCAGCTGCCAGCTCTGCCTTTAAGGCCTGGCGACTTACGTAGTAGGCATGACAGTTGGGGCGGTTGTCTCAATCCAACTCAAGAACTTTGCGCGCGACACGGAAGCATTCCAATGCCTGTGGCACGCCGCAATAAATGCCAATCACGTGGATGATCGCGCGGATCTCATCCTGGGTGACGCCATTATTGATCGCGCCGCGGCAGTGGATTTCCCATTCGTGTATTTTACCCAATGCGCCGATCATCGACAGGTTCATCATTGACCGCGTTTTGGGATCGATCACGTCATCCCCCCAGCCAAAGCCCCAGCACCAGGCTGTCATCGCTTCCTGAAAGGGGCGCGTGAAATCATCCGCTGCGGCCAGGTTCTTTTCGACGTATTCCGCGCCCAATGTGGATTTCCGTTGTTCCAGGCCTTTCAGGAACAGGTCCTCGTCAAATGCACTCATGTCTCAGCCTTTCAATTTGATAGCGACGTTTTTCGTCTGCACATAGTTCCACAAAGCTTCCCGGCCCTTCTCGCGTCCGTACCCTGACTTTCCGTAGCCGCCAAAGGGGGTTTCAACACCGCCGGCATACCATTCGTTGACAAAGACCTGCCCTGCCCGCAGTTGTCGCGCAGCTGTGGTTGCCCGGTTCAGGTCAGAGGTAAACACACCACCGACCAGGCCATAGGGCGTACCATTTGCGATTTCGATCGCCTGCGCGTCGGTTGAAAATGTCAATACCGACAGGACCGGGCCAAACACTTCGTCATTGGCGACGGCCATATCAGCTGTAACATTGGTCAGGATTGTGGGTTCAAGGAATGCGCCGGGCTGGTTCATCTTGCGCCCGCCTGCTGCCACATGCGCCCCCTCTGCCACGGCCTCCGTGATCATTCTGGCAGCCCTGTCACGTTGAACCTCAGACACCATCGCGCCCATGTTGGGGCCGAATTCAGGGTGATCAACACCTGGCCCAACTGTCAGAGATTTCGCAACTGACACCATGCGTTCAACCAGTTCATCATGCACGCTTTCATGCACGATCACGCGGCTCATTGCGGAACAGACCTGCCCTGCGTTGAAGAAAATGCCCCAACGCACGTCAGTTTCAAACGCCTCCAGATCCGCATCGTCATGCACAATCGCGGCGGATTTTCCGCCAAGTTCCAACACGCAGGGCACCACATTTTGCGCCGCAGCAGTCGCAATCGCAACGCCAGTCGCAACAGATCCGGTAAACACGATCTGGTTCACCTGTGGATGAGACGACAGCGCCGCCCCGGCTTCCTGGCCAAGCCCACAGAGGATATTCACCGCACCATCTGGCAAACCCACGGCCTCAGCCGCATGGGCAAACCAGGCATTGCTCAGCGGGGTCAGCTCCGGGGTTTTGATGACACAGGTGTTCCCGGTTGCAAGCGCTGCGGACAGCGATCTTGCTGTCATCTCAATTGGATAATTCCAGGGGATAATCTGGGCGGACACGCCAAAGGGTTCATAAGTTGTGAAATCAAAGTAATCCTTCCCCAGAGGGATTGAACGCCCCTCCACCGTTTCCGCCTGATTTCCGTAATATTCAAAGTACCGCGCAGCGCCTGTAATTTCGACATGGGATTCCCAAAGCGGTTTGCCTTGTTCCAGCGTCAGGACCTGCGCAATTTCATCAATGTGATCCAGCAAATAGCGGCCCATCGCCTGTACCATACGGCCACGTTCCACCGGGCGCAGATCAGACAGCACACCAGATTGATGCACCCGTTGTGCAGCCTTAACTGCGCGATCCACATCAGCAGCATCCGCCAGCGCATGTTCTGCCAGCTTTTCGCCGGTACCAGGATTGATCACATCAATCCGCCCTGCCCCGCCATCAACCCAGGTGCCGTCAATATAGTTCTGCCAGTAAGTCTTCATTTGAGGGTGATCCGATGCTGATAAAGATGATCGTAGTGGGGCTTCATGCGCCGATGGACACGGCGCACACGTTCCGGCGCATCCGCAATTTCGATGTAGCGGCGTTCCTGTGGTTTCAGTCCGGTGGATTGCGCAAGGTTGCTGTGGAATGATCCGCCATCCCACCAGCTGTGCGCCGACGGATCACCGCCGGGTTCCCAGCTCATGGCCTCGGGCAGAAACGGGATATCCACCGCATCACAAAAGGCCGCAACCATGGCGTGAGGGTCTTCCAGCAGATCGTCACTGTCGATCACCGGCGGCGGTGTGCCATTCAAAACGGTAAGTAAATCAAACAGGGCACGTTGTTCGGGAAAACCGACTTCCAGTTCATCAAAATCGGGCCATTTATTATACATGGACGAGATCGTTTTGGCCGGATCGCGGATCAGAAACGCATGGGTGAAGTTCGACAGAAATTCGGGCGTCCACATGTGGTTGATGTAATGTGGAAAATCTTTCAGGAAGACCGGGCCTTTCTGTGCGCGCGCCTGAATGTCCTCCCAGACGCTTTCAATCGTCAGGCCTCTGGTGGTCTTGTCCCCATCAGCAAACCGTGGCCAAAGCGGATCTTCGCCCTGATACCATGCTTCGCCAAACGGTTCATGCAGGCAATCCAGATCGCCCCGCTGACGCATCATCCATTCAAACGCAGTGGAAGTGGAACGCGGAATAGCCCAAAGGGCGACGATCTTATGCATGAAGGCTCTCCAGTAATCTGCTTTGCGGTGTGGTCGGCGCAATCCCAAGGTCTTTCATAATCCGCCAGTACAGCGCTGTGTCATGGCCGATCACGGGTTTGCCCAGCTTTGCTTCCATCTCTCGCGCCAGATGCAGGGGACGTTGTGGCAGACCGCCGGGGCCACTGCGAAAATTGCACATGCCGTTGATCAGATAAGCATCTGCGTCCGGTGCCTGATCCGCAACATATGAAAAGCTCTTGTCAAACAGGTCCCCATCAAAGATCCAGCGTTTCGCATTGACGGCCTCCTGATCCGGAAACCAGCCCTGATCCGCAAAATTTCCGGCCCAAAGCACATCAAACCCGGCTTCGCGCAAAAAACCTGCTGTGCCCTGCCACCAGTCGGGCCAGTGATAGGCTGCGTTCAGGGCGACTTTTTCGACATTCATCTCGTGCAAAGCCTCAACCATCGCATAGCCGGCCATATGAAAACGGGTCTCATATTTATCCGACAGATCGGCGCAATGCTGACGAATACCTTCAACGCCCAGGCCGCTGGCGTGAACCCAGTTCGACCCTACCTGACCACAGACATCCACGCCATTGCGTGCCATGCAATGCACGAAATCATCCATCATTCCAAAGTTCGCTTTGCGCTGATCCAGCCCATGCGCATAGTCCGGTACATGCAACATCCAGCCATGCACGCCAACGCTTTCAGGTGACATGCGCAGGAAATCCGACGGGGCCGCATCATAATCAAACGGCGGGCAGGTAAAACCCACCTGATGCGGGAACAGTTTTTGGTCCGGCGTCCATTTTTCGGGCATCACAAAGTCAGTCATCAATCGCGTCCTTCATCCAACGTTGCAGGTGCATAACCGGGTGTTCTGAATTGACCCCACCCTGAGGATCGACCACCAATGGTCCTGGCACATACCCACGTGCTCCAAGCCCACGCTGAACGCTTTCAACCAAGTGGATGTCTTCTTCCACCGTGGTTTCACGGTCTTGCACCGCAAGCTGACGGATCTTTTCATCCTCCGCCCCGTCAATCGAATACCAGCCGCGCCAGACCACCACATGATCCGCATCAACCGCACGCCAGTGATAGGTATTCAGCACATTTCCAGGGTAAACCTGAAAGGAAAACATCGGCCAGAGGAACCAGCTGGAATATTCATACTGGTGATCAAACCCCGAATGCACATCATAGGTCATGTCTGCAAGGTTCTGGCATTCTGTTGTGTGACGCAGGCACTTGCCCTGAGGCTGGATGTCATAGGTTTCGGGCTTCACCACACCATTGGCAAAAGTCGGATGGTTCAGCGCGCAATGATAGCATTCTGAGTAATTCTCAACCGAGACCTTCCAGTTGCAATTCTCGGGAATATCAACCCATTCCAAAGGCTTAAGATCCGCCCAGTTTGGCACCCATTCCTCAAGCTCCTGGCGGGCATTGGGGAACCAGTCTTCCATTGGGGCAGCGTCCGGATCAAGGTTCACAAAGACAAAACCCAGGAATTCCTCTGCCCGGACTTCGGTCAGGCAAACGGATGACTTTTCGAACCCCTCGACCGCCTTGATGTTCGGCCCTGCCCGCAATTCGCCTGTCAGTTCATAGGTCCAGGCGTGATACGGGCACACAACAACCCGCGTGGTGCCTGTGCCGCTGACCAATTGATGCGCGCGATGCTGGCATACATTGTAGAACACGCGTATCTTTTCGTCCCGCCCTTTGATCGCAAACAGGCTTTCCCCCGCAATTTCAAATGCGGCGTAATCCCCGGTTTTCTCTAACACTGACGCATGACAACCAAACTGCCATGTCCGGGCCAAAAGACCCGCAGTTTCCAGCTTAAAGACCTGAGGATCGGTGTAATAATGCGCTGCCAGCGATCTGATGGGGTGGTTCATTTATCCTCCGAGTAATACAGGCCAAGTTGATGACGGCGCTTATGAAATGTCGCCACGCGTTCCGGGATTTCGTCACTCGCAACCGCGATAACAAAGGACAGCAGAGTTTCCAGCACAGCTATGGTGCCAGCTGACGACGGGAAAAACTGCGGAGTATCGACAGACACGACAAACCCATGATCAGCTATCCGCACGATCGGGCTGGCCGGACTGTCTGAGAGGGCAACAATGGTCATTCCTTGTTCACGGGCAATATTTACGGCTTCGACCACTTCAGATCGGTATGGCTTGCAGGTAATCGCGATCAAAACGTCTTTTTGATCAGCCCACGCCAGATCATCTACCGGTGTAGATCCGGGCCGTGGGATCGCATGAAATTCTGTCATGCCGGTTGAAGCAATATAAGTGAAATTGCGCGCAACCGAATTGTTCACCCCTACGCCGAGTGTAAACACACGTCGCGCCTTCCAGATTGCATCCGCAGCCGATTTCAGATCGTCGGTCGAAATGCCAGCAAATGTTTCCTCGATGTTGGACATCACATCGCGAACCATATCGGCGTACAACCCACCAAGATCGCCGGATTTTGAAATATCCTGCAACCAGCGTGCGCGATCCGGGAAATCTGCTTCGCCCCGGCGGATCGCATCCCGGAAAGGGGCGCGAAAATCTTCATAGCCCTCAAACCCGATCTGGCGCGCCATACGCACCACGGTGTTCGGTTTCACATTCGCAGCTGTTGCGATTTCGCGCACGGTAGACACCCCCACATCCCGGGGATTTTCCAGCACATAGGTCGCAGCTTTACGCGCTTCCGGCGTCAGTTCTGAAAGCTCGCCCGCGAGCCGTTCCAGAATCGTATTTGATACATTTGTCCCATTCATGATTGACGATGGTACTTTTGTCCGAATAGCCTGTCGAGAGGAAAAGCGACTCAAAAAGGACGAACCCGTGACAAAAGATTTTCCAGGCACCGCGCGCGTTGTCATTGTTGGTGGTGGCGTCATGGGCGTCGGACTGGCCTATCATCTGGGGCATGAAGGCTGGGGTGATGACACCGTGCTGCTTGAAAAATCCGAACTGACATCTGGCAGCACCTGGCACGCGGCTGGCCAGATCACCCATTCAACCTCCAGCTTTGGGCTTGGGAAATGCGTTGATTACAATATTGGATTGTATTCCGGTGGGTTAGAGTCTGAAACCGACCAACCCGTTACCTGGCATGGTTGCGGATCTTTCCGCCTGGCCTATACCGAAGACGAAATGGATTGGCTGCGCCATACCCTGTCTGTCGGGCGGTCCCTTGGGTTTAATATTGAACTGGTCGGGCCGGAAAAGGTCGCAGAACTGCATCCGTTTTACAATCTTGAAGGTGTCCTGGGCGCGCTGCATACGCCCGACGACGGCCATGTAGACCCCACCAATGTTACAATGGCGATGGCGACAGGCGCGCGTCAGAAAGGCGTGCGTATCATCCGCCAGTGTCAGGCCACAAACATCACACAACTGCCCACGAGCGAATGGCTGGTTGAAACAAACCAGGGCGCGATCACCTGCGAACATGTGGTCAATGCCGGCGGTACATATGCGCGACAGATGGGGGAATGGTCCGGCCTGCAATTGCCGATGACGTCGATGACCCATCACTATTTTGTCACAGAGCCTGTCCCGGAATTTGAAGCGTTGGACACCGAATTGCCTGTCATCCGCGACGACAAAAAAGTGTCCGGCTACATCCGGATGGAACAGAAGCGCGGACTGATCGGCATCTATGAGAAAGAGAACCCCAATTCCGTGTGGCATGATCATTGCCCCTGGGATTATGAAAACTGGTTGTTTGATGCGGATTACGACCGGGTCATGCCCTGGCTTGAAGAAAGCCTGAACCGCATGCCAATTTTCGCAGATCTTGGCATTCAACGCGAAGTTCACGGCGCGATAAGCCATCCGCCTGATGGCAACCCTTTGATCGGCCCTGCCCCCGGTGTGCGCAATTACTGGTGCTGTTGCGGCACACAGATCGGCATTGGCTGGGGCCCCGGCCTGACCCGTGAGCTTGCCCGTTGGATGGTGCATGGTGCCGCTGATATTTCGATGCGCGACTATGATCCGCGCCGTTTTGGCAGTTACGCGACTAAGGACTGGCAAGTTACCAAGGCAGAAGAAGACTACTGCCTGCGCCACGAAATCCCCTTTCCGCATTTCAATCGCCTCGCCGGACGCCCGATCAAACCTTTCCCATTGTATGAGCTTTTGAAATCCAAAGGTGCTGTCCACGAAGAGGTCTATGGCTTTGAACGCCCCCGCTTTTTCGCCAATGGCATTGCGCAGGAAGATCACTATTCCTTCAACCGTACCCCCGTCGATGATGTCGTCGCTGCTGAGGTAAAAGCCGTGCGCGAAAACGTCGGGATCATGGATGTCACCACTTTCACCAAAGTCCTGGTCGAAGGGCCAGATGCCTACGCGCTTCTGGATCGCCTGACGGCCAATAGAATGCCACAAAAAGTTGGGTCCATCACCCTGACCCATATGTTGAACCGCGCAGGCCGTATTGAGCTTGAGACAACAATTGTACGCATGGGACCTGACAGTTTCTATCTGGTCTGTGCTGCCTTCTTTGAACAACGCCTTCTGGATCATCTGGAACACCAACGTGCGGCAGAGGGCGTCACAATCACCGCCCTTTCCGCCGATTGGTCGGCTCTGTCTCTGAACGGGCCAAAGGCCCGCGATGTTCTTGGTGCCTGTACCGATGCGGACCTCAGCAATGCTGGCTTCCGGTGGTTGTCCGCGCAACAGATCACCGTTGCTGGGCACGATATTTGGGCATTCCGCATGTCCTATGCCGGCGAATTGGGTTGGGAATTTCATATGCCCCATGCGGCCTGTCTGGATGTCTACAACGCCCTTTGGGCAGCCGGGGAAACCCATGGCATCGCTGATTACGGATCTTTCGCGATGAACGTGATGCGGATGGAAAAAGGCTTCAAAGGTGCGGGTGAATTAACCAATGAAGTCACGTTGGCTCAGGCCGATGTGCTGCGGTTCGCGCGCAGTGACAAAGACTACCTCGGGCGTAATCTGACTTTGAATGCGGATCTGCCCTGGATCTGCGCCTATCTCGAAATTGAACCCGACGGCAAAGCAGATGGCCACGGTGGCGAAGCTGTGTTGCTCAATGGAATGGTCGTCGGCTCCACCGCATCAATCGTGTACGGGCCAACGGTCGGCAAGATCCTTGCCTTTGCCTATATCAAACCAGAGGCCGCCACAGCGGGAACTGCGCTTGAAGTCATCATTCACGGTGAACCCCGTCAGGCCCGCGTGCTGGCCGAACCCGCTTATGATCCCGAAAGCTTAAACCCACGAATGGATGCGACATGACCTTGCCAAATACAATGAAAGCCATGGTGACAATGGGTCATGGCGACCTTGATCAGATGGTTCTGCATACCGACTGGCCCCGCCCGGACCCCGCCCCTGGCGAGGTGTTGATCCGGGTGGGTGCTTGTGGGTTGAACAACACAGATGTGAACACCAGATCCGGTTGGTATTCCAAGACCGTGACCGATGCCACAACTGGCGGCGCGTTCGAAGAGGTTGGTGAAGATGACCCCACCTGGGGTGGTGCGCCGATCGCCTTCCCGCGCATTCAGGGGGCCGACGTTTGCGGTGAAATCGTCGCGGTTGGCGCAGGTGTGGATCCCGCGCGCATCGGTGAACGGGTGATCACCGATGGCTGGCTGCGTGATGCGGATGCGCCAGAGGATATGAACAAAACGGGCTACTTTGGATCAGAACGTAACGGCGGATTTGCCCAATACACCACAACGCCCTCGCGCAATGCGCTTGCCGTGAAATCCGACCTGAGCGATGCGGAACTGGCGACGTTTTCCTGTTCCTATTCCACCGCCGAAGGCATGCTGACCCGCGCCAATGTGACATCAAATGACACTGTGCTGATCCCCGGTGCATCTGGTGGCGTTGGTGGTGCCCTGGTCCAGCTGGCCCAACGGCGCGGCGCACGTGTGATCGCCATGGCGTCAGATGCCAAACATGACGCAGTTTCAGCCCTTGGTCCTGATAAAATCCTGCCGCGTGCCCCTGATGATCTGCGCACCGCGCTTGAGGGTGAAAAGATCACCGTTGTCGCGGATGTCGTGGGCGGGTCATACTGGCCCATGTTGATCGACATCCTGGAACGCGGCGGCCGGTATACCTGCTCCGGCGCAATAGCAGGCCCAATGGTCGAGCTCGATTTGCGCACTTTTTATCTGCGAGATCTGACGTTCACCGGATCCACCGTGATCACGTCAGAGGTCATGCCAAACCTGATCCGCTACATTGAGAACGGAGACATCAATCCCGCATTGGCAGCCACCTACCCGCTGGAAGAGCTGCGCGAGGCACAAGCCGCCTTCATCGCCAAGCAGCACACGGGCAACATTGTGGTGATCCCATGAAAATCAAACGCATATCTGTCTATCACGTCGATTTGCCACTGGAACATCCCTATTGGCTGTCCGGTGGCCGGTTGAAATTCGAAGTTCTGGATGCGACCTTGGTGAAAGTCGAAACGGACAGCGGATTGGTTGGTTGGGGTGAAGGCACACCCTGGGGGCATACCTATGTGCCCGCCCATGGTCCTGGCATTCGTGCGGGTATTGAAACCATGGCACCTTTGATCATCGGCCTTGATCCACGCCACGTCCTGGATGTGGAACGCGCGATGGACCTTGCCCTGCCCGGCCATCTTTACGCTAAAAGCCCGATTGATATGGCCTGCTGGGATATTGCGGGTCAGGCAGCCGGACTGCCGATTGCCGACCTGATGGGGGGCGGGTCTCGTACCCCACGCCCGATTGCTTCTTCAGTTGGTGCCAAAACCATTGATGAAACACGGGCCGTGATGGATCGCTATCGGCAACGTGGTTATATCGCCCATTCCGTCAAAATTGGCGGGGATGTCACACGCGATATCGCCCGCATCCGTGACGTCGAAGACATACGCCGCGATGGAGAAATCATTCTTTATGACGTCAATCGGGGATGGACCCGGCAGCAGGCTCTGCGTGTCATGTCCGCGACTGAAGATCTGAACGTGATGTTGGAACAACCCTGTGAAACTCTGGATGATATCGCTGCGATTTCAGGTAAGCACGCGTCCCCCGTATCCGTGGATGAAACCCTGGTCACGTTGCAAGACGCAGCCCGTATCGCACGCGATGGTCTGGCTGAAATCTTTGGCATCAAACTGAACCGTGTGGGTGGCCTGACCAAAGCGGCCCGCATGCGTGATATCGCCCTTGCCCATGGGATCGATATGTTTGTTATGGCGACAGGTGGCTCTGTTCTGGCGGATGCCGAAGCCCTGCAGTTGGCCGCGACGATCCCTGACGCCAATTGTCATGCGGTCTGGGCCTGTCAGGATATGTTGACCGTGGATATCGCCGGTGGTCGCGGTCCGCGCAACATTGATGGGCATTTGCATTTACCTGAAGCCCCCGGCCTTGGTGTGCATCCCGATGAAAACGCCCTTGGCGATCCGGTGGGGGTTTATTCATGAAAATCAAACGCATCACCCTGTGGTCCGTCGATCTGACCAGCTTTGAGACCTATTATATGGCCGAGGGCAAAACCTGCGATACGGTTAAATCCCATATACTTTGCCTTGAAACCGACACCGGGTTGAAAGGCTGGGGCGAGGTCTGCCCAATCCCGCATTACCTGCCCGCCTTCGCGGATGGTGTGCCCAGTGCGATTATTGAAATGGCACCAGAGATCCTGGGGATTTCGCCCTTTGGTGTTGACGCGCCGATGCGCAAACTTGACAGTTTCCTGCAAGGCCATCTGCACGCCAAATCCATCGTCGATATGGCGCTTTGGGATCTGCATGGGAAGGCGACGGAACAGCCCCTTTACGCATTGCTTGGCGGACGCACGCAGGCAGACATGCCGCTGTATCACTCGATCACCTGCGTTGCCCCGGATGAAATGGCGCGGATCGCACGCGATGCCTACGCGACAGGTATTCGCCAATTTCAGGTCAAGCTTGGCGCGGATCGCGACTGGCAGGCAGACGCCGAACGGCTGACCAAAGTGCGCGAGGCCGTTGGACCCGGACCGCTGGTTTATGGTGACTGGAACTGTGGCGCGACCAAATTGCAGGCCACCCGCACCGGGCGCGCTGTGGCACATCTGGATGTGATGTTGGAACAGCCCTGCAAAACGCTTGAAGATTGCGCAGCGGTGCGCCAGGCCACCAACCTCCCCATGAAGATCGATGAGAACGCCTTTGATCTCGGATCACTCATCCATGCGGCAGAGCTGGGCGTTCTGGACGCGGTCGCACTGAAACTGTCAAAATTCGGTGGGTTGTCCGCCATGCGTCGCGCACGCGATCTGTCCGTACACCTGGGGGCAGAAATCTGCGCGGAATGCACCTGGGGTTCTGACATCGTCACCGCTGCTTTGCTGCATTTCGCCGCCTCAACCCCGCCGGCCGCCTTGCTGAACACCTGCGATCTGTCGTCCTATGTCGGGCCACGCATCGCCCCGGATGGCCCGACCCGCAAAAACGGCCGCATTGCGCCGCCCGAAGGGCCTGGTCTTGGCGTCACCCCTGATCCTGAAACTCTTGGCACTCCCATTCTCGAACTGGAATAACTCATGCAAAAGATCTCAACTCAAGACGAATGGAACGCACGCGCACGTAGGGTTTTACCGGCAGGTGGCTTTGGTAATTTTGATCCCGGCGTCGTGATTGCGCGCGGCGAAGGCAGCCGTGTCTGGGATGAGGACGGCAAGGAATACATTGACTATCTGATCGGGTCCGGCCCGATGTTGCTTGGCCATGGGCACCCCGAAGTCATGGAAGCCGTATTTGAACAACTGCCCAAAGGCATGACGTTTTTTGCCAATAATGCCAAAGGGATTGAACTGGCTGAAGCCATTGTCGACGCGGTGCCCTGTTGTGAACAGGTGCGTTTTGTGGCCTCTGGCGGCGAAGCAGACATGTACGCCATCCGCCTTGCTCGCGCCTATACCGGCCACAACAAAATCCTGAAGTTTGAGGGGGGCTACCATGGCATGAGTGCCGAAGCGCAGATGAGCCTTGCGCCGGAGGCCCGCGTGAATTTCCCCCAGGCCGTGCCCGACAGTGCGGGCATTCCGCAAAGCGTTGCCGACCAGATGTTGATCGCGCCTTACAATGACCTGGCTGCGGTCGAAGCCCTGCTAAATGAACACAAGGATGTGGCCGCGATCATCGCAGAACCCCTGCAACGGATCATCCCGCCTGAACCCGGATATCTGCAGGGCCTGCGTGATCTTTGTGACAAACACAGCGTTCTCTTGATCTTTGATGAAGTCGTCACAGGTTTTCGCCTGGCCTATGGCGGGGCGCAGGAACGCTATGGCGTAACGCCCGACATATGCACCCTGGGCAAGATCATTGGTGGAGGTTTCCCATTGGCCGCCCTTGGCGCAAGTGCCGAGATCATGCAGCATTTCGACAAATCCGTTGTGGGGGCTGACAAATGGCTGATGCAGTTGGGCACCCTGTCGGGCAATCCTGTCGCGGCAGCTGCAGGCCTTAAAACAATGGAGATCCTGCGTCGCGATGGCAATTACGACCACCTGCGCGATCTTGGAAAGTCACTTCAAGATATGCAGAGTGATGCTTTGAGCAAGGCTGGTATCCCCCATCAGATCTGCGGTGACGAAACCTTGTTTGATATCTACTTCACGGGCGCGCCATGTCGGGATTACAGAACTGCGAAGCATGATAATCCCACCCAGAACGTGAAGTATAACGCCGTGCTGCGCGAACATGGGATCTTTAAATCACCGGGCAAGCTCTATCCATCTCTGGGCCTCACCGAGGAGGATCTGGAGCAAACAAAAGCCGCCATTCATGCAGCTGTCCAATCCCTGACGGGCTCCGCCTGACCAGCTGACTTAGAAAGGAATTCGCTACTGTACAGATGCAATCCAGATCGCGAGAAACTCAGATCGGGTCTCTGACATCGAAACAAGGATCCGGTTCGGGAAAATCATCCCGCCCGGACCAGAGCTGATACGTATTTACGGAGCCAGACCAGGGTGGTGCAAACAGCCCTCCTATGGCCTTGGCAGATGGATTGGAAACTTTGCGCGGATTGCAGCATCGGTTTCTTCGGATATATGCGCGGGTACCTGGGCGTTCAGAATCTGTTTGGTCTTCTGGCGCGCTATATCCAGAAGGTCTTTCGCCCCGTCATCATGCCATTCCTGGGGTGTACGGCGGTCAGCGGTCGCCGGGTAGAAATAGTCAGATTGCATCTTGTTCAACGTCTGATCATGTCCCAGAAAATGGCCTGGCCCCTTGATACAGACATCCCGGACCACGTCAAAAGCCAGAGTGTCTTGTGTCACTTCAATGCCGCGTGTGGCGCGCAGGATCGCCCCGATCATATCATTATCCAGAACAAAGCTCTCCTTTGAAGCCGCCAGAAGAGATCCATACATTCCCGCAGCCTCGTAGATCAGATTGGCCCCGGCAAGCGCACTGAGAAGTTCGGTGATCCCTTTTTCATACCCGGCCTGAAAATCGGGCATCTTGCTGTCTGTCATCCCTGCTGAAACCGCGCAGGGGATGTTGTAATATTGTGCCATCTGCGCACAAGGGCGACAGGGTAATCAAGATAGGCGTGGATGGATTTGGTAATGAAGCGTGGAAACATGACTGGGCTTTCTCTGTTTGCGCTGATTGTCAGCGTCGATAGAGTAAATCTAACCAGTCAACCCCAACCATCCCATGCGCTGACGTTCTCAAAATCATGCAGATCGTTCAGAATTACGAATGAACGGTACTTTCAAGCTTTCTGAATTCCGCCGGTGATTGCCCGGTTTCTTTTTTGAAGGCACGGGTAAACGCTGAATCTGACGCATAGCCGGCACTTTCAGCGGCATCGGTCAAAGACGCCCCGGCCTGCAGCAAGACCTTCTTTGCGACTTCCATCCGTCAGGCTGTGACGTATTCCATCGGGGACATCTGCATCAGTTTCTGGAACTGAACAGCAAAACCTGTGCGTGACATTCCCGCCGCATGGGCAAGGGATTCAACCGTCCACCGTTCTGCCGGGGCTTTGTGGAAGGCATCAATGGCCCGGCTGAAGTTCTTGTCGGAAAAGGCGCTTAGGGCAGTGTCTCGTGCATCATCACTTTCGATGTAACTCCGAATGGCCTGTGCTAAAATCGCCTCTGACATTTTAAGGGCAATCAGATCCCCGCCCATTTTTTGCCCGCCGGCCTCTTCACCGATGACGCGCAATGTCGCCTCCATCCAGCGTCCGGCCGTTTCACCATAATTCGTCAGGTGGATGAACGGGGGAAGACGTTCCATCAGAATATGCCGGGACTTCGGATTAAATGAAAAATGACCACAGATGAGCTGGGTTTCACTTTGTGGCTCATCCCCTCCGAACACCAGAACGCCAGATCCATCAAAACCGGATTTTTCCAACACGGCATCCAGTGGCATAATGGTGTGTTCGGGTTCGCGCCCACAATACAGATCATGAGATGCGCCATGTGGAATGATGATCAGATCCCCCTGCGCAAGCGTGATCGGATCTGACACGCCATCGACTTTCACCAGACAACTGCCACGATGGGCAAAGTGAAACCGTGCCACATTTTCATAACTGGGCACGGCAACGCCCCAGGGCTTTGTGAAAGACGTGCGAAAGTACAATGTCCCGCGCATAGACAGGTTGGTGAGGATGTCACTGAGTAGATCAAGCATACATTCACAATATCGCAATTGGTCAATTAGTACATGCGTTAGAACGATCTGCACGAAATTTGGAACGAACAGGCATATATCGCGGGCAATGAATGGACTTATGGGTCAATATCTGTCATGCAGCAGCCAACTCCAAGATCAGCTATTCGAAGAAAATGGACTTTGTAAAGTTTAGAAACGGTCACGTCGGGCCTTGCCGATGCCGTGAATTGCTGCGGTGCGTCTTCTCCAGACCTGACTTTAGCAACATTTGTTAGGGTGCTCAGAGAGGTGCTGGTTGGGTCTGCAACCAAATCAGTGGCAGCAATGTGCAAATGGGCACTCGTTGCAAAATCATGATAGTATCCGCAAGCACCGCCCGGACCTGCTTGTGGGACAGGAAAAATTTCAGGATCACATCGAGACTAATTCATATCAGGATAACAAGCGAAATTTATCATCTCCGGGGTTTAGATTACATTTCCGGACTCCTGGATGCTGTTGAAGCAGGCTGGGATCCGAGCCGCAACGATCCGCCGTCTGATGCCTTTTTCTGCGTTTGACACCCTTTTCGGAACCGCAGCAGTGCGGTTCCCCGCCCCCCTCTTCTTTTCCGGACAAGATCAATGTCTCATACATCTCTGAACCCGCGCGGCAGCGCGCTGTCTCCGCATGCTCTTTCAATCCTGCGCCCCCTTCTGCGCCGCATCGCCCTGTCCCACCCCAACAGTCTTGAATATATTCTTGCTAATGCTGGTGGCGCCCTAGCCGAGGCGGATGAAACGCCTAAATACGAAGAGAATCCAAAAGTTCCTGCAATCAAAGATCCACTTCCGATACATCTGGATCAGCCTTATTCCTCGGAACCGTCAGCGCATGCTTTAACCGCCGACGCTTTCGCCACAGCCATCGCAATGGGAACAGACCCCTGGGCGGAAGATGCTGACACTGGCGCGAACAATCAGCTATCCAGGGCGCCTGTCTGTTTTAAATGTCCAATTGCTGGCTGCTGCACTGTTCTGATCATGCCCTGACAATTGCACTGCTACCTGCCCCGGATGAAGCTGGTATTCGTGACGGAGGCAAACTTAAGGTGCTTTTGCATGCCACCAAAGCTTGCCGGTATTTTGGCCTCGGCAAGTCCGGCTTTTACAGAAGGCGTAACGCTTCCCAAAAGCATGGTGAGGCTGGCTTGAAGAATGTCAGGTCGATTCCTCAGAAACCCTTTAATCAAAGGCCGTCGATTTCATTGATGAGCAGACAATAATTAACCTTAACCTTCTGACAACAGAACACGTTTTACTATTTCATAGGTTTCTGATTGCCGGAACGCGGGCGTGAACCTGGCGACCATATTGCGCGGCAGATCCACAGAGGTGGCAAAGGGGCGAACGAGATCGCCACGCTGCAACAGATCCGCCACCAGGGTTTCATGAGCGATCAGCACGCCGCCGCCATGGCGGGCTTCTTCCAGAGCGATGGAAAACAGGGAATGCACGGTACCGGCGCGCGGGATTTTTTCCCCGCCGGACTGTGCCCGTAACCAGATATCCCAATCCTCATGCCAGGCGCCGTCGTGCAGCAGTGTTTCAGCTCCCAGATCATCAACCCGGGTCAGACGTGCGGCAATTGAGGGGGCGCATACTGGAAAAATGCAGTCTCCGGTGACTTTGACTTCGTTCTTGCCCAAGGGTTTCCCGGAAAAGAACAGCGTCATGTCAAAGGGTTCACGGGCAAGATTGGGCGGGGTATCCAGGGCAACGACAGATACGGAAATCTCTGGTGCAACCTCGCGCAACAGGCCCAGACGTGGTGCCAGCCAAAGCTGGGCGATTGCGGGCAATGCCGCGACCTTTATCTTTTGTGGCGTCGCCTTATTGCGCAGGGCATGCACAGAAAATCCAAGTTGATCAAATGCTTGCGTAAACCCCGGCAGCAATTCTTCGGCAAGCGGCGTCAACTTTACACCGCGTGCGTTGCGAATGAACAATTGCGTTTCGGCCCAGGCTTCCAGTGTTTTGATGTGTTGCGTTACAGCCCCCGGCGTGACGGAAAGTTCGTCTGCGGCGGCAGTAAAGCTGCCCAATCGTGCGGCGGCTTCAAACGCGCGCAGGGCATTCAGATGCGGCCCTTTGGGGCGGACTGGGGAAAGCGACATAGATATGAGCCTTAGTTTTTCTACATCAAAATAATAGCAATACTGATTTGCTTTGCACAGGGCATTTCACAGATCTTTGAGAAAACCTGCTTACACCGGAGACACCCATGTCACAGCATTTTTCCCAGTCCGTAGCCCAGACCGACCCTATCGTTGCAGAAGCCCTGAAAAACGAAGAGTCGCGCCAGCAGGATCAAATCGAACTGATCGCATCTGAAAATATCGTCAGCCGTGCAGTGCTGGATACCCTGGGTCACGCGATGACCAACAAAACCCTGGAAGGCTACCCTGGCAACCGTTTTCACGGTGGCGGGCAATTTGTTGACGTGGTGGAACAGGCGGCGATTGATCGCGCGAAAGACCTGTTCAACTGTGATTACGTCAACGTTCAGCCGCACTCCGGCAGCCAGGCAAACCTTGCGGTGTTCTTCTTGCTTCTGAAACCGGGCGATAAGGTGTTGTCCCTCGATCTGGCCGCTGGCGGGCACCTGAGCCATGGGTTGAAAGCGAACCTGTCTGGCCGTTGGTTTGAACCGCATCACTACGGTGTGGATGCCGACAGCGAAGTAATCGATTACGACGCGCTGGAAAAGCAGGCGTTGGAAATTCAGCCGAAACTGATCATCACCGGCGGGTCTGCCTATCCACGTGAAATCGACTTTGCCCGCATGGGTGAAATCGCGAAAAAGGTTGGCGCGCATTTCCATGTTGATATGGCGCATATCGCGGGCCTTGTCGCGGCTGGCGTTCACCCCAGCCCCTTTCCACACGCGGACATCGTAACCTGCACCACCACTAAAACCCTGCGTGGGCCACGTGGCGGGCTGATCCTGACAAACAACGAAGACTGGTTCAAAAAGCTGCAATCCGCTGTGTTCCCGGGCGTTCAGGGATCCATCCACAGTCAGGTTCTGGCGGCGAAAGCGGTCTGTTTACTTGAGGCCATGTCTGATGATTTCAAAGCCTACGGCGTACAGGTGAAAGCCAACGCCGCGAAACTGTCGGAAACCCTGCAAAACCGTGGTCTGCGCATCGTTTCCGGCGGCACGGATACGCATCTGGTTCTGGTTGATCTCAGCTCAAAAGGCATCAACGGCAAACGCGCGGAAACCGTTTTAGAACGCGCAAATATCACCGCAAATAAAAACGCTATCCCGAATGACAGCCCGCGCCCACCTGAATGGGTTGGGCTGCGCCTGGGGGCTGGCGCGGCGACAACCCGCGGCATGAAGGAAGCGGAATTTGAAGCCCTGGGCAATATGATTGCGGACCTTGTTGAATCGGAAGCGACAGGCGACACCGATACAGCGGTTGCACGATGCAAAGATACCGTTGCCAGCCTGTGTAAGTCCTTCCCGTCTTACCCGGCCTGATCCCTACTTGTAGTTCCCTGGCAGGACTGCAACTCTGGCCCTGCTGTTTCCCTATGCAGCAGGGTCTTTTTATACCAACCTCACAGCAACAAAGGATGACATCATGATCGACGCACAGCTGAAATCACGCCTGCAGAAAGGCGCGCCATTGCTGTGGGTTAATCCGGATCAAATTCCGGTCCTGATGGCCGAGGTTCCGGTCCAGCCAGTACAGGTGAAAGATGCGGAACAGAACTGGCGCAATCTGGCCCCGCTTTTGCAACAGTGTTTTCCCGAATTGCAGGGTCAGAATGGTGCGATTTCATCTGACCTGATTGAGGTTGCAGCCCTGGCCCAGGTCATGGGCAACGATCAAGGGCGTCATTTTGTAAAGGGCGACCACGCCTTGCCCGTTGCCGGGTCAATCAAAGCGCGCGGTGGCATCTATGAGGTCTTTCTTTACGGCCTGTCGCTTGCCCGTGATCTTGGCTTGAACAAGGCCGATGATACGCCCAGGGCCCTGACACATCCCGACGTGAATGCGGCTTTTGCAAACTATACAGTTGCTGTTGGATCCACCGGAAACCTGGGTCTCAGCGTTGGAATTGCGGCCCGTGCGCTTGGGTTTCGTGCGGTCGTGCATATGTCGTCTGACGCCAAAGCCTGGAAGGTGGAACGGTTGCAACGCCACGGCGTTGATGTGGTTCAACATGACGCGGATTACGGCAGTGCGGTTGCCGCCGCGCGTGATCAGGCCGACGCAGATCCGAAGATCTATTTCGTAGATGATGAACGCTCTGAACTTCTGTTCTTTGGCTACTCCGCCGCCGCAGCGGAACTGCGAGATCAGCTACGGGCTCAGAATATCCAAGTGGATGCGGAGCACCCTCTGTTTGTCTATCTGCCCTGTGGCATCGGTGGCGCCCCCGGTGGCGTGACTTACGGATTGAAACAGGTGTTTGGTGATCATGCCCATTGTTTCTTTACAGAACCCACCCAATCCCCCTGCGCATTGTTGCAACTCGCGGCAGGACTTACGAAACAGGTGAATGTCTATGACATCGGCCTGACCAACAAAACTGAGGCTGACGGCATGGCCGTGGCCGAGATCAGCTGGTTTATCGCCCAGGTCATGCACCCTCTGCTTAGTGGTGTTTACACTGTTGCCGATGATGATCTGTTTCGCTGGCTGGCGCTTGCCCATGATCACGCAGGCCTGCAACTTGAACCCTCCGCTGCCGCCTGTCTTGCCGGACCGGGTATGATCACCCGTACCCCCGAAGGCCAAGACTATCTGGCAGCGCATCACCTGCAAAACCACATGCCCAATGCGACCCATGTGATGTGGGCCACGGGCGGCAGCTTCGTGCCTGACGACGAATTCCGCAGCTTCCTGAGAAAAGGCAAAACGCTGTCGTAGTGGCCATGTCGTGATTACACTCTGGCCTCTCAATTCAATACTGCTGCCTTTCTATCGGCAATTGAAAAGCAATCTGCCGAAGGGAAGTGAATGGCCCAGCGGGAATACAGATCGATGTATCATATTGCCATATCTTGTCCCCGTCATAGCAAACATCGCTCGACAGAGACCGGAACCAAACCGAAAAACTCCAGCTTCCCTGAAATGCTATTTACTCAGTCGCCGCATTTTCAGCCTCAAGTCTGGCCGCATGGGATTCGACTTGCTCGACAATATGATCAACCATCTGATCATTGCTCAGCTTATGGCTGACCTTGCCCGCAAGATAAACCATACCGGAACCCGCGCCCCCGCCAGTAAACCCAACATCCGTCATCAGAGCTTCGCCAGGGCCATTCACCACGCAACCAATGATCGACAGGCTCATTGGGGTGTGAATATGGGCCAGACGTTCTTCCAGGGCCTCAACCGTTTTAATCACATCAAACCCTTGCCGTGCGCAGGACGGGCAGGAAATAATGTTCACGCCACGATGGCGCAGTCCCAGAGATTTCAGAATCTCAAAGCCCATTTTCACTTCTTCCTCGGGCGGCGCAGAAAGGCTGATGCGGATCGTATCACCAATCCCGGCCCAAAGAAGATTTCCCAGACCAATCGCGCTTTTCACCGTGCCGGACATCAACCCACCGGCTTCGGTCACGCCAAGGTGCAGAGGCGCGTCCGTGACATCCGCAAGCGCGTGATACGCCGCAGCGGTCATGAAAACGTCAGAGGCTTTCAGTGAAATCTTGAAATTGTGGAAATCATTGTCCTGCAGGATCTTAATGTGATCCAGACCGCTTTCCACCATCGCATCGGGACAGGGTTCGGCGTATTTATCCAACAGATGTTTTTCCAGCGACCCGGCATTCACACCGATGCGCATCGAACAATTGTTATCAACCGCGGCTTTGATAACTTCTTTTACACGTTCTTCTTTCCCGATATTGCCCGGATTGATGCGCAGACAGGCCGCACCTGCTTCTGCGGCTTCAATACCCCGGCGGTAATGAAAGTGAATATCGGCCACGATAGGAACCGGGCTTTCTTTCACGATCTCTTTCAGGGCGGCGGATGAAGCTTCATCCGGCACCGAAACCCGCACGATATCAGCCCCTGCTTCGGCGCAACGCAATACCTGTTCGATCGTTGCTTTGGCATCTGACGTAATGGTGTTGGTCATTGTCTGAACCGCGATCGGAGCATCACCGCCTACCGGTACATTCCCAACCATGATCTGGCGGGATTTCCGGCGTTCAATATTGCGCCATGGGCGGATGTGATTGTGGCTCATGAGGATAGCTCCGGCTCAGGTTATGAGACAGATATACGGATCAGCGGAAGGCGCTGCAATGGGGACGGAAGGCGCAGGGGCGATTATTCAGAGGTTTCGACGTCAGTGATCAGCACAGAGGTCGCAGCTTCTGCAACAACACGTGCAAGATCCTGATCTGTGCCAAGGTCAGCGATTTCATAGTTTGCAGAAATGCTGTCAGCCGTCAGGGCAACATCTGAGGTCACGACACCGCGTGGGCCAACAGGCCCGTAGATATCACTGCCAAGACCAAAATACACGGCACCGGATTCACCGACCTTCAGAAGAGAAGCTTCTTCGGTTTGCGGCGGGATATATTCTTCGCCTGCATCCATGATTTTTTCAAACAGTATCGCGCCCCCTGCCCCCTGAACCCGGACCCAGGCCGGGCGCACAGCGACAATGCGCATGGCGGGCAGTTCGGTTTCAGTCACCTGAACCGGTGTTTCTGCCAGAAGTCCCTCCACAGCGGCCCGCAGCTGCAGATCAGGAATGATGTTGTCCTGACGCAAAGACGCCGGCGCAAAAGCACCGGTGGTATCTGTATTCAGCGTTGCAATCGGGCCATCACGTGGCACAAGCACTGGAACTTCAAGCGCTTCAGGACGGTAAAGGCGTTCGAAAGCCTCAGCATCAGACACAGCCGTCGCCGCAGCAACGATTTCGCTGGCTTCACGACGTGCCAGAGGATCAGGGCCTGCAACTTCGAAGCCCTCAGTCACAAGTTCGGAACTGATGTCATCAGAAATATCAACACGCTGGATTTCCTGCAGCACGGTCCAGGCGCCGAAACCAATCGCGCCTGTCAGGCCAAGCAGAACCGCCAGAGACCCGAGCGCTCCGGGCTGAACAGCGGAAAAACGGGCATCTTCACGTGGAACAAAGGTTGCGTTCGGATCCGCAAATGGATCATTTGCCGCAACCACAGGCTTCATTTCGGTGCGGCCGTTTTTCAGGGTCGAGGCACCCGCAGACATGCCATGGGCGGTTTCAAAACCGCTTTCAGCACAGAACAGTGCAAAAGTCTCATTCGGATCAAGGCCAAGGTAAGACGCGTAGGAACGCACATAACCGGCAATAAAGCCGGGCGTTTCAAATGCGGTGGGATCGGCGTTTTCGATGGCTGCGATGTAAGCGGCTTTGATTTTAAGCTCACGCTGTACATCAAGCAGGGACTTTCCGAGAGTTGCACGTTCTCCGCGCATCATATCGCCAAGGCGCAATTCAAAATCGTCAAAGCCCTTCGGCCCTTCCGGTTCTGATTCGACAGGTGATCTGAATCGCCCGATCATCCCAATGCCCCTTTTTTATATATCGCAATCACCAGTTTGTGACCACGTACCCTGTCCCCAAACCGTCAGATGATTCCCTGTAAGGCCCAACGGTTAATGTTTTAATAGCATAGGAAACCAATTAATGCACAAAAAGGGGGCGCTATCCCGCAAGTTCAGCACGATTCAGCGCACAATGCGACCAGAGGCCGTCCATTGCCGTCACAAGCGCATCCATTTCACGCGGGCCGTGCACCGGTGAAGGCGTGAAACGCAAACGCTCTGTACCACGTGGTACTGTCGGGAAATTGATTGGCTGCACGTAAATACCATGGTCTTCCAGCAGCATGTCAGAGATCATCTTACATTTCACCGGATTGCCAACATGCACGGGGACAATGTGAGTGCCGTGATCAATGATCGGCAGACCCAGGCCTTTCAGGCGCAGTTTCAGGATTGCCGCCTGTGTCTGGTGCTGCTCCCGCAGGGCCGGAGTCACCTTCAGGTATTCAATCGACGCCGTTGCACCAGCAGCCACCGCAGGCGCCAGAGAGGTCGTAAAAATGAAACCAGGTGCGTAAGAGCGCACGGCATCCACCATCTTTTCGCTGGCGGTGATATAACCGCCCATCACGCCATATGCTTTCGCAAGCGTGCCATTGATAATATCGATCCGGTGCGCAAGGTTATCACGCTCTGTCACCCCACCGCCGCGCGGGCCATACATGCCCACCGCGTGAACTTCGTCGATGTAGGTCAGCGCGTTGAATTCTTCAGCCAGCTCGATAATTTCTTCAATCGGGCCAAAGTCACCATCCATGGAATAGACGGATTCAAAAGCGATCAGTTTTGGTGTTGCCGGATCATCTGCCTCAAGCAGTTCACGCAGGTGTGCCACGTCATTGTGACGGAACACACGTTTCGCACCACCGTTGCGACGCACGCCTTCAATCATAGAAGCATGGTTCAGCGCGTCGGAATAGATGATCAACCCCGGGAAGATTTTCGGCAGAGTCGAAAGGGTCGCATCATTTGCGATGTAAGCAGAGGTAAACAGAAGCGCCGCTTCTTTCCCATGCAGATCCGCAAGACTTGCTTCCAGCTGTTTGTGATAGACAGTTGTGCCGGAAATGTTGCGCGTACCGCCGGAACCTGCGCCGGTGGCGTCAATCGCTTCGTGCATTGCATTCAGAACAACCGGGTTCTGGCCCATGCCAAGATAGTCATTGCCACACCAGACAGTCACCGGGCGTTCAGAACCATCCGGGTGGCTCCATGTCGCGTGGGGAAACTGACCGCGCTTGCGTTCAATATCAATAAAAGTCCGGTAACGGCCTTCGTCATGCAGGCGCTGCAGCGCTGCGTCGATACTGGCAGAGTAATCCAAAATGGCACCTCGGCTGGCGGCCTGCAAAGCAGGCGGGTTGTTCGCGCAGGATTCCTGACAGAATCCCTTTCGGCTATTGCTAGCCTGAATTTTCGTTCTGATACTTGATTCAGATCATATAAATCCAGTCTTATGATAGCATTTAATCCCGAATTGCCGTGTAACAATCCGTCGCACGCGGAATTAATGCACCAGAGTCCGCATCTGACCGGCTGTTACACATCTCATTTGCTCGTGCTTCAGCGTTCTCGCCTCCCTGCAATGAAAACGCCCCGGTGCTGGCCGAAATCGCGAACGCTTTCTCACCCCGCCCACGCCGGTATTCGCGAAACGCCTCTGTTGCGGTCTGTGACATTTCCAACCCACGTCCGGCTTCATAATTGCGCGGCAGGAAGTGCATGACGATCACGCAACGGCTTTCAGTGCTGCGGGCGCGATTGCAGGCGGCCAGGGCTGCCTTTTCGGCTGATGCAATCGAATGATGGTTCGCCGCCGCCTGATTTGCCTCAGACAGAAACCCTTCATCCGGGGCAACGGCGATTGCACCGTAATAAGGAATAGCCCCGCCCATTTGTGAAAGCTGTCCTTGCTGTTCCTCGGTCAGCACGTCATTGGGCAGTAGAACAACCTCGCCCCCGCGATGATCAAACAACTGCCCCCGCGCAGATCGCGCGTCCATGGTATCCTGCGCAAACGCGAGGTTTGTAAAGGCCATAACAAGCCCGGCACTCATGACTGATTCCCCAAAACACCGCATGGTAATCTCCGTCTTTCAAATTTTTTAACTGCCAGCCAGTGTCGCACGTCAGGCCAGCGCCGCAAACCGTTAATTCCAGCCAGGATACAGTGTTATTACGGCGCGACCCCCGCTGGACATCCGGCAAGGCAAGGGCCAGGGTGCCCCCAAACAACATTAGCGGAGACTTCAGATGAGCCTTGATGCCGTCCTTGCCGAAATTGACAACAGTCTTGATGATGCGATGGAGCGCCTGAAAGGGCTTCTGCGTATTCAGTCGATCTCAACCGATCCGGCGTTTAAAGCCGATTGTGACAAAGCCGCTGACTGGCTGGTCGATGACCTGAAAAGCATCGGTTTTGACGCAGAGAAACGTGTCACCACCGGCCACCCGATGGTTGTCGCCCATGACCCGAACGCGCCCGAAGGCACGCCACATGTGCTGTTTTACGGTCATTATGATGTACAGCCGGTTGATCCGCTGGAGCTGTGGGATGTGCCGCCGTTTGAGCCCACGATTGAGACCCGTCCTGAAGGTGACGTGATCCGTGCGCGCGGATCAAGTGACGACAAAGGCCAGCTGATGACCTTTATCGAAGCCTGCCGTGCTTTTAAAAAGATCCACGGTCATATGCCGGTAAAGATCACTTTCTTTATGGAAGGCGAAGAAGAAAGCGGATCGCCTTCGCTGGTGCCCTTCATGGAAGCAAACAAGGATGAGCTGACCTGCGACATCGCCCTGATCTGCGACACGGGCATGGTGTCCCCGGGTGTGCCGTCAATTGCCAGCCAGCTGCGCGGCATGCTGAAGGATGAGTTTACGCTTACCGGCCCGGCGCTGGATCTGCATTCCGGTCACTATGGTGGCCCTGCCCTGAACCCGCTGCGTGAGATTTCAAAGCTGATCACCAGCTTCCATGACGATACGGGTCGCGTGGCTGTAGAAGGATTCTATGAAGGCGTTGAAGACGTGCCCAGCCAGCAGCTTGCGGCCTGGAAAAACTGTGGTTTTGACGAAAAAGAATACCTCGAATTCGCCGGTATGAGCAAAGCACATGGTGAAGAAGGTTATTCCGCGTTGGAACAGCAATGGGCACGTCCGACGCTTGAGATCAATGGCCTTTGGGGCGGTTACAACGGTGCGGGCACCAAAACTGTGATCCCGGCGGATGCCCATTGCAAGATCACCTGTCGCTTGGTGGGCGATATGGACCCGGACAAGCTGCGTGCAGCCCTGCGCAAACATGTAGAAGACCGCCTGCCACAGGATGCAAAGATCACCTGGAACCAGGATCTGGAAGGCAGCAAAGCCTCTGTCATGGACATTGACCGCCCGGAATTCGTGGCCGCAAAATCGGCGCTGTCAGATGAATGGGAACGCGAAGCCGTCTTTACCGGCATGGGCGGATCCATCCCGATTGCAGGCTTCTTTAAATCGATCTGGGGCATGGAAAGCCTGCTGATGGGCTTTGCCAACGATGATGACCGCATTCACAGCCCGAATGAGAAATACAACGTGCAAAGCTTTCACAAAGGCATCCGGTCCTGGGCACGCATGCTGGATAAACTGGCACAAAACTAAAACAACAAAGGGCCGCCATCGTGCGGCCCTTCTTATTAAGAGAGACCGACAGATGACAGATCCCACCCCTACATTACTGAAAGCCGCTGAGATCGACGCCATGCCGGGCCAGTCAAAAACACATTTCCTGAATCCCAATGCACAAAGGCTGCAGAAATCTCTGGGGGATATCTGCGGGCTGACCGGGCTTGGCGTGCATCTGATGGAAATTCAGCCCGGCGCTGACAGCACGGAACACCATGTCCACTACTATGAAGACGAATGTATTTACGTTCTTGCAGGTCAGGCCACAGCACGGATTGGCGATACACACGAAACAATCGGGGCTGGTGATTTCCTGGGACATCCGAAAAACGGCGCGGCCCATTCCATCACAAACACAGGCACAGAGCCTCTGAAGATGCTGGTGATCGGACAACGTCTGGATCATGACGTGGCAGATTATCCGGATCAGGGGAAACGTATTTTCCGAAACACCAGCATGCCCTGGGATCTGACAGATATCACCTCCCTGACCACTCCTGTCCGTTAAAGATCAGCTGCGGGAGGCACGCAGGCACAGGGCCAGTTTCACAATCAGCAGAACCACTGGCAGCCCGTGCATCACGAGATCAAAGATATCGACCGGCTGCGTCAGTGTCCCTGCCCTCAACATCATCAGCTTTTCCACCAGATGCGGCATCGGGCGAAACGGCGCAAGGCCAAGGGCAAAAGCCACAATCGCCACATAAGACAGCGGCAGGCGATCAATCAGGGTCATAAGTCTGGTCATGGCGGATGTATAGCACAGCGCCCTGCCCCATGCAGCGCGCGCAATGCCGCAGTCTGACAATTGCCATGGGATGTACGGCGAGGTGAAACGAAAAAAGCTCCCACAAGGGGAGCTTTTTCAAATATGGCGCGGTTGACGGGACTCGAACCCGCGACCCCCGGCGTGACAGGCCGGTACTCTAACCAACTGAGCTACAACCGCGCTATGGGGGCTGTTTAGGGTTCCCACCGGGTGGGGTCAAGCGACAAAATGCGGGTTGGTGAAAGTTTTTTAACCGGCTAACGACAGGTGGTATTTGAGGGAGGATTTTGTGGTGGATATAGAAGAACTCAAGCAATCGCCGGCTGAAAATCGAGCTATCAAGCTGAAAAACTGGTTGAGCAATTTGTACAGCGTGGCGGCCAGAGCGAACTGCGCTTTCATGTAGGACTTGAGGATGCAAAAGCCCTCACCCATCTTCCATGGAACATTGCCCACGCAACGCAAGTCAAGTTGATCGCAATTCCCGGAACCGGGATAAAAGATATTCGCCCCCTCACCTCACTCCCGAATCTGCAGGCGCTGGATATCCGGGAGAGTGAAGCGGGGGATCTGCGTCCTATCCTTAAAATGCCACATCTGTATCGCGATCCGTCATCACCAACGCCAATTCAATCGCCAGCATTTCAATTCAGTGGGTGTAAAGCCACGAAACTTGATCCGAAGCTCCAGGAGCTGTCAGAGATTGAAAATGGACAGAAACGTTTTATTGAAACGGTCAGATATCTTTCAACGCTTCCGGCGTATCCAGCACTTTTACCCAGCGAAGAACACAGAATTTACAGAGATATTAGTCAACAAATTGAACAGTTCAATGAGGCTTCAAGTCAGATTGCAGCGCAAATTACTGGATTAAACGAGACCTTAAAAGTGGAGCGCTCAAAGGTCTGGAGTGAAATGAACAAACAATTGTCGTCCGGCAGAGAAAAACTGAAGGAATTTAATGCTCTTAGCACGACCCTAAAAGAGGAACGCGAGAAAGATCGAAAGGCACTTGATGCATTCAAAGAAGAGTTCACCGAACGTGTCGCAGTGAGCGAACCTGCACAGCTGTGGGCCGAGAAGCAGACGGAGCATGAAACACAGCAGCAAAAATCATTCTGGTGGTTTATTTGAATTAGTCTCGATGTGGTCTGACACCGCCCCCTTCTCAGCAAGCTGAAATGAGGACGGGGCATCTCTTGAATGAGATGATGTTTGTCCGTTTTGATGGAGGTGCAAACCGAACCATCAAAAGGAAACCACAATGTTGAATACTACTGACAAGATCATCAAACACAAAACTGGATTGCTGAACCTGGCTGAGGAACTGGGCAACATGTCGAAGGCCTGCCAGGTCATGGGCATGTCGCGCGATACATTCTATCGCTACAAATCAGCGGTCGATGATGGCGGCGTTGAAGCCCTGTTCGAGCGCACACGGCGCAAGCCCAATCTGGCGAACCGGGTGGATCAGGCAACTGAGGACGCTGTCATCAAATCCGCCACGGATTTCCCGGCCTATGGTCAGGCCCGCACCTCGAACGAGCTGCGCAAACTGGGAGTGTTTGTCTCACCATCCGGCGTTCGGTCGATCTGGCTGCGCCATGATCTGGCGAACTTCAAAACCCGGCTCAAAGCACTGGAAGCCAAGGTTGCCGAAGAAGGCGGTATCCTGACAGAGGCACAAGTGCAGGCGCTGGAAAAGAAGAAGCTGGACGACGAAGCCTGTGGTGAGATCGAGACGGCCCATCCCGGCTATCTGGGCTCGCAGGACACGTTCTATGTCGGCACCTTGAAGGGCGTTGGCCGGGTCTATCAGCAGACCTATGTCGACACCTATTCCAAGGTCGCCCACGCCAAGCTCTACACCACCAAGACCCCGATCACAGCCGCCGATCTGCTCAATGACCGAGTACTTCCGTTCCATGAAGAACACGATCTACCAGTGCTGCGTATCCTGACAGACCGGGGGACCGAATATTGTGGGCGCGTCGACAAGCATGACTTCCAGCTCTTTCTGGCCATCAACGACATTGATCACACAAAGACCAAGGTGAAATCGCCGCAGACCAACGGCATTTGCGAGCGGTTCCACAAGACGATCCTGCAGGAATTTTACCAGATCACGTTCCGTAAGAAGCTCTACGACAGCATCGATGCACTGCAAGCCGACTTGGATGAATGGCTGCATCATTATAACCACGAGCGCACGCATCAGAGCAAAATGTGTTGCGGCAGAACGCCCATCGAAACTATGATCGACGGGAAAGAAATCTGGCGGGAAACGTTTGTGAACTGAACTTGACCTGACAGACGCCGCCAGAAAAACGGCCAACTGTCAGATCACATCTGAACCACTACAGTTTATTGGCGGTCTTGGCCTCACAGCGGCGATTGCAATCGGCATTCTCAGAGGATTGGTTGTTGTGCCGGACAATCTTCTGGCCCTACTCTCCCCACCTGGCTGTAACATCGAAACCGGCAGCGGATGTGGCGGCCTAAGTCTGCGTGGTACATTAGTGATTGGCGCGCTTCTGACGCTCTTTACCGTCTCGCTCTGGTTTACGCGCCTGCAAATGAAGCTTTATCTCGCAGAACGTCACATGCGGCTTGATGCACGTGAACGCGAAGCCTTCACCAAAGCCTACATCGGCCTGTTGAGTGCCGGGGATACGTCTGAGGAAGCCGCACAACAACGCGCGCTTGTGTATGGTGCCCTGTTCCGCCCCGGATCGGATGGAA
Source organism: Thalassobius sp. I31.1 (assembly GCF_003031585.1). Lineage (GTDB taxonomy): Bacteria > Pseudomonadota > Alphaproteobacteria > Rhodobacterales > Rhodobacteraceae > Halocynthiibacter. Next base: position 31,686 of record NZ_PWAA01000065.1, read on the forward strand.
CCGTGAAGGAAGAAGGCGGGCTTGACCCGGCGATCAGCGCCGCGGTTTCAAAGCTTCTGTCGAGATAACCTGAAAAACAAAAAAGGCTTCCCGAAGGAAGCCTCTTTCTGCAGCAGTGGCGCGGTTGACGGGACTCGAACCCGCGACCCCCGGCGTGACAGGCCGGTACTCTAACCAACTGAGCTACAACCGCCCGCTGCACTCCCGATTGGGAATGAGCGGGTTCTAGAAGCCCTGGCCCCTGGCGTCAAGCAGTTCTGACACAATTTTCTGACTTTTTTATCTGCCACTGCATTTTCCGGACATCCCCGGTATTTTGCTACAGGAGAACGCAAAAGCCCTGCTGCGTTAAGCAGCAGGGCCATGTTTGCACTGTTCTGGAATGGTTCAGATCACGCGACCACAGTCGACGCATTGTTCAGTGTGATATCTCCGACAGCCAGTGTCTGACCACCCGTCACAAAGGCCACTTCCACGCCATCTATCAGAATACTTGCCCCGGTGTTTCCGGCATCAACTTCAAGCGTAACCACCGGCGCATTGGCAGGGTCAGTCCATTCAACATCGACCTCAATATTGTCATCTGCCGGATCAAAGTCGCTGATGGTCGCGACGTCGTTGACGCCTGCTCCCGCATCATTACCAATCCTGAAGGTGTCACTACCTTCACCGCCGATACCCGTATCACCAGCGCCCAGCAAAAGCGTATCATCGCCTTCACCACCATCCAGCGTGTCAGCGCCTTCATCAATGCTGGGGTTCTCGTTGTCGGTATGGTTCTCAGTGAAACCGCTCAGGAAGTCGTCGCCAGCGCCGCCGTTGATCGTATCTGCGCCAGAGCCGCCATAGAGATTGTCATTATCATCGCCGCCATTGATCGTGTCAGAACCACTGCCACCGTGAATGGTATCCTCGCCGGCACCACCGTCCAGCGTGTTCGTACCACCGTTGCCGCTGATTGTATCATCACCTTCGCCACCCGTTACGGTGTCATCCCCATTCCCGGCAGAAATCGTGTCATCACCTTCGCCACCGGAAATAGTGTCATTATCGGTCCCGCCGGAGATAACATCGTCACCAACACCACCGGTAATCTGATCGTCGCCAGCGCCACCGTTGATGGAATCATTGCCTTCATCACCAGTGATGACATCATTCCCAGTGCCCCCGGTGATCTGGTCATTGCCCTCGCCACCGGTGATCTGGTCATCCCCATCACCACCGTTCAGAGCATCATTCCCGACTCCACCATCAATAATGTCGTTCCCGCCATCGCCATTGATCTGATCATTGCCAACGCCGCCTTGCGCAGTATCGTCACCATTCCCGCCAGTGATCTGGTCATTGCCGTTGTCACCATAGAGAAGGTCGTTACCTTCGCCACCCGACAGGAAATCATTGCCATAATTTCCGTGCAGCTCATCGTTACCTTCGTGACCGGTGATCTGATCATTTCCAAGACCCGCCTGCACAAAATCATCACCGTCAAGGAGGGTATAACTCCGGGCTGTTGTATCAGTATGGGTATAACTGTCATTATCGTTAGATCCAGTTATACTGGTATTGTCTGTGGGCGTGGACGTGCTGTCGTCGTCCCCCCACTCAAAAGGGCAAAAAGCAATGGCCCTAAAAATAAAAGCGCATTGCCTAAAAACGCCAGGTCCATCCCCGCCATAATCGCTACTCCTGCTCAACTAATATGAGTATTTATTTACTCTTGTTGCAGACTGGATAGCAGAATTCCGCCAATTCTATCAAAGTGAATTGGCGGAACAAAGTCTATGCTTTCGGGGGATATGCGAAAATGTCACCCTTTGACGATCTGATCCACAGCCTTCAGATCTTTGAGAAGATCAGCCATCTGAGCCAAAGGCACCATATTCGGGCCGTCGGATGGCGCATTATCCGGATCTTCGTGGGTTTCGATGAACAGGCAGGACGTGCCTACAGCCACAGCTGCACGCGCAAGTGGCGGCACGAATTCGCGCTGTCCGCCAGAACTGGTCCCCTGCCCGCCTGGCAGCTGTACGGAATGGGTTGCGTCAAACACCACCGGATACCCTGTCTGCGCCATAATCGGCAGGCTGCGCATATCGGAAACCAGCATATTATAGCCAAAGCTTGTGCCGCGGTCCGTCAGAAGAATGCGTTTGTTGCCGGTGCTTTCCACCTTCTGCGCAACATTCCCCATATCCCATGGCGCAAGGAACTGACCTTTTTTCACGTTCACCGCTGCGCCGCTTTCACCGGCAGCCAGCAAAAGGTCAGTCTGACGACACAGAAAGGCCGGGATCTGTAGAATATCCACATGTTGTGCGGCACGTGCACATTGGGATGCCTCATGCACATCAGTCAGCACGGGAACATCAAATTCATCCCGGATCGCGGCCAGCATATCAAGCCCTGCATCAAGCCCGACACCCCGTTTAGTGGTCACGGAAGAACGGTTGGCTTTGTCAAAGCTTGCCTTGAAAACATACGGGATGTTCAGATCCGCGCAGACTTCTGCCATTTTACCGGCAATCATCCGTGCGTGATCCAGACTTTCCAGCTGACAGGGACCGGCGATCAGCGCAAAGGGCTTGTCATTTGCAATTTCAATGCCGCGGATATCAACTGTGTTCATGGCTCTGCTTTCCTGAAGGTGGGCTTATGTGATCTCTACACAAGCCTGCCGGTGAATGCCAGCATCCGCATTGACAGTCGCAGGAATTCGCGCAGTGTAGCGGCAACCAAAAAGGAGAAATCTATGTCCATCACCCGCAAGCACCTGAGCGCGCGTTCCAGCGCAATCGTCATCCATAATGATACAATTTACCTGAGTGGCCAGGTTGCTGAAGGCGCAGACATTCAGGAACAGACAAAGATCATGCTGGGCAAGATTGATAAGCTTCTAGAAGAAGCTGGATCCTCCAAGTCACATCTTCTGCAGGCCGTAATCTGGCTGTCCACAATGGAGAACTTCGCTGCCATGAACGAAGTCTGGAACGCCTGGATCGATCCTGAAAACCCGCCGGCCCGCGCCTGTGGCGAGGCAAAGCTTGCACGGGAAGAATTGCTGGTCGAAGTGATCATTACCGCTGCAAAGCCCTGATCAGCTTTGAAAACGCCCCCGGATCTCAAACATGGGATCCGGGCCATGCAGCCAGTCCGTCAGCGGATCGGCGACCTGCTCCGGGGCCAGACGTCCCCGCCCTTTCAAAGCGCATTCCCAGACCTGTGCAACGCGCCAGCCCTGATCCCGCAATGCCGCAATATTTTGCTGGTCACGCATGCGGTTCCCGGTCAGCTTTTCGCGCCAGAATTCCTGCCGCGTGCCAGGCCATTTAAACATCGCACACTCATGCAGATGCCAGAAACAGCCATGCACAAAGATCACAGCGTTATACTTCTTCAGAACAAGATCCGGACGCCCGGGAAGTTTCTTTCCCTGCAGGCGATAGCGAAAACCACGTTGCCAGAGCAACTTCCGCACAATCAGTTCAGGTTTCGTGTCGCGCCCCTTAATGGCACGCATATTACGCTTACGCGTGGCGATGTCGTGGACATCAGCCATTTTGATCCACAGCCGCCTCGATATGGGGACGCATGATACGCGCAACCTCTGCAAAAACCGGCACAGCAACGGAATTGCCAAACTGCCGGTAGGCCTGGGTGTCAGAGACCGGGATTTTAAAATCTTCCGGATAGCCCATGATGCGGGCGCATTCCCGGGGTGTCAGCTTACGCGGATTTCGCCCGGGCTGAGCGACCAGGATTTCAGAACCGTCTTTATAGTAGCGTGCAGAAAGCGTGCGGCAGGTATCATCCGGCCCCACCAGACCAAACCCAAAACCATTGCCTTTGGCCTTATGCTTGGCCGCGTAATTCTGCAGATATGACCAGAGCTTGTCAGACAGAGTGTATTTTGCGGCGACCATTGCATCCGGGCCTTCGGTAAAAGGCGGCACAGGCAGTTCCGCCCCGTTTTGGGGGTGCAGAACACGGGACATTTTCACCTGACCTTTCGGCGATAAATCCATATGATCAAATGAAAAATCACATTCCTCACGAAAGCCAACAATCACAATCCGTTCACGATGCTGTGGCAGAAAATGCAATGCGTCAATCACGCGGGTGTGGATATGATACCCAAGGTCATCGCGCAACTTTCGTTCAATCACCTCCCATGTACGCCCCTTATCGTGGCTCATGAGGTTTTTAACATTTTCCAGCAGAAAGGCCGCCGGACGATGATGTTTCAGAATGCGCAGTACATCAAAAAACAGCGTCCCCTGGGTTTCATCGTCAAACCCATGCGCGCGGCCCAGGGCATTTTTCTTGGACACCCCGGCAATGGAAAACGGCTGACACGGGAAGCCCGCAAGCAAGACGTCATGTGCTGGTATGTCTTCCGCATCAACCTGTTGGATATCCCCCACGACTGGCCGATTGTCAGGATAGTTTGCGTGATAGGTTTTTTGCGCAAATCGGTCCCATTCCGATGTGAAAACACAGGTGCCGTCAATGCTTTCCATGGCCCGGCGCAGCCCGCCGATACCCGCAAATAAGTCAATAAACCTGAACATGCTGCCCCCGATTGCCATTCGCGGGACTATGCAGGGATCGGCATCCGGCAGCAAGAGTGAGTTAAAGCGCATATTGAATTAGAAAGCGAAATGCGGACATTCTGGTTTTCTAGTTTTCTAGTTTTCTAGTTTTCTAGTTTTCTAGTTTTCTAGTTTTCTAGTTTTCTAGTGGAACTGGTGTGAAATGGCACAAAGTCAACACTCTAAGCGTTTGAAAGGCTACGCGCCTGCCCGTCCTGCATCAATGCACCGGTACCACCCACCGCAGCAACGGCAAGGGCACCGCACTTATTCCCCTGCAACAAACACTCAGGCACAGGCAAGCCCGCCAACCATCCATCCAGAAATCCCGCATTAAATGCGTCTCCCGCTCCGGTTGCATCAATGACTTCAACAGCTTCAACGGGCACATGGGCCTGACCTCGCGGGCACCAGGCCCCGGCACCATCAGCCCCCTGTTTTACAATTGTCAGCGGTGCCGTGCGCAACGGCACACCAATACCTTCAAGCCAGGCCTGTTCCGCCCGGTTGGGCAAAAACACATCGACCCTGGCAATAAGTGGTAAAACTTCTTCCCGGGTCAGACTGTCATCCCAGCCACAATCCAGAGAAACCGTCAGGCCCAAATCCTGTGCGAGATCCAGGATCTCAGGCATTTCGACAAGTGTCGTCATCTCACCAACGTGAAGGTGAGACAAAGAAATCTCTTCTACATATTCCGTTTCCGGCAAAGTCGCTGCCGGACCGGAGCGACGTGTGATAAATGATCTGTCCGCACCATCAGGCAGAACCACCGTCACCTGTGGATCATTCCCCGGATCGGAAGGGGAACACAGGCTGAGATCCGGGCCAAGTTGCGCCAGATCACCTGTGATTGCTTCCGTAAACGGGCCGGTAGGCAAGGTCGCACAGAGGTAAGCCTCCCTCCCAAGTGCTGCCAGCCAGGCCGCAGTGATCGCCGCCCCGCCCCCTGGCGCAAGCCTGAGACCCGGCGCAAATAGTTCAGTGCCCTGTGCCGGCGGGCCATCAATGCCGGAAAAGACCAGATCGCAATACAGCCGCCCGATACACAGAACGCCGCCATCCCGCCCGACAGGTCGCAACTGTGCACCACTCATTTCACAACCTCACCGCTCAGGGCGTCAAAGAGTTGGATATTCTCCGCCAGTGCCCCCATTTTCACAACTTCCCCAACTTCAGGAGGATTTTTTCCGGGCGCGCGTAAAATGACTTCGCCCAAAGTCGTTTCAACATAAAGCAGCGTTTCCGGGCCAAGGGGTTCGCGCAGAGTGACACGACCGTCCAGCAGAGGGTCCGCCGGGTTCAGCGTCAGATCATCCGGGCGCAGACCTGCCTTCAGAGCTTTCCCCTCTGCCAGATCTGCAGCGGAAATCGGCAGGGCCATATCCCCCAGCATCACTCGTCCGTCCCGCACGCTTGCTTCCAGCATATTCATGGAAGGTGCGCCGATAAACTGTGCCACAAAGATGTTGACCGGGTTGCGATACAGGTCTTCCGGCGTGCCGACCTGCTGAATATGCCCGTCTTTCATGATCACGATACGATCCGCCATTGTCATGGCTTCAACCTGATCATGAGTCACAAAAATCACTGTATTCTGAATGCGTTGATGCAGTTTTTTAATCTCAAGCCGCATTTGCGTACGCAGTTGCGCATCAAGGTTTGACAGGGGTTCATCAAAGAGAAACACCGCCGGATTTCGCACCATGGCGCGGCCGATCGCGACGCGCTGACGCTGTCCACCGGAAAGCTGGTTCGGGCGGCGATCCAATAGATCTTCCATATCAAGGATCTGGGCAACTTCGCGGATGCGGGCTTCTTTTTCAGGCTTTGACAGTCTGGAGGTCCGCAGGCCGAAGGCGATGTTTTTCTTCACCGTCATATGTGGGTAGATCGCGTAGTTCTGAAAAACCATAGCGATGTCCCGGTCTCGGGGTTCCAGGTTATTAACCACACGCCCGCCAATATTAATCTCACCCACAGAGACATCTTCAAGCCCGGCAATCAGGCGCAATGTCGTGGATTTCCCGCAACCCGATGGGCCTACAAATACGATAAACTCGCCAGAGGCGATTTCCAGATCAATGCCCTTCAGAACCTCGGTCTTGCCGTAGGATTTGCGCAGATTGGAAAGGGTCAGGCTGGACACATCAGGCCTCCTTCAGGGAATTAAATGCGGATTTCAGGGTCTCTGCCGCAGATGCGCGCCGGGTCAGACGGGCATCTTGTTTCAGACGCAGATCAGCCTGATCCCGGGCGTAGATTGCAAAGGCTGTCTCCAGCGCGGGCAATGCAGGTCCACCCGGACGATCACGTCGGGCGATGAAACCTTCGGGAGAGACCGCTTCAAGAAAGCTCTGCTGTCCCAGCGCCGTTTCACGCCCTGTCTGGGCGCGGAAAGCATCTGCGAAAGCCTCATAGCCTGCCTCAAGCCCCTGCCCCATGGCGATCACTTCTTTCGCGACACTCGCGGCCACCTCATGGGCTTCGCGGAAGGTCAGGCCTTCATCGCGCACAAGCGTATCCGCAAGTTCCGTGATCGTCACACAGGCTGCATTCATATTGGCGCGCACGCGGTCTTCATTGATCGTCATCGCCGGGATGAAAGCCGTCAGAAGTGCCGCGCAACGCATGGCGCTGTCAAAGGCGGCATAGCCCCCCTGCTGCACCTCGCCCTCGCTGTCATTCATATCGGTAAAAGGCGTATTGTGCATTGTGGTGATCACGGCCTCTGCCCGGCCACATGTCATACTGGCGAGATGGCGCATATGTTCGATCGGCACCGGATTGCGTTTCTGCGGCATGATGGATGAGATCTGCACAAGCGCATCTGGCACATGCAGTTGCCCGACCTCAAAGGCGGACCAGAACTGCATGTCCTGGATCAGACGCCCCAGATGCAGGAAGGTCAATTTGATCGCGCTATACAGGCCCGTGACGTAGTCGACGCTTGCGATGCAACCGTAGGAGTTAAGCAGCGGTTCACTGAACCCCAGAAGATCCGCCATGCGGGCACGATTGATAGGAAAGCCGGACGTGGTGATGGCGGCGGCTCCCATCGGACAATGGTCAAGCCCCTCAGCCGCTGCTTCCAGACGGGTGATATCACGCAGCAACACTTCAAGTGCCGCGGCGAGGTAATGACCGAAAGTCGTTGGTTGCGCGGGCTGGCCATGTGTCCAGGCAGTGATCAGGGTGGTTTTTTCCACCTGCGCCTTATCCAGCATCGCCGCGCCCAGCCCGTGTAATTGTGCGATCAGGGTCTCAGTCCGGCTTTGCAGCGCCAGTTTAAACTGCGTGTGATCCATATCATTACGGGATCGCGCCGTATGTAGTGCCCCGCCGAGATCCCCCAGGTGGCGTTTGAGTTCGGCTTCGACAAAGAAGAAGTAATCTTCATGTTCGCCGGTATAGGTCAGCGCATCGGGATCTGTTTCCGTTTCGATACTGGTCAGGGTCTGCGCGATTTGTCTGGCATCCTCGGTACCAAGGATCTGTTCTTCCTGCAGCATCACAAGATGCGCTTTGTTGATCGCCATCATATGCCCGGCGTAATGAGTTTTTACCCCTTCAAAGAGCGGGGCAAGCACGGTGTCTTTGTAGACGGGGTGCGGGAATGTGTCGGTGTCAGTCATTCTGGAGAACTTTCGCAGTGGGGGCCAGCCCCCACACCCCCGGAGTATTTATGGAAAGATGAAAAGATGTGTTCTGCATGGGTTACCCTTTCAGCCCGGCCATGACGACGCCGCGAATGATAAAGCGCTGGAAGACGATGAAGACAATCAGCGTGGGAATCGTGGAAATCGCAGCACCGGTCATGATGAGTTCCCAGGCGACGTCTGCCTCATCGCCAAACCCGGACAGGCCCACGGGCACCGTATACATTTCAGGTGAATTGGTGACGATCAGCGGCCATATAAAGGCGGTCCAATTGCCAAGGAACACAAAGATCGCCAGCGCAGCCAGGGCGGGTTTCACCAGTGGCATGGCAACCGACCACCAGATCTGAAGTTCATTCAGCCCATCAATGCGGGCGGCTTCAAGGAAATCATCAGGTACAGTTTCAAAGAACTGTTTCATCAGGAAGGTGCCGAATGCCGTCATCAGCCCCGGGAACATGATGCCCCAGTATGTATCCAGCCAACCGAAGCTTTGGCTCATGATGTACCAGGGGATCACCAGCATCTCTGTCGGGATCATCAGGGTCGAGAGGATCGCGATGAAAATAATGTAGCGGCCGGGGAATTTGAATTTACAGAGCGTATAGCCCACAAGGCTGTCAAACAGGATGTTCGAGATCGTCGTAATCACGGCAATGATGATCGAATTCATGAACCAGCCATAGAAGCGCCCGTCTTCCAGCACATAGGTGTAATTCTCAATCGTGGGCTCATCCGGGATAAGCTTGAGGTTATAGACCTCATGCGGCCATTTCAGGGATGTAGAGATCATCCAGGCAATTGGCATCACCATGGCAATCCCGCCAAGGAACAGCAGCAGCCAACGGATATACTGGCCGTAGCTGCGTTTCACCGGGGCTTTGGTCGTCAGAAGCGTATCGCTTGAAGGGCGTATGTCAGTCGCGGTCATATTAACGATCCCTCAGCAGATACAGTTGCAACAGGCTGACGCACAGCAGGACCGTGAACAGAACCACTGTCTGTGCCGCCGCATAGCCCATGTTAAACCCGTTGAAGGCCGTGTCATAGATCATCAGAACCAGCGGCTTAGTGGAGTTCAGCGGCCCGCCGGGGTTGTTGGTCGTCATGTTAAACACATGATCAAAGATACGCAGGAAACCGATTGAACTGAAAACTGTGATAAAGATGATCGTCGGCTTCAGCAGCGGGATGGTGATCTGCGTCAGGATCGTGAAGCCGGAGACACCATCAATGCGCGCGGCCTCATAGTAGCTTTGCGGGATCGCCCGCAGGCCCGCCATAAAGATAATCACCTGAAACCCCACCCCGGCCCAGACCGCGGGCGCAAGCACCGCAGGTAGCGCGTTGCTGGTAGAATTCAGGAAATTGATCTGCGGGATGCCAAAACTCGCGAGGATATTGTTAAAGATCCCCACAGGCACCGGCTGATAGAACCAGCGCCAGACCCAGGCCATGGCAACCGCGCTTGACATAAAGGGCAGGAAATACAGCATCCGGATAAACCCGTGCATAAAACGCACACGATCCAGGTGGAAAGCAATCAGGAAGCTGATCACAAGGCTTATGGGCGTCCCCAGCAGAAGGTAAACGAATGTGTTCTTAAAAACCTTCCAGAACACATCATCATGCCAAAGCTTTATATAGTTTTCCGCCCCGGCCCAGGTCCGGTCCCCCAGAAGGTTCCAGTTCTGAAAGCTCAGCAGGATCGCGTTACCTGTGGGATAGAAACGGATCACTACATAGAAGATCACCGGCAGGGCCAGAAAGCCCCAGGCCCAGAGGATATGTTTCTGACGGATGGTCAGGTTCTGTCGCAAACGCATGAAGGTCTTTCCGGGTGTCAGGGGCACTGAATGCCCCCACCTTCCGGCAGGGGCGCACAGTAGCAGAACAGGATCAGTCGGCGTAATATTCGTCGAGTATCACCTGCTCTTCTTCAGCAGCGGCTGCTAAAGCTTCGGTAAGCGGTTGATCTTCAATGCTGACGCGCTGCACCATATCCATCAGAACCTGACGCTGTGCGCTTTCATTGGCGAAGATCGTTGTATTTGCATATGCAAGACCACGGATGAAAGGCCCGTAGACCTCGTGGTTGGCATTGGCATCGGTCATGCCCACAGATGGTTTCGCGGGCAGTTCCCCGACCACATCAAGCCAGATCTGCATCGCTTCATCCGACGTGATATATTCCATGAATTTGACCGAGGCGTCATAGCGTTCACCTTCAGCCTTTGTCGTGATCGCATTGACCCAATAAGACGAATAGTTCGACCGCATCCCTTCCGCATTGGCGGGCAGTTCAGTCACGCCCCAGCGTAGCCCACGCACCTTATCAAGCGCCCCAATACGGAATGACCCGTCAATATGCATCCCAGCCATGCCAGCTTTGAACGCCGCCTGGGGTTCATCCATGAAACCTGCGGCGGTTACGCCATGTTCCGCTTCCAGCCCAGTATAGAAGGCCGCAGCCGCCTGACCGGCGTCCGTGTTGTAATTCACGGTCTGATAGTTGTTTTCATAAGGATCACCGCCCATCTGACGCACCAGAACCTCACGGAACCAGTGGTGATCCTGGGCATTCATACCCGTGGTGATCCCCACTTGCGTGATATTGCCAGCGCCATCGCGTTTCGTCAGCTGGCCGGCAACTTCAACAAGTTCATCAAGAGTTTCCGGCGGGCTTTCAATACCTGCCTCTTCAAAGAGACGTTCATTATAGAACAGCGCAAGCGAACGCACAGCGGTTGGCAGCGCCCAGTATTGATCACCGTCCTTCATAGCCTGCACCATCGGGAAGAATTCCGCATCAATGCGCGCAGGATCAAATGTATCAGCAGGCAGTGGCTGGATCAGCTCGGCCTCGACATAATCATTCAGCCAGCCGTAAAACAGCTGCACCACATCCGGCCCCTCACCTGCCGGGATCGCAGCGGCAACCTTCGTGCGGTAATCCGCATAAGGGAAATGGGTCATGTTGACGGTGATATCCGGATTGGCTGCCTCGAAGTTTTCGATCAGCTGTTCCATCGCGGTAACACGCGCGTCAAAGAAATACTGCCAGTATTCGATCTCAACCGCCTGTGCGCTGCCGATGGCTGCAAGGCTGACCGCGCCGCTCAGTAAATATGTCTTTAGTGCATTCATTCCTCTGCCCCTCCCTGGCTGGCCGAAATCCTCCCCGATTCCGGCATATTCTGCCAGGATACAACCATTAGCAGAATCTCTGGATGAGATATGATTAACTCAATCATGTTGAGTTATCAAGTGCCCGGTGCTAATCTCACCTTATGACATCAGTATCCCGCAACACCAAACGCCAGAGCGCTGGCGCAAATTCAGAACGCACACGCCAGCACAACAGTAAGTTTGTGCTGAGTACGCTTCGCCATGCACAAACCCAGGGCGACACCGCCGGGCGGGCTGAAATTGCCCGGCTGTCCGGACTGTCGATCCAGGCTGTCAGCAATATTATCGCCGATCTTGAGCAACGCGGACTGATCCGGGCCTGCGGCAAGCGAAACCAGGGGCGCGGGCAACCTGCAGTGCAATATGAGATCTGTGCGAATGGGGCTTATGCGCTGGGGTTTGAAGTGCGCCCTGATGCGCTGTTCTGCACCCTCCTTAATCTACATGGCGAAACAATGTGCCAGAAACGCAGCGCCCTGATGCGCGCGACACCTGACGCCGTGGCACAGGCCATGCGGGAAACAAAAACCGCCATCCTTGCGGAACCAGGCCTCGCGCATGAGAAAATCCTTGGGGCTGGTATTGTTATGCCCGGCCCCTTCGGGACAACCGGGATCAGCGGCCATGATTCTGAACTGCCGGGTTGGCAGGACATTGAAATTACCTCCTGGGCCGAAGATCTTCTGAAACTGCCGGCGCTAATTGAGAACGATGCAAATGCTGCCGCGATGGCAGAACGCATATCCGGGGTCACGCAGGGGTTACAGCATTATGCCTGTCTTTACTTCGGCGCGGGACTTGGGCTTGGGGTTATCAGCAATGGGCAGGCCTTACATGGCGCCCGGGGCAACGCCGGTGAAATCGGTCACATCCGTATCGCCCTTCCATCCGGCGCGCAGCCCCTTGAAGCTGTTCTCAGTCGCCTTGCCCTGCAGGATCACCTGAAATCAAATTCCATCACGGCAGACACATCCGAAGATATCGCCGCACTGTTTCATGAAAACTGCCCGACCCTGCTTGAATGGCTAGATCTCGCGCGGATTGCGCTTTGCGAAGCCATAAACCTGATCGAAAACCTGCTTGACCCATCAACCATCGCCCTCTGTGGGGCCATGCCCGGCGCATTGCTGGATGCACTTGTAAAAGACCTGCCCCTGAACCAGCATTCCGTTGCAGCCCGGCCTGAACGCACACTCCCGCGTATCATCCGCGGAAGCTCTGGCCCGATGACCGCTGCACTGGGTGCGGCAGCACTTGTATTGAATGATGCGTTTACCCCGCAAATCACCACTTCAGCCTGAAACCATTTATCAGGGGTCTCTCATGTCAGATGCCGAAATTTCCCGCCTCACAGAACAACAGATGAACCCACGCATCACCGCGCTTTGGCACGCCCTGCAACCCTTGCGCACGACACTGTCTTTTATGAATTCAGGTGCACATCCGGATGATGAAACCAGCGCCATGCTGGCGGCTTTGCGGTTTCGGGACGGGATACATATATCTTACGTCTGCGCCAATCGCGGTGAAGGTGGGCAGAACAACCTGGGGCGTGAAAACGGGGCTGTCCTTGGTGCTTTGCGCACAGCGGAAATGGAACGCGCCGCAAAGTGCCTTGATATGCGGCTTTACTGGCTGTCTGAAAGCCCGGATGACACGATTACAGACTTCGGGTTTTCCAAAAGCGGGGAAGAAACCCTGAAGAAATGGGGCAAGGCGCGTACCCTGAAACGCTTTGTGGATGTTGTCCGGCGCGAACGCCCGGATATCCTCTGCCCGACCTTCCTCGATGTCCCCGGTCAACACGGACATCACCGCGCCATGACACGCGCGGCCCAGAACGTCATGGATCTGGCCGCAAATCCTGATTACCCCGACAGTGATCTGCCGATCTGGCAGGTGAAAAAACTGTTCCTGCCCGCCTGGGGTGGGGGTGGCAGCGCTTATGATGACGAAGTACCGCCTCCGACTGCGTCCCATATCGTCTATGCCAGGGGCACAGACCCGGTTACCGGTTTCAGCTGGGAGAACATCGGTCAGCAAAGCCGCGCATTCCACAAAAGTCAGGGTATGGGGCGTTGGGTTTCACCAAAAGATGAACGCGACTGGCCGCTACATCTGCTGGACAATCGCGTTGCAGATGGCCCTGATCTGGCCGCACATATTCCCGCCACGCTTTGTGATCTCGCCGCTTTGCCTGGTGCAGAGGACATCGCATCCCTGTTACAGTCAGCCCAGACACAATGCGATGCATCCATCGCGGCCTGGCCTGATGAACAAGCAATCACAACAACTGCGACGCAGGCCCTTTCATCCATCCGGCAGGCGCACAAACTCTGTCCGGACGCGCTGCAGAATGAAGTGCCCCACCGGCTTGCACGCCTTGAAACCGCACTGCAACGGGTCATCTTCCTTGCAAGCGACGCTGATGCCCGGGGATATTGCCTGGGCAACACCCTGCACGTTGAAAACCGCGCGTCTCACCTGGAAAACCTACGCGCAACCGCCTTGCTGCCTGAAGGCTGGCGGGCACAGGGGGATCAGATCACCCCAGGCGCGCAGGCAGCCCTACATGACGGGTACCGTGATCACTACGACCCTGCCCTGCCGCCTTTGCCTGCCCTGGAGATACAGTTTGACCACAGCGACCAGCAGATTTGCCTTCGCCTGCCCCTGGAAAATCCCCCCTTGCCCCTGCCAGCGCAAAGCCTGCGCCTGAACGCGGATCGCAATGTGATCAATCTGCGAAACGGGATAGCCCCCCTGCGCATCACCCTTGCAGATCTGACTCCGGAAAACGCACAGGCCGAGGTGCAGATCCCTGACGGCTGGGGCGTGGAACAAACTGATCAAACAATTCTTCTGACGCCTCCTGCCGATCTGCAACCCGGCTTGTACACCCTGCCTGTGTTGCTGAACGGCCAGGCTGCCAGAAGCGTAGAAAACATAGCCTACCCACATCACGACCCGACAACGCTGATCAGAGAAGAGAACATAAAAATCAGAGTTCTGGATTGTAAAATTCCACCTGTGCGCGTTGGATATATCGGTGGAGGAAATGACCGCACGGATCATTGGCTTGCAGCTATGGGGGCAATGGTTACCCCCCTGACAGATGAAGATCTGAAATCCCCTGAAACGCTCGCGCAATACGATACGATTCTGATTGGGATCTTTGCGCTTGGCTTCCGTGCAGGGCTGGTCGACAGTCTGCCCGCACTCCACAACTGGGTGGATGCAGGCGGCACGATGATCACATTGTACCACCGGCCCGGTGACAACTGGGATCCGGAAACCTCTGCCCCGGCCCACCTTGAAATAGGTTTACCTTCGCTGCGCTGGCGGGTCACCGATGAAAACGCCACGATCACGCATATTGCCCCGGACCACCCGCTGCTGAACACGCCAAATGAAATCACCCCAGATGACTGGTCCGGCTGGCATAAGGAACGCGGGCTTTATTTTGCGAAATCCTGGGATGCGAAATATCAGCCTTTGCTGTCTCTGCGCGACCCGGGCGAGCCCCCACATGAAGGGGCACTACTGGCCGCTGAGATTGGAAAAGGACGCCATATTCACTGCGCCCTGATCCTGCATTATCAGATGGAGAACCTGGTGCCTGGTGCGTTCCGGCTGATGGCCAATCTGATAGCGAAGCGCTGATTACTGCATCTGTGCCCGGCTGAGCTGCACGGAATCTTCGCGTCCGTCATCATAGATGATACGCACAGAAACACTTTGCACGGATCCACCACCATGCCCCATCATCCAACGGGAGGTATCCCGGATGGCATTCGGGCGTGGGTCACCTTCATAGCAGCTTTCCATTGCAAGGGCCTGTTCGCCACCGCTGTTCACCCTGTAATGCACGGCACGAAGACCGCAACGCCAGGCGGCGATTTGCTGAAAATCAAGAACATCCTGACCGCCGCTTTCCCGCAGGCTGACCCAGCCTGAACGGGTCGCCGTCAGAATCGGACGAACTTCACCCGCTGTGGTAAAATTATCGGCCGCGGCAGGAAATGCCAGGGCAGACAGAAACAATACCGCCAGAATACGGCGCATTGCTGTGGTTTTATAGCTCAGACCAGACAATTTTTTCTCCGGTATCATAAATCATGCTTTCAGATCAGGACTGACACCACCTATAAACAAGGTCGTGGCAGCAGGCAAATTGTGTAATTATGGTAAAAAATAGAGCAAACTCCGAAAAATTCAATGTTGTGATCATAGCACAGTCCGGGCGATTGTCCTATGAGGCCGTGATTTTTGTAACAACCTTCCGTCGGCACAACCCGGATTTCGAAGGTAAGCTCTTCGTAGCCGAGCCGCAACCAGGCGATAAATGGCACGGAGATCCGCGCATTCATGACCCGGATATTCGCGCGATTCTGGAAAACCACGGGGCCGAAATTATCCCCTTTGACAGCCAGCATTTCGGTCAGAGCTATGCCAATGGCAATAAGATCGAAGCCCTGAAAGCCCTGCCCAAAGGCGAACCATTTGTCTTTTTTGATACAGATACCCTGATCACCGGCGATCTGCAGAAGGTGCCTTTTGATTTTGACAGCCCTTGTGCATCCATGAAACGCACCAACACCTGGCCACAGATTGAACTTTATGGTCCTGGATACGGGCAAATCTGGAAATCGCTTTACGATAAATTCGGATTAGACTTTGAAACCAGCCTGGATCTGTCCCAGCCGGATGAGTACTGGCAACGCTACATGTACTTTAACGCAGGCTGGTTCTTTTATCGCTGCCCGCATGAATTCGGAAAGTGGTTCACGGAATATGCGGTTGCGATCCGCGATGACCGCCCGGAAGAACTGGTCTGTCAGGAGCTTGATCCTTGGCTGGACCAGGTTGCCCTGCCGCTGGTGATCCACAAACTGGGCGGCGGCCGCCAGACCATTCCGGCCGGTCTGCTGGATGGCTCTGTTTCCTGCCATTACCGTCTTCTGCCCCTGCTCTATGCACGTGAATCCAACGCCGTGGTCGCTGAGCTGGACGAAGCGATTGCCCATAACAAGATCAAGAAAGTGATCAAAGCATATGAACCGATCCGCAAGCTTGTGTACCAGAAGAAGGGACATAAAGTGCGGGCACTGTTTGATCAGAACAATCTGCCGCGCAAAGAGCAATTCATGCGCAATCAGATCAAAAAGGTAAAACTCTGGCTGCGCTGAAGCTGGCCGGGCCGTGTTTATCCCTTTCGGCTCTGTGCTTTCTGAAATCCGCGAATCCGGATTCACTGACAAGAAAGTTCTGAATGACCCCACCCATTCAGAACATTTTCCCAATCTCACCTCGTGGGATTGACCTTACAGGAACCACAACCCAATCTGCCCTCAACTGACGTATATTCACGAGGGAGATTCCAATGTCTGACACCCCACTGGGTTTTGACACACTGCAAATTCACGCGGGCAGCGCACCTGATCCCGCCACAGGCGCACGCCAGACGCCGATCTATCAGTCCACCGCTTTTGCCTTCCGCGATGCCGATCACGCAGCCAAGCTGTTTAACCTGCAAGAAGTTGGCTATATCTATTCCCGCCTGACCAACCCCACAGTTGCTGTGCTGCAAGAACGTATCGCAACACTTGAAGGTGGTGCGGGTGCGGTTTGCTGTTCTTCCGGTCACGCAGCACAGATTATGGCGCTGTTTCCGCTGATGGCACCCGGGCGCAATGTTGTCGCCTCTACCCGTCTTTACGGCGGCACGCTGACCCAGTTCAGCCAGACGATTAAGCGTTTCGGCTGGGAAGCCAAATTCGTAGATTTCGACGATACAGATGCGGTTGCGGCAGCGATTGACGATGACACACGCGCGGTCTTCTGTGAAACCATCGCAAACCCGGGTGGTGTCGTGACCGATCTGGATGCGATATCTGCCGTGACCAAAGCCGCAGGTGTCCCGCTGATCGTCGATAACACCACTGCAACACCTTATCTGTGCCGCCCGTTCGAACATGGCGCATCCCTGGTTGTGCATTCCACCACGAAATACCTGACAGGCAACGGCACCGTGACCGGTGGCTGTGTTGTCGACAGCGGCACCTTTGACTGGTCCGCCAGCGATAAGTTCCCGTCCCTGTCCGCACCCGAGCCCGCCTATCACGGCATGACCTTCCATGAGACCTTTGGCGCGCTGGCTTTCACCTTCCACGGCATTGCTGTGGGTCTGCGTGATCTGGGCATGACCATGAACCCACAGGCGGCGCATTACACATTGATGGGGATCGAAACCCTGTCCCTGCGCATGCAGCGCCACGTGGAAAATGCAGAGAAAATCGCGAACTGGCTGGAAACCGATCCACGCGTCGAAAGCGTTGGTTGGGCCGGCCTGGCATCAAGCCCCTACAAAGACCGCGTTGCCCGCATCTGTCCAAAAGGTGCCGGTGCGCTGTTCACCGTTGCCCTGAAGGGCGGCTATGAGGCCTGCGTGAAAACAGTCGACAGCCTGAAGATCTTCAGCCATGTGGCGAACCTGGGGGATGCACGTTCGCTGATCATCCACCCGGCGTCCACCACCCACCGTCAGCTGACCGAAGACCAGCAGATCGCTGCAGGTGCCGCGCCAAATGTGGTGCGCTTGTCGATTGGCATTGAAGACGCCGCCGATCTGATCGCCGACCTTGATCAGGCGATGGCCTAAAATACAAAAGCCCCCCGCTTCACGTCGAAACGGGGGGCTTTTTGTTGTAACGCCAGTGACGTTATTCTGCGGCGGTGGCAGGCGTATCATCTTCGCCCAGCTCACCATTTGCGATCTGTTCACGTTCAATCGATTCAAACAGCGCTTTGAAGTTGCCTTCGCCAAAGCCATCATCGCCCTTGCGCTGAATGAACTCAAAGAAGATCGGGCCGATCACGGTTTTTGAGAAAATCTGCAGCAGAATGCGGGTTTCTCCGCCATCCACAACGCCTTCGCCATCAATCAGAATGCCGTGCTTTTGCATGCGTTCCAGCGGTTCTTCGTGATCGACAACGCGTTCATGGCTCATCTCATAATAGCTGGCGGGGGGCGGCGGCATGAAACGCAAACCGCGATCATAGATCTCGTCGGTCGCGTCATAAAGTTCTTCGGTCCCAACCGCGATATGCTGGATGCCTTCGCCTTTGTATTTCTTCAGATAAGAAACAATCTGCCCCTTCTCACCGCGATCCTCGTTGATCGGAATGCGGATACGGCCACAGGGCGATGTCAGCGCGCGGCTGACCAGACCAGAGTGCTTACCAGAGATGTCGAAGAAACGGATTTCTTTGAAATTGAACAGGTTTCCGTAGAACCCGAACCACTTGTCCATGTTCCCTTTGAACACATTGTGGGTCAGGTGATCCAGGTAATAAAAGCCCACACCCGCCGGATGCGCCGGTGCGATCCAGTCGAATTCATCGTTATAAGGGCTTGTATCGTGATACTGATCAATGAAGTATAAAAGCGATCCGCCAATCCCTTTGATCGCAGGCACATTCAGAGATTTATCATCGGCATCATAGGGTTCAGCCCCCATCTTAATCGCATGTTCATAGGCGTGCTGCGCACCCACAACGCGCCAACCCATCGACGGTGCACAAGGGCCGTGTTCATCGACAAAGCGCATGCCGAATGATCCGGGTTCGGCGTTCAGGATGTAGGTGATATCGCCCTGTTTCCACAGTTCAATCGCTTTGGTTTTATGGGTGCCGACATGTTGGTAACCCATCTTCACAAACAGATCGCGCAGCTCCTGCGGGTCTTCATGGGCGAATTCTACGAATTCAAACCCATCGGTTCCGGCGGGGTTTTCTTCTGAAATCACAGATTTTGGTGCGTTATGTGGAAAGGGTCCCATGGGGGCCTCCTGTGTCTTCTGTTGCGCTTTTTCGGATTATGTCGCAAAATATCCGCAATTGACGCGCATAATGACGGTATAATTACCACATCAGCGCGTCAGACCGGCAAGTTAAGGGATTTCAATGCAACAATCACGCATCACACTGGATGACATCGATTCTCGCCTGCTGGCCGCTTTGCAACGCAATGCCCACCTGACCGCCCAGGAGCTCAGCGAACAGCTGAATCTGTCTGCAAGCCAGATCAGCCGCCGTCGCCAACGCCTTGAAAACGCAGGCGTGATCGCCGGTTATTCCGCGCGCTTGTCGCCGAAAGCCGTCGGGTTGACCGTACAGGCGTTTATCCAGGTGCAAATGGAAAGCCACGCCCCCGAACGGGCCCGTGAATTTGCAACATTAATCAGCACGCGACCTGAAATCACTTCTGCCTGGACCCTGACTGGCGAGGCCGACTATCTTCTGCGCGCCTGGTGTGACGATCTGACGGCACTGAATCATCTGATCCATGATATTCTGCTGCCACACCCTTCGGTGTCGCGCGTACAAAGTCAGATTGTTATGGACCAGCTTAAGGCAGACGCCCCCCTGCCCACCTGACATAAGGAATTGAACATGCAGGAATTTCTACTTCAGGCGACAATTTATCTGGGTGCGGCCGTCATCGCGGTACCTATTGCTGCGCGTCTTGGGCTGGGGTCTGTGCTGGGCTATCTTATGGCAGGCATTGTCATTGGCCCGGTGATTGGCCTTGTTGGGGATGAAACCGAAAGCCTGCGCCATTTTGCGGAATTCGGCGTGGTCATGATGCTGTTCATCGTCGGCCTGGAGCTGGATCCACGTGCCCTGTGGGAGATGCGCCATAAGCTGCTGGGACTTGGCGGCTTGCAGATCGGTCTGACGACCCTTGCGATCACCGGCATCAGCATGGGCCTTGGCTATAATTTCCCGATCAGCCTTTCGATCGGCCTGACCTTTGCCCTGTCCTCTACCGCGATTGTTCTGCAAACCCTGTCTGAAAAGGGCCTGATGGCCAGCACCGGGGGACGATCATCTTTCGCCGTCTTGTTGACCCAGGATATCGCCGTCATTCCCATGCTGGCGCTTGTGCCGCTGCTGGCAATGTCACAAGCGGCGGTCCATCACGACGATCACCACAGCACAGCCATGTCCCTGGTCGAAGGTCTGCCTGGCTGGGGTGTGACGCTTGTGACACTGGGGGCGATCGCCGGCGTGATCCTTGCGGGTCATTATCTGACCCAACCCCTGTTCCGATACGCCCATATGGCCCGCCTGCGCGAGCTTTACACAGCGCTTTCCCTTGTCATTGTTATTGGCATCGCCTTCCTCATGAGCCTTGTGGGCCTGTCCCCTGCCCTTGGCACTTTCCTGGCTGGCGTGGTGCTGGCGAATTCAGAATTCCGCCATGAGCTGGAAGCCGATGTAGAACCTTTCAAAGGCCTGCTGTTGGGTCTGTTTTTCATCACCGTTGGCGCAGGCATCAGTTTTGAGCTGCTCTTTGCCGCGCCACTAATGCTGATCGGTGCGACCCTTGGGGTCATGACAGTCAAAGCTGTGATCCTCTACATCATCGGGCGCGGGTTTGGGCTGAAAGGGCGCGATCAGTGGCTGTTCACCCTGTCGCTGGCCCAGGCCGGGGAATTTGGCTTTGTGCTGCTCAGCTTCATGGTCACGCAAAACGTGCTGCCCGGCCCGCTTGCGGATCAGCTTCTGTTGATTGTCGCGCTCTCCATGCTGCTGACCCCCCTGTTGTTCATCGTCTTTGACAGGCTCACCCATCACCTGCTGTCTGACAGCGAAGTCACGCCGGATGACGAGATCACCGAAACTGGCAAAGTCATCGTTGCGGGCATTGGGCGGTTTGGGCAGATCGTGAACCGGATGATCAATGCATCAGGCTTTTCCACCGTCGTGCTGGATCACAACCTTGCGGCGGTCAACATGATGAAACGTTTTGGGTTTAAGACGTTTTTCGGCGACCCCACCCGCCCGGATGTCCTGATAGCGGCGGGATTGAAAGACGCCGATATTCTGGTGATCGCCATTGACGGACCAGAGGCCGCGGTGAAGCTGACACAATTTGCCCGCAAGGCCCGCCCCGACATCCATATCATCGCCCGCGCAAAGGATCGCATGCATGTGTATGAACTTTATCAGGCAGGTGCGAATGATATTGTGCGGGAAAACTTTGACAGTTCTCTGCGGGCTGGCCGCTATGCACTCGAAAACCTGGGGCTGACAGAATACGAGGCCCATCAGCAGTCAGAATCCTTCCGCGTGATGGACCGGGAAGCCGTGAAAGAACTGGCGCAATACTGGAAACCCGGTGTGGCGATTGACGACAACCCCGAATTCATCCACCGCGCCAGCGACATTACCCGGGAACTGGACGTGGCCCTGCTACGTCAGCTGGAGGAAATGCGCGGAAAGTCCGACAGCAAAGATCCTGAATAGTCTTTGCTGCCTGCGCCGTCATGCGCGTTTCATGGCAACGGTTGCGACACCCATAGCCATCACTGCGCCGCCGCCAAAGCGGGAGAACCAGGCAAGGGCACCGGGGCGCTTAAAAAAGACACGCATTTTGTCGCCAAGCAAAGCCCAGGCCAAGGCGTTCAGCGCCGCAAGCGTAACGAAGGTTACAGTGAGGATTACAAACTGTGGCCAGAGCGGACGTTCGACGGAAATGAACTGCGGCACGAAGGCGATGAAGAAAACAATGGACTTCGGGTTCAGAGCGGTCACAGCGGTGGCATGGCCAAAGATCTGCAGGGTGCCTTTACCGCTGGCCTCTTCGACATTGCCCAGAGAGGCGTCAGAAGCGCTGCGGAACAACTTAATACCAAGATAGATCAGTAGGCCGCCCCCACCCATTTCAGCGCCGTGAACACCGTGGCTGAAGCAAGAACCAGCGCCCCCAACCCGGCAAGTGACGCTGACATGGCAATCAGATCACCAAGCGCTACGCCTGTCGCAGTGGCCAGCGCCACAGAGCGACCTTTGCTGATGGCATAGCTCAGAACCAGCAGAATGGTCGAGCCGGGTATCATCAACAATGCTGAGGACGCCGCCACGAAGGCAAGCCAGATTTCGATGCTCATGATAAGAATTCCCCTCATCAGATCCAGTTCAGCCAGCCATAGGAATACCCACCTGTAAAGCAAAAAGCGGCAGCGATTGCTGCGGCTTTTCTATTGATCTGATGTCACGTTTAAGCAGCAGAGGCGCGGGAAGACAGGACGTCCCCGATCTGGCGTTGTGCATTGCCTTCATCGCCACCGCCAACGGCAGCAACTTCGCGGGTCAGGCGTTCAAGCGCTGCTTCATAAAGCTGACGCTCAGAATAGCTTTGCTCACGTTGGTCATCGCTGCGGTGCAGGTCGCGCACAACTTCGGCAATCGCGATCAGATCACCAGAGTTGATCTTCTGTTCATATTCCTGCGCCCGGCGGGACCACATGGCGCGTTTTACTTTGGCTTTGCCTTTCAGCGTGCCCATCGCCTGATCAATCATCGCAGGGGATGACAGACCGCGCATACCAACTTCGGTTGCCTTGTGGGTCGGAACCCGCAGGGTCATCTTGTCTTTTTCAAAGGAAATGACAAAAAGTTCCAACGCGATCCCGGCGATCTCCTGCTCTTCGATAGAGATAACTTTCCCTACACCATGAGCCGGATAAACCACAAAATCGTCTGGGCGGAACTCAAGTTTCTTCGCTTTGCTCATATGTCTCAGCTTCCTTCAATGCGTTGAGGCAGGGTCATTGGCGACAAAAAGAACCCCGTGATGGAAAACCACCCCGTAGCGTTTAAATTGTCGGGCAAAAAGACCTGTATTGGGCCGCCTGAGCGAACCCGCTGCCTGAGTGCGTGCGTGTGTTTGTAACGCTAATATATCAGAAAAACCGGCATGATAAAAGCTGAGGCGCGCCCCCCTGCCCTATTTCACCAGGATCCCTTTAAAATAAGGGGAATAACAAAAAAGGCACCCGAAGGTGCCCTTGTCATTCGTGTTCTGATCCGAATCAGCCTCAGCCGCCTTCGCCCGGGGCCTCAGAGAACATGGTTTCCAGTTTGCCGGTCTTGCCGTCGTTTTCTTCGGCTTCCGGCAGCTGGTCTTTCTTGGTGATGATCACCGGCCAGATTTCCGCATATTTGCGGTTCAGCTCGACCCAGCTTTCCATGTCTGGTTCGGTGTCCGGACGGATCGCATCCGCAGGGCATTCCGGTTCACAGACGCCACAGTCGATACATTCGTCCGGATGGATAGCAAGGAAGTTTTCACCTTCATAGAAACAGTCCACCGGACAGACTTCGACGCAGTCGGTGTATTTGCATCCAATGCAGTTGTCAGTGACGATATAGGTCATAGCTAAAGTCCGGGAAATCTACGTTGCTCTGCCCCAATTAATCTACCCGGCGGGATCAATCAAGGAGGGAGCCACCGGAAAGAGGCATATTGCGACGATCTTTCTTTGTCGGACGTCCTTTTCCCTCATATCGGGGCACCGGGGGGAAATTATTCTGATCCTCACGCTTTTCGCGCGGTTTTGGCGGATCAAGATCCTCATACAGTGCCTGTGCTTCCGGGGCCGGGCCACGCCGCGTGCCAAAGCCAAGCACTTTGATCACCCGAACGTGATCATCCTTGGGAAACGTCAGCACATCACCAGCGGCAATCATACGTGCAGGTTTGCTAATTTTTGTGGAATTGACGCGGATCTTACCTTCAGAGACCTGCTTTGCGGCAAGGGTGCGGGTTTTAAAAAACCGCGCATGCCAAAGCCATTTATCCACCCGGAGCGAAGTTGACTCCGCACCGGGGGTATTTTTCGTATCAGACGTCTTTTCAGACATGACTGATCACTTGTCTTTCAAACCCATCAGCGCGGCTGCAAAAGGATTGTCCGGATCAATCGGCTTTTCCTTCTTCGCAGGCTTAGACGCCCAAGCTTTCGGCTTGTGATCATTGCCACCTTTACGGCCCGGCTTGCCACCTGGCTTGCCTTTAGCGCCCTGTTTGCGACGATCATTGTTGCCACCTTCATTGCGGCGGTTGCCACCCTGACGGTTGTTCTGGCGTTGCTGACGTGCCCAGGTGAAGGTGAAGAAGGTTTCCATTTCAGGACCGGTTTCTTCAGCAGGCGTTTCTGTGGTTTCCACAGGCGCTGCCTCAGCTTCCGACGCAGCTTCAACCACTGTTTCTTCTGATGCAGGCGCATCAGTCTCTGCAACGGCCGGGGCGTCTGCAGCAACGGCTTTCACCTTCTCGCGCTCGCCCTCTTCGGCTTTATAGCCAAGGCCACGCATAAGGTCCGCGAACTGCACAAGCGTCATGCCTGTGATGGACAGCATATCTGCATTTGCTTCAAAGCCACCACGGGAATCTTCACCGCGCAGCATATCCGCCAGGCGTTCCAGCATGTCGATACGGATCGCACGGTCGCCAGCCTGACGATAGCCACAAATATTGTGGTAACCCGCAGCAACATCTTTCACAGACGGAATGGTCACAAGACCCGGGGGCGGGCTTTCCGCGAATTCAGCGTGATCTTCAGACAACGCCCAAAGCACCAGACGCAGACGGGTCGGCGCAGGCTTCAGCAGAAGCGGCATGAAAATTGTGAACTGACCGAAACGCACACCGTGCTTACGCAGCAGCCCACGTGCATCCTGATCAAGATCTTTGACTTCCATCGCAACCTGATCGCGGGGCACAATGCCCAGACCTTCCATCAGGCGGAAAGCAAAGCCACGGGCGATCCCGGTCAGGGCTTCGTCCCGGGACATGGCCAGCATCGGTTCAAAGAGATTCGCAACTTTGCGGTCGATGAAATGCTGCAGACGTCGTGTGACTTTCTCAGCCACATCGCTGCCCGCTTCGTCATCCACAAAAGCCTGAACGCGTGGTTTCAGCGCTTCGTCGCCTTTGACAAGCTTACCAACCGCGTATTCGCCCCACATCAGACCACCCTGTTCGGTGAAGTCAATTTCTGTGTCCGGCGCATTGTAGAACCGATCAGAACGCAGTGAGAATTCAGGCGCAAGCGCTTGATACGCAGCGGTTTTCAGCGTTTTCGCCTCATCCCCTTCTGCGGATTTATCCAGGGTAAAACGGAACCCTTCAAGACGGCCGGCAAACTGCCCCTCAACCGTTACTTCGCCATTTTCATTCACGTCAGCCACCAGGCTCTCCTTCTGTTTCAACCGGCGCAGCAAAACGGATGTGCGCCGATCAACAAATCTTTGCGTCAGCGCGTTGTGCAACGCATCCGACAGGCGGTCTTCTACAGCGCGCGTCGCCCCGCGCCAATGGTTTTCGTCTTTTGTCCAGTTTTTACGCTGAGATACATAGGTCCAGGTGCGTATAAACGACAATCTTTTGGAAATTGCGTCAATATCACCATCACTGCGATCCAGCCGCTTAATCTGACGTGCAAGCCAGGCCTCGGGCAGCGGACCTTCTTTCAGGTAGGTAAAGATCGTATTCAGAAGCCCCGCATGTTCGCCGGGTGAAATCCCACGAAAATCAGGAACACAACAGACATCCCATAACAGGCGCACATCATGTGGGTTGTTCAGACGGGACCGTATCAGATCATCGCCCGACAGCGTGCGCAGCGCAATCAGATCATCCGCATCACGGGCACGGCTGAGACGGGGATCATCAGGCTGACGTTCCAGTGACCGCATCAGATGATCAACAGTGCCGAATTCCAGCTTTGAGTTCCGCCATTCCAGCTTTTTCAACGGCGCAAAACGGTGATTGCAGATCGCATCCGCCAGGCCATCCTCCAGCAGCGGCGCCTCACCAGTCACACCAAAGGTGCCATGGTTCATATGACGCCCGGCGCGTCCTGCAATCTGGCCCATCTCATGTGGAAACAACTCACGCATACGGCGGCCATCAAATTTCGCTGTCGCTGAGAAAGCCACATGGTTGATGTCCAGGTTCAGCCCCATGCCAATCGCATCGGTCGCCACCAGATAATCGACATCCCCGTTCTGATACATTTCGACCTGGGCATTACGGGTGCGCGGGGAAAGCACCCCCATCACAACAGCCGCCCCGCCCTTCTGACGCTTGATCAGTTCGGCCATGCCATAAAGATTATCAACCGAGAACCCGACAACAGCCGACCGTGCAGGCATGCGCGAAATCTTCTTTGACCCCGCATAAGTTAATTCAGACAGGCGATCACGGGTTACGATGTCGGCCTCTGGCACCAGATCACGGATCACGTCGCGCATGGTGGATGCGCCCATAAACAAGGTTTCATGGGTGCCACGTGCATGCAGCAGACGATCCGTGAAAATATGGCCGCGTTCCGGATCACCGCACAGTTGAATTTCATCAATCGCCACAAAATCCGCACCAATGGAAACCGGCATGGCCTCCACTGTACAGACCCAGAACCTGGTGCGTGGCGGCACAATGCGTTCTTCGCCGGTGATCAACGCCACAACAGATGGCCCGCGGATCGCAACGATTTTATCGTAAACTTCCCGCGCCAACAGGCGCAGAGGCAGACCAATCACGCCAGAATTCCGCGCCAGCATACGATCAATCGCGTAATGGGTTTTGCCCGTGTTCGTCGGCCCGAGAACCGCTGTAATCTGCCTGTGCATCGCCCCTGCCCGCGCTCGCGTCTGAAATCAGATCTTTTCGCCGCCGGTGCGGGCTTCGAGATCTTCTATTGCCGCAGATATATGAGGCTGATGCGGATGTATAGCGGCGGAGGTCTGAAAGGCTTGCAAAGCGGCCTCCGGTTCGCCCATCTCATCCAGGATGACACCGAGACCTGAAAAAGCCTCAAAATGTGCGGGATTCAGCGCCACTGTACGCTGTAGCGCATCCAGGGCCGGGCCATAATAACCGCTGTGGAAATAGGCTTTGGCCAGCATGCTCCAGCCTTCGGCAAACTCCGGTGCATGATCCGTCAGGGCCGTGGCATGTTCCAGTGCAGCCTGCATATCATCCGTTTCCATGGCCTCAATCGCCCGGTGCAGCAGATAATCCAAGGAATGAGACCCCGAGCGGGACCATTCAACGCGGATTTTCGCTTCCACATCTTCCCAGCCTTCCAGATCCGGCGTGGCCAGCAATGTCAGTAGATCATCGATTCCCGTGCCTTCCGCATCAGGGCGCATCATTGCCCCACCGTCCTGCGCATGGGCAGCCGAAATAAACGGTGTAAAAACAAGCGAATTCACGCCGGTTAACGCAATTGTCACGGTAGCTGCCGTAAAGTAAGATTTGAGATATGAGAAGAAATTGACCATAACGTAAGCATAGTATCACCTTCCCCGCAAAAAGCGAGAGCAGCGGGATCACAAACCGGAGAAATGTCATGAGCGACATCATCACTGCTGCCGTAGCAGCCCTGAGCGAAAAACTGACCGGCGGCTTTGACAGCGTGGCCAAATTCACCATCAACGGCGAAGGTTCGCTGGTGATTGATGCAGACGGCGTGCGCGCGGGCGACGACGACGCAGAAGT
Source organism: Thalassobius sp. I31.1 (assembly GCF_003031585.1). GTDB lineage: Bacteria > Pseudomonadota > Alphaproteobacteria > Rhodobacterales > Rhodobacteraceae > Halocynthiibacter. The sequence continues at coordinate 59,480 of NZ_PWAA01000065.1, forward strand.
GACTCTGACAGCAGATTCAGACGTCTTCCAGGACATCCTGTCCGGCGATCTGAATCCAACCACCGCTTTCATGACCGGCAAGCTGGCGGTTGACGGTGACATGGGTGTCGCCATGAAACTTGGCGCAGTTCTCAGCTGATGGATGCCGCACCTTTTCACGCAGAACTGGCTGACGGGCCTGAAGGCGGTCACGCTGTCTGGCTGCATGCCTCTGACGGTGTGCGCATCCGGGTCGGCCATTGGCCCTATGCAAATAAAGGTGTGGAAACTGATGTAAAAGGGACGGTCCTGATGTTTCCGGGCCGCACCGAATACATTGAAAAATATGGCCGTGCGGCGGCAGATTTTGCGGCCCGCGGCTTTGAAATGATTGCCGTGGACTGGCGCGGTCAGGGGCTTGCAGATCGTCTGCTGGATGACCCAATGGTTGGACATGTCACGCAATTCACAGATTATCAGAAAGATGTGGATGCGGTTGTGGCCTGGGCGGAAAGCCAGGATTTGCCAAAACCCTGGTACCTTGTCGGCCACTCGATGGGGGGCGCGATAGGTCTGCAGGCAGTCTTCAATGATCTGCCCGTGAATGCCGCCGGGTTCTCTGCCCCGATGTGGGGCATCAAAATGAGCCCTGTCACACGCTTCTTCGTCCCGACAATCGCAAAAGCCGCGAAATGCCTGGGTCTTCTCAACAGTTACGCCCCGACAACCAAAGGCGTATCTTATGTGCTGGACGCCGGGTTTGATGACAATATGCTGACCCATGATCCCGACATGTGGTCCTTTATGGTCAGCCATATCGAAGCAGAGGCGCGCTTTGGCCTTGGTGGCCCTTCAATCAACTGGGTCGGGGAATCCATCCGGGCTTGTGCTGAACTGATTGCCCGCCCTGCCCCTGATCTGCCTGTGGTTACACTGCTGGGCACAGACGAACGCATTGTCGAGATTCCGGCAATTCACAAACGCATGGACACATGGCCTGGCGGCAAACTGCATTTGATTGATGGCGCGGAACACGAAGTCATGATGGAACTGCCAGACATTCGCAAATTCAGCTTTGACACGCTCGCAGACCATTTTACGGCACACCCCTGATCTGATAGACGGCAGGCTGAATCACTTCTGACTGCTGCCAAAACGGACCAATCCCATGACAGATCGCAAACGCGTTGTTCTTTCCAGTGACCACGCAGATATTGAACTGCGCAAAACCATCGCAAAACATGTTGAATCCCTCGGCTTTGAGGCCGTGGACATCGGCCCGCAAACCTCAGAAAGCACCCATTATCCCCTGCACGGCCAGGCCGCGGCACAGATGATTGCTGAAGGCGATTGTGAACTGGGCATTCTGATCTGTGGCACCGGCCAGGGCATCATGATGTCTGCCAATAAAGTGCCCGGCATCCGCTGTGGTGTCTGCTCTGACACATTTTCCGCCCGCATGATCCGCGCCCATAACAACGCGCAGATGCTGTCCATGGGTGCGCGCGTGATCGGCGAAGGTCTGGCGCTGGAAATCGTCGAAGCCTTCCTGACCACCAAGTTCGAAGGCGGCCGCCACGCCACCCGCGTCGATATGATCGAAGCCTGATTACAAATCCTTCAGGACTGCCCCGCCTTGGTCGGGCAGTCCTTTGCAAACTCTTGCCTGAAATAAAACATTGGATGACGTCTGATCACTCCGTCGCGCATCATTCCGTGAATGGCGGGAATGAGCCCTGACTGTCAGTTACCGTCCAATACCTACCTTCCCTGTTCAGAAATCTTTTCTATCGGTACTTGCGGAGGAAATCGCACAGCAAGAGTGATGCCAATTAGCAGGACAAAGACATGAGGGAACGCCGAAAGCCTCACGATCCTGACCCATTCTGACAGTGAAATGCCTCGAAACGCCTCTCCCCAAGAAGACACGATGCCGTAGGCGTGCTCGGTTCTGGTCATGCAATCCGTAATAGCCTCCAGCTCAAGCAGCCGATTAATATAGGAAAATTGATATGCCTTCCACATAGCGTCGAGCGACCAAAATGGGAGGGCTGAGAGAGCGGCAATCCAAAGAACTGTTTTGCCGGCTGCGCCTAACTTCTCAGTATAGACAGCGATTATTGCGGCCAGCGCGATCGTGACGGACCAACCCTTTAATGTTAGAAAATGCCCATTAAAGTCTTCATAGACAGCATAGAGCAATTGATACTCATTCCATACAAGATCACATACACTCAATTCGCGGGCCTCCTTGCCGTTTGTATGAGCATGACACACAGTATTGGATTTCCCAAGGTCGGTCTTATTCGCACGCCCCTCATCGATCACCTTCTCTCCCTTCCAGTACACCAAATGCACGGCATCTGAGGTCATATCGCCTGATCCGGAAGACAACGTGGGCCAGAAATTTTCCAGGAAGCAGATTATCAACAACCCAGGTCTGCTGCATCTGCAAGGCAATTGGCTTTTCCCTTGTCTCTGCCGCTCCGCACGCCTATCTCAGAGAGAACCAATTTCTGAGAGGTCTCTATGCAGTTTTCCCTTCCATTCAACGCACCTGAACTGACACGCGATGCAACCACTGAAACCGGGGGTGATGCGCTTGGCAATCTGCCGGAATGGAATCTTGATGATCTTTACACAGGTGAACAAGCACCCGAACTAAACGCCGACATGTCCTGGCTTGAGGAAAACTGCGCAAAATTCGCTGCGGATTATGCGGGCAAACTGGACGGCCTTGATGCAAACGCCATGCTGGCCTGTATCCAGACCCAGGAAGAGATCAACCAAAAGGCCGGGCGCATTATGTCCTATGCTGGCCTGCGGTATTACCAGAACACCATGGATGCGGGCCGTGCGCAGTTTATGCAGAACTGCCAGGAAACCCTGACTGAATACACCGGCCATCTTGTGTTTTTCTCACTTGAATTCAACCGTCTGGCCGAAGATCATCTGGCAGGCTTGCTGGCTGAGAACGCTGATCTGGCCCGTTACAAACCCGTTTTTGACCGCATGCGCGCGATGAAGCCGCATCAGCTGTCCGATGAGCTGGAACAATACCTGCACGATCAGTCTTCTGTCGGGGCCGCTGCCTGGAACACGCTGTTTGACGAAACCATCGCGGGCCTGATGTTCAACATGGACGGCGAAGAGCTGAACCTGGAAGCCACCCTGAACTTCCTGACGGATCAGGACCGCAGCAAACGCGAAGCGGCATCACATGAGTTGGCACGTGTATTTGGCGAAAACGTGCGTCTCTTTGCCCGCGTGCACAACACGCTTGCGAAAGACAAAGAGGTCGAAGATCGCTGGCGCAAAATGCCGTCCCCGCAAGCCGGTCGTCACCTGTCTAACCACGTGGAACCTGAGGTGGTAGAAGCCCTGCGCAACGCCGTTGTCGCCGCCTACCCCAAGCTGTCGCACCGTTATTATGCGTTGAAAGCCAAATGGTTGGGCTTAGAGACCATGCAGACCTGGGATCGCAACGCACCGCTCCCGATGGAAAGCGAGCGTCTGGTCACCTGGGACGAAGCCCGCGCGATTGTTGACGGCGCATATGGTGATTTTGACCCGCGCATGAAAGAAATCGCAGCACCCTTCTATGACAAAGGCTGGATCGACGCCGCTGTAAAACCCGGCAAAGCCCCCGGCGCATTCGCGCATCCGACCGTGACCAATGTGCACCCTTATGTGATGTTGAACTACCTTGGCAAACCACGGGATGTGATGACATTGGCGCATGAACTTGGCCACGGTGTGCATCAGGTGCTGGCGGCGGATCAGGGTGAAATGCTGTCGTCCACCCCGCTGACTTTGGCCGAAACCGCGTCTGTCTTTGGTGAAATGCTAACCTTCCGCAAGCTGCTGGATGGCGCCAAAGATCAAGCCGAACGCAAAGTCATGCTGGCGGGCAAAGTTGAGGATATGATCAACACGGTTGTGCGCCAGATCGCGTTTTATGACTTTGAATGCAAACTGCACGCTGCCCGCGCCGAAGGCGAACTGACCCCAGACGACATCAACGCGCTTTGGATGTCCGTGCAGGCCGAAAGCCTTGGCCCGGTGTTTGAATTTGCGCCTGGCTACGAAACCTTCTGGGCCTACATCCCGCATTTCGTGCACTCGCCCTTCTACGTCTACGCCTATGCGTTTGGCGATGGCCTCGTGAATGCGCTTTATGCGGTTTATGAGGAAGGCGATGCAGACTTCCAGGAGAAATACTTCGACATGCTCAAGGCCGGTGGTTCCAAGCACCATTCCGAATTGCTCGCCCCCTTCGGCCTTGATGCCTCTGATGCCGCGTTCTGGGACAAAGGCCTGAGCATGATCTCCGGCATGATTGATGAGCTTGAGACGATGGAGTGAAACTCTCCTGGCAGCAGTTCCTCCAAACCTGCCAGGTATTGAGGAACGCTGATGAGAGCTATTGGGACTATAGTGTCAAAAATCACTGCAATGACCTCGCGATCATTGCAGTGGGAAAACAGGAGCTTGTCATACCGATAAGATATGTTGCGAGCTACCTGAACACAGGCAATCTAAGCAAAGGTTCAGACAACCACAGTTCAAGCTATGGTGTCATAATTGAAGCCCTCGAAGCTCAAGGGTACGAAAAGGTCACCCGCGACCCGTATCAGAAGACCTATGAGTTCAGTGTTTACCAAGACTATTACACTTCACTCACTGGCAGTCCTGACGGCAAACTGGCCTCAAGAGACGATAAACTGCTTACGTTTTGGATAACCCGCGAAGCAAATCATATTCTAAAGGCGTTTGATACATATGACACACGGGGACGTCCTGACGGGTTCACCGAAGCAAGAACTTGGTTCGTTACTCACTCTGCCACGGGTGAAAGCTATCCAGCAAAAATAATATGGGGCCTGGCAACCAATCAACCCGGAGGAAAATTCACTTCTCATCAAGCTGTACGCGCTCTTAGACAAGCTGGTTTTGAGTGCGCAAACCTGAGTGAATGCCCACCTCAGGAAAAACAGGTCAAACCAATTTATGAAGGTGCTGAAAAACAACTTACCTATAGCTCCAGAGAGCGTAGCCAGGTCGCCCGCAAAAACTGCATAGATCACTACCGTCAAAATATCATGAACGGGCGGCTGGCTTGCCTGGTTTGCGATCTGGACTTTTCAGAACGGTATGGTGAACTTGGAGAAGGCTTTATCCATGTTCATCACCTGAATCCGCTCTCTGAGACAGATGGCATACGTGAAACCATTCCTCAGAACGACCTGGTTCCGGTTTGCCCAAACTGTCATGCCATGATCCATAGAGATGGTAAGACCCGAACGATCCACGAACTGCGCCAGATAATTAAATCCGCTTAGTCTCAACGATAATTTCTGATCCTCACAAAGCCGACCCTTCCCGCATTTTGTCCTGCTCGGACGGTGTCGGCGTGTGATTGAAGACATAGGCGTTTTCGCAGGCATCTTCGCCGCCAAGCTCGGCAATACGGGCTTTCTGATCGGCAAAGGCACGGGCGTTAACCTCTTCCGGGTTGCAGATTTCATGCAGTCGCTTCAGACCTTCGGCAAGGGCGGCCTGAACCTCAGCCCCGCTCTCCCTGGCCAGATCACGCATCTCACGCGGGTCTGCTTCCAGATCGAACAGTTGCGTAGGCTGGCCCACATAATGCACGTATTTCCAACGGTCCCAGCGCACCATGAATGTGCCGGTCTTTGATCCGCCATCGTGATATTCGCTGAACACTGTCCGCCCCGGATCATCCGTCGCATTACCAATCACACGCAGGGACTGACCGGGCAGCGCCTGACTGACGGTATCATCCGCAACGCCCGTGACTTCCCGCGCGGTGGCCGCCAGATCCAACAGGCTTGTGCCGGTCTTCACCCGCCGCCCCGCCGCGACACCGGGACCGGCAGCAATCATCGGCACCCCGGCAGAGGCCTCGTACATCACCTGTTTCGTCCAGAAGCCCATATCCCCCATCATATCACCGTGATCCGAGACATAGACAATCACCGTATCCTCAAGCTGCCCGCTGTCCTTAAGCGCCGTCAGGATACGCCCGACACAGTGATCCATGAAGCTGGTCAGCGCGTAATAGGCCGCTTTGGCTTCGCGGGTCTTGGCCTCATCGAAATGGGCGTCATAGTCAAAGAAACTGCGGATATTGGCAAGTTCCGGGTGATCCGGGCGCTCGCCGGGATTGCGGCCATAGGGCAGATCCATTTCTGCCGGGTCATACATATCATACCACTCCTGCGGCGCTGTCAGCGGGTAATGCGGGCTGACCAGCGAGATAAACCCGGCCCAGGGCTTTTCCTTGCGCGCCGGATCCGCCAGCCAGGCCTCTGCCGCATCCGTAATAGCGAGGTCATAGTCCGTGTAGGTCGAAGGCCCCGCCCCGACATCTGCCGCAAGTTCCGCAGCGGAATCGTAAGACGGGGGATTCTCACGCAAAAGCCCCACAGCCCAACCGACACCGCCAACCACATGCATCGGCAGGATTTCCTCGGTGAACCCGTTGTCATCTTCGCCGGACCGGAAATGCAGTTTGCCAATGGATGTCACCGGAACGCCCGTATCGCGCAGTTGCCGCATCCAGCTGCGCAGTTTACCATTATAGGGCGTCGCGCTGTCCCAATGGCCCGATTTATGCACGTGATCCCCGGTGGCAATGGCCGCGCGCGTAGGCACACACATGGGCGATGGCGTATAGGCATTTTCAAACACCGTGCCCCGCGCAGCCAAAGCATCGAGGTTCGGGGTTTTCACAATCGGATGCCCCATGCAGCCCATGGTGTCGCGGCGGTGTTCATCTGAGATAAGGATCAGGAAATTGGTCACGGGGCGGGTTCCTATGCTGGCATGCGTATAGGTGAACGCTGCACCACTTACCCCATCCCCGTCAATCACAGACCGGTCATGTCAGGCAGTCACTTACTTCAGCTGGCTGTCTTTAGATCCGCGTCGATTGATGCCGCCACGCGCCTTAAACGCCGCATCGCGTTCCGCAACACACTCAATACACAGTTTCACGCCGCGCACGGCCTCTCGACGGGCCTGTGGGATTTCTTCTTCGCATTCCGCACAGAACTTCAGGCTTTCGCCAACGGGTTGCGCACGGGATTTCATGCGGGCGAGTTCATCGTTCACGCTTGCCTCAATCTGTTCAGATACAGCCCCGTCTTTTGCCCATCCGCCTGCCATGATCTATCCTCCGTCTTCCGCCGCAAGACTGACGCAACGGCAGCGTAAGTGCAAGCCTGCGGGGCTTGTCAGGTCCGGGATTTCCCCTAAGCTGCCCCCATAACAGGAGGAATTTTTATGCGGGTTTTCGGGAAATGGCTGGGACGTTTTTTGATAGTGGTTGTGGCAGCTGTTGTGGCTTTTCTGGCCTTTGCACCGGGGTATGTTGAAAGCCAGCGCAACGCCGTGTCCCCCCATGATCCCTGGCCGGTTTCGGATGAGGCTGCGGCGCTGCATGAAAACCTTCTGGTCGGCGACTGGCATTCTGACAGCCTGCTCTGGCGGCGGGATCTGACACGGCGGGCAAACCGTGGCCATGTGGACCTGCCGCGCCTGATTGAAGGCAACGTTGCCCTGCAGATGTTCACGGCGGTTACCAAAAGCCCACGCGGTCAGAATTACAGCAGAAACGCCGCAGACGCGCCTGATAACATTACACTTCTTGCCATGGGTCAGCGCTGGCCCGCGCGCACCTGGGACAGCCTGCTGGAACGCGCGCTGTATCAGGCAGAACGTCTGCACGGGTTTGAAGAAAAAGCCCCCGAAATGCTGCAGATCATCCGCAATCAGGCAGATCTGGATGCAGTTCTGGCCCGCCGGGCAGCAGGTGAAGATGTCGTAGGTGGCCTGCTTGGGATTGAAGGCGCACATCCGCTGGAAGGCGATATGGCGAACCTTGATAAGCTGGTCGAGGCTGGTTACCGGATGATCGGCCTGCAGCATTTCTTTGACAATGAACTGGGCGGATCGCTGCACGGCACATCTGACCAGGGCCTGACGGATTTCGGCCGCGAGCTTGTGCGCGCAGTTGCCGCCGGCCCCCTGATCATTGATCTTGCCCATTCCAGCCCACAGGTCGCCCGCGATGTGCTTGCGATCACCGATGTGCCGCTTGTGGTCAGCCACACTGGCCTGCATTCCGCCTGTCGCGTAAAACGTAACTTTGAAGATCCGCTGATGCGGGAAATTGCAACAACCGGCGGCGTGATTGCCATCGGCTATTGGGCTGATGTGACCTGCAATCAAAGCCCTGCTGGCGTGGCATCCGTCATTCGTCAGGCGATTGCTGTGTTGGGCGAAGATCACGTGTCGCTGGGATCCGATTTTGACGGATCCGTGCGCACGGGGTATGACACATCCGAACTGGCCGCCCTCACCCATGCGCTGATAAATGAAGGCGTGACAGAGCCTCAGATCCGCAAGGTTATGGGTGAAAATATGCTGCGCGTTCTGCGCGACCGGCTAGAGGAATGATCTGAAAACAATGCTGTTTCTTTCTGCTCTTGTCATCTCACTCCTGGTTGCATCTGTCATCGTCTTTCGTCGCTTCCAGGAAAAACGCAGGCGTGCAGCCCTGTGGGCCTCCTCTCTGAATGATGACGAACGGAACATCATCGCGCATAAGGTTCCTCTTTATCGTCAGCTGCCGGACAACATCCGGCAACCTCTGGAAGGTAAGATAAATCTCTTCCTGCATCAGGTGGAATTCCTTGGTTGTGACGGGCTGGAAGTCACGGAAGAAATGCGCCTGTCGATTGCTGCTCAGGCCTGTCTGCTGGTGGTAAACCGCAACATCTGGTTCGACACGTTGCGCACACTGCTGATCTATCCCGGTGCCTTCAAATCTGTGCAACCTCGCCGCAACGGTTTTGTTGTGACAAAACGTGAGATCATCCGCGCAGGCGAAAGCTGGCACCGCGGGCCGGTGATCCTGTCCTGGGCGCATAGTTTGCGTGGTGCACAAAACCCTGACGACGGCCAGAATGTGGTTATTCACGAATTCGCCCATCAGATCGACGATCTGACCGGCCAGACCAATGGCGTGCCCCTGCTGGCAAAGGGACAAAGCTTTGCGGATTGGGAAAACGCCATTCTGCCCGCCTATGAACAACACGTAAAGGATGTCGAACGAGGCCGTAAAACCGTGCTGGATGCTTACGGCGCCGAGGGCCATGAGGAATTCTTCGCTGTCGGCACCGAAACATTCTTTGAAAAACCTGAAGCTATGCAAAAGGATATGCCAGAGGTCTATCACCAGTTTGTAACGCTGTTCGGTATGAACCCGCTTGACTGGCAGGCAAAATAAAAAGGCGACCTGACGGGCCGCCTTTCCGGTAAATACAAATTTCAGTCGCGATCAGCTGCGTTCCAGCAGGCCTTTCTGGCGGGCCAGTTCGCGCATGCGTTTCTGCAGCTTTTCAAAAGCGCGCACTTCGATCTGACGGATGCGTTCGCGGCTGACATCATATTCGCCGGACAGGTCTTCCAGCGTCTTTGGCTGATCCTCAAGGCGGCGCTTCATCAGGATGTCTTTTTCCCGGTCATTCAGTGCTTCCATGGCTTCAGCCAGCAGCTCACGACGTGTTTCCAGCTCATCCTTCGCTTCATAGTCGCCGGCCTGGTCCGCATCTTCATCTTCCAGCCAGTCCTGCCATTGCATGGTGCCTTCGCCTTCAGACCCGACGGTCGCGTTCAGCGAGGCATCACCACCGGACATACGGCGGTTCATAGAGATGACTTCCTGTTCGGTTACACCCAGGTCATTGGCGATACGTGCCACATTTTCCGGACGCAGATCGCCTTCTTCCAACGCGCCAATCCGGTTCTTCGCCTTGCGCAGGTTGAAGAACAATTTCTTCTGGGCGCTTGTTGTGCCCAGTTTTACCATAGACCAGGAGCGCAGTACATATTCCTGAATGCTCGCACGGATCCACCACATAGCATAGGTCGCCAGACGGAAACCTTTTTCCGGGTCAAAGCGTTTCACCGCCTGCATCAGGCCAACGTTTGCTTCTGAAATCACTTCAGCCTGCGGCAGACCATAGCCGCGATAGCCCATGGCGATTTTCGCGGCGAGACGCAGGTGGGACGTCACCATTTTATGGGCGGATTCAGAATCCTGATCTTCCACCCAGCGTTTGGCCAGCATGTATTCTTCTTCCGGCTCAAGCAGCGGGAATTTACGGATTTCCTGCATATAGCGGTTCAGCCCCTGTTCCGGGCTTGGCGCTGGAAGATTTGCATAATTGCTCATATCGGCCCTCGTCCTGTAAAATACGGGCTTACCCCACCCGCTGCGCAAATTTATGTTTACGCGATTAACATACTATCAGATAGTTCATATTAGCACGGTTTCAAGAGCACGCCTTAACAAATGCGCCTTAATGCACGGTTAAGTGATGAAATATTGCAGTTTCTGAAACCGACGGAAAATCCCACCGGACCTCAGGCTTCGTCGGCTTTGCGGAAACACAGCCCTGTCAGCCCTAAGCCCATCAGCCGTTCGGCAAATACATCCGAGAAAAGACATAGATTTTCAGCTTTATCGACCCAGGCATGGTGACTTCCGATTGCCTCAGTTGAGAACACCCGTCTGTCATTCTGACGTTCATTCATATCTGGCGTCGGATCCCAGAACCCCCGCTCATTCAGCGGCGGCCAGCAGGCGGTGGGATGCAGAGTACGCAGGCGGTTGCAGGCGATGAACCAGTATTTCCGCGCCACACATTCGCCCTTCACATAGATATCCATCGGCCAGAACTGATGCACATCCGGTTCCAGTTCTTCCATCAGATCTTTGAAGGATTGCGGGACAAGGAGTGTCCCGCTCAGATAGGTTTCAACATCAAGCAGGGGAATGCGTTTCAGATCCCAGGGCTTGCGTTCGAGTTTTGTCGGAATCCCATCTGACTTAATGGGCCGCCCCACCCAGTACGCGCTACTTATAATCCGCGTCCCGTCATCCGGTGTAGCATCAACAAGCCCGATTTTATCTGCATTTCCATCCAAAGCTGAAATCTGCAGGTTGCCCAGCATATTGATATATTTGATCTCCTGTTCTTCCGTCCAGTGACCACCGGTTATGAAATAGGCCATATGCCCTTATCCCTTAATCTATATGCATTGCTACCGCCGGCCCCGGATCAGAGAGGCGGCATAAAATCACTCACCTATAGATCACATAGGGATGAGGAAAAACAACCCTGAATGGATTTGCAGGGGGGACAATTACGCTCCGGCACCCGCCCGCAATTTATCTGCCAAGCCCTGCATATCCACAGGATCTGGCGCTTCAAAGCGCAGGGTCTCGCCCGTGTCGGGATGCACAAAACCAAGGCTGGCCGCATGCAGCGCCTGGCGTGGGAATGCGCGTGCAGCGGCGGCGGCCACGGGACCAACGGCTTTATCCGCCAGTTTGCGTTTGCCGCCATAGGTCTGATCCCCGATCAGCCCGTGCCCGGCGTGGGTCATATGCACACGGATCTGGTGGGTGCGGCCGGTTTCAAGCCAACATTCGACCTTCGCCGCCACAGCGGGGTTGCCATAGCTTTCGAGAATACGCACCCGTGTCACCGCATGACGGCCACCCGTGAAAATCGCCTGCTGTTTCTGACGGTCATGTTTGTGCCGCGCCAGCATGGTGGTGATTTTCATGATGTTGCTGGTTTCGAAATTCACGCCCTTCACGCCGCGCAGACGTGGATCAAAGGCATCCGGCACGCCATACACCATCGCGTGGTAATGACGTTCAACCGTGTGTTTCTCAAATTGTTTTGCCAGGCCCTGATGGGCCTTATCGGTTTTCGCAACCACCAGCAGGCCAGACGTATCTTTGTCGATCCGGTGCACAATGCCCGGACGCGCCTTGCCACCAACACCAGACAGCTCCCCGCCAAAGTGATGCAGCAGGGCATTCACAAGCGTGCCAGATGGCGTGCCGGGGGCCGGATGCACCACCATGCCCACGGGTTTATTCACAACAATCAGGTGGTCATCTTCATAGAGGATATCGAGCGGGATATCTTCGGGCAGAATATGCGTGTCCTGCGCCTGTGGCACGGCAATGGAAACCACATCGCCAGCAGCCACTTTCGCCTTCTGATCGGTGACAACCACGCCTGCACGGCTGACAGCCCCTTCCGCGATCAGTTTCGCAAGGCGCGAGCGTGACAGCGAAGCTTCCTCTGGCACATCGCGCGCAAGGGCTTTATCAAGACGGGGCGGAGGGTTGTCCGCGATCACGACCTCAATGATATCCTGAGAAAGATCCTGCATGTCTGATGTCCCTTCTGACGTCCCGAATGAAGAACCGGTGGAACTGCCCGCCAGCCTGAAGTTTCTGAAACTGCTGGTCACAGTGCTGACCGGCGTGATGATCCTGGGCGTTGTAGTGATCATTTACCTGCTTGTCACGCAGCTAACGCGCATGCCCGACCCTCTGGTGCTGCCGGATGTGATTTCCCTGCCCGAAGGCCACAGCACCACAGCCTTTACGCGCGGCACAGACTGGTTTGCCGTGGTGACAGAAAGTGAGACTGGCGAGGCGATCCTGATCTATGATCTTGGCAGCGGAGAGTTGCGCCAGGAAATCACGGTGGAGTAACTACTCCCGCGTCGGTTGAGGTGAAAAACCGAGATTATACCCCTTCACCTCCCAGGCCAGATCAAGCCTGTTCTGACGCAGGTTTTCATGGGAATACAAATCCTGAAAAAACACCTCTTCCCCGTTCACCTCTTGCACGGATTGTGATCGGGTATATTCGCGATAATACCGGGTGCCCTCACTGTCGGGAAAACACTCCATAATCGCGTCATAAAGGATAGTGGCCTGCGCGACTCCGATCCTATTCTCTCTGGTTCCGTTCATCTGCGCTATCGTCGCCCCGGTGTATGCCGCAGAAGCCGCCACCCATGACTTATCCGGATCCTGTAACACTTCATTAAACGAAATTCCATTTTCCAAAGGTTCCAAGGTGTTCGGATGGACAATCGCGTCAAGCTCAATCGCGTCTTCACAGCTGATCTCAGGTCGATCCGCGCGTTTTTTCGGCCAGAGCGGTGGGCAGTCGTCCCCTGCTCCCAGACAGTTCACCAAAAACAAACCCGCAGCCTTTGCATTCCCCGGTTCCAGCCGAACAAGGTCCCGAAGTGGATTTCCGCCCAATGCGAATTCTTCGCGCGCATGATGAAGCGCCCCCAGAAGATACAACGTAAAACGATCTGCCGGCTCTGCATTTGCCCGAACGGTTAATTCAGCAATACGCGCCTCTGCCTCGCCACTTTCAATCAGCATCCGCGCCAGTTGCATAAACAATTGGCGTTCATCCTCTGCCGCCTCCTGCAGCAGGTCAAACTCCGCCTCTAGCAGTTCCGCAGCCTGCGCATATTCCCCGGCCTCTTCCAGCGCATCAACCCATTTCTCAGTGATTGAGGCCCGGTCAGGTGCATGTCCCGCTACGATATCATTGTGGATTTGAGCCACATCATCCCCACGATCCAGCTGTTTCAAAGTATACAACAGCGCTTTTATTCCCCTGTCATGCTCAGGATCGATCTCAAGCGAACGTATTATAAGCCCCAGGCCAATCTCATACTCCCCATCCAAACGGTGAAGCCAAGATTTATGACGCAGTGTATACGCGTAATCAGGGGCAATTTCATATGCGGTTTGTACGGCTTCGCGCGCCTCTTCAAAGCGATCCAGTTTTTGGTAACGCCAGGAAAGACGGGTCCAGGCATCCGCTACATCTTGAGAGGAAGCATTTTCAGGAACAAGAGCCAAGCCACGTTCAAAGGCATCAACGGTTTTCTCGTAGTCTTCATTCTCCACATCAGTGTAATCATCGGCCATCTCAAGCCAAAACAAATACTCCAGTGTTTTCAGATCAGGATTGGCCTGTGTAAGCTGATCCAAAATATCGTCCAGATCATCCTGACGCTCCATCAGGCTTAACAAATACGGCAATTCCCTAACGGCCCAATCATCCCCTGGTCCCAATTCAAGGGCGCGGATAAGTATCGGCAGTGCAATGTCATATGCGCCGTTTTTTCGGTGTAGCCAGGCACTAATTTCAACAGTGTATGGATGATCCGGCGCAATTCCCATGGCGGTTTCGGACGCCACCATCGCATCACTCAAACGCCCCGCTGCCTCATAGCGCCAGGCCAGTTGGCTCCAGATGTTTGCAACCCGTTCAGTTGGATGATTTTCCGGCAACACATCAAGCGCACGCTCAGTAAGTTCAACGGACATCTCATATTCCTCTGCAACGGATAACGCAGAGGCTCCAGTCAACAAGGCACGATACCGGTATTCCCAATCACTGTTTTGTAATTCAGTCAGCTCACGCACTGCAAACGCCACCTGACCGGTTTCATGCAGACCAAAATAACGCCAATAGCGGAATTGGTAGCGCTCATTTGCATGAAAGCCGCCCCCCTCCAACAGTTCGTTGCAAGCGGCGACACCCTCCGCGGGGAAGCTTCCTGCCTGGGCACATGCAAACATCATGCGTTTGTCTGGGTTTTGGCTCCATACAAATGCCGCAGCAACAACGCAAAAGATCGAAATGAGACGTAGTATTCCAGATGACATAATGAAGGCCTTAAAAATCTTGCCTCCATTTGACATGCGATTATGTCCAAAAGTTGTTAGTCACTCACATTTTTCGCTTGAGTTCCGCCAGAACCGCATCTGTATCCGCCCCAAAACGCGGGGGGGCACGGCGGTAGGTGACGGGGGTTGCCGAGAAGTTCAGAGGGTTGCCAAGCACCGGGATCACACCATCCGCCGCATCCTCTGACGGCAGACCCGGTGCCATGTTGCGCGCGGCCACCTGGTCGCTTGCCATGACCTGATCCAGCGTGTTCACAGGGCCAACCGGCACTTTGATCGCTTCAAGACCTGAAATGATCTCTGCCATCGGGATCTTCGCCAGTTCAGGTTCAATCAACGCATAAAGCGTATCGCGGTTTTCAAGGCGCGCGGGGTTGGTCGCGAAACGTGGATCAGAAGCATGCTCGCCCAGGCCCAGCCACGCCATAAAGCGCTGAAACTGCGTGTCATTCCCCACAGCCAAAATCACATGGCCGTCGCTTGCCGCGCAGGTTTTATAGGGCACGATATTGGGGTGACCATTGCCGCGCCGTTTTGGCAGCTCACCGGACACCCGGTAGTTCACACCCTCATTGATCAGCCAGGCAATCTGACTGTCCACCAATGCAATATCAATCTGCTGCCCCTGCCCGGTTGCATCACGATGACGCAGGGCCGCGAGGATCCCCGTGGTCGCATACATGCCGCACATGACGTCTGCGATGCCAACGCCGACTTTCATCGGCTCGCCTTCCGGTTCACCCGTCAGGGACATGATCCCACCATAACCCTGCGCCATCAGATCATAGCCGGGCTTAGAAGCATTCGGGCCGGTCTGACCGTAGCCAGAGATCGAACAGTAAACGAGGCCAGGCAGATCATCTTTCAGGCTGGCATAATCCAGCCCGTATTTCGCAAGAGACCCGGGTTTAAAGTTCTCAATCAGCACATCTGCATCTGCCGCCAGATCACGGATCAGCTGCTGGCCTTCGGGCGTGGAAATATCCACAGCAACGGATCGTTTATTGCGATTGGCACAGATGAAATAAGCGCTGATATCACTGTCAGACCCATCCGCCATTTCCACATAAGGTGGCCCCCAGGCACGGGTGTCATCGCCGCCTGTGCGCGGGTTTTCGATCTTGATCACCTCCGCGCCCATATCCCCCAAAAGCTGGGTGCAGGTCGGGCCTGCAAGGATACGCGACAGATCCAGAACTTTCAGGCCGTGCAAGGGGCCATTTACCGGGGTTTCAGACATGATCAGATCTTTCCATCATAGGCACGGGCTTCAATCTCTGCCGCAATCACAGTGAATGTACCCGCCGTTTTCGCTGCTTCAAGTGCTGCGCGCAGCGCGTCACGATTTGTCACACGATAACCCTGCCCGCCCAGCGATCTGCCAAGACCTGCAAAATCATGCCGCCCAAAGGCCACACCATGTTTCGCCATCTGACGGCCACGTTGTTTCAGCTCAATCAGGGCCAGTTCCGCATCGACAAAGACCACAAAGATCGGGTTGCCGCCCAATTCCGCAGCAGTCGCCAGTTCACCCGCGCACATCAATGTGCCCGCATCACCTGAGAAGCTGATCACCTGGCGATCCGGTGCCGCGAATTTCGCCCCCATCGCCAAAGGCAGAGCACAGCCCATGGTGCACAGGGCCGAACTTTGCAGCAGGCCACGCGGGCTGTCACACTGCCAGATCTGCGACAGAAGGATGCGGTGCGCGCCACTGTCTGCGGTGGCGATGGTTCCTTCGGGCATGGCGTCGCGACATTCCGCGATCACCGCCGCCGGGCCCCAGTCCTCCGATGTGTCGAACAGCCCTGCCAACGCATCTTTCGCTTGAGCAATTTCACCTCCGGACCAGGTTTCAACAGGATCAACACCCTGGCTCAGCACCTTCAGAGTTTCACCGGTATGCGCGATGAAATTCACTGTCGCCTGGTGCATGTAATGATCATTCATAACCGGCGCGATATCGATGACATTGACCTGCGCAGGATCCCAGATTTCACGCCAGCCCGGGCGCATTTCAATTGGATCATACCCTGCACAGATGATCAGATCCGCGTCTTTCACAAAGGGCACAAGCACCGTGTCTGCACGTGGCGACAGGCCCGCGCCCCCAAGGCAAAGCGGATGATCCTCGCGCAACACGCCCTTAGCTTTGTAGCTGGTGATCACGGGGATATTGAAGCGTTCTGCGAAGGTCTGAAGATCCGCGTGAGAACCTTCGGTCAGCACATCAAGCCCGGCAATAATGACAGGTTTCTTCGCCGCGCCCAGCCACGCACGCGCCTGCGCAAGATCTGGTCCTGCGGGAACCACCGGGCTTGCAGGCGCAAGGCGACGCAGGCGTTTGGGCGCAACCTTTGCGTCGGCAACCGAAATTGGCACATCAATATGCACAGGGCCCGGACGTGGAGCCATCGCAATAGACACCGCCTTATCTGCAATAATATCAGCACCTTCTGCCGTCAGCTTAAAAGTTGCCTTGGTGACCTCATTCAGCACCGCCTGATGATCCAGAACCTGATGGGTATAGGTCAGGGCCTCGTCATCATCGACACACCCCGACAGCACAATCATCGGCACGCGATCCTGATGTGCGTTGGCAATCACATTCACACCGTTCAACACGCCAGGCCCAAGCGTTGCCACCAGGATACCCGGCGCACCATCCACATGATGCACCCCTTCCGCCATGAAACCCGCAGCATTTTCATGTTTGCAAAGGGTGAATTTAATACCCGCCTTTTCCAACGCATCCACCATGGTCAGAACCTCACCGCCGGGCATGCCGAAAGCGTGGCGGCAGCCGGCCTCATACAGGCGGCGTGCGACCAGATCTGCGGCGCGTGTTACTTGAGTCATTTGTTGGTTCCTTCGGCGTTTTTTACGTAACCATCACGGGTTTGCGGCACTTTAATGCCCAGCAATCCACCCGCAACCTGTGTTTTCAGAATTTGGGCGGTTCCTCCCCCAATTGTGAACATCCGCACGTCACGATACATGCGCTCAAGCGGTTCCTGATCGCCATAACCGCGCGCACCAAACATCTGCAGCGCGTCATTCACAACAGATATCGCGTTTTCACTGGCGAACATTTTCGCCCGCGCTGCCAGACGCATGTCGGGAAAGCCCTTGCCGCACAGTGTCTGCGCCGCCTCACGTAACATCAGACGCGACGCATGCACTTTTGCGTCCATCTCAGCCAACATCCATTGCAACCCCTGAAATTCCCCAATGGGGCGCCCGAATTGTTCCCGTTCCTTCAGATACCGCGTGGCATGGTCCAGCGCGCCAGCGGCGATGCCCATAGCAATCGTACCCGCACCCACGCGCTGACTGTTATAAGCGGTCATCAGATCCGCAAAGCCGCGTTTAAAACCGGAGGGCGGCAGAACGACCATATCATCCGCGATAAAGACATCCTCAAAATGAAGCTCGGCCTCGGGCATGCCACACAGCCCCATGGTACGTTCGCGGCGGGCCACAGTGAAGCCTTCACAGGCGTCACCATTGTCCGGGTCATGTAACAAAAGAAATCCACCAATGCCCTGATCGACACCTGCGTCATCCAGCACACGGGCAAAAACCAGATGCAGCTTTGACACGCCCCCCCCGGTGATCCAGTGTTTCACCCCGTTCAGACGATATCCGCCCTTCACCTTTTGCGCTGTGCTGGTCATTTCTGTGGCGGCGGATCCCGCATCAGGTTCTGTGATGCAGATCGCTGTTTTATCGCCTGCCAGCACATATTTCGCGCAGAATACCTTCTGTTCTTCCGTGCCATAGGCCATCACCGCGCTGATGCCGCCCATATTGGCTTCAACAATAATGCGGGCGGTCAGGGTGCAATGACGGGCCACCTCTTCAACCACATCAACGACCTGAAGAAAGCTCGCCCCCTGCCCGCCATATTCACGTGGGATCGACATGCCCATCAGTTTCACAGCCACAAGATCAGGAATGTTCTCATGACAATATTCGCGGCTTTGGTCCCATTTAGGCGCCCGGGCGGCAAGCGTCGGGCCAAGGCCACGGGCGGCTTTCAGAAGCAGGGTTTCGGTAGGGATCACAGGTGAAGCAGAAAGGTCAGACATCGGGGCATCCTTTGTTGTTACGCCCTCGCTACGCCGCTTGAAAATTAACATCAATCGAATATAAATGAAGTATAAATTAAGGATTGCTGAACATGAATATCCAGAGCCTGTGCACATTGTTAAACATCTCAGAAACCGGATCATTTTCCGAAACAGCAGGGCTTTTGAATATGACCCTGCCCGCGGTTTCCATGCAGATGAAAGCCCTGGAAGAAAGCCTGGGTGCAAAGCTGTTTGACCGCACCGCACGCCCGCCACGCATGACGCCAGAGGCACGGGCGCTGTTGCCGGATGTGCGGGTGATCCTGGCGGCACGGGCACGCATCGAATGCATAAGCGAAAACGACGACACGTTGCGCGGGCACTACCGGATTGGCTTTGTGCCGACAACCAGCGTGCGCCTGCTGCCCGGGTTTCTGAAACAGGCCCGCACACAAGCACCAGAAGCCCGGTTTGAAGCCTCAACCGGGCTATCCACAACCCTGTGTAGCGCCGTGCAGGCGGGCACTTTGGACTGCGCCGTGGTCACAGATGACGATCTGCCCGACGGGCTGCACTGCACGACGATCAGCACCGAGGATATGGCGCTGGCCCTGCCGGACGGATTTGAACACGCAACACTGCCGGAACTGCCTGGCGCGCTGCCGTTTCTACAGTTCCTGCCTGCAGGTGGCATCGGGCGGCACATCGGAACCTGGCTGCGGGACAACAAACACCAGCCAAAAGACCGCATCACCTTTGATATGGTTGAACCGATTATCGAATGCCTGTCACATGGGATCGGATATGCCATCCTGCCGCGTCCGGACCTGGAACGCTGGCCTGACAAACCCTTCCACATCCGCCCCCTGCCCGGCACGCCGCTGACGCGGGATCTGGTCTTTGTTGCACGCGATGGCATGCTGGGGGAAACTGCGCGGGCACAGATCCTTGCGATGCTTCAGAAGCGCTGATCGTCAATGCCCGGCGTCGGTTTTGCCAGCCCCGTCAGATC
The DNA here is from genome assembly GCF_003031585.1 of Thalassobius sp. I31.1. GTDB lineage: Bacteria > Pseudomonadota > Alphaproteobacteria > Rhodobacterales > Rhodobacteraceae > Halocynthiibacter. The sequence goes on from NZ_PWAA01000065.1 coordinate 79,170, forward strand.
GGCCTTATTGGTCAGACGCACGTCATATCCGCTGACCTCAACCCCATACGGGCCCAGCGCCTTGATCGCGCGGGACAGGTTTTCCGGGGTCATACCGAGGTAAGACGCCAAAGCACGTTTCTCCAGCGGCAGGCGGAATTCATCCGCGCCATATTCAACGCTTTTGCGCAGCATATAATTCGCGAGCCGTTCAATTGAGGATCGCAGCTTCAGGTTCTTACTGCTTTTCACAACAGACCGGTAACATTGCGCCAGTTCCGTCACCACGGCCCGGGCAAAGCCTGCGTCTTTGTCAAAAACATCCCGCACGTCAGCGGAAGGCAACATGATCAGACGGGATTTCTCCATTGTGCGGGAACTCATGAGATAGGGCGCATCGCGCACAGTCGCCGCCAGAATGAAAGTGGAGACCGGGCGCACAATCGCCATGGTGCTGTCGCTGCCGTTCCAGGACGCATAAAGTTCGACGCTGCCCGACATCAGCACATAAAGAAAATCCGCACGATCCCCTTCATGTGTCAGTTCCACCTGTGGCGGGAACATCTGTACATAGGCCCCCCGCATCAGACGTTCAAAATTGTCGGATTCCATATTTCTGAAGAGATCCAGTTTCAGGATCTCCGGAATGTCTGACTCGCGCATGGCTTGCTACCCTTTTCCCCTGCAACGTGTATCACGTCGCAATTGACAAAAATCAAGTAACATTTTCAAATTTGCAAACCGCAGCTTGACAAAATGTCGCAACGCACACCACGCATTTCGGTTATCCATTTATTTCAACAGGCAAAATTTCGCTTTTGATCTAAGTCAAGTTTTCCCCCAACTGGAAGGCGCAAACCCTGACCAGAGCCCACAAAACGGGCAGAGTATCTGGAGGGACAGATGGAGCTACAAAACAAAGCCACAAGTCTCTGGCGAAATTTCTTTAACGTCAGAATGGTTCAAATCCGTACATTTCACATGACATGGTTTGCGTTCTTCGCGTGTTTCTTTGCATGGTTTGGCATTGCGCCGATGATGATCATCGTGCGCGAAGAACTGGGCCTGACCAAATCCCAGGTCGGCTGGACCATCATTGCATCCGTTGCGGTGACCGTGTTCGCGCGCTTCTTTATCGGCTGGTTCTGTGACCGGGTCGGTCCGCGCATCGCCTATACATCCCTGCTGATCGTCGGGTCTTTGCCTGTTGCGGGTATCGGTCTTGCCAACAGCTTTGAAAGCTTTCTGATCTTTCGCCTGCTGATCGGTGTGATTGGCGCGTCTTTCGTGATCACCCAATACCACACTACCGTGATGTTTGCGCCCAACGTGGTTGGCACTGCAAACGCGACTTCTGCGGGATGGGGCAACCTGGGTGGCGGTGTCACACAGATCGTTATGCCTTTGATCTTCACAGGTTTTATCGTTGGTTTCGGCTTTACTGATGCGGCTGCGTGGCGTGCGTCTATGGTGCTGGTTGGCGCTGTGACCTTCTCCATCGGGATCGCCTATTTTTTCCTGACCCAGGATGCGCCTGACGGGAACTTCAAAGACCTGCGTGCCCAGGGCAAGATGCAGTCAAAAGACAAAGTCACTGGTGCATATTTTGCAGCAATGGCCGACTACCGTGTCTGGTTGATGTTCGTGATCTACGGCGCGTGTTTCGGCATCGAGCTGTTGGTCAACGGGTCTATCGCGCTGTATTTCGTCGACTACTTTGACTTCTTCAAAGGCATGCCACTGGCCCGTGCCGCGGTGACCGCAGGTATGATTGCTGGTCTGTTCGGCCTGATGAACATCTTTGCCCGGACATTGGGCGGCATCTTTGGCGATAACTTTGCAGCGCTCTGGGGTCTGAAGGGTCGCACAACCTGGTTGTTCATTGCGCTGTTGGGCGAAGGCCTTGCGCTGATGTTGTTCAGCCAGATGCCCATCCTTGTTCTGGCGATCCCAACCCTGATCCTGTTCTCTCTGTTCACCCAGATGTCCGAAGGCGCGACCTATTCCGTGGTGCCATTCGTCAACAAAAAAGCACTTGGCGCGGTTGCCGGTGTGGTCGGTGCAGGCGGGAACGCCGGTGCGGTTCTGGGCGGGTTCCTGTTGAAAAGCGAAGCTTACAACAGCAACTGGGATGATGCCTATCTGACCATTGGTATGATCGTAACCTGCGTATCAGTTCTGGCCCTGTTCATCCGCTTCTCACCTGAACAGGAAGCTGAAGAACGCGCCTTGTTTGAAAAAGCCAGCCTTGATGGCCTGCAGATGCATGCAGATCAGGCCAACGCGGCCCTGGCGAAATCCGTGGCGATTGTTGAGGACTACAACCGCACACACCCTGACAACAAAGCATAACAATACTCACAGGCGGGTCATCCGGACCCGCCGCAACCCTCACACTGAGGAGGAACTAAAATTGGGACAAGATCTTAGAAACTATACACCAGAAGACGAAACCTTCTGGCAGAATGAAGGGAAGGCGATTGCGAACCGCAACCTCTGGATCTCCATTCCATCGCTGCTTTGCGGCTTTGCGGTCTGGCTGTATTGGGGCATCATCACCGTTCAGATGATTAACCTTGGGTTCGGCTTTGAAAAATCTGACCTGTTCACATTGGGTGCGATTGCCGGTCTGACTGGCGCGACCCTGCGCATCCCGTCCACATTCTTCGTGCGTATCGCGGGGGGACGGAACACTATTTTCTTCACCACGGCCCTATTGATGATCCCGGCCCTTGGCGCGGGTTACTATCTGCAAGACCCGAACACACCGCTGTGGAAATTCCAGGTTCTGGCGTTCCTGTCCGGTATCGGTGGCGGTAACTTCTCAAGCTCCATGTCCAACATTTCTTTCTTCTTCCCGAAAAAGATGCAGGGGTATTCCCTGGGCATGAACGCGGGTCTGGGCAACTTTGGTGTAACCACCATGCAGATCCTGATCCCACTGGTGATGACCTTTGGTCTGTTCGGTGGCGAAGGTCGTGAACTGGTGAACACATCCGGCACATTGATCGGTAAGATCCCGGCTGGCACTGAAACCTACATCCAGAACGCAGGCTTTGTCTGGCTTCTGTTCCTTGTGCCGCTGGCGTTTGCTGGCTGGTGGGGCATGAACAACATCCGTGATGAACATGTCTCCCCTGACATCCCGTCCCCTGTTGGCGCATTTGGCACCATTTCCGGCATGTTGCTGGTGGGTTTCCTGACGGCTGCTTTCGGCCTGTGGCTGATGCTGCCTGCAAAAGTTGGTGGGTCTGGCTTTATGGTTTCCAAATGGATCGTTCTGCCGATCGTGATCGCGCTGACTGTGTTCCTGCTGAAGATGATCCCTGGTCAGGTTGGTCAAAACCTGTCACGTCAGTATAAGATCTTTGGCAACAAACACACATGGGCGATGACTGTCATCTACACCATGACCTTTGGTTCCTTCATCGGTTATGCGGCGACTTTCGCACTGGCAATCAAAGTTGTGTTTGGCTTCCAGCACGTTGAGATTGACGGCGTGATGACCCACGATCTGGCCAACCCGAACGGACCAAGCGCCCTGATGTATGCCTGGATGGGCCCATTCATCGGTGCCCTGATCCGCCCTGTTGGCGGTATGATCGCTGACAAACTGGGCGGTGCCCGTGTGACCCAGTGGATTTCCATCGTCATGGTTGGTTCTGCCCTGGGTGTGGCTTACTTCCTGAAGCAAGCTTACGTGTCCGCAACCCCGGAAGAATTCTTCTTCCCCTTCATGATCCTCTTCCTGATCCTGTTTGCGGCAACCGGCATCGGCAACGGGTCCACCTTCCGTACCATCGCTGTGGCCTTCAACAAAGAACAGGCTGGCCCCGTTCTTGGCTGGACCGCCGCTGTGGCTGCTTACGGCGCATTCATCATCCCCAAAGTGTTTGGTGAACAGATCAAAGCCGCGACACCTGAATACGCTTTGTATGGTTTCGCAGTCTTCTACGGCGTCTGCATCCTGATCAACTGGTGGTTCTACCTGCGCCCCGGCGCCTACATCAAGAACCCTTGATTTCCGACACTTCAGTTCCGGCCATCCCGGCCGGGGCTGAGCCAGCCCGCCCCTTCCGCACTTCCCGTGCACCGGGGCGGGCCAGCAAACCTAAGGAGAACATGAGATGAGCCACCTGCTCGACCGTCTGAATTTCTTCCAGTCAAAGCAACTGGATACCTTTTCCAACAAGCATGGTCAGACCACAAATGAAGACCGCGCCTGGGAAGATGTTTACCGCAACCGCTGGCGTCACGACAAAGTTGTGCGTTCGACCCACGGTGTGAACTGTACGGGTTCCTGTTCGTGGAAGATCTATGTGAAATCCGGCATCGTGACCTGGGAAACCCAGCAAACCGATTACCCGCGCACACGCCCGGACCTGCCGAACCACGAACCACGTGGTTGTGCCCGTGGTGCAAGTTATTCCTGGTATCTCTATTCTGCCAACCGGGTGAAAAACCCGCTGATCCGTGGCAAGCTGATGAAAGCCTGGCGCCGGATGCGCAAAAACATGGAACCCGCTGCGGCCTGGAAGGCCCTTCAGGAAGATCCAGTTCTGCGCGCAAGCTATGTGAAAACCCGTGGTAAAGGCGGCTTTGTGCGCGCGACTTGGGATGAAAGCACTGAAATCATCGCCGCCGCCAACGCCTACACTGTGAAAACATACGGCCCCGACCGTGTCTTTGGCTTCTCGCCCATTCCTGCGATGTCCATGGTGTCTTATGCCGCTGGTTCACGTTACCTGTCCCTGCTTGGTGGCGTCTGCATGTCCTTCTATGACTGGTACTGCGACCTTCCACCTGCCTCTCCCATGACCTGGGGTGAACAGACCGACGTGCCTGAATCTGCCGACTGGTACAACGCCGGTTACCTGCTGCTTTGGGGATCAAACGTGCCGCAAACACGTACGCCGGATGCGCATTTCTACACCGAGGCCCGCTACCGCGGCACAAAATCCGCTGTTGTATCGCCTGACTATTCAGAGGCCGCCAAATTCGGTGACATCTGGCTGAACGCGAAACAAGGAACCGACGCAGCGCTGGCCATGGCTTTCGGTCACGTGATCCTGCGCGAATTCCACCTGGACCGTCAGGCCGAATATTTTGAGGATTACACCCGCAAATATTCCGACTTCCCGATGCTTGTCACCATGGAAGAAAAAGATGGCCGTATGATCCCGGGTCGCTTCCTGCGGGCCGATGATCTGGCTGGTAAGCTTGGCGAGAAAAACAATCCCGAATGGAAAACCATCGCCTGGGACAGTGAAAACGGTCTTTGCGCACCGAACGGTTCCGTCGGCTATCGCTGGGGCGAAGACGGCGAATGGAACCTTGAAGAACGCGCCAAGGGCAAAGACACTGATCTGAAGATGTCCTTCATCCTGGAAGAAGACCACGAAGAAGTTGTCGGCGTTGATTTCCCATACTTCGGCGGTGAAGCCACTGAAAACTTCCATAAATGTGACCACCCTGACGTTCTGACCCGCAATATTCCGGTCAAGAAAATCAAGTCCGGCAAAAAGACCATCACCGTTGCGACTGTGTTTGATCTGTTCTGTGCGAACTATGGTCTGGATCGTGGTCTGGGCGGCGATTGGGTTGCGAAAGACTACAACGACGATATCCCCGGCACCCCGGCCTGGGCTGAGAAAATCACAGGTGTCGCCCGTGATAAAATCGAAGCCGTGGCCCGTGAATTCGCCCTGAACGCTGAGAAAACCAATGGTAAATCCATGGTCATTCTGGGTGCAGGTCTGAACCACTGGTACCACATGGATATGAACTATCGCGGCATTATCAATATGCTGGTGATGTGTGGTTGTATCGGTCAATCCGGCGGTGGCTGGAGCCACTATGTCGGTCAGGAAAAACTGCGTCCACAAACTGGTTGGCAGCCCCTGGCCTTTGGTCTGGATTGGTGCCGCCCACCACGTCACATGAACTCGACCTCTGCTTGGTATGCGCACACAGATCAGTTCCGTTATGAACAACTGTCAGCCAATGAAATCCTGTCCCCAACCGCACCGGAAGGTGACTGGGATATCAACCTGATTGACTACAACATCCGTGCGGAACGCATGGGCTGGTTGCCATCTGCACCGCAGCTGAAAACCAACCCGCTTGAGGTGGCCAAAGCTGCGAAAGAAGCAGGCAAAGAGATCCCGGTCTATGTGGCGGAACAGCTGAAATCTGGCGATCTGGAAATGTCCTGTGAGGACCCGGATGCACCGGAAAACTGGCCGCGTAACCTGTTTATCTGGCGTTCCAACCTGCTTGGTTCTTCCGGTAAAGGTCACGAATATTTCCTTAAGCACCTGCTTGGCACCGATCACGGTGTTCTGGGCAAGGATCTTGGGGAAGAAGGCGGCGCAATGCCGAAGGAAGCCAAATGGCACAAGGACGCCCCGAAAGGCAAACTTGATCTCTTGGTGACCATCGACTTCCGCATGTCCACCACCGCTGTGTACTCAGACATCGTTCTGCCGACTGCTTCCTGGTATGAGAAAGACGATCTGAACACATCAGACATGCACCCATTCATCCACCCGCTTCAGGCGGCGGTTGATCCGGCGTATGAGTCAAAATCTGACTGGGAAATCTTCAAATCCATCGCGCAGAAATTCAGTGAAGTCGCACCGGAAATCCTGGGCGTTGAAACTGACATCGTACAACTGCCAATCCTGCATGACACCCCTGCCGAAATCGCGCAGGATCAAGTGCTTGACTGGAAAAAAGGCGAATGTGACCTGATCCCTGGCAAAACCGCGCCGAACTATATTGCGGTCGAACGGGATTACCCGAACCTGGGTAAAAAGTTCACATCTGTCGGGCCTCTGCTTGAAAAGCTGGGCAATGGCGGCAAAGGCATCAACTGGAACACCGAAACAGAGGTGCACCACCTTGGTGATCTGAACGGTCGCGTTCTGGATGATGGCGTGTCCAAAGGTCAGCCAAAGCTTGATACTGCGATTGATGCGGCGGAAATGATCCTGATGCTTGCACCGGAAACCAACGGCGAAGTTGCGGTCAAGGCCTGGAACGAACTGTCCAAAGCCACCGGTCGTGAACACGCGCACCTGGCCCTGCCGAAGGAAGATGAAAAGATCCGTTTCCGTGACATCGCGGTGCAGCCTCGTAAGATTATCTCGTCCCCCACATGGTCCGGGATTGAAAGCGAAGAGGTCTGTTATAACGCCGGTTACACCAACGTGCATGAGCTGATCCCTTGGCGCACCCTAACCGGTCGTCAGCAGCTCTATCAGGATCACCTGTGGATGCGCGCCTTTGGTGAAGGTTTCGTTGGCTGGCGTCCGCCAGTGGATCTGAAAACCATCAATGCTGACATTCAGGATGATGGCGATAACCTGATCCTGAACTTCATCACACCACACCAGAAATGGGGCATTCACTCTACTTACAGTGACAACCTGATGATGCTGACCCTGAACCGGGGTGGCCCTGTGGTCTGGATTTCGGAAACTGATGCGAAATCTGCCGGGATCGTCGATAACGACTGGGTTGAGGTCTATAACGCCAATGGTGCCCTGACTGCGCGTGCCGTTGTGTCCCAGCGGATGAAAGATGGCACGATCTTCATGTATCACGCCCAGGAAAAAATCGTGAACACCCCCGGGTCTGAGAAGACCGGTCATCGCGGTGGCATCCACAACTCGGTCACACGGGCAACCGTGAAACCAACCCATATGATCGGGGCCTATGCGCACCAGTCCTATGGTTTCAACTACTACGGCACAGTTGGTTCCAACCGCGATGAATTCGTGGTTGTGCGTAAAATGCGCAAAGTCGACTGGCTTGATACCCCTGCAACCCAATCCCCGGAGGCCGCAGAATGAAGATCCGCGCACAAATTGGCATGGTGCTGAACCTTGATAAATGTATCGGGTGTCACACCTGTTCCGTGACCTGTAAGAACGTCTGGACCTCCCGCGAGGGGGTCGAGTACGCCTGGTTCAACAACGTTGAAAGCAAACCTGGCACTGGTTATCCGAAAGACTGGGAAAACCAGAAACGCTGGAATGGTGGCTGGGAGCGGACCAAATCCGGCAAGCTTCAGCCAAAGATGGGGTCCAAATGGCGGGTGCTGGCGAAACTGTTCGGCAACCCGGATCTGCCCGAAATCGACGATTACTATGAACCGTTTGATTTCGACTATGACCATCTGAAATCCGCGCCGGAAATGAACCATTATCCAACCGCCCGCCCGTTTTCCAAGATCACAGGCGAACGGATGGAAAAGATCGAAACCGGTCCGAACTGGGAAGAAATCCTGGGGGGTGAATTTGCGAAGCGTGGCGAAGACTATAACTTCGAAGGCATCCAGAAAGAGATCTACGGCGAATATGAAAATACATTCATGATGTATTTGCCACGTCTCTGCGAACACTGTCTGAACCCCGCCTGTGCCGCCGCCTGCCCGTCAGGTGCGATCTACAAGCGTGAAGAAGACGGCATCGTTCTGATTGACCAGGAAAAATGTCGCGGCTGGCGCATGTGTGTATCCGGCTGTCCTTACAAAAAGGTCTATTACAACTGGGAAAGCGGCAAGTCTGAGAAATGTACTTTCTGTTACCCACGCATTGAATCAGGTCAGCCAACTGTCTGTTCCGAAACCTGTGTGGGGCGTATCCGGTATCTGGGTGTGATGCTGTACGATCAGGATCGCATTGATGAAGCGGCCAACGTGAGTGATGAACAGGATCTGTATAAATCCCAGTGCGACATCTTCCTTGACCCGAACGATCCGGAAATCGCAGCTGAAGCCATCCGCCAGGGTGTGCCGCAGGATTGGGTGAAATCTGCCCAGAACTCGCCTGTCTATAAAATGGCGATGGACTGGAAGATCGCTTTCCCGCTGCACCCGGAATATCGCACCCTGCCGATGGTCTGGTATATCCCGCCACTGTCCCCGATCCAGAACGCAGCAGAAGCCGGCGCGATTGGTGTTGATAAGGAAATGCCGGATGTAAAATCCCTGCGTATCCCTGTGAAATACCTGGCAAACATGCTGACCGCCGGTGAAGAAGCCCCTGTGGTTTCTGCCCTGGAACGGATGCTTGCGATGCGGGCTTATATGCGCTCCAAGACCGTGGACGGCGTGATTGATGCGGGCATTGCCGAACGTGTGGGCATGACGCCTGAGTTGATTGAAGACATGTATCACATCATGGCGATTGCCAACTATGAGGATCGTTTTGTCGTGCCAACCGCGCACCGCGAACAGGTTGAAGACGCCTATGACATTCGCAGCGGCTGTGGCTTTACCGATGGCAACGGTTGTTCCACCGGCACAAGCAAGGGTTCCATGTTTGGCGGCAAATCCAAAGACTTCCGCCTGCCAAACCCAATGCACACTGGACCTGACAGCAAGGGGGCAAACTGATGCTTATGCCATTAAAAGCCATCTCGGCTATTCTAAGCTACCCGTCTGAGGGCCTTCAGGCGGCAGGCCCGGAACTGAAGGCAGCCCTTGCAGAGGGCGACCTTCTGACACCCAAACTGGTCGATCTTCTGTCGCGTCTTGTTGATGACATTGCGGGCATGGATATCTATGCGGCGCAGGAACGCTATGTGGGGCTGTTTGACCGGTCCCGCACCCTGTCCCTGAACCTGTTTGAACATGTGCACGGCGAAAGCCGTGACCGTGGGCCTGCGATGGTGGATCTGGTCGAAATGTATCGTGCCGGTGGCTTTGAACCCATCGCAAGCGAGCTGCCCGATCACCTGCCGGTGCTGCTGGAATTCCTGGCCTCACGCCCTATGGCTGAGGTCAAGGATGTGATCGGTGACACAGCACATATTCTGGAAAACCTGCAAACCCGCCTGACCCGCCGGGAAAGCGGTTACGCCGCAGCCATGGCCGCCCTGCAACATATCGCAGGTGTCAAAGCCGACGCCGCAGCAGTCGAAGCACTTTTGAGCGTGCCGGATGAAGACCCGGACGATCTGGAAGCGCTGGACCAGGTCTGGGAAGAAGCCCAGGTCACCTTTGGTCCCGATCCCGCCGCAGGCTGCCCACACGTGCGCGATATGCTTGCGAACCTTGATCAGCCCGTCAATCAGCCAACCGATGGCAATCGCGCCACCGCAGCCGAATAAGGAGAATAGATATGCATGAATTTCTGTTCGGAACCTTCCCCTATATCGCGATCACCGTGATGATTGTGGGATCCATCGCCCGCTATGAACGCGACCCTTTCACCTGGAAATCATCTTCCTCACAGCTGTTGCGCCGCAAACAGCTGATCATCGGATCCAGCCTGTTTCACGTTGGTGTTCTGGGCATTCTGGCCGGGCATTTCGTGGGCCTTTTGACACCCATCGCGATCTTTGACGCCATTGGTGTGTCCCATGGTGCGAAACAAATGCTCGCTGTTGTTGCTGGTGGCATCTTTGGCATCATGGCGCTTGTCGGCGGTGCAATGCTGTTTCACCGTCGCTGGACCGATCCGCGCATTCGCAAGACCAGTTCCTTCTCAGATATCGCAATCCTTGCGATGCTGCTGGCGCAGCTGATCCTGGGGCTGGGCACGATCTTCAGCTCTCTTGGTCATCTGGATGGTCATGAGATGGTGAAATTCATGTCCTGGGCACAGGGGATCATCTTCTTTGACGGGGCCGCTGCCAGCTATATCGCGGACGTGGCACTTGTGTTCAAACTGCACATCCTGCTGGGTCTGACCATCTTCCTAGCCTTCCCTTTCACACGTCTCGTTCACATGCTGTCAGCCCCCGTACGGTATTTCGTACGTCCCGGCTATCAGATCGTGCGTTCACGTCGCAAATCAAACTAACCCTCTGTGGAGTAACGAAAAATGGCAAAGCCCCTTTTCCCTGAGGTCACAGTAAATGGCCAGGTGATTGCGCAGGAAGACATCGCGCAAGAAGCCCAGAACCACACGGCACCGGCAGGAAAACCGGGCTGGGCCTGGCAGGCCGGGGCACGCGCCCTGGTCATCCGCCACCTGATCCTGGAAGAGGCCCGTACAATGGGCCTCTCCCCCGCCCCAGGCGAGGTTGCGCCGGGCAAGTTCGAAACCGAAGACGAAGCCATGGTCCGTCAGGTGCTGGAAATCCGCGTTGAACCCGATGACGTGACCGAGGATGCCATCAAACGCGCCTTTGACACCCGCGGCGATCAGTTCCGCGCACCATCCCTGTACGAAGCGGCACATATCCTGCTTGCCGTGCGTCCGGATGATCAATCCTCACAGATGGAAGCGAAGTTAAGGGCATCGGAGATTTTGAAACTGGCGCTGGAAAACCCGAAACGGTTCGACACGCTGGCGCGCGAAAACTCTGACTGTTCGTCCAAAGACAACGGCGGCGTTTTGGGGCAGCTGTCTTCGGGCGACACGGTTCCTGAATTCGACGCCGCCCTTGCCACGATCAAGCAGGGTGCCGTGCATCCGGAACTTGTGGAAACTCAATTCGGTTTTCACATCATCCGCCTGGACGCCCGCGCCGAAGGGGCACCCCTGCCCTATGACAGCGTCAAAACCACCATAAGTGACGCCATGGAACGGGCCGCCTGGGCGCAGGCGGCGCAGCGTTTTACGGCAGAACTTGTCAACACGGCAGAGATCACAGGTGTGCGTTTCTCCGCCCCGGCTGAAAAAGCCCCGGCTGCCTGAACAGGTGCCCACATGGTGAAATCCGTGTTGACATTCCCCGCCCGGAGCAGAGAGTAACGACGACAACTCCGGGCGGGCTTTTCCGCCTTCTGATATATGAGGCCCGACATGAAAATCGGCTATACAAAACTGACCGGCCAGGGTGAACTGGATCTGCTTCTGGCGGGTGTCGCTGACAAGCTGACAGCACAGGGCAAACGCTGCATGGGCATCGTGCAGATCAACTCTGACCGCGACGATTGCCACCGCTGCGACATGGATGTGCAGGTGCTGTCCAATGGTCCAAAAATCCGTATTTCTCAAGACCTTGGAAAGGAAAGCCGCGGCTGCCGCCTGAACCCCGAAGCCATGGCCGAAGCGGTTTCCGCCGTCAGCCAGCGCATGGAAGGTGGCTATGATGTGTTCCTGCTGAACAAGTTTGGTAAACATGAATCTGAGGGCAAAGGTTTTCGCGAACTCCTTGGCGAAGCGGCATCTGCCGGGGCGACTGTGATGGTCGGAACCAACGGGCTGAATGAAGAGGCATTTGTCGAATTTTCCGGCGGTGTCGCAGAATTTGTCGCCCCGGATGAGGCGGAAATTCTGGCCTGGATCACCGATACAAAGTGATCCCGAAAACCACCTGAAATCCCCCCTTCCCCCGCATACACAATCCATGCACAACATATGCACATCTTATGCATATCACGCGCCCGCCGCATTCAGGGCGCGTTAAGGATTGATTTGGGGGATTTGAATGGCTGAGAAGAAGAATGACCTGATGGAATGGCTGGGTTTTGCGAACCCGCCAAAGTTTGTGAACGCCCCCTTGTTCGGCAAAATCCTGGGATTTCTGATCTCAGTTCTTTGCTTTGTCCTGGTTGGATTGATGCTCCTGATCATTGCAAAATTCACGGCCGCAGCGATCTCAGGAGATTTTACTGAGAACGACAGTGGGGCGAGAGCCCTTCGCGAGCTGGGCACAGTGATCCTGGCACTATTTGGCGCTCCCTTCCTCATCTGGCGCACAGTGATTGCCAGTAAGCAGGCGCATACGGCTGAGCAAGGCCTCTATACAGATCGCATCGCCAAAGCGGTCGAACAGATTGGCGCGGACAAGGTGGTGAAGCGGCATGTTCGCGATTACTCGGGTTCGCCTGTGTACGAAACGAAAGCTCAACCACAACAACCCCAAGATATTAGTATTGGAATGCCGCCTTTAGCATCCGAAAGATTTTTTGAGCATCGGAGTGATATTCCTGAACTGGACAGAAGTAAGCCCGTTTATACCGAAGAGACTGCTCCCAATCTGGAAGTTCGAATTGGCGGACTACTTGCCCTAGAGCGCATTGCCCGTGACAGCCTTGATGATCATATAACCGTCATGGAAATTATCTGCGCATACGTTCGGGAGAACTCTCCGGTGAGGAGCCTACAGCCTAAGAAAGCTCCATTCAGAAGAAAGAACCCTCGAAGTGACATCCAGATAGCGATTTCGATCTTAGGAAGGCGGTCTCCATCACAGGTCTCAATCGAAGCAGCTCGCAAGTTTCGCATCGACCTTAGAAGCTGCGATCTGGATGGCCTGATGTTTGAGGGTGGAGACTTCTCAGGAGGGCTATTTTCGGATTCTCGGATTGAGTCTAGCTTCATGCGAAACTGCAATCTGGAAGGCGCCATTTTTATCAATAGTCTTATTCATGCAACCGAATTCTATGGTGCCATCCTAGACGGCGCACGATTTGACGATAGTGAAATAGCCGACATCCAACGCTTCTCCAATCCTTTCAGCGCGAAAAGCTTCAAAGGAATATGCCTGTTCGGTGCAAAGCTGTCGGGGAACATAAACTTAACGCCGAAAAAATTGAGCCATACAATTGGTAACGGTAATACAATCCTTCCGAAGATCATGACACCAGGGCGGGATCATGCCATTGAAATTACCGAGCAGCTTGAAGAAGCAACATACAACGAGGATGCGGGGCAAATAGAGCGGCTTACAGCACGACTAAGTGGCTCAGGGTATGAAAACTGGACCAATTTTGAGAATGGGGATCTATACAATCAAGAACAACTTCGTGAGATGCATAAACGGTTAAACGTTAGTTATTGGCCCCACAATGAATGATCCAATTAAAATCTCATCCTAAGCACGGATGTTTTGCCCCCTCCCGTGGGGAGGGTCGGGCGCTGCCCGGGCAAGCCGGGCGGGTGGTCAGATGCACATTCAAACGGCCCGTTTCCCCCCGCGTAAAAAGCGTTATAACACTCCCATAACGATTCACTTTAATCAGGAACCTGACAGATGCATGACATCCGGTTGATCCGCGAAAATCCCGAAGCTTTTGATGCGGCCATGGCGCGCCGGGGGCTCTCTGGTGTGTCATCTCAGGTTCTGGCGATTGACACTGCACGCCGCGCAAAGATCCAGGCGGCAGAAGAAGCCCAGGCAGAGCAGAACAAAGCCTCCAAACTTGTGGGTGCTGCGAAAGCCAAAGGCGATGAGGCAGAATTTGAACGTCTGCGCGCGCTTGTTTCTGCGAAGAAGGCTGAGGTTGCGGCGCTGAATGATGAGGCGAAGCTTGAGGATAAGAAGCTTTACGATCTGCTGATGGCCACGCCAAACACCCCGCATGATGATGCACCGGATGGGGACGACGAAGATGATAACGTCGAGATCCGCCGCTGGGGCACGCCAAAGGAATTCGCGTTTAAGCCGAAGGAGCATTATGAGCTGGCCTGCGTGCAGGAGGGGCTTGATTTTGAAACCGGTGCGAAACTGTCTGGTGCGCGTTTTGCCGTGATGTCTGGTGCGGTGGCCCGTCTGCACCGGGCTTTGGCGCAGTTCATGCTGGAGCTGCACACAGAGGAACATGGTCTGACTGAGACCTGGACCCCGGTTCTGGTGCGCGAAGAGATGATGTATGGCACAGGCCAGCTGCCGAAATTTGGCGAGGACAGCTATAAGACGACGGAAGGCATGTGGCTGATCCCGACGTCTGAGGTGACGCTGACCAATATCGTGAATGGCGAGACCCTGGCTGAAGATTACCTGCCGCGCCGCTACTGTGCGCATACCCAGTGTTTCCGGTCTGAGGCCGGTTCTGCGGGCCGTGACACCGCGGGTATGCTGCGTCAGCACCAGTTTGAAAAGGTTGAGATGGTGTCTGTGACCCATCCGGATAAATCCATGGAAGAGCATGACCGCATGACACACTGTGCAGAGGCCGTATTGGAGCGTCTGGAAATTCCGTACCGCACGGTTGTTCTCTGTACCGGTGATCTGGGGGCTGGCATGCGAAAGACCCATGATATCGAGGCCTGGCTGCCTGGTCAGGACACCTATCGCGAGATTTCTTCCTGTTCCGTTGCCGGTGATTACCAGGCGCGTCGTATGAATGCGCGGTTTAAGCCTGCGGAAGGTGGCAAGCCAGAGTTTGTGCATACCCTGAACGGATCTGGTGTGGCTGTCGGGCGCTGCCTGATTGCGGTTCTGGAAAATGGTCAGCAGGAAGATGGATCAGTGCGGCTGCCCGAAGCCCTGCGTCCGTTTATCGGCGACAAGACCATGATTACTGCTGAGGGTAAGCTGGCCTGATCTTACAGATCCCTGTGACAGGCGAAGCGCCGTTTTTGCCTGTCACCTTCACGCATATCAAAAGCCGGAATTCTTCTCATGGCTGCCGAATACATCTGTACAACAAATCCCGATGACTTCCAAAGTTGGACCTGGTTTCAGGAATACAGAGCCATGCGCGCCAAAAGTGATGCGTATCTGGCTGCGGGTGGGAAACCCATAATAAGTCCCAAAATTTATGCAGAACCATTACCGGTTGAGCTTGGGTTACAGTTTTCTGAATGGGTGATGGCCACACCAGAAGTCCGCGATATGGTGTACCGTCGGTTCGTCTGCGGTGACTATGATAATGAACGGGAAGGCGCTCTGCTCAGAGACGCTGAAGAGTATTTTATTTCTGTTCATTCCGCAGATGGAGGAGCATTTGGAGCGCCATGGCGGCCATTAGGGAAGGTTATTACCGGTGAAATTTCAGAGGTTAGGTCCCAGGGGTATAAAGACCTGCTCTTGGCATCCGCATGGGCGTTTAAGTCAGATAAATAAGAGCATTTCTCCCGCCTGTTTTTCATTCTAACGAATGTAAACAGTTGGGCCGGGCGCGCTGTGTGCGTGATTTTTCGCAGAAAAATCGAAGGGGGCCAGCCCCCGTTCCTGCGGACCTCCTCCGGAGTATTTCAGGAAAGATGAAAATGGGTTAAGTCAAATCAGATTTCGCGACCAACCCGTCCCCACGCCAGGGGATCAGCGCCAGAAGTGGGCCGGGCGTCATGTCGAGGGCGTGTTTCTGGTGCGGGGCGTGGTGGATGGTGTCGCCGGGGCCGGCAAGGCGTGGGGGGTGACCTTCGGAATGGAAGATCGCGCTGCCGGCCAGAACGCAGTAGATTTCTTCCGGGGCGTGGCTGTGTTCGGGGTAGGTAAGCCCCTGCCCCCAATACCCGAAGGTCACGCGGGCTGTGTCTGACACGAACATGCCTTCGGGTGAAATCAGGTTCAGCCAGGCGTAATTACTCAGGAAGTCGCGGGAAAATCCGTCAGCCTCTGTATAGGTCTGTTGCCAGTGCAGGCGATCCGCAAGGTGCGCGATTTGTGTGACCAGGGGACGGGTCAGGTCATTCGCCAGCGGGATGCAGGCGGCCAGATCTACGCCACGGGGTGGTTCTTCGGGGTGTGGTGGCACAAAACCATAGCTGTCGCGCCTCTGATCAAAGAAATCCGCTGCCCCCGGGAAACCCTGAGCGAGCATACCTGTGACGTCATTAAACAGCGCATCAAATTCCATCCCGGCCCCCTATTTTCCCTGACCCAACAGGGTTTCGGGACAAATAGCAAGGGCCGGAATGGGGGATGGATCAGCCCTGGGCTTCGAAGTTATCTTCGCGCAGCAGGGCCTGGCCGTCCGGCTGCATCACCCAGAGTTCGCGGGTGATGATGCCGTGGGCGTTGTTCATGGTCCAGGAGGCGGAAATCACGGCTTCGTTCTCGTTCAGAACTTCAACTTTCGCATCGGTATAAGCCACATCGGCGAACCCTTTGGACACAAGATCGTCCCAAAACGCCTGAATTTCGGCCCGCCCCCGGAAGGTGCCAAACGGGGCGGCTGTCATGACCGCATCTTCTTCATAACAGGCGGCGCAGCCTGCGCCATTGCCGCTGTTAAAAGCTGTTTTCCATTCTGCCAGTTTCGCCAGTGCTGCGGTTTCAATCGCTGTGGTCATCGTCACATTCCTTTTGTTTCTTAAGGCATATGTCGCCTGCCGCCCGGTCTGAAACAAGCTTGATTATTTAAAATAATAGTTTAACAAAATTACACAATGAAACTGAACCCAAACGACCTTCTGATCTTTCTGACGATCACTGAAACCCGCAGTATTACTGAGGCCGCGGCACGCAGCGGGCTGACGAAGTCGGCGGTCAGCCAGGCTTTGAAACGTCTGGAGGATGCGATTGGGGCGAAATTGCTGTTTCGCACGACGCGATCGCTGTCGCTGACAGAAGCGGGCATGCGCCTGCTGCCCATGTGCCGGAAGATGCGCGAGGCGCAGCAGGAAATTGATACAGCCATCGCGGATCTGACGGATAAAAGCGCATCCCTGACCGTGACCGCACCCCATGCGCTGTGTCAGCCGTTGCTGATCCCGCTGCTGGCCCAGGTCACGGATACAGATATTCGTGTGATTGCCGATGATGCGGCCCTGAACCTTGTGGACCACCAGATTGATCTGGCGATCCGTGTTGGCGCCCCTGCCCCGCAATCGGCGCAGAGCACACGGATCGGCACGCTGAATGAAAGCCTCTGGGCGTCGGACGCTTTGGTTCAACACATGGGAGGTGTTCCCGGCGATCTTCAGGATCTGGCAGCCTGGCCCCATGCGGCCAATGACTGGCAGGGCAGCCCCTTGCGCTATCCGCTGGAAAACGGCGGCGTTCTGACCGCCCATCCCCGCTTTCGCTGCAACACGGCGCATGGCTTGCAGGAATTCATCACACAGGGCATTGCTGTGGGCTTGCTGCCGGATATTCTGGCACAGACCGATCCCCGTCTGACACGGCTGGTGCCGATCTCACAAAGCCCGGTTTACGCCCTGCATCAACACGGCAAAACACCCCCACCGGGATTGCGGGACCTTATTCAGGCTCTGCGTAGCAGGCTGAAACAGATCTGATCCACTATAAATGCCCCGGTTCGGAAAAACTGTCAGTCAGAGAGAGGTTCATTCCCTACGGGTCACACAGGCATTGCCATTCACTGGCAAATCTATGGGCGAAAGCTTCACGTTCGGCGGAGGGACGTCTGAAATAGGCATCACCATGATCTTCCTGTCCCTTCAGGCGCAGATAGTCCACCCAATGGCCAAATTCGTGTAGAAGTGTGCGACGAAACAGCGTGTTACCGATGCCGGTTTCGGTCAGAGAAATCTTGTATCCGCGTCGGTCTTCCGTAATCTCATGCCCATCCTGTCTGAGACGGGCAAGCTCTTCCTGATCCATCAGTGTCAGCTTGCGGGGCCAGGACAATTCTGCGCCCACGCGCTGCGCTTCCAGCATAAGCGCAGATCCCTTTGGTCCCGGATGCCCGGCAATTGAAAACTCTGCGTGGAACTGCATCCGGCCCCAGACGGGAAACTGCGAAATCTGTTTGTTCGTGGGCTGACGAAAGACCAACAGATCTGGAAGGGTAAAACCGGTCTCAGCCAATCTGGTAAGTGGGGCAAGGGCCACATCGGGCGAATTGCCAAAAGAAAACCCCGGGCGGGTCTCTTCAATGATCAGCGCGATCTCTTGTCCTGCCAGAGCATGATGGGTCACAGCCACCTGCCCCAGGTTTTCATGCGCAAGATGCCAAGCCTGGCCGCGCTGGCGCGGCTCAGGGATACCCATCTTGTTGTCCTGCCCGTGGCCTGCGGCCCCTGTTCCGATTTTGCGGTTCCGGCGAACAGGATTACGCATGATCAGCTGCCGTGAGGTTTCTTACCCAGGTGTTTGCGCAGACGCGAAGGTGTTGATTTCGTGCGGTCTTTATAGGGGTTGTCCTGGCTGCGCATCCAGAGACGGATCGGAATGCCGGGCATGTCGAAATCCACCCGCAAACCGTTCACCAGATAGCGTGTATAGCTTTCGGGCAGTTTTTCGGGCAGCGAACACATGATGACAAAGCCAGGCGGGCGTGTACGCACCTGTGTCATATAGCGCAGTTTAATACGACGGCCAGACGGTGCGGGGGGCGGGTGCGCCTCAAGCATATCCATCAGCCAGCGGTTCAGTTTCGCAGTGGAAATCCGGCGGTTCCAGATGTCATGCACGCGCAGCACAGCTTCGCGCAGACGTTCCATACCACGGCCGGTTTTGGCGGAAATCGTGATCAGCGGCGCGCCTTTCAGCTGCGGCAGCAGACGGCCAAAGGATTCCTTGAGGTCTTTCAGCTTTTGCTGTTTTTCATCCTCAATATCCCATTTGTTCACGGCAATAACCACGGCGCGGCCTTCGCGTTCCGCAAGGTCGGCGATGCGCAAATCCTGTTGTTCAAACGGGATCGCCGCATCCAGCAGAACCACCACGACTTCGGCAAATTTTACCGCGCGCAGACCATCGGCAACGGACAGCTTTTCAAGCTTTTCCTGCACTTTGGCTTTTTTGCGCATACCGGCGGTGTCAAACATCCGCACAGGTGTGTCGCCCCAGTCAAACCGCAGGGAGATCGCATCGCGGGTGATACCCGCTTCGGGACCGGTCAGCAGGCGTTCTTCGCCCAGCACCTGGTTGATAAGCGTGGATTTACCCGCGTTCGGGCGACCAACAACAGCGATCTGCAGCGGGCGGCCCGTTGTGAAATCGCGGCTTTTACCTTCGACTTCTGCGTCGGCTTCTTCATCCGTCAGCTCGACGTCGACGTCGGGCATTTCTTCCTGTTCTTTGGCTTCATAGGCGTCAGCCAGCGGCATCAGAACCTGGTACAGATCTTCCATACCTTCGCCATGTTCGCCAGACAGGCGCAGAGGTTCACCAAGGCCAAGGGAATAGGCCTCAAGCCAGCCTTCTTCGCCAGCTTTGCCTTCAGATTTATTCGCGGCCAGAATCACGTGTTTTGCACTCTTACGCAGAATGTCTGCAAAGAGTTCATCCGTCGCCAGAACACCGTCACGTGCATCAATCATGAACAGACAAATATCCGCCATCTCAGCGGCGCGTTCTGTCAGGCGGCGCATCCGGCCCTGAAGGCTGTCATCTGTCGCATCTTCCAGACCGGCGGTGTCGATCACGGTAAAGCGCAGATCCCCCAGGCGGGCCTCGCCTTCGCGCAGATCACGGGTCACGCCTGGCTGGTCATCAACAAGCGCCAGCTTCTGCCCGACAAGGCGGTTAAACAGGGTGGATTTCCCCACATTCGGACGGCCAACAATGGCGACGGTAAGTGTCATGATTCATTTCCCCGGACGGATAAGTCGCCCCGATACACCATATATGCAAGAAGCGAAAGGGGGCGTGGTATTTCGCCCCCTCTGCAAAAATCGCAATGCGCCCGTCAACGGGCCCCGCGTTACCGGTATGCCAGCAACTGGCCTTTTGCGTTGACAACATAAAGCGTGCCATCAACAACCGCCATGGAGCTTGCAGCCCCGCCTGGCAGCGGTGTTTCAGAGATCAGGCTGCCATCTTCCGGCGAAAACGCCCGCAAGATCCCGTCACCAGATGCCACCATCACCTGCCCACCGGCAAGGATCGGGCCGAAATGCGGGTAAACGCTTTCGCGACGGCGCACTTTACGCGCTTCAAAATATGGAAGGAAAGCCCCCCAGACACGTTCACCTGTCGCAGCATCCAGACGCAGAAGCTCTGCCTGGTCTGACACGGCAAAAACAGAATTGCCAGATGCCCAGACCGGGTTCATCGCCCCATCGGTGGCGGTCCAGATGCGTTCGCCGCTGGTCGCTTCCAGGGCCGCAATCCGGCCCGCAGAGGATCCCACATAAACACGATCGCCTGAAATCACCGGATCGCCAGTGATATCAACCACTTCCGCATAGACACGCCCGCGTCGCTGCCCGACAAGACTGGCCGCCCAGAGACGCACACCGCCCCGCGGGAAAGTCGCGTTCAGATCGCCAGAGGCATAAGGGAAGATTGCGATATTGTTGTTCACAGCCGGGCCTGCCCCGCCCGAGATACCGCTTTCAGACGGAATGCCCGGGATGTTCCATTGCACACGACCATCGGCCTTATCAATCGCCCAGGCTTTGCCGTCACGGGACACCACATAAACCAGATCGCCGTAAACGGTTGGCACCCCGGTTGCAGCCCCTTCCAGACGCTGCGTCCAGAGTTCATCACCGGTTGCGGCCTCAACCGCGACAAGCGTGCCAAAACCTGTTGTGACAAACAGGGTGCCGCCATCAATCGCAAGCCCGCCACCGCTGGCCGCGTCATTACTGTCAAAGCCCGGTGTCATATCTTTCGACCAGAGCCGTTCACCACTGGCAGATGTCGCCACAAGCTGTGTCCGGCTGTCCAGCGTGAAGATACGGCCATCGGCCACCACAGGATCAGCGGTGATCTGATAGCGGCGGCTGTTGCCTGCGCCGATATCTGCGGACCAGATCAGTTCAGGTGTGCCGTTGAACGCCGGGTGCTGTACGCGGTGGCTGGCCGATCCGTTGCGGTGGGTCCAGCTTGCGTGATTGACCTGTGCGGGTGCGTTAAAGCCCACGGCACGGTTTTCACGCAGTACCCGGTCGCCAGAGCGTTCCAGTTCCTCGCGGGTTACACGGATTTCTGCGTCGGCATCCCCCGCTTCAAATTCCTGACTGACATCCGCAGTTGCGCGCAGATCATGGCGTTCACCTGGCAGGATCACTTCCCGCTTTGAACAGGCTGCCACCAGAATACCAGCCGCCATAAGCGCCATAACGGAAGCCCGGAAAGGCATATTGCTGCGCAGAGGCGCGTTGTTTGAACTGTTTTTCACGGTCTGACCTTTATCTGTCACGATCTGGCCCCTTTGCCTGAAATATGCCGCAGCCCTGCGGCCTTCTGCCCTGCAACCCGCAGAGCAGAGATTCACGTCATCAGATTATGTCGTCTCAAGGCTGCCGCCAAGCGCCTCAAGCAATTGCAGAACACGCACGCGCTGTGCAGAGGTGATCTCTGAATCAACGGCGATGTTTTGCAGACGTTCAATCGCAGCGTCGGTTTCACCCGCAGCAAGATCAAGAGACGCCAGCTGTTCTTCTGCCAGAAGACGGAAGGCCGCCCCCGGTGCCGCAATGCTTTCAAGCGATGTGCGGGCTTCGACCGCATCGATACCCGCAAGAGAGGCACCTTTGAGAACAGCAAGATCGCGGTAAACCTGCGCCAGTGAACTGTCTGCCGCTACTTCCGCATAAAGCGTGGCAGCACGGGCCGTGTCCCCGGCGTCGGCAGCTTCAGCCGCCTCATAGAACCCAAGAACATTTGCAGCACCACTTTCAGAGGTTGCCGCTGCACGGGCTTCGGAAAGAGCCTGGATCCGTGTCTGAGGATCTTCGGTTTCAAGCGCCAGAATAATCCCGTCCCCGGCAGCCTGAGCTGCGGTTTCCATCTGAGATTTCCGGATTTCATTCCAGGTTGCGCCACCAACAATGGCAATGACCGCGACACCCGCGATCCAACCATAACGTCGGACCATCGTCCAAAGCTGTTCCTGGCGCACCTCTTCGGTGACTTCTTCAATGAAACTGTCTGTATTGCTCACAGAGCTGCTCCCATAATTTTGCGCGGGGGATCTGTCACCGCCTGACATCATTCCCCACATATAATTTTCTTCCCTCTTAGCGCGTCTGGCCCAGCTTTGCCAAGGGTTGATACCAGGTCTGGGGGGTCGGCTGACTGCCACAGGCGGCTTCCCGCCCGCAATTCTGCATATTTACACAGTCCTGCTACGGTCTTACGCGAAACCGAACACTGACAGAAACCTTGCCAGACAGTCTGAAACTGCCTAAATAAACTAAACTGTTCAGAACGCCTGCAGCAAAACGCCATATTTTCTGAAACAGCAAGATTTATATCCCGGATTTCATTATTGTTCCGGTGACAGGAATGGAAACGCCGGCCGACGGGCTGGTCATGCGAAGAGGCGCAACGCGCCCGGAAGGTTAAGATGAGATTTTTTTCTCTGCTGACAGCAACACTGGTCGTTGTGTTTCTTTATGCCCTTGTACTTGAGCGCGACAGCCTGCGCGCCTGGGCTTCCGGTGCGGCGACAGAGGAAAACCCCGAAGGTGACGGGATCGCCCTGCCCGAACAGCTTGTGGCGGTGGTTGCGGTGAAATCCCAGGCCCGTTCCGTTGAGAATGCCCTGCTGCTGCGCGGAGAAACCGAAGCCTCGCGTCAGGTTGTTGTGTCATCGGAAACGTCCAGCCGTGTGGTTTCTGAACCCATCCGCAAAGGCGCATTTGTGGAGGCCGGTCAGTTGCTTTGTGAACTTGATCCCGGCACACGCCCAAGCGCCGTCGCCGAAGCCCGCGCCCGCGTCTCAGAAGCCCAGGCAAATGAAGTTGCGGCACGCATTGATATTAACGCCGCCGAACGACTGGGCGAAGGCGGGTATGCCTCAGAAACCCGCGTCGCAACCGCGCGCGCAGCCCAGGAAGCGGCCCTGGCCGGTGTGCAGGCTGCTGAGGCGGGTGTTGCCGCGGCTGAAAAGGAAATCGAACGTCTGAGCATCCGCGCGCCTTTTGCCGGTCTGCTGGAAAGTGACACAGCCGAACTGGGGGCTTTGATGCAACCAGGTACGCCTTGCGCCACTGTCATTCAGCTGGACCCTGTGAAACTGGTGGGCTTTGTGCCGGAAACCCAGGTCGCTGACATCACCGTTGGTGCGCTGGCGGGCGCACGGCTGACGTCTGGTCATGAAGTCAGCGGTGCTGTCACATTCCTGTCCCGTTCTTCTGACCCGCAGACCCGCACCTTCCGTGTGGAAATCGAAATTCCGAACCCTGATTTTTCCATTCTCGATGGTCAGACCGCTGAGATCCTGATTGCCTCCAGCGGGTCTGATGCCCATCTTCTGCCAGGGTCCGCCCTGACCCTGTCCAATGACGGCACCCTGGGTGTGCGCATTGTCGGTGAAGGTGACATCGCGAATTTTGCCCCTGTGAACTACATCCGTGACACGCCGGAAGGTGTCTGGCTGTCCGGCCTGCCTGACGAGGTCATCGTGATCACCGAAGGTCAGGAATATGTTGGCAATGGCGAAAAGGTTGAAGTGCATTTCGCGGAGAACAGCCAATGACCCGTATCATCGACTGGGCAGCAGAACATGCCCGAATGGTCCTGGCCTTTATCGTGCTGTCCCTGACAGCCGGGTCGATGGCCTATGTTTCCCTGCCGAAAGAAGGCGAACCGGATATTGATATTCCGGCGCTTTTCGTATCCGTGCCCTTCCCCGGGATTTCTGCGGAAGACGCAGAAAAACTGCTGGTGCAGCCCATGGAAACGGAACTGTCTGATCTGGATGGCCTGAAAGACATGTCCGGCACCGCGGCCGAAGGCTACGCCGGCGTGGCGCTGGAATTTGAATTTGGCTGGGACAAGACCAAGATCATCGCAGATGTGCGCGATCGCATGGGCCGGGTGGAAGCTGAATTCCCCGCAGGTGCCGAAACCTACACCATCAATGAAATCAACTTCTCTGAATTTCCGATCCTGATTGTCAACCTCACCGGTAATGTGCCGGAACGTACTTTATTGCGTGTTGTGAAGGACTTGCAGGATGCGGTTGAAGGGCTTGAACCGGTTCTGGAAGCCGGGATTGCCGGCCAGCGCGATGAAATGCTTGAGGTTCTGATCGATCCTCTGAAACTTGAGGCCTATAACGTCACTGCCCCGGAACTGATCCAGGTTGTGCAGCAGAACAACCAGCTGATCGCTGCGGGCGAAATTGACAGCCCTTCGGGCACATTTTCCCTGAAGATCCCGTCCAGCTTTGATGAACCGCAAGATGTGTACAATCTGCCGGTTAAAACCAATGGCGAACGGGTGGTCACGCTTGGGGATCTGGCGGAAATCAACCTGACCTTTGAAGACCGGATCGGCACCGCCCGCTTTAACGGCGAAAACACCGTGGCGTTGCAGGTGGTGAAACGCAAAGGCTTTAACATCATCGACACATCTGCGCTTGTGCGTGAAACCATTGAGGCGGAAATCGCCAACTGGCCACCAGAACTGAAAGCCGCGGTTGAGGTTGGTTTTTCCAATGACCAGAGCCGCACGGTTGGGTCCATGGTCAGCCAGCTGGAAGGATCGGTTCTGACCGCGATTGCGCTGGTGATGATCGTTATTCTCGGCGCGCTTGGTGTGCGGTCGGCCCTGCTTGTGGGCTTTGCGATCCCCACGTCGTTCCTGCTGTGTTTCGTTCTGCTGGCCCTGATGGGGATCACCGTTTCCAACATTGTGATGTTTGGTCTGATCCTTGCGGTGGGCATGCTTGTGGACGGTGCGATTGTGGTTGTGGAATATGCCGACCGCCGCATCAAAGACGGCATTGGCCCGATGCACGCCTATGTCGAAGCGGCGAAACGCATGTTCTGGCCGATCATTTCCTCAACCGCGACCACGCTTTGTGCCTTCCTGCCGATGCTGTTCTGGCCAGGTGTGCCGGGTCAGTTCATGGGGATGTTGCCGGTTACGCTGATCTTTGTTCTGTCTGCATCGTTGGTTGTGGCACTGATCTATCTGCCGGTTATGGGCGGCGTTGCCGGCCGTATGAGCCGCAGCTTTGGTCACATGGCTGACACCCTGCGTCCGCTGCATATCGGCATTCGCATTGCTCTGGTTCTGCCGTCGGTCTTCCTGATCTACACAGGCCTGAAAGCCATGCTGAGTTCCGGGCAGTTCTTTGGCACGCTTCTGGCGCTTGGCGTCTTTGCGGTGGGGGGCATGGCGACCTCTGTCACCATGGCCGCCGCCCTGCCCGAGCCGCGTGAAAAGCGCATTCAGGCCGGGTTCCGCCGCAATTACTTTGGTCGGATGATCCGCTTTATTTCCGGCAACCCGGTGATGCCACTGGTTGTGCTGGGGGTTTCCGGTTTATTCGTGATGTCGACCTTCACCTATTTCGGCGCGAACAATAACGGCGTTGAATTCTTTGTGGAAAGCGAACCGGAACAGGCGATTGTTTATGTCAAACAGCGCGGCAACCTGTCGCTTGAGGAAAAAGATGATGCGGTACGCCGTGTCGAAGAAGTGGTTCTGTCTGTACCGGGTATCCAAAGTTCCTTTGCCTTCGCAGGTCAGGGTGGCCTGAACAATAACACCGGCGGCGCACAGCCCCCGCGTGACAGTATTGGTCAGGTACAGATCGAACTGATCCCATGGGACGAACGCCCGACGGAAACCACGATGGAATTCCTCTTTGGCTTCATCCCCTACCCGGCCACTGGCATTGTGCCGGAATATGATGGCGATTACGTCATTGATCGTCTGAAAGAACGTCTGGCGGAACTGCCGGGGCTTCAGACCGAAATTCTGAACCTGGCCCAGGGTCCCGCATCTGCGAAACCTGTGCATCTGCGTCTGAAAAGCGATGATCCGGAGGCCCTGCGTCTGGCGGCGGAAACCGCGCGGGCACAGTTTGACGGCACAATCGGCCTGACAGCGGTTGAAGACACGCTGCCCCTGCCCGGTATCGACTGGGAAATC
Organism: Thalassobius sp. I31.1; assembly: GCF_003031585.1. Taxonomy (GTDB): domain Bacteria; phylum Pseudomonadota; class Alphaproteobacteria; order Rhodobacterales; family Rhodobacteraceae; genus Halocynthiibacter. The sequence goes on from NZ_PWAA01000065.1 coordinate 105,531, forward strand.
GAAGTCGACGTGGCGCGTGCTGGTCGTTACGGCGCTGATGTGGCGACTGTGGGCGGAATGGTGCAGCTGGTCACACGGGGTATTCTTCTGGACACCATGCGGGTTGATTCATCCGATGAAGAAATCGAGATCCGCGTGCGTCTGCCGGAACAGGATCGCCTGCTGTCCACACTGGATACGCTGAAGGTCCGCACGGCTGATGGTCTTGTGCCTTTGTCGAACTTCATCTCGCGCCGTCCGGTTGCGGCCCTTGCGCAGATTGACCGCGACAACCAGCAACGCAACCTGGATATCAAAGCTGCGGTGGATGATGGTCTGGTAAAATTCACCACGGAAGACGAGGTTGACGGCGAAACGGTTGATGTCATCCAGGCCATCGCATGGGCGCTGGAAGACGGGGCAGAAGCCCCCGCTGGCACCCGTCGTGTGGACAGTGATGCCGGCAGTTTTGCCTTCACCTGGTTTAATGAGGGCCAGTCTGCGGCTGCTGTGATTGATCTGCTGGATCAGGGCGATGCCAAAACCACCCCGATCACAGCCAATGAACGGATTGCTGAGGTCACGAAATGGCTGGAAAGCGGTGATGTTCTGCCAACCGGCGTGACCTGGGAATGGACCGGCGATCAGGATGATCAGGAAGAAAGCGGGGCCTTCCTGGCCCAGGCCTTCAGTGGTGCGCTTGGCCTGATGTTCATCATCCTGCTGGCGCAGTTTAACTCGGTCTATAACTCGGCCCTAGTTCTGCTGGCGGTGGTTCTGTCCACAACCGGCGTGCTGATCGGGATGCTTGTCATGGGACAGACGTTTTCGATCATTATGACCGGTACAGGCATTGTGGCGCTGGCGGGGATTGTGGTGAACAACAACATTGTTCTGATTGATACCTATCAGGAATACGCCCGTTTCATGCCCCGGCTTGAGGCAATTTCCCGCACAGCCCAGGCCCGGATCCGCCCGGTTCTGCTGACCACGCTGACAACAATGGCTGGTCTGACACCTATGATGCTGGGGCTGAACCTTGATTTCATCAACGGTGGTTATTCTATCGACAGCCCGACAGCGCTGTGGTGGAAACAGCTGGCGACCGCCGTGGTCTTTGGCCTTGGGATTGCAACGGTTCTGACGCTTGTGCTGACGCCGTCCCTGCTGGCGCTGCGTGTCTGGATTTCTGTTGGGGCTTACCGGTCTTTCTCTGGCCTGAAAGCCATGTCCATGGGGCCTGAAAGCCAGACCGCCCGTGACATTGCCCTGGGTCGTGCGGCACGGAAGATCAAAGCGCCGGAAATCCTGTGGAATGTGCCAGAGGTGGAAACAGAGACTTCAGGTGATGACGAAGATCTGCCCGTCTATATGAAACAGGCGACGCAGGACGAGGCTGAAACAGCTGATGAAAAGCCTGAGAAACCAGGCAAAGACATCAAAGCCGCAGAATAAGCGGCGGAACAAACAAAGGCCGGGGACATCCCCGGCCTTTTCTTTTGTCAGTTTCCGTTCGGGAGTTCGCAATCATTCACCGGCAGCGGCGGCCGTCAGCTTGTTCAATGCCCCGGTCATACGGGTCAGAACCTCTGCATCTTCCGGCAGCCCGTGCAGCGTGGAAAATTCTGATGGCGCATGCCAGGCCATGGTCACCTGGCCTTCTGCATCTTCATAAACAACCACCCGCAAAGGCAGATCCAGGCCCGCGGATTGCGACAGTTGCATCGCAGGCGTGCCAAGCGCCGGGTTGCCAAACATCAGCATTTCTGTCGGACGCAGATCGGTGCCAACAGACGCGGCACCGGCAGCGTGATCCACACGGGCAAATACTTTTGCACCGGCGTTTTCCACCGCAGCGGCAAGACGATCCACGGTTTCAGTCACGGAATAGGCGCTGCTGCGCGTGACCAGGTTTTCAGCGAAGGATGCAGTTGTCATGAGCAGGCTCACTCCTAATGTCAGGGCAAAGTGTTTCATGGGATATATTCCATAAGTTTCATTGCCCGCAGAAAGCCCGCTCGCAGATCAATTGGCAAATCACGTCACCGTCAGTTACGCCACCTCTTCTTCCGCCCGCTGACGATCCCACATGCTGGAATAGCGGCCTTTGAGCGCCAGCAATTCGTCATGTGTGCCGCGTTCCGACACCTGACCGCCTTCCAGAACGATGATCTCATCCGCGTCCGCCACAGTGGACAGGCGGTGGGCAATCGTCAGCACCGTACGCCCCTGGCCCATTTCCGACAGGCTGGCCTGAATGGAACTTTCGGTCTCGGTATCAAGCGCTGATGTTGCCTCATCCAGCAGCAGGATGGGCGGGTTCTTCAGAAGCGTACGGGCGATACCAACACGCTGTTTTTCACCACCTGACAGCTTCAACCCGCGTTCGCCGACCTGGGTGTCATAGCCTTCTGGCAGGCTCATGATGAAATCATGGATCTTCGCGGCTTTCGCAGCCTCAATCACATCGGCATGTGTGACATCATCACGGCCATAAGCAATGTTGTACCCCACGGTATCATTGAACAGAACCGTATCCTGCGGCACGACGCCGATGGCATCATGCAGGCTTTGCTGCGTGATATCGCGCACGTCCTGCCCGTCGATCTTCAGGGCACCACTGTTCACATCATAAAACCGGAACAGCAGCCGCCCGATGGTGGATTTACCGGCACCGGATGGGCCGACAATCGCCAGAGACCCGCCCGCAGGCACGCTGAGATCAAGCCCGTTCAGAATGGGGCGCTCATGATAATAACCAAAGTGGATGTTCTCAAAACGGATCTCGCCGCCTTTCACCTGCAGATCAGCTGCATTTTCCTTATCATTCACTTCCGCAGGCTGTTCCAGCAGACCAAACATTTCGCCCATATCCACCAGGGCCTGGCGGATTTCGCGGTAGACCGTGCCGAGGAAGTTCAGCGGCATGGTGATCTGGATCATATAGGCGTTGACCATGACGAAATCCCCCACGGTCAGATCGCCGTTTTCCACACCAATCGCCGCCATCACCATGACGGCGACAAGGCCACCTGTGATCAGAAAGGCCTGACCAAAGTTGAGGAACGCCAGGGAATAAGCGGTTTTCAGGGCCGCAACCTCATAGCCTTCCATGGCTTTGTCATAGCGCCGTGCTTCGCGCGCCTCTGCGCCAAAATATTTCACGGTTTCAAAGTTCAGCAGACTGTCGATCGCCTTTTGGTTGGCGTCTGTGTCCTGGTCGTTCATCTGTTTGCGGATTTTCACGCGCCATTCCGTCACCTTGAAGGTGAACCAGATGTAAACCGCGATGGTGCCCACAACGACAACCAGATACCAGACATCAAACACCGCCCAGAGGATCAGCGCGATAAACAGCAGTTCCAGCACCAGGGGGCCAATAGAAAACAGAAGGAAGCGCAGCAGGAATTCCACGCCCTTAACGCCTCGTTCCACAATCCGGGACAGACCACCGGTTTTGCGGGTGATGTGATAGCGCATGGACAGTTTGTGAATATGTTCAAAGGTGCGCAGGGCCAGCATCCGCAGGGCGCGTTGGCCGACACGGGCAAAGATCACATCGCGCAGCTGCTGGAACCCGATGTTCAGCAGCCGTGCCCCACCATAAGCCACTGTCAGGCCAATCGCCCCTATGGCCAGAAGCCAGGCCGCGCTGCCATCTTCTGCCGCAAGGGAATCGACCGCAGCCTTATAAAGAAACGGCGTGCCCACAGCGATGACTTTGGACAAAAGCAGCATAATCATCGCCAGAACCACCCGGCGTTTCACCCAACCCTGCCCTTCAGGCCAGAGATACGGCGCAACCCGGCGGATTGTCGTCCAGCCCCCGGAAAGGTTTTCAGATGTGGGCAATTCGCCCCCTGCTGTCATATTGCGCATGTCAGTTCTTTCGCTGCCGATGGGTTGCTGTACTCCGGAGGTCATATCTAATGCGCCTGCCCGGAAATGACCAGAGTTTCCCCCGTGCAAAGACACACATATCAAAAAAAGATGATGTATTTCCCGCACAGATCACGCATCCCACAAAAAGCCGCCAGGTTTCCCCGGCGGCGTTTTCATTTTTGTTCTGTAAATATCCCGGGGGCGTGGGGGCTGGCCCCCACCCGCACCTCAACCTTATTCCGGCAGCTCAAAAATCTGCCCCGGATAGATCAGATCAGGATCCCGGATCTGGTCTTTATTGGCTTCAAACAGCTGCACATAGAGGAAGCCATCGCCATAGGTTTCTGACGCAATCCCCCAAAGGGTAAAGCCCGGCTGCACCGTCACAATCTGCGGACGCGCAGGGGTGGGTTCTGCCTGCACCTCTGGCGACGTTGCATCACCCGTGCTTGCCACGGGTTCTGTCACGGCAACTGGGGCTGTCTCTTCTGCCGCTACAGCCGAAGCAACAGCAATCACATCATCGCTGGTAATTTCTGTCACGGTTTCTGCCGCACCGTTCTGATCGCTTGTCTCACCCTGGTTCACATGATTGGTCACCACGCTTTCCGAAGCTTCCACTGCGGCCACGGTCAGTTCACTTTCATCAGCTCCCGCGTCAGCTTCCGGGGCTTCCGGAGCAACGTTACCTTCTGTCACCACGTCTTCCACAGCCGGGCTTCCGGCACCAAGCTGCGCCGCCAGAACGGCTTCTACAGCCTCACGCTGGAACGGGATTTGCGCCCGCGAGGTCACGGCACCATCTGCACCGATCTGATCCGCACGCAAGACATAAAGGCCGCTTTCCACGTCCGGAAGCACGGCTTCCCATGTGAATACATCTGAAATATCTGCCGTGACCAATGCTTCATTGTTCACATAAATCCGTACAGTTTCATCCGCCCGGGTGCCCTGCCCGGCAATCAGAACCTCACCGGCGCTGCCATAGGAAATCGTATCGATGCGCACAGCAGATGGCGCAACAGCCGTGGGCAGAACGCGAATGCCGTCTTCATCTGCAATCACGGTCCGGGCTTCTGCGGTTTCTTCCGTGCCGCTGGCAGCTTCACTTGTCACGGCGGCGGTGGCTTCAGCGGCCTCATCCGCCTCAGACACGGCTGCTGCCACGGTTTCTTCATCCGCAACCTCTGCCGACGTTTCCTGCGCAACAGTGCTTTCATCCACAGCTGGTTCTTCAGCTGTCACATCTGCAACCACAACAGGCAAAGCGAAAGGTTCAACAATAACAGATTGTTCTGACAGAACCACCTGACCGTCTTCTCCGGTCCCGCGTAGTGTCATCACCCGGGGCAGATCTGAGGGTTCAACCATGAACAGCGCCGCAAATTCGCCACCGGCATTCACCGTGGTTTCAGCAATCACATCCCCTTCAATCAGCACCTCAAGCGTGCCGGCTTCTGCATTCCCGGCGACAAGCGCGTTGCCGTCGGGATCAATACGCACAACATCAAACACCGGAACAATCGCATTGGTGGTCTCATCCGTGTCAGCGGCCCCGGCGGTTTCAAGGGGGTCTTCACCTTCAGACGTCTCGCTGTCATCCGCGGCATTGGCCGTTTCGGTTTCCTCTTCGCCATCCGCGGATGGATCTGCGTCGCTTTCTGACACATCCGTAGCCTCAGCGTCACTGTCAGATGTGCTGTCCGCCTCAGCAACGTCAGTCGCGGCATCCGTGTCAGAAACAGCATCGGCGTCAACATCCACCACCGCATCGTCCGCCTGAACATCCTCATTCGCCTCTGTGTCAGAGACCTGCTGAACAGCTGTATCAGCCTCGGGTGTCGTGGCGTTCTGATACACGCCCCAGCCAAAATATCCCGCCAGTAACAGCACAACCGCCCCTGCCGCACCGGCGAATGATCCGCCGCTTCCCTTTGGTGTTTCTTCTGACATCGCCTATCCCCGGACTGCCTGTATTTCTGATTAACCGAAGGCAAATCAGATCATCGTGGTTTTTTCACGGCACCAGCAGAGGGGGCACAAAATCAACACCCACAACCGGGACCTGTGCGACCATAGCAAGGGGTATCGCACCGGTCAAAAGAAGCCTTGGGTTATTTCGGCTTTTAGTTAATTTTTCTGCGCCACAGGTGTCAGATCGTTGTGACCTCTACGCCATAAACGGACCCAATCCGGAAAACCTGCCCTTTGCCCGCTTTGCACAAATGGCCACCTTAAAGTACCGTGTAAAAAAAACAGAATGGTTGCCTTATGTCTGACACATCAAACTCACCTCTTGCTACCCCCCTGACTTTGCCATGTGGTGTGGTGCTGAAGAACCGGATTGCCAAAGCTGCAATGTCAGACTCTCTTGGTGATGGTGCGGGCAATCCGACCACGGACCAGATCAGGCTTTACGAACGCTGGGCCAGGGGTGGTCTGGCGTTGTCAATCATCGGAGAGGTCCAGGGTACGCCTCATTTTGCAGAGAAGCCCGGAAATCTCATTTTGAACGGCCACTCGGATCGGAAACTGCTTGAACGCCTTGCAACAGCAGGCGCAACGGACAAGGCCCAACTGTGGCTTCAGCTTGGGCATGCGGGTGCCATGGCCGATGCTGGTATCAGCACGCCAAAGGGGCCAAGTGCACTTGACCTGCCCGGCCTGACCTGCGGCGCATTGTCGTTGGATGAGATACAGGCGCTGCCCGCCGAATTTGCCCATACAGCGCGCCTTGCGAAACAACTTGGGTTCGGGGGCGTGGAACTGCACGCTGCACATGGGTTTCTGCTGAACCAGTTTCTGTCACCCTTGTTCAACAAACGCACCGATGCCTACGGCGGGTCTTTGCAAAACCGGATGCGGTTGTTGCTGGAAGTCACCGATGCCGTGCGCAGCGCTGTCGGGCCAGCATATCCTGTTGGCATCAAATTAAATGCGACGGATCAGCTTGAAGGCGGATTTGCCGAAGATGAATCCCTTGACGTCATTGCGGCACTGGACAATGCCGGCATTGACCTGATCGACATCAGCGGCGGAACCTATTTTCCGGGTGCCGCATCCTCTTCGGATCGATCTGGCTCTGGCCCCTATTTTCTGGAATTCGCGAAACGCGCCCGTGCAAAGACCGGCGTTCCATTGATGGTTACGGGTGGTTTCAAAACGCTCGCTCAGGCCGAAAGTGCAATCACGGATGGCACCGCCGATATCGTCGGGCTGGCGCGTGCCCTGGTTGTTGATCCTGAACTGCCGTCCTTCTGGTTGGCCGGTCAGCGCAGCGAAATTCAGTTTCCACGCTTCCAAAACCCGCCTGAAGGCGGTGTCACCGCCTGGTACACGATGCAGATCACACAGAATGCAAAAGGTGAGACCACGCTTGCTTCGGATGATTTAGAAGACGCGATTGCCGAATATGAACAGCGAGACGATGCGAGACGGCAGATCTGGAACGCACATCTAAGCCGGTCCTGACGCGACTGTGGTGCATTAGAAAATTGAATGTTTGCCAAAGAACATGCGGGCTTGCGATGTCGCGGGCCTGGCTCTGATCTGATCCAGCCAGCGTGTCAGATGTTCTGCCTTTTGCAGCGACAGGCCAAGATGATCGTGGATGTGCAGCCAGGGAAACAGTGCAATATCGGCAATGCTACAGGCGTCGCCGCACATGAATTGCCTGTCGCTTAAGTGGGTGTTCAGATGTTCGATGACGCCATTTGCGATATTGCGGTGCCGTTCCAAAGCCTCGGGGTTTTGGGTCTTTGCAAAGCGTGTCCAGTGTTCCACCTGGCCAAAATGCGGCCCCTGCGTGGACGCCTGATAGAAAAGCAAGGCGGTCAGGTCCGGGTCGTCTGTCGTCCCCCAACCTGATGTCCGGACCAGGTTTAGCAGGATTGAATTTGATTCAACCTGGTGCCGTTGCCCATCAAAAAGCACGGGCACTTTACCCGCCGGGTTTATGGCACGAAATGCGGGGTCATGTTGTTCACCGGCGCGGATATTGATCGGGATGAACTCAAATTTCGCATCAACTTCCAGAAGCAACATCAATACCTTAAACGTATTGATCGTGTCGAACCCGTATAGTTTCATCATCGGATCAGGCCTGCCAGGATGTGGGCATAACGGGTGTCAGTTCCAACAGCAATTTCGTGTATGCGGCCGTCGGAGCGGTATAAACTGCATGGGTTTCACCGATCTCTTCGATCTTGCCATGCCGCAGAACCGCCGTTTCATCGGCCATCTGGCGCACCACGGCCAGGTTGTGGCTGATGAAAAGGATCGTCAGGCCAAACTTGCTTTGCAAATCTTTCAGAAGATTCAGAATTTCCGCCTGAATAGAGACATCAAGGGCCGAGGTTGGCTCATCACAAATCAAAAAGCGCGGACGTGCCAACAGGGCGCGCGCCACGGCGATGCGTTGCCGCTGACCACCAGAGAACTGATGCGGATATTTGGTGATCGCATCCGGTAGCATCCCAACCAGCGCCAGCATTGATCGTGCCAGATTTTCGCGTTCCGCTGCGTCTTTGACAAAGCCGTAGAACCGCAGTGGTTCTGCCAAAATATCACCGATCCTGTGGCGGGAATTCAGGCTGGAATATGGGTCCTGGAACACCATCTGAACCAGTTGGCGCGACGGGTGGTGACGGCTGCGGGGTTTGCCAAAAGGCAGTGCAGTGTCCCCCAGCGTCATTGTGCCCGCATTCGGCGTGACCAACCCGGTAATCGCCTTGGCCAGCGTGGATTTCCCGGAACCACTTTCCCCAACCAGCCCCATAATAGAGCCAGGCTTGATATTCAGCGTCACATCATCCAGCGCAACATAATGCGGCGGTTTGTGAAACAGCGATGTGCGCGGCCCGGCGAAACGCACGGTCAGGTTCTGCAGGGACAGTCCTGTCAGGTCGTGCTGTTGCCCCTCAAGCAGCCAGTTTTCCGCAAAATCGCCATCGTCACGGCTGGTTTCATCCGCTTCGGGCACCTGAAAACGATCAATCTTGCGATCCAGCGGCGGAACCGCATCCATAAGGGCCTGGGTATAGGGATGCTTAGGCGTGCCCAGAACCTGTGCAGTGACGCCGGTTTCCATCACGCGCCCTTTGCGCATGACGGTGACACGATCCGCGACCTGGGCAATCACACCGATATCATGGGTGATCAGCATGAACGCGATCTGGCGTTCTTTCGCCAGGCGTTGAATAAGATCAAGAACCTGCGATTGCACCGCCACATCAAGCGCCGTTGTCGGTTCATCCGCGATGATCAGTTCGGGATCTGTACTGACGGCAAGCGCAATCACCACCCGTTGACGCATTCCGCCAGAAAACTGATGTGGATAGGCTTTGATCCGCTGGGCCGCATTTTTGATCCCGATTTCTTCCAGCAGATCCACCGCGCGCTTGCGGGCCGCAGCTGTGCTGACATCGGAATGGGCCTGAATGGTTTCGATCAGCTGATCCTCAATGGTCATCAATGGATTCAGGCTGGTTTGCGGATCCTGAAAGATCATCGAAATGCGATCACCGCGCATGACATGGGCCTGATCAGGGGTAAGCGTGCGCAAATCCGTATCGCCCAGTGTCAGGGTGCCGTTCGCCACATAGCCCGGGGATTGCAGCAGGCCGATGACCGCCGCACCAACGGTGGATTTGCCCGCGCCGCTTTCGCCCACAAGCCCGTGGATTTCGCCGGGCTTAATCATCATATCCACGTCTTCAATGGCGGTGATATCGCCAAAACGGGACGGGAATTTAACGGAAAGATCTTTGATCGTCAGCATTTAGCGCAACCTCGGGTTAAAGACATCACGCAGGAAGTCGCCAAGAATATTGATCGACACGACCAGGATCACAAGAAACACGGTCGGAATCCACAGGATCCACCATTCGCCGGACAACAGGAACTGCATCCCAATCCGGATCAATGTGCCAAGGCTGGGGCTGTCGGCCGGCAGGCCAATGCCAAGGAAGGACAGGGTTGCCTCCAGCAGAATGGCCGAGGCAAGGTCAACCGTCATAATCACCAGAAGCGGCCCCAGAATATTGGGTAAGATATGCACAAACATCACGCGCAACGGATGTTGCCCCATCATGATCGCGGCCTGCACGTATTCTTTGTTCATCTGCACAAAGGTAGACGCCCGCGCCGTGCGGGCAAAGTTCACCCAAAGCGACAGCGCAATGGCCAGTGTCAGCACCGCAACACGCAGGTCCTGTTGAATGGCGGCGGGCAGAATGCCGCGTGCGATACCGTCAATCAGCAAAGCGGTCAGGATCGCAGGCAAGGCCAGCTGCACATCGGCAATGCGCATGACGATGGCATCAAAACGCCCGCCATAATATCCGGCAGCAAGGCCCAGCCCCACACCCAGAACGGCAGCAATGGTGAGGGCAGACAAGCCGATGACCAGCGACAGGCGCGCGCCATACAGGATCGACGAAATCATGTCACGGCCCTGATCATCCGTGCCCAACAGGTATTTGGGATTGCTGCCGTCTTCCCATGCGGGGGGAAGCAACCCGTCAAACAGGCTGAAGGAGGCCAGATCATAGGGGTCCACCAGCGCGATCCAGGGTGCAAATACAGCGCCCAGCAAGATCAGCGCCGCAAGAAGCGCCGCGATCATCGCCGCAGGGGAATGCACAAACAGCCAAAGGCCTTCGTATTTTTTCAGGAAAGCGATCATGACACATCCTTTATGCGCAGACGCGGATCAATGGCGACATAGAGCAGATCAACGATAAGGTTCACCAGAACAAAAAAGAACGCGATCACAACAAGATACACCCCCATCACAGGGATATCGACAAAGCGGATCGATTCAAGAAACAACAGGCCCATACCGGGCCACTGGAACACGCTTTCGGTGACGATGGAAAAGGCGATCACGCCGCCAAACTGCAACCCGATGATGGTGATCACCGGCACCATCGTATTTGCAAGCGCGTGTTTATAATGCAGGCGTCGCATGGGCACACCGCGGGCCATGGCAAAGCGGATATAATCGGTGCGCATGACTTCCATCATTTCCGCACGCACCAGCCGCATGGTCAGGGTCAGCTGATAAACGCCCAGGGTGATTGCGGGCAGCAGCAACGCCCGCCAGCCATCAATCGTAAACAGAGAGCTTTCCCAACCGCCGATCTGAACCGTGCCACCCCGGCCAAAGGTCGGAAGCCAGCCCAGTTGCACGCCAAAGATAAAGATCAGCATAATACCAATCACAAACGTCGGGATTGAGACACCCACAAGCGTGGTCATCAAAATGGCCTGGGTCAGCACACCACGCGGTTTCAGCGCAGTATAAACCCCGGCGGGCACCCCAACGAGAAGCGATATAATCAACGCCACCACGCCCAATTCCAGGGTTGCAGGAATTCGGCTGGTGATCATGTCCGCCACGGGTTGGCGGGTGCGATAGGAAAAGCCAAAATCACCCTTCAGCATATCGCCGGTGAAACGAGCGAACTGATAGACAAAAGGATCATTTAACCCCAGTTCTTCACGCAGGCGTTCCTGATCCGCGACAGAGGTTTCCACCCCTGTCATCTGGGTGATCGGATCGCCGACAAACCGGAACAGCGAAAAGGCCAGAAAGGCGACGGCCAACATCACGAATACGGACTGAAACATCCGTTTCAGGATAAAATATACCATCGCCTTTTTGCCCCTATGCCCGGATCAGTTCACTGAAACCCAACGCAACATGAAGAAGTTATCCGCACGTTGTGTCAGTTCAATGTTGTCTTTGGCCGCCCAGATCAGGGGCTGTGTGTAAAGCGGGATATACGCGACTTCGTCCTGCGTAACAGTCACCACTTCGTCGATCATGGCCTGACGTGCTGCGGGATCGATTTCCTGCTGAATAAGCGGCAGCAATTCATCGACACGTGCATTGGAATAGTTACCAAAGTTCCAGGAGCCCAGTTTACGTTCATCATCCTGGCTGTGCATCAGGAAGCGAATTGGGTGTTCCATGTCAAAGGTGCCCGGGGACCAGCCCAGCAGATACATGTCAAAGTCATCTTCACGCAGCTGTGGCCAGTAATCGCGTACCGGACCTGTGCTGAGTTCAGCGTTCAGGCCGACGGCTGCAAACATCGACGCCGCCGCGCGACACAGGGCTTCGTCGTTGATGTAGCGATCATTCGGGCATTTCAGACCGAATGAGAACCCATCCGGGTAGCCTGCTTCTGCCAGCAGTTCTTTTGCGCGGTCCTGATCAAAGGCCGGGCGATCCTGGTTTGCGTCTGAATACCCGGAAATACCTGCAGGAACCAACTGGCTTGCCGGATCAATCTTACCCCGGAACAAGACGCGGTTGATGGACGCCAGATCCAGCGCATGGGCCGCTGCCAGGCGCACGCGCGGGTCCGTGAACGGGTTCGCGTCCGTGACGTCTGATGAATACAGCAGTGCTTCATGTTCATGGCCAAAACCAAACATGATCACGCGGGTTTCTTCGCCTTCCAACACTTTGAAACCATCACGGCCTTCAACCTGTGCAACGTCTTGCAGCGGGATCGGCTGAATGAAGTCGATCTCACCAGACAGAAGGGCCGCAAGGCCGGTGGCGGAATTGCCGATGGGGGTGAAGACGGCTTCGGTGACGTTGTGATTTACCTCATCCCACCAGTTTGCATTCGGGGCAAGCGTGGTGCGCACGCCCGGGTCGCGACTGGCCAGCGTGAACGGGCCTGTGCCGTTGACGTTCATGGTCGCGAAGTTTTCCGCATCCCGTGCCGGCAGGGCCGCATCATTGGCCGTCGCCCAATCCTTATCAAGGATCATGAAGTTTGCGATTGAATCAGGAAACAACGGGTTGGGCGCGGTGTTGACGAAATCGATTGTGTGATCATCCACAACGCGCACGTCTGAAACCGGTGCAAACCAGGACCGTACGTCAGCCGCTTCGTCAGAGGCACGCTGGTAAGAAAACAGCACATCTTCTGCGGTAAACGCGGACCCATCCTGGAAGGTCACATCTTTGCGCAGATGAAAACGCCAGCCATTTTCATCTGTCAGGGGTTCCCAGGATGTGGCCAGAGATGGTTCAATCGACATGTCCTGCCCACGACGCACAAGGCCCTCATAGATGTTGTTGAGGAAAGACAGCACAGGCGCCGAATTGACGGCATGCGGATCCATTGTTTGCGGGTCGGTGGTCGACGCCCAGCGAAAAGTCTCAGCTGAAGCGCCCATCGCTGACATGATCAACGTGCCTCCGAGGACGGCCGATTGTAATGTTTTCATTTTTCTCTCCGTTGATTTCAGGCAGCAATTTATCTGAGACAGTTAATCATCTTCGCTTAATCCCGACAACTCCGGAAAGTTGCCCCGATCATGCCTGGCGCATTTGCCAGTTCACATAATCGTGAAGATGAACCAAACCCGCCTGATCACGTCAGAGGCCAGGGCGTTCGGCCTGCAGCTTTGGTTTACGCAGCAGAGTTTCCCAGGAATACAGCCCCAGCGCCGTCCAGATCAGGGCGAAAGCGATCATATGCCAGAGGGTGAAGACCTCCTGAAAGACAAAAACAGCGATGGCGCCCTGCAGGGTCGGGTTGAGATATTGCACAAGCCCGACCACAGACAGTGGCGCGCGGCGCGAGGCATAGGAAAACAGGATCAGTGGCACGGCGGTGACTGCGCCGGAAAGGATCAGCAGCACAGTATCAAAACTGTTCTGGCCGAAAATTCCAAGTTACGTCCGACAAGCCCCTGCCAGCCCAGCCAATGCACGCCGTACAGCCAGATCATTGCCAGAGGCAGCAACAGCGTGACTTCGGCAGCGACAGATATGACCGGTCCGGCGTCCAGACGTTTCTTCAGCACACCGTAAAAGCCAGTTGTGATCGCCAGCGCGAGCGAGACCAGCGGAACAACCTGCAGACCAATGGTCAGCGTGATCACGGCCATGGCGGCCAGAGCGACGCAGAACCACTGCACCGGAGATAGCTTTTCGTGGAAAATTATGGCGCCCAACAAAACCGCAACCAGCGGGAAGATGTAATACCCCAGCGAGCTTTCGACCGCACGGCCGACCTGGATAGACCAGATGAACAGGCCCCAGTTGGTGGAAATCAGGATCGCGGCCATCAGAATGACCCAGATCACCCGCGCATTGGTGAACAGTTGCAGGAACTCCCCCACCCGCTTCTGCAACATCATCAGGCCGATAAACAGCACGAATGACCAGAGCGTGCGATGCGACAGGACTTCCAGCGGTGGCACATGGGCAAATGCTTTGTAAAACAGCGGCGACAGGCCCCAGATCACACAGGCCAGCACCATGGCGGCCACGCCTTTAACTGTTTCGCTCATGTGGTGATCCTTTTCGCCCGCAGGCCAGGGTTTCACAGCCCCTGAGGATTGTAAATCCCGTATGCGTACGGTGGGATCACCAGGTTTTCACGGTTTGCCCGCATTCTGCACCAGATCGCGATCTTCCGGGCTGACACCCCGGGCACATATGTCGGATGACAGATCCCTGCGGGGATCGGAAACACCGGTATTTCCCTGCGCTGTGACAGGCGCAGTCACAGAGTGCATCCGCAAAGGGCGGCCGCCACTTTAATATGACGACAAACAGGATCATACGGATTTCACCGCGCAGACAAGGATCTGGCGCGGCAAAACCCGTGCGATTTAACCCGCGACAGCCAGCACCGCTTTTTCGGCCTGATTGTCTTTGCTTTTATCAACTTTGTGCTGATCCTCTGTCCGCCCTGCCCGCCAGTAGCTGGACAGGTAGAACTGATCCCGTGCGACACCGCGTTCCGTGCGATAGTAGCTGCGCAGCCGGCGCATGGAGTCAAATTCGCAGGCGGTCCAGACAAAGACATCGCCGTCACGCCAGGGCAGCTCCATAATGCGATCAACCAGCGCGCCTTTGGTGACATCCGGTGTCGGGTTGAGAACCCAGTGCAATTCCATCCCCGCAGGCAGGTTCAGCGCGCGTTTGTCTTCTTCTGACGTGATCTCAATCACCACGTACCCCTGCGCATCCTCAGGCAGGCGCGCAAAGTTACACGTAAGCGCCGGGAGTGCCGTCATATCCCCCGCCAGCAGATACCAGTCCCGCCCCGGTGCGGCGAGCTTCACAGAACCAGGCCCGGCAACCGGAATTGTATCCCCCGCCTGTGCGGACATGGCCCAGTCAGTTGCAATGCCACCACTGTCGCCATGCAGGGCGAAATCTACGGTCAGGGTTTGCTGTGCCGCGTCGTGGGCCAGGATCGAATAGGTGCGCATCACCGGGCGATCCGGGTTGCTGCGGGGTTCATCCGGGAAGATCAGCTTGATGTAACCGCCCTCATGCCCTTCCGGGAAATCAGCAAGCCCCGCCCCGCCAAAGGTAATACGCCGCATATTCGGCGTCACCTGGGTGACATGCTGCACGGTGAGGATGTGGTGATTGGAAGATGCCATGGTGATACCCCTGTGGAACTGTTCGCGTCAGAGGTAGATATGAGTATCTTATTATTTTAGTCAAGTATTTGCATGCCATTTAAGTCTGCACAGATGCACAGGCCCTTCGCGCGACCGATCCTTAATCGAGATCGCTGACCGGATCCGGCAGCGCCAGATACCGTTCAATCAAAGCTGTAAAACTGTCTGCAACCTTAAAACTGTCGCCAAGATCATGATCCCAGAACCAGACTTCGGCAGGTGCGCCATTGCGTGACCCGAGTTCATCAAGACGAAAACAAAACGCATTTCCAAGCGAGTCCCAGCCAAACTTCAGGAAATGATCCGGCATGCCGGCTTCCTGCCAGGTTTTCGTATCCTCACTGATTTCCGACGGATCTGTCAGCGCAGCGAGGTCAGGCAGATATGCCTGCCACCATGCGACCGGGTGATCTACAACGGCGGTTAGCAGGCGCAATGTTGGGGAAGGTCGCCCATTTCTGAGCAATAGTTCTTTATAGTCCGAAGGCAACTTCACGCCCAGTTCCTGTTCCAGGATATCAAATGCGCCGGGTGCCACGGGATCAGCCGGATGATCCGGGTGACACCAACGTTGAATAAAAGCCGCCAGCACATCTTCAGACGCCTGCGCATTCCGGCCCTTCAAAACAGAAAAGCCTGCCAGCATTGCTGCCAGCAGACCTTTGGAAAATATCCTGCGTCTGATCATTCAGATCACATGCGGGATGCAACGTTTTCCCAGTTGACCAGGTTCTCAAGGAAGTTGGTCAGGTATTTCGGGCGGGCGTTGCGGAAGTCGATGTAGTAGGAATGCTCCCATACGTCACAGCCCAGCAGCGCAGTCTGGCCAAAGCACAGCGGGTTCACGCCGTTTTCGGTCTTGGTCACAGCCAGAGAACCGTCCGCGTTTTTCACGAGCCAGCACCAGCCGGAACCGAACTGACCAGCGCCAGCCGCACAGAAAGCTTTGTTGAACTCTTCAACGGACCCAAAGCTGTCTTTTAGCGCAGCTTCCAGTTCAGACGGCATATTGCGGCCTGTCGGGCCCATCATTTCCCAGAACTGGTTGTGGTTCCACAGCTGGGAAATGTTGTTGAAGATGCCGTTTTGCGCCACAGCAGATTTGTCGTAAGTGCCGGTGATGATCTCTTCAAGGGACTTGCCTTCCCACTCGGTGCCAGCAATCGCGGCATTGCCGTTGGTCACATAAGCGTTGTGGTGCAGGTCGTGGTGATACTCAAGCGTCTCTTTGGACATGCCACCATCGGCAAGTGCGTCGTGAGCATAAGGAAGTGCGGGAAGTTCAAAAGCCATTTGGGCCCCCTGTTACGTGCGTTACTGTTGCGTTCTAAATGGTCTGTCCATGGGGTGCAGGTCAAGAGAGAAGTCAGCACAGAGCAGCTTTGCGTTTCTGCACATCCGCCCGTGACCTGCTTTCGTTTAGTTCTGCCAGCAGGTGCCGCGCCCGGACAGGTTCCCGCGGAAATCCACCGGATCCGCCCGCAGATGGATGGCGTTGTCGGCATCAATATTTGCAGTGTAACGCATACGGATACGGTTGCCGAGATCATCTTCCGCATTCACCGCCCAGGAAATCCGGTGACCGTTGCGGGTCTGACGCGCGCGTGCCTGCACCGCACCACCTTCATAATAATCTGTAATCCCATCATGAACGGATGCGGAACGTGATGAATCCAGCGTTATATTCACACTGGGGGCAATCCAGCCGTTTCCTGTTGACGCATCAACCTGGCACTGCCAGCCCTGTGCAGCAGCACCACTTGCCACAGCCCCTATGAAAAAACCTGCCATAATCGCAGAACGGATATTCTTATTTCTTTTCATCTTTTGTCTCACTGTTTCTAATCATTTTCCCAGCGCAAAACCGGCGCCGTTATTCCTGACGGCACTGCCCGTTGACACGCGGCATCGCCCGGAAGCCACGTGGCGTGATCTGAACGCTTGCACGCAGCGAAGGGCGTTCAATAAAGGCAGAATAGCGCATGCGCGAACGGTTGCCCGAAGGGTCCTGTGCATCCAGATCCCAGGTCACCGTCAGGCGGCGGGCATTGTTCGTGCGCACCCGTGATGTCAACGGTTCCTCGTTGAAATGCATGATCAGTGCGTCTGCGACGACAACCTCACCACTTTCAAGCACATCAAAAACCATGACCGGTGGCACCCAGCCGCCTGCCGCGTCTTCTTCGAATTCGCAGGTCAGGCGTTCAGCGTGAGCGGCCGAAACCGACACCGCCAGCGCGGCGGCGGCTGCAAGACAGATCTGCTTCATGTTCTTCATATCAAAGTTCCTTTTTACACTTTTTGTATATCAGTCTTCGCGCTGACACTGGCCACTGACCCCTGGCAGGGAATTATATCCGCGCGGTGTCATCTGAATACGTGCTTCCAGTGACGGGCGTTTGATAAACGCAGAATAGCGCAGGCGGGAACGCTGCCCCAGCCGGTCCTGCGTATCGACATCCCAGGTCACGGTCAGACGGCGGGCACTATTGGTACGCACATTCGCCTGTGTCGGCCCGTCACCATAGTTCATCAGCACGTCATCAGCGACAATCACCGAACCGTCCGCCTCGACGTCAAAAATGACCACTGGCTTCACCCAGCCTCTTGCACGGTTGTCTTCGGGAAAATGGCATACCAGCCGTTCGGCCTGCGCTGCACCTGCAAAACTCATCAATGATGCTGCAACCAAAAGTAATTTTTTCATAAAATCTGCCTTCTCATTCATTTACTCATTACATATGGTAATAATTATGTGATTTTCAAGATAATCATATAAATGCATCGCATCCTCAGATGGTGAACTCATCACAGTTTTCCTTGTGAAACAACTGTTTTTATGCGGTATTTTCCTGCGCCATACCCTTATTTTTCCGCAAGCCAGTTCAGGCAGGTCCGGGCTTTCAGGCGTGAACTGACAAGGTTGCTTTCGCCATTGAAAAAACCGATTAAACCCCTCTGAATTGTGGGAAATCGGAAATAGAATCTGTCATAATATCCCTTTCAATACGGGAATACAGATACAGAAAAACCCGGGCCGTAACAGCCCGGGTTTTCAGAATTTATGGGGTTTGGATCAGAGGTATTCCGGGGCGGAACCTGTTTCTGCCGCCTGTGCCAGCAGATCACCAACGTATTGCGCGACAGACCGGAAGGCGACGACGCGGAAGGCACCGTCTTCTTCGACCCAGAAGGCACCGGCGACCTGGGCAAGGCGTGTGCGGCGCACATCACCGACACCGAAGGATTCTGTTGCCAGATCAACCGGTGCCAGTTTCGCAAGCACTTCGCGCGGGGCAGCGCCCTCGCCCGAGACTTCAAACATCACACGCGCATCAGACACGTTCACCGCCATGGCGAACTGATCTTTCAGAGCTGTGGACAGCGCATCAACGACCCCTGGTGCCTGGGCGTGATCCACGACCAGCAAAAGTTCATCCGGGCTCATCCATGCAACTTTGCCGGATGTGCCTGTGGTGATTTTGCGCTGCTCTGGCATGGCTGCGCCAGTTGCATCTTTCACCGCTTTGATCAGGGCTTTGTCCGCCAGATCACCGCGCAGGGTGATCATGCCGGTCAGGCCTGCTTCGCGTACGGATGCAAAGCCAGTTGAGGCGAAGCCTTCCAGTGCAGATGTTGCTTTAATCGCTTCAGACATTCTGCTTCTCCCCTTCTTTGTCATAGAACACCGCATCAACGATACGTGTTTCCACCATGGTTTCACCGTCAACCAGGCCGAACTTCACGGTCTCACCCATACGGGACGGACCATTGTGGATCAGACCCAAGGCAATGCCACGATCCAGCGTCGGTGAATAGTAAGTCGAAGTCACACGACCTTCCATATTGCGCTGACCATTGGCGTTCACGCCCTCGGTAATCGCATAAGCGCCATCCGGCAGAACAGAACCATCAAGGGTTTCCAGACCCACCAGCTGCCAGCGGTCCGGGTTGTCCATGAAAGACCGTTGCTGCGCACGTTTGCCCAGATAGTCTTCTTTCTTCTTGGACAAGGCCCAGTGCAGACCCAGATCCTGCGGGATGATCGTGCCGTCGGTTTCATCACCAATCATGATGAAGCCTTTTTCAGCACGCATCACATGCAGGCCCTCAGTCCCGTAAGGCATGATGCCGAATTCTTCGCCTGCTTCCAGAAGCGCATCCCAGAAAGCACGGCCCTGGCTGGCAGGGACAGCGATTTCATAGGACAGCTCACCCGAGAACGAGATCCGGTAGGCGCGGCAGTCAAACCCACCAATCTGACCATCTTTCCATTCCATGAACGGCAGGGTTTCTTTGGACACATCCATGCCACCCAGCTTTTCCAGAACTTTACGGGCGTTCGGGCCAACAACGGCAACCTGCGCCAGCTGTTCGGTCACATTCGCCACGTGAACTTTCCAGTCCCACCATTCGGTCTGCAGCCATTCTTCCATCCAGCCGTGGATACGATCCGCACCGCCAGAGGTCGTGTGGCACAGCCATGTGTCTTCATCAATGCGGGCAACCACACCATCGTCAGACAGGAAGCCGTTTTCAGAACACATCAGACCATAGCGACATTTGCCGATCTTCAGGGTGGACATCATGTTGGTATACATCATGTCGAGGAATTTACCCGCATCCGGGCCTTTGACGATCAGCTTACCCAGGGTTGACGCATCCAGCAGACCCACATTTGTGCGGGTGTTCAGGATTTCGCGTTTCACCGCCTCTGCGTGGGTCTCTGCCCCGCGCGGATAGGTGTAAGGGCGGCGCCAGTGACCAACAGGTTCCATATAGGCGCCCTGTTCTTCATGCCAGGCATGCATCGGGGTGCGACGCAGGGGCTGGAAGGTTTCGCCACGGGCTTCGCCACCAATCGCACCCATGGAAATCGGGTGATAAGGCGGACGGAAGGTGGTTGTGCCAACCTGCGGGATTTCCTTGCCAAGGCTGTCAGCCAGGATCGCCAGACCGTTAATGTTGGACAGTTTGCCCTGATCCGTGGCCATGCCAAGTGTGGTGTAACGTTTGGTGTGCTCAACGCTCTCATAGCCCTCACGGGCTGCAAGCTGTACGTCAGACACTTTCACATCGTTCTGGAAATCAAGCCAGGACTTCATGCGCTGAGCATGGGTCGCCTTGCGTGGCATGATCCAGACGGGTGCCATGATTTCTTCTGGTGTTGCTTCGGCTTTTGGCGCCGCATTATTTGTTGCGGTGAAACCAGCGGCAATCGCCGCGGCTTTACCGGCCTCATGGGCGTTTTCCAGAACCTCAGGTGTGTCGAGCGCACCGGAGGAGATACCAGAGGTGATCACAAAACCTTCGCCATTGTCGCCAAGCGGCGGACGCGCAGGGTCTGGCGCAAACCAGGACTGATCGGCGTTCCAGTTCAGCTTGCCGCCACAATGGGACCAGAGGTGCACCACTGGCGACCAGCCGCCGGACATGGCAACCGCATCACATTTGATTTCCTCACGTGCGCCGCCTTCCCCTTCCATCAGGGAAATCTCGACACCAGTTACGCGCTTGCCGCCTTTGACCTTGGCAATCGCCTTGCCGGTCTCGACACGGATGCCCATGTCACGCGCTTTGGCTGGCAATGTGCCGTTTGCCTCTGCACGCGCATCAACGATCACGGGCACATCAAGACCTGCGTCTTTCAACGCAATCGCGGTGCGATAGCCATCGTCATTGTTGGTCACCAGCACGGTTTTCTGGCCAGGGGTTACGCCCCAGTTTACCAGATAATCGCGCATGGACGCCGCCAGCATCACGCCGGGAATGTCGTTGCCTGCGAAAGACAGCGGGCGTTCAATCGCGCCGGTTGCGGTCACGATCTGTTTCGCACGGATGCGCCACAGGCGGTGACGCGGACCATCCATGGTTGGGGCGTGATCGGTCACACGTTCATAGCCCAGGGCATAGCCATGGTCATAAACACCAGCGCCCATCATACGGGTCCGGATGGTGACATTGTCCATGGCTTTCAGTGCGGCCAGAGTTTCAGCAACCCAGGTCTCCGCATCTGTGCCGTCGATCTGCGCACCGTCAACAACCGCACGGCCACCGAAGTCAGCGGTCTGCTCAACCAGCAGAACTTTCGCACCGGACTCAGCCGCCGCTTTCGCAGATTGCAGACCGGCGATACCGCCGCCGACAACCAGAACATCCACATAGGCGTAGAAATGTTCGTATTTATCCGCGTCGATTTCCTTCGGCGCAGCACCCAGACCAGCGGACTGGCGCACGATCGGTTCAAACACATGTTTCCAGGCGAACCGCGGGAACATGAAGGTTTTATAGTAGAAGCCAGCCGGCAGGAAACGCGCGGCATAGTTGTTGGCAACACCCACGTCGAATTCAAGGCTTGGCCAGTGGTTCTGGGAACGCGCGGTCAAACCGTCAAACAGTTCCGTTGTAGTCACACGCTGGTTTGGTTCAAACTTTGAACCTTCACCCATGTTCACCAATGCGTTGGGCTCTTCCGGGCCTGCGGCGACGATGCCACGCGGACGGTGATATTTGAAAGACCGGCCCACCAGCATCTGGTCATTCGCCAGAAGCGCTGACGCCAGGGTGTCGCCTTTGAAACCCGTGAAGGTCTTGCCGTTAAAGGTAAAAGTGCGGCTTTCAGAGCGGTCAATCAGACGGCCCTGAGATTGCAGACGGGTGCTCATGCGGGCATCTCCCACTCTGGTCGTTTGGCTTTGATCGCGGCAATCACATCTGCCGGAGGCTCATAGGTCTGGGCGCTGTAGGTTGCGAAAACTTCCAGCGTCATGGTGCAGCGGGCCGCGTGGAACCACTTGCCGCAGCCATTGGCATGGCGCCAGCGTTCAAAATTCACACCCTTCGGGTTTTCCCGCGTGAAGAGATATGTTTCGAATTCCGCGTCAGATGAGCCAGGCCCAAAGCGTTTCAGGTGGGCTTCGCCACCGCCATGGAATTCAGTTTCTTCGCCACGTACGCCGCAGCAGGGGCAATCAAGGATCAGCATGTTTGTGCTCCTGACATTGAATATTGATCGGGACCAGCTACATTGACGGTACATAGATGATCAGGATTAGAATTATGGAACGACTTGGCCCGAACCGCCGTGCCCATCTGGAACACGAGCTGCAGACAACCACTGAAGAAGTTGCGCGACACGCCCGCGATGAAACCGCCGCGGATTTCACTTGGCGTAAAGCAATCGAAATTAGTGACTCCGCCCCCAAAGACCCTTCTGCGGCTGCCTTGGAAAGTGCCGCAAAGGAAATTGTCAGAGAGAAGTCTCTTTCTTCCGTGCCCTCCAAAATGCTTCAAGGGGAACTTGAAGACGAGCTCTTTAGCAACGCTGAGGAAGCCGACGACTGGTACAACAGACATCAGTGAGCCACCCCGGCTGCCACGCTCTCGTCAATAAAGCGGCCCTGGGTGAAACGATCGAGGCCGAACTCAGCGGCCAGCGGACCAGGTTCGCCTTTGGCCACCAGTTCTGCCATCGCCCAGCCGGAGCCCGGGATCGACTTAAAGCCGCCGGTGCCCCAGCCGCCATTGATAAACATATTACCCACAGGGGTTTTTGAGATGATTGGCGAGCGGTCACCGGTCACATCCACGATCCCGCCCCACTGACGCAGCATCTTCAGGCGTGACACCATCGGGAAGGTTTCGATCAGGGCGCGCACGGTTTCCTCAATATGGTGGAAAGAACCACGTTGGGTGTAGTTGTTAAACGCATCTGTACCGCCACCGATGACCATCTCGCCTTTGTCGGACTGGGACATATAGCCGTGCACAGTGTTCGCCATCACAACCACATCCATGCAGGGTTTGATCGGCTCAGACACAAGCGCTTGCAGGGCCACAGATTCCATTGGCAGCTGGAAGCCCGCCATATTCGCCATGTGACCGGAATTGCCCGCCACAACAGAGGCCAGCTTGTTACAGCCGATGTGACCTTTGGTTGTCTCAACGCCGGTGACTTTGCCACCTTCGCGCGTGACACCTGTGACTTCACATTGCTGGATGATGTCCATGCCCATGTCGGAACAGGCACGGGCATAGCCCCAGGCCACAGCATCGTGGCGCGCCGTGCCGCCGCGTTCCTGCCAGAGCGCACCCAACACAGGGTAACGCGGGCCATCGATACGGATGATCGGGCAAAGTTCTTTCACACGCTCAGGGCCGATAAATTCAGTCGCAACACCCTGGTAAGCGTTGGCTTGTGCCGTGCGTTTGTAACCGCGGATCTCTGCTTCGGTCTGGGCCAGCATCATCACACCACGTGGTGAGAACATGACGTTGTAGTTCAGATCCTGAGACATGGTCTCATACAGGCTGCGGGCCTTTTCATAGATCGCAGCGGACGGATCCTGCAGATAGTTCGACCGGATGATGGTCGTATTCCGCCCGGTGTTCCCACCGCCCAGCCAGCCTTTTTCGATGATCGCCACATTGGTGATGCCGAAATTCTTGCCAAGGTAAAACGCCGTTGCCAGGCCATGACCGCCCGCACCAACGATCACCACATCATATTTTTTCTTCGGCTCAGGGCTGGCCCAGGCCTTTTCCCAGCCCTGGTGATAGCGTGCAGCTTCACGGGCAATGGCAAACAGGGAATAACGCTTCATCAGCAGATCCTCATGCGTTGAATCGGTAAATGCGGACACACCAGTGGTCTGGGGTCCCTTGGCTTTCTGATGCAATTTTGCGCGAAATCCCCCGCAACTGCCAGCGGCAGATTCACCACATATTGCGACATAACCGCGACATAACTGTCGCAAATCATATCAAACCGCCACTTTACCCGTCCTGACTGCGACAAAACACCTGCCCCCTTTTGATTACGGGCAAGGCAGGTTACATGGGAGCAAGGCATCTTTTGCAAAGGAAACCTGATGTTCTGGCTGGCCGCTGTCCTTCTGATTACCATAAGCACACTTTTTATCGCCCTGCCCCTGTTGCGTGGCGCGGCGGAAAGTGATGCGCAGGCCCATAGTGATGTGGATTTTTACCGCGCCCAGCTGGCGGCGCTGGACAAAGATGTGGCGCGCGCCGTGATCACTGCCGAAGAAGTCGCCAGCGCACGGGTTGAGATTTCCCGCCGCCTGCTGGAGGCAGACAAACGCCACGCCCAGGCTGAAGACGCCATCGCCCGCCCTGCCCGGCCCCTGGTTGCGGGGCTTGTTGTGCTGACAATCGCCGGCACGGGTTTTGGCATGTATCTGTCCTATGGCGCCCCCGGCGTGCAGGATCAGCCCCTGGTCGCACGCTATCAGGCCGCAGAAGACCTGCGCCAGAACCGGCCTTCTCAGGCAGAGGCCGTTTCTGTAGCGCCGGAAAACCCCTATCAACAGCTGCCCGAAGATGTCGCCCTGATTGAACAATTGCGCCAGGCGCTGGCATCGCGCCCCGATGATTTGCGCGGGTATCAGTTGCTGGTGGCAAATGAAGCCCGTCTTGGTCGTTTTGAACCTGCGTCACAGGCCCAGGCCCAGGTGATCCGTATTCTGGGGGATCAGGCCACAGCCCAGCACTATGCCGATCAGGCCGATCTGATGATCCTGGCTGCGAACAGCTATGTCTCGCCCGAGGCCGAAGACGTGCTGCGTCAGGCACTGGAACGGGATCCTCGCAATGGGACCGCGCGTTTCTACATCGGACTGATGCTGGCCCAGATCGGGCGGGCGGATGTGGGGTTTGAAACCTGGCGACGCCTGCTTGAGGAAAGCCAGCCCGACGATCTCTGGGTGCCGGCGATCCGCAGCCAGATCATGCAGGCCTCACAGGCGGCCGGTGTACGTTACGAGTTGCCGCCGGAAGGGGCTGCGCCTTTGCGTGGCCCGGATCAGGCGGCGATTGATG
Organism: Thalassobius sp. I31.1; assembly: GCF_003031585.1. Taxonomy (GTDB): domain Bacteria; phylum Pseudomonadota; class Alphaproteobacteria; order Rhodobacterales; family Rhodobacteraceae; genus Halocynthiibacter. The sequence goes on from NZ_PWAA01000065.1 coordinate 130,680, forward strand.
CAGCATCTGAGATGACGCCAGAAGACCGCCGCGCGATGATTGAAGGCATGGTTGCCAGCCTTGGCCAGCGTCTGGCAGAGGAAGGTGGCAGCGCACAGGAATGGGCACAGCTGATCGTAGGCCGCGCAGTTCTTGGAGATACCGACGGCGCGCGCGCGGTGCTGGCAGAAGCACGCGAGGTTTTTGCGGGAAATTCCGACGCACTTGCGATGTTTGACCAGGCCGAAGCCCAACTTGAAAACGCCCCGGAGGCAAACCAATGATCTGTGAAGACCTGTCTGATTTCTTTGCCGCCCTGCCCCGGGATCGTGCGATTATGGGCCTTGATCTGGGCACAAAAACCATCGGGCTTGCGGTTTCTGACCGGCTGCTGACGATCTCCAGCCCGCTGGAAACCATCAAGCGTAAGAAATTCGGCATTGATGCGGCAAAGCTTCTGGAAATTTCCGGCGCGAAAGAGATCGGCGGTTTTATCCTGGGCCTGCCTCTGAATATGGATGGCACGGAAGGCCCGCGCTGTCAGGCCACCCGCGCGTTTGCCCGCAATCTGACAGGCCTGACCGACCTGCCAATTGGCTTTCAGGATGAACGCCTGTCTACCGTTGAGGCCGAACGTGTGCTGATTGCGGCGGATACATCACGCAAACGTCGCTCCGAAGTCATTGATTACGTCGCCGCCGGGGTTATCTTACAGCAAGCGCTGGATCGTAAGCGCCATCTGTAAGGAACGGCCATGAGCAACAAACACGGATCAGAGGTCTGGAACCGGGACGAAATTGAATCGCCTTGCGTGAATATCTGTGTGATCCAGCCGAAAACCCGGCTGTGCACCGGCTGTGGACGTTCCATTGATGAAATCCGAGACTGGTCCGCCATGGAAACAGATGAACGCCGCGATATTATGACCGCCCTGCCCGAACGTGTGAAGCAGATGAAACCGGCCCGTCGTGGTGGGCGCGCTGCAAGGCTTAAGCGCTGAACCTTTGTTCGATTGCCTGCACTCCCCGGATTCGGACCCACCAGCGGCATTTTACGCTCAGGGGTTGATCTGAGCTTCAGGTTCCGACAAAACACACCAGGTATTAAGATGTGTAGTGATCGGAATAACAGTGGTTAACATTGTTGGTAGCAGTCAAATTGACGTGATCACTGTTATCAATGACACAGGCTCGAACAATGGCAGTTCTGTGGGGTCACCGGTTGACAATATTTCCGCCCGCAGCAGTAACGACCATATCACCATCACCAGTAGTACCGTCAGCGGTGATATCCGGGCGCATGCCGGGGATGATACACTGGTGGCCGATGATGCGACGCTGAATTCCATCTTGATGGGGGTGGGTGAAGATCAGCTTGAATTCACCAACAGCACCGTCTCCAGTCTCGGTACAAATACCGGCAATGATACTGTGATCGCTACGGGTTCCACCTTTGGCAGCCTGTCCTTAGGCGGCGGTAACGACAGGATCACACTGCTGAATACCGATATTACGGGCAGTCTCACCGGCAACTCCGGGACAGATACCATGGTCCTGCCTGCAGGCACCTTCGTCGACGACAGAACCCACGGCACATTTACCGTGGTGGCCGGCGGAACCTACGATCTGAGGCGCGGAGAGATCACTCTGCCAACTGGCCAGACCATCAGTTATACAACATTTGAAAAAGCCGAAGGCATTGCCTGCTTTCAGCGCGGAACAGACATCACAACACGCCGTGGACTTGTGAAGGTCGAAGACCTGACCCTGCAGGACGCCGTTTACGGATATGATGGAAAATTCCACCTGGTCAAATGGGTCGGATCGAAAACCATAACCGCCGCCGACATCCGGGCGACACAAGGCCTGGCCCCGATCTGCATCCAGGCCGGGGCACAGATGCCCGGATCTGATCTGTATGTCTCGCCACAACACCGCGTTCTCATACGATCAAAAATCGCGCAACGTATTTTGGCCACCCCGAGATCCTCGTACCGGCCCTCAAACTTGTTGGTTATCCAGGGATCACGCGCCCCGTCCCAACCGGATCCGTGACCTATTTTCATATTCTGTGTGATACGCATCAGATCCTTGTGTCAAATGGCGCGCTGACCGAAAGCTTTTACCCCGGCAAGCTGGCCCTGCAGGCGTTGAAACCCGCGGATCGTGATCATGTTCACGCTGCGCTGAATATCCCGAAGAACGCGTCCGTCACATATCCCCCCCGCGCGGCCTTTTCACAGCAAGAACGCCCGCTTGAAACACCTTTTGCAGCGACACCAGAAGAACCGAAAAACACTTGTGCAGTGAAACCTGCGCCACCTGCCCCTATACGTGTCGGGGATCTATCCATTCGGCCACACCGCCCGCGCATTCGGGGCGGAAGTAGATGATCGCACGTCCATCCGGGCCGCTCTCCACCCCGTCACGCCAGGGCGCAACACCGTGCAACATATGGCGATGCATCAGATAAGCCTCACCCGGTTGTGCGGTGATTTCCACGCGCTCACAGGTTTCAAACACCTGTTTGCGGGCCGCCTGATAGATTGCCGTGACGTCGATTTTGTCCATATCCTCCGGCGCAACATCTGCCAGTAAACGCAGCAGCGCATCGCGCATGATCACATGACTGCCGGGCCAGATCACCAGCGGGCTTGCCCCTTCCGGCGCGTCATTCACCGGGATGCCCAGCACCCAGGCGTGCGGTTCTTCGATGCGGCGGGCCCGGGTTTCCGGATCGGGGCGCAGACCATCAAGGTGGGCCGCATCGCGGTTTCGGCGATAGCCAAGCGCAGCCTCAGACTCGCCCTTACGCGGGCGCGGATAACCGGGCCAGACGACGGAAACCTGCCCCTTATGCAAAGGCCGTGTCTGGTTGAGATCCGCAAGGAAATCCATCGCATCACAGGTCAGCGGGCCTGAGCCGTTAATCGCCCCCAATTCATCATTCTTCAGCGCATCCACACCAATGAACCAGGTACCTTCGCAATCCAGCCAGGCTTCGCGCTCGGCCTCATCGCGGGAGGCGGCCAGAGCCGCAGGTCCAGCGTGTTTGAGCCAGGTCAGCAAGCGTTCATCACGCGGGAATTTTATAAACCCCGTGCGCGCGTATTCTTCCCGCAGGTTCACCATCCCATGGCCTTTCGCAGCATGTTCAGCGCCACCAGCAACAGGAAAACACCAAACGCCCGCTTCAAAGGTTTCGGATCCATCGCATGGGCAAGCTTCACGCCATAAGGTGTTGTTATCAAAGTCATTGCAATGATCAGGAAAAACGCCGGGACGTTCACCGCACCCAGGGTCCAGGGCGGCGTATCAACCGGGTTTGAGATCAGGAAACCAATGACAGAAGGCACGGCAATAATCACGCCAAAGCCCGCCGCCGTGGCAACGGCGCGGTGGATCGGCGTGTTATAGAGGCTCATGACCGGCACGCCAAATGACCCGCCACCAATGCCCATCAGGACGGAAAGAAAACCCAGAATGGGCGATAAGATCATACGCAGGATACCTGTTGGCATCGCATCGCCCAAACGCCATTCAGACCGACCAAACGCCATATAAAGACCAACGATCATGGCAAGAATACCGAAGATGCCTTGCAAGGTGGAAGACCGCAAAGACGTCGCCAGCATCACGCCGAAAACCGCACCAATGACAATGCCCGGCAGCCAGGTTTTCAGGATATCCCAATCAACCGCGCCCTTTTTATTGTGCGATGCGACCGAGCGCAGCGACGTCACAATGATCGTCGCCAATGACGTCGCAAGACAGACCTGAAACAAGTTGTCGCCACCGTAACCGAGCACGCTGAAGGCATAGAAAAACGCGGGCACCAGGACGATGCCGCCGCCGACACCCAACATGCCTGCCAGCACGCCTGCAAAAGCGCCGATCACAATAAGAAGCGCCACCATCGGTAAGAGTGCTGAGAGTTCGGGCATTACACGTCCTCCGGCGGTGGCAATTGTTGCAGCGCCGCCAGAACAACATCCGCCCCCGCCCCGCTTTGATGCGCATTTTCCGACAGATAGCGCCGCCAGAGCCGCGCACCGGGACGTCCGGCAAACAGACCCAGCATATGGCGGGTGATCTGATGCAGCTTGCCGCCTGTTGCCAGATGGTTTTCAATATAGGGCAACATGTCATGCACCACGGTTGCCGGGGTTTTCGCAGGTGTATCTGCACCGTAAATGCGTTGATCCGCCTCAAGCAAAACGTCAGACGGATTGTGATAGGCTGACCGCCCGATCATCACACCGTCCAACCCGCGATCAAGCAACTCAACCGCCGTATCAAGATCCTGGACACCACCGTTCAGGGAGATATGCAGATCCGGGAAGGCCTGTTTCATATCAAACACCAGATCATAATCCAGCGGCGGAATATCCCGGTTTTCCTTGGGCGACAGCCCCTGCAACCAGGCCATACGCGCATGGATCGTCACCCGGGTGCAGCCCGCAGCACTGATTTTCTCGAGGAAATCCGGCAGGATGTCACGGGGCACCTGATCATCCACACCAATGCGGCATTTCAGGGTCACAGGCAGATCAACAGCCTCGCGCATTGCAGTCACACAATCTGCAACCAGTTCCGGCGATTTCATCAGAACTGCGCCAAAGGCCCCGCTCTGCACACGATCCGAGGGGCAACCACAGTTGAGGTTTACCTCATCATAGCCATGCTCTTCACAGATCCTCGCCGCTGCTGCCAGTTCCATCGGGTCTGAACCACCCAGCTGCACCGCAACCGGATGTTCTTCAGGTGAGAAGTCCAGCAAATGCAAAGCCCCCCCCCGTACAAGCGCGGGCGAAGTCACCATTTCGGTAAACAACAGCGTTTCACGCGACATCAACCGATGCAGATACCGGCAATGACGGTCCGTCCATTCCATCATCGGTGCAACGCTCAACCTTGCATTCCTGCAAATATCTGATTTCATTAAGTTATTATCAGATCCATACATTATTCAGCTTGCCCGTGTTGTTCTATTTTTGGCTTGTTTTTGCCCATTTCATGCTATTGGAACAACAAAAGTTGTTCCGAATCATCATGAAGTTGTTCCGCCATGGCCCACATAACTGAACGCAAACGCAAAGACGGCTCTGTCGCTTATCTCGCACAGATCGGCATCAAAAGAAAAGGGAAATGGGCGCACCGGGAAGCCCGAAGCTTCGACCGAAAGAGCGCAGCCAATGCCTGGTTGAAAAAACGAATGAACGAAATCAACGCAGCAGGCGATGATTTGACAACGATCCGTAATCGCGGGCGCACTTTAGCCGATGCAATAGAACGCTATACGCGCGAAAGCATCAAAGAAATCGGGCGGACAAAAGCACAAGTGCTGCGCTCAATCCTTGAACATGACATCGCAGACATGGACTGTGCCGACATCCAGAGCCATGATATTGTAGCCTTTGCAAAAGAAATTGGAACGAACCGGACGCCATCAACTGTCAGCAACTACCTGTCACATCTGGGCGCAGTATTTGCTCTGGCGCGCCCTGCATGGGGAATGGAACTGAATCAACAAGCCATGAAAGATGCCTTTGTGGTGTGCAATCGCCTTGGCATCACAGGGAAAGGACGCAACCGAGATCGTCGCCCGACATTGGCTGAACTGGACGCCTTGCTAACCCTCTTTAAAGACAAGCACGCCCACAGGCCCAGCTCACTTCCAATGCACATGATTGTGGGCTTCGCCCTATTCTCGACACGACGTCAGGAAGAGATCACAAGGGTTGCATGGGATGGACTCGACACGGAGCACGGCCGGGTGTTCATCACAGACATGAAGCACCCCGGCGACAAGGTCGGAAACGATGTCTGGTGCGATCTACCTGATCCGGCATTGAAAATCGCGCTCGCAATGCCACGCAAGAAAGATATGGTCTTCCCTTTTAACAGTGACACCATCAGCGCCGCGTTCACGAGGGCATGTAAATTTCTGGAAATTGAAGACCTGAGATTTCACGACCTGCGCCACGAAGGCGTGTCCCGATTATTCGAAACCGGACTTTCAATTCCGCAAGTCGCCGCCGTATCCGGACATCGCTCATGGTCCTCGCTTCAGCGATACACCCACATAAAACAATCTGGCGACAAATACGAAGAGTGGGAATGGCTTAAACGCCTCTCGTCCTAGCATTCCCGCGAGGTGTATGTAGAATGCTTGTTTTCCAATCCGTTACAACGAAGGATTGGCAAAAGCAGTGGTTATATAGAACAAGGACTTACCTTGCGTGTTGACAACTTTTTCAGGTCGGTTGCCCCCCTCCCTTTCGGATGCCAGCTTCGCGCTGAAAGCGGTTCTTTGCAAAGCGACCGGTTCTTCACACGGAGTGACTACTCCCAGCCCGGAGCAGACATTGGTCATCTGCACCTCTGACGGATAGCTGACCTTCGCTACACCTTTGACGGATGTCCGCCTCCGTACCGAGACCGGGTGTCTATCCGATCAATTTACAGTCTGATTCATTGTGTTTAGTCCAGATGCGATCAAGGCAGGTCTAGTCCAACTAAGACCGGAGGCGAGTTTCCCATTCTAGTTTTACCATTCGACGCTGGACCATCTTTTGAGCGACCTTTAAGGCGATTGCGGTAGCAGTCGAGCTTTCTTTCCAGGTGCCAAGCATTTGTTCTGGCTTTCGAAGGCCTTTAGGAAAAGTAAGCGCTTCGCCAAGCCAGATGGGTATGTCTTGCGCTCCATGAAGAAAACTACTTCGAAATTTATACAATTTGCGGAACTCACCTACGGCATTATCTGCATTTTCGCCTTCTAATAGCGCCTTTAGCCGGCCAGTTAGCAGCGCCGTTGTCGATCGCTCAGAGGGATCCGTAAGGAAGCATTCAATAGCCGATATGGCCCATAACAAGGTAGAGGCAGAGTTGTAATGATGCGAGAGTGCCCTAATAAGGTAATTAAGGCCCCTTATAAACGGGTTAAGCTCTGTAAGGTTGCCGTTCTCGGAGGCTTTGAGGATAAAAGTGATTGTCTCAGCTAGATCGAGTTGCTCTAGAGAGAAGCGTTCGGGCTGGAAGTCTTTCATACTTACATAAATTGGAAAATTTCTATATAATGGGGTGCTGCGCGTGGAGGTTTCCGCGTCATAGGATCGCGGCAAGAAGTTTCCCTGCTGAGCGAGGAACCCTGAAACAACGCAAATGTGAGAGAATAGCGTTAAATCATCAAACAGAGTTCGATTCAAAAACGTGTCCCGAATGCTATAATTTTCCGAACCGAAGCCACTTCGGCGTGAAGCTATTTCTTTAGAGATGCCGTCTTCTGCAAGAGAGCCTAAAGTATGAGTTTTATACTGCTCTAAAACGCCGCCTCGCAGACTTACAGAGAACTCAATACCGCAGGCGTTTGGAATGAATTGCCTCTTGGCGTAGGCCAAATGTCTATCGTCGGTAGGTAGGGTTCGTATTTTAAATGCCGCAGCAGACGCTGTTTGGCTGCGAAATTGATTGCTCAGTTCAACATACGATTGCAGGTCAGGTGTTTCATCAGAGCTATTAGTTGTTCCAACAAACACTGCGCGGGGTTCTCGTAGAAACACTTGATTGCTCTCCTCCGACACATCCCATGTAGTGCGCCTTCTGTGGTCATACTCATCTTTTGAGACCACTTGATCAAGCGCCTTTCGCCTCCCTATGCCGCCTGTTGCAATAAGGTCTGCTATGGGCTGTCCCCACGACTTTGCAAATGTCACTATCTGCCCATTGCTGACGTGCACAGGCATCCGACTGAGGGAAGGGTCGGTGTCCGCTTTGACCGGCGAAGCGGAACCTGCGCCGTCTTCGGTGTAAACAAAGCGTTCCCCGCGCAATACATTGAAATCCCTGAAACAGAACGCTTTATTTAAAAGCCGAATTGACGTTTTCGCCATATGTTCCGGTTCACGTAGGTTCAGTGAACCGGAGAGCACTTCGTAAATTACAGCAAAGACGTCCTGACCTCGCGGTTCGAGATGATCAGTTCCCGCGCTTCCGTTCCGCCCCCTTTGGAGATCGAGTAGTTCAGGCGGACCTCATCCATATGGAACGCGGCAAAGGTTTCCCGAATCTCTGGCGTGTCATTGATTGAGAGAAGGAATGCGCCTTTGATCCCGGCCAACTGATCCGCCATTTTCGCGAACTGATCACGGTCAAACATACCCTTGCCATAATCGTTCTCGCCCCCGAAATACGGCGGATCGAGATAGAACAGCGCGTGATCGGTATCATACCGATTGATCAGATCAGACCAATCCAGCATTTCAAAGACCACACCATCAAGGCGTTCATGAGCAGCATCGAGGATTGGTTCAAGACGAGACAGACTGAAGCGCGGACCATGGGTCGGCGCGACACCAAAAACCCCGTTCACCTGACCACCAAAGGCCAGTCGTTGCAGATACAAGAAACGCGCAGCGCGTTCGAGATCCGTCAGGGTTGTCGGATCGATAGAACGCAGGCGTTCAAACTCCCGACGCGATGCCAGTTGAAACCGCATCACTTCCATCAGCTGCGGATAATGGCGTTGCAGGATCCGGAACAGGTTGATGATCTCACCGTTCAGGTCGTTCGCAACTTCGAGCCTCGGACGCCAGGACCGGCGCAGAAACACGCCGCCCATACCGACGAAAGGTTCGATGTAAGCCTTGTGCGGGATCGTATCGATCCGCTCGATCAGTGTTTTATGAAGAGCTTTCTTTCCGCCCAGCCATGGGGCGACAGGTGCGGCAGCGCGCACTTTTTCCATTGTCATTACAAGTGATTCCAGAATAAGCCGCTTTCACACTCGCGAGTGTCGGGCGGCGATATCCTACCGGGACGTCGATGCAGCTTTTGATTCAACATGGCTGCATGGTGAGCAGTGTTAGAGCACTGCTTACCTCCGCCCCTATTGGGGCGAGAGAGTTTAAAAAATGTCAGATCAGGACTTCACATCCGCCGCACGTGCTCCACATGTACATAAGCAAACAGAGGAGAGTGACATGAGCGGATTTACAAAAGTTTCCCCCGGCCAGGCCTGCAAGGTAGCGGACGCATTCTCCACCGGCTGGGCATGGCCACAAAAGAACTCAATGGTTCAGGAAGCGCGCGAAGCAGACGGCAGCCTGGTTGCCTATCAGGACAGCGACGGCTTTTTCTGCCATCATTCGCTTGCCACCCTCGACCTTTCAAATATCGCGGCCTGAGCGCCGCACAGGGCCAATTGACCCCAGCGCGTGTTCTCATTACGTTCACGCCATGAAGTTCCAGCCAGACCTCCCCGCCTCCAAAGGCCCCGGATTCACGCTTTATGTGTACTGCCATCATAAATGCGGAAACTACCGAAGCTTCAAACATGAAGAGGTTGTTGAGATCTTTGGCGAGGCCGCAACTTTGGGCGACCTGCACAAAAAACTCATATGTTCACATTGCGGGAACCGGTTTCAGGAGGTCAGAATGGTGTACTTCGGGATGGCCCATCCGGACCAACCCGTTCACCATAATGGTTCTGACCGTCGGTCACTTCCGCAGCCTTGCGGACTTGATACATAACAACCACGGCTAAGGTGAAACGCGGCAATCTAGGAAATGATGAGCCACGCACACTGGTAAGGAGCGGAGCAAAGTGCATCTAAAGCGTGTTCGGGTTAATTAAAAATGTATGGATAAGGTTTCAAAACGTTCCCGGATAGCATACGTGCAAAATTTGCAAAAGTCCTTGTGGGTTGCCCCATGGCGACAGAACAGGCGACGACATTTTTCGTTTCCAGATCATTTCGAAACCTTTCATGCCACTCAGAAGTGACTTGGTCTCTTTGAACTTTGTGCCTGCTGGTCGGCACAGATCTAACTTCAACTTGAGCATGATCAGCCACGCACTCCAGAAAAGGCAACGGCGTGTCAAGCATATCTTCATAAACAAAATGTTGATACTTCAAGTCGTGCAATTGCAGATAGGAATCCCAAAATGCATTTGATTGGGCAATCATAAAATAACAATGGCAGATCAGATCAAAATCATATTCCACTTCGCGAGACTTCACATGGTGAACCGTCCATTGGCCGGATTGTATGCTACGGGCGAACGAGATTGCCTGCGCCACCACGTCTCTCCGAGTTAACCGCACAAGAAGACAGTCAAAATTTCGCGAAAAGTGCGTCAGTACGTCAAATTTATATTTCAGGGTTATGTAGTGAGCATGTGCAGGGAAAACTTTTATCGAAAAGAAACCGTTTTCGGATCGTGACTTCGTCACCAAGGATTGAACCAAAGAAGCTCTATCGGACGGACGAGGTTTCCCCAACAAACTCTTTGAAAGCCATTCATCACAGTGACCTAGCAAGCCTGTCTTGTTAGTGAGGTCGGTGAGCCAATTCGACCCTGAACGTCCCTCTGTAAGAAACAACACTCCTCTGGACATGATTGTGGCTCCAATTCTGCGTTCATCCAATTAAAAACCGCCTTCTTGCATCCTTTTTAACTCTCTACAACTTGTAATTTGATTTATTTGTGACCACGGCAAGGTTCGAACCTGCAACCCACCCAAGAAGGGGTATTCCAGCCAACAAAGCAAGGAATTTCAGGCAAAAGAGCATACCCTAACTCACCATCCGCACACGCGTTCGCCGTAACGGTTCTGGCTGTCGATCACTTCTGCCGCCTGGCGATCTTCACGCACAACGACAACGGCCACCTCACGCTCAAACCGGATAGGCTTCGCAATATCGCAGAAATCCCCTTCCGGCTTCACGCACCCGCTAACGGCTAAGGCGGTCAACAAGGTCAGCGTCAGTTTGCTGTTCAGTTTCACGATCAATCTCCTTTTTCGTCTGGATGGCTTCGTGCCGCGCCTTCAAAACTTCACGCTCTGTATCGCGCCGCTGGTCCCGTTTGGCGTCAATACGGATCCATGCAAGCAGGAAGGCCACAATGGCACTGAGAGCGGCCCAGATCGCCGCTTTGGTGGGGATGAATTTGAGCATGGGACCTCCTGACTATTGTGTTCTAGATGTGTTTAAAATAAGAACCAGGGTGTTTTTAATCCCAAGTTTAGGATTCGCTATGAAAGCACCACTTATTCTGGCATTTGCCGCTGTGATCGCCATTGCTGGCTGCAATGAAGATGACGAAACAACTGCTTCCTGCACTATGGAAGAACTTCAATCAAAGTCTGTTGAGGTAGCCGCTGGCCTGCAAGAGAACCCCGCTATGGCCGCTGAACTTGCTAGCAGTATGGCGGAACTTGCCCCGCGCCTTCAGGAAACCCTCGCGTCTGGCGGAGAGCCTGATGAAGAAACACTTGGAGAACTTTGCGCCGCATATGACGAACTGATTGCTAAGTTCTGATTCCTACAAAAGGAAGGGGCCATGTGGCCCCTTCTACCACGACTGGTCCGCGACCACCAAACTGTTTCGCAATCGCATCCAGACCGAACGCAGACGCAGCCAGCGCAAGGCACGGCCAAGTGATAAACTCAGCCACCCGCAATGCCTGGGCATCATAAACACCCCAGATACAAAACCCGGCCCAGAACAGAGCAACAGTTATCGCAAACTCGCGTTTATAGGTTTTCATTCCCAGCCTCCTTTCCAAAGAGAACAGTCAGGGCAGACAGCAGACGCCCAACGAACGACAACGAGCCATCCGCTTTCGGCTGGGGCGCGATGGTGCTGATTGCCGGTTCCCGCTTTTCTGCCCAATTTTTTGCCTGCATCCGGACTTCTACGACCCGCGCAGACCAGCCGTTGCGGAAGGTCGGCCAATGACGCAGACGCTTCATGAAGCTCAGGCGACGATCACAATAGCGATCAATCAGCGCCGCCGCGTCAGCACGCACCGTGCGCGCGAGCGTTTCATTACCGATCACGCCGTCAATCGTCGCGCCGATCTCTTTCTGCAGCCAGCGCACAGCACGGGCCGGGCCGCTGTTTACCGCAGCATCGAAGACACAATAGGCCACGCCTTCAGGCAGCTTATCCGCGTGGATCGCATCCCAGTATTGCACCTGATAGATTGCCGCGACCTCGTTATCTGTGACCTGCCGGACATTCCGAGGGGAAAGCCCAAGCCGCGCCCGATAGTTGTTATAGGTGCGCTGTGTCACGCCTTTATTGGTTGCACCACCCGGATCTTTGGGGTGGTTCACATAGCCGCCCTCATGGACAGCCAGCAGGGCAAATGCCCGCTCAAAACGGTTCATAGAGTCCTCCATATAAAAGCCCGCCAGCGGCGGGGTGTGTCGGTTCAGGTTTTCGGGTTGAGATCAGTTAGACGTTTTCGCAGTGCTCAATTATCCAGGCGACATCCGCCCATCGCTTGTTGCTTGTGTCAGGCCCTGGCATGTCCGCAACGACCAAAGCGAACTCTCGGCCATCGGCGCGTGTATAGACCCCCAGCGCGTCTGCCTTCGTCACAAAGCCACCCTTGCATGACAGGCTTGCGCCATCCGGAAGCCAATCGTTGAGAACAGAGGGGCATGAATGCTCGACTGTCTTCCCCGTCGCTGCGAATGTCGGTGTTGCCATGAGGTCTCGCAGTGAAATGCCGCCCGTGGGCGCTGTGTTGTATCGCGCATCTGTTGAGAGGTGACGCGCGATCAGGGCAGCATCATTCAGCGTCATGATATGACCTGCGCCGGTTGCGCCATCTGGTGTCACCAGATTGGTGCCCGTCAGGCCCATCGTTCCGATAAATGCCATTGCAGCGGCTTGCCATGAGGCCGCACCGCCGCCGTCGATCTGATCCCCCAGCCAGCGACCAAGGGCTTTGGCCCACTGCCGGATCCGCCGTGTTGCGAAGTTCACATAATTGGTCATGTTTTCGCCCGGCTCCAGGAGGTGTTCGAGCTCATTCCACGGATCAATCAGGATGAACTTGCAGCCTTCACGAACCGCGAGGGTGTAAACCATGCTTTCCAGCCACCCCAAGTGATGATCCGTATCATCCGAGAACGTCAGGTGAACGAGCCGGAACCTTCTATCGAGATCCGCCTCCGCTTCCTTCCGCTCGGGTGCGCTAAGTTCGTCAAACGCCCGCCCTTTTGACAGCAGGGAGAGGTGATCGCGAATGCTATGGGCGTGGGTTTCAAACATGATCAACCCCGCTCTGACGTTCTCATGCCGGGTGACGTGATGTGTTAACCAAGTCATGAGGGTGGATTTCCCGTGACCGGGAATGCCTGTGCCCACGGACATGGTGCCGACCTCAAATGCAAAGCGTTGGTCAGCCGACTTATTACCGGTCCGCAGCACGCGACGATGAGACATAGGCGGTAGGTCTGAAAAACCGGAAATCGTGCCGCCAGGAGGATCAATACGGGTGGCCTTGTTCAGGCAAGACGCCACCTCACCTTCACCATAGGTCATCAACACATCGTTGGCGTCTTTGCACCCATCCGGCCAAGTGACATATCGAACATCTTGGCCTTTGAGCAGATTTGCGACGGCCTTGGGCAAGCTTTCCCCTGCCCGGTCATTGTCGCCGGCCACAATCACAAATGGGCTGTTCTGCAGCCGCTCGGCTTCCTCGATCAGCGCCTCGGTCTTATTGCCCTTTTCTGTCCAACCATCAGGCAAAGAAACGCATCGATCAAAGCCCGACTGGATCACGGACAGGCAATCCATTTCGCCCTCGGTGATTACGACCGGCAACTCCGGGTCAGCCCCCAGCGCATCAGCGTTGTATAGCCCGCGCGTGACATCTTTTGTGCTGCGCCAATTCTTATCTACGGTTCGGAACTTATCAGCGTAACGCTCGCCGTTGCGGCGATACGGAAAGGCCACGGCCTGACCGAGCCCCGGAAGATCCACCGCCTTGACGCCCATGGCCACGCTTACATCGTACTTCCTTGGTCAAAGGTAATGAAGACGCGCGATCAGTCCCAAGGCTGGCAGACCGCAAAGCGCTTCGGCAATACTGACAAAAGCCCATGGAAGACCCATGAAGACGAAATGGCGAAAAAGACCGCCATCCGCGCCCTGGCTAAATATCTCCCTCTCAGCGTGGAATTTCGTGATGCGTTTGAGACAGACGGTTCCAAAGCTGATTATGCGGCTTTCGCGATGAACCCAGAGAGTGGACTGGATGTTGAGGGTGCCGCCATCGACGGGGAAGCCGAGGATGTGACCCCTGAGCAGGACACCGCACCGGCTCAAACTGAGGCGCCAAAGAAGCAGGAGCGCAAACCTGCCCCGAGAAAAGAACAGCCGAAGCCGCAACAGTCAGATGTTACCGAAGATCCGCGGCCCGATGATATCGCCAACTTCGCAGGGCTGCTGAAGAACATTTCCAATGAACTCGCGGATGCAACCGATCAGGGCGCTGTGGAGGCGGTTTTGGAAATCTACAGTCAACAGATCGATGAAACTCAGGGCACGCCATCTTTCGATGAAATCCACAAGGCTGCGGATCAACGTCGCGAGGAACTGGCCAATGGGCAGACACGTTGGCCTTTTATGGGCCAGCCCGGATTGCAAGCATTTCTCCAAAGCCAAAGGCGGTGCCCCGCGCGATCGCAACATCCGGGATCTTGCTTGGGTGGTTGTGAAATGGGCGGAAGAGGTGAAACCCGATGTGATTCTGATGGAGAACGTCGAAGAGTTCCTGACATGGGGCCCTGTGTGTGAAGCAGGTCAGCCAATCAAGGAATTTGCCGGCATCACGTTTGAGAGCTGGGTGAAGCGCCTGCGCGGCTGCGGATACAAGGTTCAATGGAAGGAACTGCGCGGCTGCGACTATGGGGCACCGACCATTCGCAAACGGTTCTTCATGGTGGCCCGCCGGGATGGGCGGCCGATTGTCTGGCCGCAGCCCACACATGGCGATCCAAATTCGAAAGAGGTCAAGAGCAACAAGCGCCTGCCGTGGCGCACCGCTGCGGAATGCATCGACTGGTCACTGCCCTGCCCGTCCATTTTCGACACGTCCGAGGACATCAAAGACAAGTTCGGACTGCGGGCGAAACGCCCCCTGGCGACGAACACTCTGGCCCGGGTGGCGCGCGGAATGAAGCGCTATGTGCTGGACGCGGAACGCCCGTTTCTGGTGAACCTGACCCATGGCGGGCGGGTTGAAGATCTGGCGGGGCCCTTCAAAACCATCACCGGAGCAAACCGGGGCGAGAAAGCGCTGTTCTGCCCAACCCTTCTACGCCATTTCGGGCAATCAACAGGTCAGTCACCCGAAGCCCCAATGCCCACAGTGGTGGCAGGCGGCGGAGGCAAGACCGGCCTTATCACCCCCTCACTGACACGCTTCAACACCGAGGCAACCGGACAAGATCTGCGGGGCCCTATGGCCACCATCACAGCGAACAGCTTCATCAAACGCCCCGGGGGCGCAGCACCGCTTGGCATCATCACCCCTCATATCGCTACTATGCGGAATGCCCAGAAGCCGTTCAACGGAGCAAATGAACCGACCCACACAATCACAGCAGGAGGCGCCGGGCTTTCGATGGTCGCTCCGGTGTTGGCAAATGTAGCCAATAGCAAAACCACCGGCAGAGGGCCCAACGCCTGGACAGTCGAAGAACCCGCGCGCACGATCACAAGCGCCAGCGGCCT